>CAWDIT010000001.1:0-267702 GCA_963802435.1 uncultured bacterium
TGCCCTACTGTCAGGCTGAAGTAGCCTGCCACTCGGCAATCGCCCTCTGCAACGACGAAGGTCTTGGCCGAGCCACTACCCTGCGCCTGGCGGGCGTGGCGCAACAGCCAGTCGTTCAGCGCGGGCTTGCCGCAATCAAAACTCTCCAGCCGATGCTGCGCGGCCAGGGGCTCCGGTGCGCGCAACGTCACTTCGCGTCCCAGGGCGCCTTGCGGGCAAACAGGTCACGCAACCCCTCGTTGGCCTGTTCGGGGCAATCCAGCAGATCCATCAGGGCCTGGTACTGGCTGCCCGAGACCATGAACAATCGTTGGTCCAGCAGGGTCTGCTCGGCGGCCAGACACGCGCTGTCGAGGATGAAGTCGGTCAACGACTTGTGGGCCACCTCGGCGGCACGGCGCAGCACCACCTCCTGTTCGGGGGGTCGCGCGCAGCCCAAGTCGGGCAGAGCGGGCGGAAGGCGACGATGCAACAGCAGTCATGGCGTAGCACCCCGGTGTTGATCAACTGCCGCCGATGTTAGTAGAAGTGACGGACATCGTCTAGTTGGTACTGGTGACTGGTGGGCCTGGGTTACGCTGCGAATCGCCGCGCGTAAGTTGTTGATTTTGCAAGAGCCACATCTGCGCCTACCCGCAGGCCAAACGGAGAATAGAGACGGCTGTGGCGGAGAAAGTGGCCGATTTCGGGCTTTTCGGCAGGTGGCCACCCGCAGCACATCGGCGCGCTTCCCTGGGGAAACGCCAAAAGTAAAGGGCCCGGAGACCATCCGAGCCCTCGTAGATGGGCCGGGGTCTATCACACTCTGCCCGGCAGCCCGCATGATCACTGACATCCTGCCTGATGGCAAGGCTGAGTTACCCGGAAAGTTACCCGGTCGCAGCGTCGCTACGCATCGAATCGCCCCCATACAAGACGCGTCCGCGCGGGCTGCACCCAGGAATGTGCGTTTGCGCCCGCAACCAACGGAACTGCCGCGCAGTTGCGTCGCTTCTTACCGACGACGCTCGATCTCGATGACGCGGGCCTTCCACCATTGGTGAGATAGCCAGCCAATGCCACATGTCACGACCATCATAGAATGAAGTACACGAAGTCGGCACCGGCACCATGACGCCGTATGAACGAAAGGTCAAGAGCAAGCGCGACCGCCGCGATCGCCGTTGTCGCGATGAGCCAAGCCCAAAACGTTACCCGGCCAACCTCTGTGAAACCGGCCCGCCACGTCCTTGTGTAGACCGCCTGACCAGCCCACATACCCACAACGAGCGGAGATCCCATGACTGAAAGGCCAAAGAAAGTCGCCTCCTCGTCACCGTCGCTGTAGCGAACAGGGGCGGCGCCAAGGGCATCACCCGCAAACATCATGGTTAGGCCCACCACGAAGAACGCGAGGAACCCGATCAACCACGCTACGAGCATTCGCATACCTTGGCGTTCTACTCCAGTTCCGCGCACGAAGGAATTCACACTCTCCCCGCCAAGCCGCATGTAGCCCGTGGCGCTATCCACCAATTGCCGATGCGTTCTGCCGATTGGCCCAGGTCCACTCGCATTGCTCGCCTCGACGCAGCCAGCGTGCCGGTTGACCCTACAACCTGCTGCCCCAAGTAGGGCGCGAGCGCAGGCCGAGCATGTGCAAAACCGCGGGCAACCCGAGCGCAATCCACGGGACGTAGAAGATGGCGCCCACGATGACGGTCGCGACTGCGGTCCAATGGTTGCCTTGTGCGATTTGTGCCACGAACGCGAGGACCGTCCACCCGAGCGCGAGGACTCCCCACATCAGTAATCCGGCGAACTTCAACAGTCTCCCGAAGGCGGGCGAGGCGCTTGCCGCTCGGAGAATCGCGTACAGGACGGCGATGCCCAGCACTGCGTAACCAATCGCACGTGCAAACTCGTCCATAGGCAGCCAGTGAGTAGATTGTTGCTGTTGATTGTGAGTCGTGACGCGTCGTACGGCGTTGCGTGCAAGGGCTTAAGTGCGCGAACCCACTGTTCTCAAGTCGCGCGTGTTCCGCTAGCACTTCGCACTACTCTATTCCGGTGGCAGCGCGCTCGGCCCACTCGCCGACAATGCGATTAATGACGCTGGAGAAGTCACCGCCCACGAATCGGCCCGTCATGCTGCGAATCAGCGCATCGGCGTCCTTGTCCGGGTAGTAGTCGATCCGGGGATACCGGGCACGCCGCCACCGCTGCGCCTCGCGCTTGCTGTCCTTGCGCCACTGCCGCCATGCAGCCTCATCGGCCGCCGTCAACACCCAGCGTTCCCGGCTTCCACTCGCTCATCGTCGTCGCCCCCTGTTAGCCTTTGTTCGCCTTTTCCAAAGGCGCCCGCCCCGTAAGCGGGCCACGGTTGACTGATTGCCGGCCGCCCCCACGCGGTCGTCCAACAGCACTGCTCGCCGGCCTTCGCGGGTAGCATGCCTGCGCACGGCTCGAAGCGCATCAACGGCCAGCGCGAATTTCTGGGGGTGTTCAATGGAACCGGTAAGAGTGGCGATGCTGGCCTACGAGTCGGGTCGGCTTCCGAAGGACACGGAGCTTGGGAAAGCGACCTCTACGGAGGAATTCTGGATCGATCTGGAGGCGACTCCAGAGCACCGGCTGAAGCCGATTCATCTCCAGTTGTTCGCGGCTCTCGGGATTCAACCGCCGGAGCAGAAAGCGCGACCTGGCCGGTAGTGCACGCCCCCTGCTCATGTAGTCACCGCAAGCCATGCGCAAGGCCGAAGCATTCGCAGCGATGAAGGATGGCGGGCACCGGCTCCAGCCGACGATCAGGACCGGGCAGCCGACCGACAGCAGCGGCGGCTAGGCACCGGCCTCGCGCACGCTCAGGTGCACGCACTCCAGACACATGCGCCGGTTGTCACCTTCCGCGTCGCGCAGGTGCAGCCGCTCGGCCAAGTCGTCGGAGTCAGTGGCGTCGATTCCGCGCCGCATGAAAAGCGCCACGCGGGCCACGATACGGGCCCAGGCTGCGTCGTCCCACGGTTCGGCATGTGCTGCGTCACTTTGCGCTGGCGTGAGCTTGTGGGGACGTTTCGGCGTCGGCAGCGCCAGCAGTTCGGGCTTTGCCTCGATCAGCGCCGAGCGCATGGCGACGGTCAACTTAGACGCCGGCCGGATTGGCAGGCGGCCGCCCTCGGCCCTGACGCTCAGGCCCACGCCGGCTGCCTCGGCAAGTAGTTCACGCGCACCCATCAGATCGACACCTCGGCCTCGCCAATCGTCGGTGTCTCTCTCATAGCGCGCATCCGAAACATGGGAAACATCCGGAACGGCCAAGCCGGAGGTTTCGGGTGTTTCGGCTGTTTCGCCGCCTTGGGGCGACAGAGACAGATAGCGCTGCCAGGCGTCGGCAAGGTCGGCTCGCTCATAGCCCTTCATAGTCGCCGCGCCGATGCGAACCTGCTTCGATGTGATGCCGTAAGGCTTGAGTCGATTCGCCAGCCCGCGCGCGTCGAGCGGCTTGCCACGTATGTCGGCCCATGGCGCCTCATCCATCGCGTGCAGTGCCTTCAGGATGGCGTCGGTCGGCATCTTCTCGTACGCGCCGAAGATCGGCCGCATGTCAGCCAGAAGCCTGACGCCAAGGCTTGGCGTGCTGTTCTTCGATTGCGCGACCAGCGCCTCGGCTGCATCGCGCGCGCGCCTGGGCCACGCGCCACCGGCAGCATCGGCCACGGCGAGCAGTGCTTCCCACACGTCGGCGTCGCGGTCTTCCACGCCGCACGGAAAATAAGGCCGCGCGGCTGCCATGTCATCGAACACGCTCGCCGCCCAGGCCTCGATTCGAGCGCGCAGCGCGTCGGCCTGGGATTGAACGTCGCGGCGCCGGTAGGGCTCGATGCGCTCGGTCGGCGCGCGCCGCCTCATGCGAACGACAACACTGCGGGTTAGGATCGTGTCGGGTAGATCGCCCAGGCCGGCCAACGCGACGGCGCAGTACGCGGGCGTGTTCTTCAGTCTCGATTCGCTTGCCGTACACAACGCATCGTCCGACGACAGAGTGCTTGCGATGCCCGGCATTGAGTAGCCCGCGAATGTCCTCGTTCTCGCCTGACTTGGTGAACACAGTATCCACCTCGTCATAGAGGATCGTCGGCCGGCCATCCTCGGCCCCGACCTTGCGGAACAAGTACGCTACCGATACGTTTACTGCATTCACCGGGCGGGGCACCAGCAGTTCGCACGCCTCAAGCGCGCGGCTCTTGCCGCTGCCAGGCTCCGGGCTCAGAAAGGCAATGCGCGGCGTCGATTCCCAGGCATCCATCAGATGCGTGTGAACTACCCAAAGTGCGTGAGCGACTGCCGCGTGCGCGCTCGGATAGGCAACGAACCGGTTGAGGTAGGCCAGCACCTCGTTAATGGGGTGCGCAGTCGGCGTCTCCAGTCGCAGCAGCCCCGCGCGGAGCAGATCATCGGCCGCGCTCATGCGGCCCCCTCCGTCTCGACTACCTCTGCGTCGCGCGCAGCCCACACGTCGCACCAGTCGGCGCCCGCATCGGTCGGCGTCATCGCGTCGCAGCGAACCCGCGCCGCAGTTGCCCGGTTGCGCAGCCGCTCGGCTGCCTTGCGCCCGGCATCGTCGGCGTCGGCGAAAATCATGATGCGCTGCACATTCGCCGGCCAGCGCCACGCAGCCAGGCTGTCGGCGCAGTACGCGGCCACGGTCGGCATGGTTGACGCGCACCATGCAGCCAGCGCCGTTTCGATCCCCTCGGCGATGCCGATGCGGCCATGCTCGGGCTTGGCGAGCGCGATGCAGGCACCCGCGAGCGGCCCGGCCGCTGCGGTCAACTTCTTGACGGTCGGGACGTCGGACTTCCTGCCGTCCGGCGTAAGGTAGGTGCGATGCAGTGCGACGACACGGCCATCGGGCGCGGTCAGCGGCGCGACCATCGCCGGGTAGATGCCGATGCACTCGCCCTCGTGCCAGTAAGGCAGCGCGCGATGCAGGCGCAGCACGTCGGGCAGCGGCCACACGCCAGCGAAGCCGCGCCGCTTGAGGTACAGCGTCACCGGATCACCCGGCACCAACGGCACGCACTGCGCCCACAGTTGGGCGATGCGCTGCGCGTTGTCTGCCCACTGCCTGCGCAGTTCCGCCTCGCGCCGGGCGGTCGCTGCCATGACTTGCCGCGCCAGCCCCGTGCGCTGCACGCGCGTCATCGTCGCCCGGTTCGCAGCACTCCATGTCTCGCGGATACCTTGGCGATAGCAGCCGAAGACGCCGCCGCGTGTGTCATCGAACAGCTTGCACCAGCCAGCAGAGTCGCCGCGCCGGTCACTGGTTGGGAAGCGTTGGAAGCGGCCGGGCTCGATCACCTCGGGCGCGTGGCCCAGCGCGCGCAAGATCACTGCGCGGAAGTCGTCGCATGGGTTGTTGCTCATCGTGCAGCCCTCCGCCGCTGGCGAGCATCACCACGACGCTGCGCCCGGTTCCGAAAGTCCCGCTGCATCTGCGCGGCCATCGTGGCCTCGTCAACCATCTCGAAAACTGGATTGCAACCGCTCGCGCAGGTCGTGCCTTCGCCGTAGGACATGGGGCACCAGGGATCGTGTCGGACGGTCATGTAGTGCACGCCGGGCGAGTGCGGTAGCGCGGTCATGCTGCACCTCCGATCCGACGCAGCAGGTCGCCTACAGAGCGCAGGCACGGCACGGCCTTACTGCATCTCCAGCGACCGACGAGATACCCATCGCTCAGTTCGTACAGCGTGCAGCCGCGGTGCGCGGGTCGTGCTCGCATCGTGGCAAGATCACACTTGTCTGCCATCCCGTGATCTTCGATTCGGCCTGCGCTCGCAACGCGGGCCGATTCACTTATGGGCGTGCATCGCCCTGCGCCGTGCGCATGCTTGATGTCGTGCATGTCGGCGCCTCACGATTCAGTCTTGGCTACGCTCACGCGGCGCTTCGCCTGCGCTGCGGCGCTGGCCTTCTTCGCCTTCGCGGCCGACTTCTCGGCCTCCTGCGCATCCACCCCCTGCGCGGCGCGTTCGGCCCAGTAAGTGCGAACGTCGATCAGCCGCCAGCGCGTGCAGCGCGGGGCGCGGATGACGGGCTGCGGCGCACGCTTTTCGCGCACCTCGTCATGCCACGTCGAGAGACATACGCCGCCAACAGCGGCACACGTCGGCCCGGCGACAAGGGCCACATCGGCTAGAGCCGATGGGATGGGTGGAAGGTGCGTCTTAGCGGTCACTGTCGGCCTCATGCCTAGTTGCGATGGGCCTTACTATTACGCGCCCATTTAGGAACGGATTACCGTCTTGCGCGGATTCATCGCATTGCCCCGTTTATGTCGCAACCTCTGCGAGCTACGCTGTCGACGCAAGTGGCATTGGGATTGCGAGAAGCCATACGTCTGGGTTTCGTTGGCCCTCACAGGTGGCACGGTGGCAGTCGTCTGCGTGTGGCCCGGGTCAGTGGTCAGGCAAGGTGTGCATTCCGACATGCACGGCGCCGAAGTGGCATGATCCGCTTGGAGGTAGTGATGGATCAACAAGACAAGCAGACGGTTCAGCCGCCTCAGCAGGCTCCAAGGAAGCAGCCGCCACCGGCACCGCCGACTCCTCTGTTCAAGCGCCCGCAGCCGGTATATACCGAAGCCGACTTGGAGATGCTGGAAGCACTCGGCTTCTAACTTCAGACGGCGCGGTCTTGCTTCTCTGCGAAGATCACGGGCGCGATTTCCGCCGCGTAGCGACTAGCGCTGAATTCGATGTTCGGCTCGCCACGAATCGAGGGAGCATCGCCAAAGGACTGATACCGGTCGATCAGGTCTTGGACGGACTTGGCATCCTTCGCGTTATGTCTGAGGGACTGCTCGACGATCTCGCGCGCCTTCGCCAGCGCCTCGGTCGCCAGGTCAAACTCGCCATGCTCGTCTGGCCCGTCGTCCTCGTCGTACATGTGGAAGTTGTCGTAGCTCGAAACCTTGTAGGTCATGTCAGTCCTTAGGCCGAACTTTGACCGCCGAACTCGCCGCAGAGCACGCATTGGCGCGGAGTTTGAGTTCGTACAGTAGTGGATGTGTTGCCATGTAAGGTAGGGTTTGCACCCTTGCGAGTCGCCGCCGGAATGGCACCATGTACTCGTGTACATCGAGACGATCCCCAATCGCAACTCGCCCCCGGCAATTCTGCTGCGCGAGGGCTATCGCGAGAACGGCAAGGTCGTCAAGCGAACGCTGGCCAACCTGTCGCACTGGGATGCACCGCTCGTCGAGCACTTCCGCGTGCTGCTCAAGGGCGGTGTGGCCGTCGAGTCGGCCAACTCGGTGCTGAGCATCGAGCGTGCACTGCCCCATGGACACGTTTCGGCGGTTCTCGGTGCGGCGCGCGGTTCGGGCTCGGCACGCTGGTTCGGCTCGGCGCCGCAGGAGTTGCAAGCGTTGTTGCAGGCCATGCTGGTGGCGCGCGTGCTCGAGCCCGCCTCCGAGCTGGCCACGCACCGCTCGCTGCACGACGACACGGCCACCTCCTCGCTGGGCCGCGTGCTGGGTGTGGGCCAATGCAGTGTGGACGATCTGTACCGGGCGCTGGACTGGTTGCACGACGCGCAGCCGGCCATCGAGCGGCGCCTGGCGCGCCAACATCTGGTGGGCGCCACGCTGGTGCTGTATGACCTGACCTCGACCTGGCTGACCGGGCGCTGCTGCGAGCTGGCCGCGCGGGGCCATTCGCGCGACGGCAAGCGCGATGACCCGCAGATCGTCTTCGGCCTGGTGTGCACCACCGAGGGCTGTCCGATCGCGGTGGAGGTGTTCAAGGGCAACACGGCCGACCCGGCCACGGTGGCCGAGCAGGTGGCCAAGCTCAGAGTGCGCTTCGGCATCGAACGCATCGCTTGGGTGGGCGACCGCGGCATGCTCGACCTCGGCACGCATCGAGCAGGTGCTCAAGCCCCAGGGCATGGACTGGGTGAGTTCGTTGCGCGCGCCGCAGATCGCGCAGCTGGCCGCTGAGCACGGGCCGTTTCAACCGTCGCTATTCGACGAGCGCAACCTCATCGAGCTGACCAGCGAGCACTTTCCCGGCGAGCGCCTGGTGGTGTGTCGCAATCCAGCGCTGGCCGAGGAGCGCGCGCGCAAGCGCCTGGAGTTGCTGACGGCAACAGAGGTCGATCTGGCCAAGATCGCCGCGGCCAGCTCAGCGCCCTCGCAACCCGCTGCGCGGCGAGCAGGCCATCGCACTGCGTGTGGGACGCATCATCGAGCGCTTTCGCATGGCCAAGCACTTCGAGCTCACGATCACGGATACCACGTTGACGTGGCGCCGCAAGGACGAGGCCATCCGGGCCGAGGCGGCGCTGGACGGGCTGTACGTGATCCGCACCAGCCTGGCTGCACAGCGGCTCGATGGCGCGCAGGCGGTGGCCGCCTACAAGAGTCTGGCCCATGTGGAGCGAGCCTTCCGCTCGATGAAGACGGTCGATCTGAACGTGCGTCCGGTCTTCCACTACAGCGAGCAGCGGGTGCGCGCGCATGTCTTCCTGTGCATGCTGGCCTACTACGTCGAGTGGCACATGCGGCGGCGTCTGAAGCCCATGCTGTTCGACGACGAGTACCTCGACGAGGCCAGCGCGACTCGCGCTTCGCCGGTGCTCAAGGCCGTGCGCTCAGATCACGCCAAGGCCAAGGACACGACCAAGCACGCCGACGATGGACTGCCGCTGCACAGCTTCAGAACGCTGCTGAAGGACCTGGCAACGCTGACCCTCAACATCGCGCACACCGGCGCCAATCCCAACGCCAAGATCGTGATCACCTCGCGCCCCTCGCCGACCCAGGCCAAGGCGTTCGAGTTGCTCAACCTGACACCCAACTGTTCCCAGTAGTCCCACCCCTGCACTCGCACAATCGCTGCGGGATCAAGGACTTACGTCTGCTGGGGCGTCAAAGTTCGGCTTAGGCTGCCTTGAACGGCAGCACCTGCGCACCATCGCGCAGCCGGTCGAGGTAGTCGGCCCACTTCGTCATCATGTCGCGCCGCTGCTCGAGGAACTGAGTGCGGTTGTATGCCCTGCCGAGCGCGTCGCCTACAGCGTGCGCCAGTTGCGCTTCGATCACTTCGGCTGCGATGCCCAGCCGCTCGGCGATCAGCGTGCGCGCCATTGCGCGAAACCCGTGCGCCGTCATGTCGTCCGTTGCCGTAGCCCATGCGCCGAATCGCCGTGTTCACCGTGTTCTCGCTCATGCAGCGTTCGCCGGTCAGCAGCGACGGAAACACGTAACGCCCGTGCCCGGTTAGCGGGTGCAACTCGCGCAGGATCGCTACCGCCTGCGGCGCCAGCGGGACCACATGCGGCGGGCCGTTTGCCTTGTCGGCCTTGTTGCGCTTCATCACTTCGCCCGGTACGGTCAGGGTCGCGCCGTCGAGGTCGACCCATGCCCATTCCATTTGGCGCAGTTCGCCCGGACGCAGCAGCAGCAGCGCCGACAGTTGCAGCGCCGCATTCGTCACCGGGTGGCCCTGATAGTCGGCCATCAGCGCGCAGCAGTTCGGCCGTGCGCTTCGGATCGACGATTGCAGCATGGTGACGGGTCGGCACCGGCCGCAGCGCGTCGCGCAGATCGGCCGCAGGATTGCGGGTGCAGTGGCCCGGCCGCGATGCCGTAGCGGAAACACCTGCGCGCACGCATCCTTGATCCGGTGCGCAGTTTCTATGGCGCCCCGCGCCTCCACCTTGCGAAGGTATTGCAGCAGCTCGGGCGCCTCGATATCGCCAATCGGGCGCCGGCCCAGCCACGGGAATATGTTTTGCTCCAGGCGCAGCCGGGTGCGCTCGGCGTGCCCGTCACTCACCTTCGCCTCGTGAACGGTCGTCAGCCACTCGCGGGCGACATGCTCGAAGGTGCCAGGGCCGGGTAGGCCGGCATCGGCCATCGCGCGTCACTTCGCGCGTGCGGCCTCGCGTTCAACCTTGTCGGCCTTGCGCGGCGTCGCTCGGGTCGGTGCCGGCCGCGATCAGCTTCGGGCGTCGTCGGCGGCGCTGGCGCGCATCGGCCAGCGTCACCTCGGGATAGGTGCCGAGACTCAGCACGGTTCTCGCGCCCGTCGATCCAGTACCGCAGCCGCCACCAGCCGCGCCCCGCTCGGCCGCACTTCGCAGTATCAGCCCACCGCCGTCGCTCAGATCGCTTCGCCTTGCCGCTCTCGGTCGCCGCCTTGATCGCCGCCTTGATCGCCTTGTCGCTCAGGATGTCAGTCGCTGCCATTTCGGGTAACTCCCCGGTGACCGGGTAACTTTGGTCCAGTTGCCGGTTTGGATCAGTTACCCGGTATGTTACCCGGTCTGTTACCCGGTGCAAGGGGTCATGTACGGTCCCATGCGGACGTGAAAAAGCCCCTAAGTCGTTGATTTACTTAGGGGCTTGGTCACTAGCGGCCCCTTGCGGAGCCATGGATGGTGGAGCCGGGGGGAATCGAACCCCCGTCCGCTGGCCATCGTCAGGCAGATCTACATGCTTAGCTGGCTGATTTGGTTTTAGGGCCGTGGGTCGCGCAGCAGCACGCTACCCCCGTCCCGATTCACTTGATTTGATTCCGGGCTGAGTGAAGCAACCCGGAACGAGCCCATGTGTATGACCTCGCAGCCTTCGGGTATTACCCCTCAGGCCCAGCCCATCGGCCAACTGTTGCGAGGCTCGCCGGTATTAAGCGGCGAGAGCGTACGTTTGATCGTTCGCAGTTACTTTGTTTCCAGTGGATTTACGAGCGAACTGGTGCTCGGCATGCCCTGTTCCAACTCCGCACCCGCGTCGAAGCCAGGTCGGCCCCTGGTGAGCGGTATCTTAGGCCATCGCGAGCAATTGCAATAGCTCTTCCGGCCGCTCGATCACCGCATCGGCGTTCCAGGCCGCGATCGGCTCGCCCAGGCCGAGGTAGCCCCAGGCCACGGCAACGGTACGCATGCCGGCGGCGCGCCCAGCGTGGACGTCGCGCTGATCGTCGCCGACGTAGATGCACGACGACGACGGCACGCCCAGGCGCCGCGCGGCCTCGAGCAACGGTGCCGGGTGCGGCTTCAAGTGTGGCGTCGTGTCGCCGCTGATCACCACCGCAGCGCGCGATGCAAGCCCAAGGCCTTGCACGACGGGCGTCGTGAAGCGCGAAGCCTTGTTGGTGACGATGCCCCAGGGCATGGGGTGCGCTTCGAACGCAGCCAGCACCGCCAGCATCCCGGCGAACACACGGCTCTCGCGCGTCAGGCGCGCCGCGTAGCGATCGAGAAATTCGTCGCGCAACGCAATGAAGGTTTCGTCCTCGGGCGCCACCTGCAGCGCGACACCCAGCATCCCTCGCGCGCCGCTGCCCACCATCGGACGAAAGCGTTCGAACGGCAATGTGGGGAGGCCGCGGTGAATCCGCATCTCGTTGCCGGCGCCCGCCAGGTCGGGAGCGCTGTCGACCAGCGTGCCGTCGAGGTCGAACAGCACCGCACCCGGCGTGCCCCCCAGCCGGCTCATGCGGGGCGCCGGCAGGCGAGCAGGTAGTTGACGCTGGTGTCCGACGACAGCCAGAAGCGCTTGGTGATCGGGTTGTATTCCATCCCGCGCGTGGCCTGCAGTTCCAGCCCGGCTTCGCGGCACCATTGCGCCAGCTCGCTCGGCTTGATGAAGCGCGCGTACTCGTGCGTGCCCTTGGGCAGCAGCCTCAACACGTGTTCGGCGCCGACGATGGCGAACAGGAAGGCCTTCGGGTTTCGGTTCAGCGTGGAGAAGAACACCCATCCGCCAGGCTTCACGAGTTCGGCACAGGCGCGCACGATCGAGGCCCGGTCGGGCACGTGTTCGAGCATTTCCATGCAGGTCACGCTGTCGAAGTGACCCGGCAGTTCCTGGGCCAGCGCCTCGGCCGCCACTTCGCGATACTCCACCGACGGCGCGCCCGCTTCGAGCGCATGCAGTTGCGCCACCCTGAGCGGCTTGGCGGCGAGGTCGATGCCCAGGACGCTGGCACCCTGCCGCGCCATGGCCTCAGCGAGGATCCCGCCGCCACAGCCGATGTCCAGCACGCGCCTTCCCTGCAACGGAGACAGCTGGTCGATCCATTCCAGACGCAGCGGGTTGATCTGGTGCAGCGACCGGAACTCGCTGTCGGGGTCCCACCAACGGTGGGCGAGCTCGCTGAACTTGGCGAGTTCCTGGGGGTCGGCGTTGATCATGTCGCAATGGTAGCGAGGATGCGGCCGCCCAGAAAAAACCCCGCCGAAGCGGGGTTTCGATGGACGGGCAGATTGCCTGTCGACAGACTACTTCTTGGCGCGCGTGCCCACCATTTCGATCTCGACGCGACGGTTCTTGGCGCGGCCTTCGGCGGTCTTGTTGCTCGCCACCGGGTCCTTCTCGCCCTTGCCTTCGGTGTAGACACGGTTCTTCTCGACACCCTTGCTCACCAGGTAGGCCTTGACCGCGTCGGCGCGACGCACCGAGAGCTTCTGGTTGTATTCCTCGGTCCCGACGCTGTCCGTGTGGCCGACGGCGATGATCACCTCGAGGTTCATACCAGCCATCTTGCCGACCAGGTCGTCGAGCTTGGCCTTGCCTTCGGGCTTGAGCACCGACTTGTCGAAGTCGAAGAACGCGTCAGCGGCGTAGGTCACCTTCTCGCTCGTCGGGGCAGCAGGAGCGGCGGCCGGCGCGGGCGCTGGCGGCGGCGGGGCCGGCGGGGCAGCCTTCGGCGCCGCGGGGGCTGGCGGCGGCGGCGGCGGCGGCAGTGCAGCACCGTCGCAACCCGGGTACGCCGTGGCCGGCGTCCAGTTGGAGTCACGCCAGCACAACTCGTTGGTACCGTTCATCACCGGTTGGCCTGAAGCTTGCCACTGATCTGCGCCAGTGGCGTACTTGAGCTGCTCAGCGGTGGGGTTGGCAATCGGCTTTGCCGGAAACGGCTGCACGTTCTGTGCGCTCGCGACCATGGGAACGGCGAAAGCTGCTGCAACAAACAGCATTGCCACCTTGTTCAGTTTCTTCATGATTCTCCTCTCAGGGGGAAGGTACAGAGTTTCTGCAAATCGTCCGAATCGCAATCGGAAAGTGCTGGCAAACCCTCGGTTCCAGAGCGCTCACCACCGACGCGTCATTGTGCCATAGGGCTTAGCGTCCACGCGATTTTGGGCCAGCGCCGCGCCGGTGTGGCACGCGATGTTGCGCAAGTGCTACAGCTTGCGACACTTAGAATCAGCCCCCAGTCGGTCCCGGAGGCTCCTGCGCCCGTCCGTGGCCCTCCGCCTCTCCCTTCCTCATCGACCGCAGCGTCCACGCCCGCATGACCCAGTTCGCCAAGGAAACCCTGCCGACCAGCCTCGAAGAGGAGATGCGCAGTTCATATCTGGACTACGCAATGAGCGTGATCGTCGGCCGCGCGCTGCCCGACGCGCGCGACGGACTGAAGCCCGTGCACCGGCGCTCGCTGTTCGCGATGCACGAACTGAACAACGACTGGAACCGGCCCTACAAGAAGTCGGCGCGCATCGTCGGCGACGTGATCGGCAAGTACCACCCGCATGGTGACCAGTCGGTGTACGACACCATCGTACGCATGGCGCAGGACTTTTCACTGCGTCACATGCTGGTCGACGGCCAGGGCAACTTCGGCTCGGTCGACGGCGACAACGCGGCCGCGATGCGCTACACCGAAATCCGGCTGTCCAAGATCGCCCACGAGATGCTGGCCGACCTGGACAAGGAGACGGTGAACTTCGGGCCCAACTACGACGGCTCGGAAAAGGAACCCCTCGTCCTGCCGACGCGCCTGCCGAACCTGCTCGTCAACGGCTCGGGCGGCATCGCGGTGGGCATGGCCACCAACATCCCGCCGCACAACCTGAACGAGGTGATCGATGGCTGCCTGCACCTGCTGAAGAACCCCGGCGCGACCATCGACGAGTTGATAGAGATCATCCCCGCGCCAGATTTTCCGACGGCCGGGATCATCTACGGCACGAGCGGCGTGCGCGACGGCTACCGCACCGGCCGCGGCAAGGTGGTGATGCGCGCCAAGTGCCACTTCGAAGACATCGACAAGGGGCAGCGCCAGGCGATCATCGTCGACGAGATTCCCTACCAGGTGAACAAGAAGACGCTTCTCGAGCGCATGGCCGAGCTGGTGCACGAGAAGAAGCTCGAGGGGATCAGCCACATCCAGGACGAGTCCGACAAGTCGGGCATGCGGGTCGTGATCGAACTCAAGCGTGGCGAAGTGCCCGAGGTGGTGCTGAACAACCTGTACAAGCAGACGCAGCTGCAGGACACCTTCGGCATGAACATGGTGGCGCTGATCGACAACCAGCCCAGGCTGTGCAACCTGAAGGACCTGATCGAGATCTTCCTCGAGCACCGGCGCGAGGTGGTCACGCGGCGCACCGTGTTCGACCTGCGCAAGGCACGCGAACGCGGCCACGTGCTCGAAGGCCTGGCCGTCGCGCTGGCCAACATCGACGAGTTCATCGAGACGATCAAGACCTCGCCGACACCGCCGGTCGCCAAGGCGGCGTTGATGAGCAAGAGCTGGGATTCGTCGCTGGTGCGCGAAATGCTCTCGCGCGCCGAAGGCGAAACGCCGGGCGGGCGCGAGGCGTTCCGGCCCGAGGGCTTGAACCGCACTTACGGCATGCAGGCCGACGGCCTGTACCGGCTGTCGGAGGAACAGGCCGGCGAGATCCTGCAGATGCGCCTGCAGCGCCTGACCGGCCTGGAGCAGGACAAGATCATCACCGAATACAAGGACGTGATGTCGCAGATCGCCGACCTGCTCGACATCCTGGCCAGGCCGGAGCGGGTGACGGCGATCATCGGCGCCGAACTCGCCACCGTGAAGCAGGAGTTCGGCCAGACCAAGCTCGGCGCGCGCCGCAGCGAGATCGTGCTCAATGCGCTCGACCTCGGCACCGAGGACCTGATCACGCCGACCGACATGGTGGTCACGCTCAGCCACACCGGCTACATCAAGAGCCAGCCGCTCGCCGAGTACCGGGCGCAGCGCCGTGGAGGGCGCGGCAAGCAGGCCACGGCGACGAAGGACGACGACTGGATCGACGAGCTCTTCATCGCCAACACGCACGACTACATCCTGTGCTTCACCAACCGGGGCCGGGTCTACTGGCTGAAGGTATGGGAAGTGCCGCAGGGCTCGCGCAATTCGCGCGGCCGGCCGATCGTCAACATGTTCCCGCTGCAGACGGGTGAAAAGGTCAACGTGGTGCTGCCGTTGACCGACGGCTTCCGCAGCTTCCCGCCCGATCACTATGTGTTCATGGCCACCGCGCAGGGCACGGTGAAGAAGACCGCACTCGACGAGTTCAGCAACCCGCGCAAGGCAGGCATCATCGCGGTCGACCTCGATCCCGGCGACTACCTGATCGGCGCGCGCCTCACCGATGGCCGCCACGACGTGATGCTGTTCTCCGACGGCGGCAAGGCGGTGCGCTTCGACGAGGAAGACGTGCGCCCGATGGGCCGCAATGCGCGCGGCGTGCGCGGCATGATGCTGGACGACACCCAGAGCGTGATCGCGATGCTCGTCGCCGAGCAGGACGAAACCGGGAGCGCGAGCCCGGTGAGCGTGCTCACCGCAACCGAGAACGGCTACGGCAAGCGCACCAGCATCGTCGAATACACGCGCCACGGCCGCGGCACCAAGGGCATGATCGCGATCCAGCAGACCGAGCGCAACGGCAAGGTCGTCGCGGCAACGCTGGTGCGCGCCGAGGACGAGATCATGCTGATCACCGACAAGGGCGTGCTCGTCCGTACGCGGGTGTCGGAGATCCGTGAGCTGGGACGCGCCACCCAGGGCGTGACGCTGATCGCGCTCGACAAGGCAACGCGCCTGATCGGCGTGCAGCGCATCGTCGAGAACGACGCCAATGCCGAAGCCCCGGGCGAGCCCGGTGACGATTCCAACCCCGAAGAGAGCAACCGATGAAACGATTGATGATCACCGCGGCCCTGGCGCTGTTTGCCACTGCGACGCTGGCCCAGGCCGAGACCAAGAAGGAGCTGGTGCAGAAGGTGCTGCTGCTGGAGCAACCGCTGATCGAGAACATCTCGCGCAGCATCGTCGAGCGACCGGCTGCCCAACTGATGCAGGCCGCCGGGCAGGCCTTGCAGACGCAGGTGCCGGCCGACAAGCGCGAGGCGGTGGGCAAGTCGGTCCAGGCCGACGTGAAGAAGTACGTCGACGAGGCAACGCCGCTGCTGCGCGAGCGTGCCATCAAGCTCGCGCCGTCGACCTTCGGCGTTGCGCTCGAAGAGAAGTTCACCGAGGCCGAACTCAAGCAGCTGATCGCGTGGCTCGAATCGCCGGTGAACAAGAAGTTCCAGCAGTTCGGCGGCGAGATGCAGGGCAACTTCGTGCAGAAGCTGACCGCCGAAGCCGCGCCCTTGCTCGATCCCAAGCTGCAGGCACTGCAGCAGAAGCTGCGCACGACTTTCAGCGCCGCCGCAGCGAGCCCAGCGCCGAGCGGTGCCGCTGCCAGCGCCCCCGCGGGCAAGCCAGGCGCGTCGGCGGCCAAGGCGAGCAAGTAGACCTGCAACTGCACGCGCCGCACGCCATGGCCGACACGCCACGCCCGTCCGAACCGACGCTGCCGGCCCTGCGCGCGCAGATCGACACCGTCGATCGTGAGTTGCTCGCGCTGTTGAACCGGCGCGCGGCGCTCGCGCAGACGGTTGGCGAGATCAAGAAGAAGGAAGGCTCGGTGGCGTTCCGGCCCGAGCGCGAGGCACAGGTCATCGACGGGCTGAAGGCGCTGAATCCCGGACCGCTGGGCAGCGCCTGCGTGGCGCCGATCTGGCGCGAGATCATGTCGGCCTGCCGCGCGCTCGAGACACCGACCCGCGTCGCCTACCTCGGACCGGCCGGCACGTTCAGCGAGCTCGCGGCGCTCGGTTTCTTCGGTTCGTCCATCGTCAAGCTGCCGTGTGCCAGCATCGACGAAGTGTTTCGTGCTACCACTGCCGGGGCCGCCGACTTCGGCGTGGTACCGGTCGAGAACTCGACCGAAGGCGTCGTCGCGCGCTCGCTCGACCTGTTTCTCACGACACCGCTGTTCATCATCGGCGAGACCAGCCTGTTCGTGCGGCACAACCTGCTGCGGCGGGAGAATTCGCTCGAGGGCATTCAGGCGGTGTGTGCACATCCGCAGGCGCTGGCACAGTGCCATGTCTGGCTCTCGAACCACCTTCCCCATGTCGATCGGCGGCCGGTGACCAGCAATGCCGAGGGCGCGCGCCTGGCCAGCCTCGACGCGACGCTGGCCGGTGTCGCCAGCGAGCGCGCAGCCAGCGAGTACGGCCTGCACGTGGTGGCTCCGGCGATCCAGGACGATCCGCACAATCGCACCCGCTTTGCGATCGTCACCGATCCGCAGCGACACCCGCAACCCCAGGCGTCGGGACACGACTGCACGAGCCTCGTCGTGTCGGTCACCAATCGACCCGGCGCCGTGCACGACATGCTGGTGCCGCTGAAGACTCATGAAGTCTCGATGACCCGTCTCGAATCACGGCCGGCTCGCTCGGGACAGTGGGAGTACTACTTCTACATCGACATCCAGGGCCATCCCGACCAGCCTCATGTTGCCGCGGCGCTGCAGGAATTGCGCGGCGTCTGCGCGTTCTTCAAGCTGCTCGGCACCTATCCCCTCGACACTCACTGATGGAAGCCTGCCCCCAAGCCTGCGGCTACGCCGCTTCACTGCCCCCCGAGGGGGCGCAAGCCCCCCTTGGGGCGGCCGGGCGGGAGGCTTGACGACGATGTTCAACCAGCTCGGTGTCATTGGTTGCGGCCTGATGGGGGGCTCGTTCGCGCTGGCCCTGAAGCGAGCCGGCCTGGTCAGGCGCGCCGTCGGCTACAGCAAGTCGCCGTCGACCACCGAGCGCGCGAAGAAGCTCGGCGTGATCGACGTCGCTGCCGAGTCCGCACTGCAGGCGGTGGCGGGCTCCGACATCGTGCTGCTGGCCGTGCCGGTGGGCGCGTCGGAAGCCACCTTCAAGGCGATCTGCCACCTGGTCGAGCCCGGACTGCTGCTGATGGACGTGGGCAGCACGAAGCGCGACGTCGTCGAGGCCGCGCGTCGCACACTGAAGGAGCGCATCACCTCGTTCGTGCCGGCACATCCGATCGCCGGCAAGGAAGTGTCCGGAGTGGCCAATGCCGACGCGGCGCTCTACGCCGGGCGCCAGGTGATCCTCACGCCACTGGCGCAGACTGCGCCGGACCTGGTGCAAAAGGCGACCGATGTCTGGTCGGCCATCGGCGCGCAGGTGCTGCGCATGACGCCGGAAAATCACGACGCCGCGTTCGCCGCCGTCAGCCACCTGCCTCATCTGCTCGCGTTCGCGTACTTCAGCTCGGTGGCCAAGCAGCCGGCCGGTGACGAGTTCCTGGCGCTCGCCGGGCCGGGCTTTCGTGACTTCACGCGCATCGCCGCCAGCGACCCGACCGTCTGGCGCGACATCCTGATGGCCAACCGTGAAGAAATCCTGCGCCAGTCGCTGCGCTTTCGCCACACGCTCGATGCGATCGAACACGTGATGCGCGGCGGCAATGCCGAGGCACTCGAAGACCTGGTGCGCAAGGCCTCGGACTCGCGCGGCAGTTGGCAGATGAATTCGCTGAAGCAGGGAGCCGAGGGCTAGGCAAGACCTTGTGCCAGCCCGCGCCATGTACAGCACCGCATTCCTCGACATTCCCCCGCTGAGGAACGCCGCAGGCCGTGTGCGCCTGCCGGGCTCGAAGAGCATCTCGAACCGCGTGCTGCTGCTGGCCGGCCTGAGCGCCGGCACGACGACGCTGCACGACCTGCTGGACTCCGACGATACGCAGGTCATGCTCGAGGCGCTGCGCGGCCTCGGCTGCACGATCGTGCGGGATGCCCGCTGCGTGCGCGTCACCGGCCTCGCGGGCCGGCTGGCGGTGAAGAAGGCGCGGCTCTTCCTCGGCAACGCCGGCACGGCAATGCGCCCGCTGACTGCCGCGCTGGCCCTGCTGTCGGCGACCCAGGGCGGCGAGTTCGAAGTCAGCGGTGTGCCGCGCATGCACGAGCGCCCCATCGGCGACCTCGTCGAGGCGCTGCGCCAGATGGGTTGCCGCATCGAAGACCTCGGCCAGCCGGGCTTCCCGCCGCTGCGCATCTGTGGCGGCCGGATCGACATGGGCCGGCCGATCCGCGTTCGCGGCGACGTCTCGAGCCAGTTCCTGACAGCCTTGCTGCTCGCGCTGCCTTTGGTGGCCGGCACAGCGCCGCTGGTCGTCGAGGTGGAGGGCGAACTGATCTCCAGACCCTATGTCGAGATCACGCTCAAGCTGCTGGCAAGGTTTGGCATTGCCGTCGCGCGCGACGACTGGCATCGCTTCACGATCGCGGGTGGGTCGGCAGCGGGCGGCTACCGTTCACCGGGCGAGATCCATGTCGAAGGCGATGCGTCTTCGGCATCGTATTTCATCGCGCTCGGTGCCATCGCTGCCCGTGACGGCCGCCGGCTGCGCATCGAGGGCGTCGGCGGCGATTCGATCCAGGGCGACATCCGTTTCGTCGAGGCCGCTGCGGCGATGGGCGCGCAGGTCACGAGCGGGCCCGGCTGGCTCGAGGCCCGGCGCGGCAGTTGGCCGCTGCGGGCGATCCGGCTCGACTGCAACCACATCCCGGACGCCGCCATGACGCTGGCGGTGATGGCGCTCTATGCCGAGGGCACGACCCGGCTCGAGAACATCGCCAGCTGGCGCGTGAAGGAGACCGACCGCATCGATGCGATGGCCACCGAACTGCGCAAGCTTGGCGCGCAGGTCGTGGCGGGAAGCGACTTCATCGAGATCACGCCGCCTTCGGCCTGGCGGGCCGCCGCGATCGACACCTACGACGACCATCGCATGGCGATGTGCTTCTCGCTCGCGGCGTTCAATCCGCTCGCCGGCGCCTGCCCAGGCCTGCCGGTGCGCATCCTCGATCCGCGCTGCGTCGGCAAGACCTTCCCGGACTACTTCGAGACCCTCTTCGGCGTCGTCGAGGCCGAGCCCGCGGAGATCCCCGTCATCTGCGTCGATGGCCCGTCGGCGTCCGGCAAGGGAACCCTCGCGGCAGCGCTGGCGGCGTCTCTCGGCTATCACCACCTCGATTCAGGAGCGCTCTACCGCGCCGCGGCCCTTGCTGCCCGGCGCGCTGGCATTGCCGGTGACGACCGTGCCGGCCTGGCCGAACTGGCCGGGACGCTCGACTTGCGGTTCGAAGGCGGCGTCGCGCTGCTCGATGGCCGCGACGTGACCGATGCACTTCGCGAGGAAGCGGTGGGCGCGCTGGCGTCGCTGATCTCTGCCTGGCCGGAAGTGCGCGCTGCGCTGCGCTCTCTGCAGCTGTCCTACCGGCGGGTGCCGGGGCTGGTGGCCGACGGACGCGATATGGGCACGGTGATCTTTCCCGACGCGCAGCTCAAGGTCTTTCTCACCGCAAGCGCCGCCGAGCGCGCCGAACGCCGTCACAAGCAATTGATTTTGAAGGGACTTTCGGCTAGCATCGCGGGCTTGCGTGCAGATCTGGAAGCCCGTGACGAACGCGATCAAAACCGCGCCGTTGCACCGCTCAGGCCTGCTCAGGACGCACTCCTGCTCGACAACTCGCACCTGACCATCGAAGCCTCGACGGCTCAGGTGTTGGGGTGGTGGCAGGAACGGCGGCCGTTCGGCTGACATCGGTCGGCGAGAAGCGCAAGCAGAGCCCGCCGGGCGGCCTTCGCACGGCGGTTGTCAAACCCAACCCGCAACACCCCGTTGCATCGGAAAACCTGATGTCCCAACTCCAAACCACCACCACTACCCAAGGGCCGGACTCGTTCGCCGCCCTGTTCGAAGAGTCGCTGCAGAAGCAGGAAATGCGCGCCGGCGAAGTGATCACCGCCGAGGTGGTTCGCGTCGACTACAACTTCGTGGTGGTCAATGCCGGCCTCAAGTCAGAGGCCTATGTGCCCATCGAGGAATTCAAGAACGACAAGGGCGAACTCGAAGTGCAGATCGGCGACTTCGTCGCGGTCGCCATCGATGCCATCGAGAACGGCTACGGCGACACCATCCTGTCGCGCGACAAGGCCAAGCGCCTGGCGTCGTGGATGTCGCTCGAGAATTCGCTCGAGTCGGGAGAGTTCGTCACCGGTACCGTCAACGGCAAGGTGAAGGGTGGCCTGACCGTGCTCGTCAACGGCATTCGCGCCTTCCTTCCCGGTTCATTGCTCGATACGCGCCCCGTCAAGGACATGAGCCCGTTCGAGGGCAAGACGATGGAGTTCAAGGTCATCAAGCTCGACCGCAAGCGCAACAACGTCGTGTTGTCGCGCCGCGCGGTGGTCGAGGCTTCGATGGGCGAGGAACGGGCCAAGCTGATGGAGACGCTGCGCGAAGGCGCGATCGTCCACGGCGTGGTCAAGAACATCACCGAGTACGGCGCCTTCGTCGACCTCGGTGGCATCGACGGCCTGCTGCACATCACCGACATGGCCTGGCGCCGCGTCCGCCACCCGAGCGAAGTCGTGCAGGTCGGCCAGGAGCTCGACGCCAAGGTCCTGAAGTTCGACGCCGAGAAGAACCGCGTCTCGCTCGGTATCAAGCAGCTCGGTGACGACCCGTGGCACGGCGTCTCGCGCCGCTACCCGAACGGCACGCGGTTGTTCGGCAAGATCACCAACATTGCCGACTACGGCGCCTTCGTCGAGATCGAGCCGGGCATCGAAGGCCTGGTTCACGTCTCCGAGATGGACTGGACGAACAAGAACATCGCCCCGAGCAAGATCGTCGCCCTCGGCGACGAGGTCGAGGTGATGGTGCTCGAGATCGACGAAGACAAGCGCCGTATCAGCCTCGGCATGAAGCAGTGCAAGGCCAACCCGTGGGAGGAGTTCTCCGAGTCGGTGCAGCGAGGCGACAAGGTCAAGGGCCCGGTCAAGTCGATCACCGACTTCGGCGTCTTCGTCGGCCTGGCCGCCGGCATCGACGGCCTGGTGCACCTGTCCGACCTGTCCTGGAGCGAGCCCGGCGAAGTGGCGGTGCGCAACTTCAAGAAGGGGCAGGAAGTCGAGGCCGTGGTGCTGGCGATCGACGTCGAGCGCGAGCGCATCTCGCTCGGCATCAAGCAGCTCGACAGTGACCCCTTCACCAGCTACACGACCGTCAACGACCGCGGCATGACGGTCAGCGGCAAGGTCAAGATGGTCGACGCGCGTGGCGCCGAGATCCAGCTCAACGACGACGTGACGGGCTACCTGCGCGCCTCCGAGATCAGCCGCGACCGCGTCGAGGACGCGCGCAACGTGCTGAAGGAAGGCGACGAAGTCTCCGCGCTGATCATCAACGTCGACCGCAAGACGCGTTCGATCCAGTTGTCGATCAAGGCCAAGGACAACGCCGACAACCAGGAAGCGATGCAGCGTCTGTCGCAGACTGCCGAGCGCGAGAACGCCGGCACGACGAGCCTGGGGGCGCTGCTGCGCGCCAAGCTCGATACGCAGAAGGACAATACCTGAAGCCTCGATAGCGCGGCATGACCCGTTCAGACCTCGTGGCGCGGCTGGCTGAATCATTCAGCCAGCTGGCGCACCGCGACACCGAGTTCGCCGTCAAGACGATCCTCGATGCAATGAGCGACGCGCTGGCGCGTGGGCATCGCATCGAGATCCGCGGCTTCGGCAGCTTCTCGATCAACCGCCGCCCGCCACGCGTCGGACGCAACCCGCGCTCCGGCGAGCAGGTGGTGATCCCCGAGAAGCTGGTGCCGCATTTCAAGCCTGGCAAGGCACTTCGCGAAGCCGTGGACGCCCAGGTGCCGCTCGACGAGCCGGGCTCGCTCTCGGCTCCGCCTCCCGCCCGCGTGCGGGAGTGACCGCCGCGCTGCCGCAGCGGCTCGCGTGTACTGCCTCCGCCTAGAATCGGGCAAGGGGGCGTGATGCGCATCTTCGTCTGGCTGTTCCGGGCCGCCATCTTCTTTTCGCTGTTCGCCTTTGCGCTGAACAACCTGGACGTGTACCCCGTCAACTGGTTCTTCGGCCAGAAGTGGGAGGCGCGCATGGTGTTCATCGTGCTGGCAGCCTTCGTGCTCGGCTGCGTGTTCGGCGTGCTGGCGATGGTGCCGAGCTGGTGGCGCCATCGGCGCGTCGCACGGCGACATCGCCCGGAGCCCGAATTGCCCCGCGCCGGCTCCCCCGCAGCGCAAGGCACGCCGGAGACCCTGCCTTCGTCGCCGCCACGCGATGGACTTTGACCTTCAGTGGTTGCTGCTCGGCCTTCCGCTCGCCTTCGCGCTCGGCTGGCTGGCTTCACACATCGACCTCAGGCAGTGGAAGCGCGAACAGCGCGAGACGCCACAGGCCTATTTCAAGGGGCTTGTCCTGCTTCTCAACGAACAACAGGACAAGGCCATCGACGCCTTCATCGAGGCCGTGCAGCAGGACCCGAACAGCACCGACCTGCACTTCGCGCTCGGCAACCTGTTTCGCCGCCGCGGGGAATACGAGCGCGCGGTTCGCGTGCATGAGCATCTGCTCAAGCGCGCCGACCTGCCCGTCGCCTTGCGCGAGCGTGCGCAGGATGCGCTGGCGCAGGACTTCATGAAGGCCGGCCTGTTCGACCGCGCCGAAGCGGCCTACCGCGCACTCGAGGGAAGCCGCTTCGATACCGACGCCCGGCTGGCCCTGCTCTCGCTCTACGAGCGCTCGCGGGACTGGCACGCCGCCATCGAAGTCGCACGCAAGCTGGAGCACAGCGGCACGGCCTCGTTTGCATCGCGCATCGCGCACTACTGGTGCGAAATCGCCGAAGAAGCCGACGCGCGACACCAGCCCGATGCGGCCGTGGAAGCGTTGCAGCAGGCGCAGCTCGTTGCACCGAAGGCGGCGCGGCCCCTGGTGCTCATCGGTCGGCGCCTTGCGCGCCTGGGCGAGCACGACCGGGCGATGGAGGCTTTCGGCGAACTTCTGGTCGCACATCCGGCTTCGTTCGTCCTCGTGGCGCGCGACCACGCCGCCAGCGCGCTCGCCTGCGGGGCGCAGGTCGTCGCGCGCGAGCAGCTGGAGTTGCACTACCGGCGCAACCCGTCGACCGACCTGCTGGCGGCGATCGCGCTGCTCGATGCGGACCCGGCGCACCAGCGCGCCCGACTGCACGCTCATCTGCGCGAACAACCGTCGCTCTCGGCGGCACAGCAGCTGCTCGCGCTGGGCGCCGTCAGCGGCGTGACGCTGGACGCTGCCGATGCGCAGTCGCTTCACGATGCCGTCGGGCGAGCCGCCCGGCCGCTTCACCGCTATCGCTGTGCTGCGTGCGGATTCGACGCGCAGCACTTCTTCTGGCAATGCCCGGGTTGCATGGCCTGGGACAGCTATCCGGCGCAGCGGCTGGAGGACCTGTGACGAACGCCGGTCCGACGCGGGAACGCCTGCACGCCGCGCGCGTGCTGGTGGTCGGCGACGCCATGCTCGACCGCTACTGGTTCGGCGCCGTGGACCGCATTTCGCCCGAGGCGCCGGTGCCGGTGGTGCGGGTCGATCGCGAGGAAGAGCGCCTCGGCGGCGCCGCCAACGTGGCGCTGAACGTGAAGGCACTGGGCGCGCAGGCAACGCTGCTCACGGTCGTCGGCGAGGATGATGCGGCGCGCAAGCTCAAGGCGCTGCTCGACCACGAAGGCATTGCGACGCTGCTCGGGCAGGACCCGAAGCTCTACACGATCGTCAAGCTGCGCGTGATCGGCCGCTCGCAGCAGCTGATCCGGATCGACTTCGAGAACCAGCCCGACCACGAGGTGCTGGCCGGCATGCTGAGCGACTACGAGCAGGCGCTGCCGGTGCACGACGCGGTGCTGTTCTCCGACTACGGCAAGGGCGGGCTGACGCACATTCCGCGGATGATCGAACTCGCCCGGCGGCTCGGCAAGCCGGTGCTGATCGATCCCAAGGGCAGCGACTACAGCCGCTACGCCGGCGCGACCGTGATCACCCCCAACCGCGCCGAGCTGGCACAGGTGGTCGGCGCCTGGGCGACCGAAGCCGAGTTGCACCAGCGCGCGCAACGCCTGCGCGAAGCGCTCAGGCTCGACGGTCTGCTGCTGACACGCTCCGAGGACGGCATGTCGCTCTTCGACGAGGCCGGCGGCACCGCCGGCCATGTGCAGGTCGCAGCGCAGGCACGCGAGGTGTTCGACGTGACGGGTGCCGGCGACACCGTCATCGCCACCCTGGCTGCGATGCTCGCCTGCGGCTTGACGCTGCGCGACGCTTTCCCGCTCGCCAACCGCGCCGGCGGCATCGTGGTCGGCAAGTTCGGCACGGCGAGCGTCAGCTACGAGGAGCTATTCGAATGAGAGTCGTCGTCACCGGCGCGGCGGGTTTTGGCTGCGGCGTGACCTGCCGGCGCACGTCAGCCTTCACCGAAACCCGCGGGAGGCATTGATGCGTGTCGTCGTCACCGGCGCGGCGGGTTTTGGCTGCGGCGTGACCTGCCGGCGCAGGTCAGCCTTCACCGAAACCCGCGGGAGGCATTGATGCGTGTCGTCGTCACCGGCGCGGCGGGTTTTATCGGCTCCAACCTCGTGGTCGGGCTGAACCGGATCGGCATCGACGACGTGATCGCGGTCGACGACATGAGCGACGGCCCGAAGTTCCGCAACCTGCTGGGCGCGCAGATCAGCGACTACTTCGACAAGTCGGAGTTCTACGCCCGCTTCGCGCGCGCCGAGTTCGGCCAGGTCGACGCCGTGCTGCACGAGGGCGCATGCTCGGACACGATGGAGCACGACGGACGCTTCATGCTGGCGAACAACTATCGCTGCTCGAAGGACCTGCTCGATGCCTGCCAGGCGCAAGGCACCCGGCTGCTCTACGCCTCGTCTGCGGCGACCTACGGCGGCAGCGCCAGCTTCCGTGAGGAGCCCGCGTTCGAGCAGCCGCTCAACGTCTACGGCTACTCCAAGCTGCTGTTCGACAACGTTGTGCGGCGGATGCTCCCGACGGCGAGCGCCCAGGTGGCGGGCTTTCGCTACTTCAACGTCTATGGCCCGCGCGAGCAGCACAAGGGGCGCATGGCGTCGGTCGCGTTCCATCATTTCAATCAGTTGCGGGAAACTGGCAAGGTGCGCCTGTTCGGCGACTACGGCGGCTACGGGCCGGGGCAGCAGGCGCGCGATTTCGTGTTCGTCGACGACGTGGTTGCCGTCAATCTGTGGTTCCTGCAGCACCGCGAATGCAGCGGCATCTTCAACCTCGGCAGCGGAAGGGCGCAGCCGTTCAACGACGTCGCACTGGCGATGGTCAATGCGGTGCGCGCTCGCCGCGGCCAGGCGACGCTGTCGCTCGCCGCGATGGTGCAGCAGGGACTGATCGAGTACATCGGCTTCCCGGCAGGATCTGGTCGGCAAGTACCAGTGCTTCACCGAGGCGGATCTGGCCCGCCTGCGAGGTGCCGGCTGCGATCACGAATTCGCCGACGTGGCCACCGGCGTGCGCCGCTACGAGGACTGGCTGGCGCGGTGAGCGCCCGGTCAACGCGGGAGCTGTCCTGCTCGTTATTCCACTGGCCTGTCGGCGACGCCGGGCTTGCAGAGAAGTGACTTCGCGCCCGTCGCCTTCCCCATCCAACCTTTCGAGGACACACCATGATCAAGAAGCTCCTCTTCGCACTCCTGGCCCTGCTTGCCGCGGCGGCGTTTGCTGCGGTCGACGTCAACAAGGCGGACCAGGCGGCGCTCGAGACGGTCAAGGGCATCGGCCCGGCGATCTCGGGCAAGATCATCGATGAGCGCAAGAAGAGCCCCTTCAAGGACTGGGCCGACCTGGTCGGCCGCGTCCAGGGCATCGGCGAGGGCAACGCAGCCAAGTTCTCGGCCGAGGGCCTGACCGTCAATGGCGTCCCGTTCCGGAGTGCCCCGGCCGCCAAGCCCAGCGAAAAGGCTTCTGCCGCCAAGGCCTCCAGCAAGAAATAGCTCGGGCTGCGAGGCGGGCTAGTAGAGCCTGTTGTCGAGGTCGAAGGTCGAAGGCTCGACCTCGGGTTCGCTGCGCGACACGCTGCGGCGGTCCCACCCGAAGAACCCCGCGACGACGTCGCGCCGCGACATCGTGTCGGCAATGCCGAGGGCGACCAATTCGCGCGTATACGGCGACTCGAAGAGCAGGTAGCTCGCCAGCGCCCCGCCGCGCGCGTCCTGGCCCTCGCCCGAGACGCCGACGACACGCAGCATCGCCCGCACGGCGGCGGGCAAGTTGTGCAGATGGCGGGAAGCGATATCGTCCAGTCGCTGGCTGGGTGCGATCACGAGCACCTCGATCGGCCGCAGGCTGGTCTCGCCACGCGCCGCCGCAGGCAGCAAGGCCAGCGTTGCATTGATGCGCTTCAGCCTCTCGACGTCGACGGCCAGTGCGTCGAGGAAGATGCTCGACAGCGCGTGCCCCGCGATCTGGGCCAGGCTCGGGTATTCGGCGCTCCCGGCACGGGGTCCGGGCGGCTCCTGCATGCGTCCGGCGCCGATCACGAGGATGCGCCGCGCACCGAGGTGCACGGCGGGCGAGATCGGCGCCGACTGGCGCATCGAACCGTCGCCGAAGTACTCGCTCTGACCCCCCAGGGTCAGGCTCACCGCGGGGAACACGAACGGAATCGCCGACGACGCGAGCAGGTGCGGCACGGCGATGCGCTCGCGCACCGCGATGCGCTGCGAGCGCGTCCAGGGCTCGATGTCGAGCAGCGCATCGTAGAAGGTCACGTGCAATCCCGAGCCGTAGCTCGACGCGGTGATCGCGAGCGCCTGCAGGTGCCCCTGCTCCATCATCGGCTGCAGTCGATCCAGGTCCACGAGACGCTTCAGCAACCCTGCGAGCGGCGCGTTATCGAGCAGCGAGCGCGGACGCACGTGGCGCCAGCGGGCAATCAGCCAACCGATCGACAACATGCTCAGCCAGCCCGCACCCGTCCGGAACAGGCCGATCGCGTCGGCGCGGTAGACCTGCTCGGCACTGAAGTTCTCCCACACTTCGCGCAGGTTGGCGACGGTGCCGTCGAAGTCATCGCTGCCACAGGCGAGCGTGGCGGCATTGATGGCACCGGCAGAGGTTCCGGCGATGACCGGGAAGGGATTCGTCCTGTCTCCGCCACAGTCACGGCGAATCTGCGCAATGGCGCTGAGCACCCCGACCTGATAGGCGGCGCGCGCGCCACCGCCCGAAAGAACCAGCCCCGTCGTCTTGCCAGCAGCATCGGCAACAGCCATGGCCGTGCAGCTTACCGGACGCGCCTGGCCTACTCGTAGACCACCTGCGCGCAGCCGTCACGTGCGCCCGCGCGCCACCGCTCCAGCGCCGCATCGGACGGGTAGAAACGCGCCTCCGCACCGAGGTCTAGATCGGCACTGGCCTGCTCGCGATGCAGCCGCAGGCGAACAGTCAGCCCCTGCGCCAGCTCGCCGTGTTCGGTTGCCACGCGGCGCGACGGAAAGTCCCGCAGCACCTCGGTCACCGGCGGAATGCTGCCGTTGATCTCCACTTGCAGGTACTTGCCGAAGCGGCAGCGTGCGCCGGCCAGGTCCCAGACCTGCTGCACGGTCAGGCGCAATCCGCCCGAGAAGCGATCCGGCTGTACCCTGCCCTGGACGACGACGAGTTCATCGTCCTTCAGCGCATCGCGGTGCGCCTGCAGCAGTTCGTCGGTCGCCACCGCCTCGATCGCCTCGGTCTTGTCGTCGAGCCTGAACAGCGCCGTTCGCCCGCGCTGGCCGTTGACGACGCGCAGGTCGCTGACGATGCCAGCCAGGAGCTGCGGCTCGCGGCTGTCGAGCAAGTCTGCGATGCGGCGCTTGGCGAACAGCCGTACCTCGTCGGCGCTCTGGTCGAACAGGTGGCCCGACAGGAAGAAGCCGACTGCAGTCTTTTCCAGGCCCAGCCGTTCCTTGACGCTCCAAGGTTCGGCAGCGACGAGCGCGGGCTCCTGGGTCGACGCCGCATGCGAATCGAAGGCGTCGTCGAACAGGCCGCACTGGTCGGCGTGGGCGAGTTGCGTGTCGGCGTAGTCGAAGGCGAGCCCGATGCTGGCCACCAGTGACGCACGGTTCGCCTCCAGCCCGTCGAACGCGCCCGCCTTGACCAGCGCCTCGACCGCGCGCTTGTTGATGCGCGCCCTGTCGACCCGTGCACAGAAGTCGAACAGGCTCCTGAACGGACCCCCCGCTTCGCGCGCCTCGACGATCGCCTCGATCGCGCCCTGCCCCGTGCCCTTGATCGCGCCCAGGCCGTAGAGCACCAGCTTGTCGTCGATCGGCTCGAAGCGGTAGCCGCCGCGGTTCACGTCCGGAAGCTCGAAGGCAATGCCCATGGCCCGCGCGTCGTCGTAGAAGATCCTGAGCTTGTCGGTGTCGTCGAGCGCAACGCTCATGTTGGCCGCGACGAACTCTGCCGCGAAGTGAACCTTGGCCCACGCCGTGTGGTATGCCAGCAGCGCATAGGCGGCGGCGTGCGACTTGTTGAATCCGTAGCCGGCGAACTTCTCCATCAGGTCGAAGATCTCGTTGGCCTTGGCCTCGCCGATGCCGTTGGCTGCCGCGCCCTGCGCGAAAGTGGCGCGGTGGGTCACCATCTCCTCGAGCTTCTTCTTGCCCATCGCGCGGCGCAACAGGTCAGCGCCGCCTAGCGAGTAACCGCCCAGCCGCTGCGCGACCTGCATCACCTGTTCCTGGTAGACCATGATCCCGTAGGTTTCCCTGAGCACCTCCTCCATCAGCGGGTGCGGATAAGACACTTCTTCGCGCCCGTGCTTGCGGGCGCAGAAGGTCGGGATCAGGTCCATCGGGCCCGGCCGGTACAGCGCGACGAGGGCGATCACGTCCTCGAACACGCTAGGCTTCGCATCGCGCAGCATGCGCTGCATCCCCGAGCTTTCGAGCTGGAACACGGCGACCGTCCTGCCCTCGGCCATCAGGCGGTAGGTCGCGCGATCGTCGAGCGGTATCGACTCGAACTCGAAGTCGCGCCGGTCGTCATGACGCTCACGGATCAGCTTGCGGGTCAGCTCGAGGATCGTCAGTGTCGCCAGGCCGAGGAAGTCGAACTTCACCAGGCCGATCGCCTCGACGTCGTCCTTGTCGAACATGCTCACCGCGGAGTCGCTGCCCGGCTGCATGTAGAGCGGGCAGAAGTCGGTGATCTTGCCCGGCGCGATCAGCACCCCGCCGGCATGCATGCCGACATTTCGCACGATGCCCTCGACGCGCATCGCCAGGGACAGCAGTTCGGCCACCTCCTCCTCGCTGCGCTCGCGCTGCTCGATCTCGGGGTTTTCCTTGCGCGCGTAGATCACGCCGCTGTCGGGCCTCTCGGGCACGCGCGCCAGCGTCACCACCTTGCCGGGAGGCGAAGGGATCAGCTTGGCGACGCTGTCGACATGGCCGTAGCTCATGCCGAGCACACGGCCCACGTCGCGCAGCGCGGCCTTCGCCGCCATGGTGCCGAAAGTGGCGATCTGGCTCACCGCGTCACGCCCGTACTTGTCCTTCACGTAGTCGATCACCCGGTCGCGGTTGCCCTGGCAGAAATCGATGTCGAAGTCGGGCATCGATACCCGTTCCGGGTTCAGGAAGCGCTCGAACAGCAGGTTGTAGCGAAGCGGGTCGAGGTCCGTGATGTAGAGCGAATAGGCCACCAGCGAACCGGCGCCCGAACCGCGACCGGGGCCGACCGGGCAGGCGTTGCTGCGCGCCCAGGCGATGAAGTCGGCAACGATCAGGAAGTAGCCGGGAAATCCCATCTTCAGGATGGTCTCGATCTCGAAGTCGAGCCGCTGCACGTAGCGTGCACGCTCGAGCTCACGCTGCGCGGCGTCGGGGTAGAGCTGAACGAGGCGACGCTGCAGCCCCTGGTGCGCCAGGTGGCGGAAGTAGGCCTCGGGGCTGAGCTGCACGCCGTCGACGAGCGGAGTCGGAAACGCCGGCAGCTGGGGCTCGCCGAGCACCAGCGTGAGGTTGCAGCGGCGCGCGATCGCGACGGCGTTGCGCAGCGCGCTGGGCAGGTCGGCGAAGCGCGTCTCCATCTGCGCCTGCGTCTGGAAATGCTGCTCCGGGTTGAAACGCTTCGTGCGCCGCGGGTTGGCAAGCATCTCGCCCTCGGCGACGCAAACGCGCGCCTCGTGAGCTTCGAAGTCTTCGGGCAGCAGGAACTGCAGCGGGTGCGTAGCGACGACCGGCAGCCCGAGCGCGGCGGCCAGCGGCACGGCGGCGCGAACGTGGGCTTCGTTCGTGGCGCCGCCTGCGCGGTGCAGTTCGAGGTAGAAGCGCTGCGGAAACAACCCTGCCAAGCGCTGCGCGAGCAGCCTGGCACGTTCACCGTCGCGTGCCAGCAGCGCCTGACCGACGGCGCCGAGGTCGGCGCCCGACAGTGCGATCAGGCCGTCCCCGGACTCGGCCAGCCGACTCCAGTTGAGCCAGGCCTGCGCGCGCGGCCGGGGGTCGGTCCAGGCCCGCGACAGCAGGGTGCACAGATTGGTGTAGCCCGCACGGTTCTGCACCAGCAGCAGGAGTCGACTCGGATTCTTGTCGCCGCCTTCGGGCTCGAGCCAGACATCGGCGCCGATGATCGGCTTGACCCCCGCCTTGCGCGCCGCTGAGTAGAGCTTGACGGCGCCGAACAGGTTCGAGAGGTCGGTGATCGCCACCGCGCCCTGGCTGTCGTTCGCTGCAGCGGCCACCAGGTCGTCGATGCGCAAGGTGCCGTCGACGACGGAGAACTCGGTGTGAGCGCGCAGGTGAACGAAGGCCATACACGCATTCTAGGAGCCGGCTTGCGCGCCCTCTGATCGCTGCGAGCCGCGGACGTCGCAGCGATGCAGAGTCGCGCCGCCTAGGACCTCAGCACCTGAAGTACATCGGAGCGGAACTCGCGCTGGTACAGGATCGTGATCACCCCGGCCGTGGCGAGCATGAAGGCCAGGGGCGAGAAGAACCAGGCGACGGCAGCGAACGCGAGGTAGTAGGCACGAAGTCCGTCGTTGAAGGTCTCGGCCGCCAGGCCCACGACGCGCCCGGCACGATCGGCGAACTCGTCACGCGACGAAGGACCCAGTGCTTCGAACACGCCCGCCTCGGGGGCCGATGCCACCAGCAGCGCACCGAACGTGTACTGGCGCATCGACCAGGTGAAGCGGAAGAACGCATAGACGAAGATCACGAGCAGGAGCACGATCTTCAAGTCGAACACGAGTGCACTGGTTAGCGCAGCGAACGGGATCTCGCGCACGAGCCCGCTCGCCTTCTCGGTCGTGCCCAGCACTGCCAGCAGGCCGCCGACGATCAGGATCGTCGTCGAGGCGAAGAAGGAAGGGCTCGTCGACAGGTTCTGGATCACCACGCCGTCGACCACCCGCACCTCGCGGTAGGTTGCCTGCAGCATCCAGGCGCGGCGGATCCGGTTGGTCGTTCCCAGAATCGACGGTTGCGTGAGGGCCCGGCGACGCGCAAACCAGGCATAGCCGGCCCAGCCGGAGAAGAACGCCAGCACCGCAACCCAGTCGACCCAGGGTAGCGGGCTGAACACCTTCATCGCGGCTTCCACGCGGCCACTGTAACGCCTCGCGCAAGGCGTGCGGTCGAGAGCGCTTCGCAGCCCCGCCTCAATCTGCCAGGTCGAAGACCAGGGCTTCCGCGCCGCGGCCATGCGCAAGCTCGAGTCTGGACTCGCCCTGCAGGTGCGCGGCGTCGCCTGCCTGCAACTCGCACCCGTTGACCGACAGGCTTCCGCGCACCAGGAACACGTACGCGTGGCGCGCGACGTCGAGCGGCATCGACGCCGCCTCAGCGCCGTCGAAGAGCCCGGAGTACATCGCTGCGTCGGCATGGATCGTCACCGAGCCCTCCCGTCCGTCGCCGCTGGCCACGAGGCGCAACCGACCACGCTTCTCGGCGTCGGCGAAGTGCTTCTGTTCGTAGCCGGGCACGATCCCGCGCACGTTCGGCTGGATCCATATCTGCAGGAAGTGCGTGGTCGCCGACGGCGCGTGGTTGTACTCGCTGTGCTGGATGCCACTGCCCGCGCTCATGCGCTGCACGTCGCCGGGGCGGATCGCGGCCCCGTTGCCGATGCTGTCCCGGTGGCCGAGCTCGCCCGACAGCACGTAGGACACGATCTCCATGTCGCGATGCCCGTGGGTCCCGAAGCCCGTGCCAGGTGCGATGCGATCTTCGTTGATGACACGCAGGTTGCCGACGCCCATGTGGCGCGGATCGTGGTACTCGGCGAACGAAAAGCTGTGGAACGACTTCAACCAGCCGTGGTCGGCGTAGCCGCGCTCTGAGGACTTGCGCAACGCAATCATGATGTGCTCCTCGGGTTGCGTTCACTGTAGGCCAACCCCGGCACGAGGGCCATCCCGGGACGCTGAAGTGTTCATTCAAATATGATGAACCCATGATCCGAACCCTGTCCGCCACCGTGCGGGACCGTCGCGGTGTCCTTACCCCGGATGCGCTGCTGATGATGGACGCCATCGCGCGCAGTGGCAGCTTTGCCGCCGCGGCACGGGAGCTCGGCAAGGTGCCGTCGGCACTGACCTACAACGTGCGTCAGCTCGAAGAGGCGCTCGACGTGCTGCTGTTCGACCGCAGCTCGCGCCAGGCGCGTCTGACGGCTGCGGGCGAGGAATTGCTCGCCGAAGGCCGGCGCCTGCTGGTGCAGATGGACGCCGTGGCCAATCGCGTCAGGCGCGTCGCCTCGGGTTGGGAGACGCAACTTGCCGTCGCGGTGGATGGCGTCATCTCGCGCGTCACGGTGTTCGAGCTGTGCGAGGCCTTCTACGCGCTGAACCCGCCGGCGGGCCCGGGCACCCGGTTGCGACTGCGCAGCGAGGTGCTGGCCGGCAGCTGGGAGGCGCTGACCAGCGGCCAGGCGGACCTTTCGATAGGGTGCACCGCAGAGGCCGCTCTGCCGGTCGACATCTGTTCGCAACCACTGGGCGAGATGGAATTCGTGTTCGCCGTGGCCCCGCACCACCCGCTCGCCACGGTGCCCGAACCCTTGAGCGACGCCGAGCTGTTGCGCCACCGAGCCATTGCCGTGGCCGATTCGGCGCAGCGTCTGGCGCCACTCACCGTGAACCTGCTCCCGGGCCAGGACGTGCTGACGGTCGCCACCGTGCCGGCCAAGATCGAGGCCCACCTCCGCGGCCTGGGCTGCGGTTTCCTGGCCGAGCCGCTGGTGCGCGAGCACATCCGCGCCGGGCTGCTGGTGGTGCGCAAGGTGCAGCGCAGTCGCGCGCCGGCACGCCTTTGCTACGCCTGGCGCAGCCCGCAGGCCGACGACGGACGGCGGGCGCCGCTTGGGCTGGCGCTGCAGTGGTGGGTGCTCCAGCTCGAGAGTCCCGCGACGAGAACCGCACTGCTCGAACGCCACGCGGGGCTGATCATCTGAATGGCCTACCGCGGCCGCTTCGCGCCGTCGCCCACCGGGCCGCTGCATGCCGGTTCGCTGGTGGCGGCGCTGGCGAGCTGGCTCGATGCGCGTGCCCACGGCGGGCGCTGGCTGGTACGCATCGAGGATGTCGACACGCCACGCTGCGCCGCTGGCGCCGACGCGGTGATCCTGGCCCAGCTTGCCGCCTGCGGGCTGCTGCCGGACGAGCCGCCCCTGCGGCAGTCGCGCCAGGGCGCGCGCTACGAGGCCGCGCTCGCGCGGCTGATCGGCGACGGCCAGGCCTATCCGTGCGGCTGCACGCGCAGCGACATTGCACGCGCGCTGGCGGCCACCGGTCGCCCGCATCAACGCCACGGCGAGTGGATCTACCCCGGCACCTGCCGGCCGGAGCGCGGCGGTCCCGCGGATCGCCCGGCCCGTTCGGTGCGGCTGCGCGTTGCCGATGGCACGCGCATCGCCTGGGTCGACCGGCGCCTCGGCCCGCAGGTGCAGGACCTCGCGCAGGAGGTGGGCGACTTCGTGCTGCACCGTGCCGATGGGCTGTGGGCCTATCAATTGGCGGTGGTCGTCGACGATGCCGCGCAGGGCATCACCGACGTCGTCCGAGGCGAAGACCTGGCCGACAACACGCCGCGCCAGATCCATCTTCAGCGACTGCTCGACCTGCCCACGCCGCGCTACCTGCATGCGCCGCTGGTCCTGGGTGCCGATGGCGAGAAGCTCTCGAAGCAGAACGGCGCCGAGGCCGTCGACCTGAGCGAACCGACCATGGCTTTGCGCAACGCCGGTACCGTGCTGGGAATCGTCTGTGAGGCACGGCCCTTGAGTGACTGGTTGGCTGGAGCGGCTGCACAGTGGCGCCAGCGATGGTGCGCCGACGATGGCATGATGCGCAGCCCAGCAACCGCACAGGACCCGCGTTCATGATCACCACCCCTTCCGGCCTGCAATACGAAGACACCTCCGTCGGCTCCGGCGCCGAAGCATGCGCCGGCCAGCAGGTCAGCGTGCACTACACCGGCTGGCTCTACAACGACGGCATCAGGGGCACGAAGTTCGACTCGAGCAAGGACCGCGACGACCCGTTCGAGTTCGGCCTCGGCGGCGGCGAAGTGATCCGCGGCTGGGACGAGGGCGTGCAGGGCATGAAGGTGGGGGGCAGACGCCTGCTCGTGATCCCGGCCGCGCTCGGCTACGGTGCGCGCGGCGCAGGTGGCGTGATCCCGCCCAACGCCACCCTGCTGTTCGAGGTCGAACTCCTGGCCATTTGACGACCCGGACCCCTTCCACGAGTCGTCACGCTCGACATTCACGCGGTCGCCCCGGGAACACAAGAGGGCGAGTCACCCGAGAGTCGCATGGCATTACGAGCGGTTCCCGAGGAACCCCGCAATGACAAACCCCTCCCGACCGACGAGCGGCGGGAGGGGCGGGTGGCTCGCGCCACCGGTTCGGAGCTCCGGAGGATGTTGGGTCCGGGACTCCATCGGCGCAGGGTCTGCGCCAGGGGGTTGCCTGCATTCAGGCAGCGCAACAGTAACCGGATCGGGCGATCATGACAAGGAGGGTCTGCCAGCCGCTCGCCGATGCTGGTTGATCTGCCCCAACAAGTTCTCGAAAACGGCTTCGACCCGCTGCTCCACGACCCCATCCATCGCGATGGGGTGCCCCCATTGGCGCGCCGTTTCACCCGGCCACTTGTTCGTGGCGTCGAGCCCCATCTTGCCGCCGAGGCCACTGACGGGCGAGGCGAAGTCAAGGTAGTCGATCGGCGTGTGCTCGACCAGCGTCGTGTCGCGCACCGGGTCCATGCGGGTGGTGATCGCCCAGATCACGTCCTTCCAGTCACGGATGTTCACGTCGTCGTCGGTCACGACGATGAACTTCGTGTACATGAACTGGCGCAGGAAGCTCCAGACGCCGAACATCACCCGCTTGGCGTGGCCCGGGTAGCTCTTGCGGATCGACACGAGGGCCATCCGATAGCTGCAGCCCTCGGGCGGCAGATAGAAATCCGCGATCTCGGGGAATTGCTTCTGCAGGATCGGCACGAACACCTCGTTCAACGCCACCCCGAGCACCGCCGGTTCGTCGGGTGGCTTGCCGGTATGGGTGGAGTGATAGATCGGATCGCGGCGCTGCGTCATCCTCTCGATCTGGAACACCGGAAACCAGTCCTGCTCGTTGTAATAGCCTGTGTGGTCGCCGAACGGGCCTTCCAGCGCATGCAGGTAGCCGCCTACCTCCTTCAGTGCCACGCCATGATCGCTCCGGCCGACGAAGCCGGCCGGGGCCGTCGGAATGCAACCTTCGAGCACGATCTCGGCGCTGGCCGGCACCTGCAGCATCAGTCCGCCCTCGCCGACGCCGCTATCGGCCAGTTCGGTGCGGCTGCCGCGCAGCAGACCGGCGAACTGGTATTCCGACAGCGTATCGGGCACAGGTGTCACGGCGCCCAGGATCGTCGCCGGATCGGCCCCCAGTGCCACCGCCAGTGGAAAAGGTCGGCCCGGGTTGGCGAGGGTGAAGTCGCGAAAGTCCAGCGCCCCGCCTCGATGCGCCAGCCAGCGCATGATGGTCTGTCGCGGCCCGATGACCTGCTGGCGGTAGATGCCCAGGTTCTGCCGTCGGCGCGGGATGGCGACCCCCTGCGGCCCGCGCGTGACCACGAGCCCCCAGGTGATCAGCGGTCCGGCATCCCCCGGCCAGCAGGTCTGCACCGGAAGCTGGCCCAGGTCGACCTCGACGCCCACGAACACAGTCTGCTGGCACGCAGGGTTTCGCACCGACACCGGCTTCATGTCCCACAGTGCGCTGCCCATCTGCAATAGGCGCCCGGCGTCCCTGAACCCCTTGGGCGGTTCCGGCTCCTTCAGGCTGGCCAGCATCCGGCCAACGTCTCGCAGTTCGGCCACATCGCCGACGCCCATCCCGAGCGCCACCCGCCCGGAACTGCCGAACAGGTTTGTCAGGGCAGGAATCTTGTAACCGACGGGGTGCTCGAAGAGGAGCGCCGGACCGCCAGCCAGCAGCATGCGTTCGCTCAGTGCCGTCATCTCGAGCCGCACAGACACTGGCTGCGCGACCCGCACGAGTTCACCAGTCGCTTCCAGCCCGCTCATGAAGTCGCGCAGATCACGATATTTCATACGCAAATGTACTTATGTGCAGCTTCTTAATGCTTGACTGGTTATGAGAAGTCTTCCTAGAATCCGCCCAGTTTGATCCTTGACTAGGGATTACCCGCCCAAGGCTCTCGAGACGAGGCCACCAATGGGCACGCCAAGGGCGGTTGCGCCGACGGGTTCAGAAACCCCGCTCTGCCCCGCACCGCATCAGATTATCGCCGCGCACGCCCATCGGAGGCGCCAGATTGGACGTTCGATGCCAGCGGCGGCGGCAGTGGAAGGAGTGTCATGACCCTGCAAGACCGAATTCGCAACAAGGCGCGAGCCGCCCGCGACGCCTGCACCGGCTCGATGTCGGTATTCCTGCGCGATGTCGGCAATGGCCTCCTCGAGGTCAGCCACAACAGTCTCGCCGTGCTCGGCCTGGCCGTCGTGACCGCCGCCCTGTTCGTGCTTGGCCGCGCCGACCTGCGCCAGAGCATCGAGACCACTGCGCTGGGATGGCTGCAGTCCCGCCACGAGGCCCGCGCAGAGCCGGCGGAAGTCGAGGCCGCCACGCTGGCCGAACCGGACGCCATCAGCCGCGCGACGGCCTCCAACCCGAGCGAACTGACGCGCCAACAGGCCGCCGTGGCACATTGGCTGGCGCGGCGATATCGCGTCGCGCCCGAACCGGTCAGCCGTCTCGTACAGGAAGCCTGGGCCGTGGGGCCGCGGGTCGGCGTCGAGCCGACCCTGATCCTGGCCATCATGGCCATCGAGTCCAGTTTCAACCCGTTCGCCCAGAGTCCGGTCGGCGCGCAGGGTCTGATGCAGGTCATGACGCGGGTGCACGACCAGAAGTACGAGCGCTTCGGCGGCGTGCTGGCCGCGTTCGATCCGGTCGCCAACCTCAAGGTCGGCGTCCAGGTGCTCAAGGAGTGCATCGCGCGTGCCGGCAGCGTCGAGGCCGGCTTGCGTTACTACGTCGGCGCCGGCAACCAGGCCGACGACAACGGCTACGCCGGGAAGGTGCTGGCGGAGCAGGGCTATCTGAATCATGTCGCCGGCGGCAAGGCGGTTCCAGCGACCGCGCCGCTGACCAGCGCGACCCCGGCCGCAAAGGCAGTCGCCCCCCAGCCCGCGAAGATCGAAACGCCGCCGGAACCGGAACGCGTGGCCCTGCTTCGCTGATCGGTTCATCGGCGGGTGTCCCGCGCCACCGCTGCCCAGCTAGCACTGAATCGCCGGGCCGAATGCGCAGCGCTACACTTCGACTGCCGCGCGACTGGCGATAGGGTACTTGGCAAGCAGTGCCCGAGGTGGTGAACCACCGGGAAGCGCGGACGGGAGCCGCAGCAGCGATGCGCCCGTGGAACTGCGCAGCCTGGGCGACTTGAACTTGCGCCCCTGCACAATTCCATGGGTGCCTCGGTCTGGCGCGAGTTGCCGCTCCGCCGTTCGCCTGGGCAGCCCTCCATCCTCATGCCGCAGGCAGCGGACTGCGAGGGGCGTCGACCCTGAAGAGGACTGCCAGCCATGTTCGACCGCACCCAATCCACCCTCGCCCGCGTCGACCCCGAGATCTGGGCCGCGATACAGGCCGAGAACCTGCGCCAGGAACAGCACATCGAGTTGATTGCCTCGGAGAACTACACCTCCCCCGCGGTGATGGCGGCGCAGGGCAGTCAACTGACCAACAAGTACGCCGAGGGCTACCCCGGCAAGCGCTATTACGGTGGCTGCGAGAACGTCGACGTCGTCGAACAGCTCGCGATAGACCGCCTGAAGAAGCTGTTCGGTGCAGCGCACGCCAATGTGCAGCCCAACTCCGGCTCCCAGGCCAACCAGGCGGTCTTCTTCGGTCTGCTGCAGCCAGGCGACACGATCATGGGCATGAGCCTGGCCGAAGGCGGGCACCTGACGCACGGCATGCCGCTGAACATGAGCGGCAAGTGGTTCAAGGTGGTCAGCTACGGACTCGATGCGAACGAGGCGATCGACTACGCCGCGATGGAGCGCCTCGCCCACGAACACAAGCCGAAACTCATCATTGCCGGCGCCTCGGCCTACAGCCTGCGCATCGACTTCGAGCGATTCGCCAGGGTTGCGAAGGCCATCGGCGCGTACTTCATGGTCGACATGGCGCACTACGCGGGCCTGATCGCGGCCGGCGTCTACCCGAATCCCGTGCCCTTCGCCGACGCCGTGACCTCCACCACCCACAAGAGCCTGCGCGGCCCGCGCGGCGGCATCGTGCTGATGAACGACGACGCCATCGCCAAGAAGATCAACAGCGCCATCTTCCCGGGCATCCAGGGTGGCCCTCTGATGCACGTGATCGCCGCCAAGGCGGTCGCCTTCCAGGAGGCACTCGCGCCCGAGTTCAAGGTTTACCAGCAGCAGGTGGCAAGGAATGCCGTCGTGCTTGCCGAGACGCTGATCGAGCGTGGCCTGCGCATCGTGAGCGGCCGCACCGAGAGCCACGTGATGCTCGTGGACCTGCGTCCCAAGGGCCTGACCGGCAAGCAAGCCGAGGCGGTACTCGGCATGGCTCACATGACCTGCAACAAGAACGGCATCCCGAACGATCCGCAGCGACCGATGGTCACGAGCGGCATCCGCCTCGGGACGCCGGCACTGACGACGCGCGGCTTTGCCGAAGCCGAAACGCGCCGGACCGCCCAGCTGATCGCCGACGTGCTGGACCGGCCGAACGACGAAGCCAACCTTGCCGCCGTGCGCGAGAAGGTGGCCGCGCTGACGCGCGACTTCCCGGTCTACAGGTAGGGCAGTGTCCCGACTGGACGAGCAAAGGCTACCACGCTGCTGACGCAGCCGACCCGGCATGCGCTGTCCCTTCTGCAGTCACAACGAGACCCAGGTCGTCGAGACGCGCGAGTCCGACGAAGGCGATGTGGTGCGCCGGCGGCGGCGCTGCCTGTCGTGCGACAAGCGTTTCACGACCTACGAGCGAGCGGAGATCGCGCTGCCCTCGGTCGTCAAGAAGGATGGCACGCGTGCCGATTTCGACCTCGGCAAGATCCGCGCGTCGATGACCCTGGCGCTTCGCAAGCGACCGGTCAGCGTGGAACAGATCGACGCCGCCGTCGAGCGCATCCAGGACCGCCTGCTCAACAGCGGCGCACGTGAAGTGACGAGTGCCCGCCTGGGTGAACTGGTGATGCGCGAGCTGAAGCGAATCGACAAGGTCGCCTACGTGCGCTTCGCGTCGGTCTACCGCAGCTTCGAGGACGTGGACGAGTTCCGCCAGCTGATCCGCGACATCTGAGCGCGCCCAGGGCCGCCGCCTTGCGGCTTCCGCCCACCGAGGGGGAGCAAGAAGGCTTGGCGCGGCCCGGCGTTCCCTTGAGACTGCGCCTGGCGTAGCGATAAGTCGCGCATCCCCTCGAAAGGGGGTCCCTCTCCAAACCAGTCGCATCTCCCCCGTCGTGGGGACGCGAGATCACGCTCGAATTCCTAAAGTGTGTGCACGGTTCCACGGAACGAGGCACACGTGAACAAGCACCCCGAATCCGAGCAAGGCGTCACGCTGATCGAGACAGCCGTGGCGGTGACGCTCGTCGCAATCGCCGTTTCGACGGCGGCCCCGGGCTACCAGGGCCTCGTCGCCAGAAAGCGCCTCGAAGGCGTGGCGGCACAGCTCGCCACCGACCTGCAAAGCGTGCGAAGCGAGGCCGTGGCCCGCAACGAACCGGTCCGACTCAGCTTCCACGCCGACGCCGCAGGCAGTTGCTACGTGATCCACACCGGCGCCAAGGCGCAGTGCAGCTGCGGCGGCCCGGCACCAGCGTCCTGCGTCGGCGGCGCCGAGCAGATCAAGACCGTCTGGCTGCCTGCCTCGCAGCATGTCGCGGTGCAGGCCAGCACCGGTTCGATCCTGTTCGACCCGCTGCACGGCACGAGCACCCCCACCGGCACCGCCCGCGTCACCGGCGCGCCCGGTGCGATCCACCACGTCGTCAACATCATGGGGCGCGTCCGGTCCTGCTCGCCGGAAGGCGCGCTACCCGGCTATCGACCCTGTTGAAGGAGGAGAGTCGCAATGAAGTTTCCCCCTCGCACCCGCCGGCGCAAGGCCGGCTTCACGTTGGTCGAGCTGATGATCGCCACCTCGATCACGGGCGTGCTCGCTTCGGTCGCCTACCCGAGCTTCAGCGGCGTGTTGCTGAGGGTTCGCCGCGCCGAAGCCATGGTCGCGATGCTGCAATTGCAGCAGGCGCAGGAACGCTGGCGTTCCGGCAGCAACCACTACGGCACGCTGGCCGAGGTCGGCGTGGCGAGCGCGGTGCCCGGCGGCAATTACCTTCTCAGCCTGAGCGACCTTACGGCCACCGGCTACCGGGCCACCGCCCAGGGCAAGGGCGCGCAGGCACACGACAGCGCGTGTCGCTACCTGGTCCTCGCCTTCGAGTCCGGCAACCTGAGCTACCACTCGGGCGAGACCGAGGCGGCCGCGAATGGCGAGCAGGCGAATCGCAAGTGCTGGAATGTATGAACAGCACCCTACAGCGCGGGCTCACGCTCATCGAGCTGCTGGTCGGACTGGCGCTCGCCTTGCTTGTCGTCGCCAGCGGCACGATGCTTCTCACCACGCACCTGCGCGAGCATCGCTCCCTGCTGCTCGAGGCGCGACTCATGCAGGACTTGCGCACCGCGACCGACCTGGTGGCGCGCGACCTGCGCCGGGCCGGCCACTGGAGCGACGCGGCCGCCGGTGTCTGGTCACCGGCCGAGGCTGCGCACGCCAATCCCTACGCCGCGCTGGCACCTGCCGCCGCGGCGTCGGATGCGGCGAGCTTCGCGTATTCGCGGGACGCGATCGAAAACCAGGTCCTCGACGGAAACGAGCAGTTCGGCTTTCGACTGCGCAACAAGGCGATCGAGATCCAGCTCGGCAGCGGCAACTGGCAGGCGCTGACCGACGCGACGCTGCTCGCGATCACGACGTTCACCATCACACCGACGCTGCAGCAGATCGACCTGGGTGCGCTGTGCAGCCAGCCCTGCCCAGCCGTCAACGCCAACGCAGCCTGCCCACCCCGCCAGCAGGTTCGCAGCCTCGCGGTGCAGATCGGCGGTCACTCGCTCGCCGACGCCGCCGTCGTGCGCAGCGTGCAGGCCCTCGTGCGTGTGCGTTACGACGCGCTCGCCGGTTCCTGCGCAGCTTGAGGGGGCGCAGCCATGAACATCCCGCTTCACCAACGCGGCGCCGCAGCGCTCGGTGCGACCCTGCTGTTGCTGTTCGTGCTGACCCTGGTGGTCGCCTTCGCCAGTCGCAACCTGATGTTCGAGCAGCGCTCGTCGGCCAACCAGGCCCGCTCGACGCAGGCATTCGAGGCGGCGGAGGCAGGCCTGCAATGGGCACAGGCCATGCTCAACAGCGGCGCGCCGATCGGCACCGACTGCGAGCCGAGCGCCGCACCCGGCGACGCCTCGTTCCGCGAGCGCTTCCTCGCCTACGAGGTAGCCAGCCAGCGCTTTGACCCGCGCACCTGGGACGACGCCGGCACCCAAGTTCCCTTGCAGGCCGCCTGCGCCCTAGACGAGAGCGGCTGGTCTTGCAGTTGCCCGAGCGCAGGCCACCCGACGCTGATCGCACCACCCGCCAGCGCAGGGCATCCGGCCTTCGCAGTGCGCTTCGTCGCCACGCCGCGCAGTGGCATGGTGCAACTGCTGGCTACCGGCTGCGACCACTTTGCGCCGGCCTGCCAGCCGGGGTCGCCCGCCGCTTCGAGCGGCGGCGCGAGCGCCAGCATGCAGGTTCTGCTCGGGCTGCTGCCGGCACTGGCCACGCGACCGATTGCAGCGTTGACCGCTCGCGGCGACATCGCCGCCGAAGGTGCACTGACGCTGGTCAACGCCGACGTCGCCTCCGGCGGTCTCACGGCGCAGGCGGGCGGGAGCATCGCGCTGCCGCTGGCCGACCTGACCACGCTGCCGCAAGCACCTGCCGCCACCTCCGTTGCCGCGCTCGACAGCCAACTCGCCGTAGCGGACGGCGAGCGCCTGCTCGCCCGCTGGCTCGGGCTGGATCGCGATCGCTGGCAGCAACTGCCCGAGACGCGACACCTCGTCTGCCCGGCCGACTGCAGCGCCGATCTCGCACAGGCGATCGGGCCCGATACGACACACCCGCTCGTATGGGTCGCGGGCGATCTGCGCCTCGACGGTCCCACGGCATTCGGCTCTGCCGAGCGTCCGGTGCTGCTGGTGGTCGAGGGGCAGATCCGTCTCAGCGGCGGCGTGCAGGTCCATGGCGCGATCGTCAGCCTCGGCGCCACCTGGGACACCAGCGGCAGCGCGGACGCGCAGGTGCACGGCGCGATGGTCGCGCTCGGCAACGTGGTCGGAAACGGCACGCCGACGATCGTCTACGACGCAAGCGTCCTGGCACGCCTGCAGGGCCAGCGCGGCGGCTTCACGCGCGTGCCGGGCAGCTGGCGCGACTTCTGAAAGGGCGACCGCCATGCACATCGCAGCACACGGCATTCCGGCACGGCAGCAAGGCGTCTTGCTGTTCGAGGCCTTGCTCGCGTTCCTGACGCTGTCGCTCGGCATGCTCGCGCTGTCGCGCCTGCAGTCCGACCTGCGCGCCAGCGCCGATGCAGCCCGCGAGCGATCCGAAGCGGTGCGGCTGGCGCAAGTCGATATCGAAGGGCTGCGCAGTTTCGCCGACAGCGCCGGCTGGAACGCCATCGCCGATGCAACGATCGACGTGACGCCCGCCGGCAGCAGCACCGTCTACACGCTCGAACGCCTGGTGCAGACTCGTTCCGAGCCGGCGCTCAAGGCCGTGCAAGTCACCCTGCACTGGAACGACCGCCAGGGCGCCGCGCAGCAGTGGCGACTGTCGACGCTGATCGCGGGCGACGACCCCGCGATGTCGGGCGCGTTGGCCCTGCCACGCCCGCCATTGACGCCGCCATGAACGAGCCCCGGTCCTCCGGTGAACGACAATCGCAGCCTCGCCGACCGCAGCCTCCCTCTTCCGTGACGAACATGCCCGACTCCCCGGCCGCCTCCTTCGGCGCCGGCGACATCGCCCTGATGCGCCACGCGCTCGAACTGGCGCAACAGGCGGTGGGCCTGAGCGATCCCAATCCGCGAGTCGGCTGCGTGATCACGGCGGCCGACGGTCGCGTGATCGGCAGCGGCCATACGCAGCGGGCCGGTGCCGCGCACGCCGAGGTGATGGCCCTGCGCGATGCCGCCGCGCACGGCGAGCCGGTGGCTGGCGCGACCGCCTACGTCAGCCTGGAGCCCTGCTCGCACCACGGCCGCACGCCGCCTTGCTGCGATGCGCTGGTCGCCGCCGGCCTGGGGCGGGTCGTCGTTGCCGCCCGCGACCCGAACCCACTCGTTGCCGGGGCAGGCATCGCGCGGCTGCGCGCCGCGGGCATCGACGTCGACGTCGGGCTGCTCGCCAGCGAGACGCGCGAACTCAACATCGGTTTCTTCTCGCGCATGGAGCGCGGCCGGCCGTGGCTGCGCATGAAGGCGGCTGTCTCGCTCGACGGCCGAAGCGCGCTCGACAACGGCGCGAGCCAGTGGATCACCGGCGAGGCCGCGCGCACCGACGGACATGCCTGGCGCAAGCGCGCCGGCGCCGTACTCACCGGCGTCGGCACCGTGGTCGACGACAACCCGCGGCTGGACGTGAGGCTCGTCGCCACGGCATGCCAGCCGCTGCGCGTCGTCGTCGACGCACGCCTGGCCACGCCGCAGGACGCCCGCATCCTCGATGCCCCGGGCGCCGTGCTCGTCTATGCGGCGGCTCCCGCTGCCGACCGCGCCGCCGCGCTGCAGGCGCGCGGCGTCGCGATCGCACTGCTGCCGGACGCCGGCGGCAAGGTCGACCTGCGGGCGATGCTGAACGACCTCGCCGATCGCGGCATCAACGAGTTGCACGTCGAGGCCGGAGCCAAGCTCAACGGTTCGTTCGTTCGCGAGGGCCTGGTCGACGAATGGCTGGTCTACATGGCACCCAAGCTGCTCGGCAGCGGACGCGGCCTGGCGGCCTTCGGGCCGCTGCAGACGCTCGCCGACGCCGTTGCGCTTCGCTTTCATGCCGTCGACCGCTTCGGCGAGGATCTGCGCCTGCTGCTGAGGCCCGGCAAGGAAGCGGCGCGTTCCGTTTGAAGCATCGGGCATTCCCGGCAGCCCGAGCGCGAAGCGCAGCGCAATCCGTCGGACTGCGCGCGTAGATCCCTTCCCGCACTCTCGTCCCGCACGCCGCGGGAAGTCAGTCGATCTCGAGCGCGCGCAGGAAGCGTGGCACGTCGGCGAAGTCCGGCACGACGGCGCGCGCGCCCAGTTCGATCAGCTGCGGCGCGTTCCGTTCGCTGCCGACGCCGACGAAGTGCAGACCCAGTTCGGCGGCGGTCCTCGCGTCCCAGGCGCCATCGCCCACGCTGACGATGCGTCCGCGGTGGCCGCGCTCGACCCCGGCAAACCCCTGGCGGATGGCCTCCGCGACGATGTCGCGTCGTGTCCTGAACTCGGAGGCCGTGACGAGCACGCTCGAGCCGCTGGCGACGCCGAGGCACTGCAGCTTGTGTTCCGCCGGGCCACGGTACGAGCCCGTGGCGTAGGCGATGAGCCAATCACCGGATGCTTCGAACCGCCGCAGCAGCGCGACGGCACCGGTGATTTCGGTGTCCTCCTGCTCCGTCCTGAGCCCGTCATAGCAGGTCTGGAAGAGCGCTTCGAAATCCCGGCATTCGGCTTCGGAGGGCGGCCTGCCGAAGCTCAGCTCGTACGCTTCGTAGAAGACGCCGGAATCCGTATGGTTCGCGTAGTGGGACCATTCCGGGTCCCGGTGGGTCAGGCTGGACGCAGCCATCGCCTGCGTCAACGCCAACTGATGCGTGGCGATCGACTGCAGCAGCGTGCCGTCGATGTCGAAGACGATGAGTTTCTTGTGCATGTCGATAGGCAGTCCCGTCGCAGCGCGCTACACGGCGGTGTCGCCACCCTCGCGCGCTTCCACGGTGCGTCGCGCTGCGCCAGCCGCATTGTCGTTCAGGCGGCCCGGCGCTACCTTCGAAGCCCTGCGACAATCGACCCATGTTCACCGGCATCGTCACTGGCATCGGCCAGATCGCGTCCGCGGAGCCGCTGGGCGGCAACGCGTCGTTCGGCAAGCGACTCACGCTGCAGGCGCCACCCGGTTATCTGGACGACGCGCAGCCCGGCGACAGCATCGCGCTCAACGGCGCCTGCATGACGCTGACCGCGTTCGACGCCGCGACCGGGAAATTCGCGATCGACATTTCTGCCGAGAGCCTGGACAAGACGGCCGGGCTCGACCGCCCCGGGCCGGTCAATCTGGAGAAGGCGCTGCGCGCGAACGACCGCCTCGGCGGGCACCTGGTCAGCGGCCATGTGGACGGCATCGGACGCGTGACCCACTTCGCGCCGCTCGGCGAATCGCAGGAACTGCGCGTGCTGGCGCCGGCTGCGCTGGCGCGCTTCCTCGCCTACAAGGGCTCGATCACCGTCAACGGCGTCAGCCTGACCGTCAACCGCGTCAGCGATGTGAGCAACGGCTGCGAGTTCAGCATCAACCTGATACCGCACACGCTGCAGGGAACGACGCTCGGCCTTCTCGAACCCGGGCAACGCGTAAACCTCGAGATCGACCTGATCGCGCGCTACGTCGAGCGGATGCTGAGCCTGTCCTGAGTGTCCCCGGAGCCGCCGCCTCGCGGCGTTCGCCCTGACGCCCAGCGCAGGCGCGCCGGCGCCTGGGCGCGCAGGGGCGCCGCCTACAATCGCGGCATGGCCATTTCCCCTGTTCCAGAGCTGGTCGCCGAACTCGCCGCCGGCCGCATGGTGATCCTCGTCGACGAGGAGGATCGCGAGAACGAAGGCGACCTCGTGATGGCGGCCGAGCACGTCTCGCCGGAGGCGATCAACTTCATGGCCAAGCACGGCCGAGGGCTGATCTGCCTGACGCTGAGGCGCGAGCATTGCGAGCGCCTGCACCTCCCGCCGATGACGGCGCGCAACGGCGCCCAGCACGGCACCGCATTCACGGTCTCGATCGAGGCCGCCCGAGGGGTGACGACGGGCATCTCGGCGGCCGACCGCGCACGCACCGTGCAGGCCGCGGTGGCGCGCGACGCCAAGGCGAGCGACCTCGTGCAGCCGGGGCACATCTTCCCGCTGCAGGCCGACGATGGCGGCGTGCTGATGCGCGCCGGCCACACCGAAGCCGGCTGCGACCTCGCGGCGATGGCCGGGCTGACACCGGCAGCGGTGATCTGCGAGGTGATGAACGACGACGGCACGATGGCGCGCCTGCCCGACCTCGAGGCCTTCGCGCACGAGCACGGACTGAAGATCGGCACCATCGCTGCGCTGATCGAGCACCGCAGCCACACCGAATCGCTGATCGAGCGCGTCGGCCAGCGCACGCTCGCGACACCGCAGGGGGACTTCGACTGCAGCGTGTTCCGCGATCGCACCGGCGGCGTGCACCTGGCGCTCTCCCGCGGAAGCTGGGCGCCGGGCGACGAAGTGCTGGTGCGCGTGCACGAGCCGCTGTCGGTGATGGATCTGCTCGATACGGCTCACAGCGGGCACTCCTGGCCGCTTCCGCGCGCGTTGACGAAGATCCAGCAAGCCGGATGCGGGGTCGCCGTGCTGCTCAATTGCGGCGAGGGCGCCACCGGAGTGCTGACGCAGGTTCTGCCGTCGGACGACCTACCCGCTGCGGCGCGCAGCCAGATCGACTTGCGGACCTACGGCATCGGCGCGCAGATCCTGCGCGAGCTCGGCGTGCGGCGCATGAAGCTGCTCGGCAGCCCGCGACGCATGCCCAGCATGGTGGGCTACGGGCTCGAGGTCGCCGGCTTCGTGGCCGCTTCGGACTGACGGGCAAGGCAGCATGCAAGACGCGAACAAGGGCCAGGCGGCCGATCTGGACGGGCAGGAACTGCACATCGGGATCGTGCAGGCGCGCTTCAACGAAGGTGTCACGGCGAAGCTGGTGCAGAGTTGCGTTGCCGAGTTGCGCGCGCTCGGCGTCGCCGACGAGCACATCACGCACGTCACGGTGCCGGGTGCGCTGGAGATACCGCTCGCGCTCGCCGCGCTGGCCGACAGCGAGCGTTTCGACGCGCTGGTGGCGGTGGGCTGCATCGTGCGCGGCGAGACCTATCACTTCGAGCTGGTCGCCAACGAGAGCGGCGCCGGCGTGTCGCGCGTCGCGCTGGACCACCGCATCCCGATCGCCAACGCGATCCTCACCGTCGAGAGCGAGGCCCAGGCCTGGGCGCGCGCGGATGAGAAGGGCCACGACGCCGCCCGCGTAGCGGTGGAGATGGCCAACCTGATGGAAGAACTGTCGTGACCACGGGCGAGTCCCGCAAGACGCCTGCCGCAGCGCCTGCCGCCGGGGACGCGCCGGCGCGCAAGCGGCCAGCGCAGAAGTCGTCGCGCCGCCGTTCGCGCGAGATTGCGCTGCAGGGGCTTTACGAGTGGCTGCTGTCGGGCTCGGACCCCGCACTGATCGATGCCCACATGCGCGAACAGGACGGCTTCGACAAGTGCGACAAGACCCACTTCGACATGCTGCTGCACGGCTGCATCCGCGAGGTGGCCGACCTGGATGCCTTGCTGGTTCGTCACGTCGACCGCAAGACCAGCCTGCTCTCGCCGATCGAGCACGGCGTGCTGCTGATCGGCGTCTACGAGCTGATGCACTGCGTCGATATCCCGTACCGGGTGGCGATCAACGAGGCAGTCGAACTTGCCAAGTGCTTCGGCGGCACCGACGGCCACAAGTACGTCAACGGCGTGCTCGACAAGGCGGCGGGCGACCTGCGGGCCGTCGAAGTGCAGGCCCGCCGCCAGTGACATGACGGCTCCCGGGCTCACTTCGTTCGCTGCCGCCAGAGGCAGGCCTCCGCCCGCATGAAGCTCGCGTCGCGACTGGACCACATCGCGCCGTTCTACGTGATGGAGTGCGCCAAGGCCGCGGTCGAGCTGGCGCGCAGTCCGGCGTGCGCCGATTCGCCGATGATCTTCCTGAACATCGGCGAGCCCGACTTCACGGCCCCACCGGCCGTCCTCGCCGCGGCCCGGCGCTGCATGGACAACGGCCGCACGCACTACACGCAGGCCACCGGCGAGCCGGCGCTTCGCGAGCGCATCAGCCGCTGGTACGGCGAGCGCTTCGCGCTCGACGTGCCGCCCGCACGGATCGTCGTCACCGCCGGCGCTTCGGCCGCGCTGCAACTCGCCTGCCTCGCGCTCGTCGAGCACGGCGACGAAGTGCTGATGCCCGACCCGAGCTACCCCTGCAACCGCCATTTCGTCGCTGCTGCCGAGGGCGTGCCGGTCCTTCTGCCGGCGTCGCCCGAGCAACGCTTCCAGCTCACCGCGGACGCCGTCGAGGCGGCGTGGACGCCGCACACGCGCGGCGTGCTGCTCGCCTCGCCGTCGAACCCGACCGGCACCTCGATCGCCCCGGCCGAGATGGGCCGCATCGTGCAGGCGGTGCGCGAGCGCGACGGCTTCACGCTGGTCGACGAGATCTACCTCGCGCTGAGCTTCGACGACACCTACGGCCACAGCGCGTTGATGCACAACGACGCGCAGCAGGACGACGTGATCGCCATCAACAGCTTCTCGAAGTACTTCTGCATGACCGGCTGGCGGCTCGGCTGGATGGTGGTGCCCGACGCACTGGTCGCGACTGTCGAGAAGCTGGCGCAGAACCTCTACATCTGCCCGTCGACGCTGGCACAGCATGCGGCACTGGGCTGCTTCGACGCCGATTCGATCGCCGAGTACGAGCGCCGCCGCGCCGAGTTCCGTGCCCGGCGCGACTTCCTCGTGCCGGCGCTCGAGGATCTCGGCCTGCACGTGCCGGTGCTGCCCGACGGCGCCTTCTACGCCTGGGCCGACTGCTCCGCGCACTCGGCGAACAGCTGGGACTTCTGCTTCGACATGATGCGCCGCGCCCACGTGGCGATCACGCCCGGCCGCGACTTCGGACACCAAGGCAGCGAGCGCTTCGTGCGTTTCTCCTACGCGAGCTCGATGACGCAGTTGCAGGAGGCCATGCGGCGCCTGGCCAGGGCGCTCTAGAGCCGTGGGCTCCTGACCGGCCAGGCGCTCCCGCATAATCGGCCGCGAAGCCTATCCGCTGCCGATGCCGCCCTCCCCCGACCCTTTGCCCGAGAAGACGCCGGGCCGCCCCAAGTCTTCTTGCTCCCCCTCGGGGGGACGCACGCCGCAGGGCGGCGGCCTTGGGGGCGCTCTCAAGAAGACGCCGGGCCGCCCCAAGTCTTCTTGCTCCCCCTCGGGGGGACGGACGCCGCAGGGCGGCGGCCTTGGGGGCGCATTCAGCCACACGCTGCGCGTGTACTGGGAGGACACCGACGCCGGCGGTGTCGTGTTCTATGCCAATTACCTCAAGTTCTTCGAGCGGGCGCGCACCGAGTGGCTGCGTTCGTTCGGCCACTCGCAGCAGCGCCTGCGCGAAGAGACCGGCGCGATCTTCGTCGTCGCCGAGACCAGCATCCGCTACCTGCGCCCGGCGCGGCTGGACGACGAGCTCGACGTGACCGTCGAGTTGCTCGAGGTCGGCGGTGCGACGATGCTGATCGCCCAGCAGGCCTTGCGCGGCGGCGAGTTGCTGGCCGAAGGCAGGATTCGCATCGGCTGCGTAGACGCCGCGACGCTGCGCCCACGCCGCATTCCATTCACTCTGCCATCCGGCCACCTACCGGTTCCCTCATGAACCAGGATCTCTCCATCATCACCCTCGTGCTGCACGCGAGCCTCGTCGTGCAGATCGTCATGGCCGGCCTGCTCGTCGTCTCGCTGGCGAGCTGGAGCGTCATCTTCGGCAAGCTGTTCGCGCTGCGCGGCGTGCGCGCCGGCAACGACGAGTTCGAGCGCGAGTTCTGGACCGGCAAGAACCTGAACGACCTCTTCGCCAACACGTCGCAGAAGATCGTCGTGTCGCCGATGGAGCGCATCTTCGCCTCCGGCATGCGCGAATTCATGAAGCTGCACGAGCGCCGCGTCGCCGACGGCAGCGCCCTGCTCGATGGCGCGCGGCGCGCGATGCGCGCGAGCTACCAGCGCGAACTCGACGTGATCGAGTCGAATCTGTCGTTCCTCGCCTCGGTCGGCTCGGTGTCGCCGTACGTGGGCCTGTTCGGCACGGTGTGGGGCATCATGCATGCCTTCATCGGGCTGTCGAACCTGCAACAGGTGACGCTCGCCACGGTGGCACCCGGCATCGCCGAGGCGCTCGTCGCCACCGCGATCGGCCTTTTCGCGGCGATCCCGGCGGTGATCGCCTACAACCGCTTCGCGCGCGACATCGATCGCATCGCGATCCAGCTGGAGACCTTCATCGAGGAGTTCTCCAACATCCTGCAGCGCAATGCGAGCCAGGTGGCCGCACCGGCCGCGGCCACGCTGCGCTGAGCCCGGGCACAGCGACCGCCATGGCCACCGTCAGCCGCCGCACCGGCTCGCGCCGGCGCACGATCAGCGAGATCAACATGGTGCCCTTCATCGACGTGATGCTGGTCCTGCTGATCATCTTCATGGTCAGCGCCCCGCTGATCACCACCGGCCTCGTCGACCTGCCGTCGGTGGGCAAGAGCAGTCAGCGCCCCGAGCACGTGGTCGAGGTGATCGTCGGCCCCGACGAGGCACTGCGCCTGCGCGTCGACGGCAAGGGCGAAGGCGCAACGCTGCCGCTGGCGCGGCTGAAGGAGCGAGTGCTCGATGCACAGGCGGGCAATGCGCAGACGCCGGTCGTGATCTCGGCCGATCGCGCGGTGAAGTACGAGGCCGTCGTGAAGGTGATGGACACGCTGCAGCGCGCCGGCGTGCAGCGCGTGGGCCTGGCGGTGAAGAACAGCGGCACATGAGATGACACATCCCCGCTCGCAAGGCGTCTGGCAGTCTGCTGTCGGCCCACTGCGGCCCTTCGTATTGAGTGCTGGAGCGAGCCAAGGCCGGCGCGTGGCCGAGGGCGGCGGGCAACCGGCTGCCTCCGTGCATTGGGCAGAGCCCACATGCGCTCGCCAGGCACAAACAGTCCTCAGGACTGTTTGTGTCCGGGCTCTCTCCCCCGACGCCATCCTGACGGCTGGCGTCTCCTCCTTTACCTGCGGCAGCCGGTTGCCCGCCGCCCTCGGCCCAGTGCCAGCGGAGCGTGCCGACACACGTGCCTGCGCAACCGATGCCGTAAAGGTGGCAGAGCGTCAGGACGGGCTGGCGTGTTCTGCGCAGGTAAAGGAGGAGGCGGCGGCCGAAGGCCGGCGCCGGGGGACACGGAGCAGAGCACGCCAGCTCGGCCTGGCGCTCCCGCGTCGAACTGCCAGAGCGGGCACCGCCTGCCGCGCCACGCTGAAGCCACCCGGAAGCGGACGCCCGCGAACGCCCGCAATGGGCCGACAGCAGACTCCCAGAGCGAGTCCGATCTCCATGGCCAAGGGATCGGGCGAAACGTGATGGAGCCGCTGGAATGACCTCGCAGGCGCTCGCACGCGACGCGCTGATGCCGAGTGCTCCTCGCGGCACTGGCCGCGGCATCGGCCTTTCGTTGCTCGTGCATGTCGGGCTGATCGTCGCGATCGCGTTCGGGGTCAGCTGGCGCAGCCGCACGCCGGAGGCGCAGCAGGCCGAATTGTGGGCCGCCGTGCCACTGGCTGCCGCGCCGCGCGCGGTCGAGCCCGAAGTCGTGATCGAACCGAGGCCCGCGCCGCCACCGGTCGTCAAGCCAGCGCCCAGGATCGAGACACCGCCACCGGCGCCGATCCCCGATGCGCAGATTGCCGTCGAGAAGGCGCGCGTCGAAAAGGCACGCATGGAGAAGGCGCGCAAGGAACAGGAGGCCGCCGAGCGCGAGGCGCAGCGCAAGAAGGCCGATGCCGAGCGCCTCGCTGCAGAAAAGCTGCGCCAGCAGCAGCTCGAGAAGCAGAAGGAGCTCGCGAAGCAGAAGGAACTCGAGGCGCAAAGGAAGCAGCAGGCTCTCGAAGAGCGCCAGGCGCAACAGCGCGAGGCCGATCGCAGGAAGAACCTCGATCGCATGCTAGGCCAGGCGGGCGCGAGCGGCGAGCCCGGTGCCACCGGCGCCGCGCTGCAGTCGGCTGGCCCGTCGGCGAGCTACACAGGGCGCATCGTGGCGCGGGTCAGACCGAACATCGTCTTCGCCGACCCGGTCGCGGGCAATCCGACCGCCGAAGTCGAGGTGCGCGCCGCTGCCGACGGCACGATCCTCGGCCGCAAGCTCGTCAAGAGCAGCGGCATCGCGGCCTGGGACAACGCCGTGCTGCGCGCGATCGACAAGACCGAAGTGCTGCCGCGCGACGTCGACGGGCACGTGCCGACGCCACTGGTACTCGTGTTCCGGCGCAACGACTGAGGGCGCTCGGTCACCCGGGTCGCCGGTCCATGCGGGCCCCGCGCGCGTGCAGACCGGCGAGGTCGAGCACGTGCTCACGCGGAGATCCGGCGCAATCGTCTATAGCATCGGCGCGACCAGCGAGGCGATGCCCTCGAGCAGCCGTTCCCGCGCCGGACGCGCGCGCCATGCGGCAGCGTCCAGCGGCGGCGCAAGGCGCGCATAGCCCAGCTGCAACTCGAGCAGCACCGCATTGAAGCCACGGTCGTAGACCGCCAGCATCAGCTCGAAGTTCAGGTGCAGGCTGCGCATGTCGAGGTTCACGGTGCCGAACAGCGAAAAGCTGTCGTCGATCGTCACGCTCTTCGTGTGGAGCAGGCCGCCTTCGAACTGCAGGATGTGCGCGCCCGCAGAGAGCAGGTCGTCGAAGAAGGCCCGGCTCGCGTAGGTGACGAGCTTCGAGTCGTTGACAGCCGGCACGATCAGCGTGACCTCGACGCCGCGCATCGCCGCGTTCTGCAGCGCCAGCGCGAGGACCGGGTCGGGCACGAAGTACGGCGTCGTCAGCACGATGCGCCGACGGGCGGCAGCGAAGGCATCGACGAGGATGCGCAGGTTGGCCGAGATGTCGGCCCCCGGGCCCGACTGCACGACCTGCACCAGCGCCGTGCCACCCACCGCTCGCCGTGCTGCGAACGCGGCCTCGTTCGACGCCACGAACGGCTCGTCGGTCTGCAGGTTCCAGTCGAACAGGAAGACCGCGCGCAGCGCCGCCACCGCCGGGCCCTCGATCCGCGCCATCGCATCGACCCACTCGCCGACGCCGGCGTCCTGCTTGAAGAAGCGCGGGTCGACGAGGTTCATGCTGCCGGTGTAGGCGATGCGCTCGTCGACGACGACGATCTTGCGGTGCAGACGCAGGTCGGCCCGCTGGAACACGAGGCCGAGCGGGCCGATCGCCAACGCGGCCTCGAGGCGGATGCCTGCCGAGCGCAGTCGCGCCGGCCAGGCGGTCTTCAGGAAGGCCTTGCTGCCGAGCGCGTCGAGCAGCACGCGGCAGCGCACGCCGCGGGCCGCGGCGCGCTCCAGTGCGGTCGCGACCTCGTCGGCCGTGCCACCGGCATTCCAGATGTAGAACGCCATGTCGACGCTCTCGCACGCCGCGTCGACGTCGTCGATGATCGTGCGCAGGATCGTCTCGGCCCCGGCGTGCAGCGCGAGTGTCGATCCGCTCAGCACCGGCAGGCCGGCGGCGCGCCTGGCGAGATGTGCCAAGCCGCGCTGCGCGGGCGCAAGAGCCTCCAGGTCCGCAATGTCGCGCCTCCACAGCGGCGCCGCGAGCAAAGGGGCGTCGGCGTAGAAGGCGTGCGCACGGCGCAGCCGTTCACGCCCGATCGGCCGCTCGCCGAACAGCAGGTAGAACACCAGACCCACGAGCGGCAACGATTCGACCAGCAACAGCCAGGCGAACGCGCTGCCGGCGGGCCGGCGAACCCAGATCACGCGCAGCCCGACCGCGCCGACGACGAGGACGTGCAGCGCGACGCCAGCGATGCCGATCAGGGTCTCTCGGGTCATCGGGCGATCACGGGAACGCGTCGCCCGGCGGGTCCCGCCGCGTCAGCGCTCGACGCACCGTGCCGAATCGATCGCGCTTGAGAGTTGCACGTTCACGGCTCGAGCACGATGTTGGCCACGTAGCCGAGACTGCGCGTGTGCGTGTTGTCGGCGTCGGCGCCGATGTTGACGGCGATGATCGGCGGCACCTTGGGGCTTTCGGCGCCGAACAGCTTGAAGAAGTCGGCGCTGACGTTGCGCTTCTCGGACTTCCACTGGCGCAGCTTGGCCGGCCCGCTCTCCAGCACGATGTAGCGCATGCGGCGGGTGAACGCGTTGTCGAGTTCGGTGCCGATCGGCAGGATGGTGTCCCACACGTAGCAGACGGTTGCGGTGGGCAGCGGCGCGTCTGACTTCGCCTGGCCGACCTTGAGCAACTGGCGGTCGACGAACGGCACCTGCTCCATCGGCATGTCGAAGGACACGCAGACCTTGATCGCCGTGTCGTCGCCCTGCTTTTCGCGCAGGTCGGCCTTGGCGATCGGCACGTCGACCCGCCATTGCCAGGACAGGCTCGCGGTCGGGCTAGCGAGCCGGACCGGATGCACGAGGTTGCCGTAGGACTCCTCGGCCTCGACACGCAGCGCCTTGCGGCCATCGAGTTCCACCACCGAGAAGCGGGTCTTCGGCTTGGTCTGGCCCGGCAGGCCGACGAAGTGCCACGGGGCCGGCGCGTCCGGCCCCGACTCCTTGAACGGCGTCAGCGAGGTCGGCTCGGCTGCGGGTGCCTCTAGTGCGACCGCGGCGCAGACGACAGGCAGCACCCAGCGCAAGAATGAACGACAGGCCATGGACACCTCGTCAAGGAATGCTCGACGCCCCACTGCGTCGAGGGCAGCATCGTAATCGAGTTGATTGTTCTTCACCTGCAGCTCGCGCGACGGCCGCGAATCAGCGCTCGACGAGGATCACTTCCTCCAGCCAGCGGCCCCGCAACGCCGCAGCCAGCCAGGCGGCGAAGTCGAAGCCCTCGCCGGCCGCGTCGATCGCGTGCGCCAGATCGACGCCGCGCACCAGCGCCTGCATGAAGGCCAGGCCCGGCGCGTCGATGCGCTGGACGACCCCGCGCCAGCCGTCGCGGGCGATGACGACCGCCTCGCCCTGCCCCTGTTGCAGACGCTCGCGTGCGATGTCGAACGCGGATTCGCCGGCGCCTGCTGCATGGGCGGCATGGATGCTCGCCAGCGGCCAGCGCGAACCCAGCACCTGAACGCCCGGCATCAGTCGCAACTGCAGCCGCGCCGGCTCGCCGCCCGACAGCAGTTCCAACGACGCTGCACCGAACACTGCGTCGGCCGCGCGCTCGCAGCGATGCAGCGCCAGGTCGAGCCTGGCGCAGTCCGCGAGGTAGGGCCAGGCGGCGAGCGCCTCGTGGCCCGCCAGCCATTCGGGCAGCGCGTCGCCCCACTCCCCGAGGTCGCCGCGCAGCGGCGGATGGGCATGCCAGAACTCGCGCGCGAGATGCGCGAAGTCCTCGGCGCCGAGCAGCGCGCGCACCGTCGGGCAGGCGCTGCCGAGCGCGCGCTCGGCCGACGCATGGGCGTTGGCACGGTAGGCCTGCAGGCCGGGCGAGGCTGTGGCGGCATCGGCCCGCGGCGCGGCGAGTCGTGCCAGCAGGTCCTGCTGGCGACTCGCCTCGGCAGCCTCGCGCTCGCTGCTGCCGTTCATGACCCGGCCTGCATTCGCGCCGCGGTGTGCGCCTCGCCCAGGAGCACGGCCAGCGCCGGGACGTCGGTGTCCCATTCGATCAGGGTCGGCAGCGGGCCGAAGCGGCGCAGCGCATGCGCATAGGCGGCCCACACGGAACCGCGCACGCGGCTGCCGTGGTCGTCGATGACGATCCCGAAATCGCTGTGCTCGCAATAGCCGGCGAGGTGAATCTCGCCGACGATGCCCGGCGGCAGGGCGTCGATGAAATCGCAGCAGGCAGCCAGCGGATCGGCAGCGCGCTGGTTGAGCGCGTTCACCATCAGATTGTTCACGTCGAGCAGCAATTGGCAGCCACTGCGCCGGCACAGCGCGACGAGGAAGTCGACTTCGCTCATCTGCACGGCATCGTCGAACGACAGATAGGCCGCCAGGTTCTCGACCAGGATCTGGCGCCGCAGCCGCTCCTGCACCTGCATCACGTTGCGCACCATGATGTCCAGCGAGGCCTTCGTGAAGGCGACCGGCAGCAGGTCGTTCGCATGCAGTACCGGGCCGCCCGCAACAGCCTGCCCGCGCGCGAACGCGGCGTGGTCGGAGACGCGCGCCGGCTGCACCCGCTGCGCGAGGCGCGCCAGCCGATCGAGGTGCCAGGGATCGAGCCCGGCGGCCGAGCCGAGCCCGAGGCCCACGCCGTGCAGGCTGATCGCATAGATTTCGCGCGCGGTGTCGAGCACGGCGAGCGCGGCACCGCCGTCGGCGAAGAAGTTTTCCGAGTGAACCTCGACGAAACCGAGCGCCGGCCGGCCCTCTAGCACCTCACGGTAGTGCGGCTGGCGCAGGCCGATGCCGGTCAGCGCCATGTCGGGGGCGACGGCCTGCATGATCAGGGCCCAGGGCTCTCGATGAACGACACCCCGCGCGCCGGCTCGGCGGTCGAGGTTTCGAAGCGGAGCCCCAACCTACTTCTTCAGCGCGGCTTTGGCTTCGTCGGCCGACTTGCCACCCAGCTTCTGGCACGTGCCCTTGGCCACGTACTTCCAATCGTCGGCACTCATGTCGGCCTTGGACTGCCCGGCGCACGAGTGCGAGCCCGACAGGCTGGCGCAATCGTTCTGCCCGGCCTTGGCAATGCCGAAACACTTCTCCTTGCCGCCCGGGTCGGCTGCCGCGGCGGATTCGAGCAGCCCGAGTGCCAACACCGAGGCAAGGGCAGACGAGGCGATCAGTTGGGTCTTGTTCATCACGGGTTCCTCGGAGAAGTAGCGATGGGCCAGTCGGACCTGAGGTCTCTGCGACAGCGGGGGTGCATCGCGGGTGTGTCTGCCGACCTGCACACCGCGAGACCGGGAAGGCGGCGCGGCGGGCGAGGTCACGGTCGGCCGCGATTATCGTGCAACGGCCTGCCTGCTGCACGGCAAGGGAATACTCGAGCCCTCGGGCCCGACTACCGGCCGGGTCGCAGGCGGTCACGCCGCTTCACCGAACCCGCCCCCGCCCGGCGTCTCGATCACGAACACGTCGCCAGGCTCCATCGTCGTCGAACCGATGTGCGCCAGTGTCTCCCGGCTGCCGCCGGCACGCTCCACGCGGTTGACGCCGAGCGCGCCGGGCCGACCGCCGGCCATGCCGAACGAGGGCACGACGCGGCCGTTGGACAGGATGGACGCAGTCATGCGTTCGAGGAACCGCACCCGGCGCACGCCTCCGTCGCCGCCGTGCCAGCGTCCGGCGCCGCCCGAGCCGGCGCGGATCTCGTAGCTGTCCAGCCGCACCGGAAAGCGGAACTCGAGCACCTCGGGGTCGGTCAGCCGCGAGTTGGTCATGTGCGTCTGCACGACGCTCGTGCCGTCGAAACCTCCGCTGACGCGGCCCTGCGCATCGAACCAGGCGCCGGCCCCGGAGCCGCCGGAGATCGTCTCGTAGTACTGGTGGCGCTCGTTGCCGAAGGTGAAGTTGTTCATCGTGCACTGGCCTGCGGCCATCACGCCGAGCGCACCATAGAGCGCGTTGGTGATGCAGCTCGACGTCTCCACGTTGCCGGCGACGACGGAGGCCGGCGGCTGCGGATCGAGCATCGAGCCTTGCGGGATGATGACGCGCAGAGGCTTCAGGCAACCGGCGTTGAGAGGGATGTCGTCGCCGACCAGCGTGCGGAACACGTACAGCACGGCCGCCATGCAGACGGCGGTGGGCGCGTTGAAGTTGTTCGCGAGCTGCGGCGACGTGCCGGTAAAGTCGATCTCGGCGCTGCGGTCGGCGGCGTTCACGCGGATCGCGACGCGGATCTGCGCGCCGTTGTCCAGCGGCAGCGTGAACTGCCCATCCTTCAGCGCGCCGATGACGCGGCGCACCGACTCCTCGGCGTTGTCCTGCACGTGCCGCATGTAGGCCTGGACGACGGGCAAGCCGAACTGCTCGACCATCTTGCGCAGTTCCTGCACGCCCTTCTCGTTCGCCGCGATCTGCGCCTTCAGGTCGGCGAGGTTCTGCTGCGGATTGCGCGAAGGGTGCGTGCCGCTCGACAGCAGCGCCAGCATCTCGGCCTCGCGCAGGCGCCCGGCCTCGACCAGCTTGACGTTGTCGATCTGCACGCCCTCGTCGTCGATGCGCGTCGAGAACGGCGGCATCGAGCCCGGCGTCACGCCGCCGATGTCGGCATGGTGCCCACGCGAGCCGACGTAGAAGCAGGATTTCGTCAGCCCACCCCCCCCGCGCCCTCCCCCTCGGAGGGGGAGGGCCTGTCTTCATCGATGTACACCGGCGTCACCACGGTCACGTCGGGCAGGTGGGTCCCCCCGTGGTACGGGTCGTTCAGCACGTACACGTCGCCCGGCCGCATGCATCCGGCGTTGCGCGCGATGACGGTCTTGATCGATTCGCTCATCGAACCGAGGTGCACCGGCATGTGCGGGGCATTGGCGATCAGGTTGCCCTCGGCGTCGAACAGCGCGCAGGAAAAGTCGAGCCGCTCCTTGATGTTCACCGAGTAGGCGGTGTTCTGCAGTTGCAGGCCCATCTGTTCGGCGATGTTCATGAACAGGTTGTTGAACACCTCGAGCATCACCGGGTCGACCTGCGTGCCGATCGCTCGCCGCGCCTCGCGCGGCTGCACGCGCGCCAGCAGCAAGTGGTCGAACGGCGTCACGCGCGCTTGCCAGCCGGGTTCGACGACGGTGGTCGCGTTGCGCTCGGCGATGACGGCCGGGCCGGTGATCACGTGGCCGGGAAGCGCCAGCTCGCGCAGCACGAGCGCCGCATCGTGCCAGCGCCCGTCGCTGTACAGACGCACGCGCTCGGCCACCGGCGCAGCGCCCTCGGCAAGCGTCTCATGGCAGGCCTCTGCCGGCGCGTCGCCCGCGCCGACGGCCTCGACCGACACCGCCTCGACGACCAGGGCACGCTCCCGCATCAGGAAGGCGAAGCGCTGTCGATAGGCGGCCTCGAACGCCGCCTGAATCTGCCCCGCGTCGCCGAAGCCGACAACGAGCGCCGAGTCGGTGCCCTGGTAGCGCACATGCACCCTGCGGTGCACGTGCAGCTTCGCGCTGCCGACGCCCTGGTGCACGAGTTCGCCCGCGGCCTGTTCAGCGAGGCGGTCGAGCGCCGCCTCGACATCGGCCATCGCGTCGGCGAGCGGCCTTTCGATCGCCGCCTCGCGCATCACGCTCTGGTCGGCCAGACCCATGCCGTAGGCCGACAGCACGCCCGCCAGCGGGTGCACGAAGACGCGGCTCATCCCGAGCGCATCGGCCACCCGGCAGGCGTGTTGCCCGCCGGCACCGCCGAAGCACTGCAGCGTGTAGCGCGTCACGTCGTAGCCCCGCGCGACCGAGATCTTCTTGATCGCGTTGGCCATCGCGCCGACAGCGACGTCGACGAAGCCTTCGGCGACCTCTTCCGGTGTGCGCTTGCGGCCGGTGGCGCGTTCGATCTCGACGGCGAGCTCGCCGAACCTGGCGGCGACGACATCGCCGTCGAGCGCCTCGTCGGCGAGCGGCCCGAACACGCGCGGGAAATGGGCCGGCTGGATCTTGCCGAGCATCAGGTTGGCGTCGGTCACCGTGAGCGGCCCGCCGCGCCGGTAGCACGCCGGCCCGGGGTTGGCACCCGCACTCTGCGGCCCGGCGCGAAAGCGCGCACCGTCGAACGCCAGCACCGAGCCGCCGCCCGCCGCAACGGTGTGGATGCTCATCATCGGCGCGCGCATGCGCACGCCCGCCACCTGGGTCTCGAACGCGCGCTCGAACTCGCCGGCGAAGTGCGACACGTCGGTCGAGGTGCCGCCCATGTCGAAGCCGATCACGCGGATCGGACTGATTCCTTCGCCCGCCGGCACGGGCCCATGCCGAGTGCCCGCGTCACCCAAGCCCAGCTGTGCGGTGCGCACCATGCCGACGATGCCCCCCGCCGGCCCCGACAGGATCGCGTCCTTGCCCTGGAACGCATGCGCATCGGTCAACCCGCCCGAGGACTGCATGAAGTACAGCTTCACGCCCGGCATCTCGGCCGCCACCTGTTCGACGTAGCGGCGCAGGATCGGCGACAGGTAGGCGTCGACGACCGTCGTGTCGCCGCGGCTGACGAACTTCATCAGCGGGCTGACTTCGTGCGACACGCTGACCTGCGGGAAACCCGCCTCGCGCGCCAGCCGCGCCGCCGCCGCCTCGTGCGCGGTGTAGCGCCAGCCATGCAAGAAGACGATCGCGACGCTGCGCAGGCCGGCGTCGAACGCGGCTTGCAGCTCGCGCCGCAGAGCCGGCTCGTCGAGCGGCTGCAGCAACTCGCCCTGCGCGCCGACGCGCTCGTCGGCCTCGATCACACGGCAGTACAGCAGCTCGGGCAGCACGATGCAGCGGTCGAAGATGCGCGGGCGCTCCTGGTAGCCGATGCGCAGCGCATCGCGAAAGCCGCGCGTGGTGACGAGCAAGGTCGGATCGCCCTTGCGTTCGAGCAGCGCGTTGGTGGCGACCGTCGTGCCCATCTTCACGCACTCCACCTGGGCCGGCGTGATCGGCTCGCCGGCGGCCAGCCCGAGCAGATGGCGGATGCCGGCGACGGCTGCGTCGCGGTACTGCTCCGGGTTCTCGCTCAGCAGCTTGTGCGTGGCGAGCGAGCCGTCGGGGCGGCGGCCGACGATGTCGGTGAACGTGCCGCCGCGGTCGATCCAGAATTGCCAGCGGGCGGGGATTGCGTGAATGTTCATGCGGAAGTTCCGGAGCCTGCGCCGATCACGACATTCAGTGTAGGGCGAGCAGCGTGCGTCGCAGGCCAGCAGCGACAGGATCGCGGCATGCGCCACCTCCGGCTCGCGCGGGGAAGCCCCAAGAGCGGCAGCGACTCGATCGGCTTATCCTTTACCCATCCCTCACTTCGCTCCAACTGGATCGCCCATGAAGACTTCACGACTCGCCTTCGCGCTCGGCGCCGCATCGCTCGGCCTCTGCGGTCTCGCCTCGGCCCAGACCAAGTGGGACCTGCCCGCCGGTTATCCGGCGAGCAACTTCCACACCGAGAACCTGGTGCAGTTTGGCGCCGACGTCGACAAGGCCACCGGCGGCAAGCTCAAGATCACGGTGCATGCCAACGGTTCGCTCTTCAAGGCGCCGGAGATCAAGCGCGCCGTGCAGGGCGGGCAGGCGCAGATTGGCGAGATCCTGCTCGTCAACTTCGAGAACGAGAACCCGATCTACGGCGCCGACGGCATCCCCTTCCTCGCCACCAGCTACGCCGAGGCGAAGAAGCTCGGCGCCGCGCAGAAGCCGGCGCTCGACAAGCTGCTCGCCGCCCAGGGCATGAAGCTCCTGTACACGGTGGCCTGGCCGCCGCAGGGCATCTACGCGAACAAGGAGATCGCCTCGGTGGCCGACATGCGCGGCCTGAAGTGGCGCGCCTACAGCCCGGCAACGGCCAAGATCGCCGAGCTGGTCGGCGCGCAGCCGGTCACCGTGCAGGCGGCCGAACTGTCGCAGGCGCTGGCCACCGGCCTCGTCAACAGCTACATGAGCTCGGGCGCGACCGGCTACGACACCAAGACCTACGAGAGCCTGAAGTACTGGTACGACACCCAGGCCTGGCTGCCGAAGAACGCGATCATCGTCAACCAGGCGGCGTTCAACGCGCTCGACGCGGCAGCGCAGCAGGCGGTGCTGAAGGCCGCCGCCGACGCCGAAGTGCGCGGCTGGAAGATGAGCCAGGAAAAGAACGACTGGTACAAGAAGGCGCTCACGGAGAAGGGCATGAAGATCGTGGCGCCTTCGGCCAAGCTGGCGAGCGACATGAAGCAGGTGGGCAGCATCATGCTCGCCGATTGGGAGAAGAAGGCCGGCGCCGACGGTGCCGCCGTGCTCGGCGCCTACCGCAAGCCATGAATGACGACCCCAAGACACCTGCGGCGTCGCCGGCCTCGCCGGGCCGGCGACCCGGCGCCGACTGAGGGCTGATCCGGATGCGCAAGGCGCTCGACCGCCTCTACGACGCGGCCGCCGCGCTGGCGGCGCTGTTCATGGTCGGTCTGCTCGCGATGGTGCTGCTGTCGGTGATCGGGCGCCAGTTCCACCTCTACGTCGCCGGCACCGATGCCTATGCCGGCTACCTGATGGCCGGCGCGGGCTTCCTCGCGCTGGCGCACACCCTGAAGCGCGGCGAGCACATCCGCGTCACGCTGCTCCTCTCGGCACTGCCGCGGCGGCGCGCGGCGCGCGCTCGAACTCTGGGCGCTGCTTCGCCGCATCGCTGCTGGCGCTGCTGTTCGCCTTCTACGCCTGCAAGCTGTCGTGGCAGTCGTACGCGTTCCACGACATCTCCACCGGCAACGACGCGACACCGCTGTGGATTCCGCAGCTGGCGATGGCCGTCGGCACCGCGATCCTGGCGATTGCGTTCATCGACGAGTTCGTGCTCGAGCTGCGCGGCAGGCGCCGCATCGTGCAGAGCGACGAGATGCTGCACAACGAATGAGCACCGCACGGCCGCTCCGAAGGTGCTCGCTCCCCCCTGGGGGGGCGGCCCGCAGGGCCTCGGGGGCAAGATGATCTGCGCAGCGGCATGAACGACATCGCGATCACCGGCTTGCTGATCGCCGCACTGTTCCTGATCCTCGCCAGCGGCGTCTGGATCGGCCTCACGTTGTCGGGCGTGGCGTGGATAGGAATGGAGCTGTTCTCGTCGCGCCCGGCCGGCGACGCGATGGCCGTCACCACCTGGGGCACGGCGTCGAGCTGGACGCTGACGGCGCTGCCACTCTTCGTCTGGATGGGCGAGATCCTGTTTCGAACGAAACTGTCGCAGGACATGTTCCGCGGCCTCGCGCCGTGGATGCAACGCCTGCCCGGGCGGCTGCTGCACACCAACGTGATCGGCTGCGCGATCTTCGCCGCGGTGTCGGGATCCAGCGCCGCCACCTGCGCGACGATCGGCAAGATGAGCCTGCCCGAGCTCGCCAAGCGCGGCTACCCGGATGCGATGGCGATCGGTTCGCTGGCCGGCGCGGGAACGCTCGGCCTGCTGATCCCGCCGTCGATCATCATGATCGTCTACGGCGTGATCGCCGATGTCTCGATCGCCGAGCTGTTCATCGCCGGCATCCTGCCGGGCGTCCTGCTCGCGCTGCTGTTCTCGGGCTACATCGCCGTGTGGGCGCTGCGCAACCCCGGCCTCGTGCCGCCGCCCGATGCGCCGATGAGTCTGGCCGAGAAGCTGAGCGAGTCGAAGAACCTGATCCCGGTCGTGCTGCTGATCGGCGCCGTACTCGGTTCGATCTACGCCGGCATCGCCACCGCCACCGAAGCCGCGGCAGTCGGCGTGGTGGGTTCGTTGCTCGTGTCGGCGCTGCAGGGCTCGCTCGACTGGGCGGCGTTCCGCGACTCGCTGCTCGGTGGCACGCGGCTGTACTGCATGATCGCGCTGATCCTCGCCGGTGCGTCGTTCCTCACGCTCTCGATGGGCTACATCGGCCTGCCGCGCCACCTCGCGGAGTGGATCGCAACGCTCGGCCTCAGCCAGTTGCAACTGATCCTGATGCTGGCCGTCTTCTACATGATCCTCGGCTGCTTTCTAGACGGCATCTCGATGGTCGTGCTGACGATGGGGGTGATCCTGCCGACGATCCAGAAGGCCGGCATCGACCCGCTGTGGTTCGGCATCTTCGTCGTGCTCGTCGTCGAGATGGCACAGATCACGCCGCCGATCGGCTTCAACCTGTTCGTGCTGCAGGGAATGACGAATCGCGAGATCACCTGGATCGCCAGGGTCACGCTGCCGTTCTTCGTCCTGATGGGCATGGCCATCCTGATCGTCTACTTCTTCCCGGCGATCGTGACCTGGCTGCCGGCGCAGATGAAGGCGTGAAATGAAACAGCCCCCAGCTCACTTCGTTCGCGGCCCCCGAGGGGCGTGTCAGTACCTTCGGGCGGCCGGGCGGTACTGACATGTACCTCCCCTCTCACTTCGAAGAGACCCGCACCGAGGTCCTGCATGCGCTGATCCGCAGCCATCCGCTCGGCACGCTGATCACGCTGGACGCGGGCGGGGCGCTGCAGGCCAACCCGATCCCGTTCCTGATCGAACCCGGCCCGCGCGCGCACGGCACGCTGCGCGGTCACGTGGCGCGCGCGAACCCGTTGTGGCGCGAGACGCGCGGCGATGTCGACGCGCTCGTCGTGTTCCAGGGCGCGCAGAGCTACATCAGCCCCGGCTGGTACCCGGCCAAGGCCGAGCACGGCAAGGTCGTGCCGACCTTCAACTACGTGGTCGTGCAGGCACGCGGGCGCCTGCGGGCGATCGACGACGAAGCCTGGGTACGCGCGCTGGTGGCGCGGCTGACCGATCGCTTCGAGTCCGTGCAGCCCAGACCCTGGGCCGTGGCCGACGCCCCGGCCGACTACATCGCGACGATGCTGCGCGCGATCGTCGGCATCGAGATCGAGCTCGGCTCGCTCGTCGGCAAGTGGAAGGTGAGCCAGAACCGCAGCGCGGCCGACCGCGAAGGCGTGGCGGCCGGCCTGACGGCGCTGGCTACGCAGGCAAACGACGCACAGGCCGCCGCGATGGCGTCGGAAGTGACCGCCTGGCCAGCCAGGAGCTCGAAGTGACAGACGCCCCCCGCCGCGGCGACCTTGCCATCCATCGCAGCGGCCACCTCGGCTACGAGCCCGAGAACACCTATGGCGGCGTGCTTTCGTTCCTGCGCCGGCGCTACACGCGCGATCTCGGCGGCGTCGACGTCGCGGTGACGGGCATCCCGCTCGACCTGGCCACCACCTACCGGCCCGGCGCGCGGCTCGGTCCGGCGGCGGTGCGCGCGGCGACGGCACAGCTCAACGAGAAGCTGCATCCCTGGGGCTTCGGCCCCTGCGACCACCTGGCCATCATCGACTACGGCGACTGCTGGCTCGACCACCACCGGCCGGCGACGATCGCGCCGACGATCGCCGAGCATGCGCGCACGATCATCGCCAGCGGTGCGACGATGCTCAGCCTCGGCGGCGACCACTTCATCACCTACCCGCTGCTGCGCGCGCACGCCGAGCGCCACGGCGCGCCGCTGGCGTTGATCCACTTCGACGCGCATTGCGACACCTGGCCCGACGACGAGCCCGATTCGCTGAACCACGGCACGATGTTCTACAAGGCGGTGCGCGAGGGCCTGATCGACCCCAAGCGCTCGGTGCAGGTCGGCATCCGCACCTGGAACGACGACTTCATGGGCACCCACGTGCTCGGCGCCGACTGGGTGCATGACAAGGGCCCGCAGGCAGTGGCCGAACGCATTCTCGAGATCGTCGGCGACCATCCCACCTACCTGACCTTCGACATCGACTGCCTCGACCCGGCCTTCGCGCCGGGCACCGGAACGCCGGTGCCCGGCGGACTGAGCAGCGCGCAGGCGCTGCACATCCTGCGCCGACTGGTGCCGGCCAGGCTGATCGGGCTCGATGTGGTCGAGGTCGCGCCGCCCTACGACCACGCCGACATCACCGCGCTCGCCGCCGCGCACATCGCCACCGAACTGCTGTGCGTGCTCGCTGCGCAACGTCGCGGCGCACGATGACGCCTTCGTTCGCGAGGTTCAGGCCGGGGCCGTGACCGCGACGTCGGCCAGCGAACGCGCGCGCAGCTGGCCGCAGCCGGCCTCCACGTCCTGCCCCGCTGAACGGCGCAGACGGGTCAGGATGCCGCGCCGGCCCAGCGAGCGCGCGATCGCCACGGCGCGCTCCCACGACGGACGACGGAAGACCGGCCCGCCGCCGGGCCGCCCCAAGGCGGGACGCGCCCCGGGGGCTGCGAAGCGGCGAAGCCGCAAGCCTGGGGGCTGGCGATCTGCCCGTCGACATCGTTGTACGGAATCATGTTCATCATCGCGTACTTGCCGGCGAGCAGCGTGACGATGGCGTCGAGTTCGTCGTCGCCGTCATTGATGCCTTCGAGCAGCGTCCACTGGTACTGGATCGGATAGCCGGTGGCGCGGGCGTAGCGCTCGCCCAGCGCCACCATTTCGCAAGGATCGATGCGCGGCGCGCGCGGCAACAGCGCTGCGCGCAGCTCTGGCTTCGTCGAATGCAGCGACAGCGCCAGCGCCGGCTTCACGGTGCCGAGCGGCAGCGCTCGAACACACGGCAAGTCGCCGACGGTCGAGAAGACGAGGCTCTTGTGGCCGATGCCGCCGGCCGTGCCGAGCAGTTCGATCGCTTCGAGCACGTTGTCGAGGTTGTGCGCGGGCTCGCCCATGCCCATGAACACGACCTTGCGCACCGGACGCCGGCGCGCGCCAGCACCACCTGCGCGACGATCTCGGCGCTGCCGAGCTGCCGCAGCAGTCCGTCGCGACCGGTCATGCAGAACAGGCAACCGACCGCGCAACCGACCTGGGTCGACACGCACAGGCCGCCGCGCGGCAGCAGCACGCTCTCCACCGCCTGGCCGTCGGCCAGTTCGACGAGCAGCCGCGCCGAACCGTCCTCCGCCGGGTGTTCCGAGCGCAGGCGCGCCAGGCCGGCGAGTTCGTCGGAGAGCGCCGGCAGCGCGTCGCGCAGCGCCTTCGGCAGGAAGGTCTCGGGCGGCCGGCGGCCGCCGTCCTGCGGCAGTGCCTGCGCCCACAGGCGCAGCACGCGCTGCTCGTGGCCGGGCCCGGCGCCGAGACTGCGCAGGCGCTGGCGGAGCTGCTCAATGCGCACCGCAGTGGGCTTCCCAGCTGCCGCAGATCGCCGGCAGCAGATCGCCGATCGCCCCGCGCAGCACGCAGTCGGCGATGCCGTCGAGCGCAGTGGCCTGGTCGTTGACGATCACCACCCGCGCGCCGGCGTCCTTCGCCAGCGGCACGGCGCCGGCCACCGGATAGACCTGCAGCGTGCTGCCGACGGCGAGCATCAGATCGGCCTCGGCCGCCGCCGTCATCGCACGCTCGATCACGGCAGGATCGAGCGCCTGCCCGAACGAAATGGTGTCGCTCTTCAGGATGCCGCCGCACTGCGTGCAGGGCGGATCGGCCTCGCCGGCGCGAACGCGCGCCAGCGCGTCCTCCATCGGTGCCCGCCGGCCGCACGCCCAGCACATGACGCGGCGAACCGTGCCGTGGACTTCGATGACGCGCGCGGGCGTGCTGCCCGCGATCTGGTGCAGCTCGTCGACGTTCTGCGTGATCAGCGCATGCAGCTTGCCGCGGCGCTCGAGTTCGACGAGCGCGAGATGGCCGCGGTTGGGCTTGGCCGTCCAGGCGCCATGCTCGAGACGCGAGCGCCACGCGGCCCTGCGCACTTGCGGATCGGCAAGGTAGTTCTGGATCGTCGACTGCGCCTCGGCGGCGGGGTTGCGCGTCCACACGCCCTGCGGACCGCGAAAGTCGGGAATGCCCGAGTCGGTCGAGATGCCGGCCCCGGTCAGCACGACGACGCGGCGCGACGAATCGATCCAGCCGCGCACGGCGGCGATGTCATCGGTGGCTTGCATGGACCTTGCTCGTGCTGCTTCCCTGTCGAACGATCATAGCCCGGCGGTTGCATCGTCCCGGGTGGCGGTGCGGGCGCCGCTGAAGGGGCGCAGTGCAGAATGGCATCCATGAAAGCACCCAAGAGACTGCAATCGCTGATCGATGAAGGCCTGATCGATACCGTGGTGCGCCAGCTGATGAGCGGCAAGGAGGCGACGGTCTACGTGGTTCGCTGCGGCGACGAGACCCGCTGCGCCAAGGTCTACAAGGAGGCCACGCAGCGCAGCTTTCGCCAGGCGGTGGACTACACCGAGAACCGCAAGGTCAAGAACACCCGCCAGGCCCGCGCGATGGCCAAGGGCACGCGCTTCGGCCGCCAGGCGCAGGAGGCGGCGTGGCAGAGCGCCGAAGTCGATGCGCTCTACCGCCTGGCCGCCGCCGGCGTTCGTGTGCCGCGGCCGCACAACTTCCACGACGGCGTCCTGCTGATGGAACTGGTGACCGACGAGCACGGCGACGCGGCCCCGCGCCTGAACGACGTGGTGCTCACGGCGACCGAGGCGCGCGCGCACCATGCGACGCTGCTGGTCGAGGTGGTGCGCATGCTGTGCGCCGGCGTCGTGCACGGCGACCTGTCGGAATTCAACATCCTGCTCGGCGCGGACGGGCCGGTGATCATCGATCTGCCGCAGGCCGTCGACGCTGCCGGCAACAACCATGCGCAGCGCATGCTGCTGCGCGACGTGGACAACCTGCGTGGCTTCTTCGGCCGCTTCGCGCCGGAATTGCTGCGCACCGAGCACGGGCACGAGATCTGGGACCTGTATCAGCGCGGCGCACTGCATCCGGCGGTCGCGCTCACCGGCCGCTTCGAGCGCAAGCGCGGAGCCGTCGATCTGGGCGGCGTGATGCGCGAGATCGACGACGCGCGCGCCGAAGAGGCGGCCCGCCGCCTGCGCCTGCAGCCCGTCTGACAGCGGGTCGGGGATGAGGGCACTCCGTCGACAGCAGGGTTGATGGTCGTTCGCAACCGGCCGACGGTCTTCGCTCGTCGGGGTCGCGGGCTTCGACCGCGCTACGCGCCCGCGGCAGGCGCCGGGTAGCGCACCGCCAGCACCTCGATCCGCTCCGGCCCGCCGGGCGTCATCAGTTGCACCTCGTCGCCGACGTGCGCCTTCAGCAGTGCACGTGCGATCGGCGAGATCCAGCTCACTTCACCCGCCAGGTTGTCGGCCTCGTCGACTCCCTTGATGGTGATCGTTCGCTCGTCGCCACGCTGGTTGGCGTAGGTCACCGTCGCGCCGAAGAACACCTGGTCGCTGCCGTGGTGGGCCGACGGATCGGCCACCTCGGCGATGTCGAGCCGCTTGGTCAGGAAGCGGATCCGGCGGTCGATCTCGCGCAGGCGCTTCTTGCCGTAGAGGTAGTCACCGTTCTCCGAGCGGTCGCCGTTCTTCGCCGCCCACGACACCACGTCGACGATCTTCGGTCGCTCGACGTCGAGCAACTCCAGCAGTTCGCCGCGCAGCCGGCGGTAGCCGCCCGGCGTCAGGTAGTTGCGAGTGCCTGGCGGCAGCGCCGGCACGGCGCCGCCTTCGTCGGCGTCGTCCTCGTCGCTGTCGGGTTCGCGGGTGAAGGCCTTGTTCATCGTCGTCGATGCAGCGTTCGCGCTCAGCGGTTCTCGAGCCGGTTGTGGTCGAACAGCCCGGCCTCGAGTGGCGCGCCCGTTGCGTTGGCGTGGTCCAAGCGCGCCGGATCGGCCGGACCGTAGCGCTGGACGGGTGCAGTCCTGCATCGACGTGGCGAATCCGGCGAGACCGATGACGAGGAGGGCGAGGGTCGTGCTGCGCATGTCGTCGTGATCCTCCATTGCGCGCGGGTTGGTGCGCTCTGGACATTGTGGCCCGGACCTGCGAGTGGCAAGCCCGGGCGCACGCCGCCGCGTCGTGCCCGATGCCGCGACACGACCGGCAACGGAGCAAGGTCGCTCCGGTGCCGTTCAGGTCGATGTCAAGGCCCCCAGTCCGCCGCGATGACAGGCAACAGTGTCGTCTGGTAGTTGGACGGCAGCGTGGTCTGTCCCAGCGGGGGCGGCGCGAATGCAGCCATCGCACTGACGAGGTCCTGGACCTTCGAGTCCAGCAAGGTTCTGCCGTCCGAGGTCTTGAACTGCTCGACGTGATACTGGTTGCCCAGATACCAGTTCTGCACCGTGGCCTTGTCGCTGGTGCCGATGATGCTGAGCTCCAGGTCGTTACCCACCTTGCGTAGCCAGATCTGGTCGGTCGCCACGCCCGACAGGAATTGCATCACGTCGGTGTTGCCCGCGGTCGCGTCGTTCTCCTGCACCAGCTCTGCACCGTAGCCGCGGGCCATCAGGTAGGTGTCGTTGCCAGCCCCGCCCACCAGCCTGTCGGCGCCTGCGTTGCCATTGAGCGAGTCGTTGCCGGCGCCCCCGGTCAGCGTATTCGCAGCGCTGTTGCCGAGCAGCACGTTGTCGAGGGCGTTGCCCGTGCCGTTGATGGCGGCGGTGCCCAGCAGAGTCAGGTCTTCCACGTTCGACACCAGCGTGAGCGTCACGGTGGCCTCGATCCGGTCACGACCTGCGTTGGCAGCCTCGGTCACCACGTCCGTCGTGGCGTCGACCTTGTAGACGTCGTCTCCGCCGCCACCGATCATCGTGTCCTTGCCCGTGCCGCCATCGAGGAGGTTGCTGCCGGCGTTGCCCCTCAGCGTGTTGGCCAAGGCGTTGCCGGTCGCGTTGAGGGCTCCGGTACCGGTCAGGGTCAGGTTCTCGACTTGCGCGCCGAGCGTCCAGGAGATGCTGGATTCGACCGTGTCGGTGCCTGCGCCGCTGGCCTCGGTGACGGTGTCGCCGGCGTTGTCGACGACGTAGGTGTCGTTGCCCGCGCCGCCGGCCATCGTGTCGGCACCCGCGCCGCCGTCGATCCGGTTGGCGCCGCTGTTTCCGTTGATCGTGTTCGCCAGGGCGTTGCCGGTGCCCTTGATGGCGCTGGTGCCGGTGAGCGTGAGGTTCTCGACGTTGCCGCCCAGCGTGCAGGAGACCGACGACTGCACGAGATCCACCCCTTCGTCGACGCCCTCGTTCACGACGTCGCCGGTGTTGTCGACGACGTAGCTGTCGCCGCCAGCGCCACCGGACATCGTGTCGGCACCCGCACCTCCGGAAATGACGTTCCCGCCCGGGTTGCCGACGATGACGTTGTTGAGGCTGTTCCCGGTGCCGTTGATGGCGGCGCTGCCCGTCAGTTCGAGTTGCTCGACGTTCGTCGGCAGCGTGTACGTGATACTCGAATGGACGTCGTCGCTGCCCTGGCCGGAACTCTCGGTGACGACATCGGCCGCGTTGTCCACGATGTAGGTGTCGTCGCCGGCACCTCCCTTCATCGTGTCGACCCCCGCGCCGCCATCGAGCCAGTCGGATCCGGCCAGACCATTGAGCTGGTCGTTACCCGCCAGGCCGAACATCTGATCTCCCCCGGCAGTGCCGTTGAGCACGTCGTTGCCCGAACTGCCGTTGATCGCTCGCGCGAGGGCGTCGATGGTGGCACCGGTCCAGATCGTTCCGTCCTGGAAGACGACGGATTCGATCCCCGAAAAGGTGACGCTGTCTGTCGAACCACTGAAGGTGATCCGATAGATCCCGCTGGCGGCGCCGAGAGGATCGGATGTCACTCGTGCGCCGCTCGGCGCAATGCCGGCACCCAAGGCGAGCACATCGCTGGTTCCGGCGTGATCGACGATCTGGTCCTGACCATCGCCGGCTTGGTACGCGTAGCAGTCATTCCCGTCGCTGTCCTCCAGGTAGTCGTTACCGAGACCGCCCGACACCGTGTCGTCGCCGTCGCCCGCGTACACGGCGTCGTCGCCGCCCAGCGCATGAATCACGTCGGCTCGAGCAGTGCCGTGGATGATGTCGCCGGCTTCCGTGGCCGCGTAGACGAGCCGGGCCGCGATGTCCGCGCTGGTCCAGACAGTGCCGTCTGCAAACTCAACCCGGTCGTTGGCGGCGAGGTCGAACTCCACCGAGTCGCCCGTCGACGCGATCGACAGGACGGTGCCTCCTGTCGAACGGTAGCTGCACACGACGTCATCGCTCGAGATGCCCGAACCAAACACGATGCTCGATGGCGCTTCGGGATTGCGGCTGAAGGCGCCGACGATGGAGTCGTGGCCGAAGCCCGGGTCGAAACGGTAAGTGTTGTAGCCGTTGCCGCCATTGAGGATGTCGTCCCCGGACCCGCCGATCAGGACATCCTGGTCCCACTCGCCCCCGAATCCGTAGCCGTTGGCGTTGAGCGTGTCGTTGCCCGATCCGCCATCGAGTGTGTCGGAGCCCGTGTAGCCGGTCAGCACGTCGTTGCCGGCGCCTCCCGAGATGAAATCGGTCTCGAGCAGTCCGTCGATGGTGTCATTCCCGTCGGTCCCGCCGAACGCCTTGGCGATGATCTGCGTCTGGTTCCAGACCGTGCCGTCGCCGAATCGGACTTCGGTGGGCAGTTGGTAGGCATGCTGGGCCAGACCCTCGGTGATCGATCCGCCGCCTGCAACGTTCAAGACAAGATAGGCGCCTTGATGCAGGATCGTGATGTCGCTCGGTGCGATATCGCCGCCGAATTCGATGATCGTCTGCCCGCCGTGGCCCGACGCGACGGTGTCGTTTCCATCTCCTCTTGCATAGACGGTCGTGTCGATGCCGCCGTAGCCGACCAGCAGATCGTCGCCGCTGCCGCCGATCAGCCGGTCGTGGTCATCTCCGCCGAACAGGGCGTCGTTGCCCGATCCGCCCGCGAGCGTGTTGTCGCCGTTGAAGCCATACAGGGTGTCGTTGCCATCGCCACCCTGCAGCACGCCTGCTCCGAATCCGTCGACCATCAGGTCATTGCCGGCCGTCGTTGCATTGGCCATGGCAAGAACGGTCTCGAGGCTCCAGGCCGACCCGTTCTGGAAGCGCACCGACTGGAGGACGGCGTTCGTCGAACTCACCTTGTCGACGTATGTCGTGATGCTGTCCGCCCCCGCGCCGAGCGAGAGAACGAAGGTCCCGGACGCAACGGGCCAGAAGTAGGACTCCCCATGCTCATCGAACCTCGACTCGTACGTGGCGGCGGTCCATCTCACGTGCAGGTCGCCCGGAGCGATGGAGTCACCGAGGAGCACGGTCGCGTCCTGGGCAACGGACACGCCGGGGGCGGCGGAGAGGGTGTCGTGCCCGGAGCCGGCATCGAAGATCACCGTGTCGGTGCCACCGCCCAGGAGCAGGGCGTCGTCACCGGTGCCGCCGTCGACAAGGTCATCGCCATACCCGTCGTACAAGGCATCGCTGCCGGCGCCACCGTGGATGCTGTCGTTGCCGCCCTTGCCATACACGATGTCGTCGCCATCGCCGGCCGCGATGGAATCGTCGAGCGAGGTCAGTTCGATCGAGTCGTCGCCGCTGGTCGGTACCGTCAGGGTCGCGCCGACGAACTGCGCCACGTCGATCGAACTCCCGTCGGAGAACCGAAGCTCTTCGACGGCATCGGACGCGCCGGCCCCTGTACCGAACAGCTTGAACGTCGCCGTTGCCGAACCGTCGTTCCAACGCACCACGATGCTGTCGGAATCGTAGGCGTTCCACCCCCCGCGCACGTACGACGTCGTGACCGACGCGGGGTTCGCCGCCACTTGCAGCACGTCGTACCCCGTGTCGCCCGATGCCGCGCGCGAACCCGCACCGAGGCTCACGTTGCCGTCGCCGGCATGGATCGCGTAGGTGTCGTCGCCCGCGTCACCGATCAGCCGGCCGCCATCGGCCCCAGCGTCGAGCGTGTCGTTGCCCGTGCCGCCGTTCAGCAGGTCATAGCCCGAACCGCCCAGGACCCGGTCGTTGCCGCCGCCGCCGTTCAGCGTGTCTGCGCCGCCGCCCCCGTCGATCACGTCGTCGCTGCCGAATCCGAGGACGCTGTCATTGCCGGAGCTCGTCTGCTGCGTCATGGCGCGCAACTGATCGGCCGTCCAGCTCGCACCGCTCTGGAACACCACCGACTCGATGCTTCCCGCTCCCGTGTTGCCGCTGGCATCCACGGCGTTCCGGATGTCGACGGTGAGATTCCAGGTCGTCAGCGTGAAGCCCGTCGCGGTCGAGCGCACGCTCGTGTTGGTCGGCGTGACCAGCATCGACTCGAACTGCAGGCGGTCGCTGCCGCCGCCGCTGTCGACGATCGTCCACGTCTGGTAGTCGCCACCCCCGATGGTGCCGCCATCGCGCACACGGTAGGTGTCGTTCGAGCTCAACGAGGCATCGGTCGCAATGCCGTCGACGTAGGTGTAGTAACCGAACTTGAAGCAGTACTGGTCGTCGCCCTCCCCGCCTTCGAGCAGGTCGTACGAGTTGGCGTCCCCTCCGTAGAGCGTGTCGTTGCCGGCACCACCGACCAGGGAGTCGGCTCCCGCGTTGGCGAAGAGCACGTCGTTGCCGATGCCGCCGACGAGCGTGTCGTCGCCGGCACCACCATGGATGACGTCGTTCCCCGCCAGTCCGTCGACTTCGTCGTTGCCGGCTCCGGCGACCATGACATCACCGATCGGCGTCAGGGTCAGCACGTCGTCGCCCTCGGTTGCACTGGGCAAGACCGCGATGCCGCGGTCGAGAATCTCCTGCCAGGAGAGCATGGCGCCGTCGCTCAGCCGCACCGCATCCAGGGGCTGGGCACCGGCCGCGATCGACCCCGACTGATCCGTCGCCGCGTCGAAACGAATGCCGTCTCCCTGGTCGTTCAGCGACAGGATGTACGACTGGGTGCCGACCTCGAACAGCCGCAGCTGCGCTGCGTCGAAACCGGCACCGAGCTCGAGGATGTTCTGCGCTGGAGGGTCGGTCGGCTCCGCGGATGCGATGCGTGGTGCGGCGGTGACGAGATCCGTCCCGTCACCCGGCAGCATGGCAAGCACCCCGCCGGTGCCGACGTTCAGGCTGATCGTGTCGCTGCCCCGCCCGCCGGAAGCCCTGGTGCCTGCGTTCGCGACGGTGAGCTGGTCGTCATTGGCGCCACCGATCAAGCGGCCGCCGTCCCGGGCCGACACAGCGGTTACCACGGTCGTCAATCGCGACCCGACCAGTTCCTCAAACGAGAGCGCACCTCCATCGGCAGCCACGGTGCCGATGCTGGACGTCACGCCGCCCACGATGTAGATGCCTTGAGTCGGCGCCCAGGAGAGGGTCAGCTCGCCACCGGTCTGACCGACCATGATCGCGTCGATGCCGATGTCCGCAAGGCGGATGACATCCTGGCCCTCCGTGTCTCTGATCGTGTCCGCCAGCACGCCATCGCCCGCGTCTGCCGCCGCAATCTCGTAGGTGTCGTTGCCCGCGCCTCCGCGCAGGTCGTCCGCTCCGGCGCCGCCCACGAGCAGGTCGTCTCCCGCCCCGCCATCGAGGTAATCCGTCCCGTCGCCGCCATCGAGCGTGTCGGCGCCTTCCCCACCATCCATCGAGTCCTCACCGGCTCCGCCGACCAGGGTGTCCGCGCTGCCGCGCCCGAACAGGTTGTCGTTGCCGGCCTCGCCATCGAGATAGTCGTTGCCCTGAAACTGGACCGAAAGCTCGCTGTCCACGGCATCGCCGTCGAGAAAGTCGTCGCCCGATCCGCCGAACAGGGTGTCATCGCCGCCGTAGCCGGCCAGCGAGTCGTTGCCGGCCTCGCCATCGAGGTAGTCGGCGCCCTGGGCAGCCCCGGGAAGGCGGCCTTCGAGGTCATCGCCGATCAGTGCGTCGTTGCCGTCCCCGCCGAACAGGGTGTCATTGCCGCCTTCGCCTTGCAGGTAGTCGTCGCCGGCCTCGCCGTCGAGGTAGTCGTCGCCATGAACCTGCGGGTCGAGGTAGTCCGGGTCGCCGATCGCGAGCGCGCCAGCGTCGCCCCACAGGGAGTCGTCGCCGGCCCCGCCGTACAGCTCGTCATCGCGCCCGCCACCGATCAGGCCGTCCGCGCCGTCGCCACCGTCGAGCCAGTCGTCGCCGTGGATGCCGGCGGGGCGTCTCCGCCAGCTCGAAGTCGTCGCCGTACAGCTTGTCGTCGTCATCGCCGCCGTAGAGTTCGTCGCTACCGCCCTGGCCGCGCAACTCGTCGTTGCCCGCTCCGCCGACGAGGATGTCGTCGCCGTGCTCCGAAAACGGTGTGTACCAGCTGTACGCACCTTGCGGGCCGTCGCCAATGATGTGGTCTGTTCCCGCGTCGCCGAACAGCACGTCGGCGCCGCCCATGCCGACGATCGTGTCGTCGTCGTCACCGCCGTGCACGATGTCGTCCCCAGTGCCGGCGCCGATGCGGTCTTCGCCCGCGCCGCCATCGATCACATTGCCCAGGGTCTCGCCGTTGGGGAGGATGTTGCCTGCGCCGGCAACGATGTAGGGGCCCGGGCCCGGCGGGTCATAGATCACCCAACTGAAACCCCGCCAGAGTTCAGTGCCGGTAGCCACCGGCGGAGTGAAGTCGGTCGCGGTGGGCCGATCGATGGCACCGCTGTCGCTGCCCAGGATCTCGTCGTCGCCGTCACCGCCGATGAGGGTGTCGGCACCCCAGCCGCCCAGCAGCAGGTCGTCGCCGGCACCGCCTTCGATCACGTCGTCGCCGTCGCCCCCGGCCAGCCCATCATTGCCGCCCAGGCCCTGCAGCAGGTCGGCCCCCGCGCCGCCGTTGAGCACGTCGGCGGCGCCGGGGAGTGCGCCGGAGCCGGCATAGTTGCCGTCACCGCCAATCGAGAACTGGGTCCCGCTCGCGTTGGTGGCTTTGGTGTAGTCGCCGACAAGGGTGGTACTGGTGGTGGGCTGCGCAACGTCGGGGCCGAGGGTGATGCCGACTTGGCCGTCCGCCCAGTTGCGGATGGTGATGCTGCCGGCGTCGTCGCCGTTCGTGACGGTGATGACCAGGTCCTCGTGTGTGGGATCGACCTGCACCACGCTATAGGTGACGTGCTTGTCGTCACTCTGCCAGGTCGTGGAAGTCGCACTGGTCTTCTTGGCGTCGGCGCCGTTGACGATCACACCGCTGATCTGCAAGACGCCCTGGCCATCACTGTCGTCGATGGTGTCGCGACCGAATGCGCCGCTGAAGGCATAGGTGTCGTTACCTTGGCTGCCGAAGAGAAGATCGTTCCCACCACCCCCCCTCAGGGTATCGGCGCCCTCGCCCGAGAAAATCGCATCGGCCAGACTGCCGCCTGAAAGTGCATCGGCACCCCCGCCGCCGATGAAGATCTGGCTCTTGGTGGCATCGGCCGCAGTGGCGGTTGCGCCGGCACTGCCGGCGACGACGCTCCACTGCTCGTAGTTGGCAAAGCGCGACGAATAGAATTCGCCGTGGTCGTTGACGATGGGGGTGAGCCATGTTCCGACGTAACTGGCCGCCTTGTTCAGCGCGCCCTCCAATCCAGCGCCGCGGCTTGTGGTGTACTGCAGCAAGGCGGGCTGCGCAAAGCTGTCGAGGAAGAATTCCTGGCCGGCGTAGTCGTTGCCTTGCCAGTAGTACCACTCGATGCACTGCGCGATGAGCGCGTCTTGCGCGGCCTTGTTCAGGCCGGCGATGTTCGTGCCGAGCTTGGTGAGGTCAGCGGCGAAGTGGGTCAGTTTGTCACTCACGCCTTGCTCGCTGCGAATGAAGTCGATGAGGACGTTTCGCTGACCGCTCGTGGCTTCGTCGAAGGCATACAGGCGCTTGTCCATGAGCAAAGGGATGACACGGCTTGAAGCGTACGTTGCCTGGCGGAAGGCTTCGCTCAGCAGCATCGCGGTGAGCAGCGCCTGGGAGTGCAGTCCAGCGGCACCCGCAACGCCAGTCATGTCTACGCCATTGGCATGCACGACGTTGTCTTGGCCGACGACCGTCGTGCTCTCCAGCCGCAGCGCAGCCAGTGCCTCGCCTTCCAGGTAGTAGTTGGTGACCTTGACTTCGCGCTCCGGAAAGTCCAGCAATCCGACATACGCGGTAAAGGCAGCGTCGCTGTAGCCGGCCAATGCGAGCGCAGCCTTGGTGATGGCGATGAACGCCACGTTCTGCGCAGTCAGCTGGAATGGGGCTTCGTCGAAGACCGTCGCCGAGCGGTCGAACCAGACACCCATGACGGAGGCGATGCCACCGCCCAGACTGTGGCCCGTGAACGTGATGTCGCCTCCATACTGCTGCTTGGCCTGGAGGTATGCGAGAGCGGCTTGCGTGGTCTGCGTTGAACTCAGGCCAACGCCGTTGGAGACACTGGCGACCCAGTCGATGCTGCTATTGGTGCCGGCATAGGCCACGACGACCTCGGTCGTGCCAATGCGGCGGAATACGCCAGACGAAAAGCCGTCCAGGCCATCGGAGTGGAATTCGAGCTCTTCCCAACCGTCGGGCAGTAGGGGGCGGTTTTGCGAGATCCCCGTACTTGCATTAACGTCGTAGACATACAGTGAGAGTTGCGCACATTCTTCTTTGGTAGCCATGATCATTTCTCCCTCGGTCTGCAAAGGTCGCCCGTGTAGGCGGGGTTGATGTATTTGCGCGAAGGCGAGCCCACCAAGCCAGGCGCGTTGGCGGCTCTCTTCTCTTCTGCCGTGTAGCGCGGCTTGATCTCGTCAGGCGGAGGAATGGCGAACAGAAAGTTCGACTCCAGGCCGTATAGCCAAGGATCAATCTTGGGTGGCCAAGTCCAGTTGCGGCCAGTCGCGTCGGGAACGAACTGAACGTAATAGGGAATCGTGCACTTGTAGTTGTTGTTCGCATCCCAGCGACCACCAGCTTCGGCCTCAGCAACAAAGACCGGTTGCCCTTGCGGTGAAATCGCAAGCAAGACGGGTCCGCCATGGCGATCGAAGCTGTAGTGCTTGCCGCGCCAGTCGAATTCAACGACAGCACCTCGCACTGGTCGATACGCCATCATCAGCGGATTTCCGGCCGCGCCTTGGTACGTGTACTTCACCGTCCGCTTGACCCATATCGTCTCGCCCGTATTCAGCGGGACTTCCTCTTCCCACTGCACGGTCTTGGAGCAGGCGGCCAGTTGTGTTGCGGCCATGACTGCCAACAACAGCACTCGAAGCGGGCTACTCGAGCGGTTCATTCCGTTGCCTCCTCTCTTGTCAAGTGCCAGCGTTCGAATCCGAGCGTTCGACTCACTTCGAACAAGAGCATCCCGCATGGCGCGAAACCACCGAATGCCGCGAGCCCGATGCCGGCAACGAAGAGTTCGATCCCGCTGCCAGACTGACGTGTCACCACAGCCCGCACGATCAGCGGCATCAGCAACTGCAGCATCGCCGAGGCGATACCGACATTGATCAGCGCCAAACCAATGCGCCGACACCAAAGAATCAGACCCGGTGCGACCGGCGCATCGAGGCACGCCTTGCGGCGCAGTACCTGAATCGCGCGCGCCAGCGCCACCACCAGCACGACGATCCCGGTGAAAGCGAACAGCGAGACGAGCCACGACCCGCCTGTGGCCATGCCGACCCAGCCCGACTGTCGCGATGTGATGACGAGCGCGGCCAGGCCGAGCACATAGGTCAATTGCAGACGCCGCGTCGTGGCCTGCCATTGCAGCGGCGGTGTCAGGTGTTCTGCCGGCATCGATTCGCACGGAGCCAGCGCCATTGGATGCGTGTCCTTCATGGGCGTTCAGCCTTTCTCCTTCGCGTCGAGCCACTGCACCGTGCCGTTTGCCGACAGGTGGAAGTAGCTCATGTGGCGCCGCCACTCCTTTGTGTTCCCAAGACCAAATGCTCGTAGGCGATCGCAGCATTGCGTTGCGAGAATCGCTGCACATCTGCTCGTGCCCGCTCGCAACGCACTTCGGCGTCCTTGCCGCGGCTCAACAGCTCCAGCACCGAGCGCACGACTCCGTCCGTATCGCCGAATCCCACCAGGCGCCCGTTCACGCCGTCTCGAATCACCTCGCGCACCGGCGCGGTATCCGATGCGACGATCGGTGCCCCGCAGGCCATCGCCTCGAGCAGCGACCAGCTCAGCACGAACGGATAGGTCAGGTAGACGTGCGCCGCAGAGACCTGCAACACGGTCACGTAGCGCGCCATCGGTATGCGCCCCAGGAAGTGGGTTCGTGCCGGGTCGAGACTGACTTCCGCGAGCAACTTCTCGCGCCAGTTCGCCGCGCCCTGCGGTCGCTTGCCGTAGCTCACCCCGTCGCCGCCGACGATCAGCGCGTGGCACCTCGGGTCGGCCTTCTGAATGCGCTCCAGCGCCCGCATGAAGACATGGAACCCGCGATAGGGCTCGAGGTTGCGTGCCGCGTAGGTCACGACGGCGTCGCCTGCCTTGAGCACCACGCCGTTCGGCGTGGTGAGCGCGGCGCTTGCGTTCGGCGCCAGGCCTTCGGTGGCGATCCCTTCGTGTTGCACCACGATCTTCGCCTGCAGGATCTCGGGGTAGCGGCTGCGCTGCCAATGCGTCGGGCTGACCGCCGCGTCGCACTGGACCAGGTCCAGCGCGTGCTGTGCATTCCACATCCGGATCCGCGCCCGGTCGTCGAAGCTCAGCGGGAACTCCGGATCGAATCCCAGGTCGGCGCCGTCGGCGCTGTAATACCACTCGCAGAAGTGAACGAGCCGCGCGTGCGGAAACACGTCCTTCGCAAACAGCGTCTCGCCCCACCCCGGGTGCGCCAGGATCGCGTCCGGCACGAACCCGCTCTGCTTCAGCTTGATCATGGCACGGGCCGCTGCCTGGCCGTGCAGCGTCGACGCCTCGATCTGCCTCAGGTACAGATGCTGATCCGCGCGCACGTTGCGCGCCAGCTTGTAGCGGATGAGCTTGTCGAACCCCGGCATGCCCGGCGCCGTGTCTCGCCCCAGCCCGCGAACGTCCCACGTCGGTCGCTTCGACCACTCGCGCACCAGGTGCCCGAACTGACCGGGAAAGTTCTGATGGATGACGAGCAGCCGCATCACCGCTCCCCGAGGCTCTCGCTGACGCTGCGCTGAATCGGGCTCAGCAGGTATTCGATGACCCGCCGCTTGCCGGTCTTGATCTCGGCCGTCACGTTCATCCCGGGACTCAGGTCGATGCGCTTGCCGTCCACGTCGATGCTCGCACTTTCCAGGCTCAGGGTCGCCGGGAAGATGGCACCCTTCTTCGCGTCGTTCACCGCGTCCGCCGCCACGCTCCTCACGGTGGCCTGCACCGTGCCGTAGCGGGTGAACGGAAAGGTCTCGAGCTTGATCGCCACGCTCTGCCCGGCGCTGACGAAGCCGATGTCCTTGTTGTCGACGACGACCTCGGCGGTCACCTGCGCGTCTTTCGGCACGATCACCATCAGCACCTGTGCCGGCGTGACCACACCCCCTTCGGTATGCACGGCCACCTGCTGCACCGTGCCGTCCACCGGCGCCACGAGCCGGGTCAGCCGGGAGCGTTGCTCAGCCTTGCTCAGTTCCTGCGTCAGCTGCTGGCGCCTGGAGGCAGCCTGGGCATGGCGCTCGCTCAATGCGCGCTGGATTTCCGCGAGGTACGAGATGCGTGCGTGGCTGCTCTCCGCGAGCGATGCCTGCGCTTCGCCGAGCCGTGCTCGCTGCGTGGCGAGGTCGCTCTCCAGTTCGATGCGTTCGCGGGTACGGTCCTGCCCGGCGTGGCTGGACATGAATCCCTGTTCGCTCAGGCTCTTGAAGTCGGCTTCGCGCTGCCTGGCGATCGGCATCGTGGTTTCCAACTTCCTGATGAGTTCGCGAACCGTCACCAGTTCGGCCTGTCTGCGGGCCTGCTCGGCACCGAGTCTGGCGAGCTTGGCGGTGATTTCCGCCCATTCGGCCTGAAGCTGCGCGCTGTCCCTGGCGACCGTCTCCTGCGCTGCGCTGCCTGGCGGTGACTTCGGCAGCACCGCCGGCTTGTTCGACTCGATCGCCATCACGAGTGCCTGGGTGCGGCGCTCCTCGGAGAGCGCAGTGCCCAGCTGTTCATTCACGCTGGCACCATCGGCCCTGGCGTTGGTGGCATCGAGCTCGACGAGCACCTGGCCCGTCCTGACCCTGTCGCCGTCCTTCACCAACACCCGCCTCACGACGCCCGCGTCCAGCGGCTGCAGCGTCTTCGTGCGTTCACTGACGACGATGCGGCCCGGTGCAACGGCGACGATGTCGATCTGGCCGAAGGTCGCCCAGGCCAGGCCGATGACGAACAGGGCGCACACCGCCAGCGCCGCGCGGCGCGGCGCCGGGTGCGGTGGCGTCTCCTGCAGGCACAGGGCCGCCGGCAGGAAGGCGATTTCGTCTGCGTGGCGCCTGGGCCCGGCAAGCTCGTGTCGGGCGGCCCAGGCGACGGCAAGGATGGCGCGGTACCGCCCCAGCAGCTGGAGGACCGGATGACTTCGCGCGGCGTCGCCAGCCGCGTTCATGCCGGTGCTCCGGACTGCATCGCCCACAAATAGGCGTAGAGCCCCATCGGCCGCTGGAGCAACGAGTCGTGCGCGCCCTCCTCGACGAGGCGGCCCTTGTCCATCGCGATGATGCGGTGGGCCTGGCGCACCGAACTCAGGCGGTGCGCGATGATGATGACGGTGCGGCCCTTGCAGATGGCGGCCATGTTTCGCTGCAGGATCGCTTCGCTCTCGTAGTCGAGCGCACTGGTCGCCTCGTCGAGGATCAGGATGCGTGGATTCGTGAACAGTGCGCGAGCGATCGCGATGCGCTGGCGCTGGCCGCCGCTCAGGCTTGCACCTTGCTCTCCGACGATCGTGTCGTAGCCTTCCGGCAGCTCGCTGATGAATTCGTGCGCGCCGGCCAGCTGGGAGGCGCGCATCACCACGTCGATCGGTGCGGCGGGGTCGGCGATGGCAATGTTCTCGCGCACGCTGCGGTTGAACAGCAGGTTCTCCTGCAACACCACGCCGATCTGCCGGCGCAACTGGGCGGCATCGATCAGGCTGATGTCGATGCCGTCGACCAGAACGCGCCCCTGCTCCGTCGCGTACAGCCGTTGCACGAGCTTGGCGAGCGTGCTCTTGCCGCAACCGCTGCGCCCGACGATGCCGATGACCTCGCCGGGGCGCACCTCGAGCGTCAGGCCCTGCAACACGGGCGGCGCTTCGGGCCGGTAGCGGAAGGTGACTTGATCGAACTGGATGCGCCCCCTGATCGGGGGCAGCTGTGCGGCCGTCGTCGGCGGGACTTCCGTGCGCGTGTTCAGGATGTCGCCCAGGCGCGCCATCGAGATGCCGGTCTGCTGGAAGTCGGTCCAGATCTGGGCCATGCGCATGACGGGCTGCGCGACGCGCTGGGCGAACATGTTGAAGGCGACGAACTGGCCGACGCTGAGCTGCTGCTCCATCACGAGCCGGGCGCCGTACCAGAGCATCACCGCGCCGACCACCTTGCCGATCAGGTTGATGCCTTCGTGCCCGTAGTTGGCCAGCGTGTCGGTCTTGAAGCTGGCGGACACGTACGCGGCCAGCTGGTCGTCCCAGCGCTTGGCGAGGGCCGGCTCCAGGGCGTTGGCCTTGACTGTCTGGATGCCGGTGACGGTCTCGACCAGCAGCGCCTGGCTCTCGGCACCGCGGGCGAACTTCTCGTTCAACCGGGCGCGCAAGATCGGCATCAAGGTCAGGCTGAGCAGCAGGTACAGCGGCAAGCTCGCCAACACGATGAGAGTAAGCGGAACACTGTAGGTGAACATCGCCGCGATGAAGATCAGCGAGAAGGCAAGGTCCAGCACCAGCGTGAGGGCATTGCCGGTGAGGAAGCTGCGGATGTTCTCGAGCTCGCGCACGCGAGCCACGGAGTCGCCGACGCGGCGCGCCTGGAAGTAGGCCAGCGGCAGGCTGACGAGGTGGCGAAACAAGCGGGCACCGAGTTCGACGTCGATGCGGCTGGTGGTGTGGCTGAAGACGTATGTGCGCAGCGCGTTGAGCACGCTCTCGAAGACGACCACGACGAGGAGGCCGACCACCAGCACGTCGAGCGTGCTCAGTCCGTGGTGCACCAGCACCTTGTCCATTACGATCTGAAGGAACAGCGGGCTGACGAGCGCGAAGAGCTGCAGGAAAAGCGAGACGACCAGCACTTCGCCGAAGAGCTTGCGGTACTTGACCAGGCTCGGGACGAACCAGCTGAAGTCGAACTTGGCGATATCGCCGGCCAGGCTGGCGCGGCTGGTGACGAGGATCAGTTCGCCGGTCCATTGCGACTCGAAGACGCTCAGCGGCTCGATGACCGGCCGTCCGCCCTGGACGGCACCGGAGGGGTCCTGGAAGAGCACGCGCTGACCATCGCATTGGGCGAGGACGACGGTGCGGGTCGTGCCCGCCTCCACGCGCAATGTCGCCAGGGCGGGCAGGGGCGCGAGGGCGAGACGCTGCACCGTGCTGCGGCTGAGCTTGGCTTTGAGGCCGAGGGACTTGGCGGCGAGCAGCAGGTCGGCGCTGGAGGGCTCGTGGCTGGGCGGCCAGCCGAGTTCGTGCGCGAGGTTTGCAGGGTCGGCGGCCACCTGGTGCAGGCGGGCGAGCAGGCACAACGCTTCGAGCGCGGGCTGATTGCGCAGGGGCAACCCGTCACCGCCATCCGCCGGGAGAGTGCTCCCCCCTTCCGCCTTCGCGGAGACAGTGGTGTCGTCCAGCATGATTCCTCCCGAGAACCGATGCCTTGAACTCACCGGCCGTGCGAGACGAGTGCCCGGCAGTGGCCACGCCGGGCTGTGTCGTGACGCTACGCTGGCCATCGGTTGCCGCGTGCGCCTGCCTGTTTCGTCTGCAAGCTTCCTGTCTGTTTGCGGACTCAGATTAGCGCCGAGCGCCTGCGACGCCTACTGCGAAATGCCATGAGTCGCAGAAAGTTTCGCTCAACATAGGGATTGCCTTGCCAGGCGACTTCTGCCTAGGCACGGTCGCAGCGGCACGCGTCTCCCGACGGCGGCGCACGAAGAGGCCGCCTGCCCTTCTCGGGCGGCAGAAGCAGGTCCTGAGCATCGCACTCGACGGCACCGCGCGGCAGCGACGCAGCCACTCGCCGACGCGCGGCATTTGACGGTCAAGTCGGGCGCTATTCGGAGCTTTCCATGCCTGGGCACACCCTAGCATGCCTGCGTGGAAGAACGTCCCGCCATTGCCGCCTGCACGGTCCGTGCCGAAACCGGAGATCGCCTGTGTCCAAGCTGCTGACCCCGCTGCAATGGTCGCGGCCCGACCGCGATGCGCAGCCCTCTGTCGCGCCCGACAGCGTGCCGCCTGCCGATGCCGCGGCACGCGCATCGCTGTTCACCTGGCCGACGCCGCCGTTCGCGACCTACCCGCGATCGGTCGAACAGCAGGCGAACGAAGCCTGCGAGATCGTCGGCCTGAACGGCAAGCGCATGCAGGGCCGGCTGATCTTCTTCGTGCCCGACGAGGGCATGGTGCACATCCAGGTGCCTCCGGCGCGCACGACGACGGCGCTGCGCTTCAGCCAGTTCAAGTCGCTGCGCGTGCTGCCGCCGCTGGCGCCCCGCCAGTCCCCCAGTGCGTCGGCGCGAGCGCACGGCGATGCCCCGCGCCCAGCGCTGCTCGACCAACGCCCGCGCACCCGCTACCACGTGACGCTGGGCGCGGGCGGCGAAATGCAGGGTGAGACGATCGGCCACGTCGAGACTTCGCAAGGGCTGTTCCTCTTCCCGCCACTGGGCGACGACGACAGCGTGCAGCGCCTGTTCGTGCCCCGCGAGGCCTATGTCGACGTGCAGTTCGGTGAACGCATCGGCGACCTGCTGCTGCGGAACACGACGGCGACGCCGCAGCAGATCGCGCTGGCCGTCGCGCAGCAGCACGAGATGCGCCAGCAGCGGATCGGCGACATCCTCGTGACGCGCCAGCTGCTGACACCCGAACAGCTGCTCGAGGCGCTCGACAAGCAGGCGAGCATGCCGATGGTTCGCATCGGCGACGCGCTGATCTCGCTCGGCCTGATCACCCAGGCGCAGCTCGACGAGGCCCTCGCGCAGCAGACGCTCGACCGCAACGTTCCGTTGGGGGAACTGCTGGTGCGCATGGGCGCGGTCTCGCGCGACGACCTGCAGGTGGCGCTGGCGCGCAAGATGGGCTACCCGCTCGTCGACCTGGCCACGTTCGCCGTCGAGGCCGACGCCTTGCGCAAGCTTCCGTTCGCGGTCGCCTCGCGCCTCGGGCTGATGCCGCTCATCGTGCGCGACGGGCGGCTGGTCGTCGCGCTGGACGATCCGGCGCGGCGTCGCGCGGCGCTCGAGGAAGCGGAGTTCGTCTCCCAGATGAAGATCGCCCCGGTGCTGGCGCACTGCAGCGCGATCGAGCAGCTGCTGCGCGCGGCGTACGAGAAGTTCGGCCTCGCCACCGGCTCCGGCTTCGCCACGAACAGCGCCGCGGCGGAGCTCGAGTCCGACCTGCACGACACCGACACGCTGGTCAAGACGCTGGAGAAGGAAGGCAGCGACAAGTCGAGCACCGAGGACGACCGGCAGATCGAGCAATCCGACAACTCGCTCGTGCGGCTGATCAACAACATGATCATCGAGGCCTGGCGGGACGGCGTATCGGACATCCACGTCGAGAGCCATCCGGGACGCGAGCGGATCAAGATCCGCTTCCGCAAGGACGGCGTGCTGCGTACGCACCTGGAGTTGCCGCACAACTACCGCAATGCGCTGATCGCGCGCATCAAGATCATGTGCGACCTCGACATCAGCGAGCGCCGCAAGCCGCAGGACGGCAAGATCAACTTCGCCAAGTTCTCGCCGCAGCACCGGCTGGAGCTGCGGGTGGCGACGATCCCGACCAACAGCGGGCTCGAAGACGTGGTGATGCGCATCCTGGCGTCGGCCAGGCTGCTGCCGCTCGACGCCCTGGCGCTTTCCGAAGTCAATCTCCAGCGCCTGAAGACCGCGATGCAGCGCCCCTACGGCCTGGTGCTGTGCGTCGGCCCCACCGGTTCCGGCAAGACGACCACGCTGCACTCGGCGCTCGGCTTCATCAACGTGCCCGAGCGCAAGATCTGGACGGCCGAGGACCCGATCGAGATCACCCAGCCCGGGCTGCGCCAGGTGCAGGTGAACCCGAAGATCGAGTGGAACTTCGCCAAGGCGCTGCGCGCGTTCCTGCGCGCCGATCCCGACGTCATCATGGTCGGCGAGGTGCGCGACGCCGAGACCGCGCACATGGCGATCGAAGCCTCGCTGACCGGCCACCTCGTTCTCTCGACGCTGCACACCAACAGCGCGCCGGAAACCGTGACCCGTCTGCTCGACATGGGCATGGACCCGTTCAACTTCGCCGATTCACTGCTCGCCGTGCTGGCCCAGCGGCTGGTGCGGCGGCTGTGCGAGAAGTGCCGCACGGCGCGCCCGGCGACGCAGGCGGAGATCGACGAGTTGCTCGACGACTATCGCTACGTCTGCGCCGAGGACAACCCGGCCTTCGCACGAGGCGCCGTGCAGCGCGAGTGGATCGAGCGTTTCGGCCACAAGGGACGGCTGATGCATCACCACAGCCCGGGCTGCGAGCACTGCGATCAAACGGGCCACAAGGGCCGCACCGCGATCCACGAGTTGATGGTCGTCTCGCGCGAGCTGCGCCAGATGATCCAGACCGGTTCGCGCGCCGACGCCCTGCAGCAGACAGCGCTGCTCCAGGGCATGCGCACGCTGCGCCAGGACGGCATCGAGAAGGTGCTGCAGGGCCTCGTCAGCATCGAGGAAGTGCGGGCGACGAGCAACGTCTGACGCATTCGTGGCCTCGGCCGGACCGCGTCAACGGTGGCGGAAGTAGTCTTCGTCGATGCTGTTGATGACGAAGTAGGTCGACTTGCGCAGGCAGTCACGGACCGCCCATTCCATCGGCGTGTTGCGGTAGACGCTCAGGCCGGCGGGAACCGAGACCGGACCGATCGGCAATGCGCCCGCAATCGTGCCCTGTGCGGAACGAGCCATCCCCGGAATGCGCTGCGCGCCCAGCACGCGCGCCGTCCGCACGTCCACGACCCGCACGTCGAGCGCCATTTGCGACCACTTGATCTGGGCCCCGACGGCCAGCGGCAGCCCCATCATCGGCGACATGAAACTCGATCCTCCGGCCGCCGGCTCGAACTCGGTGACAGCGCCGAAGACCATGATGTCCGCAATGTCCATGCTTGGCGACGCCGCCGCCCCCGCGGGCGTCGCGCCCGATCGCGAAAGATCCTGCTCGACCTTCAGCCCGCGCAGTTCGGCGCGTTCGACCAACACGAAGTAGCCACTCTGGTGCAGCGCGGTGATCAGCATCTCGCGCAGGCCGTCGCCGATCGCCTCGCTCGCACCCGCCGCCTTGACCTCGAATCCTCCGACGGCGACCATCGCCTTCAACCCGTCGGCACGCCCGGCGCCTGCACTCGCCGCCGCCGCAGCGCTGCGTGCGACGTCGGGGGCACCGGTCCCCGCAGGCTCGCCGCCGGCCGTTGCCTGCTCGCGAGCCGGACCCTGCGGTAGCGGGGTGTCCGGCACTGCCGACTGCCCCGCTCGCCGCACCGCATCGGCAGATTCCTCGAGTCGGTTCTGTCGCCTCGGCACTTCCGCCAGCCGCCTGGCGCAGACGGCCCTCGGGACCCCCCAGAGCTCGATCGAGACATGCCCTGCCCTGCCATCGCGCGACAGCGCGAACACCGCTGTATCCCCGGGCAGGCCTCCTGCGGTCCAGCGCGCAAGATCGTCCGCGCTGCGAATCGTCACGCCGCCGGCCTCGCTGACGAGATCCCCCGCACGCAGACCGGCTAGCGCCGCCGGCCCGGTGGGGTCCACCTGCACGATGCGCACGCCGTCGCCAACCGATTCCGGATCGAGCGTCACGCCCAGCCATGCCCCGGCACAGATGCCCGACGGCACGGCGGAATCGGCGGCCGAACCCGACAGCGGAAGCGAAAGGCCGGCAAGCAGGAAGCAGATCGCGAACCAGCGTGTCTCGCGGCGCCTCCCGCTCCCGACGCGAATCGAACCTGCCCTCAAAGGCTGTATCCCTTCGGCCGGGCGGGCGCGGGCGCAGAAGCAGCGGCCGGTGGCAGCGGACGCGCCTCCGGTGCAGAGCGGCCTGGCGTCGCGACCGGCGAGCGGCCGCTACCCGCCCTTTCACCGAGCAGCTTGTCGAACGCGCGCCTGAACTTCTCGCATTCGTCGTCGAGCTCATCGGTGTAGGCCATGTTCTTCGATATCGAACAGGTGGCCTGAAGCTGCAAGCCGCCCGCCGCCGTGGGGCTCAGCTTCGCGTCGATGTAGAGCGTGAACACGTCGGCACCGAACAGGTCCTTGTCGCTGCGTTCGCCGATGACGTGACCCTGTGCATCGTTCTGCTGCGTCGGGAAGTAGCCGACGGCCTGCATCGCCCGCGCCGCCATCCGTACGCCTTCGCCGACGCTCATCCCCTGCGCCGGGTCGACCGCCTTCGTCATGGAATACGGGGTGATGCAGGCAGCGAGCATCAGACTCATCGCGACTGCCAGCAACGCTGCGTAGCCTCGTACTGTCCGCTCGATCATCGGTGACCTCCGGTTTGCTCAACGGTGTCTGAAGTACGTCGACGGGACGGTCGCACTGACGTAAGCCACTGCCTTCTCCACGCACGAACGGATCGCATACTCCATCGGCGTGTTCTGGAACATTCCGAGGCCGACGGGGATGCCGACGCCGCGGACCGTCGGTTCTGCGCCGATCCTCGTCTGCGAAGACTTCGCGTCGCCGGCGATGCGCTGCGCCCCCAGGATGCGCCCCGAGGCGACATCGACGACCCGCACGTCGATCGCCATGTGCGCCGTCTTCGCGTCGCGGCCGAAGGTCAGGGGCAGGCTCGGCACGCCGACCTGCGCCGCCGAGCCCTTGGCCTCGCCCTCGAACTCGGTCACCGCGCCGTAGACGATGATGTCGGCCACGTCCATGCGTTGCTCGGGCACCGCCGAACCCTGGCGTGCCATGCGCGAGCGCGACAGCGCCTGTTCGGCGGCAAGCCCCTGCAGATCCATGCGCTCGACGACCGCGTAGGAACCCGAGTTGTAGAGCGCCGTCACGAGCATCTCGCGCAGTCCGTCGCCGATGGACTGGTTGGCCGTCGCGGCCTTCACCTGGAAATCGCCGATCGACACGAGCGCCTTGTTGCCCTGCGGCTGCGTCGCCGGTGCAGCTTCGCGCGCGACGGAGGGATAGGCGGACGGCGCGCGCACCTCGGGTGCGAAGCGCGCCGCAGGCGGGGCGCTCGGAGACGTGGGGGGTGGCGGCGAGGGCGATTGCGCAGCGGGTTGCATCGCGCTCGGCTGCGGCGCTGTCCCTCCCGCCGGGAGCGAGCCCGGAACGAGCGTCACCTCCCGCATCCAGCCTTCGCGCTGCACCGTCAGGCGCAGTGCGCGGCCACTCGGCCAATCACCCACCAACGCAGCGAATTCCGCCGCGTTGGGGATCGGCCGCCCGTCGATCTGGGTCAGCAGATCCCCCGGCCTCAATCCGGCCTGGGCCGCGGGCCCGCCCGGCGCCGTGCCCGTCACCGCCGCACCGGGCGTCGGGCGCCCGCTCGCATCGGGTGGGGGGTCGGCCAGCTGAAGGCCGATCCAGGCTTTCTGCGGCTGGGGCGGCGGTGCAGCAGCGGCCATCAGGTTGAGTTCCTTCTCCCAACCGTCGCGCGAGACGCGCAGCAGCAGGGTGCCCCTGCCCTCCGACAGGCGAACGATGTTCTGGAACTCCGCCGCGTTGCGGACCAGGAAGTTCTGCGCCTGCGTCACCCAGTCTCCCGACCGGATCCCTGCCGCGGCGGCGGGGCTGCCCGCTGCCACCGACACCACCTCCGCAGCGTTGCCGCTCGGCGCATCGCGCAGTTGCAGGCCCCAGCTTTGGGCCCAGGCACCGAAGACCACGAACCAGGCGAGAAGCCCGGCGCAGATCCGCCCGACCCACCGCTCGCGCCCAGCCCCGAACCTCATCGTCATCCGATCCGGATTCGTGTTCATGGTGTCACCTGCATTCGCACATGTGTCGCCCGCCACCCAGCGTCGCCGTACCGCTGCGGCCGTCCTGCGCGCAGCGCGCCTGGCAGGCCTGCTGCACCCAGGGTCCCTTCTTCGCCTCAAGCTTCTGTTGCGCCTTGCGCTGGCACTCGATACCCCGCTCCTGGCGTCCGGGTTTGCTGTCGCCGAGGAACAGCTCGATGCAGGCCTTGATCTCGCTGACGAACATCGTCAAGCCGGCAGCCAGCAGCGGCTCGTAGCTTGGGTGCAGCGTGCACCAGCCCACGTAGTCTCCGAAAGTGCCGCCGCAGCCTGGGCCGCCCACGGAGCAGCCCGATGCACCGGTGGCGGCGCAGTTACGGTTGACCTCGTCCTTCTCCATCTGGCTACACCGGTCCATCATCTGTTGTCTGAGTTGCGGGCAGGGCTGGCCGCTGCCCTTGGGTTCATACTTGGCCACCGAAGGAACGGCTGGCGGCGCAGTGGGGGAAGGGGTCGTCGTCGGCACGCTGACGCACTGCACTGCCTTGGTGCCGGTCGGCCCCGTGTAGGTGGGCCTTGATTGCACAGGTCCTGTGTAGATTCGTTGACGAACCGGCACCACTTCGTTGCGATTGCCGGCATCGGCGCGCATCGCCCTCGCCGTCTCGTCGCGCATCGCCTGTTCGGCCTCGGCGCGGGTACCGAAGACCTCCCCGGACAGGGTCTGGGTGCAGGATGCTCCCTTGTACTTGTAGGAGATCACCGCCTCGAAGCCCCACCATCCTGTCTTCTCGGAGCCAGCGGAATCCGTCTTCGTCGGATCGGGTTCAATCGGCGGGGTGACTGGCTTGATCGGTGTCTTGGTCCCGTCCTGAACGAGCTTCTCGTCCTTGTCTTTCTTGTCCTTTTCTTCCTTCTCCTTCTGTTCCTTTTCCTTCTGCTCCTGCTCGCGCATGCGGCGCAGCGTGTCCAGTTCTTCCTTGGTCTCCCACTCGTGCGGAATGATTTGGTCACGCTCCATCGCCGCGCGCATCTGCTCCGCACTCGATCTGCGGGTCGGACCAACGGCCGCGGCTGCCGATCGCTGCGTCGATTCGGTGCTTCGCTGCTGCGCGCTCCCGCGGTACCCGGCGAGCGCCTGGTCGCGCTGCGGATCCTCGGCGCTTTGCAGTTGCTCGCTGCCGCGGGTCCCGGCGAGAGTCTGGTCGCGCTGCGAACCGATGGCGGAAGCACCAAGGCCCTGAACGATCGTAGACGAGCCGGCGGCATTCGACGCGTCGGCCAATGCCTCGATCGACTGCACAATTCTGGAGAGGAGATCGCTCGCGTACGACTGGTTCGGTCCGCTCGCGTCGTTCAGCGCGGCAAGCGCTTCCGCCGACGCCGCGGCCCAGGCCCTGATGCGATCGCTTATTACTCGCTCCGGCAATACACCCGGCAATACTCTCGTCTTCAGGTCCAGCACCAGCTTCCTAATTTCGTCGGCTGTCGAGTACGCCGCCGAGAGGGAGTCCTTCACAGCCTGCCGGTCAGCTGCCGACAGGGTCCGGTCTCCCCTCAGCCGGTGCTGGTCTGCACTGATGCGGCTGCTCAATTCAGCCAAGCGCTGTTGGCCCTCCGCGATCGACCCCCGAACTGAACCCGTCAATCGCTCCGCGGTTGCTACGTTGTCTGCCCTGACGCGTCGCGCGAGTGCACTCATCCCGCTCTCGACCAGGTGACTCAAGCCGATGACGCCCTGCACCTTGTCGACCCACGATTCCGTGTTCCGCTCGATCGTCGTCAGGAAGTCGCGTGTCCCCGTGTAGTCCGCAGGAACTTGCCGTCGAAAGTCAGCCGCCGCCCCCTTGACCAATCCTTTCAAGCCTCCGAAGGCCGCATCTTCAGCCACGGCCGGTGACACGGCGATCACGCCCGCAACAAAGCCCGTCTTGGCGCCAACCCAGCTCCCGCCCGGGCCGAGCGAAGCGCCGGAATACGCGCCGCTCGCCCCGCCCACGAAGGGCATTGCGAGATAGATATGTCGGTTATCGAACACCTCTCTGGTCGTGTGGTACGCGATCAGCGTCAAGGTCCTGGGACTCAATCCAGCAGACGTCGGGACAGGGGAGAACATGAAGTGATCCGAAGGGAAAGAGAGCTTGCCCGAAGGGTCGGGCTGGACTGACGGGACCCCGGCTTGAGCGAACTGAAGGCCGGACATCGACAACGCCACCAGCCGGATCGGATAACCGACGAAGAATTCGCGCTGGCGCCTGAGTTGCGGCTCGTTGCGGCCCAGTGCTTCGAGCAGATAGGTCTCGCCGGACACTTCGGTGGTGATCTGCACTTCCTGACCGCTGCCCACCGCCTGCCACGGAACGTCCAGCACGTCGCTGAGCGACATCACTGCTGCGAGGCGCTGCGCCGAAGGCAGCGCCGGGTTCAGCGCCAGCTGCCCGGCTTGACCCCCAGTGCGCAGCCGCGCCACCTGGTCGAAGAGCCGCGGCAGGTCGCGCAAGCCTGCCGACGCATGGCTCCAGCGGAAGCTGCCCGCCGCCTTGAACACCGCACCGACCACTGGATCTGCCTCGGCCTCGTCGCGCAGTCGGCGCAGTTCGCGATCAGCGACTGACAGTGCCTGGGTGTGTGCGTTGGCACTCTGGACGATGCCGATCGTCAGGCGGCTGATCTCGTCGTTGGCCGCAGCCTGGGGCAAGGCGTTGGCAAGGTTCGAGAGTCGGCTGGCCCAAAGACCATGAGTCCTGCCAACAAGCGCGCGCAGCGCAGCGAGATGCTCCTCCTCGCGCTTGCCGCGCTCGTCCCAGCCTGTGCGCCACGTCGTCCACCGGCCGTCGATCGCCTGCAGCGCGTCGACGTCGCGCTTCCAGGCACTGGCCGCGCCGGCCAGACGCGGGTCGGCCGGACGGGGCATCGGGTCGAGCAACTGTCCGATGGCCAGTGTGTGCAACTGCGATTCGAGCAGGACAAGCTCTTCGAGCTTCACGGCGAGCAGCTCGGCAGCGCGGGCCCGTTCACCCGCCTCGGCGCCGGCGATGTCGCCTGCAGCGACCCGCAGTTCCCCGACTTGCTGCCACGCATCGGCAGCAGCACTTTGTACGGTGGCGTGGGCGCGGCGCTGCTCCTCGGAGGGTGGCAGGTAAGCGGCCCCGGCGAGCACACGATCGCGCTGCTCGGCAAGCGACTTCAACTCGCTCAGCGTCGCCACCCGGGCCGCCAGCGATGCGCGCAGCGCCTTCGCGAGCCCGCGCCGTTCCACCAGCAGAGGTGCGAGCGCCGTGTCGGCGGCGTCGACCTTGCGCGGCTCGGCGAGGAAGCTCTCGGCTTGCCAGTCGACGATCTCGACCATGTCGGCCGCGGACCTGCCTCCAACCCGGGCAGTGGACTGCAGCACGTCTGCCGTAGCCCGCAGCAAGTCACGCAATGAGGCCGGCAATGAAGCTTCGGCGGAGCGCTTGCGCAACTCGTCGCCGCGGCGCTCGTTGTCCATTGCAGCCTGCGCCAATGCCGCTGCAATCGCGAGGGACTGCTGCAACTGCTCGATGCGCGCCGCATCGCGGCCGGTTTCCCACGCCGCAGCGGCCTCGGCCCGTGCCGCCTCGACGCGGCCGCGCCGTTCGCGAACCTGGCCGAGTGCAGCGAGCGCCGCCGCATCCATCCGCGTGCCAGTCTTCGCGGCGCGCGCCAGCGCGACGGCGTGTGTCATGTCCAGCGTCGTGCGGACCTGCCGCTGTGCCTGATCCACCAGGTCCGACCACTCACGGATCGACGCCAGACGCACCATCTGTTTGCCAACGGCGGCGGGGTCCGGGGATGCCGAGCTCGCACCTGCCAGGCCGCGCCCGAGATCGAGTTCGAGCGCCCGGTACTCCTTCTGCCGCGCGCTGAGCAGCGGCAGGGCGCCCAGCCGCATCGCGCTTTCCTGCGTTCGTGCCTCGGGCGTCAGTGCCGCGCCCGGAAGCGTCTGGATCAACTGCTCCCAGATCGCGAGCTCTTCAAAGTCGAGTTGCTCGATCTGGGCAGCGAGGTCCAGTGCGCGCTCGCGCTCGGCGATGCCCGCGCGAAGCACCCGCAGAGCGGTGTCCAGACCCGGGTTTGCTCCCGCGGAGGGCGTCTGCCACTGAACATCTGCTTGGGGCGCGGCGTCAGCGGCCTGCGCGGCCAGAACCTGTGCGAGCGTCGCGAGGATCAATGCGGAAACGACGCCGACTGGCCGGAGGCCGGAGATGAACCGCGCAGCCCCGGCGCGAAGCCGCGAAGCGGCACTGTGGCGTAGGTACTGCACGGACATTCGCACTGCTCCCGGCGACGCCGGCCTGGCAAGTCAGGCCGACGGACCGTTCGCGTTCGACCTCGCTTGCGTCAGCCACCGGCCTCCGCAACGCGGGCCTCGCCCCGATCGCACAAACCATAGGGCTTTCACCGGGCATTCGGATTGACAACTCTCAATCGCCGCGATGAGAGCCTGCCGAACTGACGGCATTGACGGCTACGCGATCGATTCGCGGTCAGACTCGCTCAGCATCCCTGGCCGCTGCAGACCGCATGGCGCCTGCCCGCTGTGTGCCCGCGTGGCGCGGCCGGCTCAATCCGGTGCAAGCACGAACCTGCCGCGCCCCTGCGCCTTGCCGAGCAGCATGGCCTGGTCGGCGCGCTCGGTGGCGCTTGCAAGATCTTCGTCGGCCCTGACCCGGGCCAGCCCGACTGTGACGCTCAGACGCAAAGTGACACCCGAAGCGGTCGTCAGCGGCGACGCGCTCACCGCGTCGAGCACGCGAACCGCCAGCGACTCGACGTCCTGCAACCCGTCCACCAGAAAGAGGGCCAGGAACTCTTCGCCGCCGAAACGGAACAGCGCATCGGCCTCGCGCAGGCAGGCCACCAGGCGCTGCGCGACATGCTGCAATGCGACGTCGCCGACGGCGTGACCGTGGCTGTCGTTCACGGCCTTGAAGTGGTCGACGTCGATCATCGCCAGCCAGAGCTGTGCCTGGTCGCGTCGGGCGTCCCTGCTGCGCAGTCCGAAGGCGTATTCGAGCCCGTGGCGCAGCGGCAGGCCGGTCAGCAGATCCTGGTGCGTCGCCGCCTCGGCGACGCGTTCGCGCAATGCCATGAGCAGCGAGACCATCTCGTCCTGCCCCTGCTCGTAGGCCTGCAGATCGGCAGCGGCGGCGGGCCGGCCCTGCAGCACCCGATGGCACATCGCTCGCACCGCGTCGTGCATGTCCTGATGCGCTCCAGCGATGCGATCCACGAGCGCCTCGCCGAAGGTCGCGAGCTCGCTGCGATGGTTCGAGAACCACACCCCGAAGTGGCAGCGCACGTGCGAGTCAGGGCGAAAGACATCGTCGCCCGGGGCCTCGTGCAGCAGGGCGCAGCGCAAGAGGTGCTGGTTCCAGGCCAGGTGCGCTTCGATGCCGTGGTCGATGCCATGGAGCAGCGCCTCCAGCGTGCGCGGCTCCGCAATGCCGAGCTCGTCAGCCGCCAGAGCTGGGGTCTGCAGTATCGGCTTCATCTGCGCCTGCTGACCGGTGGTTGGCCCTGGATCACACCGGAGATCGCCCAGGGCTGGCGCGGTATCGGCGCTTCACGCCGACACCTCGCCCTTGGGCAGGCCGACCGTCTGCGCCAGGAGGAGTTGCTGGTCGGGGCCGAGGCCCATCGCCTGCGCGAGTGCGTGACGGTCGAACCAGGCGCGAATCACCGTGGCGAGCCCCGCCGAGGCGCAGAACAGGTACACGTTCTGCGCCATCGCACCGGCAGCGGCGAAGGCGAAGGCCTCGCGCTGCGCGGCCGGGACCAGCTTCATCTGCGCGTGGTCGGCCACGTAGACGAGGTCCAGCGGTGCGCTGTCGACGAAGTCCTGGTAGCCGGTCACCCGGCGCACGTCCATGGCCACCGACATTTCGAGTCTGTGCGCGGTCGGCTCGTAGTGGAACAGTCCTCGCGGCAGGGCCACGTAGAGCTGCACCTCCTGCGCGTTCATCGCGCTGGGCGCGGTACGCCCGCCGAGCTCGGGCCGGTTGATTCCGCCGGCCGCCCACAGCAGGTCGGACAGCGTCTGCCTGGGCAATGCCCTTGGCATGAACTCACGCTGCGACTCTCGACGCCACAGCGCCTGCAGCAGCGGCATGCCCCCGCGACGTTTCGGGGGCGGCAGCGTGATCGTGGTCGCCGCGTCGCCAGCAGGCGGCTGCGGCTTGAGCTGGCCCATCAGGCCGAGGGCGAGCTTGGTCAGGGTGTTCATCTGGAGGCCTTCCTGCTGGACTCGACATCACTGCACGGGGGGTGGGGCCCACTTGCCGCTCACCTGCGCAGTCCATGCTAGAGCCGACTTCGCCCGCGCCGTTGATCGGCGTCACGCGCCGGCTCGACGCGAAGTCGATTGCCGAGGACCGGGCCTGAACGGCCTCACTGCCTGGGCGCGAGCTTCTGCCTGGCAAACGCCTTGCCGATCAAGCTCGCGGCCTCCGGGCCGTCCCACTCCTTGGCGCCATAGATCTTGTCGAGCACCCGTCCGTTGGCGTCGACGAGCACGGTCAGCGGCAGGCGCGTCGCGCCCAGCATGTTCTCCAGCAGCAGCTTGCTGTCGATGAAATGGCTGATCGTTGCATTCGATCCCTTCAGGAAGGCCTTCGCCGCTTCGGGATAGTCGTCCGTCGAAATGCCGATCACGGTGAACTGCGTTGCCCCGTCGCGCCAGGCGAGCCTCTCGAGCGACGCCATCTCCTGCCTGCAGGGGCCGCACCAACTGGCCCAGACGTTGATGATCAGCGGCCGGCCACGAAAGTCGGACAACTTCCTGCTCGGGCCGTTCAGCCCCTGCATCGCCGCCTCGCGCAGCGTCGCCCCGACCTCGACTTCCCCCGGAGTCTTCGCGGACGCGGGGAACAGTGCCCCGATCATGCAAAGCAGACCTGCCACAAGGAACCGCCTCATCCCGTGCCTCCCGCAAACTTCGATCCACGACATCGCCATTGGACCCCAGATGGTCGGGCATTTCCCTGCGTCAGGTCAGTTCGGCGCCTGCAACTGCTGCCTGGTCCTCAAGCCGGGAAAGAGGCGCATCCACATCAGCGCGACGGCCAGGCTCCCGGCGCCGCCCAGCACCACCGAGCCGATCGGGCCGAGCCAGGCGGCCGTCGCGCCAGACTCGAACTCGCCGAGCTGATTCGACGCGCCGATGAAGACCGAGTTGACCGCACTGACCCGGCCGCGCATGTCGTCGGGCGTGTCGAGCTGGACCAGCGACTGGCGGATGACGACGCTCACCATGTCGGCCGCACCCGAGACGAGCAGCGCGAACCACGACAGCTCGAACCCGGTCGACAGGCCGAACACCATGGTCGCGATGCCGTAGATCGCCACCGCGACGAACATCACCTTGCCGACCCGCCGCCTGATCGGCCAGCGCGTCAGCACGATCGAAGTCGCCAGCGCCCCCACCGCGGGCGCGGAGCGCAGCAGGCCGAGCCCCCAGGTGCCGACGTGCAGCACGTCCTTCGCGAACATCGGCAGCAAGGCCGTCGCACCGCCGAGCAGGACCGCGAACAGGTCGAGCGAGATGGCACCCAGCACATCGGGCCGGCGCCAGATGAAGCGGATGCCCGCCGACAGCGTCGCGAAACTGAGCGGTTGCCGCGGCGGCACCGCATGTTCGTAGCGCACGCCGGCGAGGAGGACCGCAGCGATCACGAGCAGGCCGACGCACACCGCATAGACCACCGAGGCGCCGGCCACGTAGATGAAACCGCCCAGGGCCGGCCCCCCGATGATGGCGACCTGCATTCCGGCCGAGCTGAACGACAGCGCCCGCGGCAGCACCTCGCGCGGCACGAGCAGCGCGGGCAGCGCCTGCTGGGCCGGCATCTGGAAGGCCCTGACCGTGCCGAGCCCGAGCGAAAGAGCGAGCAGCAGTTCCCGATTCGCCCAGCCGCCCTGCGTGGAAATCACGAGCACCCCTGCGAGCAGGCCCTGCGCGACCATGCACAGCGCAGCGATCAGGCCACGATGGAAGCGGTCGACGACATGGCCGGCGACGAGCACGAGCAGCAACGCCGGCAGGAACTGGTACAGGCCCACCAGCCCCAGGTCCCAGGCGCTCGCCGTCAGGTCGTACATCTGCCAGCCGAGCGCGACCAGCATCATCTGGTTCGCCATCGCCCCGGAAATGCGCGCTCCCCAGAACCGCATGAAGGAGCGATGGCTCAGCAGCGGCATGGCCTCGGAGCCCGTGATGCTTCGCAGGTCTTCAGCCCGGCGCGCAGACCCCGCTCGTCTGCGGCATCGCCGAGCCGCCCTTCTTCTGCGCCAGCGCCACGCCGTTCTTCACTGCCACGATCTCGGCGAGGATGGACACGGCAATCTCGGCTGGCGTCTTGCTACCGAGGTCGAGCCCGATCGGGCCGTGCAGGCGGTCGATCTCGGCGGGCGAGAGGTCGAACAGCAGCAGCCTTTCCTTGCGCCTGGCCGTGTTGCCGCGCGAGCCGAGCGCACCGACGTAGAACGCGGGAGACTTGAGCGCCTCGAGCAGCACCATGTCGTCGAGCTTGGGATCGTGCGTCAAGGCAGCCACTGCGCAGTTCGCGTCGAGCCCAAGTTCGAGCACCAGGTCGTCGGGCATGGCCTTGCTGAACGTGGCGCCGGGAACGTCCCAGGTCAGGTGGTATTCCTCGCGCGGGTCGCAGCAAATGACTTCGAAGTCGAGCGCCAGCGCCATGCCGGCGAGCACCCGCGAGAGCTGCCCGGCGCCGACGATCAGCATCCGCCAGCGCGGGCCGAACAGCGCGCGCAACTGCTTGCCGTCGAACTCGAACTTCTCCCCGCGCGATGCGGCCTCGATGGCGACTGCGCCGGTCGCCAGGTCCAGGCGCCGCGCGACCAGCTCGTGCCGCGCGGTCCGGACGAGCAATTCGTCGATCCAGGCCACGCTGCGCAACGGCTCCTGCAACAGGCGCAGGTTGCCGCCGCACGGCAGGCCGAAGCGGGCGGCCTCCTCCTTCGTCACGCCGTAGGCGATCAGCGACGGCTGGTCGACCCGCTCGCCGTGGCGCACGCGCTCGATCAGGTCGTCTTCCACGCAGCCGCCCGACACCGAGCCGACGACCTGCCCGTCGCCGCGCAGGCAGAGCAGCGCGCCGGGCGGCCGCGGCGCCGAACCCCAGGTCTCGATCACCGTGACCAGCCACACCTTGTGACCCTGCGCGTGCCACTCGCGCGCCTGTTGCAGTACCTGAAGATCCAGACTGTCCATGCTCGGCTCCAAAGCCCGTCGGGCCCGGCGCCAGCATAGCGGGTCAGGCGTGCACTCGCCGGGCCGCGCCCGTCAGGGCGACGCAAAACCGTGCCGCGTCAGCACCGCTTGCCCCGCCGGCGAGAGCAGGAACGCGACGAAGCCTCCCGCTTCGGCAGAGGCCCCGGTCAGCAGCGCCACACCATAGCTGGCGCTGACGTTCACGTCGGCCGGCACATCGATGCTGCGCAGGCCCGACACCTCGCGCACGGCGACGACGGCATTGGTGCAGTAGGTGATGAAGATGTCGGCCTGGCCGGCCGCCATCACCGCGCCGTAGGCACTGCGATCGGCCGGCGGCGGCGGGGAGGTCGGGCCGCCGGTGAGTTGCAGAGCCTTCGCGCTCAAGGTCTTGAACGCACCGGGGTGGCCGCGCTGTTCGATGCGCTCGAACATCGCCCAGGTGTAGTCGCCGGACGGGTCGGCCTTGGGCGTCGACGTGCCCAGCCGGACGGCCGGATCGAGCATCCGGCCGACCAGCGTGGCGGTCGAGGCTTCCACGCCCGGCGCCACGAGCGCGCAGAGCTGGTTGCGCGCAAAGGCCTTCGGCGGCGCGGCGCGGCCCGCCGTGGCGAGCGCCTGCGGATGCTCCATGTTGGCTGATGCAAACACATCGGCGCGCTCGCCGCCGGCCAGCCTGTCCTTCAGCAGGCCGGAAGGCCCGAACGTGAACTTCACTTTGGCGTCCGGCTTGCCCGCCTGCCAGGCCTGCGCCACTTCGGTGAGCGCAGCGCGCAGGCTACCGGCCGCATAAACAGAGACTTCGGCCGGTTGTGCGTGTACCGTCATGTTGAACAGGGCGCTCGCGATCAGCGCCAGCAGGCTTTGAAGAAGGCGTCGCATCGGCTCACCTCTTCTCGGCGTTCGGGAAGAACAGCTGCTCGCCACCGATCTTGTAGCTCGCGATCGTGGCCTGGCCTTCAACCGAGACGACCCAGTCGGCGAAGGCCTGCGCCAGATCCTTCTTGACGTGCGGGTGCTTGGCCGGGTTGACGACGATCACGCCGTACTGGTTGAAGAGCCGCTTGTCGCCCTCGACGAGCACCGTCAGGTCGGCGCGGTTCTTGAACGACAGCCAGGTTCCGCGGTCGGCCAGCACGTAGGCGTTGGTCGAGGCCGCCATGTTGAGCGCCGGGCCCATGCCGCAGCCGCACTCCTTGTAGCCCGGCACCTTGCCCACCGGAGTGTCGATCCCGGCGGCCTTCCAGTAGCGCAGTTCGGCCGCGTGCGTCCCGCTCTTGTCGCCGCGCGAGATGAAGTCCGCCTTCGATGCCGCGAGCTTCTGCAGTGCCGCGACGACGTCGTTGCCCTTCACGCCGGCCGGGTCGCCCTTCGGCCCGATCACGACGAAATCGTTGTACATCACCGGGCTGCGCTTGAGCCCGAAGCCATCGGCGACGAACTTCTCCTCGGCCACCTGGTCGTGCACGAACAGCACGTCGGCGTCGCCGCGCCGACCCATGTCGAGCGCCTGCCCGGTGCCGAGCGCAACGACGCGAACGTCGATGCCGGTCGCCTTCTTGAACGCCGGCAGCAGATGCGCGAACAGGCCCGACTGCTCGGTGCTCGTCGTCGAGGCCATCACGATGAACTTGTCCTGCGCCCGCGTCGGCAATGCCGTCGCCAACGCGACGCCCGCCACCATCAGTGCCAGCGCCGCGCGCCGTGCGACGCCCCGATTCAAGATTCCATGTGCCATGGCAGTTCTCCTTTGAGGAACAAGTCAGCTCGTCCATCGGCACGCTCGCCGAAGAACGCGTCGGTCGGCAGGTCGAGGTGGATCTCGCCCTGGTCGAGGTAGACCACGCGCCGGGCGAGCCGCTTGGCCTGGCCGAGGTTGTGGGTGCTCATCACGAGCGTCGTGCCGTCGGCCGCGAAGCCCGCCAGCAGGGCTTCGACGTCCTTCTTCGCCGTCGGGTCGAGGCTCGCCGTGGGCTCGTCGAGGAACAGGATCTGCGGCCGGATCGCCCAGGCCCGCGCCAGGGCGAGGCGCTGCTGCTGCCCGCCGGACAGCGCGCGCGCCGGCCGCTCGCCGAGATCGACCATGTCGACCCGGTGCAACGCCTGTTCGGTGCGCTCGGCCCACTCGCCGCGCGGCACCCGCGCCAGCCACAGCGCCAGGCGCAGGTTGTTCGCCACTGAAAGACGAAGCATGAACGGGCGCTGGTAGACCATCGCCTGCACGATCGCCGGATCTGACAGCTCGCGCGTGCCCTGCAGGCTGAGCATGCCGTGCAGCACGCGCAGCAGCGTCGTCTTGCCCGAGCCGTTGGGGCCGACCAGCGCGATGAAGTCGCCGCGCCGCACGTCGAGCGAAACGCCGTTGAGCGCCTGCACCGACCCGAAGCGCACCGAGACGTCGCGCAGGCTGAGCAGCGGTGCCTCCGGAGCCCCGTTCATCGCACACCGGCCAGCGCCGAGCCATGGCCGCGCTGCGCGAGGCTGATGGCCAGATTGACGATACCGACGACGAGCAGCAGCACGATGCCGAGCGCCATCGCGAGCGGCAGGTCGCCCTTGCTGGTCTCGAGCGCAATCGAGGTCGTCATCACCCGCGTGATGCCGTCGATGTTGCCGCCGACCACCATCACCGCACCGACCTCGGCGATCGCACGGCCGAAGGCGGCGATCAGCACCGTGAGCACGGCCCAGCGGTCGTGCACCAGCATCAGCAGCGCGCAGGCGAGCGGCCCGGCGCCCATCGATCGCAGCTGGTCGCCGCCATCGCGCAGCGAGTCGCCGACGAGTTGCCGCGTCAGCGCCGCAATCACCGGCAGGATCAGGATGGTCTGCGCGATCACCATCGCGGACGGTGTGAACAGGATGCCCCAGGAGCCGAGCGGGCCGCTGCGCGACAGCAGCAGGTAGACCACCAGCCCGACGACCACCGAGGGCAGCGCCAGCAAGGTGTTCATCAACAGGACGAGCACGCGGTGGCCGGGAAAGTGGGCGATGGCCAGCCACGCCCCGAGCGCCAGACCGAGGACCGCCGCGCACAAGGTGGCCGTGCCGCTGACCGACAGAGAAAGTCCGACGGTGTGCAACAGGACGGGGTCGGCATCGAAGATCAGTTCACCGGCGGTACGCGCACTCTCTGCAAATGCGCTCATTCGATTTCTCTCATACTCATGCCATTTTCAGTGCCAGTGGCACGAGCTTGCGATATGAACCGACATGCATAGGGTGCACCTCACGTACACGCTGGCCGGCAGGCACGACAGCCAGCGCGACCTCCATCACCCCCTGATGGCGTTGCTGGCGGCGGTGCACGACAGCGGCTCGATCAGCGGCGCGGCACGCGCGCTGTCGCTCTCCTACCGCCACGCCTGGGGCGAGCTCAAGCGCTGGGAGATCGAGCTCGGGCAGACGCTGGTGTCGTGGGTCAAGGGACAGAGGGCAGTGCTGTCGCCGTTCGGCGAGAAGCTGCTGTGGGCCGAACGGCGCGCCCAGGCGCGCCTGGCGCCGCAAGTGGAGGCGCTGCGCAGCGAGCTGGAGCGCGCGTTCGCGATCGCCTTCGACGACAGCGCGGGCGTGATTCCGATCTCGGCCAGCCACGACGACGCGCTGCCGCTGCTGCGCCAGCTGGCCCGCGGCCAGCACAAGCTGCACCTGGACATCCAGTTCAGCGGCAGCGTCAACGCACTCCAGGCCCTCAACGAAGGGCGCTGTCTGCTCGCCGGATTTCACGCGCTGACCGACTCGCCGCCGCGCTCGCCAACTGCGCGCACCTACCGACCGCTGCTCAAGCCCGGCCGCCACAAGCTGGTGAGCTTCGCGCGGCGCACGCAGGGCCTGATCGTCGCGGTGGACAATCCGCTCGGCCTGCAGGAACTTGCCGACCTGCGGCGCCCGGGGCTGCGCTTCGCCCAGCGCGAACGCGGCGCCGGCACGCGCGTCGTCCTGGAGGAGTTGCTGACGGCGCAGAAGATCGACCCGACGGAGATCGCCGCGCTGGAGCGCGCCGAGCCCTCGCACCGCGCGGCTGCCGAGGCGGTGGCCAGCGGGATCGCGGACGCTGCCTTCGGCATCGAGGCCGCCGCGCGCGCGCGCGGCCTGGGCTTCGTGCCGCTGGCGCGCGAGCACTACTTCCTCGTCGCGCTGCAGCCCTCGCTCGAGCATCCGCACGTGCGCGCGCTGCTGGAGTTGCTGCGCAGCGAGGCCTGGCAGGCGCAGCTCGATGCCTTGCCGGGCTACGCCGCCGATCGCAGCGGCGAGATCCTGTCGCTGCGCCGCGTGCTGCCCTGGTGGAACTATCGCAAGCCGAAGCCCTGAGCCGGACGTGGGGTCTCGCCCTCGTGCGGCTGCGAGCCTGCGAGAACTACCCGCCGCCGCGCTGCATGTAGAGGTCGAAGTAGCGCATGAAGCGATGCCGCGCCTCGTCGCTCACCCCATCGAAGCGGAACTGCGCGGCCAGCCGCGGCATGCGCATCAGCGCGATCTGGCGCGGCGCGAGCACCTGCCAGGTCAGGCGCAGGCGTCCGCCTTCGATGTCGACTGCGGCCTCGGCCGCGCCAAGCGTGAGCGGCTGGTCGCGCACCGCGCCCGGCAGCCACGTGAGCCACTCGCGCTCGGTGCAGCCCATCTCGCGGTCGAAGCCGGGCGGATAGAAGGACTGCACGTGCGGCGCTCAGCCTCCGGCCACGGGCGGCCAGATGGCCAGCACCTCGCCCTCGCACAGCACGCGCCCGGCACGCTGCTCGGGGGGGATGTAGACGCCGTCGATCAGCACCAGGTGCACCAGCTTCGGCGGCATGCCGAACGGCTCGATCGCCTTCAGGATCGTCGTGCCGTCGGGCAAGTCCAGCGGCATCGCGTTGCCGACGCGCGCATCGTGCGGCAGGTACTGCGTCAGGCCCGCATACAACTTGAAGGTGATGCGCATCGTCACACGTGGGCGTGCGCTTCCTGGGCCTGGGCGCGCGAGAGATAGGCCTCCATCAACAGCGTGGGGTCGGCGAGCAGCTTGTCCTTCCACGAACCGAGCCGGACCTGGCCTTCGACCAGCCCGCGCATCACGCCCACATGATCGGTCCAGCCGACGCTGTTGCAGCCCACCATCACGTCGCCGTCGAATTGCAGGCTCAGGTGGCGGCCCCTTCCGCCATCGGCAACGCGATCGGTCAGCTCCACATGCTGGCCTCCCGCAACGCCTTGCCAGTCGCCGAAGCTCGTCGAGACGAGGCCCAGCGTGTCGAGCACGTTGATCTGCGTGACGCCTTTCAGACGCGCCTTGCGCCCGGCCATGTTCATCCCAGCGACATAGGCCTGGTCGGCGGCATTGGGCTGGATCGCGCTGACGATCATCTTGCCGCTGGCGATGTCGAGCGCCTCGGCGCAGTCTCCCGCGGCGTAGATGCCGGGAACATTGGTCTGCATGTGTTCGTCGGTCAGCACGCCCAACAGGCAGGTGATGCCCGTGTTCTCCAGGAAGCCGATGTTCGGCCGGACCCCCGTGGCGCTGATGACGAGATCGACCGCCACGTGCGCCCCGTTGGACAGGCGCACGCGCAGCGGCGCCTCGGCCTGGATGGCCTCGACGCGCGTGCCGGTGTGCACCGTCACGCCCTTCGCCTCGCACCACGACTTGATCATGCCGCCGGCCGTGGGCCCCATCATGCGCGGCACCATGCGGTCGCCCATCTCGACGACCGTCAGTTCCACGCCGCGTGAGGCCAGGGCCTCCAGGATGATGCAGCCGATGAAGCCGGCGCCCATCTGCAGCACGCGAGCACCCTTCGTGGCCAGTTGCGCGATCGCCCGCGCGTCCTTCAGCGTCCAGCAGGGGTGCACCCCGGGCAGGTCGATGCCGGGAATCGGGGGGCGCATCGGGCTCGAGCCGGTGGCGATCAGCAGCGTGTCGAAGGCGAGCGCGCTGCCGTCGTCCAGTGCGACGCTGCGCTTGGCGACATCGATCGCCCCGGCGCGGGCGCGCCGGACGGCGATGCGCAGCTTCTCGAAGTGCCGCGCGTCGTGCCGCAGATGCGTGCCGCCCTCGCCGATCTCGCCCATCAGCAGGTAGGGAATCGCCATCCGCGAGTAGGGCGGCTCGGGTTCGTCGCCGACGATGACGATCTCGTCGTTCGCGGCGTGCTTGCGGATCGTTTCGGCAGCGATCACGCCGGCCGGGCCGGCGCCCAGGATCACGTGTCTCATGGCTATCTCCTGTGCTTCGAAGTGATCACGCGCCGCTAAACGGCGGCCCGTTTGCGGGTCGTCTTTCTTGGGCGAGCAGTCAGGCCGGTGGCAGCGGGCGCAACGGCCAGCAAGCTGCGCAGAGCATCATTCACCGCCTCGCTATTTGGAAATGCCTTTGCCAGGCTGGCTTCGATGACGACGACATTCGTAGCCTTCGCGTAGCGCGCAGCGTACTTTCCGCGAACAAGCGGCCCCAGCATTTCCCGCGTGTATTCGGAACGCATTTCGTCGTCTTCAACTCTGGTCTTCTTCATAGATTCGCTTCTCCTTTCGAGTCGCCGGACGGGCACTGATGATGCGGACGACATTGCCGCGGTCAGCATGAAAGACGGCAAGCACTCGCCCCTGACTCGAGATTCCGAACGTTACGAACCGTGGCTCGCCGACTGAATGCGACAGGTCACGACCGCTCGCGGAAAGCGTGTCACCAAACACGGTGCTGGCTTCATCAAATGTGACTCCGTGTTTGCGCTCATTGGCCGCAGCTTTCGTTGGGTTCCACTCAAATCTCATGGCCGGAGGTCAGGGTCCAACCTAATGTCGGGCGTACTCTTGCAGCGTAGCACGGTGGTCCTCACCGCGTTCGTGCTGCGTAGCTTGGCGCGCCGATGCGTATCCGCGTGAGACGGGAATCGCGCAAGTCTGCTTGCGCTCTGGTTGACGGGCGTCCATGTCGCGCTCGACAACGATACCTGGGTGCCATGTTACGCAGCGCTTCCTCTTGTCGCGTGCCGTGCTAGCGGTCGGATCGGCCGCGCAGGAGGAGACGGGATGCCCCCGCCTTTGCGCTCTAGAGAGGGCGATTGATCCATCGATGGGCGCCAGACCTTGCTCAAGAAGCAAGGCGGTCCGAGAACCGCCTTGCGTCAGATCCGGGCGCTCGCCCGCCCTTCGTTACAGCCCCAGGCGCGTGCGCGTCTCGGGCTTGAGCATGCCGTTGCTGTCCCAGCCGCGCAGCGCGTAGTACTTCGGCAGCATCTCCGGCACCTTGCTCACCAGGCCCTTGGCCGGGCCGGTCTTGGCCGCTTCGGTGACCAGCCGCTTGGGCAGCACGTCGTCCTTGGCAGTGAATCCGGCGCGGTTGTTGAAGTCGCGCTCCATGTTCCAGATGCGCTCGCCGATCAGGGCCACGTTCTCGAGCGTGAACTCCGGGCCGCAGGCTGGCGCCAACTGGTCGGCCAGGTCGGGCAGGCCCCAGGCGAATGTCGTGAAGATGCACAGCCCCGACGAGTCGTAGGCCGCGGTGGCGTCCTGGAACGCCTTGACGAGGTCGGGCTTGCCTTCGGCCGTCAGCGGGTCGGTCTTCACCGGAATGCCCGCCACCTCGCTGGCCACCGTGTAGCCGCGCAGGTGGCAACCGCCGCGGTTGCTGGTGGCATAGGCCAGGCCAATGCCCTGGATGCCGCGCGAATCGTAGGCCGGGAACTCCTGGCCCTTGCACGACATCGACAGATCCGGGTGCCCGTACTTGGCGGTCAGGCGCTTGGAGCCCTGGCCGATCTCCTTGCCGAAGCCTTCGCCCTTGGCGGTGATTTCGGCGAAGTGTGCCAGCGCCTGCGCCGATCCGAACTTGGCGTCGATGCCGAGCTGCTCCTTGCTCAGCACGCCCAACTCGTAGAGCTCCATCACCGCGCCGATCGTCGCGCCGAAGCTGATCGGGTCCATGCCGTGCTCGTTGCACAGCAGGTTGGCGTATTGCAGCGCATCCAGGTCGTTGACGCCGTTGGCGGCGCCCAGCGCCCAGGCCGCTTCGTACTCGAGGCCGCCCGAGGCGCCCCAGTACTGCGGCTTGTTCTCGATCGTGAAGTGGCCCTTGTCGATGGTCTGGATGCGGCCGCAGGCGATCGTGCAGCCGAAGCAGGCCTGGTTCGTGACGAGCGGCTTCCTGCCGTCGGTCTTGCGCGGCGTGGCCATCGCCTCGGCGGAGATGTCCTTCGCGCCCTCGAACTGCACGTCGCGATGGTTGCGCGTGGGCAGCGCGCCGACTTCGTTGATGATGTTCATCAGCACCTGGGTGCCGTAGGCCGGCAGGCCCTGGCCGGTCAGCGCGTTGTCGGCGAGGATCTTCTTCTTGGCGGCCGTGACCTTCATGAAGGCCTTCGGGTCGACCAGGTTGCCCACGCCCTTGGTGCCGCGCACCGCGATCGCCTTCAGGTTCTTCGAGCCCATCACCGCGCCGACGCCCGAGCGTCCTGCCGCACGGTGCAGGTCGTTCACCACCGCCGCGTAGAGCACCAGGTTCTCGCCCGCGCCGCCGATGCTCGACACGCGGACCTGCGGGTCCTGCAACTGCTTCTTCAGCGTCGCCTCGGTCTCCCAGACCGTCTTGCCCCACAGGTGGGCGGCGTCGCGCAGTTCGGCCACGTCGTCCTGGATGAACAGGTAGACCGGCTTCGCGGACTTGCCTTCGAAGATGACCATGTCCCAGCCGGCCATCTTCAGCTCGGCACCCCAGTAGCCCCCCGAGTTGCTGCAGGCGATCGCGCCGGTCAGCGGGCCCTTGGTGACCACCGTGTAGCGGCCGCCGGTCGAGGCCATCGTGCCGGTCAGCGGACCGGTCGCCCAGACGATCTTGTTTGCAGGCGACAGCGGGTCGACCTTGGCGTCCATCTCCTCGACGAGGTACTTGGTGGCCAGGCCGCGCGAGCCGATGTACTGCCGCGCCCAGTCCATGTTCAGCGGCTCCGACTTGACGGTGCCGGCGGTGAGGTTGACTCTGAGAATTCTTCCAGCCCAAGACATGTCGGTACTCCTTATGCCGCAGCGGCAGGTTGATTGCCGAGCTTGTCGGCCCAGGCGGACATCTTGGTGAGGCCCGTCCAGTTGGCGTCGATGTAGGTGATCGCGCCCGTCGGGCAGGCCTCGGCACAGGCCGGCTCGCCGCCACAGAGGTCGCACTTCTGCACCTTGCCGGTCTCCTGCACGTAGTTGACGGTGCCGAACGGGCAGGCGATGGTGCAGACCTTGCAGCCGACGCACGTGGTCTCGTTGACCACCTTGGCGCCGGTCAGCGTGTCGAGCGTGATCGCCTCCACCGGGCAGGCGTGCAGGCACCAGGCCTCGTCGCACTGGGTGCAGGTATAGGGCACCTTGCGCCCGGTATGGTGGAAGTCGAACACCTTGATGCGCGACCTGGCCGGGGCATAGGTGGCGTAGTTCTCGAACGAGCACGCCATCTCGCACTGCAGGCAGCCGGTGCACTTTTCGGGGTCGATGTGCAGTGATTTCTGCATGGTCCTGTTCCCATTGGTTGAGTGAAGCACGGCGGGTCGGCGAGCGCCTAGGTCGGCCATGCGCGCCGTGCGGAATCATATGACTTCGACTGCATATGTCGAGCGGATCCAGGTAAACCCCTACAGGAGCGTAGAGACCCGGCGCCGACTGCGTGCGCGAAGGGCGCTTCAGCGGCCCTCGACGATCGCGAGGTGCCTACTCGCCGAGGTAGGCGGCGCGAACCTTCGGATCGTCGAGCAGCTGCCTGGCATCGCCGCTCATCGTGATCTCGCCGGAGTCCATCACGTAGCCGCGCGAGGCGAGCTGCAATGCCCGGCTGGCGTTCTGCTCGACGAGCAGGATCGTCACGCCCCGACCGTGGATGTCGGCAACGACCTCGAAGATCTTGTCGACCAGGATCGGCGACAGGCCCATCGACGGCTCGTCCATCAGCAGCACCTTCGGTCGCCCCATCAGCGCGCGGCCCATCGCGAGCATCTGCTGCTCGCCACCCGACAAGGTGCCGGCGAGCTGGCTGCGGCGCTCCTTCAGGCGCGGGAAGACGCCATAGACCTTGTCGAGGTCGGCATCGATCTCCTCGTCGCGGCGAACGAAGGCCCCCATCTGCAGGTTCTCTGCGATCGTCATGCGCGCGAAGACGCCGCGGCCTTCGGGCACCATCACCAGGCCCTGCTTGACCAGGTCCCACGGGCCCTGCCCCTTGATCGAGCGACCCATGAACTCGATGTCGCCCACGGCCACCGGCTGCACGCCGGTGATGGCCTTCAGCGTCGTGGTCTTTCCGGCACCGTTCGCGCCGATCAGGCTGACCAGCTCACCTTCGTTGACTTCGAACGAGATGCCCTTGACCGCCTGGATGCCGCCATACGCGACCTTCAGGCCGCTGACCTTGAGCAGTGTGTTTGCCATCGCTGTGTTCCTGTCTCAGGCGGCGCCGGGCCGCTCCCAAGCCGCCTGAGCTCCCCCACGGGGGGGCGCGAACGAAGTGAGCTTGAGGGCTGTCATCTAGTGGGCCCTGTGGCCCGCACCGAGATAGGCCTCGATCACCTTCTCGTTGCGCTGCACGTCGTAGGGGTTGCCCTCGGCAATCTGCTTGCCGTAGTCGAGCACCGTCACGCGGTCGCACAGCCCCATGACGAGCTTCACGTCGTGCTCGATCAACAGGATCGTCCGGCCGTCGTTGCGGATCCGGTCGATCAGCTCGCGCAGCACGAGCTTCTCGGTCGCGTTCATTCCCGCGGCCGGTTCGTCGAGCGCGATCAGCTTCGGGTCGGTGGCGAGCGCGCGCGCGATCTCGAGGCGCCGCTGATCGCCGTAACTCAGCGTGCGCGACTTGAAGTCGGCATACTTGCCGATGCCCACGTAGTCGAGCAGTTCCTGCGCGCGGATGGCGATCGCCGCCTCCTCCCGCCTGAAGCCCGCGGTACGGAAGACCGCACCGATCAGGCCCGAGTGCGTGCGCACGTGACGCCCGACCATCACGTTCTCGAGTGCCGTCATCTCGGCGAACAGGCGGATGTTCTGGAAGGTGCGCGCGATGCCGGCCTTGGCCACCTCGTGAACCGCGCTCGGCCGGTAGGGCTTGCCGCCGAGCTCGAAGCTTCCCGCATCCGGCAGGTACAGGCCGGTGAGCACGTTGAAGAAGGTCGTCTTGCCGGCGCCGTTGGGGCCGATCAGCCCGTAGACCTGACCCTTCGTGATCGTGATGCCGACATCCGACAGCGCCTGCAGGCCGCCGAAGCGCTTCGAAACACCGGCCACGTTGAGGATGGTTTCGGTCATTGCGTCCTCCGCCGAGCCGCCTCAAGGAGGGCGCGCGCCCCAAGGGCCACGAAGGGGCCCCTGCGTTGCCCCTGGGGCAGCGAACGAATGTGAGCTTGGGGGTTCATGTCCTTCCTCACTTCGCAGCCGGTGCCGGAGCAGCCTTGCCGTGCTCCGACGATGGCCACAGGCCCCGCGGCCGGGCCAGCATGATGCCGATCATCGCCAGCGCGATCAGCAGCTGACGCAGGATCGACGCGTCGAGCCGCCCGCCGGACATGGCCTGCAAGGGGCCGGCCACGTAGCGCAGCACTTCGGGCAGCGCAGCCAGCAGCACCGCCCCCAGGATCACGCCCGGAATGTGGCCGATTCCGCCGAGCACGACCATCGCGACGATCATGATCGACTCCGTCAGGCTGAACGATTCCGGCGAGATGAAGCCCTGGAAGGTGGCGAACATGACGCCGGAGACGCCGCCGAAGGTGGCGCCCATGCCGAACGCGAGCAGCTTCAGGTTGCGCGTGTTGATGCCCATCGCCTTGGCGGCGGTCTCGTCCTCGCGGATCGCCATCCACGCGCGCCCGATGCGCGAGCGCTCGAGCCGGTAGCAGATGACGACGCTCGCGATGACCAGCGCGAGGAACAGGTAGTAGTAGAGCGACACCGACGGCAGCGAGATGAAGCCGAGGTCGAGCGTCTTGCCGAGGTTGAGCCCGAAGAACTTGATCGAGTCGATCGCCGCAATGCCCTTGGGGCCGTTGGTCAGGTTGAACGGCGCGTCCAGGTTGTTCAGGAAGACGCGGATGATCTCGCCGAATCCGAGCGTCACGATCGCCAGGTAGTCGCCGCGCAACTTCAGGGTCGGCGCGCCGAGCAGGACGCCGAATGTGCCGGCGATGGCTGCGCCGAGTGGAATGACGACCCAGATCGGCGCGTGCATCCCGCCGGGGAACATCGCCTTGATCGCCGGGAATGTGTCCCACAGGTGCGGCGACGCGAGCAGGCCGAACATGTAGGCGCCGACCGCGTAGAACGCAACGTAGCCGAGGTCGAGCAGCCCGGCATAGCCGACCACGATGTTCAGCCCGAGCGCGAGCAGCACGTACAGCAACGCGATGTCGACGATACGCACCCAGGCGTTGCCGAACTGCTGCGCGATCAGCGGAACGATCATCAAGCCGACGGCGGCGATCAGGAAGGTGAGGAGCTTGCGGTTCTTCATGTTCGTCGCTCCGGCTCAGGCCCGATCGGCAACGCGTTCGCCGAGCAGGCCCTGCGGCCGCAGCGTGAGCACCCCGATCAGCACGATGAAGGCGAAGATGTCGGAGTAGTGGCTGCCGAGCACGCCGCCGGTCAGCACGCCGATGTAGCCGGCTCCCAGCGACTCGATCAGCCCGAGCAGCACGCCACCGACCATGGCGCCCGCCAGGTTGCCGATGCCGCCGAAGACGGCCGCGGTGAAGGCCTTGAGCCCGGGCAGGAAGCCCATCGTGTGCTGCACGGCACCGTAGTTCGCCGCGTACATCACGCCCGCCAGGGCGGCCAGCGCAGCGCCGATGACGAAGGTCGCCGAAATCACCATGTCGGGCTTGACGCCCATCAGGCCGGCGACGCGCGGGTTCTCGGCCGTGGCGCGCATCGCGCGGCCGAGCCGGGTGTGGTTGACGAGGTACATCAGCCCGGCCAGCGTGACCGCGGTGGAGACCAGGATCAGGATCTGCGTCGTGTTGATCACCGCGCCGCGGATGTGGAACGGCTCGCTCGGAAGCAGCAGCGGGAACGACTTGAAGTCGGGCTTCCAGATGATCATCGCCAGCGTCTGCAGCAGCAGGCTCATGCCCATCGCGGTGATCAGCGGCGCCAGGCGGGGTGCGTCGCGCAGCGGCCGGTAGGCGACCTTCTCGATGACGAAATTCAACACCGTGCAGACGATGACGGCGGCGACGAGCGAGATCAGCAGCAGCAGCCAGCCCGGCAAGCCCGCATTGGCGAACACGGTCACCACGGTCCAGCTCGTCAGGGCCCCGACCATCAGCACCTCGCCGTGAGCGAAGTTGATCAGGTTGATGATGCCGTAGACCATCGTGTAGCCCAGCGCGACCAGCGCGTAGACGCTGCCCAGCACCAGGCCGTTGATGATCTGTTGGATGAAGGTGTCCATCTGCACGTCTCCTGCGGTTCCCGGGCGCCGCCTCATCGGGACCGAGCCCGACTCTAGCCGCAATGAGTGCGCCGCGCGCCGCGTAACGACCCTAGGGTCGCGCTGCGCGAAGGCGTGTACAGATGCGAACTGGCGCGCATTCTAGGCCGCACCGATGCGCACTTCTTCGAGCCCTCCGGATTCGCCGCCGCGCCCGCCGGCGCTCACGCCCTGCGCCGCGAAGCGTTCGCCTGCTCGTTCAGCCGGCGCAACTCGTCGAGCTTCTCCGCGATGCGCAGCTCCAGCCCGCGCGGCTGCGGCTGATAGAAGCTCGGCAGCGGGGTGTCCGCCGGGCCGTAGTTTTCGCCCGCGGCGAAGCCCCCCGCCTCGTCGTGCGCGTAGCGGTAGCCCGCGCCGTAGCCGAGGTCCTTCATCAGGCGCGTCGGCGCATTGCGCAGGTGCAGCGGCACGGGCTGCGTGCCGCTCTGCGCGACGAAGGCGCGCGCCGCGTTGTAGGCCGTGTAGACCGCGTTGCTCTTCGGCGCGACGGCCAGGTAGACCACGGCTTGCGCGAGCGCGAGTTCGCCTTCGGGCGAACCCAGGCGCTCGTAGGTCTCGCTCGCATCGAGCGCCAGCCGCAGCGCGCGCGGGTCGGCCAGGCCGATGTCCTCGCTCGCCATGCGCAGCAGGCGGCGCGCGGCGTAACGCGGATCGACCCCGCCGTCGAGCATGCGCACGAACCAGTACAGCGCGGCGTCGGGGTCGGAGCCGCGAACCGCCTTGTGCAGCGCCGAGATCGTGTCGTAGAACTGCTCGCCGCCCTTGTCGTAGCGGCGCAGCTGCTCGCCGAGCGCTCTCTCCAGCGCCGCTTCGTCGATCTGCTGCGTCGCGCCGACCGCGCGGGCCACCGTCTCCAGTGTGTTGAGCAGCCGCCGCGCGTCGCCGTCGGCGTAGGCGACCAGCCGCTGCGTCGCGGCCTCTGACAGCGGCGGCGAGCCCAGCAGTTCGCGGCCGCGCGCCAGCACGAGGCGCAGGTCGTCTTCGCCGAGGGCCTGCAGCACGTGCACGCTGGCCCGCGACAGGAGCGCCGAATTGAGCTCGAAAGAGGGGTTCTCGGTCGTCGCGCCGATGAAGGTGAACAGGCCCGACTCGACGTGCGGCAGGAACGCGTCCTGCTGCCCCTTGTTGAAGCGGTGCACCTCGTCGACGAAGACCACCGTGCGGCGGCCGCCGGCCTGCGCGACCTGCGCCCGCTCGACGGCCTCGCGGATGTCCTTCACGCCGCCGAGCACGGCCGAGATGGCGATGAACTGCGCATCGAAGGCGTCGGCCATCAGGCGCGCCAGCGTGGTCTTGCCGACGCCCGGCGGCCCCCACAGGATCATCGAGTGCAGCCGGCCCGACTCGAACGCGGTGCGCAGCGGCTTGCCCGGCCCGAGCAACTGCGCCTGACCGATCACTTCGTCGAGCGTCCGCGGCCGCATGCGCTCCGCCAGCGGCGCGTCCACCGGTGCGTCCAGCGGCAACGGAAGCGAACTCATGCGCCGATTGTGGCAGGCGCCCCGCGCGCGGCCGACCAGGAAGGTCAGCCCGCTCTCAGCCCACCCGCCCGCCGGCAGGCTGCCGTCTCAGTCCTGCTCGAGGAACCGTTGCGCGTCCAGTGCTGCCATGCAGCCGGTGCCCGCGCTGGTGATCGCCTGGCGGTACACGTGGTCCTGCACGTCGCCGGCAGCGAAGACGCCGGCCACGCTGGTCATCGTGGCCAGGCCTTCCTGGCCGCTGCGGGTGATGAGGTAGCCGTCCTTCATCGCGAGCTGGCCCTTGAAGATGTCGGTGTTGGGCTGATGGCCGATCGCGATGAAGCAGCCCGTCAGCGCGATCTCGGTCGTCTGCTCCTTGTCCTGCGTGCTCCTGAGCCGCACGCCGGTCACGCCCGATGCGTCGCCCAGCACTTCGTCGAGCGTCTGCCACAGGTGCAGTTGCATCTTGCCTTCGGCAACCCTGGCGTGCAGCTTGTCGACCATGATCGCCTCGGCGCGGAACTTGTCGCGCCGGTGCACCAGGTGCACCTTGCTCGCGATGTTCGACAGGTACAGAGCCTCCTCGACCGCCGTGTTGCCGCCACCGACGACGCAGACCTCCTGGTCGCGGTAGAAGAAGCCGTCGCAGGTGGCGCAGCCGCTGACGCCGCGGCCCATGAAGGCGGTCTCCGAAGGCAGGCCGAGGTACTTGGCCGAGGCACCGGTGGCAATCACCAGCGCATCGCAGGTGTAGCTGGCGGAGTCGCCCTTCAGCGTGAACGGCCGGCGGCTCAGATCGACCTCGCCGATGTGGTCGAAGACGATCTTCGTCTCGAAGCGCTCGGCGTGCTGCAGGAAGCGCTGCATCAGGTCCGGACCCTGCACGCCCATCACGTCGGCGGGCCAGTTGTCGACGTCGGTGGTCGTCATCAGTTGCCCGCCCTGCGCCATGCCGGTGACGAGCACGGGCTTCAGGTTGGCCCGCGCGGCATAGATCGCTGCCGTGTAGCCGGCCGGGCCGGAGCCGAGGACCAGCAGCCGGGCGTGTTGCGAAAGAGGTGACGTCATGGTGGGGACCCGAGGGGTTGCAGCAGGCGAGGCGCGCCCACCGGTGGGACCCGGGTTCTCCGCCGGATGACGGCAGGCGACTCCCCGGTCACAATCGCGCCATTCTATGAAACGTGAAATCTTCACGGTCGCCACCTCACCACCCCCCGGAGGACCCCGCCCATGACCATGCTGTCCAGCCTCGACCTGATCCGCCGCGTGCCGCTGTTCTCGATGCTGACCAACGACCAGGCGCAGGGCATTGCCGACAGCGTGGTCAAGAAGCGCTTTCGCCGGGGCGAGATCATCGTCGAGCACGGGCGCAAGTCGAATGCCTTGTTCATCCTGCTCAACGGCCGCGCCCGCGTGCTCACCGCCGACTCGCGCGGCCGCGAGGTCATCCTCGCCGTGCTGCAGCCGGGCGACTACGTGGGCGAGATGAGCCTGATCGACGACGCGCCGCACTCTGCCACCGTGCGCGCCGAGGTGCAGACCGACATGCTCGTCCTCGGTCGCAGCGAGTTCGCGCGCTGCCTGCCGGACACCTCGAGCCTGTCGTACGCCATCATGCACGGCCTGGTGCAGCGGTTGCGCGCGGCAGACCGCCAGATCGAGTCGCTGGCGCTGCTCGACGTGTACGGCCGGGTCGCCCGCGCGCTGCTCGAAATGGCCGAGACCGACGGCGAGCTGAAGATCATCCGCAACAAGGTCTCGCGCCAGGATCTGGCCAAGGTCGTCGGCGCTTCGCGCGAGATGGTCAGCCGCGTGATGAAGGACCTCGAGCAGCGCGGCATGATCGAGACGCTGGCCACCGGCTCGGTCGTCATCAAGCAGCGCCTGAGCGGCGACTGAAGCCGGACTGCCGGCAGGTCGAGACGGCGGTGCGCCGAATGGATGGGCCACAATCCGGCGCATGACTTTTCCGCTCGGTTCACTCGGCTCCGGCGCGCAGGCAACGACTGCCGACGGCACCTACCTCCGCAAGCCCGGCCGGGCCGCGCCGGACACGATCGCCGAGCCCGCGCACCCGGTGCGCGCCCAGACGATGGTGCTCGTCGGCGCCGCGCTGTGGCTGCTGGCCTTGCTGGCACTGGCGACGCACGACGGCGCCGACGCCGCGTTCTCCACCTCGGGCGGCTCGGCCCTCACCCACAACCGTGCCGGCGTCGTGGGCGCCTGGTTCTCGGACCTGGCCTTGTTCACACTGGGTCACTCCGCCTGGTGGGGCCTGGCGGTGGGGCTGCGCGTCTGGCTCGGCGCGCTGGCCCGGCTGTTGCGCTCCGACACCGCCACGATGAGCGACGAACCACGGCCTTCGCGCTGGCTGTTCTGGCTCGGCGTCGGGTTGCTGCTCGCGGCGAGTTGTGCGCTCGAATGGACGCGGCTCTACCAGTGGGAGGCTCGCCTCCCCGGCCACGCCGGCGGCGTGCTCGGTTTCACGCTCGGACCGTTGAGCGTGAAGCTGCTCGGCTTCGTCGGCTCGGGGGTGCTGTGGATCGCCGCGCTGCTCGCCGGCCTGGCGCTCGCGTTTCGCTTCTCGTGGCTCGCCGTCGCCGAGCAGATCGGGGCGCGCCTGGAGGGTGTTCGCGAACACCGCGTCGAGCGCATCGAGCGGGCCGAGGATGCGCGCCTCGGCGAGGCGGCGCTGCGCGAACGCGAGCACGTCATCGAAGTCGAGAAGCTGCTGCACGACGAGCACCTGCCGATCGTCATCGAGCCGGCCGTGATCGAGGTGCCCAAGTCCAGCCGCGTCGTGAAGGAACGCCAGAAGCCGCTCTTCGTCGAGCTCGCCGACACCAGGCTGCCGCAGGTCGACCTGCTCGACGCCGCGCCGGGCCACAGCGAGAGCGTGACGCCCGACACGCTCGAGATGACCTCGCGCATGATCGAGAAGAAGCTGAAGGACTTCGGCGTCGAGGTGCGCGTCGTCGCCGCTTCGCCGGGGCCGGTGATCACGCGCTACGAGATCGAGCCGGCCACCGGCGTCAAGGGATCGCAGGTCGTGAACCTGGCGAAGGACCTGGCGCGCAGCCTGAGCCTGGTGAGCATCCGCGTCGTCGAGACCATTCCCGGCAAGACGACGATGGCGCTCGAGCTGCCGAACGCGCGGCGGCAGATGATCCGGCTGTCGGAGATCCTCGGCTCGCAGATCTACCACGACGCCGCCTCGCAGCTCACGATGGGCCTCGGCAAGGACATCGTCGGCAACCCGATGGTGGCCGACCTCGCGAAGATGCCGCACTGCCTGGTGGCGGGCACCACCGGCTCGGGCAAGTCGGTCGGCATCAACGCGATGATCCTGTCGGTGCTCTACAAGGCCGAGGCGCGCGACGTGCGGATGATCATGATCGACCCGAAGATGCTCGAACTGAGCGTCTACGAGGGCATTCCGCACCTGCTGTGCCCGGTGGTCACCGACATGAAGCAGGCCGCCAACGCGCTCAACTGGTGCGTCGGCGAGATGGAGCGGCGCTACAAGCTGCTGAGCAGGCTCGGCGTGCGCCAGCTGTCGGGCTACAACAAGAAGATCGACGAGGCCACCGAGCGCGGCGAGCTGATCGGCAACCCGTTCAGCCTGACGCCGGAGCAGCCCGAGCCGCTCGAGCGGCTGCCGCAGATCGTCGTCGTGATCGACGAGCTGGCCGACCTGATGATGGTCGTCGGCAAGAAGATCGAGGAAGCGATCGCGCGCCTCGCGCAGAAGGCGCGGGCCTCGGGGATCCACCTGATCCTGGCCACGCAGCGGCCGAGCGTGGACGTGATCACCGGGCTCATCAAGGCCAACATCCCGACGCGCATCTCGTTCCAGGTGTCGAGCAAGATCGACAGCCGCACGATCCTCGACCAGATGGGCTCCGAGGCGCTGCTCGGCCAGGGCGACATGCTCTATCTCTCGCCGCCGGCGGGTGTCCCGGTGCCGACGCGCGTGCACGGCGCCTTCGTCAGCGACGACGAGGTGCACCGCGTCGTCGAGTACCTGAAGACGCAGGGCGAGCCGAACTACATCGACGGCATCCTCGAGGGCGGCGTGCTCGACGAAGAGGGCGGCGCGCCCGGCGAAGCGGGCAGCGCCGACGCCGAGGCCGACCCGATGTACGACCAGGCCGTCGCCATCGTGCTGCAGCACCGGCGTGCCTCGATCTCGCTCGTCCAGCGCCACCTGCGCATCGGCTACAACCGCGCCGCCCGGCTGCTCGAGCAGATGGAGAAGTCGGGCCTCGTCTCGAGCATGTCGACGAGCGGCAACCGCGACCTGATCGTCCCGCCGCGCGAGGCATGAGGGCGCTGTTCCTTGCCGCGATGCTGCTCTGCGGTGCTGGCACCGCGAGCGCCGACGCACTCGACGCGCTGAAGGCCTTCGTTCGCGACGCCCGCACGGGCCAGGCGAACTTCACCCAGACCGTGACCTCGCCCGACGGCGCGCGGAAGAAGACCTCCAGCGGCAGTTTCGAGTTCGCCCGTCCGAACCGCTTTCGCTTCGCGTACACGAAGCCCTTCGAACAGCTGATCGTCGCCGACGGGCAGAAGGTCTGGATCCACGACAGCGACCTGAACCAGGTGAGCAGCCGCCGCCTGTCGCAGGCGCTGGGTGCCACGCCGGCGGCGCTGCTTGCCGGCGGATCGCTGGAACAGGACTTCGTGCTCAAGCCCGCGCCCGATCGCGACGGCCTGGCCTGGGTCGATGCGCAACCGCGCGAGCGCGACGGCGCGCTGCAGTCGGTGCGGATCGGCTTTCGCGGCAAGGACCTCGCGGCCCTCGAGATCGTCGACAGCTTCGGCCAGACCTCGCGGCTCCAGTTCAGCGGGCTGGTGACGAACATCGCGTTCGCTCCAGAGCGCTTCCGCTTCACGGTGCCGCCGGGCGCCGACGTGATCGAGCAGTAGCCACCATGACCATTCGACGACATACCCACGCCGGCGAACCCCATCTGCTGCATTCGATGACCGAATGGCGGGCGCTGGCGGAGATGGCCACGCTGCCGACCATGCTGCCGGCCCTGATGACCGCGCCGAAGGGCGACGGCCATCCGGTGCTGCTGCTGCCCGGCTTCATGGCGAACGAGGGAACGCTGGTGGCACTGAAGTCCTTCCTGCGCAATCGGGGCTACGCCGTCGAGAGCTGGGGCTTCGGGCGCAACGTCGGCTTCCAGGACAAGCACGCCCGGGCCCTGGAGCAGAAGATCCGCCATCTGCACCACAAGAGCGGCCGCAAGGTCAGCCTGGTCGGCTGGAGCCTCGGTGGCGTGTTCGCGCTGTTCGGCGCGCACCAGGCGAGCGAGTGCGTGCGCTCGGTGATCACGCTCGGCAGCCCGGTCAGCGTCGACCCCGAGGGCAGCCGTTCACCGGCGTTCGTGAAGGCGCTCTACAGGATGATCGCCCACCCGATGGGCCCGGCGGCGCACGTGATGCAACCGCGCGCCAAGAAGCTGCGCGAGATGAAGCGCCTGCCGGTGCCGATGAGCTGCCTCTATTCGATCAGCGACGGCGTCGTGCCGGCGCAGGAGGCCACGATCGACGGCGACCCGGCGCTGCACGAGAACATCCGCGTCTTCGGCAGCCACACCGGGCTCGGCTTCAACGCGATGGTGATGTGGATCGTCGCCGACCGCCTTGCCCAGCCCGAGGGGCAGTGGCAGCCGTTCAAGCCCGAAGGTCTTTCGGGGACCGTCTACCGCCTGATGACGCACGAGGCGGTGCCGATCTAGCTGATCCAGCCCCCAAGACGCCTTCGGCGTCGCCCCCCCGAGGGGGAGCGGTCGGCTTGGGGCGGCCCGGCGCCGACCGAGGCGGTCTCTTCGCCGCCCGCTTCTTCGCTGCCGGCGCCGGTCGTTGCGGGCGCGGCGCAGGCTTGCGGACGGGCACGGCCGCCGCCGCGGCCAGGGCTTCCTGGAAGCTGTCGCGCATGCACTGGGCGAACACCTCCGGATCGGGCATCAGCTCCCGGCACGAGGTGGGCGAGACGACGATCTGTCCGTCGTAGCTCGTCACCGCGAACACCAGCCCCATGCCGTCGGCGATCGGCATGATGGCCGAGAAGTACGTCATGCGGGCGCCGCACAGGTACAGGGGCACCGACGGGCCGGGAACGTTCGTGATCGTGCAGTTGGCGAGCGGCGCGCGGCGCCCGATGCCGAGCGCCGCGCGGGCGAGCATCTTGCTCGTGAGCGCCAGCGTCGCCGCCGGTGCGTGCTGGCCGATGTCGGTCAGCTCGCGGGCACCGACGGCGCGCGCCACGGTGCCCGACGAGGCCGTCTGGCGCCGCACGAAGGCGAGGCGCTTCGCCGGGTCGGCGAGGTGCGTGCCGAGCTGCACGTGAAGCCACGACATGTCGGGCTTGTCGCCGCTCGCGGCGTCGACGTTGCGGATGAAGAACGGCGCCATCGCCGTCAGGCTGGCCGCGGGCAGCTCGTCCTTGTCGCCGAGGTAGCGCCGCAGCGCGCCGCCGCACACGGCGAGCACGACGTCGTTCACCGTCGCGCCGCGGACGAGGGAACGGATCGTCTTGAACTCCGCCAGCGTGAAGCGCCGCGTCTCGAACACCCGGTGCGGCGAGACGACCGAATTGAAGCGCGTCGGCGGCATGCTCTCGGGCCGCAGCAGGATGTCGCCGGCGAGCGCAAATGCCGTCGGCGCGAAGCGCGTCACCGCGCGCGTCAGCGGCCGCGCCAGGCGAAACGGCGAGATCACCGAATTGACCACGCCGCGGCACAGCATCGCCGCCGTTCCTGGCGGAGATTCGGGGAACCACGGTGCCGGCGGCGGCGCGGCCGGCAGCGTCGGCGTGGTGTCGTGCAGCAGCATCGTGATCTCGCTGCCGCTCTCGACGTCCGTCGCCGCGTGGTGCGTCTTCGTCAGCACGGCGAAGCTGCCCGGCGGCAGGTCGAGGAAGCTGTCGAGCCCCTCGATCACGTAGATCTCCCACAACGGGCGCTTCAGGTCCAGCGGCCGCGCATGGATGCGCGACGCCTGGATGCAGAACTGGCGCCAGTCGCCGGGCTTCGGCAGCGCGATGTGCCGCACGTGGTACTCGAGGTCGAAGTTCTCGTCCTCGACCCAGTACGGGTAGTCGAGCTCCAGCGGCACGCGCTGCAGCCGGCGGCGAAAGACCGGCGAGCGGTCGAGCCGGCTCTCGATGTGCGCGAGGATGGTCTTGAAGCGGACCAGCCCGCCGGGCGCGGTGGACTGGTCGTAGATATGGAGCAGGCTGACGTTCGAGTTCGAATGCGCAGTGTCCGAATAAAGGAACGTGGCGTCGTGGCCGCTGAGTTGGCTCATCGCAGAGGTACGCGTGGCGGGGAAGGCCCAATATACCTCGTGGACCGAAGCACGCAATGCGGGACTTCGTCGTCGGGCATGGCGGGGATCCACTCAATCGGCACCCGGCTTCGGTGCGTTGATCCGATGCGGGTGCGTGACCTTCTGCACTCGCGCCACGCCTGGCAGCCGGCGTATCTCGTCGAGCGCCGACTCCGGCACTTCGACGACGATCGCGTTGCGGACGATCCTGACGCGCCCCCGTTCCTCGGCGTCCCAGGGTCGCAACTGCTCGATCAATGCCGACTGCCGCGCGTCGATGGCGCGACCGTATGAACCCAGGCCCTGCGAATGTCCTTCGGCGACGACAAATTGCAGCGCCTGCAGATCCAAAACCTTGCCAGCCGTGCCGTCGAGGGTACCGCGGCGTCGAGCCCCGCGACGAACGCCTCGCGGCCTGCGGGGTCGGTACAGGTCAAGGTCTTCAGGTCGATCTCGATATTCGTCGTGCCAGGCCGAGCATCATGGTAAGTGGCTGATGAGGCGACTCCACGAACCCGTGCTTGACGTAGAACGTCTTGGCCTCGCCGTCAATCGCGTGGCACAGCAGGGCACCGGCGCCGATGATGTCGGAGGCTTGCAGGGCGCGCAGCACGGCGTCTTTGAGCATGCCGCTGCCGATGCCGCGACCCGACCAGTCTACGTGGACGGCCAGTCGCCCCAAGACGATCACGGGCAGGGGATCGGGCATGTTCCGGCGCATGCGTGCCGGCGCCGATTCGAGCGTCATCGACCCCGCGGCCAAAGCGTAGTAGCCGACGACGCGCCGGCCTTCGGCGCAGACGACATAGGACCGTGTAGCGCCGCTGGTCGCATTGGCCAGTGCACGCCGGCGCAGCCACTGGCTCAACGAATCGTGCCGGCAGGTGAACCCTGAGGTGTCGTGGTCGGCGGTGATCGGAACCGGTGGCCCGACGGGCGCGGTGTTCACTGCTCCCAGGGCGAACGCTTGGCGAGCAGGCGCTGCAAGGCGGCGTTGTCGGCCAGCGGAGCCTCCATCAGGGCAAGGAAGGCCTTGTACTGCTTGGGTGTCACGCTGAACATGGTCTGGTCCAGAAGAATCTGCTGCGCCTTCTCGCGCGAGGCTTCCAGCATGAATTCCGTGCGGCTCTTGCCTTGCAGCCGTGCCGCACGGTCGATCAACTCCCGCTGTGCGGCGGGTGTCCGAAGATTGATGACGGAGGAGGCGGAGGTATTCATCGCGACATCATATCGTACGTGTGGACGTTGTCCATACATTGTGAAGCGGGACGGTGTCACCCTGATTTCAACAGGCTTCGGACAGCGCCCGTTGCTGGCTCCGAAGGGGGCAGCCCGCGTAGACCCAGTGTCCAAAGGCCTTACCGCCTACTGGGTCGTTCTCCTACGGCGGTGGCTGGCGCAGCGGCGCTGATGGTGCAGGCCCATCCGGCGCGCTCCGCGCTGCAGATCAAGGCCATGTTGATGAATGGTGCCGAAACGAACGTCTATACCAACCCGGCGGTATACCCGGGCCGGCTCATCACGCGCATCGGCGCCGGCGAGTTGCGCGTTGACCGCTCGGCGGCGGACCTCGCATGGGACGGCGGCGAAGTCCGCGCACGTTCGGCGCCGTCGAGGCCAGCCAGCAGTTGACGCTGCAGCGCACGCTGACGGTGGAGAACTTCTCCGCCTCGGCCAGGCAGTTCAGCATCACGCCGAGCTTCCGCTACGCCGACGATGCCGCCACCGACGCCGTGCGCGTCCAGGCGCCATCGACGGTCAACGTGGGGCCGAACTCCAGCGCCAGCGTGGTCGTCACGATGCTGATCAACCCGACCAAGCTGCCGAGCTGGACGCTCAACGGTGGTTCTCAGGGCGGGAACGGCCAGGCGCTGAACGGACCGGAGTACGACGGCTACCTCAAGCTCGTGGCAGGCAGCGAGACGCTCTCGGTGCCCTGGCACGTGCTGCCGCGCAAGGCGGCCAATACCTCGGCGGCGCCGTACTCGGCAGCGCGTTCGGGCAGCAGCCTGACGCTGAAGAACGTGGGCGCCGAAGCTGGCGACTACGAACTCTTCTCGCTCACCGGAAGCAGCCCGCAACTGGCGGGGCCGTTGCCGCAACCGGGTTCCAACGAGGCGGTCGTCGACCTTCGCTCCGCGGGCACGCGCTACCTGCCTGCAGCTCAGTGCGGAGTGGCCGAAGGGTGCCTCCAGTTTGCGATCAGCACCTATGGCCGGCGCGCGCATCCGCTGTACCCCGGCGGGTTCGAGGTCGATATCGACACCAACGGCGACGGGCTCGATGACTGGTACGTCTACCAGGCGGAGAGCGGCGGTTTCGGCGCCTCGGGGCAGAGCGTCGTCTACGTCCAGAAGGCCGGTGCAGCCACGGCATCGGTCTACTTCTACAACGAGGCCGATCTGAATTCAGGCAACGTGATCTTCACGCTACCGGCGTCGGCCATCGGAGTGGCCGCCGGCGGCACGATCGGCTTCACGGTGCTGGCCTACGACAACTACTTCACGGGGAACGTGACCGACGGGATCGCCAACATGAAGTACACCCTGGGCAGTGCGCGTTTCGAGCAAGCCGCCAATACGAGCCCCTCGGGGACGGTGGCCCGCGCCACGTCGATCAAGGTGCCATTCAAGACCGCAGCGGTCCCGGCCGAGAAGAGCTCCGAACTGGGCCTCCTGCTGATGTTCGGCCGCAACGCAGGAGCCGAGTCGCAGGAGATTCGCCTGCCCTGACACCGCCAGATCGTCGAGACCGGGGTGTCACAGCACGGGCCGCGCTGAGCGCGGCCCGTGTTTTGTCTGCACGTCAGGCAGGACGCATGGGGTGGGTCGAATCGGATCGGTGCGGACCGTCGAGAGTCTTTACAGTCCCTCCGCACGTTCCGCGGTAGCGTGCCCTAAACCCCTGATTTATAAGAGGATTCTTCTTGCGGTACGGGACTTGCTTATCGACGAGAGCATGGAAAGAGGTCTGTGAATGGCGGGTTCAGCGCTTCGTGCCGTGCTGAGTTCGGCGCTAGGCATATGTCGTGATTTGCGCTTAGCTTCTGAATGAGCGCGAGTCAGAGTTGGCAAGCGTATAGGCTTTCGTTGAGCGGTGCCCAGACAGGCATCGCAGAGTTGGGTTCGGTAACTGGAGGGGCCGTCATGTTGAAAGTGCCTATCGTCTTGGGGAGATCATTTCTTGCTGCAGCGGTCTGCCCGACGCCGTGTGTTGCGGCGGGCTCGCTACAGAGACATCGTCGGTCAATGGACATGAAGCCAAATGGGGGTAAGCATGACTAGCTTGTTTGCGTTGCTCGCGCGCATGCGCGCACTCGGATCCGCGGCCTTGACGGCGGGGCTGGTCTGCATCACGGCCGCATCCGCGGTGTCGGCGGAAACGTTGATGATGCCCGACCGCGACATGTTGGCGGGGGCATCGGAAGTCGTCTGGGGAATCACGACGCAGGCCAACACCACCTCGACCTACACCATCAACTTCGGTGACGGCACAGCCGACGCGACGGGGACGGTCACGGATCGCTCGTACATCGCCGTCAATCACACCTACGCCCTCAGCGGCGTCAAGACAGCGACGCTGACCGTGACCGGCGCGACGACGGAAACCGCGACCGTCAAGGTCAACGTATACAACGGGGGGCGCTCTCGGCTTTCGATTTGCGCAACCTGAACGTGAATCGGGCGATTCAAGACGGTCTGCGCTACCTTTGGACATCGCAAACCAACAGGACTACGTTTGACTCGACGGCCCAGACCAGTTGGGGCAACTTCGTGAACCCCTTTACCGCGCTCGTCGTGGAGGCGTTCCAGAACCACGGTTATCGCTTGCCTAACAGCGATGCCGATCCCACGGGCCTGTACCAGAAATACGCGGTTCGTCGAGGCTTCAACTACTTGCTCGCCCGCATGACGACACTGTCCATCGGCGTTACGCCTGCTGGCAACGATCCATGCCTGTCGGTTCCGGCGCCGGTGTGCAGCGCACTTTATGCGACCACAACGGGCGATCCGGGGTACGAGAACGGGATCGTGATGCTGCCCTTTGCTGGTAGCGGTGCTCTCAATCGCACGGTCAGCAGGTGTAGCCGCCAACGTGGATGGCAAGACCTTCAAGGAAGTTCTTCAGCGCATGGTCAATGCGAGTACTTGGGGTCAGAACGACAGCTCTACCGGACGAGGCGGCTGGTACTACACATTCAACTCCACGTCGTCGGACGGCTCCACTAACGGTTGGGAACTCCTGGGCCTGCTGAGCGCGAAAGCGGCGGGTGCGACGGTACCGGGTTGGGTGAATACCGAGTGGGCGCTAGCCTTGACGGCCGGTCTGAACAACAACGGCTCCTTCGACTACCAGGCTGATAACTCTCCCGTCAGCTACGGCTCCGTGAATGTCGCGAAGGCTGGCGTTGGCGTTCAGGGCATGTTCTTCGCGGGGCGACTGGACACCGATGGTGACCTGGCGCTGGCCAAGACGTACATCCGCGCTCGATGGGACAACCAGGTGCTGGATCAGAGCTTCCGCTGCGGGAATGTCACCTACAACAAGGGCTGCGCCTACGGCATGTACAACGTGTTCAAGGGGTTCAAACTGTTCGGGATCCAGACACTGCCTGGCATAGGTCGCGCCCGCCGGACCGGGGCCGATTCCGTCGGACGACTGGTATGCCGACTACGTGGACTGGCTGGTGGCCAACCAGACCAGCCCCACCGCGCTGGCCGGCGGCTACTGGGGTCCCTTGTATTTCTCCAGCCAGACCACCAACGAGCCCGCAGAAGCCGCGCTCGCCCTGCTGATCCTCGCGCCCACAGCGCTCGTGCTGCCAGACGAGGGCAAGTTCTCCACGGTGGGTCTGAGGCACGGCAATCCGCTGGTAACCACCCCGTTGACAAACCCGGTGACGGTCCCACCCGGCACGCATACCGTCACGGCCACTACCGAGGCGAGTAACGGCAGTCCGATTGCCGGCGTGACGGTGACGTTCACGGTGATCAGTGGCCCGAACGCCGGCGCCACCGGCTCGGCGAACACTGGTGCCAACGGCCAGGCCACGTTTACCTACACGGACAATGGCGGAGCCGGAAGCGACCAGATCCGGGCGTCTGTCGGTACGATCAACTCCAACATCCTTGTCAAGAACTGGGTCGTAGCCGTGGCCAGATGCGACGTGGACACGGACGGCGACATCGACAAACTTGACCTCTCACTCATCAGCAGGGCCCGCGGCCAGAGGGCCACCGGCGCCGATGACCCGCGCGATGCCGACGGCGACGGTCTGATCACTCCGAACGACGTCAAGGTTTGCATCCCGAGGTGCACGCGGCTCAACTGCGCCACCCAGTGACGCATCCGCTCTCGGCTGCGGCCGAGGGCACTGAATCCTTCTCTAGATCAATGGGAGTATGAAGATGAAGAGTATCTGCAAAACACTCGGTGGCTTGCTGGCCGCCGTTGCGCTCGCACTGCCGGCGCATGCCTCGACCGTGACGCTGGAGGACCTTCTTAAAGGCGGCAGCATCACGGCCGGTGACAAGCTGTTCGACAAATGGTCGTTGTATCAAGACTTTGCCTCTAGCGATCCTGCGAGAACGTTGAATGCGGCCAACATTTCGGTCACCTCGCTGGACGACGGGGGGACAATCCCGGGCCCGGGCTCGACTTCTCGATCTCCAGCGGAGAGTTGAACGTCACGGGGGATGGCTTCTATGCCTACGTCGACTTGATGTTCGGTTTCCGGGTCTCGGTGCTCCCGGGTGCGGGGAAGCTGATCAGTAGCGCCTGGCTGGGCGACTTCGACGCCTTTTCAGTTGGGCCCCCAGTGTGACTGGCGCGGGCCCCTCCGACGCCGGCAGCTACATCCGGGAAACGATAGGGACCACGGATGGCGGTAGCGACCTCGGAGCGATCGACGTCGAGTTGAGTTACCTCGCTGATTTTGGGCAGATTAGTAAGTTGACCGACACGGCGGAGTTCGACCCGCAGTCTTCCGTGTGGGTAACCAAGAACATTTATGTGTGGGCCAGCGCCGCTAGTGACGCTGCCGGCACGTTCGGTTTTTCTCAGCGGTACTCGCAGGTGCCCGAACCCGGTTCACTGGCGCTGGTGGCGCTGGCACTGGCAGGGCTTTGGATCGTCGTGCGGGGGAAGCGCGCCTGATGCTCGCGGCCGTCTGACGCTACCTACGACGGCGGCCTGAGGGCCGCCGTTCTTCTTGTGCGGGACTCCGCAGTGTCCACGCACTTACACGTGAACCCCTTGCCCGCCCGCCGGAGTGGAATCTTCTTCGTTGGGAAAGGCTCCATGGCGCCTGCGGACTCAAAGAGCGTGCAGGAAGTCGCCTGCACGCCCTGCCCGTGCGTGTCGGGGGCCCCTGTCTGCGAAACCGCAATTCGAATGCGCGGGGCCGCTTCAGCCAGCCGTCCACCCCGAAAGGGCGGTCACCGGCACGATCACGGTGTCGGTGAAGCGCTCGAACGGCGCCTGGATGCGGCGCACGGTCTCGATGTCGGGCGCCTCGAGCAGCGTGTAGTTGTGCGACTGGTCGACAGCGGCCCACTCGCCGCGGATCTTCACGTCGGCCGGGATCGATGCGTAGAACGCCTTCGCCGCAGCGGCAAGTTCGCCCCACTGCGCGGCGGTCAGGTTCGCGCGGGTGCGATTGGTCAGCAGGAACAACATGGTTTCAACCTCCAGGGTGGGACGTGCGGCGAATCCTGCGCCAGATCAGCCACGCGGCCACCGGCAGCAGCATGGGAAGCAGGAGCCCGGCGCCGATCGGAGCGCCAGGCACCAGCTGGGCACCGTTCAGCGCCAGTGCGCCAGCGTAGAGCAGATTCCCTGCTCCGCAGGCCAGCAGAAACTGCGGCCAGCTCAGGCGCGCGGCGCCGGCGGCGAAGGCGACAGCCTCGGCCAGCACCGGCACCGGGCGGCTCAGGAACACGGCCGCCAGCGTCGGCGCCGCGGGCAGTGCGTCGTTGCGCTTGCGCAGCAGGCCGCGGCTGACGAAATAGGCGGCCGATTGCCCGGCCATCATCCCGGCGAATGCCGCAGCGAAACCGGCGCCGAAACCGAGACGCGCCCCGAGCATGGTGCCGACGATGCTCGACGGAATCGGCAACAGCACGTCGACCGCCAGCAGCCCGGCGCCGGCGAGCGCGAAGCGCATGGAATGGTCGTCGTTTGCGGAGAGCCAGCGTTCGCCCGGCAGTTCGCCGATGACGAGGAAGGGCAGCAGCGGAATACACAGCGCAACGGCAATAATCAACGCGGCTCGAACGCCCTTGCGTGGCATGATTGCCGGACCATAGCAGAAGAGCCCGAGCAGAGACCGCCCCGATATCGCTCACGGTTCACGCAGCAAAGGGAACTGCCGACATGATCACGCTCACCGGCTCGCCGGCGTTGAAGATTCAGGTGATGTGCGAGGGCATCCGCTACACGGCGGCGCTCGGCCAGGCGGCCTTGCACTCGATGCCCAACTACTATCCCTACCGGTTCAAGGCAGGGGAGCACGACCCGACCGGCAAGGGACAGGCGGCCATCCCCTACCTCATCAACACGGCAGACGGCACCGAGATCCGCATCCTCGGTGACGGCGACTCGCCGTGGCACGTGGAAGGCGACCTGAAGGCAGGCTATCTGCTGGTCGACGACAGAAGCGGCAGCTCCGTGGCCATCGGGTTCGAGCCGCTGCGGCCGTGGCTGACGCAGAAGACGTCGGACGGCCTGCCCTTCGCGCAGGCCGGCGTGACCACGCACGGCGACATGCTGGTGATCAACGTCGCGCCGGGCTGCGAGTACTTCCTGCACAAGCACGACGGCGTTTCGATGCGCTGCGCGTTCTGCGCCTACGGGGCGCCCGACGAGCGCACCAAGCACCTCGGCCAGGTGACGGGCCAGGTCGAGATTCCGCCGCCGACGCTCGCGCGCATGCGCGAGGCGCTGAATGCCGTGATCGACCAGACCGAGATCCGCCACATCTACCTGGTGGGCGGCTCGCTCACCGACTGGCGCAAGGAAGGCGAGCGCTTCCTGCAACTCGCGCGCTTCGTGAAGCAGGCCAACACGCGCGGCATCCCGGTTGCGCTGGGGTCCGGCGCGCTACCCGACGACCTCATCGCGCAGTTCCACGCCGAGCAACTGGTGCAGCACGTCTGCTTCAACCTGGAGATGTGGTCTGAGCCGCTGTTCGCAAAGGTGTCCCCCGGCAAGAACCGTTATGTCGGCTATGACAAGTGGATAGCGGCGCTCGAGACCGCCGTGCGCCACTGGGGCCGCGGCAACGTCTACTCGGCGATGGTGGCCGGCATCGAGCTCGAACCCGAGCACGGCCTGGAATGGGAAGAGGCCGCGCGCATCGCACTGCAAGGCGCGGAAGACCTGTGCAGCCGCGGCATCATCCCCATCTACTCGCTCGTCTGGCCGGTGGGCGGCCGCCAGCGGCACGACTACCACGCGCGCATCCGCAGCTACTTCGAGACGCTGACCTCCGGCTACCGCGAGATCCGCAAGCGCCACGGGCTTGCGGTCTCCGATGGCTTCATGTGCCACCGCTGCGCCTACATGCAGCTCGAGTGCGATCTGGATCGCCAGGCGTTGGTTCCGGCATGAGTGCGACAGCGAGTCCGGCCGCGGGGGCCCCGGATCCGTCTTCGATCGTTCGGCTGAGCACGGCGTACTGGGAGAGCCAGACCCTCCTCACGGCCAACCGGCTCCGCGTCTTCGACTTCCTGGCCGACGGCGCCCGGGCCGCTGACGAGGTGGCGGCCGGGCTGCAGCTCGATCCGCGCAGCACGGGCTTGTTGCTGCGCGCTTGCGTCGGCCTGGGCTTCCTGAAGGAAGCTGCCGGCCGATTCGAGAACACGCCCACTGCGGCGGTGTTCCTGGTCTCGCGCAGCCCCGCCTTCATGGGCAACGTCATCCGCTACAGCGATCAGCTGTACGCGACCTGGGGCAAGCTCGAGGACGCGCTGCGGTCCGGCAAGCCGGCGCTGCCCGCCGAGACCTACCTGGGCGACGACCCCGCCCGAACGCGCAGCTTCGTGGTTGCCATGCACGAACGCGCCCTCGGCATCGCGCGTGCCCTGGTGCCCATCCTGGATCTCCAGGGCCGGCGCTCGATGCTCGACGTCGGTGGCGGGCCGGGGACCTACTCCGTTCTCCTCACCGAGCGCTTCCCCGGCCTGAAGTCCGAGGTGATCGAGTTGCCCGGCGTCGCCGCGGTGGCGCGCGAGCTCGTCGCGGCCGCCGGGGCGAGCGACCGGGTGACGCTGCGCGACGGCGACTACCACAGCGCCGACTTCGGCTCGGGCAAGGACGTGGTGCTGATGTCCGGCATGTTCCACCGCGAAACCGAGGCAGCGTGCCGCGGTTTGATAGCCCGCGCTGCGGCGTGCATGAACCCCGGCGGCCTGCTCGTGGTGAGCGACGTGTTCACCGACCAGGGCGGCAGCCACCCGACCTTCGCCGCGATGTTCGGCCTCAACATGATGCTGACCGCCCCCGACGGCGGCGTGCACGCCGATTCGGACGTGATGCGCTGGATGGGCGACTGCGGTTTCCGCGACATGCGGATGGTGCCGCTGCCGCCGCCGATGCCGCACCGCGTGGTGCTGGGGGTCAAGCCTTGATTCGCCGCCACGGCCTGCTTGCGGCGCTCGCATTGTCTGCGGCGATCTGCAGTCCGCTGGCCTTCGCGCAGACGCCTGCACCACCTGCACCACCTGCAGCGCCTGCACCGCCCGCGCAGCCCCTGGGCGAGTTGAAGTCGCTCGGCCAGGACCGCTATCAGATCGGGCGCATCGTCATCGACAAGCGCGCGGGCAGCTTCACCGTGCCGGGCCGCGTGCACGTGACCGGGAAACCGCTCGAATACCTTGCCACGAGCCCTGGCGGGATGAAGGCCTACGAGACGCTGGTCGAGCTGGATGCCACCGGCAGCGAATTCAACCTGGCCTGCATCCTCGTCGGACTCGAGCGCGACCCGAGGCAGACTTTGCTGCGCCGCCAGTCCGTGCAGGCACCGCTGGTCGGCCAGCGGGTCGCCATCTCCATGGCCTGGTCGGAGGGCGGCAAGCGGCGCCAGGTATCGGCCGCAGAAGCGCTGCTCAATGCGGACGCCGGTGTGAAGCCCGAATCGGTCGAGTGGGTCTATACGGGGGCGCCCGCATCGGAAGGGCGCGACCGGTTCGCCGCCGACGTCACGGGAACGCTGGTCGGCTTCAAGCCCGACGAGAACAACGTCATCGAATCGGCGGTGGGCATCGGCATCGGTGCCTACGGATCGGTGCACGGCAATGCGATGCTGCCGCCGGTCGGCTCGGCCATCGAGCTGATCGTCGAAGCGGTGAAGCCCATAAAGTGATTGCAGTGCGTTGGGCAATGCTGCTCTTGACGGCCCTGGTGGTACTTGCCGCAATCGGCGCAACAACTGCCGACATGCAGCCGTCCGCACTTCGGGTGATGGTCACGGCCGTCGTCGGCCTGCTCGCCCCGCTCTTCTGGCCGGGACTCGGCGCGACGCCCGCGCGCACCGCGCTGCGCATTGCCGCCTGGTCGGTGGCAGCGGCTGCACTGGCGGCGCTCGCGCTGCGCATCCTCGGCAATCCGGCACAGACGTTCGCACGGATCCTCGGGCCCTGCATGGTGCTGATGCTCATCCTGCTGCTGGCGCACGCCGCGGCCGCGGGACTCGAAGTCCGATTTCGCGGCCGGACGGGGGATGCGCAGTGCGCCCGCGAGATGGCCGGCCGCACGGTGGCCCTCCTGCTCGCCCTCCTCGGCTCGCTGCCGCTCTGGCTCGGGCCGGCGGGCGAGCTGCTCTCGGGACGTCACGCGTGGATCATCGACGCCATCGTCGGCATCAGCCCGCTCACCCACCTGGCCATTGCGAGCGACAACGACTTGCTGCGCAACGAGTGGCTCTATCAGCACTCGAACCTCGCCGCGCTGCAACTTTCCTATCCGGGCCTGGCTGAACTGACCTGGTCCTATGTTTCGGTCTGCCTGATGCTGGGGGTCATCGCGCTGGCCTTCAGACAGCCAGGCCGCCGCAGCGTCGACGCAACCCCGACTCTTTCCACCACGGAGAAGACTTCATGATGAAGAGAAGACATGTGCTTGCCGCGCCGGCCTGCCTCGTGCTCGCGGCGCCAGCAGTCCGCGCCGAAGACGCGATGGACCCACAGCTGCGTCGCAGGTCGGTGCGCGCGGTGGCCGGCGGCCTGCACTATCTGCGCGGCCAGCAGGCTGCGGACGGCTCGGTGCTGAAGTCGGTCGGCATCACGGCACTGTCGCTGCGCGCCTTTCTCGAGAGCCCGGAGAAGTACAGCGAAAGCGACGGCCCCTTCATCACTCGGCAGGTCGACTACCTGCTGGCCAATGCGAGGAGCGACGGATCGATCAGCTGCGTCGCTGCAATCCACCGCCTACAACACCGCCGTCGCGCTGAACGCGCTCGCCGCGACGAAGAACCCGAAGTACGACGCGGTGATCGCGGCCGGGCGGAAGTACCTGCTCGCGCACCAGGCCGACGAGGGCGAAGGCTACAAGCCCGACCACCCCTTCTACGGCGGCATCGGCTACGGCGGCGGCGAGCGGCCCGACATGTCCAACGTCTACATCGTGCTGGAGGGCCTGAAGGCCGGCTCGACCGACCCGAAGGATCCCGTCTGGCAGAAGGCGCTCGTGTTCGTGAACCGCTCCCAGAACCGCAGCGAGAGCAATGACCAGAAGTGGGCCGCCAACGATGGGGGCTTTGCCTATCGTCCGGGCTCGAACCCGCCCGAGTACGAGAACGGGACGGCGTCCTACGGCGGCATGACGGCCGCCGGGCTGCTCAGCCTGCTCTTCGCCGGCGTCGACAAGGCCGATCCGCGGGTGCAGGCCGCGTACAAGTGGATGACGGCGAACTACACGCTCGAGCTGAACCCGGGCACCAGCAAGAAGCACGGCCTCTACTACTTCTACAACGCCTTCGCGAAGGTCATGTCGGCCTACGGCGAGGACACCTTCACCGACGGCAAGGGACAGCGGCACAACTGGCGCAACGATCTGGCGCAGAAGCTGCTCAGCCTGCAGGCGGCCGATGGCAGCTGGTCCAATGCCGATTCGAACGCATGGTGGGAAGACAGGCCGCAGCTCGTCACCGCGTGGTCCGTGATCGCCCTCGAACACGCGCTCAAGTGACACGGTGCTGCGTCGACTGCTGCTCTTAGGGCTCGCGCTCTGCGGCTTTGCGCACGCCGCCACGCAGTCGCACATCGACTTGGCGGTGACGCCCGCCTGGAAGGCCTGGTCCCGACCCGGTCGCTCGACCGAGATCGACATCCGTCTGACCGCCGATACCGCAACGCGGGCCACGCTAGAGGTGGTGGCGGGCCGCCAATCCGTGCACACCGAGATCGATCTGCAGCCCGGACGAACGGTGCGGCTGCACATGCCGGTGGGTTCGGCCGAGGGGATCTCGGTGACCCTCAGCTCGCCGGTCGGGCCGCCACAGCGGCGTGAGATTCCCGATAGCGCAGTCCGAGTCTCCGCTGCTCGGCGTGGGCCATGTGACAGGCGACGCGGTCCAGCTCGAAGGCTTTCACACGGTGGCTCTCGCCGCCGACGACTTGCCGCGCAATGCCTCGGCCTATTCGAGCATCGACGCACTCATCGTGGATGCGCCGACCCTCGGCGCACTCGATCAACGCCAGCTCGGCGCGCTGCTCGCGTATGCCGCGGGATGTGGTCGCATCGTGGTGTTGAACGCGGATCCCCGCGTGCGCCGCCTGCTGGACGGCGCCGGGGGGTGCGCCGGCCGCGTGCTGATGAGCGCGGCGTCACTCGACGACGCCAGGGCCCTGCTCACGACTTCGCTGGCCGTGACCCTGCCCTCGGCGATTTCGGTCGGGGCCGTGGGCGGGCTCGCTCGCCCGGGTCACGTCGTCTGGAACCGGGTGGCCGTGGCCCTCGCCGTGTACTTCGCCGCGGCGCTGCTCGCGGTCATGTTCTTCTCTTCGCTGCCGGCATTGCTGGCGACGCCGGTGCTCGCAAGTTTCGCGGTCCTTGCGTTGCTGCACGCCATGCCGCCCGCATCGCAACTGATCGTCTGGAGCGAGGGCGAATCGGGCGCTCAACTTGCGCGCTACCAGGCCTGGCAGCGGTTCCCAGGAATCGTTCGCGAGCACGCACGCGTGCCGCTACCGCCACAGCTCGCGTCCTCGGCGCAGCCCTGCGATCCGACCCAGGCAATGACTTTCGATTTCGACGCCAGACAAGGGCGTGCGGCGTATGCCGAGTTCGAGACACGGCTGTTTCGCCAGGTTTCGCTGTGCTATGCGGGCAGCTTTCCGATGACCCGGGCGCTCGCGATCGAAGCACGCGCAGGCGGGCTGCGCGATGTCCGCAATGCCGGGTCGATGGCCTGGCCCGCGGGCGTGCTGTTGTCCGGCGGCCTCGCGCACGACTTGCCGAGCCTGGCGCCTGCAGCGCGCACGACCATCGGCGCCGAGTCGGGCCACCCGCTTCAGGATGCCGTGTTGCGCACGGCCATGACGCGGACTGGACATGACGGCGTGGCCGCGCTGTGGGAACTCGATCTCGGTGGGGTCGCGGACGCCCCCGTCGAGTCCAGGGGTTGGCTGCTCGTGTCCGTTGCGCCGCCATGAGCGACGCACCGGCCCGCCGCCTGGCTGCGATGAGCGGACTCGCGCTCGCCGCCGCCGTGGCGCTGTGGTGGCTGGGCAGCAGCCGCCTGGCCCTGAACAACGGATCGGATGCGGGCCGCAGCGCCGCAGACGCACTGCATGCGCTGTGGTTCATTCGCGGCATGGCACTCGCGCTGCTGGCTCTGCGCGTGGGCGCGCTGCGCGGATGGCGTGCGGGCGCGGCGGCAGCGCTGGGTCTGATCGCGCCGTCGTGGCCCCTGGTGGTTCTCGCATGGTCCGCAAGCACGGCGCCGCTGGTGCAGGTGGCCCTGGCGGAGTGCCTGTTGCTGGTCGCCGGCCTGGCGTTGCCGCTGATCGGAGCGGGCCTGCGTCGCGTGCTGCGACGGCCGGAACTCGTCGAGACCCTGGCCACGGTGGCCGGAGCCTCGCTCGCGGCGTCGCTGTGGCTCTCCCGCAGCCTCTGGACCCTGGCACTGTCCTGAGCTGCGAATGGTCGATTCACCTGTGCAGACCCTGCTCGGCGCGGTGCGACGCCGATTGTGGCGCGGGCAGTTCGTCGCGGCCGTGCGTCTGGCGCTCTGGGGCTCGGCCGGGTTGATGCTGCTCGCCGTGGCCGTGCACCTGGCCGCGAGACCGGTCCCCGTCGGCGTCGTGCTGGCTGCGCTGGCCGTGCTGTGGGCATCGCTGTTCGCCCGGGCCGCATGGCGGCGCCCCGCCACTTCAGCCTGTGCTCTCTGGGCCGACCGTCACCTCGGCGGCGCCTCCGCGTTCACGACCTTGCTCGAATCGGGCCAAGACATGCGCGGCACGGCGGACGCCCAGGCCGTGCGATGGCTCGAAGACTGGGCGACGGCGAAGGTGCCACAGGGCCTGCGCCTTCTCGCCGCGCCACAGGACTCGGGACGCCTGATCCGGCCGCTGCTCTCGATGCTCGTGTGCATGGCTTTGACAACGTTCGTCATGACGCTGCCGGACCCCGTCCGATCATCGCGGCAAGAAGCCGCCGCATCCTCGGCGCCCGGCGCGGCCGATCGGGCGACGCCAGTCGCCGACACGCTGGCAGCGACGAAACTGGTCAGCGACATGGCGAGCGCCTTGCGGTCGGCGGAGCCGGGGGACTCGTCCGAGCAGCGCGGCGCCGGCCGAGCGCCGGCGGCAGGGCCCGGCAAGACCGATGATGGCAAGGGACCCCTGCTGGCGCAGCCCGGCGCCACGCCGCCGGACGAAGGGTCGACCGCAGTTGCTTCGTCTACCGGCCTGTCCGTCGATGCGACCCACGCGGCAGCAACGACGCAGACCAGCGGTGCCGCTTCGGGCCGCGAGGCGGGTGACAGCCGTGACAACCGTGCCGATGTCGGCGGTTCGCGTGCCCTGCAGGGTACGATCCCCATGCAGAGATCGGAGCCCAGGGCGCTGCGTCCATCGGCCGACAGGCAGGCCGACATGGCGCAGCTGGCCAACTACGACGATGATCCGTCGATGCGTGGCGCAGCTGCGATGCACGCGGATCCCGCTCCGGCAGCGGCGACGCCTCCAGCGGCCACGGAGTCCACGCTGCTGACCGCAACCGAGACGAGCTATGTGCAAGCATGGATGAAGGAAAGGGCGCGACACCGATGAACGCCAATCCCGCCGCCGACAGCGCCTACGCGGACGCGCACCGCCAGCTCCACGCGTTGCAGGCACTGCTCGACCGCGTGATCGTCGGCCAGGGGGAACTCGTCACCCAGCTGATCACCGCGGTGTTCGCCGGAGGCCACGTGCTCATCGAAGGTCTGCCCGGCCTCGGCAAGACACACCTCGCCAAGGCCCTCGCCGCGGCGCTCGCGCTGCAATGGGCGCGCGTGCAGTGCACGCCCGACCTGATGCCTGCCGACGTCACGGGCGCAGAGATCTACGCCACTGCGGCCGGGGGTGCGTCGACCTTCGAGTTTCGACCCGGCCCGGTCTTCGCCCAGCTCGTGCTGGTCGACGAGATCAATCGCGCGACGCCCCGCACGCAGGCCGCCTTGCTCGAAGCCATGCAGGAACGGCAGGTGACGCACGCAGGTACCACCCACCGTCTGCCGAGCCCGTTCTGCGTGCTGGCGACGCAGAACCCGATCGAGCTCGAAGGCACGTACCCGTTGCCCGAAGCGCAGCTGGACCGCTTCATGTTCAAGCTCACGGTGCCGTTTCCGGCCCGCGAATCGCTGCGGGCCATGCTCGGCGTATCGCTCGACAGCGAGCCCTCGGACACATTGCGGCCCATCGCCGGTCCGGGCGATGTGCTTCGGATCACCGACCTGTGCCGCACGGTACTGCTGGGTGAGCGCTGCAAGGACGCGGCAGTCGATCTGATCCTCGCCACGCAGCCCGAAGCCGCCGGCGCCGATTCGGAGGCCCGCCGGCACATCCGCTATGGTGCGAGCCCGCGAGCGCTGCAGGCGGTGGTTCGAGCGGCGCGTGTGCGTGCGCTGCTCGCTGGCCGCTCGCACGTCGACGTGGCCGATCTCGAGGTCGTTGCCCTGCCGGTGCTGCGCCACCGCATCCTGCTGCGTCTGGAGAGCGAGCTCGACGGCCTCGACGCGGACTCGATGCTCGCATCGATCATCGACGGATGGCGACGCCGACTCTGATCCGCGCCGCGCTACCGAGCGAGCCGGAGCTGCAATCCTTCGCGTCTGCAGCCGCACAGCTGTTGATCGAGCGAGTGCCCCGCGCGCCGGGGTCGCGCACGGTCTCGCGGCGGGCCGGTGTCGGACTCCAGCATTTCGATCACCGCGACTACGCTCCCGGCGACGAAGTCCGCCACATCGACTGGCGGCAGACGGCACGGCAGAGGCGTCCGATCCTCCGCCGGTTCGAAGCGGAGTCGGTGTCCGACTGGACCCTGCTGCTCGATGCCAGCTCGTCCATGGCGGCGCACGGCGCGGCCAAGTGGCAGGCCGCCGTGCGCATGGCCGCAGCGATGAGCTATGCGCTGCTCCAGCTCGGCCATCGGGTGGGCCTGCTGGCCTTTGGCGCACGCGTGCTGGCGCAGTGCCCCCGCGGGCGGGGGCAGCATCATTACGCGGCGATCGCAGGTCTGCTGTCCACGCTGCGGCCGGCGCACGCTGGTGCACGCTCCGAGCTCGGCGTCTGCGCGCGGCACCTGCATGGCGCCGCCTCGGTCTTCACCCTCAGCGACTGCCTGGCAGACGACGAGATGCGCCACGACCTGAGCGCGCTCCTCCAGCGCAGCGTTGCTTTGCATGTCGTGCAGGTGACCGATACCGCCGACATTCGGCTGCGGGTGGCAGGCGACTTCGACCTGGTGGACGTGGAAACCGGCGCGCGGATGCAGCTGCACGCCGGCGAGCACGCCAACACGCTCGCGGCTGGCGAGCGTGCCGCGATGACGGCCCGGTTGCGCAGCTTCTGCGCCCGCAGCGGCGCGGTGTTCACCGACTGGGACATCGCGCAACCGTGGCAACAGACGCTGCTGGCCCATCTGGTTCGGGCGCGTTCCAATTGCTGACCCTGGTCACACCGATGTGGTTGCTCGGGCTCGTGCTGCTGCCGGTGATCCGCTGGCTGCACCGCGGCGGGCGCCACCGACGCGCCGTACCGGTGCCCCACCTGGGCCTCTGGCGGGGCTCCGCTGCCAGCAGCCCCGCCGCAGGCCAGCGCCAGCCTCCCGACCCGGCATGGCGACGCCGCGCGCTGTTGACCGCCCTCTTCTTCATCGCGCTGAGCGAACCACGGTTGCCGGAGCGGAACGCGCGGATCACGGTGTGGATCGACGACTCGCTGAGCATGCTGACCCGCGAAGCGCAGGGCACGAGGCTCGCCGAGGGATTCGCGCAGGTTCGCCCGCAACTGGCCGGGATTGCCGGTGCCGATGTCGAGCTGCGCTCGCTCGGTGACCCCTGGCACGCCCTCGGGACCCTCAGCGAATCGGCCCTCGCGACCCTCTCCGCCGGCGCCGGGCGCAAGGAACCGGCTGCACCGCCTGCGGCACTGCTGCGTCGCGACCGCCTGCACTGGCTGGTCACCGACGGCGCCGATGCCGCGCTTCTCGAATGGCCCGATGCCAGGCGACCGGATCGCATCATCCAGGCGGGCAGCGTCACGCGCAACGCCGGGTTGGAGCGGCTCTCCGCGCGTCGAGATCCGAAAGATCCGGAACGGTTCGACCTGCTGCTCAAGGTCACCAACGGCGGCACTGCCACCGAGACGCGTGCGGTCGTCATTGCCACCGATGCCGGCGAAGTGTCCAGATCGACCCACCGCCTCGAACCAGGCAAGACCGCCCTCGTGAATGCGTCGATCCCGGCATCGGCCCGGGTTCGCGCCACGCTGGAACCCGGCGACGCGCTGTCCGAAGACGACGCGATCGTGCTCGACCTCGCCCCGCTTCGCAGGCGCCGGGTGGCCGCCGATCCGAAGTGCCCCGGCTCGCTGCTGGCGGCGGTGCGCACCCACCCTGCCCTTGCCCTGGCGCCAGCCGATGCCAGCGACGTGGAAGCGGCACTGGACTGCGGCACGCGGGGTGCGGCCGGCGAGGTCGCGACGATCCGCGTGCTGGGCGACCGCGCGCCCACGCCGGCGCGTGGAGCGCTGCAGTGGTCGTCCTCGGTGGCCGAGTCGGGCCGCAGCGGTCTCGACGCAGAACGTCTGCAACTTGCGGCGCAGCTCCAGGCACGGCCAGCGGACGCCGTGCTGCTTGCAGCCGGAGACGAGCCGGTGATCGTCAGCCGGGCCGGCGCATCGAAACGCGTCGAGACGTCGCTGGATTTCGATTCGATGGCCATCACGCCGGGCCCGGAGATCCCGTTGCTGGTGAACCTGATGTTCGAGCAGCTCTTCGGCAGCCGCTTGCTCGACGAGCTCGCGATCACGGATCGCGGCCCGGGCTCGTCCATCGTCGTGCCGTCGGCACGCGTCGCAGCCATCCTGGGCGCGAGTACCGGCGCGAGTGCGACTTCGAGTGCGGGCCCGCCTGTGCCGAGTGACTCGCGCAGCCTCCGCGATGGGGTGCCGCCGGTTCTCGTGCTCGCTCTGCTTGCGCTGCTCTGGGAAGTCGTCGCGCTCGGCAGGCAGTGGGCCCGATTGAGCAAGTACGCCGAGGCAGAGTCCGAGTGACCGCGGGTGGTTCCAGAACCCTGTTGGCGTTGGCTCTGCAACTGGCGGCGCTGGTGGCAATCTGTCTGGCCCTGCTCGGCGGCGCGTGGCTCGACGCACGCAGCAGGCCGCGCGTGCTGGTGCTCGTCGACCGCTCCGAGAGCGTGCCGCGGGCGGTCGGCGACAAGGCGGTCGCGGAGGTCGTACGCGCCGCCAAGGCGGCTGGCGCCGGCGAGCTGCATCTGCTCGAGTTCGCCGGCAAGCCGGCGGCGGCGGCCGCGCAAGCGACCGATGCTTCTGCCCGGCTCGAGCCCTCCGCTACGAACATCGAGGCGGCCCTGGAAGCGGCATTGGCGGCACATGCCCAGGCCGCGTTCGCCAGTGTCGTCGTCGTCTCGGACGGCCTCGAGAACGTGGGCGATGCGGCGCGGGCGTTGCGCGCCGTGCGCGAAGCCGGGTTGCCACTTCGGTGGATCGCCGTCGGCCGCCCGCCGCCCCCGACGCGCGTCGCCGAGGTACTGGCGCCGGACCACGCAGTGGACGGCCAGCGCATCCGGATCACCGTGCAGTTGGCGGGGCAGCTGGACAGTCCGCTGCGCGTCAAGGCCACCGCGCGAACGACAGGCGGCGAGACTCAGGTGACGACCAGTGAGCCGGATGGAGCAGGCCGGGCGACGATCGAGTTCGACGCCCGGCACAGCGGCGCCATTCTCGTGGACGTGGCGCTGGAGGATCCCGCTACGGGGCGAATACTCGATGCATTGCCGGACGCCGCGGTGATCGACGTGGCGCCGCGTGCTGCCATCCTGTATGCGCAGGGGTCGAACCGGCTCATGGCGCGCAGCCTGCTTCGCGGTGGCTGGCCGTTGAACGCGATTCCTTCGACGCGCCTCGACGCGCATGCCGACGGGCTCGACAGCTACCAGGCGGTCGTCCTCGACGACGTCGCCATCACCGATGCAGGGCCGCGATTCTGGACCGCGCTGGTGGCCGCCGTGACGAACCGAGGCGTGGGGCTGCTGGTGCTGGGTGGCGAGCGCTCCTTTGCGCGCGGCGGGTACCGGGGATCGACGCTCGAGACGGTGCTGCCCGTGCTGTCCGAGCCGGCGGCCCTCGATCAGCCGGCGGCCATCGTGTTCGCCGTGGACAAGTCCGGCAGCATGGGTCAGGGCAGTGGCGGCGTCGATCGCTTTCAACTGGCCCAGCGCGCCGTGCTGGAAACCGCCCGCGGCCTCACCGAACGCGATTCGCTGGGCCTCGTGGTCTTCGATGTGGCGCCACGCGTACTGATACCACTTGGCCCGGCTCGGGTCGGAACCGTGGCCCTGGCACGCACTTGGCAGGCCAGCCCGAACGGCGGCACGAAGCTCGCCCCGGCGGTCGACGCGGCGATCGGCGAGCTCGAGCGCTCGGCGGGCGCACGACGCATGCTGGTCCTGGTCACCGATGGCTTCATCGACGATGCGCCGCTTGCGGAGCTTCGTGCTCGGCTGGCTCGCGCTCGCATCGAGACGATCGCGCTGGCCGTCGGGCCGGACGCCGATGTCGGCGCCCTGGAACGATTGGTCGGCGCGGAGGCGGGCCTGGTGCTTCGCGTCGACCAGGCCGCCGAGTTGCCGTTCGTCATGCGCACGGGGCTCGAGCGCCGCCGTTCACGGGTCGAGCGTGGCACGATCGCCGTCGAGCAGCGACAGGCGTTGCCGTTCTCGCCTGGAACCTGGACGGATTGGCCAGCCGTCGCGGCCCATGCCGTCACCCGATCCCAACCCGACGCCACGGTGGCGGTGCAGAGTCAACGTGGCGAACCGCTGATCGCATTCCAGAGGGCCGGCCGCGGCCGCGTGGCAGTGGTGACGAGCGGGCTCGGGCCCTGGACGCCGCGTTGGCTGCAGTGGCGCGAGTGGCCGCGTCTGGCCGGCGGCCTGGCAGATTGGATCAGCGGCACGGCCCAGGGTGGCACGGTCGCTCTGGCGGTGTCGGATCGGCCTGGCGGACTGCAGATCGAGGCCGACATTCCGGCCGGGATCGGCGGACCCGATCCCGACACTGTGTCCGTCGCGGTGAACACACCGACGATGCAGGGGCAGCGGCTTGCCTTCGACCAGATCGCCCCGGGCCGGTTGCGGGCGACGCTTCCCGACGCCGGTGCGGGCCTCTACACCTTCCTGGTATCGACATCGCTGGCAACGCAGCGGCAACTGCACCTGCGCCGACAACGCGGCGAACACGAGGCCTGGGGCACGAACCCGGCGCTGGGTGCCTGGCGGACTGCCGGCTTCATTCGCGATTGGGATCCGGGCTTCCTCGCGACCGATCGCGATGGCCAACCGGATCGTCGTCCGGTCGATCGCTCGCTGATCGCGCTGGGTCTCGCGCTGTTCCTGTCAGGCGTCCTGGTCGACCGGGCGAGCCTGGACTGGGCGCGCGTCAGGGCAGCGCTGCGCAGGTGGTGGGCGCGCGCGATGAGGCATCCGGGCTGATCAATCGGTGCCTGCCAGAAGGAACGACCTCTCCCATGCGCCGTGCTGGCCGCTGGCAATGGCCGCGTGCGACGCATCGGCGATCAACTGGCCGTCACGCATCAACAGCACGCGGGCGCCGAGTTCGACGACGTCCGCGGGATCGTGGGTGATGATGATCGCGCCCAGGCCGTTGGCCAGCCGGGCCTTCAGTCGCAACAGGAGGTCGATGCGGGTGAGGCGGTCGACGTTGCCGAAGGGCTCGTCGAGCAGCAGCAACCTTGCTTCGGCCGCCAGGGCTCGCGCCAGCGAGACACGCTGCGCCTCGCCACCCGACAGCGTGGCCACGTCGCGGCCCTCCATCGACGTCAGGCCCATGTCGTGCAACGCCGCCACGGCCCGTGCGTGGCGCGTGGCCTTGTCGGCGGCCCGGATGGCAAAGGCCGCATTGCCCACCGCATCGAGGTGCGCAAACAAGGTGGCGTCCTGGAACGCCAGCGCCATCGCGCGGTGCTCGGGCGCCACATTCACCTGGCCGGCGGTGGAGACCTCGCGGCCATGCAGGTGGACGCTGCCCTGGGTGGGCGCGTCGAAGCCCGCGATCATTCTCAGCAGCGACGTCTTGCCGCTGCCCGACGGGCCCAGGATGGCCAGGACTTCACCGGGCGCCATGTCGAAGGAGACCTTCGACACCACCGCGCGACTGGCGATCACCCGCGACAAGGATCTGACTGAAAGCATGCGGCGCGCGCTCCGTTGAGAAATCGAACCGGAAGGACCATGGCCGTCATGCGTCGGCCGGCGGTCCACCGCGAGCGGGACGCGAGGCACCGAGCCTGTCCATCCGCCACCAGCACAGCAGCAGCGGCAGCAGCATCAGTGCCTGGGTGATCAACACCCACACAGCGGCGCGGTCCATGTTCTGGTGCCGCGAGAAGGCGTAGATCTTCAGTGCCGGCGACGAATAGCCGAAGGGCTGCAAGGTAAGGCTCATGTCCAGTTCCTTCAGCGACTCCATGAACACCAGCGCGCAGCCCAGCAGGAGCGCCGGCCACAGGTGCCCGGCGAAGGCCACCATGCGCGCGCGTACCGGCCCCGCACCGAACGCGCGGGCCGTCTCGATGGTGGCCTGCGGCGTGCGGCGCAGCGCGTCGAGCACAGGGAGCATCGCGAACGGCATGAAGCGCAGCGCCTCGGAGACCACGATCAGCAGGCGGGTGTCACGCCACGATCCCAGCCACAACGCGCCGAGCGAACCGTCGCGGCTCATCATCACGAAAGCCAGGGCCAGCACCAGCGACGGCAGGAAGTAGTTGCTCAGGAACAGCCAGGGCACGCGCTCGGCCAGGCGTGAGCGTCCGCCCGACCGAAGCAACAAGGCGGTGAGCGCGCAGACCACCGCCACCACCAGCGCGGTAAGCAGCGATGTGCCGGCTGCGTTGAGCATGTCGCCCGGGATGGCGGCGAAGCGGGTGCGTTCCCACTTCAGCCAGGCCCAGCGCAAGGTGATGGCCTCGGGAATCCAGAACCCGGGCAGCGAGCACAGGACACTCCAGGCGACCACCGCCCAGGCTGCGGGCCTGGCCAGCGGCTTGCGCGACGCGCCGGCCGACGCCGGTGGAATGGGGTTCTGGCTGATGATGCGGGTCGATGCCCAGGCGGCGACACCCACCAGCACCACCGAGGGCACGATCATCACGACCGACACGATTGCCGCCACCGACGAACTCTGGCTGGCCAGCCAGAGGTTGTGCACGCCCACGCTCAAGGTGTCGATGCCCAGGCGCTCGGCGGCCGCATAGTCGCCGACGGCCTGGGCGAACACGATCATCACACCGGCGGCAGCCGGCACCGCATAGGCGGGCAAGTGCACCCGCAGCAGCCGCTGCCAGGGGCCGAGCCCGAACGCCGCAGCCAGCTCGGAGAACGAGTTCGGGATGCGCGCCGCCGCCACCAGGAAGACGACGAAGACATAGGGTGAACAGGTCAGTCCATGCTGGATGGCCAGCGCGTGTCGGCTCGCGAAGAACGCGGACGAGAACGGGACCGTCCATGTGCCGGCGCTGACATAGGGAGCGAACAGGAGCGGCAGCAGGGCCAGCATGCCGACCAGCCGCCGGCCGCGAAAGTCGAAGCGCGACACGGCCACGGCAGGCACGGCACCGACGGCGAATGCCACCACGGTGGCCTCCACCGCCAATGACAGGCTCATCCGTGCCTGATGAGGCAGGCTGGTGCTCGCGAAGTGGGCCAGCCAACCGCCATCGAACAGAATGGGCAGCGCCGCGACCAGCAAGTAGCCAGCCGGCAGCAACGCGCACGCTGCCAGGCCCAACGTGAGAGCCAGGCGCGCCAACTCGGCGGCACTCAGTTTGGTGCGCATCCTGCCCGCCCATCCGGGGCGCGGCAGGGTGGCCCCCTCAGCGCTCAGCGTCGAAGCGGATCTCATTGACGAGCTTGATGACCTGCTCGCGTTTGCCCGCCATCTGGTCGAGCGGCACGAAGTCGATCTTGAACCTGCCGTCCACCAGGCCCTGTTCGGCACCGAGCTTGACCATCAGCGGATGAACCGCCACGTCGGGCAGCACCGAGTACTGCTTGGTGCGGTCCACCATCAACTGCTGACCTTCCCTGGAGGCGATGTACTCGAGCAGGCCGGTGGCCAGGTCGCGGTTCTCGGTGGCCTTGGTCACGCCCGCGGCCGAGCGCATGATGAAGGTGCCCTTGCCCGCCTGGCTCGGAAAGAACACGCCCACCGCATCGGCCCAGGCCTTCTGCTCGGGGTCGGCGGCCATCATCGGGTGATAGTAGGTGTTCATCAGGGCCACGTCGCACTTGCCCTCGTAGATTGCGCGGGCCTGCTCGCGGTCATTGCCCTTGGGTGCGCGGGCCAGGTTGGCGCCGATGCCCGAGATCACTGCACGAGCCTTGGCCTCGCCGAACGAGGCGAAGAACATCCCGAACAGCGCCAGGTTGTAGTCGTGGCTGCCCGAACGCAGGCAGATGCGGCCCTTCCACTTGGGGTTGGCCAGATCCTCGTAGGTGGAAAGCTCGCCGGGTTTGACCCGCGCCTTCGAGTAGAAAATGATGCGTGCCCGATAGGCATCGACAAAGAAGCGCCCGGCCGGGTCCATGAACTCCTGCGGGATGGTCGAGCTGATCTTGGCCGACTTGAACGGGTCGAGCAGGCCACGCTGCGCCGCGATGTCCAGCAGTTCGGCGTCCTTGGTGATGACCACGTCGGCCTCGGTCGGGCGGGATTCGAGCCGGTTGACCAGGCCCTGGTCCATGAACACGCCCTCCACCTTGGCACCGCTGCGGGCCTCGAAGGCATCCAGGATGGGCCGCAGCGTGCCCTGGTCGGTTCGGTCGGAGATGACGCGCAGCACGCGTTGCTGCGCTTGGGCTGCTAGCGATGCGAATACTGCGCACACCAGCAGGAGGTGCGAAATCCAGCGGCGATTCAGATCTGTCATGAATGGTCTCCAGAAGTTGCAGGGCTGCGAGGGGTTGGCGCGGGCCTTGCGCGGCAGCCGTCCATTCGGGCAGGCCAATGTCCATGGCCGCGCACGCGACGCGAAGTGTGGCATGCGCGCAAGCGACGTGCACCACCCGACCCTGGGGCGGTGCGCCGTGCGAAGGGCGTGTCCGTGCGGACCGTCACGGCCGATCCCCTCTCCCCCCCGACATGGGGCGTGCCCAAGCCCTGGCCTGCCCGCTACACTCAATCGCAGGAATCGAACCGAGCCACGTGAGATTGTCGCGGCGCTCCGAGGCGCGGCTCATGGCGCCGACATCACGAAGGGTGACACTGGGACCTCGCATCCAGCCGCGAATTGGCAAAGAGCGGGAAAACCGAACCCGGGAACGCGTGGGAGAACCAAGTTGTATCAGGTATCCAGCGCCTCCCCGCCGGTCCGGACCTGGGCTACGCAACCGGTCGTGGGAGATGCAACTTCAGGTTCCACCGTGGCGCGAAATCCGATGTCAGGGCACCAGCACATCGATGCCTGCCAGCGAGTCCGGCCATGACGCCGACTGTCGTGCTCAACGTCGTGGGGTTGACGCCGGGCCTGCTCAAGCACGCGCCGAATCTGCAGGCGCTGGCGCGACAGGGGGCAGTGCGTCCCCTCTCGACCGTCCTGCCGGCCGTCACCACCACGGTCCAGTCCACCATGCTCACCGGACTGCCGCCCCGGGACCACGGGATCGTGGCCAACGGCTGGTACTTTCGCGATCTTTCCGAAATCTGGCTGTGGCGCCAGTCGAACCGGCTGGTGGGCGGCGAGAAGGTCTGGGAGGCGGCAAAGCGGCGCGACTCGTCATTCACCTGTGCCAAGCTGTTCTGGTGGTACAACATGTACGCGAGCGTCGACTTCGCCGTCACGCCGCGGCCCATGTACCTGGCGGACGGCCGCAAGTTGCCGGACATCCACACGTACCCGGCCGAGCTTCGCGACGAATTGCAGGGCGCCCTGGGCGAGTTCCCGCTGTTCCGCTTCTGGGGCCCGGGGGCCGACATCGAATCGAGTCGATGGATCGCTCGCAGTGCGCTTCAAGTGCTGGAGCAGAAGAGGCCGACGCTCGCGCTCGTGTACCTGCCGCACCTGGATTACGACCTGCAGCGCTTCGGGCCCAATCATCCGGGCATCCCCGCGCAGGTCGCGGCCGTGGATGCGCTGTGCGGGCCGCTCATCGAGAAGGCCGGGACGCTGGGCGCCCACGTGGTGGTCCTGTCCGAGTACGGGATCACCGAAGTATCGCGCCCGGTGCACGTCAATCGTGCGCTGCGCGAGGCCGGCTGGCTGAAAGTGCGACTCGAACAAGGTCGCGAACAACTCGATGCCGGGGCCTCCGATGCGTTCGCCGTGGCGGATCACCAGCTTGCGCACGTGTACGTGGCACGTCCAGAACTGCTGCCCGAGGTGACGGCCTGCCTGGAATCATTGCCCGGTGTGGAAGCGGTGCTCGACGAAACGGGCAAACGCGCAGCGGGGCTGGATCATCCACGTTCGGGCGAACTGGTCGCCGTCGCCAGGGCCGACAGCTGGTTCACCTACTACCACTTCCTCGACGACGCCCGCGCACCGGACTTCGCGCGCACCGTCGAGATCCACCGCAAGCCGGGTTACGACCCCGCCGAGCTGCTCTTCGATCGACGCATACGGTTCCCGAAACTCGCCGTGGCCGCGCGGCTGGCACGCAAAGCGCTTGGGATGCGCTACCTGATGGACGTCATCGGCCTGGACGCGACGGTGGTGCGTGGGTCGCACGGCCGCCCGACCGACCGGGCGGAGGACGGTCCGCTGTTCATCACGACCGTGCCCGAGTTGCTCGCGGACGGGCCCGTACCCGCCGCTGCGGTGAAACAACTACTCTTGGATCATGTCTTTGGGGTCGCGCCATGATCGGGCGATCCATCGACGAGCGGAACAGGCGGGAGATGAGGGCATGACCCCTGCGTCGGCATTGCAGCTTTGGCTGGACCAGCGACTGGACGCGGCCGGTGGCTCGTGGTTGCGCGAATCCGTGGCGAGCCTCGCGGGTGGAGGCACGGATCGCGACCTGTTCCGCTGCGTGAGCCTGGTCTCGCGCAAGCTCGGCAAGGCACCGCTCGCGCTCGATGCCGCAGCTCTCGCCGTCGCCGAAAGCGCGCGGCCAGGCTGGGATCCGGCGCCCTGGACGGTCGATCAGGCTGGCCGCATCCGGTTGTTGCTTGCAGCCGTAGCCGACGGCGACACGTTCGTTCGCCGCCTCGACCAACTCTGTGCCACGGCAGACGTGGACGAACTGGTGGCGTTCTACCGCGGCTTGCCGGTATATCCGGATCCGCAGCGGCATCGCCTGCGTGCGGCCGAAGGGGTGCGCACGAACATGAAGGTGGTGTTCGAGGCGGTCGCCCACCGAAACCCCTATCCCGCGGAGCAATTGCCGGAAGATGCCTGGAACCAGATGGTGCTCAAGGCACTATTCGTCGGCAGCACGCTCGATCCGATCGTCGGTCTGGAGCGCCGGGCCAATGGAACGCTCGCGCGCATGCTCGGCGACTATGCCCACGAGCGCTGGTCTGCCGGCCGGCCGGTGAGCCCTGAGCTCTGGCGCTGCGTGGGGCCGTTCGCGTCGGGCCCGCTGCTCGCGGACCTCGGGCGCGTGCTCGACGCGGGCACTGCGCCCGAGCGCGCCGCCGCGGTGCTCGCCTTGCGCGGTGCACCCGAACCGGAAGCACGCCGACTCCTCGACCGCCATGCCGCTCTGCGCGATGCCGTAGCAGCGCGCGACGTCGACTGGAAATCGGTTCTCGAATTCAACTGACCCGACGGAGAAGGCCCATGCGCTTCATCGACCCGCACATCCACATGTCGTCGCGCACCACGGACGACTACGAACGAATGAAGGCGGCAGGCATCGTGGCCGTCATCGAACCCGCCTTCTGGCTCGGACAGCCGCGCACCAATGTCGGCAGCTATATCGACTATCTGTCGAGCATCGTGGGATGGGAACGCTTCCGCGCTTCGCAGTTCGGCATCCGCCACTACTGCACCATCGGGCTCAACAGCAAGGAGGCCAACAACGAGGCCCTTGCCGAGGCCGTGATGGACATCCTGCCGCGCTACCTTGCGAAGGAAGGCGTGGTGGCGGTAGGCGAGATCGGCTACGACGACCAGAGCGCGATCGAGGACAGGTACTACCGCGCTCAATTGCAGCTGGCGGTCGAGTACGGGATGCTGGTCATGGTGCACACGCCGCACCGCGACAAGAAATCCGGCACGATCCGCAGCATGGAAGTCGCCGTCGAGATGGGCATGGCGCCGGGGCGCGTCATCATCGACCACAACAACGAAGAGACGGTGCGCGACGTGCTCGATCGCGGCTTCTGGGCCGGCTTCACCCTCTATCCCAACACGAAGATGGGCAGCGAACGGATGGTGGAGATCGTGCGCCAGTACGGTTCCGAGCGCATCTTCGTGGACTCCAGCGCCGACTGGGGGGTGTCCGACCCGCTCGCGGTACCCGGGACCGCGCGCCTGATGCTCGAGCGCGGCATTCCGCAGAGCGACGTGGAGGCGACGTGCTACGGCAATGCGCTCGCCGCCTACGCGCAGAGCGGCCAGATGCTCGAGTCGCACTGGCTCGCGCCCGAGCCCGTCGACCAGCGCAACCTGTTCGAGGGCAACACCGTGCTGCGCGGGCAGGCGCCAGTCGTGGGTGCCTTGCCGGAGCGTACGGAACCTGCCGACACGATGGTGATCAGGTAGGCGCTTCATCTCCAACCCGCACAGGAGTCTGCAATCGTGAGTGCCGTGATCACCAGCCTGCAGCCGCACAGCGAGGAACGTTCCGCGTTCTACGTGCAGTCGTTCTCGGTTCAGTACGAGTATCCGGTGTGCTTCACGGAACACTTGTTCGCGCGTGACAACCCTGTGTTCCGGGACACCTTGCTGCGTCGCGAGCCGGGGCACCGTCACCGATTCGTGGCGTTCATCGACTCGAACGTCGCCGCCTCGTTTCCGTCGCTCGCCCATGACATCGCCGGCTATGCAGACCTGCATGGCGAGGCCATGGAGATCCTTGCCCATCCTGAATCGGTGCCCGGCGGCGAGCCCGTCAAGAACGATCCGGCGCTGTTCACGCGCTTGCAGCACCGGCTGGTGGAACTCGGTGTCGATCGGCATGCCTTCGTCGTGGGCATTGGCGGCGGTGCATTTCTCGATCTGATCGGCTATGTCGCTTCGTCCACGCATCGAGGCATTCGCCACATCCGTGTCCCGACGACAGTCCTCGCGCAGAACGATTCCGGCGTGGGCGTGAAGAACGGCGTCAACGCCTTCGGGGTGAAGAACATTCTCGGCAGCTTCGCGCCACCGTTTGCGGTGCTGAACGACTCCGATTTCCTGCGCACGCTGCAGCCGCGCGACAAGATCGCGGGCGTGTCCGAGGCCGTGAAGGTGGCGCTGATCCGCGACCGCTTGTTCTTCGACTGGCTGGAGGCCAACGCCGGCGCGCTGCGGGACTGCGAGAGCGCGGCCATGAGCCGCATGATCAGGCGCTGCGCGGAACTGCACATGCGGCAGATCGCGCACGGGGGTGATCCGTTCGAGACCGGCAGCGCCCGTCCGCTCGACTACGGGCATTGGTCCGCCCACAAGCTGGAGGCGCTCACGGCTCACGAATTGCGCCACGGCGAGGCGGTGGCCATCGGCCTGGCCCTCGATACCCGCTATTCGGTGCAGGTCGGCATGCTGGCCGCAGGTTGCGAAGATCGGGTGCATGCGCTGCTGAAGCGCCTCGGCTTCCACCTCTGGCATCCGGCGCTGGAGTCCCGCGACGCCGACGGCGGCTGGCAGTTGCTGCGCGGACTCAGGGAGTTTCGCGAGCATCTGGGCGGCGAGCTCACGATCACGCTGCTGCGCGACATCGGCGTGGGCGAAGAGGTGCATCAAATGGATGCCCGGGAGATCCTGCGCGCCTTGGTCTGGCTGCGGCGACAGGAGTACGGCGCGTGAATCTGGGCGCCGGCGTCCATCTCACCTACTGCAGCAACATCCATCCGGGAGAGTCGTGGACCGAGGTTCGCGGGAACTTCGACCGGTACGTGGTCGCTGTCCGCGACCGCCTGATGCCCGAAGGCGATTTCGGCGTGGGACTGCGTCTGTCGGCGCGTGCGGCTGCCGAATTGTCCGAACCCTCGGTACTGGCCGAGTTCCGGGACTTCCTTCACCGGAACCGGATGTACGTCTTCACCCTCAACGGCTTTCCCTACGGCAACTTCCACGGGACCCGAGTGAAGGAGGACGTGTACCTGCCGGACTGGCGCGACCCGGAGCGGCTGCGGTATTCCGACCTGCTCGCGAACCTGCTTGCCGAACTGCTGCCCGACCCGTCACCTGGAAACCCGGCCATCGAGGGCAGTGTGAGCACCGTTCCGGGTGCGTTCAAGCCGGCGCTGACCGGGCCGCTCGACGTCGCCATCATCGTCGAGCACCTGCTGCGCCACGTGGCGCACCTTGTGGAACTGCGCTCGCGCACCGGGCGGCTGATCGCACTCGCGCTGGAACCCGAGCCCCATTGCCTTCTGGAGACGATCGACGAGGCCATCGTCTTCTTCGAGCGCGAACTGCATGGCAAAGCGGCCGTGCGCCGCACGATGGAACTCACCGGACTCGATCGCGCTGCGGCCGTCCGTGCCCTGCACGATCACCTCGGCGTGTGCCTCGATCTGTGTCATGCCGCGGTGGAATTCGAGCACCCGGCAGGCTGCATCCGCAGGCTCGGCCAGGCGGGGATACGTGTGCACAAGATGCAGATCAGCGCCGGCCTGCGGCTGCCCACGCTCGACGCCGACGCGCTCGAGGCGCTGAAGCGGTTCGACGATCCCGTGTACCTGCACCAGGTGGTGCAGCAGGGGCCCGGCGGCCTCTCGCGCTTTGCCGATCTGCCGGCGGCGCTTGAATCGCTGAAGGGCTCGACGGCGGGTCTGGAATGGCGCGTGCACTTTCATGTCCCCATCTTCCTCGACCGGCTGGCGCCGTTTGCCTCGACGCAGTCCTTCGTCCGCGACGTGCTTGCGATCCATCGCTCCAGGCCGGTGTCGGCGCATCTCGAGGTGGAGACGTACACCTGGGACGTGCTGCCCGAGCCGTTTCGCAGCGGCGCGGTCGACGTCGCGGTGGCGCGCGAACTCGAATGGGTACGAACGGAGTTGACGTCTTGAGTCTGACGCTTGCACTGCGGCTCGGGCGCATCTCCAATCTGCCGACCGTCTGGACCAACGTTCTCGTGGGCGCGTTGCTCGCCGGGGGAAGCCTGACCGATCCGACACTGTCTCTGCTGATGCTGGCGCTCTCGCTGTTCTACGTCGGCGGGATGTTTCTCAACGATGCCTTCGACCGCGAGTTCGACGCGCAGCATCGCCCGGAACGTCCGATTCCGTCGGGCCAGGTGTCGGCGCGCCAGGTCTTCCTCATCGGTTTCGGACTGTTGGCGGTCGGCATGGTGGGCGTGGCCGGGGCGAGTCGCGGACCGGACGGCATCCCCGCATGGCGCGCGCTCGCGTCGGGCGCCGCGCTCGCAGGCGCAATCGTGGTCTACAACGCGCATCACAAGGGCAATTCGCTGAGCCCGCTGGTCATGGGTCTTTGTCGTGTCTTCGTCTACCTCACGGCAGCGTTCAGCCTGGCGATGGTGCTGCCGACCGCAGTGGTCCTCGCGGCGATTGCACTGCTGTGCCACCTGATCGGCCTTACCTACATCGCGAAGCAGGAGCATCTGAATCACATCGGCAAGCTGTGGCCGCTCGCCTTCCTTGCCGTGCCGATCCTGTATGGGTTGGCGCTGGCAGTGTCGGCGCCCACCGTCTGGCTGCCGCTGGCGCTGTACGCAGGTGTGCTGGTGTTCGCCCTGAACCTCCTGCGACGCCGCGCGCGCGGCGACGTGCCACGAGCCGTCGTGACGCTGATCGCCGGCATGTCGGTGCTCGACGGTGTCGTGCTCGCCGGCAACGGGTTGATGTTGCCGGCCGCGCTCGCAGTCGTCGCGTTCGTGCTCACGCTCGCGCTGCAAAGATGGGTGTCGGGAACCTGATCGGCGAAATCGCCCTGACCGACGAATCCGGGATCAGGTGTCTTCCGACCACGCTGCGCCCACCCCCGGTCGAGGAAAGAGCTTGCCGTGAGGGCAGCGTGCGTCCAACGGTGACCGGCGCGGCGCTGGAGCCCCAGAAAGACTGAAGGGTCAGCACGCGCAAACGTGCTGACCCTCGTCTTCTATGGTGCGGCTGGCAGGAATCGAACCCACGACCCCTTGGTTCGTAGCCAAGTACTCTATCCAACTGAGCTACAGCCGCATTGGGGGCAGATTTTACACGAACACCTCCGTGCTCGCGCCGCACCGATGCGCCTCGCTCTGCGGCGTCTCAGCCGATCTGCGCAGCCGCGGCGTAGCACTGCGCGGCGCGATCATGGTCAGCCTGCTCCTGCGCCAGCTCGGCGAGTTGGCGCCAGGCGCGGCGGCGCCAGCCCTTGGGCAAGGTGTCGTCGTCGGCCGCCTGCTGCAGGGCCTGCCTGGCCTTGCCCCAGAGGCGGTACTCGGCCATCGCGCAACCCACCGCGAAGGCGATCGCGCCCTCGCGCGGATAGCTCTTCCATGCCGCTTCCAGGCGCGGTATCCAGTCGGCGCCGATGCCGCCCACGCAGGCAACCAGGCCCTGCGCCAGCGCTTCGCGGTCGTCGGCGCTGGTGTCGGTGAGCACGTCCCAGAACGGGCGCAGCCAGGCCCGGCCTTCTTCCGCCGCGCCGAGCAGCGCCATGCGCGTCGCCGCACGGTCGGCGACGAAGGCGTCCCGCCGGTCGGCGGGGTCGAGCTGCTGCCAGGTGCGGCGCACCTGATCGGCGTCGCGGCCGGCGTCCAGCGCCTCGAAGGCGAGCGAGCGCATCAGGCTGAGTGCCGCATCCTTCGAGAACCCCTGATGCTTGGCCAGCAGGCGTGCCGTCTTCAGTGCCTCCAGCGGCTGGCGCGCCATGCGCGTGGCCTGCAGCTTCAGGCGCAATGCGTACGTGCGCCGGCCGACCCCCGGCGGGAGATTGGCCAACAGCTCGAGTGCCCGCTGCGCGTCGCGGTCGTCGAGCGCCCATTCGGTGGCCAGCATGCTCGCCCCCTCCTCCGCCGACCGGGCGGCCGTGCTGCGCTGCGCCAGGTCGAGGGCGCGCCTCAATTCCTCGTCGCGCTGCGGCCGGTCCTGCAGGCGGTGCAGGCTTCCCGCGGCGAGCAGGTGGCCGAGCACGGTGAACTCGTTGTCCTGCGCCAGCTCGGCGGTGTCGGACTGGATCTCGAGCGCGCGCTTCGCAGAGCGGTGGGCACGGCTGTAGCGCCCGCCGAAGTATTGCGCCAGCGCGTCGCGCAACCAGGCCTGGGCACTACGGTCGCGTCGCGCCACACGCCACTCGAGCGCCCGCCTCGGCAGACCGACGAGCGCGCTGACGCCCTGGATCAAGGTGACCAGCGCGAAGCACGCGCCCACCATCACGAGCAGGAAGAGGTTCAGCGACACGTCCATCCGCCAGCCACCCCAGTAGAGGCTGGCCATCCCGTCGTTGCTGCCCAGCGTCGTCGCGGCGACCACGGCCACCGCGAAGAGCAACGTGAACCAGATGACGGTGCGCATCGGCGAGCGGCCGCTAGCAACGGGCTAGCGCCCCGCGGCGGCGGTCGACAGCGCCGCCAGGGTGTTGTCGGGCCGCGGCAGCCCGGTCTGGCGCGCCTGCGTCGCGACCTGGCGGATCAGGTCGGCGGCGAGTTGGGTGCGGCGCGAGCTGCGGTCGAAGTAGCGCTCGACGGCGCTCTGCGCACCCTGCAGGTCACCGAGCGCGGTGTCGAACTGGCGCGACAGCAGCGCCAGGCGGGCGTTGAGCAGCCGCAGCTTCAGGTTCTCGCGCAGGAAGTAAGCCTGCTCGGGCGCGAGCAGCATGGCTTCCGGGTGATCGATGCGGGTCACCCGCACGAGCGACTTCGCTTCGACCCAGACGCGCTCCGTCAGCGCGTCCCAACGCGCGACCCACGGCTGCAGCCAGACGGGCATGGACGTGTCGACCACAGCCGCACTCGAAGCCGCGTGTGACGGCTGCCGAGGCGCACTGGCCGTTGGCGCCGCGGATCGGAATGCCTCCTTGCGCTGCTCCACCTGCGACAGCAGCGGCAGCTCGTCGACCATGCGCACCGCTTCGTCGAGCTTGATGGCTGCCGCAGCGATGTCGATCACGCCCATCGCCTTGACGCGGTCGAGGTCACGCGCGATCGCGCGCCGAACGCCCTCCAGACGCGGCTGGTTGTAGCGCGCAAGACGCTCGTCGGCCTGCTTCAAAGTGGCCACCATCGGCTCGGCGCTGCCGGTCAACGCCGACTGCTGCATCGCCACTCGCAACGCGGAGTCGATGTCGAGCACCACGTTCTCGTCGCGTGAGCGCGAGAGGCTCTGGATCAGCTCCTCGATCTGCCCGCGCTGCACCGCCACCTCGCCGACGCGAACTTCGAGCAGCGCGAGCTTCGCGGCTGTCTCGCGCGCAGCGTCCTGCGACTGCCTGGCGAGCATCTTCGCCTCTGCCGACTGGACCTGCGTGTCGTTCTGGCGGCGCACCAGCTCCTGTTCCAGGCCATGCACGCGCTGCTGCGACTGCCACGCCAGCCACAGGCTGGCGGCGCACACCACGGCCAGTGCCGCAAAAGCGGCCCACACGTACTGCGGCTTCAGCGCTGCCGCAGCCTCCACTGCCGGCGCCGGGGCAGCCGCTGCGGGCGCCGGGGCAGGCGCTGCGGGCGCTGAAATCTCGGGCGAGTCGGCGGTTTCATTCACGGTGCCATCGATTGTATGCAGGCACTCACCGCGGCCAGCGTCGGACGCGTCTGCGTGACGTGCCCCAGCCCGAACTGTTGCGCCCGGGCTGCAATGCGCGGGTGCGTGGCCAGTGCCCGTGCCTGCGACCAGTCTGCCGCGTCGCCGACAAGCACGCCCAGGTTGTCGATGGCCTCCGAACTGCTGAAGAGCCACAGGTGGGAACGCGGCGCGTCCAGAGCCTCGCGCAGCAGCGCCTGCCCCGCCGCGTCGAGCCGTGGAGCACTGCGGCGGTACGCGGCCAGCAGTGCGACCTGCGCGCCGTGCGCGCGCAGGGTGTCGGCCAGCCACTCGCGTCCGCCGTCGCCGCGCACGATCAGCACCTGCGCGCCGTGCCAGTCGCTAAGCTGGAGCTGCATCCACAAGGCCTCGGAATCGAACTGCGCCGACCCTGCCGCGGGCTCGACGATCTGCTCGCCCGGCACGCCGCAGCGTCGCAGCGTCTGCGTCGTCCCGGGGCCTGGCGAGCCCGCCTGCACGCCCGCCGGCCAGGCCGCATCTTGCGGGCGCGCGGCCATGAAACGCTCCGCCGCATTGGGGCTCACGAAGACCACCAGGCGCTGCGCCCCCAGGGCCGCCCAGGCGTGCTGCACAGCCTCAGCGTCAGCCGCCGGGCCGATGCAGATCAGTGGCAGCGCCACCGCAGCTATGCCTTCGTCGCGCAACCGGGCCACCCACTCGGCCGCCTGCGGCTCGGGGCGCGTCACGAGCACGCGCATCGCTATGCCGCGTCGATCGGTGGCAGATACTTCGCCGCGCCACGCTCGCGCAACAGTGCCGCGGCCTGCCGGCCCAGCGCTTCGGCGGCTGCCGCATCCGGCGCCGCACCGCTGGCGCTGGCGCGCAGCAGTGGCAGCGCTGTCTGTTCTGGATGGCCGAGCAGCGCATCGACGCGCAGCACGTCGCCGTGCCAGGTGGCGTGCGCGGCGAGCGGCATGCTGCAGCTGCCGCCGAGCGTGCGTGAGACGGCGCGCTCGGCGTGCACTGCAAGCCAGGTCGGGCGGTGCGTGAGGTGCGCGAGCCGCTCGCGCAAGGCCTGCGCGACGGCGCGCACCTCGATGCCCAGCGCCCCCTGCCCCGCGGCGGGCAGCATCTCGTTGGGCTCGAACACGCCGCGGATGCGCGCGGCCAGACCCAGGCGCTTCAGCCCTGCCGCCGCCAGCACGATGGCGTCGTGCTCGCCCTCGTCGAGCTTGCGCAAGCGCGTGTCGAGGTTGCCGCGCAGCGGCTCGATCTTCAGATCCGGGCGCAGCGCGAGCAGCTGCACGATGCGGCGCAGGCTGGATGTGCCGACTCGCGCGCCCTGCGGCAGCTCGGCGAGAGTCGCGTAGCGCGGCGACACGAAGGCGTCGCGCGGGTCCTCGCGCTCGAGTACCGTCGCCAGCACGAAGCCGGGCGGCAGCTCCATCGGCACGTCCTTCAGTGAATGAACGGCCAGGTGCGCGCGGCCCTCTTCGAGCGCCGTCTCGAGCTCCTTCACGAACAGCCCCTTGCCGCCGACCTTGGACAGCGCGCGATCGAGAATCTGGTCGCCGCGCGTCGTCATGCCGAGCAGCTCGACGGCCATCCCGAAGCGTTGGCGGAGAAGTGCGCGCACGTGCTCGGCCTGCCACAGCGCGAGGCGGCTTTCGCGGGTGGCGATGAGGGTGGTTTCGGACATGCGCGAGATGCTATCAGGCACGCAAGATGCTTCGTGAACGGGAGTCTGCGTGAACACTACCATCGGGAACGCCCGAGCCCAACCCCATCGAGGTCCCATGCCGCCAACCCGAGCCGCCCCCGCGCCCCACCGCCCCGCCGCTGCGTCGAAACGCGCCATGGCCGAAGCGCTCGGCGACGCAGCGAGGAAGAACCGCCCGCTGGTCGAAGACATCCGCAGGCTCGGGCGCATCCTCGGCGACGTGATCCGCGAGCTCGACGGACGCGCCGCGTTCGAGCTCGTCGAGCGCGTGCGCCAGCTCTCGGTGGCGTACCGGCTGAAGCGCGATGCGCCCGCCGGCCGTGCGCTCGACCGGCTGCTGAAGAGCCTCTCCGGCGACCAGACCGTCAGCGTGATCCGCGCGTTCAGCTACTTCTCGCACCTCGCGAACATCGCCGAGGACCGCCAGCACGTGCGCCGCCGCGAGCACCACGACCGCCTGGGTCATCTGCAGGAAGGGTCGCTCGCAATGACGCTGGAACGGCTGGCCGAGCGAGACGTCCGCGCCGAAGACATTGCCCGCGTGCTGCGGGGTGCCTACATCTCGCCGGTGCTGACGGCGCACCCGACCGAGGTGCAGCGCAAGAGCATCCTCGACGCCGAGCGCGCCATCGCCGGGCTGCTGGAACGGCGCGACGCGCTGCGCAGCGAACCCGAGCGCGCCGACAACGAGGCGCTGCTGCGCGCCCGCATCACGCAGCTGTGGCAGACGCGCATGTTGCGCACCTCCAAGCTCAGCGTCGCCGACGAGATCGAGAACGCGCTGTCGTACTACCCGTCGACCTTTCTTCGCCAGATCCCGCGCCTGTACCGCGAGATCGAGGACGCCCTGCCCGGCCACGCGATCGCGCCGTTCTTCCGCATGGGCCACTGGATCGGCGGCGACCGCGACGGCAATCCCAACGTCGACGCCGCGACACTGCGCATCGCGCTCGAGCGGCAAGCGGAGACGGTGCTGCGCTTCTACCTGACCGAACTGCACGAGCTCGGCGCCGAGCTGTCGTTGTCGACCCTGCTCGCCCCGGTGACGCCCGAGATGCGCACGCTGGCCGGGGGCTCGCCCGACAGCAGCCCGCATCGCGGGGACGAGCCGTACCGGCGTGCGTTGATCGGCATGTACGCACGGCTCGCGGCCACGCTGCACGAGCTCACCGGCACCGAGGCGCTGCGCCATGCGGTGGCGCCGCAGAAGGCCTACGCGAGCGCGGGCGAGTTGCTCGCCGACCTGCAGGTGATCGAAGCGTCGCTGAAGTCGCACCACGCGCAGGCGCTGATCGCGCCGCGCCTGACGCCTCTGCTGCGCGCGGTGCAGGTGTTCGGCTTTCACCTCGCGACGCTGGACCTGCGGCAAAGCTCCGACAAGCACGAGGCGGTGGTCGCAGACCTGCTGCGCGTCGCGCGCATCGAGCCCGACTACGCGGCTCTCGGCGAGCCCGCTCGGCGCGCGCTGCTGCTGCAGCTGCTGAACGACGCGCGGCCGCTGCGCGTGCACGCCGCGCAGTACTCGCCGCTCACGTTGTCGGAAATCGCGATCTTCGAAACGGCGCTGGAGATGCGCCGGCGCTACGGAAACGAGGCGCTGCGCCATACGATCATCTCGCACACCGAGGAGGTAAGCGACCTGCTCGAAGTGCTGCTGCTGCAGAAGGAGGTCGGCCTGCTGCGCGGCACGCTGGACGGCGGCGACGCGGTGGCCGACCTGATCGTCTCGCCGCTGTTCGAGACCATCGACGACCTGCGCAACGCAGCGGCCATCATGCGTGCCTTCTACGCGCTGCCGGGCATCGTCGCGCTCGTCGCGCGCTCCGGCGGCGAGCAGGACGTGATGCTCGGCTACAGCGACAGCAACAAGGACGGCGGCTTCTTCACCAGCAACTGGGAGCTCTATCGCGCGGAAATCGCGCTCGTCGAACTGTTCGACCCCCTTTGCCGCGAGCACGGCATCACGCTGCGCCTGTTCCACGGCCGCGGCGGCACGGTGGGGCGCGGCGGGGGCCCGAGCTTCCAGGCCATCCTGGCGCAGCCGCCGGGCACGGTGAACGGACAGCTGCGCCTGACCGAGCAGGGCGAGGTGATCGGCTCGAAGTACGCGCACCCGGAGATCGGCCGCCGCAACCTCGAGACGCTGGTGGCCGCCACCCTCGAGGCGACGCTGCTGCATCCGACACGGAGCGCCCCGCAGAGCTTCCTCGACGCCGCAGCTGCGCTGTCGGAGGCCAGCATGGCGGCCTACCGCAAGCTGGTCTACGAGACGCCCGGCTTCACCGACTACTTCTTCGACAGCACGCCGATCCGCGAGATCGCCGAGCTCAACATCGGCTCGCGCCCCGCATCGCGCGGCGCCACCCGCGCGATCGAGGACCTGCGCGCCATCCCGTGGGGCTTCAGTTGGGGCCAGTGCCGCGTCGCCCTGCCCGGCTGGTGCGGCTTCGGCTCGGCGGTGCGCAGCTACCTCGGCGACGACCCGGCGGTGCACCGGCAACGCCTGGCATTGCTTCAGCGCATGCACCGCCGGTGGCCGTTCCTGCGCACGCTGCTGTCGAACCTGGACATGGTGCTCGCCAAGAGCGATCTCGCGATCGCCGCTCGCTACGTCGACCTCGTCGAGGACAAGAAGGCCGGCAAGCGCATCTTTGCCGCGATCCAGGCCGAATGGCGCGCGACGGCGGAGGCGCTGTCGCTGATCACCGGCGAGGAACGGCGCCTGGCGTCGAACGCCGCGCTGGCCCGCTCGATCGAGCACCGCTTCCCCTACCTCGATCCGCTGAACCACCTGCAGGTGGAACTGATGCGGCGCTACCGCCAGCGCCGTGAGGGCGATCCGGGCACCGAGCGCGTCAAGCGCGGCATCCACATTTCGATCAACGGGATTGCGGCGGGCTTGCGCAACACGGGCTGAGCGTGCCCCGGAGCCTCTTCGCGTCGACGACTTCAGGGCTTCGGCAGGCTCCCGACAACCCCTTCGACAAAGTAGTTCATCGTCGCGATCTGCGCATCGGCCATCGCTCCGCTCGCCTGCCGCACGTGGCCCTCGCGGTCGACGATGCGACCGGCGAAGGGCTGCAGGCGGCCGGCGACGAGGTCGGCCTGGCGTGCCTGGACGAAAGCGGCAACGTCCTTCGGCACGCTGGCGTTCAGCGGCGCGAGTTGCACGAAGCCGTCCTTCATGCCCCCCCACACCGGCTGCGCGTGCCGCGTGCCATCGAGCGACTGCCGCGCCACCTTCGTGTAGTAGCCGCCCCACTGGTGCGTGATGGCCGTGAGCTGGGCGTGCGGCGCCAGCTTGCGCATGTCGCTCTGGTAGGCGATCACTCCCACGCCCTTCTCCTCGGCCACCTGCACGACCGCGGTCGAGGCGCTGTGGTTGGTGAGCACGTCGGCGCCCTGGTTGACGAGGGTGATCGCAGCCTCGCGCTCGCGCGCCGGGTCGAACCAGGTGTCGAGCCAGAGCACCTTCACGGTCGCCTTCGGGTTGGCGGCGCGCATGCCGAGCGCGAAGGCGTTGATCCCCTGGATCACCTCGGGCACCGGGAAACCCGCCACGTAGCCCGCCACGCCGCTGCGGCTGACCTTGCCGGCCAGCAGCCCGGCGAGGTAGCGGCCCTCGTAGGTGCGCGCGTTGTAGGTGTTGACGTTGCGCGCGGTCTTGTAGCCGCCGGTCTGCTCGAAGGCCACGTCGGGGAAGTCGGCCGCCACGCGCAGCGCGGGCTCGAGGTAGCCGAAGCTGGTGGCGAAGATCAGCTTGTGGCCCTGGGTCGCGAGGTCGCGCATCACGCGTTCGGCGTCGGGGCCTTCGGCCACCGATTCGACGACGCTCGTCTTCACCCGCGCACCGAGCGCCTTCTCCATTGCAAGCCGGCCCTGGTCGTGCTGGTAGGTCCAGCCGGCTTCGCCGATCGGGGTGACGTAGACGAAGCCGATCTTGAGCGGGGCCTTGTCTTCGGCACGGGCGGGCGCGGCGAGCGCCGCGGCGAACCCCGCGAGCAGCAGCCCGCGAGCGAGGTTTTTGAACATGGTGTTCCTCTACATGGCCACGGTTCGCACATGCCCATCGGCGGTGGCACGCCGGTGCGGCAGGGAGCGGCATTGTAGAGGCCGGCGTTGCGCCGCCAGGGCGACGCATGCGCGCTCGTTGACCGCGCGCAAGTCGAGGGCAAACCCGCAGACTAGAATCACCCTGTTTTCACATCGTGGCGATCCGATCCGATCGCAATCCATTGCCGCCCAGAGCGGCGCTCTTTCGAGGAACCTCCATGAACACTGACTCGCCGCAGTTTCACTCTGGTCGGCGCCGCCGTCGCGATCGCCGCCACCTTCAGCAGCCTTCCGGCTCGCGCCGACGACAAGAGCGACGCTCAGAACGCCGTCGACAAAGCCAATGCCACCGTGAACGCGTTTGCCGCAGACAAGGAATTCGTCGCGCTGCCGCAGCTCATGAAGAAGGCCAAGGGCGTGCTCGTCTATCCGCTGATCGTCGAAGGCGGCTTCATCATCGGCGGCTCCGGTGGTACCGGCGTGCTGCTGGTGCGCGACGCGAAGACCAACACCTTCAGCAAGCCGGCCTTCTACGGCATGGGCGGCCTGAGCCTCGGCTTCCTGGCCGGCGGCGCTGCGGCCGAGACGATACTCGTCGTCAACACCCAGAAGGCACTCGATTCGCTGCTGTCGACCAAGCTCAAGCTCGGCGGAGACGCGTCGATCGCCGTCGGTCCGAAGGGCGCCGGCGCGAGCTGCGACGTTCACCGAGGACTTCATCTCCTACTCGAAGTCCAAGGGCGCCTACGCCAACATGTCGCTCAACGGCCAGGTGATCGCAAGCCGCGACAGCCTGAACGAAGCCTACTACGGCAAGAAGGTGACTCCGTTGGAAATTCTGATCAAGCAGGAAGTCAACAACCCCGGCGCCGTGGCGCTGGAAGCCGCGCTGAACAAGATGGTCAAGTAGGTCGCCGCGGAATCAGGGCCGCCCCGGCGGCTCTTGCTCGCGAACATACGGCGCACTCAGGTGCGCCGTTGTCGTTCCGCGCTTGCGCATGCGGATGTTGAGCATCTCCACGCCGACCGAGAACGCCATCGCGAAGTAGATGTAGCCCTTGGGCACGTGATGGTCGAAGCCTTCGGCGATCAGCACGACGCCGACGACGACCAGGAACGACAGCGCGAGCATCTTGATCGTCGGATGGTCCGAGACGAAGCGGCCGATCGCTCCCGCGAACAGCATCATCAGCCCGACCGACACGACCACCGCGGAGATCATCACCGCGACGTTGTCGACCATGCCGACGGCGGTGATGATGGAGTCGAGCGAAAACACGATGTCGACCACCATGATCTGCAGGATCACTGCGGCGAAGGTGGCTTGGACGGCACTCGACACCTCACCCTCCTCGCCTTCGAGAGACTGGTGAATCTCGCCGGTGCTCTTCCAGATCAGGAACATGCCGCCGAGGATCAGGATCAGGTCGCGCCCCGAGATCTCCTGCCCGAGCACGGTGAACAGCGGCGCCACCAGGCCGACGATCCAGGCCAGCACGAGCAGCAGCCCGACGCGCATGAACATCGCCATGAAGAGACCCAGGCGGCGCGCGAGCTCGCGTTGCTCGCGCGGCAGCTTGTCGACGAGGATGGAGATGAAGATCACGTTGTCGATGCCCAGCACCAGCTCGAGCGCGGTCAGCGTCGCGAAGGCGATCCAGGCCTGGGGATTGGTCAGCAGTTCGAGCACGGCGAGGCGCCTCTTCGGTTGTCGAGGGTATGCAGGAGCATTCGCGACGAGTTTCAGGCGGCGGCGAACGCCGCGTCGAGCGCCGCCTGCCAGCGCAGCTTGTCGTCTCTGTCCGCGAAGCTCGCCTCGAAGCTGTTGCTCGCCAGCTGCCAGGCCTGGCGGGCGCCGAGCACGGGCAGCGCGGCGAAAGTCTCGACGAAGTTCTGGTTCAGGTAGCCGCCGAAGTAGGCCGGGTCGTCGGAGTTGATGGTGGCGCAGAGCCCGGCGTCGAGCAGCGCGGGCAGGTTGTGCTCGGCCATGGTCCTGAACACGCACAGCTTCACGTTCGACAGCGGGCAGACCGTCAGCGGCACGCGCTCGCGCGCGAGGCGCTGCAGGAGCGCCGCGTCTTCGACGCAGCGCACGCCGTGGTCGATACGCTCGACCTTCAGCACGTCGAGCGCGCTGCGGATGTACTCCGGCGGGCCTTCCTCGCCGGCGTGCGCGACGAGGTGCAGCCCGGCCTCGCGAGCACGCGCGAACACGCGGGCGAATTTCTCCGGCGGATGGCCGCGCTCGCTGCTGTCGAGGCCGACGCCGATGAAGTGGTGCCGCCAGGGCAGCGCTTGTTCCAGCGTCGCCAGCGCCTCGTCCTCGCTCAGGTGGCGCAGGAAGCACAGGATCAGCTTCGCGCTCACGCCGAGCTCGCTGTGTGCGCGGTGGCAGGCGTGGTCCAGCCCCTTGATCACCGCCTCGAAGGGCACGCCGCGCGTCGTGTGCGTCTGCGGGTCGAAGAAGATCTCGGCGTGCACGACGTTGTCGGCCGCGGCGCGTTCGAGGTAGGCCCAGGCCATGTCGAAGAAGTCCTGCTCCTTCAGCAGCACCGACGCGCCTGCGTAGTAGATGTCGAGGAAGCTCTGCAGGTCGCTGAATGCGTACGCGGCACGCAGCGTCTCGACGCTGGCGTAGGGCAACGCGACGCCGTTGCGCTGCGCGAGCCTGAAGATCAGCTCGGGCTCGAGCGAACCCTCGATGTGAATGTGCAGTTCGGCCTTCGGCATCGCGCGCAGCAGCGCGGGCAGGCGGTCGCGGGGAACGGTGTCGAGGGCAACGGGCTCGTTCATGGTCGCGTCGCTCGGAAGCGGAGGCCGCAATCGATCAGGCTCTGGCGTGACGAGGAGAGCCGCCGAGTGCCCATGACACCTCGGCGGCTTGCCTGCTTCAGCGAATCAGTAGCCGACTCACTTGCTGCCGGGTACCTTGCCTTCCACGCCCTTCACGTAGAACTTGATGCCACCGAGGAACTTGTCGTCGGCGACTTCGTCCTTCTTCAGCACTTCCTTGCCGTCGGAACCGACGATCGGGCCCTTCCAGATGACGAGGCTGCCATCCTTCAGTCCAGCCTTGGCCGCTTCGGCCTTGGCCTTGAGCTCGGGCGGCACCTTGTCGGAAATCGACACCAGGTCGATCGCGCCTTCCTTGACGCCCCACCAGCTCTGGCCGCTCGTCCACTTGTTGTCGAGCGCGTCGGCGACCGCCTTGGTGTAGTACGGTCCCCAGTTGATGACGGCCGAGGCCAGGTGCGCGTTCGGCGCGTAGGCCTGCATGTCGGAGTCCCAGCCGAAGGCGTACTTGCCGGCCTTCTCGGCCGTCTGCAGCACGGCCGACGAGTCGGTGTTCTGCATCAGCACGTCGGCGCCGCCGTTCATCAGCGACTGCGCAGCCTCGGTCTCCTTGGGCGGATTGAACCACTCGTTGACCCACACGACCTTGGTCTTGACCTTCGGGTTGACCGACTGCGCACCGAGCGTGAAGCTGTTGATGTTGCGGATCACTTCCGGGATCGGGATCGAGCCGACGACGCCGAGCACGTTGGTCTTGGTCATGCCGCCGGCGATCACGCCCGCCATGTAGGCCCCCTCGTAGGTGCGGCTGTCGTAGGTGCGCAGGTTCTCGGCCGTCTTGTAGCCGGTGGCATGCTCGAACTTCACGTCCTTCAGATCGGCGGCAACCTTCAGCATCGGCTCCATGTAGCCGAAGGTCGTGCCGAAGATGAGCTTGTTGCCCTGGCTCGCCACGTCGCGCAGCACGCGCTCGGCGTCGGCCGACTCGGGCACCTTTTCGACGAAGCTGGTGACGATCTTGTCGCCGAATTCCTTCTCCACCGCCTTGCGGCCGTTGTCGTGCGCGAAGGTCCAGCCACCATCGCCGACCGGGCCGATGTAGATGAACGCGACCTTCAGCGGTTCGGGCTTGGCTGCCGCCACCGAGGCGGCGGACGCCGGCGCGGCAGGTGCCGGCGCCGCAGCCGCAGGGGCCTCTTCCTTCTTGCCGCAACCGGCCAGCGCGGCTGCGGTGGCCAGCACGGTCCAGCCGGCCGTCTTCAGCAATGAACGTTTCGAAATCTGAGTCATGGTTTCTCCAGTTTGATTCGTATGGCAGTTCGGAAACTCGGGCGCCCGGTGCTGGCACGCCGGCGGATTATCGGACACCGGCAGGGGCGCGGTCCGTCAACTTCCAGGAAAGAACGGCTTGCCGATCGACGCGGGCATGTTGGCGCGGATGAAGCTCTCGTTGCGCGAGATCAGCACCAGCACGACGATCGTCGCCAGGTAGGGCAGCATGGTCAGGAACTGGCTCGACACCTGCACGCCTTCGCCCTGCAGGTGGAATTGCAGCATCGTCACGCCGCCGAAAAGATAGGCGCCGAGCAGCACCCGGATCGGGCGCCAGGTGGCGAATGTAGTGAGCGCGAGCGCGATCCAGCCCTTGCCGGCGACCATGCCCTCGACCCACAGCGGCGTGTAGACCACCGACACGTAGGCACCCGACAGGCCACAGAGCGCACCGCCGACGATGACCGCGAGCAGGCGGATGCGCCGCACCGGATAGCCGAGCGCATGCGCCGACTCCGGCGATTCGCCGACAGCGCGCAACACGAGCCCGGCGCGCGACTTGTAGAGGAACCAGGTCAGCGCGACCGTCAGGCCGATCGCCACGTACACCATCGGGTGTTGCCTGAAGAGTGCCGGGCCGACGAACGGAATGTCGGCCAGGCCGGGAATCGCGAAGCGTGCCCGCTCGCTGAGCTTTTCCGGCGCGTAGCCGATGCCGACGAAGGCCGAGAAGCCGGCACCGAACAGGCTCAGCGCCAGGCCGGTGGCGTACTGGTTGGTGTTCATCCAGATCACGAGCAGGCCGAACGCCGCCGCCATCAGGCCGCCTGCCGCGGCGCCAGCGGCGAAGGCGAGCCCGTCGTTGCCGGTGTGAAAGGCGGTCGCGAAGCCGGCCACTGCGGCGACCAGCATCATCCCCTCGGCACCGAGGTTGACGATGCCGGCGCGTTCGTTGATCAGGAGGCCGAGCCCGGCGAACGCGAGCAAGGTGCCGGCGCTGAGCGTGGCGGCCACGAGCAGGGCGAGAGACTCCATCATGCTTCCTCTGCGGGCGTGGCCGCGGCGGTGCCGTGCTTGGGTGCCGGCCTCGCAGCCACCCAACGGATGCGGTAGTGGATCAGCGTGTCGCAGGCGAGCAGCGTGAACAGCAGCAGCCCCTGGAACACACCGGTGAGCGACTTCGGCAACCCCAGCCGCGACTGCGCCAGCTCGCCGCCGATGTAGAACATGCTCATCAGCACGGCAGAGAACACCGTGCCCACCGGATGGAGCCGCCCGACGTAGGCGACGATGATCGCCGCGAAGCCGTAGCCCGCCGGCACGTGCGGCGTGAGTTGGCCGAGCGGTCCGGCCACGTCCAGCGCGCCGGCCAGCCCGGCCATGCCGCCGGACAGCAGCAGCGCCGTCCACAGCGCGCGGCGCGACGAGAAGCCGGCGTAGCGCGCCGCCGCGGGCGCCAGCCCGCCGACCTGGAGCTGGAAGCCCATGTAGGTGCGAAACAGCAGCACCCAGAACCCGGCGACGGCCGCCAGCGCGATGATCAGCCCGATGTGGGTGCGAAAGCCGTCCGCGAGGCGCGGCATCTTCGTCGCCGCGGCGAAGGTGATGGTCTGCGGGAAGTTATAGCCCGCCGGATCCTTCCACGGGCCGTAGACGAGATAGTTCAGCACCATGTCGGCCACGTAGACGAGCATCAGGCTGACCAGGATCTCGTTGGCGTTGAAGCGGTCGCGCAGCAGCGCGACGATCGCCGCCCACAGCATGCCGCCGAGCACGCCGGCAAGCAGGATGGCAACGACGATCCAGCGCCCGGTCGACGCATCGGCCTGCATCGCCACCCCGCCGGCAAAGACCGCGCCGAGGATGAACTGCCCCTCGGCGCCGATGTTCCACACGTTGGAGCGAAAGCAGACCGACAGGCCGAGCGCGATCAGCAACAGCGGCGTCGCCTTCATCGCCAGCTCGGACAGCGCGTAGAGGCTGCGCACCGGCTCGATGAAGAACACATGCAGGGCCTTCACCGGATCCTTGCCGAGGACCATGAAGAGGCAGGTGCCGATCATCACCGTGATCGCCAGCGCGAGCAGCGGAGACAAGACCGACATCAACTTCGAGGCTTCGGGGCGCGACTCGAATCTAAGCATGGGCCCCCTCCCTGCGCGATGCCGCAGCGTCGGCCAGCCACAGCCCCGACATCCATTCGCCGATCGTCGCAGTCGTCGCCTTGGACGTCTGCACCGAGGGCGACACCCTCCCCTGCGCGATGACGAGCAGGCGGTCGCAGATCTCGAACAGTTCGTCGAGCTCCTCGCTCACCACGAGCAGCGCACAGCCTTCGTCGCGCAGCTTGAGCAACTCGCCGCGGATCTGTGCTGCGGCGCCCACGTCGACGCCCCAGGTCGGCTGCGAAACGACCAGCAGCTTGGGCGCGGCGGCAATCTCGCGCCCGACGATGAACTTCTGCAGGTTGCCGCCCGAGAGCGACTGCGCCGCGGCGCCTGCGCCACCGGCTTGCACGTGGAAGCGGGCGATCAGATTCGCAGCCAGCCTGTTCACCGCGCGAACGTCGATCCAGCCCGCGCTCGACACCGTCTCGGTGCGCGTGAGCAGCGTGTTCTGCGCCAGCGACAGCGTGGGCACCGCACCGCGCCCGAGACGCTCTTCGGGCACGAAGTGCAGGCCGGCCCTGCGTCGCCTGCGTGGCGAGTGGTTGCCGATGGGCTTGCCGAACAGGCGGATTGCGTCGGGCGCAGCGCGCGCGTCCTCGCCCGACAGCGAGGCCATCAGTTCCTGCTGGCCGTTGCCCGAAACGCCGGCGATGCCGACGATCTCGCCGGCGCGCACCTCGAAGGCGATGTCGCTGAGCGTCATGCCGAAGGGGTCGCTCCTGGGCAGGCTCAGCCCCCGCACCTTCAGGGCCACATCGCCCAGCCGGGCCTGGTGATGCTGCAGCTGCGGCGGCTCGGCGCCGATCATCAGCCGCGACAGGCTGGCGTTGCTTTCCTTGGCCGGGTCGACCACGCCGGTGACCTTGCCGCCACGCAGCACGGTGCAGCTGTGGCAAAGCGCGCGGATTTCGTCGAGCTTGTGACTGATGTAGAGGATGCTGCAGCCCTCGGAGGCGAGCTTGCGCAGCGTGGCGAAGAGCTTCTCTACGGCCTGCGGCGTGAGCACCGAAGTCGGCTCGTCGAGGATCAGCAGCTTCGGGCTCGTGAGCAGCGCGCGAACGATCTCGACGCGCTGGCGCTCGCCGACCGACAGCGTGTGCACCGGGCGCAGCGCCTCGACGGCCAGCCCGTATTCCGACGCCACCTTGGTGATGCGCTGTGTCACCTCGGCCAGCGAGAGCGACTTGTCCAGCCCGAGCCAGACGTTCTCGGCAGCGGTGAGGGTGTCGAACAGCGAGAAGTGCTGGTACACCATGCTGATGCCGAGCTGGCGCGCCTGCGCCGGGCTCGCCACCTGCACGGCCTGGCCGTTCCAGCGGATCTCGCCCTCGTCGGGCCGCACGGCGCCGTAGATCATCTTCATCATCGTCGACTTGCCGGCACCGTTCTCGCCGAGCACGGCATGGATTTCGCCCGCCTTGACGCGCAGGCTCACGCGGTCGTTGGCCTTGACCGCGGGGTACTGCTTGCTGATGGCTATCAGTTCGAGTCGAAGCATGCGCTGTCTCCTTGCGCTGGCAGACGCTGCCGATTGTGCTGCCTCGCGCGGTCGTCCCGCCGCCGGCTCGAAGTTGCGGCGCGTGCCGGCCTCAAGCGCGATCGCCCACTGCCGAAGCCCGCGCGAATCGCTCGACCCCGCCGACGAGGGCCGCCACCAGGTTGCGCTCGTCGGCCAGCGTCATCCACGCGAACGCCCGTTCATGCAATTCAAGGGCCCTGTCCATGCGGCGCGTCGCCGCGAGGCCGACGGCCCAGTCCCAGACGCAAATGTCAGCCATGCAGCCGACCTCGAGGCTGCCGATCTCGTGCGCCAGGCCGAGCGCCTGCGCCGCGCCCCGCGTGGCGGCGTGCAGTGCCTTCCAGGCCGTGAGCCGCTGGCCGGCGAGCGCCTGCACCTTGTAAGCGTCGGCCATGGTTCGCAGCATCGACAGGCTGGTGCCGCCGCCGACGTCGCTCGCCAGGCTCACCGCCACGCCGGCCTCGTCGAGCGCCCGCCAGGCGAACAGGCCGCTGCCGAGAAAGAGGTTGGACGACGGACTGTGCGCGATCTGTGCGCCGCTCGCGCGCAGCGCCGCACGGTCTTCGTCGTCGAGCCAGATGCCATGCGCGAGCACGCTGCGCGCGTGGAGCATCCCGGCGCGCGCATAGACGTCGAGGTAGCTTCGCGCTTCGGGAAACAGCTCGCGCACCCAGCGCACCTCTTCGCGGTTCTCGGCAACGTGCGTCTGCATGTAGACGGTCGGCCAGGCCTTGCAGAGCCGCCCCGCCATCGTCAACTGCCGCGGCGTGCTCGTCGGCGCGAAGCGCACCGTCACCGCATAGGCCAGGCGATCGTGGCCGTGCCAGCGTTCGATCAGGTCGACGCAGTCGCGCTCGGCCTGCGCGACGTCGTCGCACAGCCCGGCCGGCGCGTTCCGATCCATCAGCACCTTGCCGGCGACGAGGCGCATGCCGCGCTGCCGCGCCGCGGCGAACAGCGCATCGACCGTCACCTTGTGCACGGTAGGGAACACCACCGCCGATGTCGTGCCGTGCGCCAGCAGTGCGTCGAGGAAGTGCGCGGCGCCGGCCTCGGCGTAGGCCGGGTCGGCGTGGCGCAACTCGGCCGGGAAGGTGTACGCGTTCAGCCAGGTCAGGAGCTCGGCGCCGTAGCTCGCGATGACCTCGAGCTGCGCGCTGTGCACGTGGGTGTCGATGAAGCCGGGCAGGATCAGTCGCCCGCGATGATCGCGGCAGTGCCAGCCCGCGCCCGGCACCTCCACGCCAGGCTGCGCACCCACGATGCGGCCGTCTTCGACGAGCAGCCAGTGGTCGGCACGGAAGCGCACACCGCGCAGGCCGGTGTCCGCCCAGCCCGGTGCCGCCGTGAAGTCCAGCAGGTCGCCCCGCAATGCGAGGCGTGCCGGCGTGCGGAGGGCAGCGGCCGTGTGCATGTCAGCCGACCCAGCGCGCTTCGTGCAGGCCGCTATGCATGAGATGGGGCTGCGTTGTGGATGGCTGCTTTCGGCCCATTGCGGCCGTTCGTGGGTGTCCGCTTCCGGGTGGCTTCAGCGCGGCGCGGCAGGCGGTGCCCGCTCTGGCAGTTCGACGCGGGAGCGCCAGGCCGAGCTGGCGTGCTCTGCTCCGTGTCCCCCGGCGCCGGCCTTCGGCCGCCGCCTCCTCCTTTACCTGCGCAGAACACGCCAGCCCGTCCTGACGCTCTGCCACCTTTGCGGCATCGGTTGCGCAGGCACGTGTGTCGGCACGCTCCGCTGGCACCGGGCCGAGGGCGGCGGGCAACCGGCTGCCGCAGGTAAAGGAGGAGACGCCAGCCGTCAGGATGGCGTCGGGGGGAGAGCCGGACACAAACAGTCCTGAGGACTGTTTGTGCCTGGCGAGCGCATGTGGGCTCTGCCCAATGCACGGAGGCAGCCGGTTCCCCGCGCCCTCGGCCACGCGCCGGCCTTGGCTCGCTCCAGCACTCAATACGAAGGGCCGCAATGGGCCGAAAGCAGACTGCCAGGAAGCCCGGGCACCAGAGCGTCGCATCCTATGCGGCCCGCCCGATGCTGGGTTCGGTGGTCGAGAGGCAGCGGACCCGAGTGACGAACAACTCGATCTTGCCGGAAGCCGTGCGCTTCTTCATACGTCGCCTCAGATGCCCGTGAGAAGCCGTATCGTATACATGCCGCCCCAACGACGGTTACCCTTAGCGTCATGCCAGAGCCAAGAGTCATGCCCATGAGCAGTCGACCGATCCGCTTCTTCCACGGCGGCCAGATCGTCGAGATCACCAACGCCGCGCCAACCCGCACGGTTCTCGAATGGCTGCGCGAGGACGCCCGCCGACCCGGCACGAAGGAGGGCTGCAACGAGGGCGACTGCGGCGCGTGCACAGTGGTCGTCGCATCGCTCGCCGAGCCTGGCGGCGCGGGCACGGTGCGCGGCCTCGAGCTGCGCAGCGTCAACGCCTGCCTGCAGTTCCTGCCGACGCTCGACGGCAAGGCGCTCTTCACGGTCGAAGATCTGAAGGCGATGGGTGGTGGCCGGCTGCACCCGGCGCAGCAGGCGATGGTCGATTGCCACGGCTCGCAGTGCGGGTTCTGCACGCCAGGCTTCGTGATGTCGCTCTGGTCGGTCTACGAGCAACACAACGCCTGCGGCAGCCGCCCCGGCCGTCAACAGCTCGCCGACGAGCTGTCGGGCAACCTGTGTCGTTGCACCGGCTACCGGCCGATCCTCGACGCCGGGCAGCGAATGTTCGAGCTGCCGCGGGCCGACCTCGACACGGCACCGATCGTCGCGGCGCTGCAGTCGCTGCAGTCCCGCCCCGATCTGGGCCTCGACGTTGGCGAGCACTTCCACGCGCCACGCACGCTGGACGAACTCGCCACGCTGCGCGCCGCGCGCCCGGACGCCAAGATCCTGGCCGGGTCCACCGACATGGGCCTGTGGGTGACCAAGGGGCTGCGCGACCTGGGCGAGCTGATCTACGTCGGCGAGGTGGCCGAATTGAAGCGCATCGAGCTGCGCGACGGCGCGCTGTGCATCGGCGCCGCAGCCTCGCTCGAGGACGCCTGGCGGGCGCTGGCGGCGCAATGGCCCTCGCTCGAGGAGGTGTGGCTGCGCTTCGCGTCGCCGCCGATCCGCCACGCCGGAACGATGGGCGGCAACGTCGCGAACGGCTCGCCGATCGGCGACGCGGCGCCAGTGCTGATGGCGCTCGATGCGCGGATCGTGCTGCGCCAGGGGCAGCGCCAGCGCGCGATGCCGCTGCGCGAGTTCTACCTGGGCTACATGAAGAACCGCCTCGAACCGGGCGAGTTCGTGCAGGGCCTCACGGTGCCGGTGCCGCAACCGGGCTGGCAGGTGCGGGCGTACAAGATATCGAAGCGATTCGACTGCGACATCTCGGCCGTCTGCGCCGCGCTGGCGATCAGGCTCGATGGCGACACGGTGAGCGGCGTGCGCTTCGCCTTCGGCGGCATGGCAGCGATCGTGCGACACGCCGGGCGTGCCGAGGCCGCCGTTCTCGGCATGCCGTGGAGCCAGACGACACTGGACGCCGCCCGGCAGGCGCTGGGCGAGGACTTCGCGCCACTGTCCGACATGCGCGCCAGCGCCGGCTACCGAATGCAGGTGGCGAAGAACCTGCTGCAGCGCTTCTGGCTGGAAACGCGCGCGACGGACCCTTTGCCCGCCAGCGCGCTGAGTGTCTGGAGCGCGATGGCGCACGACGCCGGCAGGGAGACATCGCATGAACAAGGCCATCGATCGGACACTGCACGACGCTGCGCCAGGGCCCGACCACCGGCAGCACGAGGCCGATCGCATCGGCAGCATGGCCGAGTCGCAGCGCGAGCAAGCCGGCGCGCGCGTCGGCGTCAGCCGCCCGCACGAGTCGGCGCACCTGCACGTGGCCGGCGCGGCGCCGTACATCGACGACCTGCCCGAACTCGCCGGCACGCTGCACGCGGCGCTCGGCCTGTCGCCGGTGGCACATGGCCGCATCGGTGCGATGCAACTCGACTGCCTTCGCGCGCTGCCGGGCGTCGTCGCGGTGCTGTCGGCGGCCGACATTCCCGGCGTCAACGACTGCGGGCCGATCGTCCACGACGACACCATCCTCGCCGACGGCCTGGTGCAGTACCTCGGCCAGCCGGTGTTCGCGGTGATCGGCGAGACGCGCGACGCGGCACGCCGCGCTGCCGCGAAGGCGGGGGAAGTGCTGACGATCGATCCGCTGCCGGCGATCTTCACGCCACTCGAGGCGCACGCCGCCGGCCAGTACGTGGTCGATGCGATGCACCTGCAGCGCGGCGAGGCGGGCGCGGCCATCGCTGCCGCACCGCGCAAGCTCACCGGCAGCTTCGACGTCGGCGGACAGGAGCATTTCTACCTCGAAGGCCAGATCTCGTACGCGATCCCGACCGAGAACGAGGGCCTGCGAATCCATTGCTCGACGCAGCACCCGAGCGAGATGCAGCAGACCGTCGCCCATGCGCTCGGGCTGCAGGCGCACCAGGTGCAGGTCGAGTGCCGGCGCATGGGCGGGGGCTTCGGCGGCAAGGAGTCACAGTCGGCCCTGTTCGCCTGCGTCGCCGCCCTCGCCGCGAAGAAGCTCGATCGCCCGGTCAAGCTGCGCCTGGACCGCGACGACGACTTCCTCGTCACCGGCCACCGCCACTGCTTCCACTACGAGTACGAGGTCGGCTACGACGATGCAGGGCGCGTGCTCGGCGTCGACCTGACGATGGTATCGCGCGCCGGCTTCTCGGCCGACCTGTCGGCCCCGGTGATGACGCGCGCGATCTGCCACGTCGACAACGCCTACTGGCTGCCCGACGTGGCGATCCACGGGTTCAGCGGGAAGACGAACACGCAGAGCAACACGGCCTTCCGCGGCTTCGGCGGGCCGCAGGGCGCGATCGCCATCGAGAACATTCTCGACTCGATCGCCCGCGCGCTCGGCAAGGACGCGCTCGAAGTCCGCCAGGCCAACTTCTACGGCGTCGGCGAGCGCAACCTCACGCCCTACGGCATGGAGGTGAGCGACAACGTCATCCACGAGTTGACGGCGGAACTCGTCGCCAGCAGCGACTACCACGCCCGGCGCGCAGCCGTGTCGCGCTTCAATGCCGACAGCCCGGTGCTCAAGCGGGGCCTCGCGCTGACACCAGTGAAGTTCGGCATCTCGTTCAACGTGGTCCACCTCAACCAGGCCGGCGCGCTGGTCCACGTCTATGGCGACGGCTCGATCCTCGTCAACCACGGCGGCACCGAGATGGGCCAGGGCCTGAACACGAAGATGGCGCAGGTGGCCGCACACGAACTCGGTGTGTCGTTCGACAGCGTGCGCGTCACCGCCACCGACACGCAGAAGGTCGCCAACACGTCGGCGACCGCGGCGTCGAGCGGCGCCGACCTGAACGGCAAGGCGGTGCAGGATGCCGCGCGACGGATCCGCGAGCGGCTGGCGGCCTTCGCGGCCGGCAGGTACGGCGGCGAACCGGCCGCGGTGCGATTCGCCGATGGCCAGGTCGGCGTCAACGGCCAGAGCTTCGCGTTCGGCGACATCGTGATGCAGGCCTACACCTCGCGCGTGCAGCTCTGGTCCGAGGGCTTCTATGCCACGCCCGGCCTGCACTGGAACCGGGAGACGCTGCAGGGCCGGCCGTTTTTCTACTTCGCCTACGGCGCGGCAGTGAGCGAGGTGGTGATCGACACGCTGACCGGCGAATGCAGGCTGCTGCGCGCCGACGTGCTGCACGACGTCGGCCGCTCGCTGAACCCGGCCGTCGACATCGGCCAGGTGGAGGGTGCGTTCATCCAGGGTATGGGCTGGCTGACGATGGAGGAGCTCGTCTGGCACCCGCAGACGGGGCTCCTCACGACGCACGCGCCCAGCACCTACAAGATCCCGACCGCCAACGACTGCCCACCCGTGTTCAACGTGCGCTTGTTCGAGGCCGACAACCCGGCAGACACGATCCACCGCAGCAAGGCTGTCGGCGAGCCGCCGCTGCTGCTGCCGTTCTCGGTCTTCTACGCGATCCGCGACGCAGTCTCGGCCGTCGGCGGGCATCGCGTCGATCCGCCGCTCTCGGCGCCGGCAACTGCCGAATCGATCCTTCGGGCCGTCACCGCCGTGCAGGTGGCATAGCCCGGTGGACCGTCGCACGCGCGATGCGGCGCGCCAGGCACTCGCTCAGGCGCAAGCCGCCATCGTCGTCGAGGTGCTCGAGGCCCGCGGTTCGGTGCCGCGATCGACCGGCACGCGGATGCTCGTATTGCCGCGGCAGGCTGTCGGCACGGTCGGCGGCGGGCACCTGGAGTTGCGGGCGGTGCAAACGGCGCGCGCGATGCTCGACGCGAACGATCTGGCAGCGCGCAGCGAACGTTTCCCGCTCGGCCCTGCGCTCGGCCAATGCTGCGGCGGGGCCGTCACGCTGGGCTACGAGCTGCTGAGCGCCGACGCGCTGGCGCGCTGGCCGGCACCCGCGGCGCTCTTTCACCTGCAGCTCTATGGCGCGGGTCACGTCGGCCGCGCGATCGCGACGCTGCTCGCCACGCTCGACGTGGAAGTCGACTGGATCGACGAGCGCGAGGAGGAATTCCCCAAGCACGACGACCTTCGGCGCGGGCTGGCCGGCGCACATCCGCCAGGTCTGCGTCGACGCCGTAGAGGCCGAGGTCGGCGCCGCGCCACCGGGCGCGTTCTACCTCGTGCTGACGCACCAGCACGAGCTCGACCTGCGCATCAGCGAGGCGATCCTGCGTCGCGGCGACTTCGGCTATCTCGGCCTGATCGGCTCGAAGACCAAGCGCCAGCGCTTCATCCACCGCCTCGAGCAGCGGGGCGTTCCCGCCGCTGCCATCGCGCGCATGACCTGCCCGATCGGCATCGAAGGCATCGGCGGCAAGCAGCCCGAGGTCCTGGCGCTGGCCGTCGTGGCACAACTGCTTCGGGTCGCGACCTGACGCCGCTGGGAGTTCTTCGCCGCTGCCTGCTGGGGAGAACCCGGCCGTACCGCCATGATGCGGCGAATGCCGATCGCGGCGCTCGCGCGCCGCGACGAACTCAGGACCCGGCCAGTCGGCGCAGGGCGCGCAGGTCGAGCACCTGCACGCGGTAGCCCTCGACCTCGATCAGCCGCTGATCGGACAGCGCGCGCATCAGGCGCGACATCGTCTCCGGCGTCATGCCGAGTTGCGAGGCGATGTCGCTCTTGCGCTCGGCAAGCCGCACCACGACCTGATTGGACTCACCGTCACCGGGCTGGCAGCGTTCGCAGAGCCAGGTTGCCAGCCGCGCCGGCGCGTCCTTGTGCATCAGTTCGTGTGCGTGGACGGTCAAGCGGCGCACCTCGCACGCCAGGGCGGCGATCAGGCGCTGCGCGAGTTGCGGCCGCCGATCGAGCAAGGCCTGCAACGGCGCACGCGCCAGTTCGGCCACCTGCACCGATGTCAGCGCGACGGCGTCGAGCACATAGGCCCGGTCGAGCCAGGCCGAACTCGCGTCGAGCCAGGCCGGCCCGTGAACGAGGCGTTCGGTGCGCATCGGTCCCCCGGGCGTGGCCAGCCCCATCGCCACGTCGCCGCTGAGCAGGACGACAAGCGCCCGCGAGCGCTCACCGTGCGTGAACACCGTCTGCCCGGCAGCGACCCCACGCAGATGCGCGAGCGCCTCCAGTGCCTCGCAATCGGCTCGCGCCGGCGCCGGCGTGCCGAACAGGTCGCCCCATCGCACGCCGATCATCACGGGCTCCGCCGGAACGACCGGGATGCGGGGTGCTTGCGGCAGACGCGGCGGCCTGGCAACGATCATGCTGGCAGTTTCGGCATTCATATCGACAACGACGCCTGGTAGGAGCGACGCGGCCGGCACCCGACCGCTGTTCCGCACTTTCGCCTGCCGGCTGCCGATACGGGTTGCGCCAGATCAATGAGGCAAAGCCTCCCTCGCGCAGTCTTGCTGGGCCTGTCGCAGGTCAATCTCGACGGCACTTCCCGGCAAATGGAGCCCGACGCAGGTCTTGCCCATCGCTCGCGCTGCCCGCTGCGCCCCACGGCCGCAGGTCCCCGGGAGGACGATCGGGCGACGCGCTCAGACGATCAGCAGTGCCCGGAAGTCGTTCACGTTGGTGAACGTCGGACCCGGCACGACGAGGTCGCCGAGCGGCCGGAAGAAGTTGTAGGCGTCGTTGTGGTCGAGGAAGTCCTGCGCCTTCAGCCCGAGTCCTGCCGCACGCGTCAGCGTGTCCGGAGTGACGATCGCGCCGGCGTTGCCTTCCGCGCCGTCGATGCCGTCGGTGTCGGCCGCCAGCACGGTCACGCCCGGCTCGCCCTGCAGCGCGATCGCGCAACCCAGCAGGAACTCGGTCGCGCGCCCTCCGCGGCCGCCCCTGCACTTCACGGTGACGGTGGTCTCGCCGCCGGAGAGGATCACGCAGGGTCTCGTGAAGGGCTCTCCGCGCCTTGCCACGGCGCGCGCTATCGCCGCGTGCACGCGGCCGACGACGTGCGACTCGCCCTCGATCGCATCGCTCAGGATGTGCGCTGCCAGCCCTGCATCGCGTGCCACGGCGGCGGCGGCCTCGAGGCTCAGCCGCGGCGTGGCGATCAGGTGCACTTCGTGACCGGCAAAGCGGGCATCGCCCGGTTTCGGGCTCTCGAACACGCCACTCTCCAGACCGGAGCGCGCGGCACCCGAGAGCGCGATGCCATGGCGCGCGAGGATCTGCAATGCGTCGGCGCAGGTCGTCGGGTCGGGCACTGTCGGCCCGCTGGCGACGACTTCGGGGGCGTCGCCCGGCACGTCGCTGATCAGCAGCGTCACGACGCGGGCCGGTGCGCACATCGCCCCCAGCCGCCCGCCCTTGATGGCCGAGAGGTGCTTGCGCACGCAGTTCATCTCGTCGATCGCCGCGCCGCTCTCGAGCAGCGCCAGGTTAACCGCCTGCTTGTCCTCGAGCGACACGCCTTCGGCTGGAAGCGCGAGCAGCGAAGAGCCGCCACCTGAAATCAGGCACAGCACCAGATCGTCGACAGTGAGGCCGCCTGTCAGCTCGGCGATCCGCTGGGCAGCGCGCCGCCCCGCAGCATCCGGCACCGGGTGGGCCGCCTCGACGACTTCGATGCGCCCCGGCCGCGACTTGTAGCCCGGAGGCACATGGTCGTAGCGCGTGACGACCAGGCCCGACAGCGGCGCGTCCTGCGGCCACAGCGAGTCGACAGCGGCGGCCATCGCACCAGCGGCCTTGCCTGCGCCGAGCACCAGGGTTCGCCCTCTCGGCGGCGCCGGCAGGAAGGCGGCCGTGTTCTGCGCCGGAAGCGCGCGCTCGACAGCAGTGTCGTAGAGAACGCGCAGGAATTCGCGAGGGCGGCTGCGGGGCGAGGGCGTGTTCATCGCGGGCGCTTCGCAGCGGCGGCTCAAGCCGGCGCGTAGCCTTCCTCCGCGAGCGCCTTGGCGAAGGCCTCGGCCGGCTTGGTCGAGTCGATGCGCACGCGGTGCGTCGGCAGATCGATCTGCGGCTGCGCGCCGGGATCCACCTGTTGCACGGTACGCGTCACCGCCTGGACGCAATGGTTGCAGGTCATGGTCGGCAGGGTCAGTTCGATCATCTTCGGGCTCCGTCGAGTGAGGCAAGGGTGCATTGTTGGCCCTGCCATCCAGGCAATGTCAAGCACCTCCGCCGGCGCCGCGAACTCGGGCTATAATTTCGACCTTTGCCGAATACGGTAGTGTCGGGCAGCGTTCCCGGCATGCTGAGAGGCACACGGTGTCCGGGCCGGGCGTTGCGCAAGAGCCGCCCTGCCGGTTCACCCCCCTTAAACAAGTCATCCACGGAGAAGCGTCATGGCACGCGTCTGTCAGGTCACGGGCAAGGGCCCGATGGTGGGAAACAAGGTCTCCCACGCCAACAACCGAACGAAGCGCCGCTTCCTGCCCAATCTGCAGTACCGCCGATTTTGGCTCGAGAACGAGAATCGCTGGGTCCGCCTGCGCATCAGCAGCGCCGCGTTGCGCCTGATCGACAAGGTGGGCATCGAGCAGGTCGTCGCCGACCTTCGCGCCCGCGGCGAGGTCTGAAACCGAAGATCCAGGGAAGACTAACTTGTGCCCAAGTTATGTCGTAGCCAAGCATTGACAACACACTGACGCAAGAGAGACCCGATCATGGCAAAAGGCGGACGCGAGAAGATCAAGCTGGAATCGTCGGCAGGCACCGGCCATTTCTACACCACCGACAAGAACAAGAAGACGACGCCCGAGAAGCTCGAGATGATGAAGTTCGACCCGAAGGCGCGCAAGCACGTGACGTACAAGGAAACCAAGCTGCGTTGAGCAGGGCATCTCCCGGCACGCAACCCGCCCGGCGCACGCCCGGCGGGTTTTTTGTCGCCGGCCTGCAGTGGCATTGCAGACGCTTCGAGGCACCGGCCCTCGACACGCTGTAGAGTCCTGCGAACGTCTGCCGCAGTCGGAGAGCGCATGTCCACTTCACCGCTGGAGACCATCACCCTCGGTGGCGGCTGTTTCTGGTGCCTCGAGGCCGTGTACCTGCTTGTCGACGGCGTCACCGGCGTGGAGTCGGGCTACTGCAACGGGCACGTCGGGAATCCGAGCTACGAACAGGTCTGCGGTGGCGACACCGGGCATGCCGAGGTCGTGCGCATCACGTTCGACCCGGCACGCATCGGCGTGCGCGAACTGCTCGAGATCTTCTTCGTGATCCACGATCCGACGACCCTGAACCGGCAGGGCGACGACATGGGCACGCAGTACCGCTCAGGCATCTACTGGGAATCGCCGCGACACGAAGCCATCGCCCGCGAGGTGCTGTCCGAGCTCGCGGCCACTGGCGCCCACCGCAAGCGCATCGTCACCGAGTTGCTTCCGCTGGCCAACTACTGCCGCGCCGAGGACTATCACCAGCGCTACTTCGAGAATCACCCGGAGCAGGGCTACTGCGCGTTCGTCGTCGCGCCGAAGGTCCAGAAGTTCCGTCGCACCTTCGCCAGCCGGGTGCGGAATGCGGCCTGAGCGGCACGAGGAAGGCTTCGCCGGTGGACCTCATGGCGCAAGGCGTTCGCGCAGCCACGCCGCGCCGTCGAGCCTGTAGCGCAGCCGGTCGTGCAGACGCGACCGGCGCCCCTGCCAGAACTCCCAGCAGTCGGGAACGAGGCGGTATCCCCCCCAATGCGGCGGTCGCGGCGGATTCATCAGATACCTGGCACCGACCTTGGCCGCGTTGGTCACCAGCACTGCGCGCGAAGCAATCACCTGGCTCTGCGGCGATGCCCAGGCGCCGATGCGCGAGTCGAGCGGGCGCGTCGCGAAGTAGGCGTCGGACTCCTCGGCGCTGGCACGCTCGACGCGACCCTCGATGCGCACCACGCGCTCGAGTTCGACCCAATGAAACTGCAGCGCCGCGAAGGGATTGGCTGCGAGCTCGCGCCCCTTGCGGCTCTCGTAGCTGGTGTACCAGACGATGCCGCGAGCATCGAAACCCTTGATCAGCACGACCCGGCTCGACGGTCGTCCGTCCACGCCGACAGTCGCCACCGTCATCGCGTTGGGTTCCGGCACCTGCGACGAGAGAGCCTGATCGAGCCAGAGCTCGAACTGCTTCAGCGGGTCAGTATGGCTGTGTGCCTCGTCGAGTTCGGCACGCTCGTAGCTCTTGCGCAGATCGGCAATGTCCTTCATTCCCGCAGTATAGGAACCAGGGCTGGCCCAAGCGTTACATCGCGAGACGCATAGGGCAATGCCTTAAGTGAAGGCCCCACTATCTCGCGGCCCGCCGAACTCTCATCCTCCGAACAACAACAACAGTGCAATGCCCGCCCCTTCCAAGCGGGGCCAGGGCGACGGAGATCGAGATGTCGGGACCGGTGGTGGTCGTGCTGGCGGCGGGTCGCGGATCGCGCTTTCGCGGGCCCGACCACAAGCTGGCGCAATCGCTGGGCACGTCCAGTGTGCTCGGGACGACACTTTCTCAGGTGCTGGCCAGCGGCCTGCCGATCGTCGTCGTCGCCACGGCCGCGCTGGCCGACATCGCGCGGAGCAGCATCGCGACGCGTGACATCGTGGTCCTGCCCGATGCCAATACCACGGGGCCGCAGCCCCTCGGCATGGGCTACTCGATCGCCTGCGGAGTGAGCGCGCGACCCGACGCCTCTGGGTGGCTGATCCTTCCGGGCGACATGCCGTTGGTCAAGACGCAGACGTTGCAGGCCGTGGCGCGCGATCTGCGCGACCACGCGGTCGCGTATGCACAACACCACGGACTGCGCGGCCATCCGGTCGGCTTCTCGGCCGAGTTGTACTCCGAGCTCGCCGCCCTCGACGGTGATGACGGCGCGCGACGCCTACTCGCCCGCTACCCGGCGCACGGTGTCGAGGTGGACGACCCCGGGGTGCTGATCGACATCGACACCGAGGCCGATCTCGAAGACCTCCGCTCGGGCAGGCTGCCCGTACCCCCGACCCACGCTCTCTGAGGGTCGCTCAGGGCGCCAGCGCGTGCCGGCGGGCGAGCGCGACCAGACGTTCGACCTCGGCGTCGCGAATCCCGCAGGCCGCGAGACCGGCCGCCGTCTCGAGCAGGTACTCGAGTGTGCTGCCATAGCGCCCGCTCGCACCCCCCAGGATCTCGAGCACCCGGGCGTCGTCCAGTGCACCGGTGTAGTTCGGATTGCCCCGGCTGAGCGTGAAGCCGAGTGCGCGCACCGGTCCCTGCACCGTTCGACACGGCAGCCAGCGCGCGTCGTAGACCGCGTTCGGCATCTCGCGGGCCCACAGGCGGGGCAGTTCCTCGTCGACACGCTCGCGCTGGATGCGAAAGGCCACGCCGCGGCAGGAACCCCCCGACAGCAGCGCGAAGACGAGCCCCGGACGCGCGGGCGTGCCGCGGTTGACCCGCGACTGCATCTTCAGCGCGCGATGAAAGCCGTGAACACGCGCCGGGCGCTGTTCGGCGGCGTCGAACTCCGGGCGCCAGATCAGCGATGCGTAGCCGAACACCCACAAGTCACCGCGACCCCCCCACTGCGCGCGCACCTGAAGCAGCGACTCAGCGGCATCGTGCAGCGCGCCCACGTCGAATCAGCGCCTGCCTTCGATCAATTCGATCTTGTAGCCGTCGGGGTCGGTGACGAATGCGATCACCGTCGTGCCGCCCTGGACCGGCCCCGCCTCGCGGGTGACCCTGCCTCCCGCGGCGCGGATCTTCGCGCAGGCCTCGGCAGCGTCTTCCACTTCAAGCGCGATGTGACCGAATGCGGTGCCGAGCTCGTAGCTGTCGACGCCATGGTTGTAGGTCAGTTCGATCTCGGCCTGTTCGGGGTGGCTTGCGAAGCCGACAAAGGCGAGCGAATACTTCTGTTCCGGCCGCTCCGTCCTGCGCAGCAGCTGCATGCCCATCACCTTCGTGTAGAAGTCGATCGATCGCCGCAGGTCGCCGACGCGCAGCATGGTGTGGAGAAATCTCATTGGCATTCCTTCGCGGCTGGTGTTTCGAATTGACGCAGTCCGTCGTGGCACGGGCGCAGAACCCGCCGTCGAGGCCGACTCGATGGCCCCCGGCTGCCGATCGGCGTCGCAGCGACGTTGCTTGCAGTATGACTTGCGACAGCGGCCCGGCGCTCCGGCGCAGCGCTTTCAGGTCGCTACCGTGTAGTTCAGACTCAGGCGTCCACCGTCGACGTAGACGATCTGCCCCGTCATGTAGCTCGCGGCGTCGCTGAGCAGGAAGGCCGTCACATCGGCGATCTCCGACGGCTCGCCCAGGCGCTTCATCGGCGTGCGGCTCATGATCCGCGCGCGCGCCTCGTCGCTGCCGAGCACGGCCTTCTTCGCCAGTTCGGTCGATATCGTTCCTGGCGCGACCGCGTTGACGCGGATCCCATGGTCGGCCAGCGCCAGCGCCATTACACGCGTGAGCTGGTTGATGCCACCCTTGCTCACGTTGTAGCTCGCGATGCTCGCAATGGCCATCAGGCCGTTGACCGAACTCATGTGGACGATGGCCCCGCCGCCGCTCGCGGCCATCGAGCGTGCCACGGCCTGCGCGACGAGGAAGGCGCCCTTCAGGTTGACGTCGAGCACCGCGTTCCAGTCGGCTTCGGTGATGTCGAGGAAGTCGGCCGCCTTGAAGATGCCGGCGTTGTTGACCAGCGCGTCGACGCGTCCGAACGCGGCCAGTGTCGCCGCCAGCGCGGCATCGACCTCGGCCTTGCGTGCGACATTGCAGTGTCGATAGATCGCCTGCAGGCCGCGCGCCGCGAGCGAGTCCGCGAGCGCCTGGCCGAGCGAATCGTCGATATCCCACAACGCCACCGCCGCGCCATCGCGGGCCAGCCGCTCCGCGCAGGCGGCGCCGATGCCCTGCGCGGCACCGGTCACGATGGCGACCTTGTTCTCGAAATCGAATCGGGTGGCACTCATCTCGGCTCCGGCATCGGGATTGCACTCGGACTCAGGCGCACGAAGCGCAGTGCGACACGAAGCCGCGGTCGGACGAGTCTAGCCGGCCCGATCGAGCCAGACCGCCAGGCCCTGCGCGTTGAGCTCGATGTCTATCTCCAACAGTTCGAGCACCCACTCATCGTCCAGCCGGCAGCCGTGCGAGCCCAGACTCTCTATGTAGTAGCGGCCAAGCACCTGTCTGAGCAGGGCATGGCGCTCCTCTTTCGCGTCCGCACAGTGCCGGGCCAGCAGCACCATCGCGTCGATCTGCTCCAGCAGTGCGCCACCGAGCCGCGCCACGTCGCCTACACGACCAAAATGCGTGAGATACATGGACTCGGGCGCAAAGCCGAGCAGGCGACGCACCGAAGCCTTGAAGGGCTCGGGCTCAAACTGCACCGGCGTCACGGTCGGCGTCAGCCACGAGCGGCCGGCCACGTCGAACTCGCGATACGACAGGCCGAAGGTGTCGCCGGTGAAGAAACCGCGGCTGCGCTCGTCCCAGATCGCGTGGTGATGCCGTGCATGACCCGGCGTGTCGATGAAGAGCAGCGGCCTGCCGGCCAACTCGAGAGTCATGCCGTCCTGCGTCGTCTGCACGCGGTCGGCCGGGACGGGCACCAGCGTGCCGTAGGAGCGCGCCATCTCGGCATCGCCATAGACGGCCCGTGCGCCTTCGAACAGCGCGCTCGGGTCGACCATGTGGCGCGCCCCACGCGGATGCACCACGAGCCGCGCGCTCGGCAGCGACTGCAGCAGCAACCCGGCGCCGCCCGCGTGATCGAGGTGCACATGGGTGACGATCAGCCAGTCCACCGCCGATGGTTCCAGGCCTGCCGCCGCCAGCGCCGCCAGCAGGCGCGGCACCGCATGGTTGGTGCCGGTGTCGACGAAGGCCGCGCGATCCCGTTCGATGATCAGGTACGACGCATCGAATCCAGGCCTGAGAAAGCCTGTGTCGATCGTGCGGATGCCGTGCGGCAGCAGTTCCACCTCGGGCAACGCAGGCGTCGAGTTCGTGTCGCTCATCGGTCACTCCTCTGCAGGGCCCGATGTTGCCACGCCCGCCGGCCACTGCCGAGTTGGCAACCACGATGCAGAAGGGCCCGCAATGCAGGCCCCGGATCGGGCGCTGTTGCTGGCTGGCTCAGCGGCTGTAACCGCCCGGCCGCGCGCGTTGGGGCTTGAAACCGCCCGGCTTGGCTCCCGGCGCGACCGACTTGCGCGGCGCAAAAGCGTTGCCCCGTCCTTCGGCCGGCATGCGCTCGAACGGGCCACGGGGCGCGGCGTCACGGTGAGCGTGCTGGAACGGTGTGCGCTCGCGCGCCGCGAACCCTTCGCCGCCATGCGGCACGAAGCGGCCCTCGCTGCGCGGCACGAACCGGCCTTCGTCACGCGGCGGGAAGCGGTCTCCACCCCTCGGCGTGAACGGTTTGCCGAAGCTCTTGCCCGCTCCGCCCGGGCGGCCGCCGAAGCGGCCCTCGGGGCGCGCGGCAAACATCCTCGGCTCGGGGCTCTTCGGCTCCAGGCCGGCGATCGTCGCCACCGGGATGTTCTGCGTCGTGAACTGCTGGATGCGTCGGATCATGCCGGTGTCGCCGCGCTCGGCCAGCGTCACGGCCAACCCGTTCTTGCCGGCACGGCCGGTGCGGCCGATGCGGTGCACGTAGTCTTCGGGCTTCATCGGCAGGCCGTAGTTGATGACATGGCTGATCGTGCGCACGTCGATGCCCCGGGCGGCAACGTCGGTGGCGACCAGCACGCGCAACTCGCCACGGCGCAGCGCGGTCAGCGTGCGCGTGCGCCGACCCTGCGGCATCGCGCCATGCAGCGACGCGACCGCGTGGCCCATGTCGGCCAGACGATCGGCCAGCCAGTCGGCATCGCGTTGCGTGCTGGTGAAGACCAGCGCCTGCTCCATTTCGCGCGTCGTCAGGATATGGTCGAGCAGTGCGTTCTTGTGCGTGCCGTTGTCGGCCCAGTGCAGACGCTGCTCGATGTTGGCGTGCGCATCGGTGTGCGACGAGACGTCGATCTTGCGGGCATCGCGAAGCAGTTGCTGCGCGAGGCGGCCGACGTGTCCGGCGAAGGTGGCGCTGTACATCAAGGTCTGACGTGCCTTCGGCGTGTGGTCGGCGATGGTCGTGATGTCGTCGATGAAGCCCATGTCGAGCATGCGGTCGGCTTCGTCGAGGACGAGGATCTCGACGTTGTCGAGCACCGCCTTGCCGGTCTGCAGGTGGTCGAGCAGGCGGCCCGGCGTGGCGATCAGGATGTCGAGCGGACCGCGCAGCGCCTTGATCTGCAGCGGGTACGGCACACCGCCGAGGACAGTCGCGACGCGCAGGCCGGGCACGTGGCGGCCATACACGGTGGCTGCCTTGGCAACCTGCAAGGCGAGTTCACGTGTCGGCGCGAGCACCAGCACGCGCGGGCCGTAGACGACGCTGCGGTCACGCCGCTGGCCGGCTGCATCGGCGGCGCGCGCCGCGAGCACGCGCACGAGAGCGGGAATCACGAAGGACGCGGTCTTGCCGCTGCCAGTGGACGAGGCGACCATCAGGTCGTGCCCTTGCAGCGCGGGCGGGATTGCCAGTGCCTGCACCTCGGTGGCGTTCTCGTAGCCGGCATCGGCCAGCGCGTGGGTCAGGGTCTCGGCGAGGCCCAGGGAAGCGAAGTTCGAATCGAAACTCATGATGCACTTTCAGGCACGGTGCCGCTGCGCCCCGCGATGCGGCACGCAACACAGCACCCGCGAGCCCGTTGAAGGGTCCGCAAGGACAAAGTCGCTGGAAGAAAGTTCCGGTGCGTTCCGCTGGGGGAGGCGGCCGGGGGGACAGTCAAAGCGACGGCATCGCCGCCGACCGTGGGCCTCGTCGCAATGACGGAGCCGCTACCCGAAGGAACTCGATTGCCGGTTGCGGCTGGCCTTGCGGCCGGTGCGACGAGCCCTGGGGGCTCATTGCACGCAACGCGGGACTCGAAAGGGGTCGAAGGGGATGAACGAAACGGCCCGGATGGTTCCGGGCCGATGCACGCATTGTAGCCGAGTTCGGGGTCTGCTGCTCGATCGATCGCAACGCGCGCGCCGGGAGGCGGCGCTTCGGAATGCGCGGCGGCAACGTCGGTCAGGTGCTGATCAGATGTTCGCGGTAATACAACAGCTCGTCGATCGACTCGTGGATGTCGGCCAGCGCGGTGTGCGCCTGCGCCTTCTTGAAGCCGTCGAGGAGGGCCGGCTTCCAGCGCCGCGCGAGCTCCTTCAGCGTGCTGACATCGAGGTTGCGATAGTGGAAGAAGCTCTCGAGCGCCGGCATGTAGTTGGCGAGGAAGCGGCGGTCCTGGCAGATCGAGTTGCCGCACATCGGACTCTTTCCGGCCGGGACGTACTGTTTCAGCCACTCGATCAACTGCGCTTCGGCGCTTGCCTCGTCGACGGTCGAAGCCTTGACGCGCTCGACGAGGCCGCTCTTGCCGTGTGTGCCCCTGTTCCAGGCGTCCATTGCGGCCAGCGTGGCGTCGCTCTGGTGGATGGCGAACACGGGCCCTTCGACGCACACGGCAAGCTGGGCGTCCGTCACCACGACCGCGATCTCGATGATGCGGTCCTTGTCCGGGAAGAGGCCGGTCATCTCGAGGTCGATCCAGACCAGGTTCTGCTCGCTGCGGACCAGCGTCTCGGGACTGGCGATAACGTCATCGGTCATGGGGTTTCCTGGGAGGGTTGGGGCTCGCGCGCATTTTCGCAGGCCTACACTTCGGGGCATGGATCCACTGGCCACGCCCGCCTTCACGCTGTCCGTAGTCTTTGCCGCCGCGCTGCTCGCTTCGATTGCCATCAAGTTCTGGCTCGCAACGCGACAGATGCGCCACGTGGCCGCGCATCGCGACCGCGTGCCGGCGCCGTTTGCCGGGCGCATCAACCTCGACGCGCACCAGCGCGCGGCCGACTACACGCTCGCCAAGGGGCGCCTCGGTCTGCTCGGCATGGCATTCGGCGCCGCGGTGCTGCTGGGCTGGACGCTGCTCGGCGGACTCGACGCATTGAACGCCGCGGTGCGCGACGCACTGCAGCCACGTTTCGGCGACATGGCGTATCAGCTCGCAGTGCTGGGTACCTTTGCGCTCATCGGCGGCGCGCTCGACCTGCCGCTCGAGCTTTACTCCACCTTTCGTGTGGAACAGCGGTTCGGTTTCAATCGCATGACCTGGCGGCTCTATCTGATCGATCTCGTCAAGGGGGCGCTGATCGGTGTGCTCATCGGGCTGCCGATCGCCGCACTCGTGCTGTGGCTGATGCATGTGGCCGGCACTCTGTGGTGGCTGTGGGCCTGGGGCGCTTGGATGGGCTTCAATCTGGCGATCCTGGTGCTCTACCCGACCGTGATCGCGCCGCTCTTCAACAAGTTCGAACCACTGGCCGACGAGGCGCTCAGGACACGCGTTCAGACGCTGATGGCACGCTGCGGGTTCTCGGCGAAGGGCCTGTTCGTGATGGACGGCAGCAAGCGCTCGGCCCACGCCAACGCCTACTTCACCGGCTTCGGGGCCGCCAAGCGGGTGGTCTTCTTCGACACGCTGCTTGCGAAGCTGGCGCCCGGCGAAGTCGAGGCCGTGCTGGCGCACGAGTTGGGCCACTTCAGGCACCACCACGTGACCCAGCGCATCGCTGCGATGTTCGCGCTGAGTCTGCTCGGATTCGCCCTGCTCGGCTGGCTGTCGAGCCGGGCCTGGTTCTACACCGGCCTCGGCGTGCAGCCGAACATGGCGGCACCGAACGACGCGTTGGCACTGCTGCTGTTCGCGCTCGCGCTCCCGGTGTTCGGTTTCTTCGTGTCGCCGCTGTTTGCACGGCTCTCGCGGCGCCACGAGTTCGAGGCCGACGCCTACGCCTGCGCGCAATCGAGCGGCGCCGATCTCGCCGCGGCGCTGCTCAAGCTGCACGAGGACAACGCCTCGACGCTGACCCCCGATCCGCTGTACGTGCGCTTCTACTATTCGCACCCACCAGCCTCCGAGCGCCTGGCTGCCCTTCAAGGCACATGAGCCTGGCATGACGAACCTTCAGCTCCGTCGCTGCCGGCCGCTCGAGGGCGGCGCCCCGATGAACGAGGTCGATGTCGCGGATCACCTCGCCCAGCTGCGCGGCTGGCAGCTGCGCGATGGCGCGATCGAGAAGCTTCACCGCTTCGAAAACTTCCACGAAACAATGGCGTTCATGAACGCCGTCGCGTGGATTTGCCACACCGAGGATCATCATCCGGACGTAGCGCTCGGCTACGACCGCTGTGTGCTGCGCTTCAACACCCACTCGGTGGGCGGCATCTCGATCAACGACTTCATCTGCGCCGCCAAGGTAGACGCGCTGTTGCCCGATCGCGCTTGAGGAATGAAACTCAGCGTCAGTCACAGAGAAGTGCCAACGACGGCAGACGGCCCATTGCTGCCGTTCGCGGGCTCCCGCTCTGGCAGTTCGACGCGGGAGCGCCAGGCCGGGCTGGCGTGTCCTGCTCCGTGTCCCCCGGCGCCAGCCTTCGGCCGGCGCCTCCTCCTTTACCTGCGCAGAACACGCCAGCCCGTCCTGACGCTCCCGCGTCGCACTGCCAGAGCGGGCACCGCCTGCCGCGCCGCGCTGAAGCCACCCGGAAGCGGACACCCACGAACGGCCGCAATGGGCCGAAAGCAGACGCTCACCCCTCTGTGTCTGGCACCAGCCGATTTACGGTGGACGATGCATGATCAATTCACTGGGATGACCAAGGCCGTCGCGCTCGATATCGGGCTCGTGGTTGCGAGCCACGGCCGTCACTACACCGTCGAGACGCCCGAGGGCGAACGCCTTTCGTGCCACCCGCGGGGCAAGAAGAGCGATTGCGTGGTGGGTGACCGGGTGCGCTGGATGCCCACGGGCAGCGACGAAGGCGTGATCGAACATCTGGAGCCGCGTCGCAATCTGCTCTTCAGGCAGGACGAGTGGAAGACCAAGTCGTTCGCCGCGAACCTGGACCAGTTGCTGGTCCTGGTCGCGGCCAACCCGGTGTTCAGCGAATCGCAGCTCGTGCGCGCACTGATCGCCGCGGACAGCGCCGGCATCGCTGCGCACATCTTGCTCAACAAGGCCGACCTGCCGCAGTTCCCTGCCGCACGGGAACGGCTGGCACCCTACGTCGCGCTTGGGATCCCCGTGATCGAAACGGCGATGAAGGCCGACCCCGACGGAGCGCGCGCCAAGCTGGGCGCGTTGCTGGCCGCCAAGACGACACTGGTGCTGGGTCCGAGCGGCACCGGCAAGAGCACGCTGATCAACCTGCTGTCGCCAGGGGCTCGCGCGCAGGTGGGGGAGGTCTCGCAGGCCCTGAACTCGGGCCGCCATACGACGACGACGACACAGTGGTACTGGCTCGATGCACAGCGCAAGACAGCGCTGATCGACTCGCCCGGCTTCCAGGAATTCGGCCTTCAGCAGGTCAAGGCCGCAGAACTCGCCAGCCACATGCCGGACCTCCAGAAGCACGCGATCGAGTGCAGGTTCTACAACTGCAGCCATCGGCACGAGCCGGGCTGTGGCGTTCGCGCGGCGCTGGCGAGGGGCGAGATCAGCGAATCGCGCTACCGCATCTACACCGAACTCTGGGCCGAACTGAGCTGATGCGACGCCGTCTGGCCGCCCGTGCTAACCGATGAGGTTGGCCAGCGACAGCAGCGCCAGCAGAAGCATCCACAGCACGACAGAGCGCCACACCAGCCCGACGACACTGCGCAGATGCCCGGGCTGGGCCGGCAGGCCCGGGGTCGAGCCGCGGGCCTCCACGGCCTCGGGAGACGCGCCGCCGTCGAAGGTCTGCGAACGATCCGGGGTCACGCCAGGCGCTGCCGCGCCGCCAAGCTGGACACCGACCGCGCCAGCCGCAGCCGCCAGGATGATGCCTTCGTTCGGATACTTCCACAGCGGAGCGTCGCGGCGCCAGCACGTGACCGCCTCCTCGAAGTTGCCCACCACCGCAAATCCGAACGCGGTCAGCCGCGCGGGGATGTGGTCGATCACGCCGAACAAGTCCTGCGAAAGCGCCATCAGGCGATCGTTCGCAGGCACGCCAATGGTTCGGCTCTTGAACGCCCAGTAGCGGCTGGCGAACTCGGCCATGCGGTAGAGCACGGCCCCCGCCGGGCCGAGGCCGAACGTGGACAGCACGACAAACCAGAAGAACACGCCGAACACGTGTCGGTGCGCGGCCAGCAGCGAATGTTCGATCACGTGACGCAAAAGCTCGGTGCGTGGCAACTCGCTCGCATCGAGATGGCGCCACTCGGCCAGCCGCTGCCTTGCCTTCGCCTCGTCGCCTTCGTCCAGCGCGTCTCGAATATCGGTGAAGTAGTGGCTGAACTGGCGAAAGCCGAGCGTGAGGTAGAGCACCAGAACGTTCCAGGCCAATGCCAGCAACAGGCTGAAGTGCGCGATGCCCAGGTAGACGCCGAATGCCGCGAGCGCCGGGAAGATCACCGTCACGCCCCACACCACCCAGGCGTGACGCTCACGTCCGGCGTTGAAGTTCAAGCCCGTCCAGCGCATCCATCCAATCAGCGCGCCAAACACCCAGTTGCTGCGCGGCAGTGGCTTCAGCTGTTCGATCAGCAGGGCGAGCAGCACGGCGAAGAAGCTCATGGGCGGCGATGATACCGGCGCGCTCCAAACACGCGGATCGCGGCTCGTCGGAGCCTTGGGTCGTCAGGTTATGCGGCGAGGAACCGGTACAGGTTGCGCAGCATGCCTGCCGTGGCTCCCCAGACGAAATAGCGCCTGGGCCGACCTTCGCTGTCGAAACCCTGCCAGGGCATCGAGAGGAACTCGCGCCGCACCCCCCCCACTTCGACTGCATGGCGCCGGTGGTGGGCCGGGTTCATCAGGAATGCGAGCGGCACCTCGAACACTTCGGCCACTTCGAATGGATCGGCCTGCAGCACGAACCCCGGCCGCACGAGCGCGACGATCGGCGTGACGATGAATCCGGTGCCGGTGGTGTAGATCGGCATCGCGCCCAGCACGTCCACGTGCGCAGCCGCCAGGCCGATCTCCTCGTGCGCCTCGCGCAGCGCCGTCGCGGTGGCGTCGGGATCCTCGGGTTCGGCACGGCCACCCGGAAAACTGATCTGCCCCGGGTGATCGCTCAGGTGATCGCTTCGCTGCGTCAGCAGGACGGTCAATTCGTCGCGCTCGACCAGTGGCACCAGCACCGAGGCATGCGCCGGTTCGCGTTCGATGAATCGCCGCTCGGCGAGGCTGTCCGGCTGCCACGCCGGCGGCTGCTGGAAGCGTCGCCTCAGCGCCGGCGCACGCAACTCCGCGGAAGCCACCGATGGCAGATGGTCATCGATGCCGATGACCGGCAGTTCCTGCGGATTGAAACTGAGCACCATGAACCGCTTGGCGCGAGTGGCGCCACCTGAGCGCATTACGGCAGGTAGTCTGCTCGGTTCGGCGCCCGATTCAGCCCGGAGCCGTCAGGCGAGCTTTTCCTTGATGCGGGCCGACTTGCCCGAGCGCTCGCGCAGGTAGTACAGCTTGGCGCGGCGCACGTCGCCACGGCGCTTGACCTCGATCGCGGCGATCAGCGGGCTGTACAGCTGGAAGGTGCGCTCGACGCCCTCGCCATTGGAGATCTTGCGCACGATGAAGCTGGAATTCAGCCCGCGGTTGCGCTTGGCGATGACGACGCCCTCGTACGCCTGCACGCGCTTGCGCGTGCCTTCGACGACGTTGACACTGACGATCACGGTGTCGCCGGACGCAAACGCCGGTACGGTCTTGTTGAGGCGAGCGATTTCTTCCTGCTCGAGGGTTTGAATCAGGTCCACGGTTTCTCCAGGTGATCGTGCCCGCGCTTCGAGATGAGCGCCATGCCTGCAGAGGCCACGGCTGCCGGGCAGAGGATCGAAAAGCTGTGGATTATATCTTCAGGCCGGCGAGGAAGCGCTCGTCGGCTGCCGACAGCGCACCTCGAGCCCGCGCCGCGGCAATCAGGTCCGGACGCCGCCGCGCCGTGACCCGCAGAGACTGCTCGCGCCGCCAGCGGGCGATGTCGGCATGGTGACCGGAGAGCAGCACTGCCGGCACCGCTTGCGTGTCGTCGCCCGGCAGCAGTTCGGGGCGGCTGTAGTGCGGGCCCTCGAGCAACCCGTCGGAGAAGCTGTCCTGCTCGTGCGACCGCGCGTCGCCGAGCACACCGGGTTGCAGCCGCGCGACGGCGTCGAGCAGCGCCAGCGCGGGCAACTCGCCGCCCGAGAGCACGAAGTCCCCGAGGCTGAGTTCGAGGTCGACATGGCGATCGATGAAGCGCTGGTCCACTCCCTCGTAGCGGCCGCACAGGAGCACGGCGCCGGGGCCCACGCACCACTCGCGCACCAGCGCCTGATCGATGCGCCGACCCGTCGGCGTGAACAGCACCAGTGGCGCAGGAGTGAGTTCGCAGCGCGCCGCCCGGACGGCAGTCAGCGCGCGCGCCAGCGGCTCGGCCAGCATGACCATGCCGGGCCCACCTCCGAAGGGCCGGTCGTCGATGCGGCGGTAGCCGTTGTCGGCGAAGTCGCGCAGCTGCCACAGCTTCACCTCGACCTGCCCGCCTTCGAACGCGCGACGGGTGACACCCTGCGAAAGGTGGGGCGCAAACAACTCCGGAAAGAGGGTGATGACGTCGAAACGCATGCGGGCCTCGCGGCCTCAGTAATCGAGACCCCAGTCGACGACGATCCGCCGCTCGGCCAGACCCACGCTGTCCACGTAGGCAGAGACGAAGGGGATCAGCCGCTCGGTCTCCTGCGCCGTCTTCCCCTGCGCAACGGCGTCCGGGGCGACGCGCAGCACGCTGTGCGCTCCGGTGTCCAGCAAGCCGACCACCGAGCCCAGCGCCTCACCCTGGCGATTGAAGACCCTGAGCCCGATCAGATCGACCCAGTAGTACTCATCGGTGTCGACGCTCGGAAAGCTTCGCCGCGCAACGAAGATGCGCACGCCGTGCAGCGCTTCGGCAGCGCTGCGGTCTGAGACTTCCTTCGCCTGCGCCACGATGCCGTCGCCGTGCTCCTTCGCCTGCACGATTCGCAGCAGCGTGGGCACATCCAGCGAACCTGGACGCGCGCCGACTGCGCTGGCGGGCGGCTTCAGGAACCAGCGCTTGCTGGCGAGCAGCGCCTGCGGATCGGCGGCGTACGGCTGGACCTTGATCCAGCCCTTGATGCCCCAGGCGTCGACGATGCAACCGACTTCGATGGCGTCGTCGGGCCAGACCGGCTCGGCGGCGCCGTCGGCCATCGAGTCTGGGACGGCTTCGGTCAATCGCTCAGGCCGCGGCCTTCGCCTGCGCCACCAGTCGGGCGACGGTGGGCGACAGCTGCGCCCCGGTGCTGGCCCAATAGTCGACGCGATCGAACGCCACCCGCAGCGGCTGCTCGGCACCGGAGGCGACAGGGTTGTAGAAGCCCAGTCGCTCGATGAAGCGACCATCGCGGCGGGTGCGCGAATCGGCAACGACGATGTTGAAGAACGGACGCTTCTTGGCGCCGCCACGTGCGAGTCGGATCACGACCATCATTGTTTCCTTCAGACTTGGAATGTTCACCGCGCCAGGAGACACGCAGGGCGAGCGAAACGGGGCAACCGAACGATTCGGCTGATTGCTTTCAGTGCCTTGGATGCGCCGGCGGTCCGTCGAGAACACGACGGCCGGGCAGGCGGCAAGCCGGCACCGCAGCGGGAAATTATAAACTGCGCTGCCACTCCCCACGAATGTCGATGATCCGACCTGCCCTTCTGATCCGCCCCAGCGAGCCGCGAGACGTCGCCACCATCGCCGCGCTCTACGACTGGAATGTGCGCCACGGCACCGGCACCTTCGAGCTCGAAGCGCCCGACGAGGCCGAGACGGCGCGTCGGCGCGACGACGTGCTCGCCAAGGGCCTGCCCTGGCTGGTGGCGGAGCACCGGGGCCTCGTCGTCGGTTACGCCTACGCCAATCACTTCCGGCCGCGGCGCGCCTACCGGTTCTGCCTCGAGGATTCGATCTATCTCTCCCCCGACGCGCAGGGGCAGGGAGTGGGCCGGCCTCTGCTGGCCGAATTGATCGCGCGATGCGAGGCTCGCGGCGCGCGGCAGATGCTGGCCGTGATCGGGGATTCGGCGAATCGCGCATCGATCGGTCTGCACCGCGCGCTCGGCTTCAGGGCCGCCGGGCTGCTCGCTGCTTCCGGCTGGAAGTTCGAGCGCTGGCTCGACGTGGTCATCATGCAGCGCGAACTCGGCCCCGGCGCCGCCACGGCGGCCACGGACGGCCTCCGATGACAGAGCCGTCGCCGGCCTGCAAGTCGAAGACGCTGGCGACCTGGATCGCCCTCGTCGGCGGCGCGTTCGGACTGCACCGTTTCTACCTCCACGGACCGCGCGACGCGTGGGGCTGGCTGCACCCGCTGCCTGCCCTGCTCGGGCTCCATGGCGTACTGCGAGTGCAGCAGTTCGGGCAGGACGACCACCTGTCCTGGGTGCTGATTCCGATGCTCGGGCTGGTGCTGGCCGCCTCGATGCTGGCGGCCATCGTCTACGCACTGACGCCCGACGAGAGGTGGAACGCGCGTCATAACCCCGTGGGCCGTGCCTCGCGCAGCGGCTGGGCGGTGGTGATCGGCGCGGCGCTGGCGCTGCTGATCGGCGCCGGCGTGCTGATGGCGACGATCGCCTTCAGCGGTCAGCGCTTCTTCGAATACCAGGCCGAGCAAGGGCGCAAGTCCGGCCCGTGATCAGGCGAAGAGCTGCAGACTGACCCAATAGAAGATGCCGGCCACGAAGGCCGACGCCGGGATCGTGAAGATCCACGCCCAGACGATGGTCCCTGCCACGCCCCAGCGCACCGCTGCGGCACGGCGCACGGCGCCGACACCGACGATCGCTCCGGTGATCGTGTGCGTCGTCGACACCGGAATCCCGAGTGCACCGGCCAGGAAGAGCGTGATCGCGCCACCCGTCTCGGCACAGAAGCCACCCACCGGCCTCAGCTTGGTGATCCTCTGACCCATGGTCTTGACGATGCGCCAGCCGCCGAACATCGTCCCGAGGCCGATCGCGATGTAGCAGCACCAGATCACCCAGTTCGGCGGCCGCGCATCTCCCGCGCTGGCGTAGCCGGTGGAGATCAGCAGCATCCAGATGATTCCGATCGTCTTCTGCGCATCGTTGCCGCCGTGGCCCAGGCTGTACATGCCGGCCGAGACGAGCTGGGCGCGGCGAAACCAGTTGTCCACGCGCAAGGGTGACGCCCGCCGGAAGGCCCACGCCACTGCCACCATGATCAGCGCGCCGAGCAGGAACCCGAGAAGCGGCGAGACGAAGATGAACAGCACCGTCTTGAGCACGCCGGAGGCGATCAGCGCCCCTGCACCGGCCTTGACGATGACGGCGCCGACGATGCCGCCGATCAGCGCATGCGACGAACTCGATGGGATGCCGTACCACCAGGTGACGATGTTCCAGAAGATCGCCCCGATCAGCGCGCCGAACACCACGTGGTGATCGATGACGTCCGGCATGGCGATGCCCTTGCCGACGGTGGCCGCCACCTTCAGTTCGAAGACCAGGATCGCCACGACATTGAAGAAGGCCGCGAAGACGACCGCGGTCTGCGGCTTGAGCACTCCGGTGGAGACGACGGTGGCGATCGCGTTGGCTGCGTCGTGAAAGCCGTTCATGAAGTCGAACGCAATGGCCAGCGCGACCAGCATCGCGACGACCCAGAAGGCCACCTGCGCCGTCTGCATCGCGGTCTAGCTGTTCTCGAGGACGACGCCCTCGATCAGGTTGGCCACGTCCTCGCAGCGATCGGAGATCGACTCCAGCAGTTCGTAGATCGCCTTGAGCTTGATCAGCTCGCGCACGTCGGTCTCTTCGCGAAACAGCTTGGACATCGCCGAGCGCATCACGCGGTCGGCGTCGGATTCCAGCTTGTCGATCTCTTCGCAGGTCTTCATCGCCGCGTCGGCTGCAGCGACGGTGGAGAGCTTGGGCAGCAAAGAGGTCGCATGCTGCACACGCTCGCAGCACTTGATGCTGATCTCGGCCAGGCGCACCACTTCCTCGGTCACCGCCCGCACGTCGTACAGCGACAGCGTTTCGCTGGCGTCCTGCAGCAGATCGAGCACATCGTCCATCGCGTTGATGAGGCCGTGAATCTGCTCGCGGTCGATCGGCGTGATGAAGGTCTTGTGGAGAAGCCGGTTCACCTCGGCCGTGATCCGGTCGGCCTGGCGTTCGGCATGCCCGACCTCGTTGGTGTACTTCTCGCGCAGGCCGAGATCGGCGTAGTTCTCGATCAACAGCATGAAGGCGCGCGCACCTTCGACGATGTAGCTTCCGTGCTGGTTGAACAACTCGAAGAAGTTGCCTTCGCGCGGCAGCAGTTTGCCAAACAGCATGAAGTCTCCTGGGGGCGTCGAGCCGGCACGTGTGCGTCGTCACGGCGACGACGCACGAGTGTAGCGTCTGCCCTTTCGGTGATCGCTCGCGCCGCGCCCTTCTACGGGCGAGCGAGCCTTCAGGTCCGAAAGATGAAGTACACCGCGCCGACCAGGCACAACCCTGCCCATACGAAATCGAGCTTGAACGGCTGGTCCATGTAGACCATGGCGAACGGAACGAACACGCCGAGCGTGATGACTTCCTGGGTGATCTTCAGCTGTGCCAGGCTGATGCCCCCGGCGTAGCCAATGCGGTTGGCGGGTACCTGCAGCAGGTACTCGAACAGCGCGATCCCCCAACTCACAAGCGCCGCAACCAGCCATGGCTTGCCGCCCAGCGTCTTCAGGTGGCCGTACCAGGCGTACGTCATGAAGAGATTGGAGCCGATCAGAAGTCCAACGGTCTGCAATGAAATGGGGACTGAGTTGTTCATGCGCAAGGCTTGCCTGATTGCTCGCCCATCGGCGGGCGAGGATTATCGCCGCGCCACCCCGTCGTGCCGCTCGATCGATTGGTCGGCGACCCCGGGCAGCAGCAGGCCGATCGGGCCGAGCCCGGGGATGATCAGGTCGGGACCCACTTCGGACAGTGGCACGAGAACGAAGGCGCGCTGCCGCATCCGCGGATGCGGCACGGTCAGCTGCGGCGTGTCGATGGTCTCCTCGCCGTAGAGCAGCAGGTCGAGGTCGAGCGTTCGCGGCGCGTTGCGAAACGGGCGCTCGCGTCCATGCCCTTGCTCGATCGACTGCAGTTGCGTCAGCAGTTCCTGCGCGCCCAGTCCGGTGGCAATCTGCGCGACGGCGTTCAAGTACTCCGGGCCGACTGCGTCAACCGGCGCGCTGCGGTACAGCGACGAACGCGTCAGCAACTGCGTTCGCGGCATCGCGGCGAGTGCAGCGAACGCTGCGCTCAACGTGGCAACTGCGTCTCCGAGGTTGGCGCCGAGTCCGATCCAGGCACGGCATCGGCGACGACGGTCGGGGCCCCGCGGGGCCTCGCGTTGCTCCCGCTTCACTGCCACCGCTCGACGCCCCGCCCCGCGCTCACTCGCCAGTGGCAATCGGCGCCTCGTCGCCGCCACCCGCCGCGGAGGGCTTGCGGCGACGACGACGCTTGCGGCGCACCGGCGCCAGCCCTTCATCCGCGGCTTGCGGCGCCTCGGCTGCGACGTCGGACGTCGCGGCAACACGGCTTCGCGGCGCCCCTCGACGGGAACCGCCCTGCTGCTCGCGGACGAGTTCGACCAGCGCGCTCCGCTCCTCGTCGGAGCCGAGCGAAAAGTCCTCCCACCACTCGGCAAGCTCGGACTCGATTTCGCCGGCGTCGGCACGCAGGCGCAGGAAGTCGAAGCCAGCCCGAAAGCGCGGCTGTTCGACGAGCGAGAAGGGCCCGTTGCCCGAGCGGCGCTCGAATCTGGGCTGCATCAACCAGATCTCGCGCATGTCGGCGCCGAGCTTGCCGCGGCCGGAGATGTCGCCGATGCGGGCGTCGAATACTGCGTCGACGGCCTGCTGCAGCGCCGGGAATGGCGCCTCGCCGCGGGCCTTGAGCCTTTGCCAGCCGTCCAGCACGTCGTGCCAGAGCAGGCAGGCGAGCAGGAAGCTCGGTGCCACCGGCTTGTCCTCGCCGACGCGCCGGTCGGTGTCGGCCAGCGCCAGTTGCACGAAGCGGTCGCGGTCCTCCCGCCTCGGGTCGGCCAGCACGACGTCGATGATCGGGAACACGCCCTGGCGCTTGCCGATCAGACCCTGCTTTCGCAATTCTTCGATGCTGCGCAGCGCGTGCCCGGTCTGCAATAGCTTGAGCATCTCGTCGAACAAGCGCGACGGCGGCTGGTTCTCGAGCAGTTCGGCCATCTCGCCGATCGGCGCGCGCGTCTTCGGCTCGATCTCGAAACCGAGCTTGGCCGCGAAGCGCACGGCGCGGACGATGCGCACCGGATCCTCGCGATAGCGCGTCGCCGGGTCGCCGATCATGCGCAGCAGGCGCTTTCGGGCGTCCTTCAGACCGTGGTGGTAGTCGACGACGACCTCGCCCAGCGGGTCGTAGTACATCGCGTTGACGGTGAAATCGCGCCGCGCCGCATCCTCGATCTGCGGACCCCAGACGTTGTCGCGCAGCACGCGACCTTCGGTATCGACGACGTGACTCTTGCCGGCCAGTTCGGCGCGCGAGGTCTTCTCGTTGCCGCTGACCTGCTCGGCGTCGGCCGACTCCAGCGTGGCGCGGAAGGTCGAGACCTCGATCACCTCGTGCTCCCGTCCGCGGCCGAAGACCACGTGGACGATGCGAAAGCGCCGCCCGATGATGAAGGCGCGCCGGAACAGCGCCTTGACCTGTTCCGGCGTGGCGTTGGTGGCCACGTCGAAATCCTTCGGGCGCCAGCCGAGAAGCAGGTCGCGCACCGCGCCGCCGACGATGTAGGCCTCGTAGCCGGCGTCCTTCAAGACCTGAACCACCTTGACGGCATTGGCATCGAGCAGGCTGCGGTCGATGCCGTGCTCGGCCTTGGCGAGTTCGACGCGCTTGCCCAGAGCCGTCTTGCCGCCTTGCGCGCCGGTCGCCTTGCCGAGCAGCCTATCGATGAACTTCTTGATCATCAAACAACCTCAGAATGCGCCATCGGCGCTCCCGAGCCAGCGCTTCGAGTGCCGGCGAGGGGTTGGTGGCCACCGGGTGGTGAGCCCGCTCGAGCAGCGGCAGGTCGTTCACCGAATCGCTGTAGACGCTGATCGAATCGAAGTCGCCACAGTCGAGGTGGAGCGCCTGCAGCCACTCGCCGACCCGTGCAACCTTGCCCTCTCGGTAGCTCGGGACGCCGGAGATGCCACCGGTGATGGTACCCCCCGGCCCGCGCTCGAGCCGCAGCGCGATCAGATGCTCGATGCCGAACGCGGCCGCGATGGGAGCAGTGATGAAGTCGTTGGTGGCCGTGACGAGACCGACCAGATCGCCCTGCGCCTGGTGCATGCGCACGAGTTCCAGCGCAGGCGGCAGGATCCGCGGCGCGATCACTTCGCGCATGAAGCGCGCATGCGCGTCGGCCAGCGTGGCCGTGTCGCGTTCGCGCAGCGGCGTGGTCGCGAACGCGATGTAGGCGTGGATGTCGAGGACGCCCGCCTGGTACTGCGCGTAGAACTCGTCGTTGCGGCGACGGAACTCGAATTCGTCGACCCACCCCAGGCGAATGACGAATTCACCCCAGGCATGGTCGGAATCGAGCGGCAGCAGCGTCTCGTCGAGGTCGAACAGGCACAGGCTGGATGGCGCACCCATGGCGCTGCGCGCCGGCCCGCCTTGCGGAAGCGAGCCCGCCTTCGGGCGGCCAGGCGGCGGGCTCATGGGCTGCCCGCCTGATCGCCGCCTTCGGCCAGCATCTGCTTGAGCAGCGGCACGGTCACTGCGCGTTTCTGGGACAAGGCGAACTCGTCGAGCCGCTCGAGCAGCGCCATCAGATGCGCCAGGTCGCGCGCGAAACGTGTCAGCAGGTAGTCCATTACCTCGTCGGAAAGGAAGATGCCGCGATGGTCGGCCGCGCGCCGAAGCACCGCACGCGCTTCGGCTTCCGCCAGCGGCTGCAGCGCGAACACGACGCCCCAACCGAGGCGCGAGCGCAGGTCCTCGCGCAACGGCAGATCCACCGGCGGCACGCTCGCGGCCGCCACGATCGGTACGCCCGCCGCAGTCGCTTCGACGAACAGCGTGAACGCCGCCTGCTGCTGAGCCTCGTCGAAAGCCTCGCAGTCGTCGAGAACGACCAGCTTCCAGCCTTCGTCGAAGCTCCACGGCGTGCCGCAGGCGGGCGAGAACCAGCCCACGCGTGCACCCTCGGCCTGCCACGCCGCGGCAACGGCGCCGAGCAGGTGCGTCTTGCCGCTGCCGGTGGCGCCCCACAGGTAGGTTGGCGCCGCAAGCGGCGTGATCAGCCGCAGGTGCTCCACCGCGGCCCGGTTCTCGCCGGCAAGGAAGGTGTCGAAGGTTCGCGCCGGGGCTAGCCCGATCGCCAGCGGAATCTGCCTCATCCGCGGGACCGGGTGATTCTGCGGCGGCGGGCGGCGGTCGTGCATGTCATCTGGGTTGCTCGCTGGCGGCCCGAGGCGCCTGGCGGGGAAGGGGACGGTCGGCCCCATAGAATTGCGCAAATTCTAAGGGTCGCCAGCGGCGACACATCGACCATGACCCTTGCCCCCCTGAGCTACCGCGATGCCGGCGTCGACATCGCCGCCGGCGATGCGCTGGTCGAGCGAATCAAACCACTCGCCCGACGCACCCTGCGCGAAGGCGTGCTCGGCGGCATCGGCGGCTTCGGCGCGCTGTTCGAGGTCCCCAAGCGATACCGGGAGCCCGTGCTCGTCAGCGGTACCGACGGCGTGGGCACCAAGCTGCGCCTGGCCTTCGAGTGGGGCGCGCACGACACGGTGGGAATCGACCTGGTGGCGATGAGCGTGAACGACGTGCTGGTGCAGGGCGCCGAGCCGCTGTTCTTCCTCGACTATTTCGCCTGCGGCAAGCTCGACGTCGACACCGCCGCGCGCGTCGTCGGCGGCATCGCTCGCGCCTGCGAGGAAAGCGGCTGCGCGCTGATCGGCGGCGAGACGGCAGAAATGCCCGGCATGTACCCGCCGGGCGAATACGACCTGGCGGGATTCTGCGTCGGTGCGGTCGAGAAGAGCGGCATCGTCGACGGGCGCGACATCGTGCCCGGCGACGTGGTGCTCGGCCTCGCCTCGAGCGGCGTGCACTCGAACGGCTATTCGCTGGTGCGCAGGATCGTCGACCGCGCCGGCGGCTCGGGTGCGGGCCTGCCGGCGGCGCTGGACGGGGTGCCGTTTCGCGAACGGGTCATGGTGCCGACGCGGCTCTACGTCAAGCCGGTGCTCGCAGCGCTGAAGGAATTGCGCATCAAGGGCATGTCGCACATCACCGGCGGCGGACTGGTGGAGAACATTCCGCGCTGCCTGCCCGACGGCACGAAGGCGATCCTCGACAAGCGGTGCTGGCCGCAGCCCGAGATCTTCGGCTGGCTGCAGCGCGAGGGCGACGTGGCCGAGGCCGAGATGCACCGCACCTTCAATTGCGGCATCGGCTTCGTGCTGATCGTCGCGCCGGCCGATGCCGAGCTCGCGGAACGACTGCTGCGTGCGCATGGACAGAGCGTCCACCGCATTGGCCGCATCGAGGCGCGCAGTGCCGGCGAAGCGCCGACGCAGGTGTTCTGAAGGCTACCCGGTCGACGCCGGGCCGCCCCAAGCCGACCGGGATTGCCCTTGTGGGGCGACGTCGCAGGCGTCGCGGGAGCCCGACTCAGCGGCGGCGCGGCGGCCGGGCACGGCGCAGTTCGGCCAGCCGCTCGGCGAGCGCGGGCGAATCGCTGGCTGCCGGGCGGTGTTCCAGATAGACGGCGAGGTCGTCTGCAGCCTCGCTGGCGCAGCCGATTTCGGCGTAGGTCAGGCCGCGATCGCGGCGTTCTTCCCAATCGCGCGGCAGCAGCACAACGAGGCGGCGCTGCACAGCCAGCAGCGGCCCCCAGTCTTCGTCGGCAAGGTGGATCTCCTTCAGATTGCGCAGCATCCGTGCGAGCACTTCGCGATCTGTCGCCGACTGCAGGAACAGGCCCAGCGGCAGCTCGTCTTCGCCGGCCAGGCCGCAATTGCGTCGGTACGGCAACAGCAGCTCACCAAGGTCGTCGCGTGACAGCGAGTGACCGGTGAACGGATCGATCAGCACCTCGCCACGGCGTTGCCCCTGGCGCAGTCGCAGCTTGATCAGGAAGTGCCCCGGGAAAGAGACCCCCTGTGCTGCGAGGCCGACCTGCTGTGCGAGCTCGATGTAGAGTACGGCGAGCGTGATCGGTATGCCGCGCCGCGAGCGCAGGACCTCGTGCAGGTAGCTGTTGCGCGGGTCGTGGTAGTGGTTGACATTGCCGGCGAAGCCCAGCTCGTGAAAGAAGAACCGGTTCAGCACACGCAGGCGCTGCAGCGGCACTGCATCGGCGGGGAGCCTGCGCTTGAGCCTGTCGGCGAGCGCATCGATCTCGGCCAGCACGGCCTGCACGTCGAGCTGCGGATGCTCGTCCTGCGCGATGCTGGCCGCTGCCTCGACGAGCGACAGGCTGGCGTCGTCCGCCACCAGCACGGCGAAGTAGTCGAGCGCACTCGGCACTTCGAAGCGGAGCGTTCCGGACATGGCGGCAGTGTAGGACACGGCTGCGGGGCCGACACGGGGCCGCCACGAAACGAGCGCCCGCCGACTAGGGCCTGTTCACACTACTGAAAGGGCCCTAGCCCCGACGAACGAACTGCCGCAACGAGAGCCCGAACAGCGCCAGCGCGCCGAAGTACAGCAGCGCCGCGCCGCCCAGCGCAAGGGCCAGCCAGCCGATCCGCAGCGCCGGTTGGCGGCCGAGCGCAATCCAGTCGACTGCCTGCGCGGCCCAGGCCAGGCCCGCACCCAGCAATGCGGTGGCGGCACCGACGCGCAGCATGAAGCCACCCCATCCCGGCTGCGCCTGGTAGACGCCCTGGCGGCGCAGGCCCAGCAGCAGCAGCAGCGCGTTGAGCAGCGCCGCCAGGCCGATCGACAGCGCGAGTCCGGCATGGCCGAGGCGCGGCACGAAGACGAGGTTCATCAACTGCGTCAGCACCAGCATGCCGATCGCGATGCGCACCGGCGTGCGCATGTCCTGCCGCGCATAGAACCCGGGTGCGAGCACCTTCACGCCGACCAGCCCGATCAGTCCGACTCCGTATCCCATCAGCGCGAGCACGGTCTGCTGCACGTCGCGCGGGCTGAATGCGCCGTAGTGATAGAGCACGGCGACCATGGGCTTGGGGAACACCAGCAACGCCACCGCACAGGGCAGCGCCAGCAACACGACGAGGCGCAGTCCCCAGTCGAGCAGGCTCGAGTAGGTCGGTCCATCGTCGCGTGCCTGCGCTGCAGACAGTTGCGGCAGCAGCACCACGCCGAGCGCGACACCGAGCAGTGCGGTCGGGAACTCCATCAGGCGGTCGGCGAAGGTCAGCCACGACACGGCGCCGATGCCGACATGCGAGGCAATCTGGGTGTTGATCAGCAGCGAGAGCTGGGCCACCGAAACACCGACCAGCGCCGGCAGCATCTGCCTGAGCACGTGGCGCACGCCTGGATGCGCCCAGGCCGCACGGACCGCGCGCGGGGACAGCCCGATGTGCGGCAGCACCCCGATGCGCCAGAGCGCCGGCACCTGCAGTGCGAGTTGAAGAACGCCACCGGCCATCACGCCGACGGCCAGCGCGTAGACCGGCTCGATGCCCCAGAGCCGGAACCGCGGCACCAGCAGCCAGGCCGCGGTGATCACCGCAAGATTGAGCAGCACGGGCGTGGCGGCGGGTATCGCAAAGCGCTTCCAGGTGTTCAGGATGCCGGCCGACAGCGCCACCATCGACATGCAGACGATGTAGGGAAACATCAGGCGCGTCATCACCGTCGCGGCTTCGAACTCGGCCAGCCCCGAGGCCATCAGCCACACCACGGCCGGCGCGAGGACCACGCCGAGCACGCTGGTCAGCACCAGGGCCCAGAACAGCACCGTGGCGACGGCATCGATGAGGCGGCTCGTCACCTCCTCGCCTTCCAGGCTTCGCGTGCCGGCCAGGATGGGCACGAAGGCCTGGGAAAACGCGCCCTCCGCAAACAGGCGGCGCAGCAGGTTGGGAATGCGAAACGCCACGTTGAAGGCGTCGGTCCAGGCGCTGGCTCCGAAGCTGGCCGCGACGAGCAGCTCACGAGCAAGCCCGGTCACGCGAGAGGCCAGCGTCAGCAGGGAAACAGTCGAGGCGGCGCGCAGCAGGTTCATCGAGTGGCCAGCGGCTGGGCGCGAGCGGATCAACGGCAAGGCGCGATTATAGGAAGTGCTCGCGGGACCCCGGCCTGCCTTGCCGGGCCTTGGCAGACAAGCTGCTATACTTTCGGGCTCCGCTCCACCCGAACTCTATCCCCCATGGCCACCTCGTCCAAAGCCAAGAAGAAGACCGTCCGCATCGCGTCGGGCCTGAAGCGCGTCCGCCAGGACGTCAAGCTCAACGCCGCCAACACCGCGCTGCGCTCGAAGTTCCGCACCGTCATCAAGAACGTGCAGAAGGCCGTGCTGGCCGGCGACAAGGCCAAGGCGGCCGACCTGTACAAGACCGCCCAGCCGGTGATCGATTCGATCGCCGACAAGGGCCTGTTCCACAAGAACAAGGCGGCCCGCCACAAGAGTCGCCTGTCGGCCAAGCTGAAGGCGATGACCGCCTGAAACTGCGTCCTGCGTCGGCATCCAGAGGCCCGCACCCGCGGGCCTTTGCCATTGTGGTGTCGGCAGACCGTCGCTGCAACCTAGAATGTTCCAGGCGCGGGACGGGGCCTCGTGCCCCGCCCGGCCTTCTCTTCTTCCCGGAGCCCGCATGAACGCCCCCGACAGACCTGCCGCTTCGCTCGAGCCCCACGTGATGCAGACCTACGGCCGGCTGCCGTTCGCGCTGTCGCACGGGCGAGGCTGCTCGGTCTGGGACACCGCGGGCAGGCAGTACCTCGACGGGCTGGCGGGCATTGCCGTCAACACCCTCGGCCACGCGCATCCGAAGCTGGTGCCGGCCTTGCAGGACCAGATCGGAAAGCTGATCCACTCGTCGAACTACTACCACGTGCCGCTGCAGGAGGAACTCGCGGCCAAGCTCTGCGAGTTGTCGGGACTCAGCAAGGTCTTCTTCTGCAGCACCGGCCTCGAGGCCAACGAGGCAGCGATCAAGATCGCGCGCAAGTTCGGTCACGACAAGGGCATCGAGCGCCCCGAGATCGTGGTCTACGAGAAGGCTTTCCACGGGCGCTCGATCGCGACGCTCTCGGCAACCGGCAACCCAAAGATCCAGGCCGGATTCGGCCCGCTGGTCGAGGGCTTCGTGCGGGTGCCGTTGAACGACGTGCCGGCGCTCGAAGCGGTGGCGCGCACGCATCCGAGCGTGACCGCCGTATTCCTCGAGGTGATACAGGGCGAAGGCGGCATCAACCCGGCGACAGTCGACTATCTGCGCGCGGTGCGCCGCCTCTGCGATGCGCAGGGCTGGCTGTTGATGCTCGACGAGGTGCAGTGCGGCATGGGGCGCACCGGCAAGTGGTTCGCGCACCAGTGGGCCGGCATCCGTCCCGACGTGATGCCGCTGGCCAAGGGCCTCGGTTCGGGTGTCCCCGTCGGCGCGGTCGTCTGCGGGCCCCGTGCCGCCGACGTGCTCGGTCCCGGCAACCACGGGACGACCTTCGGCGGCAATCCGCTGGCGATGCGAGCCGGTGTCGAGACGATTCGCATCATGGAGGAAGAGCGGCTGCTCGAGAACGTCGCGACGGTGGGGGCGGCTCTCAAGGCGGGGCTCGAGCGCGAGTTGGCCGACGTGGCCGGCGTGGTCGAGATCCGCGGCCAGGGGTTGATGCTGGGCATCGAACTCGACCGCCCCTGCGGCGAGATTCTCGGGCGCGCGGCCGACGCCGGGCTGCTGCTCAGCGTCACGGCCGAGTGCGTCGTCCGCCTCGTGCCGCCGCTGATCCTGAGCCGTGACGAGGCGGCGCGGATCGTCGCGATACTGTGTCCGCTGATCCAGACCTTCCTCGCCCAACCCCAACCATGAAGCCCGGCATGAGCCTCATCAAGCACTACCTGCAGTTCAGGGACTTCCGCGCCGAAGAGTACGCCTACCTGTTCGAGCGCGCGGCGACCATCAAGCGCCGCTTCAAGAACTACGAGAAGTACCAGCCGCTGGTGGACCGGACGCTGGCGATGATCTTCGAGAAGGCGAGCACCCGCACCCGCGTGAGCTTCGAGGCCGGGATGTACCAGATGGGTGGCTCGGTGGTGAACCTGACCACCGCCGACAGCCAGCTCGGCCGCTCCGAGCCGGTGGAAGACAGCGCCCGCGTGATCAGCCGAATGGTCGACATCGTGATGATCCGCACCTTCGAACAGGCCAAGCTCGAGGCATTCGCCGCCAACTCACGGGTGCCGGTGATCAACGGCCTCACGAACGAATACCACCCGTGCCAGATCCTGACCGATATCTTCACCTTCATCGAGCACCGCGGACCGCGCGGCGGTGAAGGCGGCGCCCTCGGCTGCCTCCAAGGCAAGATCGTCGCCTGGGTCGGCGACGGCAACAACATGGCCAACACCTGGCTGCAGGCAGCCGACATCCTCGGCTTCACGCTGCACGTCAGCACGCCGAGCGGCTACGAAATCGACCCCAGGATGGCTGGCGTCGTCAACAGCGCCTGCGTGAAGACCTTCAACCATCCTCTCGACGCCTGCGAGGGTGCCCATCTGGTGACGACCGACGTCTGGACCAGCATGGGCTACGAGGCCGAGAACGAAGCGCGCATGAAGGCCTTCGTCGACTGGTGCGTCGACGCCGACATGATGGCCGCGGCGCGCCCCGACGCGCTCTTCATGCACTGCCTGCCCGCGCACCGCGGCGAGGAAGTCGAAGCCGAAGTCATCGACGGCCCCCAGTCCGTAGTCTGGGACGAGGCGGAAAATCGAATGCACGTGCAGAAGGCACTCATGGAGTACCTTTTGCTCGGCCGGATCGGCTGACAGCCGAGACGGCGGCCCGCAGGGCCGGCATACGATTTCGGCGCAGGCTCACATCGCGCAGCGATGTGAAGGCGCGTCGCGCCGGGCCGAAGCCACAACGGGATGCACCCTCAGCCAGATCATCCCGCGTCGCCGGGCCGCCTCGCGTGGCGTCGATAACGCCACCAGAGCAGCGCATAGACGCCCGCATTGAACAGCAGCAGCGCGACGCCGAGTGCCGCCTGCAGGCGGCGCCCCGTCGCGCCCTGCACCTCGCCCGGGTAGATCAGCGGCAGCAGGTAGTGCTCGATGAACGATTCCTCGAAGCCGCTGCCGCCTCCCTTCTCGCGCAGCGCACTCTCCAGCGGCGTCAACGGGCAGATATCGCCGGCCAGCACGACGTACGCGCCCCAGGCCAGCGCCGGAAGGTGCAGCCAGACCAGGCGCGGCCAGCGCGGCAGGAGCAAGACTCCGACGACGACGAAGGCGAGAAAGCCGAAGTGCAGCAGCAGCACGGCGTCGGCGAGAAGTCTGTACGGCATGTTGGCGGCGCCCGCGGGCGGATCTCTGGCTGCGCTCGTGCGCATGAATCTACCGATACCAGGGGCAGCGGCGCGATGCTACCGTGCGACTCTGGAACAGCCCACACGCCCTCTCGCATGCAGATCTGGGACATCTCCCCGCCCGTCTCGGGCCGCTCGCCGGTGTTTCCGGGAGATACCGCGTATTCCCAGCAGTGGGTGGCGCGCATCGGCCCGGGCGGCCCCGTCAACGTGAGCGCCGTCACGCTGTCGCCGCATGTCGGCGCGCATGCCGACGCGCCGCTGCACTATGCCGACGGCGCAACGACGATCGGGGACGTCGCGCTGGCGCCCTACCTCGGACCTTGCCGCGTGATCCATGCCATGGCCTGCGGCCCGCTCGTCACCGTTCGGCACCTCGAGCATGCGGCGCATGCGCTGCCGCCACGCGTGCTGGTGCGAACCTGCGAGCGCGCGCCGATCGGCTGGATCGACGACTTCAGCGCCTTCGCGCCCGAGACCGTCGAATGGCTGGCACTGCAGGGCGTCCGGCTGATCGGCATCGATACCGCGTCGATCGATCCGGCGTCGAGCAAGACGCTGCCGAGCCATCAGCGATTGCGACGCCTCGACCTGCGGGTGCTCGAGAACCTGCTGCTCGACGACGTGCCCGAAGGCGACTACGAACTGATCGCGCTGCCGCTGCGATGGGTCGACGCCGATGCCTCGCCCGTGAGGGCCATCCTGCGGGAACTCCCCAAATGATCCGAGAAGATTGCCTGGCCCTCGACGCTGCCGACCCCCTCGCACCACTGCGCGCACAGTTCGAGCTGCCGCCCTCGCTGATCTACCTCGACGGCAACTCTCTTGGCGCGCTGCCCCGCGCCACCGCCGCGCGCGTGCAGCAGGTCGTGCAACAGGAGTGGGGGCGCGACCTGATCGGGAGCTGGAACAGCGCCGGCTGGATCGATCTGCCGCAACGCGTCGGCAACAAGATCGCGCAGCTCGTCGGCGCCGGTGCAGGCGAACTGGTCGTTGCCGACTCGACGTCGGTCAACCTGTTCAAGGTGCTGTCGGCCGCCTCGAAGATCGTGCGTGAAGACAGCCCGCAGCGGTGCGTCATCGTCTCCGAGCGCAGCAACTTCCCGACCGACCTCTACATCGCCGAAGGCCTGTGCCGCGAGCTCGACTGGGAGCTCGTTCTGCTGCAGCACGACGAAATCGCCGCGCGACTGCAGCGCGACGTGGCGCTACTGATGCTGACCCACGTGAACTACCGCAGCGGCCGCATGCACGACATGGCGGCGCTGACCGCGCAGGCGCACGCGGCCGGCGCGCTCACCGTCTGGGACCTCGCGCACAGCGCCGGAGCGGTGCCGGTGAACCTGCACGCTGCGCAGGCCGACTTCGCGGTCGGCTGCGGCTACAAGTTCCTCAACGGCGGCCCCGGCGCGCCGGCGTTCGTCTGGGCGCATCCGCGCCACGCCGAGCGCTTCTGGCAGCCGCTGTCGGGCTGGATGGGGCATGCGGCGCCGTTCGAATTCGCGAGCACCTACCGCCCCGCGCCGGGCATTTCGCGCTATCTGTGCGGCACGCCGCCGGTGCTCTCGCTGGCCGCGCTGGAATGCGGCGTCGACACGCTGCTCGCGGCGCAGCCGCTCGGCGGCATCGCGGCGCTGCGCCGGAAATCGGTGGCGCTGACCGATCTGTTTGCGCGCCTGGTCGACGAACGCTGCGCCGGCACGGGTCTCGCGGTCGTGTCGCCGCGCGATGCTTTGCTGCGCGGCAGCCAGGTCTGCCTGGCACACGAGGCCGATGGAACGTCCGGCGGCTACGCGATCGTGCAGGCGCTGATCGCCCGCGGCGTGATCGGCGACTTCCGCGCCGGCGATGCGCACACTCCCAACATCCTGCGCTTCGGCTTCACGCCGCTGTACACGCGCTTCGTCGATGCCTGGGACGCGGTCGAGCAGCTGCGTCAGGTCCTGCAAACCGACGAGTGGCGCGAGGCGCGATTCAGCCAGCGGGCCGCAGTGACTTGAGGAAAGACATGAGCACGGAAAGAATCGTCGCCGACGAGGGCGCCAAACTCGACTTCAGCCGCGACATGAGCTACGGCGACTACCTCCATCTCGACGCCGTCCTCGCCGCACAGCACCCGCTGTCGCCGGCGCACGACGAGATGCTCTTCATCGTCCAGCACCAGACGAGCGAACTCTGGATGAAGCTGATGCTGCACGAGCTCGGCGCCGCCGTCGCCTGCGTCGCGCGCGACGAACTCGGCAGCGCGTTCAAGATGCTCGCCCGCGTCAGCCGCATCATGGAGCAGCTGGTGCATGCCTGGGACGTGCTGGCGACGATGACGCCGCCCGAGTATTCGGCGATCCGACCCTACCTCAGCAGCAGCAGCGGGTTCCAGAGCTGGCAGTACCGCTGCATCGAGTTCATGCTCGGCAACAAGAATGCGGCGATGTTGAAACCGCACTCCCACCGCCCGGACCTGCTGGCGCGCGTCGACGCCGCCTGGCGCGCGCCATCGCTGTACGACGAGTCGCTGCGCCTGCTCGCGCGGCGCGGCCTGCCCGTGCCGGCAAGCCATGTCGAACGCGACTGGACGAAGCCCTATGTCGCCAGCGATGCCGTCGAGCAGGCCTGGCTGGTGGCCTATCGGGCGCCGCAAACGCATTGGGATCTGTACCAGCTCGGCGAGGAGCTGACCGACCTCGAAGACAGCTTTCGCCTCTGGCGCTTTCGTCATGTGACGACCGTCGAGCGGGTGATCGGCTTCAAGCGCGGCACCGGCGGCACGAGTGGCGTCGGCTACCTGCGCAAGATGCTCGACGTCGTGCTGTTCCCGGAGATCTGGAAGCTGCGCACCGATCTTTGAGGCCCGACGGCACTCAGTCGCGGGCATCGAGCCCGCCGCTTCGCCGATCGCTGCGCGGGTCGATCCCTGTCCCGGGGTTGCGCCGGAACGTCCGCCTTGCGCAGAAAGAAGTGCAGGCGCAGCACGATCGCGCTCGCCTGCCTCACTTCATAGGGCCGACGGCTCGCGCGATCCTCGCCTTTCACTGTGCGCTCTCACCCCAGGTTCACCGGCACGAAGATGCGCTCGCCGCGGCGCTCGACCAGCAGTGCCACACTTTTGGGCTTCTTCTCCATCACACTGCGCACCTGCTCGACCGAGCTCACCGCCTGGCCGTTGATCGCCAGCAGCACGTCGCCCGGGGCGAGGCCGGCGCGCGCCGACGGCCCGGCGACGCCTTCGACCAGCAGGCCCTGCTCGAGCTTCGCCTGCTTGCGCTCGTCGGGCGTCAGCGGGCGCAGCGCCAGGCCGAGCTGACCCGGCTCGACCTCCTTGCGCCCGGCCGAGGCGGTCTTCTCGCCGTCCTCGGCGCGGCCGAGCTTGACATCGACCTCGCGCGGCGCCTTGTCGCGCCAGACCTTGAGCTTGACCGTCTCGCCCGGCGTCGCCAGGCCGATGCGGCTCGACAGCGCCCCCGAGCGAACGATGGGCTCGCCGTCGACCTCGGTGACCACGTCGCCAGATTTCAGGCCCGCCGCGGCGGCCGCGCTGCCCGGCGCGACGCTGGCGATCAGCGCGCCGTCCGGCCTCTCGAGGCCGAACGACTGCGCGAGCGTCTGGTTCAGGTCCTGGATCGTCACGCCGAGCCGCGCGTGCTGCGCCTTGCCAGTGGCAACGATCTGGTCCTTCACCTTCAGCGCGACGTTGATCGGGATCGCGAACGACAGCCCCTGGTAGCCGCCCGACTGCGAGTAGATCTGCGCGTTGATGCCGACCACCGAGCCCGTGCCGTCGAACAGCGGCCCTCCCGAGTTGCCCGGGTTCACCGCGGCGTCGGTCTGGATGAAGGGCACCGCCGCGTCACCCGGCAGCGAGCGCCCCTTGGCGCTGACTATGCCCTGCGTCGCGGTCTGCTCGAAGCCGAACGGCGAGCCGATGGCGAGCACCGGGTCGCCCACCTGCAGTTGCTGCGCGTCGCCCAGGCGCACGGTCGGCAGGCCCCTGGCGTCGATGCGCAGCACGGCGATGTCGGTCGTCGGGTCGGTGCCGAGCACCTTGGCCTTGAATTCGCGCCGGTCGCTCAGCTTGACGCTGACTTCCTTGACGTCGCGCACCACGTGCGCATTGGTCAGGATCAGCCCGTCGCTGCTGATGATGAAGCCCGAGCCCTGGCCGCGAAACGGCATCTCGCCGCCGCGCCCCTGCCCCGGCATGCGACCCGGGAAGCCCGGGATGCCGCGGAAGAACTGGAAGAACGGATCGTCCTGCATGCCTGGCGGCAGGTCGCCGGCAGCAACCTTCTCCGTGCCTTCGACGGTGACGCCCACCACCGCCGGGCCGGCCTGCTGCACGATGGCACGGTAGTTCGGCGTCGCACCCGCCGGCAGCGGCGCCACCGGTGCAGGCACCGCGGCCGCCAGCGTTGCGGCCGGGGTCGCGGCAGCGGGCGTGTCCTTGGCCAGCCAGGTCGATGGGTTCAGGCTGAACGCGCCGCTGCTGCCGGCAGCGATCAATCCCGCGGCAGCCAGTGCGAAGGCGAGGGGTTTCAGGTTCGTGGTCATGGCAGGTCCTTTGCGAACGTGAGGGACGCGACGCATCCCGACGACGAGAAGGTAGGCCCGGGCGGTTAGGACCCGATTAACCGAACGTGAGGCGAGGATTAGGGCCGTCGCGTCCCGCGGAGCACCCGGGCCCGCCCGGCAGTGCGCGCCACGCCCTGCCACGCCCTGCGCACCCGACCGGGTAAAATCGCGCGTTGCCCGCCGACCCCGCCGCGCCGGGCGTCGCCCACGCCGAAACGAAGCTTTCAGAGAAGACTGACTTGTCCTCAGGTCAGATCGCAACCAGAGCGAAGCAGGAACCCCCAAGCATGCCAGGCCCCCTCAGCGGCAAGGTCGCCCTCGTCAGCGGCGCGGCGCGCGGCATCGGCCGCGCGATCGCGCTCAAGCTGGCGGCCGCAGGCTGCGACGTCGCGGCCAACTACTACAACAGCGCCGCCGAGGCCGAGGCGCTGTGCACCGAGATCCGCGCCCTCGGCCGGCGCGCCGTCGCGATCCAGGCGAGCGTGGGCATTCCCGACAGTGTCGACGAACTCTTCGCCGAATTCGCCAGGCACTTCGACCGCGTCGATATCGTCGTCAGCAACGCCGCCAGCGGCGTGCTCAAGCCCACCACGGAGATGACGCTGAAGCACTGGCGCTGGTGCATGGAAACCAACGCGCTGGCACTCAATCTGCTCGTGCAGCGCGCGCTGCCGCTGATGCCGGCGGGTGGCCGCATCATCGCGCTGTCGAGCCTGGGCGCGTCGCGCGCGATGCCGGGCTACGGCTTCATCGGCGCGTCGAAGGCGGCGCTCGAGGCGCTGGTGCGCGCGCTGGCGCAGGAACTCGGGCCGCGCGGCATCCGCGTCAACACGGTCAGCGCCGGCGTGGTCGACACCGACGCGCTGGCGTACTTTCCGAACCGCGGCGAAGTGCTGGCCAACTACGCCGCGCGCGCGCCCGCCGGGCCGGTGCTGACGCCGCAGGACGTGGCCGGCGCCGTCTACCTGCTGTGCCTGCCCGAGGCGGACATGATCAACGGCCACACGCTGATCGTCGACGGCGGCTTCGCGATCTCCGGTTGACATGAGCACCACCTCAGGGCATCGCCGGTAAGACCGCCATCGTCACCGGCGGCAGCCGCGGCATCGGGCGCGCGATCGTCGAGCGGCTCGCGGCCGACGGCGCCGACGTGACGTTCTTCTATCGAGACAACGCTGCCGCGGCGAACGAGGTCGTCGCCGCCGCGCAGGCCGCCGGCTGGAAGGTCGCCGCCGAGCAGGTCGACATCCGCGATTCCGCCGCCTGCGCCGCCGCCGTCGAGCGCGTGGCCGACCGCTGCAGCCGCATCGACATCCTCGTCAACAACGCCGGCATCACGCGCGACAACCCGCTCGCCGCGTTCGACGACGAGGACGTGGCGGCCGTGCTCGCGACGAACGTGACGGGCGTGTTCAACGTGACGCGAGCGGTGGTGCCCTACATGACCTCGCAGCGTTCGGGAACGATCGTCAATCTGAGCTCGGTGGCAGGCGACAAGGGCGGCCGAGGGCAGACCAACTACGCGGCCAGCAAAGGCGCGATCAACGCCTTCACGCGCGCACTCGCCGTGGAGTTGGCACCGCGCAAGATCCGCGTCAACTGCGTCGCACCCGGCGTGATCGAAACCGAGATGTCGGCCGAGGTTCGAGAGCAGTCGGGCGACGCGGTGCTTGCACGCATCCTGCTGCGCCGCTACGGAAAGGTGCAGGAGGTGGCCGATGCGGTATGGTTCCTCGCTTCCGGGCACGCGAGCTACGTGACGGGGCAGGTGTTGAGCATCGACGGCGGTTTCAAAATGGAGTGAGAGAACAATGACGACCCCAATCACCAAGGAAGAGATCATGGCGGTCTTTCCGACCGTCGCCGCGACCATGGCCGACGCGCTCGGCTGCGACCTCGAGGACATCGTGCTCGACGTCTCGCTGATCGAGGGGCTGGATGCAGAGTCGATCGACTTCCTCGACATGGTGTTCCGCCTCGAGCGAGCCTTCAAGATCAAGATTCCGCGAGGCAAGATCGTCGAGAACGCGCGCGGCGCGCTGAGCGAGGCGGAGTTCGAGGCCAACGGCGTCGTCAGCGAGGCCGGCATGGCGCAACTGCGCAGCTACCTGAGCGAGATCCCGGCCGAGCGCTTCAAGACGCCGATGAAGGCAAAGGACATCCCGCGCCTGTTCACCCCCGAGACCTTCTGCAAGCTCGTGATCACCGCGCAGCGCGAGGCCCAATGACGGCCCCCAAGCTCACTTCGTTCGCTGCCCCCCGAGGGGGCGCGCAGCGCCCTTGGGGCGGCCCGGCGGGCGCTGCATGACGGCCCCCAAGCTCGCTTTGTGCGGCACAGCCGCATCCCGCTTCGCGGGACCAGCCTTCGGCTGTCCTTCGGCCTTCGGCCTTGTGTTCGCTGCCCCCCGCGGGGGCGCGCAGCGCCCTTGGGGCGGCCCGGCGGGCACTGCGGCGGCAGCCTGATCTGACTACATGGGCGAGCACTTCGCGGCGTTCTCGTTCGTCGACCGGATCACCGAGTTCGAAGCGGGCATCAGGGCGAGCGGCCGGTTCGCGGTGCCATCGAATTTGGCTGCCTTCCCGTCCTGCCTGGTCGCCGAAGCGGTCGGCCAGCTCGCCGCCTGGGTGGCGATGGACAAGATCGCGTTTCGCGGCCGGCCGGTCGCAGCGCTCGCCAACCAGACCCGCTTCCACGGCGAGGTCCAGCCCGGCGCGACGCTGGAGCTCGGCGTCGTCATCGAGCACTGCGACGATGACGCCGTGGCCTATGCCGGCTGGGCGCGCGTCGAGGGTCGGCTCGTGATCGAGCTCGAGGACTGCCTCGGTCCGATGCTGCCGGTCGAAGACTTCGACTCGCCGGCCGCGCTGGCTGAACGTCTGGCGCTGCTGCGCGGGCCGGGCGCGGAGCCGGGGCGTTTTCACGGCGTCGTCGCACCGCGCATCGTCGACCGAGCGGTGGTGGACGGCGACTCGATCACCGCCACACTGGAGGTGCCCTCGTCGGCGCCGTTCTTTGGCGACCACTTCCCGCGTCGAGCGGTGTTCCCGGCAACGCTGCTGCTCGACGCGCAGATCGCCCTCGCCCTGCAGATTGCCGCGCCGGGCGAGCGGCCGGCGCGCATGACCCATGTGAAGATGCGCTCCTTCATCGCGCCGGGCGACGTGCTGCAGATCGCGGCCCGGCGCACCGCCGACGCGCCACGGCGCATCCTGCTCAGCGCGCAGGCCGCCAGCGGCAAGACCGTCGCCACGGCGCGCCTCGAAATCGACAGAAGGAACCCGGCATGACCCCCAGCGGCAGGCGACGCGTCGCCATCACCGGCATCGGCCTCGTCACGCCGGTGGGCAACGACGTCGAATCGACCTGGCGGGCGCTGCTCGCCGGGCGCAGCGGGGGCGCCGGGATCAGCCTGTTCGACGCCAGCGGCTTCCCGGTCCGCATCGCCGCCGAGGTGAAGGACTTTCGCGACGACGCGATCGGCGACCGCAGGCTGCTCAAGCACACCACGCGAGCGCATCGCTTTGCGCTCGTGGCGGCCGAACAGGCCCTTTGCGACGCCGGCATCCGCCCGACCGACGCCACTGCCACGCGCTGGGGCTGCGCGGTGGGCGCCGGCATGATGACCTCGGAATTCACCGACCTGACGGCGTTGCACGCACATTCGGCTGCCGACGGCGAAGTGCACGCCGACCGCCTGCTCTCCGACGCCGCAGCGAACGACCCGATGGTGTTCTGCCGCAGCAACTCGAGCCAGGGGCTGGCGCTGCTGACGCGGCGTCACGGCATCCGCGGCTATGCGACCGCGGTGCACACCGCGTGTGCCTCGGGCGGGCAGGCGCTGGGCACGGCGCTGAAGCTGATCCGCCGCGGCGCGGTCGACCGCATGCTTGCCGGCGGCTTCGATTCGATGATCAGCCCGGTCGGCCTTGCCGGCTTCTGCCTGCTCAGTGCGCTCTCGCCCGACAACGATGCGCCCGAGCGCGCCAGCCGCCCGTTCGACGCCACGCGCAACGGTTTCCTGCTCGGCGAAGGCGCGGGCTTCCTGGTGCTGGAAGAGTGGCAGTCGGCACGCCAGCGCGGCGCGCGCATCTACGCCGAACTCGCCGGTGACGGCAACTCGCTGTCGAGCTACCGCATCACCGACTCTCCGCCCGACGGCGACGGACCGATCCAGGCGATGCGCGCCGCGCTGGCCGACGCCGCCGCCGCGCCGGCCGACATCGATTACCTGAACGCGCACGGCACTTCGACCGGCATGAACGACCGCAGCGAGACCGCGGCCACGCGAGCCGTCTTCGGCGACGCGGTGGCGCGGCTCAACGTGAGCTCGACCAAGAGCAGCATGGGCCACCTGATCGCCGCCGCCGGCGCGGTCGAGATCGCCATCTGCGCACTCGCGATCCAGCGCGGCGAAATGCCCGTGAACGCCAACTACGGCGCGCCAGACCCTGACTGCGACCTGAACTTCGTGCTCGGCGAGGCACGTCGCCAACGTGTACGGATGACGATGTCCAACTCGTTCGGCTTCGGCGGATCGAACAGTTGCGTCGTGCTCCGACACCCCGAAGAGGTCGACGGCGGATCCGTCGCTTCGGTGAACTGATCCAGCCGCGCGGAGCACCCATGGCAACGCCCTCCAAGATCGTCATCACCGGCAGCGGGGCCGTCTGCGCGGCCGGCATGGACCCCGAGACCATCCTCGCCGCCGTGCTCGCGGGGCGCAGCGCGATCGGCCCCGTGAAGCAGTGGGACACCACCGGCTGGCCGATGCGCGAGGCCGGCGAGGTGGTCGACCTGAATCCGCGCGCACTGGTCGAAGACCGCAAGCTGCACAAGCTGATCCGCCGCACCGACCTGTTCGGCCTGTACGCCGCAGGCCGGGCGATCGAAGGCTCCGGCCTCCTCGCCCACCGCGAGGCGCAGGACGCCGCCGAGGCGGCGATCACGAGCGACCGCACGGGCGTCTACGTCGGTTCGGGTGGCGGCAACTACCAGAACCAGTACGACTACCTGCCGCTGCTGACCGCAGCGAAGGGCGACCTGCAGGCCTTCGGGCGCCAGCTCGTCGACACCGTGAACCCGATGTGGCTGCTGCGCACGCTGCCGAACAACGTGCTCGGGCACATCGGTATCCGCCACGGCCTGAAGGGGCCGAACGCCTGCATCACCAATCACAGCGCGGGCGGCACGCTGGCGGTGGTCGAGGCCTTCGAAGCGCTGCGCCACGGCGAGGCCGACCGCGCAGTGGCCGTCGGCCACGACGCCCCGATCGAACCGCAGATGCTGCTCTACTACCACGGCGTCGGCCTGCTCGCGAGCGAGGCGTTGCGACCGTTCGACGCGCGCCACGACGGCAGCGTGTTCGGCGAGGGCGCCGCTGCGCTGATGCTGGAAACCGAGGCCTCGGCGATCGGGCGCAAGGCGAGCGTGATCGGCGAAGTGCTCGGCGGAGGCTTCGCCTGCGAGGCCGAAGGCCTGCTCACGATCCGCGACGACGGTGACGGCGTCGTGCGGGCCATCGAACAGGCGCTGGACGATGCGAAGCTGCGCCCCATCGACGTCGGCATGATCGTCGCCCATGGCAACGGCACGCCGCAGTCCGACGCGTCGGAAGCCGCCGCGCTGCGCCAGGTGTTCGGTGCCGCGATGCCGCCGGTGACGGCATTCAAGTGGGCTTTCGGCCACCTGATCGCCGCGGCGGGGATTCTCGATGCGGTGCTGGCGCTGGCCGCGCTGAAGCGACGCGTCGTGCCCGGCATCGCGACGCTCGACCAGATCGCGCCCGATTGCGCGGGACTGCCACTGTCTGCCACACTTCGAGCGCCACGCAGCGACGTCGCGCTCATCATTTGCCGCGGCTTCGCGGGGACCAACGCTGCGCTTGTGCTGCGCGCCCCGTGACCTGAACTTGAAAGGACAGCGTCATGCAAATAGTGAACCCCCCGCGCCGCGCAATTGCCGTCGCCCTGCTCGCCGGGCTGCTCTGTCCGGCGGGTGCCTTCGCAGCCGACCGCTCCGCGCTGGAGCGCGACGCGCGCGGCGCGCTCCAGAAGCTGACCTCGACCGTCCCAGCCGCCAAGTCGTTGGCCGGCAGCGCCGCTGCGGTGGTCGTGTTTCCCAAGGTCACCAAGGCCGGCATCGGCATCGGCGGCCAGTACGGCGACGGCGTGCTCTTCAAGGGCGGCAAGGCGGTCGGCTACTACAACACCAGCGGGGCCTCGTACGGCCTGCAGGCGGGGGCGCAAACCTACGGCTACGCGATGTTCCTGATGAACGACAAGGCGGTTGCCGCGCTCGGCGCGAACGAGGGCTTCGAGGTCGGCGTCGGACCGAGCGTGGTCGTCATCGACGAGGGCAAGGCCAAGACCATGACCACGACCACGGCCAAGGACGACATCTACGCCTTCATCTTCGGCCAGAAGGGCCTGATGGCCGGCCTGGGCGTGCAGGGCAACAAGATCACGAAATTGAAGGATTGAGGCGCCATCCAATGCCCGGCGCCGCCGCCCGATGACCGAAGCGGCGGCGCCCGGCGCCGACCGCTGCGGCATCGACAGCGTCGAGATCGCGCGCATCGACCGCCTGCTGCGCGAGACGCCGCCCGACGGCCTGACGGCGTTCTTCTCGAGGCAGGAGCTCGACGATGCCGGAGACAGGGCCCGGCCGTGCGGCGAGCCTCGCCGCACGCTTCGCCGCCAAGGAAGCCTGCCTGAAGCTCTTCGCCCGCGAGGCCGCGCTGGGTCGGATCACCGCGACCGACTTCTCGGTCGTGCGCGATGCCTATGGCGCGCCGCAGCTCGCCTGCAGCCCGGCCGCTCAGTACGTTCTTGATCTGAACCGCATCGCCGCGGTGAAGCTGTCGCTCACGCACGACCGCGCGAGTGCGTCGGCCATCGCGCTGGCGGTCCCGGCGCGGATGCAGGCGTCGCGCATGGGCCGCTTCATCGCGCGCTTCCTGCCGCTGCGCGGTGCGGTCGTGAACGCGAACCTGCAGCGGGTGTATGGCGAGCGCGTCGATGGCGCCGAGATCGCGCGCCTCGCCGCCGCGCACTACGGCCACCTCTGGCGGCTGCTCGGCGAGTTCGTGCGCTTCCGCTGGCTGAGCCAGGCGCGGAAGATGGCGCTGGTGCGCGTCGAAGGCATCGCCAACTTCATCGCCGCGCGTGACCAGGGCAAGGGCATCCTGATTCTCACCGGCCACTTCGGCAACTGGGAGGTCTCGACGACCGCCGGCATCGCGCTTTTCCCCGAGCTGCGTGGCAGGTTTCACTTCGTGCGCCGGCCGATCAAGCCCACGTGGCTGGACCGGCTGGTGACGCGCCGCTTCGAACAGGCCGGCTTCGGCGTCTTCTCCAAGCGCGACTCGCTCGACGCCCTGCTCGGCTGCCTGGCCCGCGGCGACGCCGTCGTGCTGCCCTTCGACCAGCACGCCGGCCCGCCCGACGGCATCGCAGTCGACTTCCTCGGCCACCCGGCGTGGACCTTCAAGAGCCTGGCGATCATCGCGCTGTCGACCGGCGCGCCGGTGCTGCCGGCGTCGAGCTGGCGCGAGGCCGACGGCCGCCACGTGCTGCGCTTCGAGGCACCGCTCGCCCCGATCGAAAGCGAGAACACGAGCGAGGCGATCCGCCTCAACACGCGCGCCTACAACCAGGCGCTGGAGCGACTCGTCGTCCGCCACCCCGAGCAGTGGTACTGGGTGCACCGGCGCTGGAAGCACGTGGAGGTGAGGCGCAGGCGCAAGCCCGCCCGCCCGGCGGCCTGAACGGCCCGACCCTGCCGCGCCGACCGCATGGCGCGCAGGGTGGTGCAAACGCCGGCAGCAGCTCGGCGGATGCCGACGTAGACTCGGCGCCGGCTCCCGCGATGCCGGTCGCGTGTTCGCGCCGCAGCAGGGGCCGCCGTTCCACCCGCGCCAGGCACTTGCGAAGGCGCGAGCGGGCCTGCAGTCAAACCGTCGTCCAAGAGCACGTCCATGGCCACTGCACCCCGACCACCGCGCTCCGCCCACCGCAAGCCGGCCGTCGCGGCAGCCCGCCAAGCGCTCGCGGCTGGCGAAGCCCGGGGGCGCGAGCGCTTCGAGCGCCTGGTCGATAGTGGGCTGCGCCTGGCCGAGATCCGCGACGCCGACGAACTGCACCCGTTCCTGATCGAAGCGGCCGCCGAACTTTCGCGCGCCGAACGCGTGCTGCTCGTACTCGAGGCGCCGGGCGGGCCGCGACTGGCCGGCTCGCTGCTACCGCGCGGCGAGGACGGGCAGGCGCTGCTGGAGGCCGTCACGCCCTGGCTCGACGAGGCCCGCCGGACCCGCGAAGTGCGCCTGCGCCACGGGCCCGAGGGCGCCGACGCGATCGACCAGCGCTCCTGCCTCGTCGCCCCGCTGATCGCGCGGCGCGAGTTGCTGGGCTTTCTCTACGCCGACATCGAAGGTGCCCGCGGCCGTTTCCGCGACGGCGAGCGCGACCTGCTCGCGATGCTCGCGGCCCAGGCCGCCGTGCCGCTGGCCAACTTGCGCTTTGCGGCCGGGCTCGAGCAGCAAGTGGCCGAGCGCACCACGCAGCTCGAGCAGCGCGCCAGCGAGCTGGCCGTGATCAACGGCATCCAGCTGGGCATGGCCGCCAGGCTTGAATTTCAGGCCATCGTCGACCTGGTCGGCGACAAGCTGCGCGAGGTGTTCAGGACCGCTGACCTGGGCATTCACTGGGCCGACGCGGCGGCGCACGAGATCCGATTCCTGTACCAGGTCGTGCACGGCAAGCGCGTGTATCCGCGACCGGTGCGCCGCTTCGACCCCGATCACCGGCTGCTCGTCGAACTACGCGAGCGCCGGCCGGTGGTGATGAACACGCCCGCCGCGGCCAAGTCCTGGGGGCTGTACCGGCGGCCGGGCATGGACTATCCCTTGTCTACCGTGCAGGTGCCGATCGTCGCCAGCGATCGGGTGCTCGGCGCGATCGTGCTCGACAATCACGAACGCGAGAACGCCTTCGGCGAGGCCGACGTGCGCCTGCTGCAGACGGTCGCCGCGTCGATGGGCGTGGCGCTCGAGAACGCGCGCCTGCACGACGAGACGCAGCAGGCGCTCGAGCAGCAGACCGCGACCGCCGACATCCTGCGCGTGATCAGCGAGTCGCCAACCGACGTGCAGCCGGTGTTCGACGCGATCGCCGACCGCGCGATGAGGCTGTGCGGCGCCAACATCGGCGGCGTGGCCCGTTTCGACGGCGAATGGGTCCACCTCGTGGCCTTCCACGGCATCTCGGCGCAGGCCGAGGCGGCCGTCAAGGCCAGCTTTCCGATGCGCCCCGGGCGCGGCGCCATCACTGCGCGGGCGATCCTCGAGGCCAAGCCGGTGCAATGCCCCGACGTGCTGGCCGACGCGGACTACGAGCTCAAGGAAGCGACGCGACTGGCCGGTTACCGCGCCAACATGGCGGTGCCGATGATGCACGACGCCAAGGCCATCGGCGCGATCGCGATCTGCCGCGAGCAGCCGGGCGAGTTCCCGCAGCGCCAGATCGAGCTGCTCAAGACCTTCGCCGCCCAGGCCGTGATCGCGATCGAGAACGTGCGCCTGTTCAACGAGACGCGCGAGGCGCTGGACCAGCAGACCGCCGTCGCAAGCGTGCTCAAGGTCATCAGCCAGGCGACCTTCGATCTGCAGCGCACGCTGGCCACGCTGATCGACAACGCGACGCGGCTGTGCGATGCCAGCCACGGCTTCGTCTTCCGGCCCAAGGGCGAGATCTACCGCCTCGCCGCATCCTGCGGCGCTTCGCCCGAGTTCGAGGCCCACATCGCCCACATCCCGGTGCGGCCTGAGCGCGGCTACCTGATCGGGCGCGTGGTCCAGGACCGGCAGCCGGTGCAGATCGTCGATGCGCTCGCCGACCCCGACTACAGCCAGGCGGAGTCGCAGCGCCTCGGGGGCTACCGGAGCATGCTCGGCGTGCCCATGCTCAGCGGCCACGAGGTCGTCGGCGTGATCGTCGTCTGGCGCCTGGAGGTGCGCGCCTTCACGCACAAGCAGGTCGAGCTGCTGACGACCTTCGCCGACCAGGCGGTGATCGCGATCGAGAACTCGCGCCTGTTCAACGAGACGAAGGTGGCGCTGCTGAAGGTCGAGCAACGCACCGCCGAACTCACCGAATCGCTCGAGTACCAGACCGCGATCAGCGACGTGCTGCGCGTGATCAGCGAGTCGCCGACCGATGTGGCGCCGGTGTTCGAGTCCATCCTCGACTGCGCAGTGCGACTGTTCGGCAGCGCGGTCTCCGCGGTCTATCGCTTCGACGGTCGTGTGGTCGACCTGGTGGCGACGCGGAACTGGCCACGAGAGGCGATCGAGCTGGCGCATTCGGTCTATCCCGCACCACCGAGCGAAGGGCTCGTGGCCGGGCGGGTGATTCTGTCGGGCCAGGCCCTGACGATGGATGACGCTTTGACGGACCCGGCCTACAACAAGTCGTTCGCCGCGGCCGGAAACTGGCGGCGCATCATGGGCGCGCCGATGCTCAAGGACGGCGCGCCGGTGGGCGCGATCCTCGTCGGCTGGAAGGAACCGGGCCCAACGCCCAAGCGCCAGGCAGACCTGCTCAAGACCTTTGCCGACCAGGCCGTGATCGCGATCGAGAACGTGCGGTTGATCAACGAGACCCGGGAAGCGCTGGAGCGCCAGACCGCGACCGCGGAAATCCTGAAGGTGATCGCCAGCTCACCGTCGGACGTGCAGCCGGTGTTCGACGCGATCGCCAACAGCGCCTATCGTTTGCTCGGTGGCTTCTCGACCGCGGTGGCCCGCGTCGTCGGCGACGAGCTGCATCTGGTCGCGCTGTCGAGCACCGACGAGGCCGGCAACGAGGCGCTGAAGCACGCCTTCCCGATGCCGGTCGCGCACTCGAAGGCGGCGCGCACGGCTGCGCCGGTGTCCGTCAGCGACACCGAAGCGCTGCCGGAGTCGGCGGCAGCCCTGCGCGACGTGGCGCGCCGGCGCGGCTTCCGAGGCATCCTGATCGTGCCCATGCTGCAGGACGGCGCGGCCACCGGCACGATCAGCGTCACCCGCAAGGAGCCGGGGGAGTTCAGCGCCCACCAGCTCGAATTGCTGCAGTCCTTCGCCGACCAGGCGGTGATCGCGATCCAGAACGTGCGGCTGTTCAACGAGACGCAGGAAGCTCTGGACCGCCAGACGGCCACCGCCAACGTGCTCAAGGCGATCAGCCGCACGACCTTCGACCTGGCGGCCGTGCTCGAGGTGCTGATCGGCACCGCCGCACGGCTGTGCCGCGCGTCGCTCGGCGTCATCTTCAAGGTAGAGGGGGACCTGTGCCTCGCGTCCGGGCTGTTCGGCGCCACGCACGCGCTGATCGAGCACCTGGCCGCCCACCCGCCCAAGCTCAGCCTGCGCGACGGCATCACGTCAGAAGCCGCGGCCAGCGGACACGCGGTGCAGGTCGAGGACGCGCTGACGGACCCGCGCTACGGCCGGCCCGACGTGCAGCGCGTCGGCGGCTACCGGACGCTGCTCGCCGTGCCGATGCAACGCGATGGCGCGACGATCGGCGTGCTGACGCTCGGCCGCGCCGAGGCGCACGCCTTCGACGCCAAGGAGATCGAGCTCGTCACCTCGTTCGCCGACCAGGCGGCGATCGCGATGGAGAACGTGCGCCTCTTCAACGAGACGCAGGAGTCGCTGCAGCAGCAGAGGGCCTCGGCGGAGGTCCTGCAGGTCATCAGCAGCTCGGTCGCCGACACCAAGCCGGTGTTCGACAAGATCCTCGACAGCTGCAAGCACCTGTTCGGCGGCGACGAACTCGACGTGCTGCTGGTCGACGAGCTGGGCCTGCTGCAGATCGCGGCCTACGTCGGCAAGGCGCACGACATCGTCGCCGCCACCTTTCCGGCGCCGGTAGACCTGACGCCGGCCGGCATCGCGATTCGCGAACGACGCGTCGTGCACTGGCCCGACGTGCTCGGCGACGCCCCGGACGTGCCCAAGGTGCTGCGCCGCATGGGGCAGCAGGTGGGCTACCAGTCGCTTGCCTTCGCGCCGATGCTGTGGAACGACAAGGGCATCGGCGCGATCGGCGTCGCCCGCTCGCGCGGCGCGTTCAGCGCCAAGGAGCTGGCGATGCTGCAGACCTTCGCCGACCAGGCGGTGATCGCGATCCAGAACGCGCGCATGTTCCACGAAACGCAGGAGGCGTTGGAGCGGCAGACTGCGACGACCGAGGTGCTGGAAGTCATCAATGCGTCGCCCGGCGAGCTCGACCCGGTGTTCGACGCGATCGTCGTCAAGGCGATCAGGCTGTGCGACGCCGACGGGGGCGGCCTCTGGCTCGTCGATGGAGGCATGGCCCGGCCCACCGTCGGCGGCACGAGCACCATGCCGCCGGCCTTTGCGGCATACATCGTCAACAAGCAAGTGCCCCTGAAGTACCTGTTGGGGGGCCGCGACGCCCTGAATCGGCCTTTCTTGCACGTCACCGATCTCAGGGCGTCGAAGGCTTACCAGGCCGGGGACCCGTTCCTGGTCGCCAATGTGGAACTGGGCGGTGTTCGAACCAACCTCAGCGTGCCCCTGGTCGACGAAAGTGGGGCGATCGTCGGCGTGTTCACGCTCGTTCGCGCCACCGTGCGGCCGTTCACAGACAAGCAGATCGCGCTCGTGCAGGCCTTTGCCGCGCAGGCACAGATCGCGATGAGGAACGCCCGCCTGATGAACGAGACCCGCGAGGCGCTCGAGCAGCAGACGGCGACGGCCGAGATCCTGCGCGTCATCAGCGAGTCGCCCGACGACATCCAGCCGGTGTTCCACGCCATCGTCGGCACGGCGTTCCGGCTCTTCAAGGACGCGGCGGCCATGCTGCTCATGCGCGAGGGCGACGGCTTTCGGATGAGGTCGATCGCCAGGCCGGGCGAATCGGTCACGGGTCCGGGACAGTCCCTGGTGCCGCTCGATGTGCAGGCCAACTTCCCGTCGCAGGTGATCCTCGGCAAGCGGATGCTCCACATCCCCGACTGGTCGGCGATCGACCTGCCGACGCACGAGAAGCGGGTGCAGGTCGGCGAAGGGATACGCTCGTCGCTGATGCTGCCCATCGTGCAGGGCGACGAGTGCATCGGCGCCCTCGGCATCGCACGCAAGGTGCCCGGCGCGTTCAGCGCCAAGGAGATCGCGCTGCTACGCGCCTTCGTCGACCAGGCGGTGATCGCGATCCACAACGTGCGGCTGTTCAACGAGACGCGCGAGGCGCTCGAGCGCCAGACCGCGACTGCCGACATCCTGCAGGTGATCAGTGCGTCGGTGTCCGACCCGAAACCGGTGTTCGAGAAGATCCTCGTGAGTTGCGAGCGGCTCTTCGGCGGCAACAACCTGATCGTGTTCCTGGTCGGCGACGACGGGCTGCTCCACCTCGCGGCCATGCGCGGACCGAACGCCGACCGCATCGAGCGCACGCGCAAGATCTTTCCGGTCGCACTCGAGGGCACGGCGACCGAACAGGCGATCCGCGAACGCCGGATGGTCACCTACGCCAACGTGCTGAAGGACCCGGACGTGCCCGAGGGCGTGCGCCGCATTGCCTTGCAGTACGGAGAGAACTACTCGCTGGCGGTCGCGCCGATGATCTGGGACGACCGCGCGATCGGCTCGATCTTCGTCGGCCGCGAAACGCTGCAGATCCTCGACGCCAAGGAGCAGGCCCTGCTCAAGACCTTCGCCGACCAGGCCGTGATCGCAATCCAGAACGCGCGCCTGTTCAACGAGACGAAGGAAGCACTCGAGCGCCAGACCGGTACCGCCGAGATCCTGAAGGTCATCGCCAGTTCGCCTTCGGACGTGCAGCCGGTCTTCGAGGCCATCGCGACGAGCTCGAATCGGCTCATCGGCGGGTTCTCTACCGCCGTGTTCCGCATCTTCGACGACAAGCTGCACCTGGTGGCATTCACGCCGACCAGCCCGGCCGCCGACGAGGCGCTTCGAGGCTCGTTCCCGATGGCGTTCGCCGACTTCCCGCTCGCCGCGCCGCTGCGCGACGGCGCGATCGTGCGCATCACCGACACCGAGGACGCCGCGCAGGCCCCGGAGATGATGCGCAACCTGGCGCGCCTGCGCGGCTATCGCAGCATGCTCTTTTGTCCGCTGCTGCGCGACGGCCAGCCGATCGGCATGATCAGCGTCACGCGCCGCGAGCCGGGGCCGTTCGCGCTGCATCTGGTGGAACTGTTGCAGACTTTCGGCGACCAGGCGGTGATCGCGATCGAGAACGTGCGCCTGTTCAACGAGACGAAGGAGGCGCTGGAGCAGCAGACCGCGAGCGCCGAAGTGCTCGAAGTGATCGGCAACTCGGTCTCCGACACCGCGCCGGTGTTCGAGCGCATCCTGAGCAGCGCGCAGCGCATCCTGAGCACGAACTACGTCAACATCGGCCTGATCGGTGACGACGGTCTGGTTCACCTGAACGTCAACCCTTCGGCGCAGTTCCCGGGCGACGCGATGTACCCGAAGGTCGTCGAGTGGTTGCATCGCACCTTCCCGGCGCCGCTGCGCGAGACGATGCACGGCTACTGCGCCCACAAGCGCATCGTGCTGAACTTTCCCGACGTGCAGCACGGTCCGGACGTGCCGGCCCAGGTGCGCGAGCAGACGAAGTGGATGGGCAACAGCTCGCTGCTGTGGGTGCCGCTGATCTGGAAGGGCCAGGGCATCGGCGCCTTCGGCGTGGCGCGGCTGCCGATGAAGCCCTTCAGCGACAAGGAGATCGCGCTCATCAAGACCTTTGCCGACCAGGCCGTGATCGCGATCCAGAACGCGCGCATGTTCAAGGAGACGCAACAGGCACGCGAGCAAGCGGAGATCGCCAAGGCCCAGGCCGAGACCGCCAACGAAGCCAAGAGCGCCTTCCTGGCGACGATGAGCCACGAGATCCGCACGCCGATGAACGCGGTGATCGGCATGAGCGGGCTGCTGCTGGACACGCCGCTGTCGGACGACCAGCGCGACTTCGCCACCACCATCCGCGATTCGGGCGACGCGCTGCTGACGATCATCAACGACATCCTCGACTTCTCGAAGATCGAGGCCGGGCGCATGGACATCGAGAGTCATCCCTTCGACCTGCGCGAGTGCGTCGAGTCGGCGCTCGACCTGATTGCCTCCCGCGCCGCCGAGAAGCGGCTGGACATCGCCTACCTGTTCGAGGGCGAGGTGCCCGCCGCCATCGAGGGCGACGTGACGCGGCTGCGCCAGATCCTGCTCAACCTGCTCTCCAACTCCGTCAAGTTCACCGAGGCCGGCGAGGTGGTGCTGACGGTCCGACCCGAGGGCGAGCTGCTGCACTTCACGGTGCGCGACACCGGCATCGGCCTGTCCGAACAGGGCATGAGTCGCCTCTTCCAGAAGTTCAGCCAGGCCGACAGCGGCACGACGCGCAAGTACGGCGGCACGGGGCTGGGGCTGGCGATCAGCAAGCTGCTCGCCGAGCTGATGGGCGGCACGATGTGGGCCGAGAGCGCCGGGCCGGGGCACGGCAGCAGCTTTCACTTCACGATCCGCGCCGTGCCGGCCGAGCTGCCGCAGGGCCAGCGGCGCGACTTCCTGGGCCAGCAGCCGCAGCTCGCCGGCAAGCGCATCCTGGTGGTGGACGACAACGCCACCAACCGCCGCATCCTGGCACTGCAGACGGCCAAGTGGGGCATGGTGGTGCAGGACACCGAGTTTCCCGAGATGGCGCTGCAGATGCTCGGCCGCGAGACCTACGACCTCGCGATCCTGGACATGCACATGCCGGGCATGGACGGCGCGACGCTGGCCGGGCGCATCCGCGCTGCAGGGCACACACTGCCCCTGGTGCTGTTCTCCTCGCTCGGGCGCAAGGAGGCCAGCAACAGCCTGTTCGCGGCCACGCTGGCCAAGCCGCTGCGCCAGAGCCAGCTGTTCGACACGCTGGTCAGTTTGCTGGCCGGCGAGGCCGATGCCGCGCCGCGCCGCGCCACCTCGACCGCGGCGAAGCCGCGCATGGACGCGGGCATGGCGGCGCGCCACCCGCTGCGCATCCTGCTCGCCGAAGACAACGTGGTGAACCAGAAGCTCGCGCTGCGCCTGCTGCAGCAGATGGGCTACCGCGCCGACGTGGCGGGCAACGGCATCGAGGCCATCGAGTGCATCGCGCGCCAGCCCTACGACGTCGTGCTGATGGACGTGCAGATGCCCGAGATGGACGGGCTCGAAGCCTCGCGGCGCATCACCGCGAAGAACAAGCCCGGCGAGCGCCCGCGCATCGTCGCGATGACCGCCAACGCGATGCAGGGCGACCGCGAGGAGTGCCTCGCCGCCGGCATGGACGACTACGTGACCAAGCCGATCCGCGTCGATGCGCTGGTCGAGGCCCTGCTGGCCGCGAGGAGCCGTGATGCGCGGTGACACCACGACGCGAATCGCCGCGCTGGCCTGGGCGGGCAAGCAGCAGCAGGCGATCGCCGCCGCCACCGAGGCCCTGGCGGCGCCGCGACTGGGCGCGCCCAGCGGGTGGCGTTGCTCGATCTGCGCGTCGAATCGCTCACCGCCGAGGGGCGCTTCGACGATGCTGCGCGCGATGCTGCCGAGATGCTGGCCCTCGCCGATGCGTGCAAGCAACCCGCGCTCCGCGTGCAGGCACTGAACCGCCAGGCCCTGGTGCTGATGCGCCTGGGTCAAGGCAAGCCGGCGCTGCGGGCGGCCCGCGAGGCGGCGGCCCTGGCGCAGCAAGGTCGCGACCGCCCGCTGCTGGCGCGCAGCCTGCTGTGCGAGGCCGAGGCGCAGTTGCGCGGTGCGCAGCCCGAGTCCGCGGTGGCCACGGCGCAGCACGCTGCCGACCTGTTCGACGCGGCTGGCGATCTGGTTGGGCTGGGCCGCGCTCACTGGGTCATCGCGTTCGCGCAGACGCGCCTGTCGCGCAACGAGGCCTCGCGCACGGCGGCGCAACGCGCCGCCGCGCTGGCGCGCCAGTGCGGAGACGACCACGGTCTGGCCAATGCACTGAACGTGCTGAGCTTCAGCAGCACCGACATCGCCGAGCGGATGACGCTGCTTGCAACAGGCGGCACAGGCCTGCGAGCGCGCGGGCAACGCCTATGGCCGGATGCTGATCGTCGGCAACCTCTCGCTCGCGTTTGCCGAACTGGGGCTTTGGCGGCATGCCTGCCGACTGGGCGAAGTGTGCATGGCGCCGGCCCAGCGCATGGGCGCACGGCTGAACCTGGCGCTGGAGCTTGGCGCGATGCTCAACTGGAAGCTCACGCTCGGAGACGTGGCGGACGTGCGCGCGCAGTGGCCGGCGTACGACGCGCTGGTCACCTCGCTCGACGAGCCGATACACACACGACGATCGCGAAATCTGGGCCAGTGCCCTGGCCCTGGCCGAGGGCGACGCCGGGGCCGCATCGAAGCGTCTGCGCGCCTTCTTGCGCCGGATCCGCACGACGAACCCCGGATTCGAGCTCTACGTGCTGATTCCGCTGGCGAAGGTGCTGCTGCTCCAGGGCGACGCCGCCGCGGCCCTGCGCGTCACGCGAGCGCGGCGTCGGGCTGCACAGCAGCCACGGCTTCGCCCGCGCCGGCTTCGGCCAGAGCCAGGACATCTGGTGGTGGCACAGCCGCGCGCTCGCCGCCGGCGGCCGCGACGACGAGGCCTGGTCGCCGCGCTGCAGCGCGCCCACGGCCTGCTGCTCGAGGCGGTGCGCCAACGTGCGCGACGCGGGCCTGCGCCGAAGCTACCTGAACAAGCTCGAAGTCAACCGCGGCATCGTCGACCGCATGGCTCGGCGAGTCGGCCAGCCGCGGCGTCGACGACGCGGGGCGGCTGGCGCACCTCGCGCTGCCGAGCAGCGGCGGTCGAGCCCTTCCAGCGCCTCGTCGATACCGGCATGCGGATGAACGCGCTGCGCAGCACCGGCGAGCTGCACGACTTCCTGATCGACGAGGTCACCGAGCTCAGCGGCGCCGAGCGCGTGCTGCTGGTGCTCGACGCGCCCAATGGCCGGCCAGATCGCCGGCGCGCTGCTGCCCGCCGGCGAGGATGCGTCAACGCTGCTGCGAGCCGTGACGCCCTGGCTCGACGAAGCCCGCGACAGCCGCGTCGCCCGCCTGCGTCACGGCCCCGAAGGCTGCCGCGGCGTGGACCAGCGCTCGTGCATCGTCGCGCCGCTGCTGGCCCAAGACGAGGTGCTCGGCTTCCTCTACGCCGACATCGAGGGCGCGTTCGGCCGCTTCGGCGACGCCGACCGCGATCTGCTCGCGCTTCTCGCCGGCCAGGCCGGCGTGGCGCTGGCCAACCTGCGCTTCGCTGCCGGCCTCGAGCAGCAGGTCGCCGAGCGCACCGCCGACGCCCGCACCGCGCAGTCCCGACGCCGAGCAGCGCGCCGCCGAGCTCGCCGTGGTCAACGACATCCAGCAGGGCGTGGCCGCCAAGCTCGATTTCCAGGCCATCGTCGAGGTGGTCGGCGACCGGCTGCGCGCGCTGTTCGCGACCGAAGACATCGGCATCGCCTGGTTCGACGAGGCGACCAGCGTCGTGCACCAGTTGTACGTGCTCGAGCGCGGACAACGCATCGCCATCCCGCTCCTTTACCGTGGGCCCGCAGGACAAGGTCGTCGCGATCCTGCGCACGGGGCAGCCGCTGCTGCTGAGGAACCCGCAGGAGACCGCGGCGCACGGCGTGCGCAGTGTGCCCGGCACGACGCCGAGCCGCTCGAGCGTGTTCGTGCCGGTGATGATCGGCGGCCGCTTTCAAGGAACGATCCGCCTCGTCAGCCTGGACCGCGAGGACGCCTTCGACACGCCACGATCCAGCTGCTCGTCACCGTGGCCGCGGCGATGGGCGTGGCGCTGCACAACGCGCGGCTGTTCAACGAGACGCAGGAGGCACTGGCGCGGCAGACAGCCACCTCGGACGTGCTCCAGGTCATCAGCGAATCGCCCACCGACGTGCAGCCAGTGTTCGACATCATTGCCGAGCGCGCCGCCGCGCTCACCAATGCGCGCTACTGCCTCGTGACGCGCTTCGACGGGGAGTGGCTGCACTTGGCCAGCCTGCACGGCGTCAACGCCGAAGGCACGGCGGCGCTGCGCGACGCCTGGCCGCAGCGACTCGAAGGCAGCACATCGATCGCGGCGCGCGCGATCCGCCAACGCGGCGTGATCAACGTGGCCGATCTGATGGCCGAATCCGACGCCGACTATTCGCCGAGCATGAAGCGCGTCGTCGAGCGCGCGGGCTTTCGCAGCGGACTCTCGGTACCGATGCTGCACGGCGAGCAGATCGTCGGCGCGATCACCGTGAACCGTGCCGAGACCGGGCTCTACGCCGACAAGGAAGTCGCGCTGCTGCAGACCTTCGCCCGTCAGGCGGTGGTGGCGATCGAGAATGTGCGCCTGTTCAACGAGACCAGGGAGGCTCTGCACGAGGTCGAGGAGCGCACCACCGAGCTGACCGAATCCCTCGAGTACCAGACCGCGATCAGCGAGGTGCTGCGCGTGATCAGCGAGTCGCCCACCGACGTCGCACCGGTGTTCGAGGTCATCATGGACTGCGGCATGCGCCTGTTCCAGCCGAGGAACATGGCCATCATGCGCACCGACGGGCGTTTGATCCACGTGGCGGCGACGCGCAACTGGTCCGCGCAAGCGATCGCGCAGGCGGCCGGGGTGTACCCGCTGCCGGTCGATGAACACTCGCTGGCAGGGCGCGTCATCCTCGCGCGGCAGACGATCGCGGTCGAGGACACCCAGGACGAACGGGCCTATGCGCTGGCGCCGCTGGCGCGCACCGGCGGTTGGCGGCGCATGGTCGCCGCACCGATGCTGAGGGACGGCTTGCCGGTGGGCACGATCCACGTCGCCTGGCCCGATGCCGGCCAGACCCCTCAGCGCCAGATCGACCTGCTGCAGACCTTTGCCGACCAGGCCGTGATCGCGATCGAGAACGTTCGCCTGCTCAACGAGACCAAGGAGGCGCTCGAGCAGCAGAAGGCATCGGCCGAGGTACTGAGCGTGATCAGCAACTCGGTGTCGGACAGCGCACCGGTGTTCGAGGCCATCGTGCAGAGCTGCCAGCGACTGTTCGGCAGCACCTCGGCCATCATCTCGCTCGTCGGCGAAGACGGCATGGTGCGCCACGAGGCCATCGCGGTGACGCCACAGCAGCAGGACATGACCGCCGAGGACGCACGCCGGTTTCTCGACCGCGGCTACCCACGGCCGCTGTCCCAGGGCTACCAGAGCTACCCGATCCGCAAACGCAGGGTGGTGCACTACCCGGACATGATCAACGGACCGCGGGTGCCCGAGGCGATGCGCCAGATGGGGCGCGACGTCGGCAACTTCTCGATGCTGATCGCGCCGATGCTGTGGCAGGGCGAGGGCATCGGCACGATCCACGTCACGCGCTTTCCGCCGCAGCCCTTCAGCGACAAGGAGATAGCGCTGCTGAAGACCTTCGCCGACCAGGCGGTGATCGCGATCCAGAACGCGCGCATGTTCAAGGACACGCATGAGGCGCTCGAGCGGCAGACGGCGACGGCCGAGATCCTGCAGGTGATCGCCGGCTCGCCCGACGACGTGCAGCCGGTGCTCGATGCCATTGTCAACAGCGCGCGGCGGCTGGTCGGCGGCTTCTCGGCCACGGCGTGGCGCGTGCATGACGGGCAAGCGCACCTGGCCGCGTTCACGACCACCGACGATGCCGGCGCCCAGGCGCTTCGCGACATGGGCGTTCTGCCCGTCGCGACCACGTATCTGCTGGAGCCAGTGCGTACATGCAAGGCGCAGATCGTCGTCGACAGCGAGACCGATGCCGGGCTGAGCGACGGTTGGCGCGCACTGGCGCGCCAGCGCGGCTACCGCAGCATGCTCGGCGTGCCGATGATGCATGGCGGCGCGGCCATCGGCATCATCAGCGTCACCCGAAAGGAACCGGGCGACTTCCCCGAACGCATCGTTGCCCTGCTCGAGACCTTCGCCCGCCAGGCCGTGATCGCGATCGAGAACGTGCGCCTGTTCAACGAGACCAAGGAGGCGCTCGAGCAGCAGACCGCCACCGCCGACGTGCTGCAGGTGATCGGCGCCTCGGTCGCCGACACGCAGCCGGTGTTCGACAAGATCGTCGACAGCTGCCGGCGCCTCTTCGCCACCACCGAAACCGACATCTTCATCGTCGACGACAGCGCCCAGCTCCATCTCGCGGCGGCGCACGGGCCGGCGCGCGAGGCGCTGCGGCGCAGCTTCCCGCGCCCGCTGGCCGGGGGTGGCATCGAACTCGCGATCCAGCAACGGCGAGTGCTTCACTACCGCGACGTGCTCGCCGATTCCGACGTGCCCGCGGGCCTGCGCATCGTGGCCGAGCAGGTCGGCATCGGCACCTATTCGCAGGCGGTGGCGCCGATGATGTGGGAGGGCCGCGGCATCGGCGGGATCATCGTCGCGCGCCAGCCCGCCACCGGCTTTTCCGACAAGGAGCTCGGCCTGCTCAAGACCTTCGCCGACCAGGCCGTGATCGCGATCCAGAACGTGCGCCTGTTCAAGCAGACGCAGGAAGCGCGAGCCGCGGCCGAAGCCGCGAACGAGGCCAAGAGCGCCTTCCTGGCGACGATGAGCCACGAGATCCGCACACCGATGAACGCGGTGATCGGGATGAGCGGTCTGCTGCTCGACACGCCGCTGAACGACGAGCAACGCGACTTTGCCTCGACGATCCGAGACTCCGGCGACTCGTTGCTGACGATCATCAACGACATCCTCGACTTCTCGAAGATCGAGGCTGGTCGGATGGACATCGAGCGCCAGCCTTTCGACCTGCGCGAGTGCGTCGAGTCGGCGCTCGACCTCGTTGCCGGGCGCGCTGCCGAGAAGCACCTGGACATCGCCTACCTCTTCGAAAGCGAGGTGCCGCAGGCGCTCATCGGCGACGTGACGCGGCTGCGCCAGGTGCTGCTCAACCTGTTCGCCAACGCCGTCAAGTTCACCGAGGCCGGCGAAGTGGTGCTCACCGTGAACGCCGCCGCGCCGACCTCCGACAGCGAGGTGGAGATCACCTTCGCCGTGCGCGACACCGGCATCGGCCTCTCTGCCGAGGGCATGAGCCGGCTGTTCCAGAGTTTCAGCCAGGCCGACAGCTCGACGACGCGGAAGTACGGCGGCACCGGCCTCGGCCTCGCGATCAGCAAGCGCCTGGCCGAGCTGATGGGCGGCAGCATGTGGGCCGAGAGCGCGGGGCAGGGCTTGGGCTCGACCTTCCGCTTCACGATCCGCGCGCCGATCGCCACGGCGGCGCCCATGTCGCGGCGCAGCATCAGCGGCGAGCAGCCGGCACTCAAGGGCAAGCGCATCCTCGTCGTCGACGACAACGCGACCAATCGCCGCATCCTCGCGCTGCAGACCGCCAGGTGGGGCATGGTCGCCCGCGACACGGCCGATCCGGCGCAGGCGTTGCCGATGCTGGTGGGTGAGCGCTTCGACCTCGCGATCCTCGACATGCACATGCCCGGCATGGACGGCGCCACGCTCGCCGCGCGCATCCGCGGGGCCGGCCATGTGCTGCCCCTGGTGCTCTTCACCTCGCTCGGCCGGCGCGAGGCGGCCGAGGGGCCGGGCAGCGCGCTCTTTGCGGCGACGCTGGCCAAGCCGCTGCACCAGAGCCAGCTCTTCGACACACTCGTCACGCTGCTCGGTAGCGCCACCGACGCGGCGGCGCGCGCCGCGCCGACGATCAGCAAGCCCAAGATCGACGTGACGCTGGCCCAGCGCCACCCACTGCGCATCCTGCTCGCCGAAGACAACGTGGTGAACCAGAAGCTCGCGCTGCGCCTGCTGCAGCAAATGGGCTACCGGGCGGACGTGGCAAGCAACGGCATCGAGGCCATCGAGTGCGTCGAGCGCCAGCCCTACGACGTCGTGCTGATGGACGTGCAGATGCCCGAGATGGATGGCCTCGAAGCGTCACGCCGCATCACGGCGAAGTGGAATCCCGGCGAGCGCCCGCGCATCGTCGCGATGACCGCCAACGCGATGCAGGGCGACCGCGAGGAATGCCTGGCCGCCGGGATGGACGACTACGTGACCAAGCCGATCCGCGTCGACGACCTGGTAGAAGCCTTGAAGCGCGTGCCTGCACGCGAGGGGAACTGAGATGGACGCACCGGCGATCGACCGCGCCACCTTCAAGGAACTGCAGGACGCCGCTGGCGCCGAGTTCGTGACCGAACTGGTGGACACCTTTCTCGAGGACGCGCCCGCCTTGCTGGCCGAGTTGCGCGACGCGCGCGCCGCGGCGGATGCCGACCGCTTTCGACGTGCCGCGCATTCGCTCAAGTCGAACAGCCACACCTTCGGCGCCTCGGCGCTCGGCGCCCTGGCGCGCGAGCTCGAGCTCAACGGGCTGGCGGCCGAACCGGCGCGCGACCATGCGGCAATCGAAGCGATCGACGCCGCTCTTGCGCGCGCCGCCGCCGAATTGAAGGATATGTGCCATGGCTGACCCGGGCTCGCGCGTGCTCGTGGTCGACGACAACAAGGTCAACCGCCTGCTGCTGGCGCGCAGTCTCGACTTGCAGGGGCACCGTTCCGCGCTGGCCGAGAACGGCCTCATCGCGCTCGAAATGCTCAGGCGCGAGCCCTTCGACCTGCTGCTGCTCGACATCGAGATGCCCGAGATGGACGGCTTCCAGGTGCTCGAGCAGCTGAAGGCGGATCCGAAACTGCGGGACCTGCCGGTGATCGTGACCTCGTCGGTCGAAGGCGTGGCCAACATCGTTCGCTGCATCGAGCTCGGCGCCGAGGACTACCTTGCGAAGCCGGTCAACCCGGTGCTGCTGAAAGCGCGCATCGGCGCCAGCCTCGAGAAGAAGCGCCTGCGCGACCAGCAATCGGCCCTGGTGCGGCGCTTCGCTACCACCGAAGTGGCGCAGGACCTGGCGCAATCGGGCTTCGCGCTCGGTGGGCGGCGGGTCCAGGGCTCGGTGATGTTCTCCGACATCCGCGGCTTCACGTCGCTCGTCGAATCGCAGCCGCCCGAAGAGACGATCGAGCTGCTCAACACCTATTACACGCTGATGTTCGACGCCATCAGCAGCCACGGCGGCGTCGTCAACCAGATGATCGGCGACGGCCTGATGGCGATCTTCGGCGCACCGCTGCCACTGGACGACCACTGCGCCAGCGCGGTTCGCGCGGCGCTGGAGATGATCGAGATGATCGAACTCTTCAACGCCGAACGCGGGGCCGAGGGCAAGCCGGCGATCGCCATCGGCATCGGCATCGCCACCGGCGAGATGGTGGCCGGCTACACCGGCACGCAAACGCGCGCCACCTACACCTGCATCGGCGACACGGTGAACCTGGCGGCACGGCTCGAGGCGCACACGAAGATCGCGCAGCGGGCGATCCTGATCGACGAGGCGACGCGCTCGGCGCTGGACGAAGGCGTCGCCGTGGATGCGCTCGGCCCGGTGCCCTTCAAGGGCAAGGCAGAGCCGACGCAGGTCTTCGCGGTGGGCACCGGGCGCGACGCATAGCTTCGCACCGGCCGGTGGCGCGCCTCATACGGCTTCGCGCTCAATCAGCAAGGAATCGGAGTGGCTTCGGACTCGCTGAGATCGGTGCGACAAGCCGCCTTGATCCCAGTTGTATCGACGCCAAGGCCTGAGCGAGGCCGAGGGCGGCGGGTGACCGGCTGCCTCCGTGTCCCCCGACGCCAGCCTGACGGCTGGCGTCTCCTCCTTTACCTGCGGCAGCCGGTCACCCGCCGCCCTCGGCCAGGAAGCAGCGGGACACTCTTGCGTGCGCGCCGGTGCGACAGCGGTGGTGAAGAGCGTCAGGTCGGGCTGGCGTGTTCTGCGCAGGTAAAGGAGGAGGCGGTGGCCGAAGGCCGGCGCCGGGGGAGAGAGCCCGGACACAAACAGTCCTGAGGACTGTTTGTGCCTGGCGAACGCCCGGGGCCTACGGCACCGGGCACGGAGCAGAACGCGCCAGCCCGGCCTGGCGCTCCCGCGCCAAACTGCCGAAGCGGGCGCCCTTATCCAAGCAATTGAATGCGAGGTCGTATCAGAGCCTCGGCGCGAACCGCACCACCACGCGCAAGCCGCCGAGCGGCGAATCGCCGAGCGCGACCTTCGCGCCGTGGCGCTCGGCGACGCTGCGCACGATCGCCAGGCCCAGGCCGGTGCCTTGCGCGGCTTCGGCCTCGCCCTGCCCGTCGACGCCACGTCGATAGAAGCGGTCGAACACGCGCTCGCGCTCGGCGGCCGCAATGCCGGGCCCGGCATCGTCGACCCACAGCGTCGGCGCGCCTTCATCCAGGCCGACGCGCACCTGCACTCGCGAGCCGGGCGGCGAATAGCGCACCGCGTTGTCGGCCAGGTTGCGCACCAGCGCCGCGAGCGCCGATCTGTCGCCTTCGACCTGCACACCGTCGTCGGCGTCGAACTCGAACTCCGTGCCGCGCGAGACCGCAAACGGCACGGTGTCGGCCACCGCCTGGCGCACGAGCTCGCCGAGAGCGATCCTCTCGCGACCCGCAACCGGCGCGCCGGGCTCGCTGCGCGCGAGCGTCAGCAGTTGTTCGACGAGCCGCACCGCGCGCTCGACGCCGGCCGACAGCGCGTCGAGCGCCGCCCCGCGCGCCGCCTCGTCGGGCGAGCGGCGCAGCCGCCCGATCTGCAGGCGCAACGCGGTCAGCGGAGAGCGCAACTCGTGCGCCGCATCGGCGACGAAAGCGCGCTGCGCGCCGAACGCGGTGGCCAGGCGCTGCAGCAGCGCGTTCAACGCCTCGACCAGCGGCTTCACCTCGTCGGGCAAGCCGTTCAAGGGCATTGGAGACAGCGATTCGGCGTCGCGCGTGCGCACGTGGTGGGCGACCCTCCGCAGCGGCCGGAAGGCGAGCGCGACCAGCCACCACACGGCAGCCGCCATCAACGGCGCGACGGCGAGCAGCGGCAGCACGCTGCGCAGCGCCGCCTCGGCGGCGAGGCGCTGGCGGATCTGCGCCGGCTGCGCCACCTGGATCACGCGGTCGGGTGTGGCAACGCTGAAGGTGCGCCAGGTCTTGCCCTGCACCGCCACATCGGCGAAGCCGAGCACGGCGCGCGCCGGCAGTTCGCTGTGCGCGCGCGAGGCGTAGATCGCACGGCCATCGACAGTCCAGATCTGGACCACGAAGTCGAAGTCGGTGTCGGCCAGCGCGCCCGCCTGCGCCGGCGCGATCTCGCCCTGGTCGCGCAATGACAGCGCCATCTGGCGCAACTGGTAGTCGAACAACGCCTCGGTCTCGCGCAGCACGTTGCGGTACGCCGCGAAGCCCATCACCAGCGCGCCGAAGGCAAGCGTGGCGAGGATCCAGGCGAGCAGCCTGGCGCGGATGGAAGTCATCGCCCGCCATCCTGCCCGGCGCCGCCGCGGCCGCCGATGTAGTAACCCACGCCGCGCACGTTGCGGATCGCGTCGGCACCGAGCTTGCGGCGCAACTGGTGGATGTAGACCGAGACTGCGTTGCTCTCGATCTCCTCGCCCCAGCCGTAGAGGCGGTCCTCGAGCTGCGCGCGCGACAGGATCGCGCCGGGACGCGCGAGCAGCGCCTCGAGCACCGCGAACTCGCGCGCCGACAGCGCCACCGGCTCGCCGTGCAGCGTGACCTGGCGCGTCGCCGGGTCGAGCCGCAGCCCGGCGTGCTCGAGCACCGGTTCGCCACGGCCGGCATGGCGGCGCAGCACGGCGCGCATGCGGGCGTTCAGCTCGTCGAGCTCGAACGGCTTGACGAGGTAGTCGTCGGCCCCGGCGTCCAGGCCGGCGACGCGATCGCCGAGCGCGTCACGCGCGGTGAGCACGATCACCGGCGTCGCGTCCCTGCGCGTGCGCAGCGCGCGCAGCACGTCGAGGCCGCCGCCCCACTGCTGCGCGTTCGGCAGGCCGAGGTCGAGCAGCACGAGGTCGAAGCGTTCCGACGCGAGCGTCGCGTTCGCGGCCCGCGCGTCGTAGACCCAGTCGACCGCATAGCCCTCGTCGCGCAGGGCCTGGCGCAGGCTGTCGCCGATCATGCGGTCGTCTTCGACAAGCAGCAGTCGCATGGTGTGGCGTCGCTTCAGTGGTGGGCCGTCAGCGGAGCATAGCGACGCGTTCAGGGCCGGCTGGCCACGCCGAACGTGAACGCGAGCGTGAGGTCCGCCACCGTGCTGTCGAGCGCACCGTTCGCCGCCTTCACCCGCCCCGCCCCCAGGCGCAGCGACAGCGAGCGCGGGAGGTCGACGCCGACGTACGCCATCGGCTGCACGATGGCGCCGCTGCCGGTGTCCACGCCGCCACCGCCGCCCGCGCCGGCGAGCAGTTCGGCGCCGACCCGCAGTCGATCACCGAGACGAGTCTGCACACCCGCGCCGAGCAGCCCGGCAGCGAACGCCCCGGCGTTGCCAGCGTAGGCGCTCTGCACCTGGCCGGTGAGATAGAACGATTCGCCGACGAAGCGATTGAGCTTGAGCGTCACGTTCTGCATGTCCTGCGGCGGCCCCGTCTTGCGCGCCGCACCGCGGTAGACCGCGGCGCCGGCGGCCCATTCCTCGCGCGTCAGCTTGCTCATCTGACCCTGCGGGTGGTCCATGTCCCAGCGCAGCGCGAGCGAACCGTAGGGCGCGCTGAAGCTGCCCTGCGGGGCCTTTGCCCAGCCCGCTTCCAGGCCCAAGCTGACATCGCGCGACAGCCGCAGCGCGGCATCGAGTGCCGCCTTCGCGAGCAGGCCGCCTCCGACCGGCATGTCGCCGCCACCGCCGAGGCCGAGGGCGACGCGCCCGCCGAGTTGCAGCCGGTCCGGAACCGGCGCCCACTCGGCGCCGAGCGTGCCCAGCAGCTCGGCGTAGCCGGCGGCGCCGCTGCTGGCGGCGGCATTGGCCTCGATTCCGCCGTAGAGATTCGGCGCGTAGAACCTCTCGGCGCGCGCGCCCACGAACGCGATCTTCGATTCCAGCGCGACGCCGCTGTTCGCGGTGCTGCCCGCCCGCGGCCGGTAGACGCCGCCGACCGCGCGGATGCGGTCCAGGCCGACGCCGGTTCGCCCGCTGCCGTTGAACGGCACGGCGTCGCGCCCGCCCGGCAGGTACCTGAACTCGGTGTTCATGCCGAGCACCAGACCGAATTGGGTGCTGTCGATCTGCCCGCTCGGGAAGCGCACGTTCGAGACCGACACGCCGGCCCGGTAACCACCGAAGTCCCACAGCAGGTCGGCGTGCGGGCGCAGCATCAGCCCGCCGCCAACCGGCGCGCCGCCACCGCCGCCGCCCCCGACGTAAAGGCCGGCCTCCAGGCTGAGCGAGCCGACCAGCACCGTGCACAACGCGGCCTCGGCGCCGACAGTGAACAGGCCGCCGCGCTGCCCGCTGACCGAACCGTAGACCGCGGGCCCGACGCACAGGCCGGGCCGCAACTCGATGAGGTAGCTCGAGCCGAGCAGACCGAGGTGCTCGTTGCCCGGCAGCTTGATCGTCTCGAAGCCCGCCCGCAGGTCGGCGTTGGCGCGCGTCCAGACCGGGGCCGCTTCCGCCTGGGCCAATGCGAGGCCGGGCAGCACGGCCAGACTGGCGCCCAGTAGGCGCAGCGCGGCGCAGCGGACAGCGGTCGATCGGCTCGTCATCGGGGTCGGCATTCGGCGACAGGGGCAGTGCGCGAGCATAGCCGGGCCACGGCGCGGTATCGTGCGCCCACGCCCCGCTGCGCTGAAACCCCATGCCCAGAGATCTCGCCGCCCCGTTGTCGACACGCGACCTGTTCGCCACGACCGCTCCCTTCGTGCTGCTCGCGCTGGCGTTGCTCGTCGCCGCCTACTGGGTGCTCGACCCTTCGCCGCCGCGGCGCGTGGTGCTCGCCACGGGCGCCGCGCAGGGGGCGTACGCCGAATTCGGCAAACGCTATGCCGAACTGCTGAAGGCCGACGGCATCCACGTCGAGCTGCGCACGACGCAGGGCTCGGCCGAGAATCTGGCGCTGCTGCGCGATCCGAACTCGGGCGTCGACCTCGCCTTCGTGCAAGGTGGCGCCGACCGCCAGGGCAGGCCGCAGCAGGACGACGACGCCGGACTGGTCTCGCTCGGCAGCCTGTTCTACGAACCCGTGTGGCTCTTCTACCGCGAGGACGCCAGACGCCGCCGGCTCGGCGAGACGCCGTTCGACAGCCTGGCGCAACTGCCGGGCTGGCGCATCAACATCGGCATGCCGGGCAGCGGCATCGCGGTGCTGACGGAGAGGCTGATCGAGGCCAACCACCTCGAGCCGCAGCAACTCGACCTGGTACGGCTCGGCCTGACCCCGGGCGTCGTCGAACTGCTCGAAGGCCGGATCGATGCGATGGCGATCGTCTCGGCGCCGGAATCGCTGATGGTGCAGATGCTGCTGCGCACACCGGGCATCGGCCTGGTCGACTTCGCGCAGGTCGAGGCCTATTCGCGGCTCTTTGCGTTCATCAGTCCGGTCACGCTGCCGCGCGGCGTGGTCGACCTCGGGCGCGACATGCCACCGCGCGACATGCACCTCATGGCGCCGACCGGCACGCTGGTGGCGCGCGAGAGCACGCATCCGGCGCTGATCCAGCTCCTCGTGCAGGCCGCCGCGCAGGTGCACGGCGGCGCAGGCTGGTTCCAGCACAAGGGGGAGTTCCCGAACGCGCGCAACAGCGAGCGCCCGCTGGCCAGCGAGGCGGAGCGCTTCTACCGCAGCGGCGTGCCGTTCCTGCAGCGCTACCTGCCGTTCTGGCTGGCGAACCTGTTCGAGAGGATGTGGCCGGTGCTGGTGACGATCATCGCGGTGCTGTTGCCGCTGTCGCGCATGCTGCCGCCGCTCTACGAGTTTCGCGTCCGCTCGCGCGTCTTCCGCTGGTACGGCCAGCTGCGCGCGGTGGAAGCCGAGGTCGGGCACCGCAACGCGAGCGAGCTCGCACGCGAACTCGACGCCCTGGAGCATCGGGTCGAGCGCATCGCGGTGCCGCTGTCGTACGTCGACGAGCTCTACGCGCTGCGCAGCCACATCCACCTGGTGCGCAGCCGTCTGCAGGCGCTGGCGGCGCAGGGCGAGCCGGAGTGAACCGGACGCGAGTGCGTACGCCGACAGGCTTCTAGAATCGAACCCGTTCGGCGAGCCCACCCGGCTCGCCGACTCACGAAAGCCCCACACGATGGACACTCGAACCTCGCCCGTCCGACTTCGCCTCGAACGCGTTCGCGAAGCCCTGCAATGCCACGCGCTCGAGGCCGTGCTCGTGCCGTCGAGCGACCCGCACCTGTCCGAGTACCTGCCGGCGCGCTGGCAGGCGCGCGAGTGGCTGTCGGGCTTCACCGGCTCGATGGGCACACTCGTCGTCACCCGCACGCAGGCGGCGCTGTTCACCGACAGCCGCTACTGGACGCAGGCCGAGGCGGAGCTGGCCGGAAGCGGCATCGCGCTCGTGAAGATTCCGACGGGAGCCTCGACCCGGCACATCGAATGGCTGGCGCAGGAAGTCGCGCGCGGGCAGAGCGTCGCCGTCGACGGACAGGTCATCGGCCTCGCGGCAGCGCACGCGCTGCGCACCGCGCTGGATGCGGCCGGCGTGACGCTGCGCACCGACCTCGACCTGTTCGCCGAGGTCTGGGCCGATCGGCCGGCACTTCCCGCGGCGCCGGTGTTCGAGCACCTCGCGCCGCACGCGCCGCTTGCGCGCGCCGCCAAGCTGGCGCAGGTTCGCACCGCGATGACCGCGCACGGCGCGACGCACCACTTCGTCTCGACGCTGGACGACATTGCCTGGCTGCTGAACCTGCGCGGCGCCGACGTCAGCTACAACCCGGTCTTCCTGGCCCATGCACTGATCGACGCAACGGCTGACGCAACTGCGGTGACACTGTTCGTCGCCGACGGCAAGATCGACGCCGCGCTGCGTGCACGCCTCGCCGCCGACGGCGTGCGGCTCGCGGCCTACGAACAGGCCGCGTCTGCACTCGCCGCACTGCCGGCCACCGCGACGCTGCTGATCGACCCCAGGCGCGTGACGCTCGGCCTGCGCGAGCTGGTGCCTGCCGCCGTGCGCGTGGTCGAGGCGATCAATCCGAGCACGCTCGCGAAGAGCTGCAAGAGCGACACCGAGGCCGTGCACGTGCGCGAGGCGATGGAGCAGGACGGCGCCGCGATGTGCGAGTTCTACGCGGGGTTCGAGCAGGCCCTGGCGCGCGGCGAGCTCCTCACCGAGCTGACCGTCGACGAGCGGCTCGGCGCGGCGCGCGCGCGCCAGCCCGACCTGCGGGGAGCGAGCTTTGCCACGATCGCCGGCTTCAACGCGAACGGCGCGATGCCGCACTACCGCGCGACGCCCGAGTCGCACGCCGTGATCGAAGGCGACGGGCTGCTGCTGATCGACTCCGGCGGCCAGTACCTGGGCGGCACGACCGACGTCACGCGCGTCTGGCCGATCGGCACGGTGAGCGCGGCGATGAAGCGGGACTACACGCTGGTGCTCAAGGGCACGATCGCGCTCTCCCGCACGAAGTTTCCGCGCGGCACCCTGGCGCCGATGCTCGACGCGATCGCGCGCGCGCCGATGTGGGACCAGGGCCTGGACTACGGCCACGGCACCGGCCACGGCGTGGGCTATTTCCTGAACGTGCACGAGGGCCCGCAGAGCATCAGCAAGACCGTTCCCGACGCCACCATGGCGATGGAGCCCGGCATGATCACCTCGATCGAACCGGGCCTGTACCGCGTCGGCCAGTGGGGCGTGCGGATCGAGAACCTGGTGCTCAACGTCCCTGCCGAAAGCAACGAGTTCGGAGAGTTCCTGGCCTTCGAAACGCTGACGCTGTGCCCGATCGACACCCGCTGCATCGAACGCTCGCTGCTGCGCGACGACGAGGTCGCCTGGCTCGACGCGTACCACGCCGAGGTGCGGCGGCGCCTCGCGCCGCGGGTGCACGGCGATGCGCTGGCCTGGCTGATGGCACGGACAGAGCCGCTGTGAGCTCGTGCTGATCCCGGCGGAGCAGACCGACGCGGCGCCGTCCATCGGCGTCGACCTGGGCGGCACGAAGATCGAGGCGATCCTGCTCGACGCCGCAGGCCGCGAGCGCTGGCGCGAGCGCGTCGCGACACCACAGGGCGACTACGGTGCAACGTTGGCCGCAGTCGCCGCGCTCGTCGCCCGTGCCGAGCGCGAGGCCGGCCTCGGTACGGCGCGCATCGGCATCGGTACGCCGGGCAGCGCGACCCGCAGCGGCCTGCTGCGCAACGCCAACTCGACCTGCCTGAATGGCCGGCCTCTGCAGCGCGACCTCGAAGAATTGCTCGCCCGGCCGGTGCGCATGGCCAACGATGCGAACTGCCTCGCGCTGTCGGAGGCCACCGACGGCGCGGGTGCGGGCGCCGACGTCGTGTTCGCGGTGATCCTCGGCACCGGCGTCGGCGGCGGGCTCGTCGTGCGCGGCGCGCTGCTCGCGGGAGCCAACGGCCTGGCCGGCGAATGGGGCCACAACCCGCTGCCCTGGCCGGACGCCGACGATGCCCACGCCGCTCCCTGCTACTGCGGCAAGACCGGCTGCATCGAGACCTGGCTCAGCGGCCCCGGCCTGGCGCACGACCATGAGCGGCGTGGTGGCGAGGCGCTGAGCGCGGCGCAGATCGCACAGCGCGCCGCCGACGGCGACGCCGCCTGCGACGCGAGCTTGCGACGCTACGAATCGCGGCTGGCGCGTGCGCTCGCCGCGGTGATCAATGTCGTCGACCCCGACGTGATCGTGCTCGGCGGCGGGCTGTCGCAGATCGACAGGCTCTATGCAACCGTTCCCGCGCTGTGGGCACGGCACGTGTTCTCGGCTGGCGTGGCCGAGCCGGTGCGCACGAGGCTGGCGGGTAGCCTGCACGGCGACGCTTCGGGCGTGCGCGGCGCAGCATGGCTGTGGGGTGCGCCGCAGCGCCTACGCTGAGCCGCTGCGCCGCGTTGCGGCAGCGGGCGAAGGCGCAGAGGCATGGGCTCGACAACCGGCCATCGGCCACTTGTGCAGCCTGTCTCGCGATTCCGGCAGCCTGTCGCAAGCAGCTTTCGGGCACCCGCTTCGGCCCCTAGAGTTCGCTTCATCGCAACCCGCGCAACTCCCGAGGAGCCCATCATGTTCGACCGCCTCTTCATGCCCGCGCTGACCTTCACGCTGCTGGTCGCCGGGGTCGCTGCCTTCGCCGGCGAGTTCGTCCGGGACCCCGGGCTGCAACTGCAGGTCGTGCAGCTCGAGCGCGTCGTCGTGAACGCGCCGCGCGAACTGCCGGCGACACCCGTGGCCCGGGCCGATGCCGACGCGCCCGCCACCGTCATCGTCCGCTGACCTTGCGTCGCCTACATCTGGCGGAACAGATGCAGAGAAGCTGCGGCTCACCGGCAACACCTCGCTGCGGCCTGTCAGACTCAGCTCGGCGGTCTCGTTCAGGCCTCGCGTGACCTGGCTGACGCGGTGCAGGTTGACGATCACCGAGCGGTGAACCTGCGCGAAGCGCTCGGGGTCGAGTTCGTCGGCGAGTTCACGGATCGTCTTGCGGATCAGCGCCTCGCCGCCATCCCAGGCGACGAGCGTGTACTTCTCGTCCGAGCGCAGGAACGCGACCTGTTCGACCGGGATCAGGCGCACGCTCGCTCCCACCGAGGCCTTGATCCACTGCAACCAGCCGCGCGGCGCGGCGCGCCGGCGCAGTTCGTCGGCCATGCGGTCGAGCACCGCTTCCAGCGCGGCGGGCGATGAAGGCGCGCCGCCCGTCGCGAGATGCGCCTGCAGACGCTGCACCGTGTCTGCCAGGCGCACCTCGTCGACCGGCTTGACGAGATAGTCGACCGCACCTTGCTCGAAGGCCTGCACCGCGTACTGCTCGTAGGCGGTGACGAACACGATCTGGGCGCGCCGCGCGACTGCGCGCGCGGCCTCGATGCCGCTCATGCCAGGCATGTGCACGTCGAGGAAGGCGATCTGCGGCAGGTGCGTGTCGAACAGCTCCACCGCCTCGCGACCGTTGCGTGCCTCGGCGACGATCTGCAGTTCGGGCCACAGCCGGGCAAGATGCAGGCGAAGGTTCTCGCGCAGCAGCGGTTCGTCGTCGGCAATCAGGGCAGTCGGGCCGCTCATGGTGGCGTGCCGGCATCTGCCCTGAACACCACCTCGGCGCGCAGGCCGTGCGGCGACACCGCGTGCAGGTCGAGCCGTGCGTCGGCGCCGTAGAAGGCCTGCAGGCGGGCGCGCAGGTTGGCGAGCCCCGTGCCCGGTGCAGCCGATTCGGACAGGCCGACGCCGCTGTCGGCGACCCACAGCGCGACGCGTCCGCTGGCGGCGTCGCGCCGGGCGCCGATGTCGATGCGACCGCCGGTCTCGCTCGGGTCGATACCGTGGCGCACCGCGTTCTCCACCAGCGTCAGCAGCGCCATCGTTGGAAAGCGCAGGCTCTCCAGCCCGGGCTCGAGCCCGATCGTGAAGCTTAGCCGGTCGGGCATGCGCAAGTGCATCAGTTCGAGATAGGCGCGCACGAGCTTCATTTCGTTGCCGAGTGTCGCGTCGGCGTCGTTCAGTTGCGGCATCGCGGCGCGCAGGTAGGCGATCAGATGGCGCAGCACGGGCGCGGCACGCTCCGACTGCGACTCGATCAGCGCCTGTACGTTGGCCAGCGTGTTGAAGAGGAAATGCGGCTCGATCTGCGCGTGCAGCAATTGAAGCTGCGCATCGAGCGCCTGCCGCTCGAGCGTGGTCTTCTCGAGGGCGAACTGGAGGCTGTCGGCCCGCGCCTGCGCATCGCGCTCGCGGTACAGCGCGCCGAGCGCCATCACGAGGCCGACCACCATCGTCGTTGCCGAGATCGCCAGCAGCCCGGCGACGCGGCCCTCGTGTTGCAGCAGCGCAGCGACGTTGCCGTCGACCGATGGCAGATAGACCGCGAACGTCGCGAGCGGAGCCACCAGCGCGACTGCAATGACCTGCGCCAGCCAACGCGGCAACCAGGTCTGGCGCAAGTGACCGACGGCGGTAAAGACCAGCAGCAGTGCCATGCCGACGAACATCGTCCGCCCGAGCAGCAAGGTGAACGGCGTGACGAAGATCGGATTCAGCGCGATCGCCGCGAGCACGCAAAGCAGCAGCACGACGACGAACCGGCGAGCGGTCAGCGCGGCGGCCCAGCGCGCGAGCAGCGACGGGGACGGGACAGCGGAGTTCATGGACGCTCACGATAGCCCGCTCGCGACACGCTGACCAGCCTCGCGCGCCGGGGTTGCGACAGGTGGCGGTTTCTCGGGGTCGAGCCGCGCCCGGCTCAGGCGCCTGCCCGCACCAGCCGCGCCGCGAGCGCCTGGTTCAGCGTATCGGCACTGTCCTTCAGGTGCGCCTGAATCTCGGGGCCCAGCCCGCGCCGGCGCGACGCCGCGTCGAGCTGCGCAGCCAGCGCCTTGGCCTGCACGCGAAGCAGGCCGCGCGCGTCGGCACGACTGAGCGCCTGCGGGCGCAGCAGCAGGTTCGCGACGCGGTTGACGTGCTCGCGCTGCAACTCGCGCCGCAGTGCCGGGATCTCGCCGCCGGCCGCCAATTCGCTCCAGACCGCCTTCGTGATGCTGGCGTACAGCTCGGAAAGCGACAGCGCACCCGCGGCACCCGGGCCCTCCTTCTCCGCACTGTCGAGCAGGCGCACCGCCACCGCGTCGCTCATCAGCACGGCGAGCAGGCCGCGCTGCATTTCGAGCACCTGCGTCGCGAGCGAGAAATCGGTGCCGCCAACGGTATCGCCCGCCTGCACCGCGTCTCGGCGCGCCAGGTAGTCGGGCGCCAGCCGGCGCTGCAACGCGGGCGACACGCGCAGGCTGTCGGCGGCGAGCAGGCTGCCGGTGATCAGAGCCAGCGCCTCGCGCTGCTGTGCGGCCGGCACCGGCTGCAACGGGTCGCGCCCGCTGCCCGGCGCGTCGCGCAGCGTGCGCACGCCGCCGATCTGGCGTGCCAGCATGCCGGCCGCTCGACCGACGTCGTTGACCGCGTAGAGCACCGAGCGGCGGAGCACCGCGTAACCCTGGTCGGCACTCGGCACCCGAACCTCCTGCCGGCGCAGCATGTCCTGCGCGATCGCGATGCGCTTGCGCGCGAAGGCCACCACGTCGTTGCCGAGGTCGAGCTGGATCGTCTCGGGGTCGAGGCCGAGGCTCACGTCCTCGTCGGTGCCGAAGGCGAGCAGCGGCTCGGCGCTGCGCCCGGCGATGCGCGCGAGCTCGGCGGCCTCGTCGGCGCCGGCGATCGGCCGGTAGGCGTACTCGATGGCCCAGTAGTCGTAGGGGCCGAGCGCGGTGTTGAACGGCGTGCCGTGCAGCGCGCGACGCTCGCCGGGCGCGTTCAGGTTGATCGGCGTGTACTCCATCACCGACGCCACCGTGCCGTGGGTGGCAGTGAACTCCGGATCGGCGAGCTGCTGCTCGGTGTAGGCACGCGACGCGCGGAAGTTGTGGCGCAGCCCGAGCGTGTGGCCGACCTCGTGAATCGTCACCTGTCGCACGTAGTCTTCGACGAACTTCTGCGCCTCGGGGCTGGCCGGGTCGATCTCGCCGCGCACATCCATCAGCTCGAGCGCGTAGGCGAGCTGTTCGGCGGCGGTGTCGGCGAAGCTGCATTCGGCGTCCGCAGCATGGTGCGTCGTCGGCGCGGCTGCAGCTTCGGGCTGCAGTCCGTCCGGCCCCGGCGCGAGGATCTGTGCGCGTACCGCACGCACGTTGCGCGAGTCGAGGCCCTCGATCGCGATGCCTGACTGCAGGATCTCGCCGCTGCGCGGGTCGACATGGCTCTGCCCGATGCCCCCGAAACCGGGGCGCGCATTGGTCATCCAGCGAATCGAGGCCCGGCCGAAATCGAGCGTGTCGAACTCGGCGTCGTCGGGCTGCTGCTCGGCGCGGATCGCATCCTTGAAGCCGATCGCCTCGAAGGCCTTGTTCCATTCCAGAACGCCTGCCGTGACGGCGGCACGGTACTTCAGCGGGATCGTGCGGTCGAGCCAGAAGGTGATCGGCCGGACCGGTTCGGACAGCGCGGCCGAAGGATCCTTCTTCTCCAGCCGCCAGCGGTTGACGTAGCGCTGGCGCGGGCTGCGCGCAAGGTCGTCGCTGAAGTCGACGACGCTGGTCGTGAAGTGACCGACCCGGGCGTCGGCAAGCCGCGCAGGCATGGGTTGCGGCGGCAACTTCGCCAGCGAATAGTGCATCGTCATGAACAGGCTGCGCGCGTCTGGCAAGGTGCGCGGCACCGTGGGCACGGGCGCGGCTGGCGGAGCACCCGGTTGCGGCTGCGCGATCGAGCCGGTCGCGAAATGGTTCAGCACCTCGAGCACCGTGACGTCGGGCCTGTTGCGAACGGCGGTGATCGCCGAATTGCGCGCGTCGAATGCGTAGCCCTGGCGATAGGTCCGCTGCAGTTGCATCGCGGTGCCGAGCAGGTCGGCGACGAACAAGGCGTTGGCCTCGATCAGGACGGCCTTACGCTCGGGGTGCGGCTGGCTCAGCACGGCGGTGCTGGCGAGCAGGCTCGGCGAAAACGCCGCGGCAACCGCGCGCGCTTCGGGCGTGCCTGCCTTCGCGACGTATTCGGTGTTGAGCCAGACCAGCTGCACCTGGTTGTGGATGCGCCGGAACTCGACCGCGCCCTCGTCGAAGCCCATCAGGCCGCCGAAGAAGAAGTTCTCGCCGATGCCGGTCTTGATCTTCGGCGAGAGGAAGAAGGGCTGGTTCAGGTCTTCGGGCCGGAGTTCGAGCCAGACCTTGTCGTCCTTCTGCCAGAGCGTGAACAGGCCGTCGCTGCGCCTGGCGTCCTTGACGATGTCGGCGAACGGACGCAGCGGGCCGGGTGGCGCGGCCGAAGCGGCAGCGGCGGGCGCGCTGGCCGCAGCCGCCGGGCCGGCCTTCGCCACCACCGCCGCCCCCTGGGCAGACGCCGCCGGCACGGCCTTGCCCTGCGCCCCTGCGGGATCGGCAAGCTGAGCGCACGCGCTCAACCCCAGGCACAGGCACAGGGCCAGCTCGGCCAGGCGCCACGCGGATCGGTTCAGGTTCCCACTGTTCATGAACTTCCTTCGCGACGACTGCTGCGTCGCCGAGCAGCCCCTGCCGGAACACGGCAGGGCACGAGGCCGGCATTTTCGCGGCTTTTCATCCGAGCCCTGAGCTCCCGCCCACTGTCGCACCACGACGCCCGTAGCGGCGCACCCGCCGAGACCAGGGTAGGCATGCTTCAAGCTGCTTGATTTGTGTCAATATGCGCGCCGTCGCCCCAGGTGCGGCCGCAAGCGCGGGGGCTGGCCCGACTCGAGTCTCGTCCAGCCCGCGACATCGATAGCGCAACTTCTTTGGGAGACGTCATGAGCAACTGGTTCCTGCGAATCGCGGTGCTGTACATCATCGTCGGCGTGGCGCTGGGCATCTACATGGGCGGCAGCGGCGACCATTCGCTGCACCCTGTACACGCGCACCTGAACCTGCTCGGTTGGGTCGCTATGAGCCTGTTCGGGCTGTTCTACCGGGCAGTGCCGGCGGCGGCCGAGTCGACGCTGGCCAAGGTCCACTTCTGGATCTACGTGCCCGCGCACTTCGTGCAGATGGTGCTGCTGACCCTGCTCTACCGCGGCAACGGCGCCGTCGAGCCGGCGCTGGGCATGTTCTCCATCCTGGTCGGCGTGGCCTTCGTGTGCTTTGCGATCGTCGTCTGGCGCCACACCGGCAAGACCGCCTGATCGCGCCACGTCGTTCGACGAGAGGCGCCGGCGGGCCCGGCGTCATCTCAATTGCTCCGGCGCGCTTCGCGACACATCGTCCGACGGCGGATGTCAAACGCAAGCTCTCTCTGAGAGTCTGCAGACGGCCCATTGCGGCCGTTCGTGGGTGTCCGCTTTCCGGGCGGCTTCAGCGCGGCGCGGCAGGCGGTGCCCGCTCTGGCAGTTCGACGCGGGAGCGCCAGGCCGAGCTGGCGTGCTCTGCTCCGTGTCCCCCGGCGCCGGCCTTCGGCCGCCGCCTCCTCCTTTACCTGCGCAGAACACGCCAGCCCGTCCTGACGCTCTGCCACCTTTAGCGGCATCGGTGCGCGGGCACGTGTGTCGGCACGCTCCGCTGGCACCGGGCCGAGGGCGGCGGGCAACCGGCTGCCGCAGGTAAAGGAGGAGACGCCAGCCGTCAGGATGGCGTCGGGGGACACGGAGGCAGCCGGTTCGCCCGCCGCCCTCGGCCACACGCTTGGCCTCGGCTCGCTCCAGCACTCAATACGAAGGGCCGCAATGGGCCGAAGGCAGACTTCCAGATCTCTCGCTCTGGGGAGGTGGGGCTGCCTAGCGGATCGGCTTGAAGCGGAGTCGGTGCGGCTTGGCGCCTTCCTCGCCGAGCCGGCGGCGTTTGTCGGCTTCGTACTCCTGGTAGTTGCCGTCGAAGAAGACCCACTTCGAGTCGCCTTCGCAGGCCAGGATGTGCGTCGCGATGCGGTCGAGGAACCAGCGGTCGTGGCTGATGACCATGATCGAGCCGGCGAATTCGAGCAGCGCGTCTTCCAGCGCGCGCAGCGTTTCCACGTCGAGGTCGTTGCTCGGCTCGTCGAGCATCAGCACGTTGCCGCCCTGGGCCAGCGTCTTGGCCAGGTGCAGCCGACCGCGCTCGCCGCCCGAGAGGTTGCCGACGAGCTTCTGCTGGTCGTTGCCCTTGAAGTTGAAGCGTCCGATGTAGGCCCGGCTGGGCATCACGAACTTGCCGACGACGATGTTGTCGAGCCCGCCCGAGACGTCCTGCCAGACCGTCTTGTCGCTCTGCAGTTCGTCGCGACTCTGGTCGACGAAGGCCATGCGGCAGGTCGGGCCGATCTTGACCTCGCCTGAGTCGGGCTTCTCCTTGCCGTTGATCATCCGGAACAGCGTCGACTTGCCGGCGCCGTTCGGCCCGATGATGCCGACGATCGCGCCGGCCGGCACGCGAAAACTCAGGTCGTCGATCAGCAGCCGGTCGCCGAAGCTCTTGCTGACGTTGACGAACTCGATCACCTCGTGGCCGAGGCGCTCGCCGACCGGGATGAAGATCTCGTTCGTCTCGTTGCGCTTCTGGTAGTCGACGTCCGACAACTCCTCGAAGCGCGCCAGGCGCGCCTTGCTCTTGGCTTGCCGCCCCTTGGGGTTGGAGCGCACCCACTCGAGCTCCTTTTTCATCGCCCGGGTGCGCGCGTCCTCGGTCCTCTGCTCCTGTTCGAGGCGCTGCTCCTTCTGGTCGAGCCAGGTGCTGTAGTTGCCCTGGTACGGAATGCCGCGGCCGCGGTCGAGTTCGAGGATCCACTCGGCCGCGTTGTCGAGGAAGTAGCGGTCGTGGGTAATCGCGACCACGGTGCCGGGGAAGCGCTTGAGGAAGATCTCGAGCCACTCCACCGACTCGGCGTCGAGGTGGTTGGTCGGCTCGTCGAGCAGCAGCATGTCGGGCTTCGAGAGCAGCAACCGGCACAGCGCGACGCGGCGCTTCTCGCCCCCGGAGAGCTGGCCGACCGGAGCGTCCCACGGCGGCAGGCGCAGCGCGTCGGCGGCGAGTTCGAGCTGCAGGTCGGTGTTCTCGCTGCCGGCGGCAGCAATCTGCGCTTCCAGGTCGTGCTGTTCGGCGGCCAGGGCATCGAAATCGGCGTCGGGCTCGCCGTACGCGGCGTACACCTCGTCGAGGCGCTTCTTCGCCGCGAGCACGCCGCCGATGCCCTCTTCCACTGCGTGGCGCACGGTCTGGTCGGGGTCCAGCCTGGGCTCCTGCGGCAGATAGCCGATCTTCAGGCCGGGCATCGGCGTCGCCTCGCCTTCGATCTCCGTGTCGAGCCCGGCCATGATCTTGAGCAGCGTGGACTTGCCCGAGCCGTTCACGCCGAGCACGCCGATCTTGGCGCCCGGAAAGAAGCTGAGCGAGATGTCCTTGAGGATCTGGCGCTTCGGCGGAACGATCTTGCCGACGCGGTTCATTGTGTAGACGTACTGGGCCATGGTTGTCCTGAAAGATCTTGAAACGCCTGCTGCTGCAGTCAACCCGTTATTGTCGCTGCTGGTCGCATCGGGCCGCTTTCTGCTACGGTCTTGTCCTTTGCCGCCGCCCCATGAATTCACCTCCGCTGCCGCGCCTGCTCTACCTGCTGATGGCGTGCAATCTGGTGCTCGGCACCGGCGTGTTCGTGCTCGCCGGCATCCTGCTGCCGATCAGCGAGTCGCTGCACGTCAGCGTCGCCGCCGCCGGGCAGGCGATGACGGCCTACGCCGTCTCGACCGCGCTGCTCGCGCCGCTCGTGCTGGTGCTCACCGGGGGCTGGTCGCGGCGCAGCGCGCTCGTCTTCGGGCTGCTGCTGTTCACGCTCGGCAGCCTGGTGTGCGCACTGGCGCAGAGCCTCGCGGTGCTGCTGGCGGGCCGCGTGCTGATGGGCATCGGCGCGATCTACACGCCGATTTCGGGCGGCATCGCGGTGGCGATGGTCGCGCCGGCGCAGCGCGGGCGCGCGCTGTCGCTGGTGTTCCTCGGCATCAGCATCAGCTACGTCGTCGGCACGCCGCTCGGCGCGTGGCTGGGTTTGCGCTTCGGCTGGCAGTGGCCGGTCGCGCTCGTGGCGGTTGCCGGCCTCGTCGCAGCGATCGCGCTGGCGGTGTGGCTGCCGAAGCGCATCGCCGCGCCGGGGGCGAGCTTCAGGGGCCTGCCGCGCCTGCTCGTCCAGCCGGCGATCGCGTCGACACTTTCGGTCACGCTGCTCTACTTCACCGCGATCTTCCTCGTCTTCTCCTACATCGGGCCGGTGCTGCAGGCGCTGCTGCCGATGTCGGCTGAATGGATGTCGTTCACGCTGATGCTGTTCGGCCTGGCCGGCGTGGTCGGCACGATCGTCGGCGGCTGGGCCAACGACCGCTTCGGCGCACGCCACACGCTGCCGGTGCAACTCACGGTGCTGGCCTCGATGATGGCGCTCGTGCCGCTGACGCGCGGGAACTACCTGGCGCTGGTCACGGTGTTCTTCACCTGGGGCGTGGCCGGTTTCGGCATGATGGCGCCGCAACAGTCGCGCCTGGCCGGTCTCTCCCCGGCGCAGACGCCGATCCTGCTGTCGCTCAACGCGTCGATGCTCTACCTCGGCACAGCCGGCGGCGCGGCCCTCGGCGGCGCCGTGGTGGCGCACGTGGGCTTCGCGCGCCTGGCCTGGGTCAGCGTGCCGTTCGCGCTGGCCGCGCTGGCCATGCTGCGGTACAGCCTGCGCCTCGGCGCCGCGCACCCGCCGGCATGACGCGCGGCCGGCCGCTCACCGCTTCAGCCCGGCAAGCGCCAGGCTCTCGATGTGATGCTCGCGGTCGCTCTGATGCCGGTAGTGCAGCGTGGCCAGGGTCTCGTCGAGGGAGAAGGGCGGCGAACGCGCCAGCAGCTCGCGTGCCCGGGCCCGCGCAGTGTCCAGATCGCCTAGGCGGGCCTCGCAGGCCGCGAGCAGCGCAAGCTGCGCGGCGTCGGGCGCGCTGATCCGCTTGATGGCGTCCACCGCCTCGGCATAGCGGCGGGCGACGAAATAGGCGCGGCCGAGATGGCTCCAGAAGCGTTCGGGGTGGTAGGGATTGAGGCGCATCGCCTTCAGGATCCAGCCTATGCCCTCCTCGGCCCGGCCATGCCAGGTGAGGATTTCGCCCTGCTGCACGACGACGAGGTCGTAGTTCGGGTTCAGGCTCAACGCGCGCTGCTGGTGATAGAGGCTCTGTTCCGGGTTCCCGCGCACCAGGTTCACGGCGGCGAGGATGCGGTGCACGTCGCAATCATTCTCGTCGAGCGCGAGCGCCTTCTCGACCGCCTCGACGATCAGCGCCTCGGTCGCGCTGCGGTCCTCGCACCAGTTGTAGCCCCAGGACTGCCCGAGCACGCAGGCCTTCCAGGCGTGGGCATGGGCATAGCCGGGGTCGAGCTCGATCGCCCGCTGGAGCAAGGCCAGCGCACGGGCGTTGTCGGCGCGGTTGCTGCGATGGTGCAGCACCTTGCCGGTGAGCACGCATTCGTAGGCCGCCATGTTGTCGGTCGGCTGGCGGGCCGCGCGGTCGCGCGACGCGGCCTCGACGCGCCCCGGCAGCGTGGCAACGATGGCCGTGGTCACCTCGTCCTGGATCGCGAAGATGTCTTCCAGATCGCGGTCGTAGCGTTCGGCCCAGACATGGCGGTCGGTCTCGGCGTCGATCAGTTGCACGGTGATGCGCACGCGGTTGCCGACCTTGCGCACGCTGCCCTCGACCACGTACTGCACGCCGAGCTCGCGCGCGAACTTCTGCACCTCGACCCGCTGGCCCTTGTACTTGAACGACGAGTTGCGCGAAATGACGAACAGCTCGCGAAAGCGCGACAGCTCGGTGATGACGTCCTCGGTGATGCCGTCGGCAAAGAACTCCTGCTCCGCATCGCCGCTCATGTTGTCGAAGGGCAGCACGGCGATCGCCGGCTTGTCGACACGCTCGCGCGCCGCTGCGGCGGCAGGCGCCCCGGGCGCAGGCTTCGCGACCGGGCGGACCCGGTAGACGCGCACCGGCCGAGGCAGGTTCTTCAGCGTCTTCTCGCCCAGGTCATCGAAGCTCGCCGCCACGCGGTGGCGAACCGCGCACTCGACCGCGTCGGAAACGCTGACCCCGCCCGGCTCGGCCAGCGCCTCGAGCCGCGCCGCCGTGTTGACTCCGTCACCGTAGACGGTGCCGTCGGCCTTCTCGATGACGTCGCCGAGGTGGATGCCGATCCGAAAGCGCATCCTGCAATCCTCCGCCTGGCCGACGGCGCGCGCAGTGATTTCATCCTGCACCGCGAGAGCCGCACCGACGGCGCCAGCCGCCGTCTCGAAGACGGCCAGCACCGAGTCCCCGGCCATGTCGATCACGCGTCCCTGCTGCGACTCGATGTGGCGGCTGAACACTTCGCGCGCAGCGTCGAGCGCGTTGACGGTGCCATGCTCGTCGCAGGCCATCAGGCGCGAGAAGCCCGACACGTCCGCTGCCAGGATCGCCGCCAGCCGCTGCCGCGTGTTCGTCTCGGCCACCGAACAGCCTCCAGTCGAGAGTGAGTCGCAGTTGCGATACTAATCCCGGCGGCTTTTCCCTGCGGGGCAGGCCGGCGACCCGACTGGTAGAATGCGGCACGCAGCGCTGATCCAGTCTCCTTGCTGCCGTCGTCTTCGACTCGAGCGCGCGTCCTGTTGCGCTTGTCCCCACCCCTGAAGCCTGCGACTGGTGCTCAACCCTCGAGCGACAGGCTCATCGCGTCATCCATCTCCCATGAAATTCTCTGATCTCGGCCTCGCCGAGCCCCTGTTGCGTGCGGTTCACGAGCACGGCTACGACACCCCGACGCCCATCCAGGCACAGGCCATTCCGCTCGTCCTCGCCGGCGCAGACGTGCTCGGCGGCGCGCAGACCGGCACCGGCAAGACCGCCGGCTTCGTGCTGCCGATGCTGCAGCGCCTGTCGCTCACCACGCCGCCCCGCGATGCCCGCGGACGGAACCCGATCCGCTGCCTGATCCTCACGCCGACGCGCGAGCTCGCGGCGCAGGTGGAAGAGAGCGTGCGAATCTACGGCAAGTACATGAAGAGCAGCTCGATGGTGATCTTCGGTGGCGTCGGAATGCAACCGCAGATCGACAAACTGAGGCGCGGTGTCGACATCCTCGTCGCCACGCCGGGCCGCCTGCTCGACCACGCCGGGCAGCGCACGCTCGACTTGAGCCACGTCGAGATCCTCGTCCTCGACGAGGCCGACCGCATGCTCGACATGGGCTTCCTGCCCGACGTGAAGAAGGTCCTCGCGCTGCTGCCACAGAAGAAGCAGAGCCTGCTCTTCTCGGCCACCTTCAGCGACGAGATCAAGAACCTCGCCGACCGGCTGCTCAACGCGCCGGCGCTGATCGAAGTGGCACGGCGCAACCAGACCGCCGAGCTGATCGAGCAGAAGGTGCACCCGGTCAGCCGCGAAGGCAAGAAGGACCTGTTGATCCACCTGATCAAGAAGAACGACTGGGACCAGGTGCTCGTCTTCACGCGCATGAAGCACGGCGCGAACCGTCTGACCGAGCACCTGAACAAGGCCGGCATCAGCGCGATGGCGATCCACGGCAACAAGAGCCAGACCGCGCGCACGAAGGCGCTCGCCGAATTCAAGACCGGCGACCTCGAGGTGCTCGTCGCGACCGACATCGCCGCGCGCGGGATCGACATCGACCAGTTGCCGCACGTCGTGAACTACGAGATTCCCAACGTCCCCGAAGACTACGTGCACCGCATCGGCCGCACCGGGCGCGCCGGCTCGACCGGCGAGGCGATCTCGCTCGTCTGCGTCGACGAGGAAGGCTTCCTGCGCGACATCGAGCGGCTCATCAAGCGCTCGATTCCGCGCGAGGTCGTGCCCGGCTTCGAGCCGAACCCGAACGAACGCGCCGAGCCGATCGTGCTCGGCCGCATGGTGATCGGCGAAGGCGCGAACCGCGGCGGACGCAGCAGCGGGCGTCGCAATGGCAATGCCGGCGGCACGCCAGGCAGCCGGGGCCGCCACGACGGGCCGCCCTCGCGCGGCACCGGCAGCGGCGGCGCACCGGCTGGCGGACGCTCACCAGCGCCGCGCTCGAGCGCCGGCCGAAGCGCGAGCGACGGTGGCGGTCGCAGTGGCGGCGGCGGGCGGCCCAGCCGCTGAGGCTGGCCGGAAGGAGTGCCCTTCGGGCTGCGGCACGGGGGTCCGCCCTCCGGCCCGTGGGCGGACTCCATGCCGAGGTCGGACCTTGAATCGCGGTAGCTCCCCATGAACGAAGCCACGACGCAATCGAAGCGACACGGCATGCCCGGCGGATCGGCGCCGCGCTCGGCGCTGCTGGCCGGTGCGACCGGCCTGATCGGCCGCGAACTGCTGTCGGCGCTGCTGGAGGGCGGGCACTACGCAACGGTCCATGTGCTGCTGCGTCGCGCCGTGTCCGAGCTGCCTCGCGACCGCAGGCTCATCGCCCACCAGGTCGATTTCAACGCGCTGCCCGCGCTGCCAGCGGTGGACGACGTGTACGTCGCGCTCGGCACCACGATCAGGGTCGCCGGCTCGCAGGCCGCCTTTCGGGCAGTCGACTTCGACGCCGTCGTCGCCATCGCGCGTGCTGCGCGCGAGTCGGGTGCGCGCCGCATCGCCGTCGTCTCGGCGCTCGGCGCCGACGCGAAATCGTCTGTCTTCTACAACCGCGTCAAGGGCGAGATGCAGGCGGCGGTCGCGCAGCTCGGCTACGAGTCGGTGCTCTTCGCGCAACCTTCGCTGCTCGTCGGCGACCGCGAAGCGCTGGGCCAGCCCCCTCGCCCTGGCGAAGTGTGGGCGACCCGTCTGCTGCGCCCGGTGATGCGGTGGGTGCCGGCGAGCGTGCGCCCGATCGAAGCGCGCACCGTGGCGCGGGCGCTGCTGCGTGCCACGCTCGAGGCCGCGCCCGGCGTGCAGTTGCTCTCGTCGGGACGAATGCAGGAGTTCGGTCAGCAGCCCGGTTGACCGCGCGCAAACCGTGGCCAGTGGCCGGCGGCGAATCGCGCCGCCGCTACGATTCGATCTGCAATGCAGGCCCACGCTCGGGAGTCCGCATGCAGATCAGCTTTCCAGGCGCCACCGGCTTGCGGCATGCATTCGCCGCAGCACAAGGCCCGCACCGATCAATCGAAGCGGCCTTCGCGCAGCCACTTGGTGGCGACCCACTTCTCGCCTTCGAGCACCGGCGCGCCGCCGTGCAAGGTGCGACTGTCGGGGTGCGGGCGTGCGTAGCTGAAGAAGACGGCGCTGCCGCGCACCGGCATCACCTCGAGGCCGACGTCGGGGAAGATCGTCGCACCGCCCCGCGCCGGCACGTCGAGGTAGATCACCAGCGAGGCCAGGCGCTGCCCGCCGCGGGCCAGGATCGCTGCCGCGCCGGGTGCCGCCGGATCGAAAGTGTCGTAGTGCGGCTTGTACTCTTCGCCCGGGCGGTAGCGAAGGATCTGCAGGCCCTCGCCGTTCTCGACCGGCCAGCGCAGCAGCGCCGCGATGCGCGCCTCGATGCGCGCGACGAGCGGGCTCTCGCCGCGTGCGAAGAACATGCCCTCGCTGGTGCGGGCCGGATTGACCTCGCTGCCTCCGGTGCCCATGACCACGGTCTGCGAGCGCACCAGGCGTTCGCGCGCCAGCGTCACCAGGCCGTCGCACTCGGCCGCGTCGAGCAAGCCGCCGAAGACGACGATGCGCGGGTCCTTCAGCGCGCTGACGACCTGCACCTCGCGATCACCGGCCCGGATCGAATTTGCCGCTTCGTGCAGTGCCGGCTCCGGCATTGCGGCGGGTTCGCGCTGCGGCGCCTTCTTGCGCCGCACTTCTTCCTGCAGAGCCCTGCGCGCCACAGTGCGCCGCCAGCCGCTGGCGAGCATGGCGTCGAGCACCGCGCTGTCCGATACACCGGCCTGCGCCTGCTCGGCGATCCAGTGGCGCAACTCGGGGGTGACGACCTGCACGCTCATGCAGCGAATTCTGCCGCAGCGTCAACGGAAATTGCGGCTGCGGCTCAGCAGGCCGTGCAGCAGCGCCGAGTGGTCGATCATCCGCGCCGCCACCAGGTGCATCACCGCATGCTCGGCACTGCCTTCGCGCTGCCAGGTGCCGTACACCGTCAGCAGCGTGGCGCCGAGCAGCGCCGTGCGCTGCTCGGCGGCCACGCGCGGCCAGACGATCACGTTGACGGCGCCGGTCTCGTCTTCCAGCGTGACGAACACCGTGCCCTTGGCCGTCTCGGGCCGCTGGCGGTGCGTGACCAGGCCGCTGGCGCGCGCGATTCGCCCGTTCGGGTAGCCGCGCAGCACCGCCGCGGGCTGGACGCGAAACGCGGCCAGTTCGTCGCGCAGCAGTGCCAGCGGATGGCGCGCGAGGCTGAGACCGAGGGCGCGGTAGTCGGCCACCATGTCCTCGGCCTCGCTCGGGGCAGCGAGCTGCGCCGGTGCCTCGGCGACGCGCGTGGCGTGCAGCAGCGCGGTCGGACGGGTGTCGATGCCGGCCACCGCCCACGCTGCCTGATGGCGGTGGCCGCGCGCAGTCCCGAGCAGGCCCCGCAGTGCGCCCGCCTGCGCCAGCGACTGCAACTCGTGCGCGTCGAGCGCGGCGCGGCGCGCCAAGTCCTCAGGGCTGGCGAAAGGCGCCTCCGTGCGCGCGGCGACGATGCGCTGCGCGGCTTCGCCGCCGAGGCCGCCGACCTGGTTGAGCCCGAGGCGCACGGCGCGCAGCGCGCTGCCAGCGTCGACGCGTTCACCGTCTTCACGCGTGGACTTGCCGCCGCCCCCGCCCCCGGCTTCGAGCGTCGCCTCGGACTCGCTGATCGACACGTCGACCGCGCGCACCTCCACGCCGTGCGCCCGCGCGTCGCGCACCAGCTGCGCCGGGGCGTAGAAGCCCATCGGCTGGCTGTTGAGCAGCGCGGCCAGAAAGGCGTCGGGGTGGTGCCGCTTGATCCAGCTGCTCACGTAGGCGAGCAGCGCAAAGCTCGCCGCGTGGCTCTCGGGAAAGCCGTATTCGCCGAAGCCCTGGATCTGCTTGAAGATCGCCTCGGCAAACTCGCGCTCGTAGCCCTTCTCGAGCATGCGTCCGACCAGCCGGTCGTGGAACGGGCCGAGGCCGCCCTTGCGCTTCCAGGCCGCCATCGCGCGGCGCAGGCCGTCGGCCTCGCCGGGCGTGAAGTCGGCGGCGAGGATCGCGAGCTGCATCACCTGCTCCTGGAAGATCGGCACGCCGCGCGTGCGCTCCAGCGCCTGGCGCACCTCGGCACTTGGATAGACAAGGTGGTCGGCCGGCAGTGCGCGGCTGTTGAGGTAGGGGTGGACCATGCCGCCCTGGATCGGGCCGGGGCGCACGATCGCGACCTCGATCACCAGGTCGTAGAAGCAGCGCGGCAGCAGGCGCGGCAGCATGCTCATCTGTGCGCGCGACTCGATCTGGAACACGCCCACCGTGTCGGCGCGGCAGATCATGTCGTAGGTGGCAACGTCTTCCGCCGGCACGTCTTGCATTTCGAACACGGAACCCCGCTTCGCGCCGATGAATTCGAGCGCACGCCGGATCGCGCTCAGCATGCCGAGCGCGAGGATGTCGACCTTGAGCAGGCCGAGCGTGTCGAGGTCGTCCTTGTCCCACTGGATGACGCTTCGGTTCTCCATCGCAGCGTTCTCGACGGGCACCAGCTCGGCGATGCGATCGCGCGCGATGACGAAGCCGCCCGGATGCTGGCTCAGGTGGCGCGGGAAGCCGATCAGCTGCTGCGTGAGTTCGGTCCACAGCTTCGTCACCTGCGCGTCGGGGTCGAAGCCGTTCTCGCGCAGGCGTTCGGGTCGATGCGGCGGCCGAACCCGGCGCCGGGCCGCCCCAAGCCGGGTTCGCTCCCCTCGGGGACGACGTCGAATCGTCTGGGTCGTCAGTCCACCAGTGTTGGCTCTTGGCCACAGCGTCGATCGCCGACAGGTCGAGGCCGAGTGCCTTGCCCATGTCGCGCAGCGCCGAGCGCGGGCGGTAGGTCGTGACCACCGCCGTCAGTGCGGCGCGGTGGCGGCCGTACTTGCGGTAGATGTACTGGATGACCTCCTCGCGCCGCTGGTGCTCGAAGTCGACATCGATGTCGGGCGGTTCGTTGCGTTCGGCGCTGATGAAACGCTCGAACAGCATGCTCATGCGCGACGGGTCGACCTCGGTGACGCCCAGGCAGTAGCACACCGCCGAGTTGGCCGCGCTGCCGCGCCCCTGGCACAGGATGCCCTGCGCGCGCGCCCACTGCACGATGTCGGCCACGGTCAGGAAATAGGGCTCGTACTGGAGTTGCGCGATCAGCGCGAGCTCGTGCTCGATCAGCGCGCGCACCGAAGCCGGCAGCCCGCCAGGGTAGCGGCGCCGCGCGCCCGCCTCGGTAAGCGCACGCAGGTGGCTGGCCGGCGTGTGGCCGTCGGGCACGATCTCGCGCGGGTATTCGTAGCGCAGCTCGTCGAGCGAGAAGCTGCAGCTGCCGGCAATCGCGAGCGTGCGCTCCAGCCATTCGGGCGGGTACAGCGCCTGCAGCCGGCCGCGCGAGCGCAGGTGCGCCTCGGCGTTGGGCTCGAGCGCGAAGCCGCACTGCGCCACCGGCAGGCCGAGGCGCGTGGCGGCGAGCGCGTCGTGCAGCGGCTTGCGCGAGCGCACGTGCATGCGCACGCCGCCCGCCGCGACGAGCGGCAGGCCACTGAACCGCGCCACCCGTTGCACCGTCTCGAGCAGCTGCTCGTCGTCGGCGCGGTGCAGCAGTTCGACGGCGATCGCGCAGCGGTCTTCCTGGAACCATGTCTTGAGCCACATCGCATGGGCAAACATCTCCGCGTACGACTGCCCGGCGCGCGGCAGCAGCAGCGCGAAGCAGCCGGGCAGGCCGGCGAGCGTCGGCGCGTTCGGCACCTTGCCTTCGAGGTCCGACGGGTGCGCCAGGTACTGCCCCTTGGGCGCACGCCGGCGCGCCACGGTGATCCACTCCGACAGGTTGCCGTAGCCGCGGCGCGTCTGCGCGAGCAGCACGAGCCGCGCGTGCGGCGCGCCGGCGGGCACCGTGCCGGCACCCGAGCCCGACGCGGGCTGCGCCAACGTGAGCTGCATCTCGGCGCCGACGACGAGATGCAGTTGTCGACGCCCGGCCTCGCCATGCGCGCGCACCACGCCGGCGAGCGAGCACTCGTCGGTGAGGGCGAGCGCCGCGTAGCCAAGCGCGGCCGCGCGGGCCACCAGTTCCTCGGGGTGCGATGCGGCAGTGAGAAAGCTGAAGTTGCTGCGGCAGTGCAGCTCGGCGAAGCCGGGAAGCACGCTCAGGCCGGCAGCAGCGCATCCAGCGGGCTGCGCACCGCGCCGTCCCCCACCTTGAGCACATGCGTGTAGATCATCGTGGTGCTGACGTCCGAGTGGCCAAGCAAAGCCTGAACTGTGCGTATGTCGTATCCGGCTTGCAGCAAATGCGTAGCAAACGAATGGCGCAAGGTGTGCGGCGTGGCCGGCCGCTGGATACCGGCTTGCGCCAGCGCGCGCTTGAAGGCACGCTGCAGCAACTGGTCATGCAGGTGATGGCGGCGCTGCACACCCGAGCGCGGGTCGATCGACAGCCCGGCTTGCGGGAAGACCCAGAACCAGGCCCACTGCGCGCCGGCCTTCGGGTACTTGCGGTCCAGCGCGTCGGGCATGAAGACGCCGCCATGGCCCGATTGCGCGTCGGCCGCCCACAGCACGCGGGCACGGGCCAGTTGCTCGCGCAGGGCCTGCCGGTGCGTGGACACGGCCACTTGCCGATCAGCCGCGAGCCAGGACAGGAAGGCTTGGACCTCAGCGTGGCCCATCTCGCGCGGATGGCGCATGTGATGGTGGCGCACGAAGGCGCGCACCCAATGGACGTAGGCCTGCTCGGTGCGTATGCTGTAGTGCAGGTAACGAATGCGCTCGCGCACCTGGTCGAGCAAACGGGCCGACTGCAGGGGCGGCAACGGAGGATCGGCAGTGCTGCGTAACATGGCGCCTGACTACTGTGTATTTGTACAGCATAGACGCTCGCAACCCAGAAGGCAAGCGGCTCGGCGCGCGTTCAGCGCAGCCGGGATACATGGCAACCCGCCGTGTTACGCGGCAGCTTTGCGGTGCGAACCCCCGCGCTACGCTGCAAAAGTGCGCCCGACATTAGGTTAGGCGCCGCAGGCTCCACCTTCTGTGGGCGCTTGCGGTGGCTGGTTATCGTATATACACTATGTAGGTGCGAATCACCTACGATCCGAGCAAACGCCAGAAGGCACTGGAACAGCGCGGGTTGGACTTCAAGGACGCCGCGCTGGTCTTCAGGGGTGTGACGGTCGAGGTCGAGGATGTTCGCAAGGACTACGGTGAACGTCGGATCATCTGCTTCGGCCAGTTGCAGGGGCGAATGGTGGTGGTCGGCTACACCCCGCGTGGCACGGAGCGCCACGTCTTCAGCATGCGAAAGGCCAATGACCGTGAGCAAGCCCGCCTCGCGCCGTACTTCGGGCTCTGATCTGCAGCGCGTAGATGCGCATGCGATCAAGCCGCACGAGTACAAAGAGCTACCCGAACTCACCGATGCCATGCTCGCTCGAGCAGTGGTCAACAAGGGTGGACGGCCAAAGTCCGAGAACCCCCGGCAGCTCATCAGCTTGCGGCTGCCACCAGAGGTGGTGGCGCGTTGGCGCGCTACTGGCCCGGGTTGGCAAACCCGCATGGCGGAGCGTCTGGCCAAGCCTTCCCTGCCGCGGCCGAAGAGCGGCGCCTAACCCCTCATTCGATCGGACGCGCAACGGCAGGCAACCCCCTTGGCCCGGGGGGTCTATGAGCGGATGGGCTTCGAACACGAAGGACTCAAGCGCAAAGATCTTCTAGTGGACGGCCTGTACCACGACAGTCACGCCATGGCCCT
>CAWDIT010000002.1:0-454786 GCA_963802435.1 uncultured bacterium
GGCTCCGCAAGGGGCCGCGAAAGTCCGAAGGCCCCAAGCGGATCAACCGTTTGGGGCCTTCTTGTCGGGGCGCGAGACCGCGTTCAGTACTTGGCCTTGACCTTGTCGAGCTGTTCCTTGCTGACGGCCGGCACGCTGCCCCGCGCCGCCCAGCGATTCAGGTTCCAGGCGCCTTCGCCCAGCCAGGCCTTGATCTTCGCGAGGTTCGCGGCGCGCTCGGCGTCGGTGTCACCGAGGTTCTCGTACATGTTGCCCGGCTTGCCGTTGGCGCCTGACTTGCCGTCGTCGAGGCGCCGCATCAGCGCGCCCGTGGCCGGCCAGATCACGTAGCTCATGACGTCCGGGTAGCTGACCATGCGGGCCCCCAACTTCTTGTCGCCGAGCTCCCAATCCTGGAATTCGGGGCGGCTCACACCGTGGCACTCGCCGCACTTGTCCTTGAACAGGTTGCCGATGCCATTTCGCCAGGTCAACTCCTGGGCTGGCGCAGCCACCGCAAAGGCAAGCAGAACCGGCGCCACCAAGACCAACTTCCGCATCGCGGTCACTCCTTCAAACGGCCAAGACAGCCGCCGTCAGTGTAGACGAGCCGTCGGCTGCGGCACGCAGTAGTCGCCGACAAAGGCCAGGTCACGATTCCAGAGCACATCCGCACGGCAGCGGGCGTGTTGCCCGGCAGCGCGCTGGCGTTTGCGCTCGAAGCGGGCAAGATCGTGATGAGCAAGGCTTCCAGTCAAATGAGGCCCGACCGCCGCAAAGCGCGGCGCGCGCCGCTCGCCGTTGCCGGATTTCAACATTGGCGCGCACGCGGCAGTGTCGAACCTGAAGGTGCTGACGCGGGGGGTCAGCGTGAAGCGCATCGAGGCTGCCTTTCAGAACGTCTGGCTCGTTCGACGCCGTGGTCTGCTCGTCGATTGGTTCCATCATGTCCCGGCGGATGCCGGGGGGCTCCCAGCCGATCCAGCAAAGCGCGCCTAAGAGGGCCGTGCGCCAGAGCCGGTCTGCTCGACAATTGGCGTCGTTCAACCTACAGGCGCAATAACTGGGGCAACTTACTCCGACAGCACAAGTTATCAGGGTTCTTCTGGCGCATATCGAGACATGCACCAGATCGATTTTCTTGTCAATGTCGTGCTGCTGGCCGGGCAGACCTATGACTTCTTCCTTGATGGAACGAGTTCTGACAGTGGGTACACCTTACCCTTCGCACACGCTTCGAACGCGGCCCTGAGTGGATCGCTGCAGGAAGGGTCGGACGACTCGATGCTCGCCGCTGACATCGTTAACGGGAGCGTTGCTTCGGTAGAGGCGTGGAGTTCGTTGGGCGAAGGTTGGGACAAGGCCTCTGACCTGAACGTCCAGGTATTCGGCGACGTGCCTGAACCTGCGTCGCTCGCGCTGGTCGGCCTCGCGCTCTTCGGTGTTGCCGCGACACGCCGACGCGTACGTTGCTGAGCAGGCGCTTCGGGTCAGACGACCCTGACGCACATCGGTTCTGCGCGCGAAAGGCCCCGCCTCGGCGGGGCTTTCTCAATTCGGCCCGTGAAACCTTGAATGTGGGCTCTACGCCTGCCCCAACCGAACTCAGTCTCCATGAGCGGGACAGGCGCAGCGTGGTGCTCACATTGGATGTCGACCGGGACAACAGTCAGGGAAGAGCCCGAGTTGTGACGGGCTTCTAGCGCGACCCGTAAGCACATCGGTTTGCCGTACAACTTTCCGGACAACTCACGACAAAGCTTACGGACAAGACAAGCGTTCATGAGGCACTCCAGCCACAGTTCGATAGATCCCGGCCACTTCGAGGTCGCGGCGCTGATCGCCGAAGAATGAGGCTCCGCAGTCAAGCGACGACCGCGGAGCCTTCGTTGCCTGTGGCGAGGCCGCCGGCTCAGGAACTCGCCAATCCGAGCCGCGCCCTGTGCCGCGCCACCTGGGCGCGAACCTGCGCGGGCGCGGTGCCGCCGAGCAGGTTGCGCGCGTCGAGCGACCCGCGCAGCGACAGCACGGCGTACACGTCTTCGTCGATCTGCGGGCTGAAACGCTGCAGCGCAGCCAGCGACAGTTCGCTCAGGTCCAGCCCGTCGGCCTGCGCGGCCTTCACCGCGCGCGCCACCACTTCGTGGGCGTCTCGAAACGGCAGGCCCTTCTTCACGAGGTAGTCGGCCAGGTCGGTGGCGGTGGCATAGCCCTTGCGCGCTGCGCGCTCCATCGCCTCGGGCTTGACGACGATGCCGCCCGACCAGTTCACAGAAGATGCGCAGCGTGTCCTTCAGCGTGTCGACCGTGTCGAACAGCGGTTCCTTGTCTTCCTGGTTGTCCTTGTTGTAGGCCAGGGGCTGGCCCTTCATCAACGTCAGCAGGCCCATCAGGTGGCCGACGACGCGGCCGGTCTTGCCGCGCGCGAGTTCGGGCACGTCGGGGTTCTTCTTCTGCGGCATGATCGAGCTGCCGGTGCAGAAACGGTCCGCCAACTCGATGAAGCCGAAGCTCTGGCTCATCCACAGCACCAGCTCCTCGGACAGGCGCGAGAAGTGCACCATGCACAGGCTCGCCGCGGCCGTGAACTCGATCGCGAAGTCGCGGTCGCTCACCGCATCCAGGCTGTTCTGGCATACGCAGGGCCGGCCCTCGCCGTCGACCATGCCGAGCGTTCGCGCCACTCGCTCGCGGTCCAGCGGATAGCTCGTGCCGGCCAGCGCAGCCGCACCGAGCGGCAAGTAGTTGGTTCGGTGGCGCACTTCGGTCATGCGTTGCGCGTCGCGCGCGAACATCTCCACGTAGGCCAGCATGTGGTGGCCGAAGCTCACCGGCTGCGCCACCTGCAGGTGCGTGAAGCCGGGCAGGATCACCTCGGCATGGGCATCGGCCAGTTGCACCAGCGCGAGCTGCAGCGCGCACAGCAGCGCGCGGATGGCGTCGATCTCGTCGCGCAGCCACAGCCGCACGTCGGTCGCCACCTGGTCGTTGCGCGAGCGGCCGGTGTGCAGGCGCTTGCCGGCGTCGCCGACGCGCTGCGTCAGGCGCGCCTCGATGTTCAGGTGCACGTCCTCGAGCTCGAGCTTCCACTCGAACGCGCCGGCCTCGATTTCGGCTGGCGATGTCGGTGAGTCCCTCGGCGATCGAACGATGGTCCTGCGCGCTCAGGATGCCTTGCGCAGCGAGCATTTCCGCGTGCGCCAGGCTGCCCGCGATGTCGGCCTTCCAAAGCCGCCGGTCGAAGCCGACGCTGGCCGTGTAGCGCTTCACCAGCTCGCTCATCGGCTCGGAGAACAGGGCCGACCAGGCGGTGGACTTGGCGTCGAGTTGATTGCCGGACATGGTGTTTGGGAGGGGAAGCAAGTCGACGGTGGGCGCGGCAGTCGGAGTTGGCGACAATGGGCTGGCGCCGTGCTCGACGATTCTATCGGCGCCCATGCCGAAGCCGACGATGCCCGAACCCACACCAGCTGCGCCAGCCGGCTCGCTGCCCGCCGGAGCTCCGGCGGAAAGCCGCTGGCCGCCGCCCACGCGCCCCGGCGATCTGGCGGCGAGCGCCTTCGGCAGCACCGGCTTCGGCCTCGGGGCAGAAGATTCCCGGCCGCGCCAGGCGATCGGCGCCGGATCGGCGTTCGACATGTGCCACAGCGGCGTGGTGCTGCGCGCGGTGCTGTTCGTCCACGGGGTCCTCGCCCTCGGAGTGCTCTTCAGCGCGACGAGTTTCGAGCAATGGCTGACCCAGCTTGCGCTGGGTTCCGGCGTCGCGCTGCCCGGCGTGCTGCTGTGGCTGGTGCTGTCGTGCCTGCTGAAGGACGCGCTGGCGCGCCTGCCCGAAGCCGCTCAGTGGGCCGCGGCAACCGGTCTCGGCGCGGCCTGTGCCGCAGGCTGCTGGGCGCTGCAGGTCGGGCTCGGTGTCGGCGCGCTGGCGCCGGGAAGCGCGTTCACCCCGGGCCGCTGGCTGGCACCCGCGCTGTCGGGCGCGGCGCTCGCGGCGGCGCTGTTCTACTGGCTGCGCCTGCGGGCCATCGCGCAGGGCCCGGCCGACACGAGCGCCCGCCTGGCCGAACTGCAGTCGCGCATCCGGCCGCACTTCCTGTTCAACACCCTGAACACCGCCATCACGCTGGCACGCGTGGACCCGGCGCGAACCGAGGAGTTGCTGGAGGACCTGGCCGAGCTGTTCCGCGTCGCGCTGGCCGACACCGAACAAGCCGTCACCCTCGGCGCCGAAGTCGATCTGGCGCAGCGCTACCTGGCGATCGAGCAGATCCGCTTCGGCGAGCGGCTGCGGGTGACCTGGGAGCTCGACCCCGGCGCCGCCGCGGCGCGCGTGCCGCCGCTGCTGCTGCAGCCGCTGGTCGAGAACGCCGTGCGCCACGGCGTGGAACCGGCCCCCGAAGGCGGTGCGATCCGCGTGCGCACGCGCCTGAAGCGGGACCACGCGGTGGTCACGATCGACAACACCGTGCCCGGCGAGGCCTCGCGCCCGGGCGCAGGCATGGCGCTGCGCAACGTGCGCGAGCGCCTGCACCTGATGCACGACGTCGCGGCGCAGTTCGAGGCCCGGCCCGACGGCGGGGTCTTCCGGGTGCGCATCGTCGTGCCGATGTGAGATGACGGCCCCAAGACACCTGCGGTGTCGTCCCCCGAGGGGATCTCGATCCTCTTGGGGCGGCCCGGCGAGGATCGAGTGAACCGATGACCGACCGCTTGCGCATCCTGCTGGTCGACGACGAACAACTCGCGCGCCTGCGACTGCGCCGCCTGGTGGAGGAGTGTCCGGCGCCCCAGGCCGCGGTCGTCGGCGAGGCCGCCAACGCGACGCAGGCACTGGTCTGGCTGGCGGCGCACGAATGCGATGCGCTGCTGCTCGACATCGGCATGCCCGGCCGCGATGGGCTGCAACTGGCCGCCGAGCTGAAGCTCGGCGCGCGGCCGCCGGCGGTGGTGTTCGTCACCGCCCACGCCGAGCATGCGCTCGGCGCGTTCGATCTCGACGCGGTCGACTACCTGACCAAACCGGTGCGGCGCGAGCGGCTGCAGGCGGCACTGCAGCGCGTCGCGCAGCGCCTGGCGCAGCCGGTTTCCGTCGCCGCGCCGGCGGCCGATGCCGAACCGGTGATCGTCGTCAGCGAACTCGGCCGTGTCGTGCGCGTCCCGCTGCGGGACGTGCTGTACCTGAAGGCGGAGTTGAAGTACGTGACGCTGCGCACCGCCGAGCACAGCTACGTGCTCGACGAGGCGCTGAGCGATCTCGAGCAGCGCCTGGGGGATCGCTTCCTGCGCGTGCATCGCAATGCGCTCGTCGCGCGGCGTGCCATGCGCGCGCTCGAGCACCGCCTGCCGGCCGACGAAGACGGCGCCGAGGGCTGGGCCGTGCGCGTCGGCCCGCTCGACGAATGGCTGGCCGTGTCGCGGCGCCAGCTGGCGGCGGTGCGCGAGGCGATGCTCGACGAGGGTGACACCTGAAGAGACGCGGGCCGGCACGGCGTCGTGCGGGCAGCCCTTCAGCGCAGCGCGGCCTGCAGTGCTGCGGTATCGGTCCCGAAGGCGTAGGTGTCCATCCCCAGGCAGCCCAGCGTCACGCCCTCGTGCAGCCGAACCGGCGTCGTTTCGCGGCCCCCGGCGCCCGCGGCCACGTACCAGGGCAGCAGGTGTTCGTCGGTCGGGTGCATCAGCGCCGCTTGGGGCGCAGCACGGCGGTAGTCGAACAGCGCATCCCAGTCGCGTGCCGCGCTCTTGCGCGCCATCCAGTCGCGGAAGGCGCGGCTCTCGGGCATCTCAGCCGGCGCCGGGCCGCTCCCAAGCCGGCTGAGCGCCCCCTCGGGGGGCCGCGAACGAAGTGAGCTGGGGGCAGTCACTTCAGCACTGTCCGCGGTGTCGGCGGCGTGAATGGGCGAGGCGGCGCTTGGCCGGTTCGCGAACACCAACTGCAGGTTGTGCGTGATGCTGCCGCTGCCCAGCACCAGCACGCCCCGGCTGCGCAGCGCGGCCAGGGCCTCGCCCAGCGCGAACAACTGCGCCGGGGGCAAGCTCGTCACCAGGGCCAGCGGCAGCACCGGTACGTCAGCCTGCGGGTAGAGGTAGCGCAGCACCGTCCAGATGCCGTGATCGAGCCCACCTCTTTCGAGCCGCGTGACGGGGATGCGGGCCAGGCCGAGCAGCGCCTCGACCTCGCTGGCCAGCGCGGGTGCGCCCGGCGCGTCGTAGCGCAGCTCGTAGAGTGCGTCCGGGAAGCCGCCGAAGTCGTGCACCGTGTCGTGCTGTGCCGCAGCGAGCAGCACCGGCGCTCGTGCGGTGGTGTGCGCCGAGATGGCCAGCACTGCGCGCGGACGACCGGAGGCGGCCTCGATCGCCGGCCCGAGGCGCTGCAGGAAGGCGCCGGCAGCGCCGGGCTCCAGCGCGATCATCGGCGAGCCGTGCGAGACGAAGAGCGAAGGCATGTCCATCGCCGTCATTGGAGCACCATGCTCGGCGCAGCGCGTTCTGCGGCATTGCACGAAGCGTTCAGCGGTCTTGCGCATGACCTCGCGCCGACCTGCAGTGCGCCGCTGCGTTATCGTCGTGGCAGCTTGCCGCTGAATCCTCCTGCATGACCCTGCCTGCCCGCGCCCGCCTGCGCCCCCCGCTCTGGTGGGCGCTCGCCGCGCGCCAGCTGGCACGCGACTTCCGGGCCGGCGAGTTGCGACTGCTCGCGCTGGCCGTCACGCTTGCGGTGGCTGCGCTGACGGCGGTGGGCTTCTTCGCCGACCGGCTCAACGGCGGGCTGGCACGGGATGCGCGGCAACTGCTCGGCGGCGATGTCGTCGTCGGCAGCGACCAGCCCGCGCCCGAAGCCATCGCCGCGAAGGCCCGTGCGCTGGGGCTCGAGGTGGCGACCAACGCAGGTTTTCCGAGCATGGCCCGCGCCCCGGATGATCGCGGCGGTGCTTCGAGGCTCGTCGCCGCGAAGGCGGTTTCCGACGGCTATCCGCTGCGCGGCCAGTTGCAGCTCAAGGACCGCGCCGACGCGCCGGTGCGCAGCGTCGCAAAGGCGCCGCCAGGCGGCGAAGCCTGGGTCGACGCGGGTCTGCTCGATGCGCTCGGCTTGCGCCTGGGCGACACGCTGCTGCTCGGCGATGCGGCGCTGCGGCTGACCCGGATCATCGTCGTCGAGCCCGACCGCGGCGCCGGGTTCTCGAGCTTCGCGCCGCGCGTGCTGTTCAACCAGGCCGACCTGCCCGCGACCGGATTGATCCAGCCCGCCAGTCGGGTGAGCTACCGCCTGGCGGTCGCCGCGCCGCCCGGGCGCGAGGCGGCGCTGCGCGAGTTCGTGGCCTGGACCGAGACGCAGATCAGGCAGCACGGCCTGCGCGGCCTGCGCGTCGAATCGCTCGAATCGGGCCGGCCCGAGATGCGCCAGACGCTGGACCGCGCCGAGAAGTTCCTCAACCTCGTCGCGCTGCTGGCGGCCCTGCTCGCCGCGGTGGCGGTGGGCATCGCGTCGCGCGAGTTCGCGAACCGCCACCTCGACGACTGCGCGATGCTGCGCGTGCTCGGCCAGTCGCAGCGAACGATTGCCTTGCAGTACTTCGCCGAGTTCGCCGCCGTCGGCCTGCTGGCGAGCCTCGCTGGCGTGCTGATCGGCTTCGCGGTGCACAACGTCTTCGTCTGGCTGTTGGCGGGGCTGGTGACGGCTGCGCTGCCCGCGGCGAGCGCGTGGCCGGCGCTGTTCGGCGTGGGTGTCGGCCTGACGCTGCTGATGGCCTTCGGCCTGCCGCCGGTGCTGCAGCTCGCGCGCGTGCCGCCGCTGCGCGTCATCCGGCGTGATCTCGGTGCGCTGAAGCCGGCTTCGATCGCCGTGCTCGCCGCCGGCACGCTCGGCTTCGTCGCTCTGCTGCTCGCGGTGGCGAGCGACCTCAAACTCGGCCTGATCGCCGTCGGCGGCTTCGCGGCCGCGGTGGCGCTGTTCGCGGCCGCCTCGTGGCTCGCCGTGCAGCTGCTTCGCCGCGCCGTGCCCGAAACCCGCGCGCCACGCTGGATGGTGCTGGCGACGAGGCAGATCGCGGCGCGGCCGGCATTTGCCGTGGTGCAGGTCTCGGCGCTCAGCGTCGGCCTGCTGGCGCTCGTGCTGCTGGTGCTGCTGCGTACCGACCTGATCGCGGCCTGGCGGCGCGCCACGCCGCCCGATGCGCCGAACCGCTTCGTCATCAACGTGCAGCCGGAACAGGGCGAGGCCTTCCGCAAGCGCCTGCGTGCGAGCGGGATCGAGAGCTTCGACTGGTACCCGATGATCCGTGGCAGGCTGGTCGCGATCAACGGCAAGAGCGTCACGGCGGAGGACTTTGCAGAAGAGCGCGCCAGGCGCCTCGTCGACCGCGAGTTCAACCTCAGCAACGCCGCCGAGCTGCCGCCCCACAACGAGCTTTCCGCCGGCCGCTGGCAGGCCGAGGAGGCGGGTGCGATCAGCGTCGAGGCCGGCCTCGCGCAGACCCTCGGCCTGGCGCTCGGCGACACGCTGCGCTTCGACATCGCGGGCATGCCGGCAGAGGGCCGCATCACGAGCCTGCGCAAGGTGGACTGGGGTTCGATGCGGGTCAACTTCTTCGTGATGTTCCCGCGTGCGGACCTTCCCGGCGTGCCGACCAGCTACATCGCCGCCTTTCACGCTCCGGACAGCCCCGGCTTCGACAACGCGCTCAGCCGCGACTTTCCGAACATCACGAACGTCGACGTGTCGGCGTCGATCGCCCAGGTGCAGGGCGTGCTCGATCAGGTCATCCGAGCCGTCGAGTTCCTGTTCGGCTTCACGCTCGCTGCCGGACTGGTGGTGCTGTTCGCCGCCGTTGCCGCCACGCGCGAGTTGCGCGCACGCGAGTTCGCGGTGATGCGCGCGCTCGGCGCCAGCGCGGCGCTGCTGGCGCGCGTGCAGCGCGCCGAGCTGCTCGGCGTCGGCGCGCTTGCCGGGCTGCTCGCTTCGGTGGCGGCGATGGCCGTCGGCTGGGCGCTGGCGCGATACGTCTTCGACTTCAGCTGGAACCCGTCGCCCTGGGTGCCGCTGGCGGGAGGCCTTGCCGGCGCGCTGCTCGCGCTCGCCGCCGGCTGGTGGGGCCTGCGCGATGTGCTGCGCCGCCCGGTGGTCGACACGCTGCGGCGCGCGGCAGAGTAGCTTGCGCGCTTCAGCCGCGCAGCGGGCCCGCCCGCGCCGAGCCACTGCCTCCTCGGGCCGACGCGGCATACTTCGCACCATGACCGTGCCGGCCCCCGAACGCCCCCTGCGCGTCCTGCATCTGGAGGACTCCGAGGTCGACCACGAACTGACGCGGGCCCAGCTCGAGAGGGGCGGCATCCGGGCGATGGTGCTGCGCATCGATTCCGAACCGGAGTTCCTGCGCGCGCTCGAGCTGGAGTGGGACGCGATCATCTCCGACTACAACCTGCCGGGCTTCTCCGGGCTGGTGGCTCTGGACCTGCTGAAGGCGAGCGGCTCGGGCGTGCCCTTCCTGCTCCTGTCGGGAGAGATCGGCGAGGACGCAGCGGTCGAGGCGATGCGCAACGGCGCCAGCGACTACCTGCTGAAGAACAACACGGCGCGCCTGGTGCCCGCACTGCTCCATGCGGTGGAAGCCAACGAGACGCGGCGCGCCCGTCTGCTGGCCGACCGCGAACTCGGCGAGAGCAAACAGCGACTGCGCGAGCTGGCGCAGCACCTGCAGACCAGCATCGAGAGCGAACGTGCGGCCATAGCGCGCGAGATCCACGACGACGTCGGCGGCTCGCTGACGGCGCTGAATTTCGATCTGGCCTGGATCGCCCGCCATGCGCAATCGCAGGAAGTGCGGCAGCGCGCGGCGTCGGCGCTCGAGACCCTGGCACAGGCGATCGGCGCCAGCCAGCGCGTGATGCACAACCTGCGCCCGGCGATCCTCGAGCAGGGCCTGGTCGCCGCGCTGCAGTGGATGTCCAGCCGTTTCGAGCGGCGGACGGGAATCACCTGCCGATTCAGCAGCGATCAGGAGACGCTCGATCTGCCGGCAGGGGTGCCGCTGGTGGCCTACCGCACGGCGCAGGAGGCACTGACGAACATTTCCAAGCACGCGCAGGCGACTGCGGTGGTGATCGAACTTGCCGTCGCCGCGGGAACGCTGACGCTCGAGATCGGCGACAACGGGCGTGGCCTCGGCCAGCAGGATCTGGCCAAGGCGCGTTCGTTCGGCATCCGCGGGCTGCACGAACGCGCGAGCACGGTGGGCGGCTGGGTCGACCTGAGCAGCGGGGCGGACGGCACGACGCTGATCCTTTCGGTGCCGCTGCCAGCGGCCGAGGCAGCCGCCGGCGCCATGAGCTCGCCAGCGAGCGAGCCGGCGCAGGCGCTGCACGACCCGAGCGACTGGGGGCATCCGTGATCAAGGTGCTGCTGTGCGACGACCACGCGCTGATCCGGCGCGGCATTCGCGACACGCTGTCGGACGCGCCCGACATCGAGGTCGTCGGCGAGGCGGGCGATTACGGCGAACTGCGCACCTTGCTGCGCGGCACGGCGTGCGACGTGCTGGTGCTCGACATCAACCTGCCCGGCCGCAGCGGCCTGGACGTGCTGCACGTGCTGAAGGACGAAGGCTCCGCGCTGCGCGTGCTGGTGGTCAGCATGTACCCGGAAGACCAGTACGCGATCCGCGCGCTGCGCGCCGGTGCGTTCGGCTACGTCAACAAGGGAGGCGATCCGGCGCTGATCGTCGCCGCCGTGCGCACGGTGGCGCAGGGGCGCAAGTACGTCACGCCCGAGATCGCGCAGATGCTCGTCGAGAGCCTGACCACGCCGACGGGTGCGAGGGCGCACGAGAAGCTGTCGGACCGCGAACTGCAGACCCTGGTGATGATCGCCTCGGGCAAGCGTCTGTCGGACATTGCCGAGGAACTCAGCCTGAGCCCGAAGACGGTCAGCGTCTACCGCGCCCGAGTGTTGCAGAAGCTCGGCCTGACGAACAACTCGGAGATGACGGTCTACGCGATCCGCAACGGCCTGGTGGGCGATTGAGATGTCGCTTGCCGAGCCCGCGACCGTGCTGCTCAACCGCGAGACGGCAACGCTCGAATTCAACCGGCGGGTGCTGGCGCAGGCACGGCGCGCCGATGTGCCGCTGCTGGAGCGGCTGCGCTACATCTGCATCGTCTCGTCGAACATGGACGAGTTCTTCGAGGTGCGGATGGCGGACTACATCGAGGCCTCTCGCCAGCCCGGGACCGGGGTCGCCAACGGCGATCTGGAGTCGGTCTCGAGCCAGGCTCACGCGCTGATCGTCGACCAGTACAAGTGTTTCAACGACGAGGTGATGCCGGCACTCAAGCGTGCCGGCATCGTCGTCATCAGTCACGCCGATCGCGACAGGGCCCAGCGGCGCTGGGTCGAGGAGTTCTTCCAGACGCAGGTGCGCCCGCTGCTGGTGCCGGTCGGGCTGGACCCGGCGCATCCGTTTCCGCAGGTGGCGAACAAGTCGCTCAACTTCATCGTGCGCCTCGGCGGCAAGGACGCCTTCGGGCGCGAGAACTCGATCGCCATCATCAAGATGCCGCGCGTGCTGCCCCGCGTGATCCGACTGCCCGACAAGGTCGCGGGCGCCAGGCAGGCCTTCGTGCTGCTGACGAGCGTGATCCGTGCCCACCTGGAGGAATTGTTCCAGGGGCGTCGCGTGGAGGCGTTCTCGCAGTTCAGACTGACCCGCGATTCCGAGCTGGCGGTGGACGAGGAGGACGTCAAGAACCTGCGCCAGGCGTTGCGCTCGGGCCTGACGACGCGCCATTTCGGGCAGGCGATCCGGCTCGAGGTGGTGAGCAGCTGCCCGAACGAGTTGTCGGACTTCCTGTTGCGCCAGTTCGATCTTCCCGCGGCGGCGCTTTACCGCGTCGACGGGCCGGTGAACCTCGGACGGATGAACGCGCTGATCGATGCCGCTGTCGCCCCTGCACTGCGTTTTGCGTCGCACACGCCCGCGTGGCCCGTTTCGCTGCCGCGCGAGATTTCGATCTTCTGGCGCCTGACGCAGGGCGACGTGATGCTGCACCACCCGTTCGAATCGTTCGAACCGGTCGTGCAGTTCCTGCGTGAAGCCGTGCACGACCCCGACGTGCTGGCGATCAAGCAGACGATCTATCGCACCGGCAGCGAGTCGCCGCTGATGGATCTGCTGATCGAGGCCGTGCAGCGCGGCAAGGAAGTGACGTGCGTCGTCGAGCTCAAGGCACGCTTCGACGAAGAGGCCAATATCAACTGGGCCGAGCGCCTCGAGGCCGTCGGTGCGCAGGTGGTCTACGGCGTCGTCGGCCTGAAGACGCACGCCAAGCTGCTGCTGGTGACTCGCCGCGAGGGCACGGCCAGGCGGCCCGTGCTGCGCCGCTACGTCCATCTTTCGACAGGCAACTACAACCCGCGGACGGCGCGCCTCTACACCGACATCAGCTACCTGAGCGCCGACAGCAAGCTGACCGAAGACGCCGAAAGCGTGTTTCAGCAACTCGCCAGCCTGGGCAAGACGCGCCCGCTGCGCAAGTTGCTGCAGGCGCCGTTCACGCTGCACAGCCAGATGCTCGAACGCGTGCAGCGGGTCGCCAACGCGGCGCGGGCGGGCCGGCGTGCGCGCATCGTGCTGAAGATCAACGCGCTGACCGATGTGGTTCTGATCCAGGCGTTGATAGCCGCCGGCCAGGCCGGTGCAGAGATCGACCTGATCGTTCGCGGCGCCTGTTCGCTGCCGCCCGGCCTGCCGGGACAGACCGATCGCGTCCGGGTGCGGTCGGTGATCGGGCGTTTCCTCGAGCACACGCGCGTGCTCTACTTCCGCTGGGGCGACGGCGCGGACGACGAGGCGCTGTACCTGACCAGCGCCGACTGGATGAGCCGCAACATGTTCCGCCGCATCGAGGTGGCATGGCCCGTGCGCGAACCTGCGCTGCGCCAGCGGCTGATCGACGAATGCCTGGTGCCTTACCTGTTCGATGGCAAGGACGCCTGGTTGGAGCAGAGCGATGGCAGCTATGTGCCGGTCGGCGCGGAGGGCGCCAGCGCCCAGCAGGCCCTGATGCGACGGCTGCAGGGCGGGCGCTAGGATGCAGCTTCAGTGACGGCCGGCGCGTACTCAAGTCGTGTCGTCACCAGACCGAGACCAAACCGATGGACCTGATCCTGTGGCGCCACGCCGAAGCCGAACTCCTTCGCCTCGGGCAGGACGACATGCGACGCGGCCTCACGCCCAAGGGCGAGCGCCAGGCCCGGCGCATGGCGGCCTGGCTCAACGAGAGGCTGCTGCCGTCCACGCGCATCCTCGCCAGCCCGGCGCTGAGGGCGCAGCAGACCGCGCGAGCGCTGGACCGCCACTTCGAGACCGTCAAACTGCTGGCCCCGGGGCGCAGCGTCGACGACCTGCTCGCGGCGGCGCACTGGCCCGACTCCGGCGAGCCGGTGCTGATCGTCGGACACCAGCCGACGCTGGGCCTCGTCGCGGCCCGGCTGCTGGCCGGGGTGGAGCAGGCCTGGCCGGTGAAGAAGGCTGCGGTCTGGTGGCTCGTGCAGCGCGACCGCGAAGGCGTGGCGGAGGTGACGTTGCAGGCGGTGCAGGGGCCGGAGAAGCCCGGCTGACAGCCCCAGGCTGGCCGCTTCGCCGCATCCCGCGGGGGGCGAAACCGCGCCGGGGCGGCCCGGCGGTGGACTGGCCGGCCGGCGCAGACAATCGGGCAACCCCTATCCCAGCAGGAGAACCGCCGATGCCTCGCCTCGCCCCCTTGCCCGCCGTGACCACACCGTCGCTCAAGCCGCACTTCGACTTCTTCCTCGGCACGCTGGGCTTCACGCCGAACAGCGTGCTGACGATGCAGCGCAAGCCGAGGCTGGTGCAGGCGCTGGCAGAGCTGAATGCCGCCGTGATGGACCCCGAAGGCGAGGTCGATCCCGGCTTTCGGCGCCTGATCGGTCACGTCGCGAGCAAGGCTGCGGGCTGCCTGTATTGCCAGGCGCACACGCTGCTGGGCGCAGCCAATTTCGGCGTCAGCGAGGAAAAGCTGGCTGCCGTTTGGACCTATGCGAGCAGCCCGCTCTACGACGACAAGGAGCGCGCGGCGCTCGACTTCGCGCTCGCCGCAGCGGCGCAGCCCAACGCCGTGACCGACGAACTCTTCGCCCGGCTGCGCTCGCACTGGACCGACACGCAGATCGTCGAGATGCTCGGCGTCGTGGCGCTGTTCGGCTTCCTGAACCGCTGGAACGACAGCCTGGCGACACCGCTCGAAGAGGCGCCGGCCGCCGTGGCCGGGAAGGCCATCGGCAGCCGGGGCTGGACCGCGGGCAAGCATGGGTGACCGTGAAGCGAATCGATCGCCACGCGGCACGGCTCGCCCGCAACGCCGGCTTTGCGTCGGGGCAGCTCAATCGCCCAGGCTCAGGTCCAGCGAGCCGTTGCGCTCCCAGGCCGATACTTCCTCCTTCAGCAGGTGCATCGTGCGCGGGTTGCGCTCGATCCAGCCGGGCGCAAAGCCGAGCAGGGCTCGCCCTTCGACACGGCGCAGCGTGAGTGCGCCGAGTTCGACCGGCCGGCGTGCGTGGCACTTGATGATGGCCAGCCGCAGGCACAGCACCTGCCATGCGAAGGACTCGTTCGCCAGCGCCGCCTCGCTCTTGCGCAGGCTGCCGCGCTGGGCCAGAACCAGTTCGGCCAGCCGGCGCTGCTGGGACTGCGAGAAGCCGGCAGCATCGGCATGCGCCAGCAGGTACGCGCTGTGGCGGTGGTGGTCGTGGTGCGACACCATCATCCCCACTTCATGCAGCGCCGCGGCCCACGACAGTTCGCGTCTGAGCTCGAGCCGCTGTTCCCGTGACAGCGCAGCGCCCGGCCGCGGCGGGACCATCGCATACAGCGTGTCGGCCAGGCTGACGACGCGGTCGGCCTGCTGCGCGTCGACCATGAAGCGCCGCTGCAGTTCGCGTGCCGTGGCATCGCGCATGTCGTGCCCGTGCGCCGGGTCACGCACCGCGACACGGCGCTCGTCGAGGTCGAAGATCACGCCCTGACGCAGTGCGCCGCGCGCCGGGCGCAGCGCCTCGATGCCGAAGTGCGTGGCCAGCGTGTAGAGGATGGCCAATCCGCCGGCAATGACCAGGCGTCGATCCTCCTTCAGCCCGGGCAGCGCGAGCCGCTCGATGTGGCCGGCACGCAGGCATTGCTCGATGCACCAGCGAAGGCCGTCGGGCGTGACGCTGCCGTCGGTGATGCCGCTGGCCGAAAGCAGCTGCGAGACCGCACCGACGGTGCCGCTCGATCCGAGTGCCTCCTGCCAGTGCTGGCGCGCGAACGGCACGAGCGCCTCCTCGAACTCGGCGCCGGCCGCGACCTGCGCCTGGCGAAAGGCGCTTTTCGTGAGGCGCCCGTCGGGGAAGCATTGCATCGACAGGCTGACGCTGCCGACGCGGAACGATTCGGCCTGCGTCGGCTTGCGACCTGCACCGAGGATCATCTCTGTGGAGCGGCCGCCGATGTCGATCACCAGGCGCCGCGCGGCGGAGGGCTGCAGCCGCGCCACGCCGGCATAGATCAGGCGCGCTTCCTCGCGACCCGAGATCACCTCGATCGGGTGGCCGAGCACCGTCTGCGCGCGGGCCAGGAAGGCGTCCCGGTTGCCCGCCTCGCGCAGGGTCTGCGTGGCCACGGCACGCACCTGCGGCAGGGCATAGCCGGCAAGCCGTTGCGCGAAACCCGCCAGGCAGGCCAGACCGCGTTGCGCGGCGTCTTCGGTCAGCAGCCCGCTCGCGTCGAGCCCGGCGCCCAGGCGCACGGTCTGCTTCAGGTAGTCGATGCGCCGGTAGCTGCCCCGCGCCACTTCACCGATCTCGAGCCGGAAGCTGTTCGAGCCGATGTCGATCGCTGCGAGATGGTGCGGCCAGCGGGGTCCCTCGCCGAGTGCGGCGGTCAGCGGAGGGATCGGGTCCATGCCGGAATTGTCGCGGCAATTCGGCACGGGGTCGGGCCGTGGCGTCGAAGGGTCGTGCGAATTCGACGGTTGCCGAGATCGCGACGACCGGGCCGCGGGAGGCATCGCGCTTGACAGGGTTGATAAGATGAAATCCGCTGCCTACCCCGGTCCGTTGAACGCCCCCGATGACCCTGCTCTACATCGTGCTGGCCACTCTGGCTGGCGGCCTGCTCTCGGTGCTGATCGCCGCCAGCCTGACGGTCGGTCTGCTCGTGCGGGTCGTGAGGAACCTGGTCAGCCTGTCGGCCGGCGTGCTGCTGGCGACGGCGCTGCTCAATGTGCTGCCCGAGGCGTTCGAGAGCCAGGCCAGCCCGCACAGCCTGTTCGCCACCTTGCTCGCCGGGCTGCTGTTCTTCTTCCTGCTCGAGAAGGCCGAGTTGTACCGCCACACCCACCACCACGAAGGCGACGGACACCAGCACCATCATCACTTCGACGAGCTGCAGGCCGGGCAGGGCGGATGGAGCGTGCTCGTCGGTGACAGCATCCACAACTTCTGCGACGGCATCATCATCGCCGCTGCCTTCCTGGCCGATCCGCAACTCGGCGTCGTGACTGCGCTGGCGATCATCGCGCACGAGATTCCGCAGGAGGTGGGCGACTACATCGTGCTGCTCAACGCCGGGCTCTCGCGCGGCAGGGCGCTGGTCTACAACGCGCTGTCGGGCCTGGCGGCGGTGGTGGGCGGGGTGATCGGCTACTTCGTGGTCGGACCGTGGGAGTCACTGTTTCCCTACCTGCTCGTCGTTGCGTCGAGCAGCTTCATCTACGTGGCCGTGGCCGACCTGATTCCGCAGCTTCAACAGCGCATGCCGCTTGCCGCCACCGCTGCACAACTGGCGTGGCTGGGGGGAGGGATGGCCATCGTCGTCGTCGCGATGCGCCTGGCGCACTGACGAAGACCGCCGCGGCGGGTGGGCGGCGCGGGCCGGGTGGCGCGTTGGCGACGGTGCGGGTCAGCGCACGACGAGCACGGGAATCGCGCTGTGCGTCAGCACCTTCTGCGTTTCACTGCCCAGCAGCAGCGCGGTGACGCCACGGCGGCCGTGGGAAGACATCACGATCAGGTCGCAGCCGTTGTCCTTGGCATGGCCGATGATGGCCTCCCACGGGTGAACGGCCTCGACCGTATGGGCCTCGCAGCCCAGGTCCGCCGCCTTGCAGGCATCGCGAACGGCATTGACGCGCTCGCTGGCGATGCGCTCCTGCGCATCGAAGAATTCCTGCGGCGGTACCGGCTGCATCTCGGAGATGGCGCTGTACGGAAACGGCTCCTTCACGCTCAGCGTGTAGAGCGTCGCGCCGACGGACTTGGCCAGACCGATCGCGGTGGCGACCGCCTTCTGCGTGATCTCCGAGCCGTCGGTCGGGACGAGGATGCGTTTGAACATGACTGACTCCTTCTGGTAGGTCGGACGAATCCCGCTCACGCCGCAATGGTGCACCATCGCGCTGACTCTTGATTGATTCGCCTCAAGTCGACTCGGGGTTGCCGGGCCGGCGCCGCGGGGGCATGCTCATCCACCGATCGCCACCGGCCGCACGGGGTCTGCCGACCACTCGCTCCAGGAGCCGGGATACAGCCTCCCGCCGGCAAGCCCGGCGACCGCCATCGCCAGCAGGTTGTGGCAAGCGGTGACGCCAGATCCGCACTGATGCACCACCTCGTCGTCGGCATGACTGCCGAGCAGTTCGCCGAACTCGCGCGCCAGCTGCTCGCGGGACTTGAAGCATCCATCCGCGGCGAGGTTGGCCTTGAACGGGCGATTGAGCGCTCCGGGGATGTGACCGGCCACGCTGTCCAGCGGTTCGATGTCGCCGCGGAAGCGCTCCGCCGCCCTCGCGTCGACGAGGCGCACGCGTCCGAGTGCACTGCGCAGTGCGTCGGCCGACACGGTCGGCATCGAGCGCGACCGCGGCGGGTAGGGCGGCAGCGGCTCCACCCTCGGCGGTTCGTCGGTGAGCGTGGCGCCCGTGGCGAGCCAGGCATCGATGCCGCCATCGAGCACCCAGACGCGGCTGTGGCCCAGCCAGCGGAGCATCCACCACAGACGTGCCGCGTAGGGCCCGCCCTGACGATCCATCGCGACCACGAACTGCCGCGGACCGATCCCGCAGCGCCCGGCAGTGACCGCGAATGCAGCGCGGGACGGCAAGGGATGGCGGCCGGTGAAGCCCGGTCCGGGCGCGAGCTTGGTGCCGGACAGGTCGCGCTCCAGATGCACGTATTGCGCACCCGGCAGATGACCTCGCGCCCAGGCGCGCTCGCCGGCCGCCGGGTCGGCCAGGTCGAAACTTGCGTCGAGCAGCACGATGTCCTTGTGGCCGAGCGCAGCCCGCAACGAGGCTGCAGCGACTAGCGGACTTGCCGCGGTGGTGGAGTGCTTCATGATTCGGGGGCCGAGTTCGCCGGGTCGGCGGGGTTGGTTGCACGACGCAAGCGGGCCGCGGCGATGCCGGCGGCGACGATCAGCGTCATGCCGAAAAGCGAGAGCAGGGTGACGGGGTCGTCGAACCACAGCACGCCGAACAGGAAGGACCAGGCAATGCCCAGGTATTGCAGGCTCGCGTTGACGAGCGTGCGGCCGGTGCCATAGGCGCGCGTCATCATCAGTTGAGCCGTGGTCGACAGCAGGCCGATCGCCGCGAGCAGCGCCAGGCCTTGCGGATCGTGCCCGTGCAGACCGCCCGTCAGCGGCGTCGTCAGCGCGCCGGCCGTGACGCCGCCGAGCGAGAAATAGAACACCACACGGTACTCGGGTTCGCCGGCGCGGCCGAGGGCGGTGACCTGCAGATAGGCCATCGCCGCCAGCACGCCCGACAGCAGGCCGGCGAGGCCTCCGCGGAGCTGGTCGCGCTCGATGGCGGGTTGCAGCACGCAGGCGACACCGGCGAAACCGGCGAGCACGGCGCAGACGAGGCGCGCGTCGACCCTCGACCCGCCGAGGGCGATCGCGCCGCCGATCAGGAACAGCGCCATCCAGATCGACGACATGTAGTTCAGCGTCATCGCCGTGGCCAGCGGCAGGTGGCCGATCGCATAGAACCACAGGCAGAGGGCGCACACGCCGGTCAGGCTGCGCCAGAAGTGCATGGCCGGCACGGCGGTGCGCAGGCTGCCGCCGCGCCAGCGAGTGACCAACGCAATCGCCAGCGCGCCCACCAGGCCCCGGTAGAGCACGATCTCCCCCGTCGCGTAGCGCACCGACGCCAGCTTGACGCACACGCCCATCAGCGCGAACAGCAGAGAGGCGACGATCATCAGCGCGGGAGCAGACATCGGCGGCTCAGCTTTCGGCTGCCAGCTGGCGCCGATACCACTCGTGGAAGTGCTGCATGCCATCCTCCATCGGCGACTGGTAGGGGCCGGCCTCGTCGTCGCCGCGCGCCAGCAGTGCGGCGCGCCCCTGGTCCATGCGCAGCGCGATCTCGTCGTCCTCGGCGCAGGTTTCCATGTAGGCGGCCTGCTGCGCCTCGACGTAGTCGCGCTCGAACGCGACGATCTCTTCGGGGTAGTAGAACTCGACGACGTTCGTCGTCTGCTGCGGGCCCCTCGCGACCAGGCTGGAGACGACCAGCACGTTGGGGTACCACTCGAGCATCAGCGTCGGATAGTGCGTCAGCCAGACCGCGCCCTGGGCCGGCAGCCGGCCCTGCTGGAAGCGCAGCACTGCCGCCTGCCACCGACCGTACGCCGCTGAGCCGGCCCGGCCGAGCGCCTTGCCGTTGGCGCTCGCGAGGCCGACCGTCTGCAGCGAGTACTCGGCGCCCATCTCCCAGCGCAGGTCTTCGCAGGTGACGAAGTTGCCGAGTCCGGGGTGGAAAGGTCCGACGTGGTAGTCCTCGAGGTAGACCTCGATGAAGGTCTTCCAGTTGTAGTTGCACTCGTGCTGCACGACGCGGTCGAGCACATAGCCGCTGAAGTCGAATGGCTCGGGCGTGCCCAGAGGCGCGAGGTCGGCTGCCACGTCGCGTCCGCAGCCCTCGAACACGAGGCCGTTCCAGGCCTGCGTCGGGTAGTTTCGCAGGTGCAGGCAGGGATCGTCGGCAAAGTGAGGCGCGCCGAGCAGGCGGCCGTGCAGGTCGTAGGTCCAGCGGTGCAGCGGGCAGACGATGCTGCCCTGGGAATTGCCGCGGCCGCGCAGGATCACCGCCTGGCGATGACGGCAGACGTTGGAGATCAGTTCCACACCTGCGGGCGTGCGTACCAGTGCGCGTCCCTCGCCCTCCTGCGGCAGTGCGTAGTGATCGCCGATCTCGGCCACGGCGAGCGCGTGACCGAGGTAGCGCGCGCGGGGTTCGAAGATGTGTCGCGTCTCGCGGCGGAACACGTCGGTGTCGAAATAGGCTGCGACCGGGAGCTGCGAGCGGCTGCGTTCGAGCGCCTCGCTGCTACGGCTCAGGTCAGACATGATTCCGGGGGAGGTTCCTGTCGATGGGGCCAGCGCGCCACGTCCGCATCGAGGCAGGGTGGGACAGGGGGTCGAATGCGCGCGGGGCGCGATCTCGGCGACGCGGCATTGTATCCAATCGAAACCTTGGGCCGGTGCGCCCCCTGCCGCGCGGCCTCGCCAAGCCGCAAACAGGGCAACCGGCCAGGGCAGGCTGACTACAATCAAGGTTTCATCCTGCAAGATGGTCAAACAAGCGTCCGCCTCGCGGACATCTCCCACGCCACCTCCAGAGCACTACGAAGATGCTCTGGCGGAGCTTGAGCGCCTCGTCGGCGCCATGGAAGGTGGCCAGATGCCCCTCGACAAACTGCTCGAGAGCTACCGGCGGGGCGCCGAGTTGCTGGCGTTCTGTCGTGGACGGCTCGAGGCCGTCGACGCGCAGGTCAAGGTGCTGGAAGAGGGTCAGCTGAGACCCTGGATCGAGACATGAGACTTGCGGATTTCGACGCCTGGGCGAGCGGCGAACTCGACGTGGTCGAGCGCGCCCTCGAGGCCTGGGTGCCCCCGGATGCGCCGGCTGGCCTCGGGCTGGCGATGCGCTACGGCGTGCTCGACGGCGGCAAGCGCGTGCGTCCGCTGCTCGTGCTGGCGGCCGCACAGGCCGTGCAGGGACACGCCGATGCCGCGTTGCGCGCGGCCTGCGCGGTCGAACTCATCCACGCCTACTCCCTCGTGCACGATGACATGCCTTGCATGGACAACGATGTGCTGCGCCGCGGCAAGCCGACCGTGCACGTGCAGTACGGCCAGGCCCAGGCGATGCTGGCCGGTGACGCGATGCAGGCGCTGGCGTTCGAGGTGCTGACGCCCGAGACCGGCGTGCCGCCGCAATTGCAGGCGCAGCTGTGCGCGCTGCTGGCGCGTGCCGCCGGGCACGCCGGCATGGCCGGCGGGCAGGCGATCGACCTCTCGAGCATCGGCCAGTCACTGGACGAACAGGCCCTGCGCGACATGCACCACCGCAAGACAGGTGCCCTGCTTCAGGCGAGCGTGCTGATGGGCGCCGCCTGCGGCACGACGGATGACGCCGCCTGGCAGGCGCTGTCCGACTACGGGGACGCGATCGGCCTCGCCTTTCAGGTGGTCGATGACATTCTCGATGCCACGCAAGCGTCCGAGACGCTGGGCAAGACCGCCGGCAAGGATGCCGACAACAACAAGCCGACCTACGTGACGGTGCTCGGTCTCGACGCTGCGCGCCGCCACGCCGATGATCTGCGTGACATCGCGCTGGCCGCCCTGGCCCGCAGCGGACTGACGCAGGCTGCATGGCTGAGTCTGCTGGCCGACAAGATCGTCGAGCGTGATAGCTGACCGAACGAACACGATGAAACATGCCCTGCTGAAGACGATCGAGAGCCCGGCCGACGTGCGCCGCCTGTCGCGCGGCGAGCTCAAGCAACTGGCGCAGGAACTGCGCGACTTCCTGCTCCAGAGCGTGTCGCAGACCGGTGGCCACCTGTCGTCCAACCTGGGCACGGTGGAACTCACGGTGGCCCTGCACGCCGTCTACGACACGCCCCACGACAGGCTCGTGTGGGATGTCGGGCACCAGACCTATCCACACAAGATCCTCACCGGTCGGCGCGATCAGATGCGAAGCCTGCGCCAGCTCGGCGGCATCGGCGGTTTTCCGCGCCGCGAGGAAAGCAGATACGACACCTTCGGCACGGCGCACTCGTCGACTTCCATCTCGGCTGCGCTTGGCATGGCTGTCGCCGCGCGCCAGAAGGGCGAGAGCAGGCGTGTCGTGGCGGTCATCGGCGATGGCGCGATGACCGCGGGCATGGCCTTCGAGGCGCTCAACAACGCCGGCGTGTCGCATGCCGACATGCTGGTGATCCTGAACGACAACGACATGTCGATCTCGCCGCCCGTCGGCGCGCTGAACCGCTACCTGGCGCGGCTGTTGTCGGGCAGCTTCTATGCCGCGGCGCGTGATACGGCCAAGGCGATGCTGAAGAGCGCCCCCCCTTTGCTCGAGCTCGCGCGCCGCTTCGAGGAGCATACGAAGGGCATGGTCGTGCCGGGCACGATCTTCGAGGAATTCGGCTTCAACTACGTTGGCCCGATCGACGGCCACGACCTCGATTCGCTGATCCCGACGCTCGAGAACCTGCGCCAACTGAAGGGCCCGCAGTTCCTCCACGTGGTGACGAAGAAGGGTTATGGCTACAAGCTGGCCGAGGCCGAGCCGGTGCGCTACCACTTCGCTTCGGGAAAATTCGATCCGGCCGAGGGTTTCGCCAAGGCAGACCCCGGCAAGCCGAGCTTCTCGCAAGTGTTCGGCCAATGGCTGTGCGACATGGCGGCAGCCGATGATCGCCTCGTGGGCATCACGCCGGCGATGCGCGAGGGGTCCGGGATGGTCGAGTTCGAGCGCAGATTTCCGCTGCGCTACCACGACGTCGGCATCGCCGAGCAGCACGCGGTCACGTTCGCCGCGGGCCTGGCCTGCGAGGGTCTGAAGCCGGTCGTCGCGATCTACTCGACGTTTCTGCAACGCGCCTACGACCAGTTGATCCACGACGTGGCCCTGCAGAACCTGCCGGTTGTCTTCGCGCTCGATCGCGCCGGCATCGTCGGCGCCGACGGCCCGACCCATGCCGGGGCCTACGACATCGCCTATCTGCGCTGCATCCCGAACATGAGTGTGATGACGCCGGCCGACGAAAACGAATGCCGGCAATTGCTCTACACGGCATTTCGGCAGGACCGGCCGACGGCGGTTCGCTATCCGCGCGGCAATGGCGTCGGCGCCGAGGTGGTGGAGGCGATGACGGAACTCCCGTTCGGCAAGGGCGAACTCAGGCGTCGGTCAGCGAACCGCGGACAGCGCATCGCCATCCTCGCCTTCGGCACGCTGCTCTATCCGGCATTGGCCGTCGGAGAGCGGCTCGATGCGACGGTGGTCAACATGCGTTTCGTGAAGCCGCTCGATGTCGAACTGGTGGCCGACCTGGCACGAGACCACGACGCCATCGTGACCGTCGAGGAAGGCTGCGTGATGGGGGGCGCCGGGGGTGCGGTGCTGGAGGCGCTGCAGGCGGCCGGTCTCGAAGTGCCAGTGCTCGTTCTCGGTCTGCCCGACGAGTTCGTCGAGCACGGCGACCCAGCCAAACTGCTGGCAATGTGCGGGCTCGACGCCGCCGGCATCGAGCAATCGATCCTGAAGCGCTTCGCGGCCAAGCCGTTGCTGCTTCGGCCCGCTGCGATTCGTTGAGCCGTCTGGGACGCGGCCTTGGATACGACATGACTTGAGTGCAGGTTGGTCTCCACCGAAACCGCGCTTTCGGCCCTACCTGCCCCGCGGCTGATCGTTTGCTGTCATTCTCGGGCGATGAGCCGCCCCAGTGTCTGCGGGTGGCCTCGTACAAGGGGTGGTCCGAGGAAACCCGATGAAATCCATGAGCCATCTGAAGGACGCGCTGCACATACCAGACACCCAGAGCGGGCGCGACGAGCGTCACCTCGCCATTCAGCATGTCGGCATCAGGGACCTGCGCTATCCGCTGCAACTGCGCATCGGCAAGGCGGTAGTGCCGACGGTGGCGCTGTGGTCGCTGGCGGTCGCGCTGCCGGCGGACAGGAAGGGCACGCACATGTCTCGTTTCGTGGCCTGGCTGGATGCGCAGGACGGGCCGTTCGACGCGGGCACGCTGCGCGCCGAGGCCGGGCGCATGCTCGAGCGGCTGCACGCGAGCGAGGGCCGCATCGAGGCGAGCTTCCCGTTCTTCCTGCGCAAGCGCGCGCCGGTCTCGGGCATTGAAAGCCTGCTCGAGTACCAGGGCCGCTGGATCGCCGAGGCGCGCTCGCCGGCGGCCGGGGCGACGCTCTGGGCCGAGGTCGTGGTGCCGGTGAAGAGCCTTTGCCCCTGCTCGAAGGAGATCGCCGACTACGGGGCCCACAACCAGCGTTCGCACGTGACGATCCGGGTCGAGCTGCTGGGCGAGATCGGTTGGACCGAACTGGTCCGCTTTGCCGAGGACAGCGCGTCGAGCGAGGTCTGGCCGATGCTCAAGCGGGCCGACGAGAAGTGGGTGACCGAGCGCGCCTACGAAAACCCGAAGTTCGTCGAAGATCTGGTGCGCGACGTGGCGCTGCGGCTGGGCGCCGACCCCCGCATCGGGCGCTACAGCGTCGACGTCGAGAACTTCGAGTCGATCCACAACCACTCTGCCTTCGCGCGCATCGAGCGGACGTAGGAGCGGCGCATCGAGCGCGCGCACCGCAGCGCGCGCCTCAGCCCTGGACGGCGGCGAGGAACAGCTTGGCGGATCGCGTGCCGGAACGGCAGAACGCGAGAATCGGCTTGGGCATCGTTGCCAGAAGCTCCGCGAAGCGAGCGATCTCTTCCGGGCTCTGGTAGCCAGGCGCCACGGGCAGGTGCACGTAGGCCAGCCCGGCCGCGGCGGCTGCGGCTTGCATCGCCGCGCTCGACGGCTGCCCGGGGCCGGCCTCGAAGTCAGGGCGGTTGTTGATGACGCTGCGGAACCCCTGCCCGGCGGCCCAGGCCATGGCCTCCGGGTCGAGTTGCGGCGCGACGCACAGGTCGGGGCTGAGTTGCTGGATGGCGATGGAAGTCATGTGGGTGGTTGCGCTGCGCGCATCACGATGCCAGGGCCTTCTTGACCGCTGCCGAAACCGCGGCCATGTCGGCCTTTCCTCCCAGGCGAGCCTTGGCCGCTCCCATCAGCCGACCCATGTCCGACGGGCCGGCCGGGCGACCGAGCTCGGCAGCCAGCGCAACTGCCAGTCCACCCACCTCTGCCGCGATTTCGTCTGCGCCGAGCCTTTGTGGCAGGTAGGTTTCGAGCACGCGCAACTCGGCGGTCTCCTTGTTCACCAGGTCGGGGCGACCGCCGGCCTCGAATTGCGTGATTGAATCCTTGCGCTGCTTGACCAGGCGGTCGACGATGGCCACCACCGCCGCGTCGTCCAGCACGACGCGTTCGTCGATCTCGCGCTGCTTGACTGCGGCCAGCAGCCCGCGGATCGCCAGCAGGCGATCCGCGTCGCGGGCGCGCATGGCGGTCTTCATGTCGTCGGTGATGCGATCCTTGAGGGTCATGATGGAAGTGCGTGGCGGTTGGGCGGTCCAGAAAGCCGAAAGCCCGCGAGGCTCGGCATCGCGGGCTTCGACGAGCGCAGCGGCAGCCTCAGTACATTCGCTTTGGCAACTGCATGCTGCGGATGCGCTTGAAGTGGCGCTTCACGGCCGCAGCCTTCTTGCGCTTGCGTTCGGCGGTGGGCTTCTCGTAGAACTCGCGAGCGCGAAGATCCGTCAGCAGGCCCAGTTTCTCGATGGTGCGCTTGAAACGGCGCAGGGCCACGTCGAATGGTTCGTTTTCCTTGACGCGAACAGTAGTCATTGAAAGGTCGGAGTTGGGGGGTTGTGCAGGCTGCGTCGGCTTGCCGGCAAAGCGGCGATTATAGACCGCCAGGAGGGGGCGTGCAATGACGAGCCCCGGGCTCCAGGGCGCTGGCGCAGGCTGCGGCGCTCGCCCAGGCCCACTGGAAGTTGTAACCCCCGAGCCAGCCCGTCACGTCGACCACTTCGCCGATGAAGTACAGGCCACGATGGCGCTGGCTCTGCATGGTCCGCGAGTTCAGTGCCTGGGTATCCACACCGCCCGCGGTGACCTCGGCCTTGCGATAGCCTTCGGTGCCCGTGGGCGTCAGATGCCAGCGCCTGAGTTCCTCGGCAACTTGCAGCAGGTCGCGATCGCGCATCTGTGCCATCGGCTTGTCGGCCCAGCCCGGGTGCTGGGCGAGCCAGGTGTCGGCCAGCCGATGCGGAAGCAGGGTTGCCAGTTCGTTGGCAAGCTTGCGGCGCGAACTCGCCTTGGCCAGCAGCAGCGCGCCGGCGAGGTCCACCCCAGGCGCCAGGTCGATGGTGAGCGGCGCGCCGTGATGCCAGTAGCTCGAGATCTGGAGGATCGCCGGACCGCTGAGTCCGCGGTGGGTGAACAGCAGATCCTCGACGAACTGCCCACGTCCGCGGCCCTCGCCAGTGGCAACCCGGACTTCCAGCGACAGACCTGCCAGTGCCGCGTACGGCGCCCACTGCGCAGCGTCGAAGGTCAGCGGCACCAGCGCGGGACGCGGCGCGACGAGCCCGATCTCGAACTGGCGTGCCAGGCGATAGCCGAAATCGCTGGCGCCGATCTTCGGGATCGACAGACCGCCGGTCGCGACGACGATGCTGGCCGAACCGGCGCTTCCGTTATCGGTGTCGATCTCGTAGCCGCCTTCGCACGGGCGCACCGCGCGTACTGCGCAGGGCTGCCAGCGGGTGACTCCACCGGCCGCGCATTCGCGCAGCAGCATGCCGATGATGTCTTCGGCGCTGTCGTCGCAGAACAACTGCCCGTGGTGCTTCTCGTGCCAACCGATGTTGTGGCGCTTCAGGAGCGCGAGGAAATCTCCCGGCGTGTAACGTGCCAGCGCCGATCGCGAGAAGGCAGGGTTGGCCGACAGGAAGTTCGCCGACGAGGTGTCGCGATTGGTGAAGTTGCACCGCCCGCCCCCCGAGATGCGAATCTTCTCCGCCACATTGACTGCATGGTCGATCAGCAGGACGCGCAGCCCGCGCTGGCCTGCCATGCCTGCGCAGTGCAAGCCTGCCGCGCCGGCGCCGAGGACGATGGCGTCAAACTGCTGCATGGCGGGCAAGTGCTGGTGTCGCAGCGGCGCTGCGCGCGCGGGTGCCTTCACCGCGGCCTGCACCCGCAGGCGAAGCTGGCGCCGGCAACTCGTGCCTATGCCGATTCCGGGCTCGACAGGCGACCGATATCATCAACATAGGGGGAAGGCATCCCCTGCACGGGTGTCGACCTTGAAATGTATCGGACGGCCAGCCAAGATCACGTCGGGGGGCGTCTGCCTCGCTGGAATGCGGCCTTCAGGGTCTGCCACGGCATGTCGATCGAAACACCCGAGAAGCCTCCGCCATGAAGCCATCACCACTGGTCGAGACCGCCACGCAATCCGACGCTGCCAGCAACCCGGACCTGCCGCCCGCCGTGGACGAGCGTGCTCTGCGCGCGGTACTGCTGACATGGTTCGAACGATCGGAGGGCCTTCTGTCCTTGAAGGAACTTGGCAGCGGCCGCTACGTCCATGTCAATGCTCGCATGGCCGCGTTGTTGGGCCGGCCGCAGGCCGAGATCCTCGGGCTCGCCGATGTCGACCTGATGGAACCGGACCAGTGGGCTCCGTTGCGCGCCGCAGATCAGTCCGCCGCGACGCTGGGCACGCCGCAGGTCAGCGAGCACCGTCTCGAGCAGGCCGGACAGCGGCGCGAGTTCACTGTGTTCCGGCAGGTGCTGCCGGCTGTCGATGGTGGCGCACCACGCTTTCTGTGCAGCCTCTGGACCGACATCACGCTGAGCAGGGAACGGGATGCCCGGTTGCAGCGTGCGTTGCAGCAGATCGAGAGCCAGCAGCGGACCGCCGAGACCCTGCACCGAGAGGCGCCGGAGGACGACCTGCGTGACGCCGCGACCGGCCTCTATCAGCGTAGCCAATTCGACGACCAGTTACGCCGCGAGGTGGACCTCTCTTCGCGCGAACACCGCGAGTTCGCGCTGGTCTCGATCACGCTCGACCCGCTGCCGGAGGCGACGCGTTCCCTCGGAGCGGCCGCGCGCGCCCGCGTGCTCGAGGCGCTGGGCCGGCTGCTGCGCAGCAACACGCGTGCGATGGATGCTTCCTGCCGCCTCGACGAAGAGCGTTTCGCCGTGCTGTTGTCGGGCGTCGGCCTGGCCACTGCGCATTCGCGCATGGAGGGCCTGCGTCGCCAGTGCGCGACCCAGATCGTGATGCTGGACGGCCACGAACTCGGCTTCACCGTGTCGATGGGCGTGGCGAGCTTCCCGCACACGGCGCCGGGCCAGATCGAGCTGGTGCAGGCTGCGGATGAGGCGCTCGACCAGGCCCGGCGCCGCGGTGGCAACCACGTGGCGCTGGCCAGCATCCGCTTCGAGCCGGCCTGAATCCCGCGCGCCGGCTCGCACCGGACCGAAGCAGCCGTGCAACGGCGGTGCAGGGCAGGTGGCTCAGCCGACGATGCCCTTGTAGAGCATGTAGGCGGCCAGCGCATAGAGTAGCGACGCAAAGGCGCGTTTGAGTTGCACGACGTTCATCGCATGCGCCGTGCGCGCCCCGAGCGGCGCGAGCAGCACGCTGACCGCGGCGACGACGACGAGCGCCGGCACGTACAGGTAACCCAGCGCGCCCGGCAGCACGGCTGGCAGCGACCAGCCGCCGATCACGTAGCCCGCCGTGTTGGCCAGTGCGATCGGGAAGCCCAGGGCCGCGCTCGTTGCCACCGCGCTGTGGATCGCGACATTGCACCAGGTCATGAAGGGCACCGACACGAAGCCGCCCCCTGCGCCAACCAGCCCCGACAGGAAACCGATCACGCTGCCGGCGGCCAGTTGGCCTGCCGCCGCAGGCATCTGCCGGCTCGGCGAAGGCTTCCTTCCGCGCAGCATCTGCGTCGCCGAGAAGCTGACGAAGAGCGCGAAGAAGATCGCCAGCCAGGCGCCCTTGAGCAGCGCGAACACGCCCGCTCCGGCGAGCAGGCCCCCGATCACGATGCCAGGCGCCAGCCCGCGCACCAGGTCCCAGCGCACCGCGCCGCGACGGTGATGCGCACGCACGCTCGACAGCGACGTGAAGAGAATGGTCGACATCGACGTGGCGATCGCCATCTTCACTGCCAGATCGGCGGGCACGCCCCGGTGCGCGAGGATCATGGTCAGGAACGGCACCAACAGCATCCCGCCGCCGATGCCCAGCAGGCCCGCGAGGAACCCCGTCGCCGAGCCGAGCAGCAGGAGTTCGGCAATCAATTGCCACTCCAGGCCGAAGATCATGATTCCTCCGATGTGTACACGGGCGCTGTCCGCCTGGGCAGCAGCGCGCCGGGGGCCGGCGTCGGCGACGTAGCGTCTGATTGTCGCTTGCCCGCTTGCGGTGGTCCGGGCGCGGTGTCCAGCCAAAGTAACATCGCCTGGGCGGTGCACGCGGCTGACGGTGCACCGCGTGCGACGAATCGCGAGGCAATCCGATGACTGATGCGTTTGCGCGCCCCGGCGTCGTTCCCACTGCCGATGCCGGCGTTGGAGAACGGCGTCCGAAGGCGACACCCAAAGGCCGTGTGTCGGACCCCCTAGCGCGCGCCGAGATCGTTGCGCTGCTCGGCGCCGGGCCGCACCCGCGCGACCTGCTGATCGAGGCCCTGCATTGCATCCAGGATCGCTACGGCCACCTGCGGGCGGCGCACCTCGTTGCGCTTGCTGCGGAAATGAAGCTCGCGCTCGCCGAAGTCTACGAGGTGGCGACCTTCTACCATCACTTCGACGTGGTGCGCGACGGCGAGCCGGCGCCCCCTGCGCTGACGGTGCGGGTGTGCGCGTCGATCTCTTGCCAACTGGCCGGGGCGAGGCAGCTGCTGGACGATCTGGCCGGACTCGATGGCGTGCGCGTCCTGCCGGTGCCCTGCGTCGGGCGCTGCCATGGCGCGCCGGTGGCCGTCGTGGGCCAGAACGTGATCGACCATGCCGATCCTGCCGCCGTCGCCGCCGCGGCACGCTGCGGTGCAGTCAAGGCGGCCGCGACGCCGTACCTCGACTACCACGGTTATCGCGCGGCGGGAGGGTATGCGACGCTGGCAGCCTGCGTCGCCGCCACGCTGGATGCCGACGCAGTGCTGCAGGCGATGGAACACTCCGGCCTGCGCGGACTCGGTGGTGCCGGATTCCCGGCCGGGCGCAAGTGGCGCATCGTCCGCGCCGAACCGGCGCCGCGGCTGCTGGCAGTCAACATCGACGAGGGCGAGCCGGGCACCTTCAAGGACCGCTGGTGGCTCGAGCGCGATCCGCACCGCTTTCTCGAAGGCATGCTGATCGCCGCGCACGTCGTCGGCATCGCCGGGATCTATGTCTACCTGCGCGACGAGTACGCCGCCTGCCGCGAGATGCTGGCGCGCGAGCTCGAAGCGCTCGCCGCCGACCCGCCGTGCGCGCTGCCGGCGATCCATCTGCGGCGCGGTGCCGGCGCCTATGTCTGCGGCGAGGAGTCGGCGATGATCGAGTCGATCGAGGGCCGGCGCGGCATCCCGCGCCTGCGTCCGCCCTACGTCGCGCAGGTCGGACTGTTCGGGCGGCCCACGCTCGAACACAACATGGAGACGCTGTACTGGGTGCGCGACATCCTCGAGCGTGGCGCCGAGTGGTTCGCCGGTCACGGCCGTCGCGGCCGCAGGGGTCTGCGCTCGTTCTCGGTCAGCGGTCGTGTCGCCCGGCCCGGCGTGTACCTGGCGCCGGCGGGCATCAGCGCCCGCGAGTTGATCGGCGAGTTCTGCGGCGGCATGCTGCCCGGCCACGAGCTCTACGCCTACCTGCCCGGCGGCGCGTCGGGCGGCATCCTGCCGGCAGCGCTGGCTGACCTGCCGCTGGACTTCGACACGCTCACCGAACACGGCTGCTTCATCGGCTCGGCGGCGCTGATCGTGCTCTCTCAACACGATCGCGCACGCGACGCCGCGGCGAGCGCAATGGCATTCTTCGCCGACGAGTCGTGCGGCCAGTGCACGCCGTGCCGCGTCGGCACGGCGAAAGCTGCCGAGCTACTGAAGGAACCGAAGTGGAACCGGCCCTTGCTCGAGGAACTCTCGCAGGCGATGGCCGACGCGTCGATCTGCGGACTCGGCCAGGCGGCGCCGAATCCGGTTCGTTGCGTGATTCGATACTTCCCGCAGGAGATAGTCTGACGTGAAGCAACTCCGCGCTCCGCTGCTCTGGCAGTCCGCTTTCGGCCCATTGCGGCCGTTCGTGGGCGCCCGCTCTGGCAGTTCGACGCGGGAGCGCCAGGCCGGGCTGGCGTGTCCTGCTCCGTGTCCCCCGGCGCCGGCCTTCGGCCGCCGCCTCCTCCTTTACCTGCGCAGAACACGCCAGCCCGTCCTGACGCTCTGCCACCTTTGCGGCATCGGTTGCGCAGGCACGTGTGTCGGCACGCTCCGCTGGCACTGGGCCGAGGGCGGCGGGCAACCGGCTGCCGCAGGTAAAGGAGGAGACGCCAGCCGTCAGGATGGCGTCGGGGGACACGGAGGCAGCCGGTTGCCCGCCGCCCTCGGCCACGCGCTGGCCTTGGCTCGCTTCAGCACTCAATACCGAAGGGCCGCAATGGGCCGAAAGCAGCTGGTCGGGGCGAAGTTGCTTTCTTGTGCCTTGCCTGTGGCGCGTAGCACCCTCGAATCAATGACATGACACCGATCCCGTTCACCCTCAATGGCCGAGCTGTCGAGGCGCGGCCCGGTGAGACGCTGCTGGAGGTGGCCGCGAGGAACGGCATCGAGGTCCCGCACCTCTGCCACCTGGACGGCCTGCGCCCGGAGGGAAACTGCCGCGCCTGTGTGGTCGAGATCAAGGGTGAACGCGTTCTTGCCGCCTCGTGCTGCCGCCAGCCGACGCCGGGCATGGAGGTGACGACTGACAGCCCGCGCGCGCTAGGCGCGCAGAAGATGGTGCTCGAGCTGCTGTGTGCGGACCGCCCGCCGGCGCCCCGACGCGGCGACAGCGAACTCGACCACTGGGCGCGCGTGCTGCAGATTGGTTCATCACGCTTCGCGGCGCGGCCCGCGGCCGCGGCCGACCTTTCGCACCCGGCGATTGCCGTCAACCTGGACGCTTGCATCCAGTGCACGCGCTGCGTGCGCGCCTGCCGTGACGTGCAGGGCAACGATGTGATCGGCATGGCCCACCGTGGCGACCGGTCGCAAGTCGTGTTCGATCTCGGCGATACGATGGGCGAAAGCACCTGCGTCGCCTGCGGCGAGTGCGTCAGAGCCTGCCCGACCGGTGCGCTCAGGGCCTCCCGCGGGTACGACGTCGAGACCGCGGACAGGCAGGTCGATTCGCTCTGCCCGTATTGCGGCGTCGGCTGCCAGCTCACCTATCACGTCAAGGACGAGCGGATCGTCCGCGTCGAAGGCCGCGATGGCCCGGCCAACGCGGGTCGCCTGTGCGTCAAGGGCCGCTACGGCTTCGACTACGTCCATCACCGCCAGCGGCTGACGAAGCCGCTGATCCGCAGGCCAGACGCGCCCAAGCGTGCCGACGCCACGCTGGACCCCGACGATCCGCTCGCCGTGTTCCGCGAGGCCTCGTGGGACGAGGCGCTGGCAGTGGCCTGCGGCAGCCTGCGCGCCATCCGCGACCGCGACGGCCCGCAGGCGCTGGCGGGCTTCGGCTCGGCCAAGGGCAGCAACGAAGAGGCGTATCTGTTCCAGAAGCTGGTGCGCACCGGTTTTCGCACGAACAATGTCGACCATTGCACGCGGCTGTGTCACGCGTCGAGCGTTGCGGCACTGCTCGAGGGCCTCGGCTCGGCGGCAGTATCGAACCCGGTGCGCGACGTGGCCTTCGCCGAGGTGGTGTTCGTCATCGGCGCCAATCCGGTCGTGAACCACCCGGTCGCTGCGACCTGGATCAAGAACGCTGTCGCAGCCGGCACGAAGCTCATCCTCGCCGACCCGCGGCGATCGGAACTGGCGCGCCACGCGACGCACTACCTGCAGTTCAAACCCGACAGCGACGTTGCGCTGCTCAACGCGATGCTGCACACCATCGTTGCCGAAGGGCTCGTCGACGAGGCCTTCGTCCGCGACCGCACGAGCGGCTACGCCGAACTGGAGCGCAACGTGCGGGGCTTCAGCCCGGAGGCGATGGCGCCGCTGTGCGGCATCGCTGCGCCGACGATCCGCGAAGTGGCGCGTCTGTATGCCACGTCGAGGGCCTCGATGATCCTGTGGGGCATGGGTGTCTCGCAGCACGTGCACGGCACCGACAACGCACGCTGCCTGATCGCACTGGCACTGCTGACGGGGCAGATCGGAAGGCCGGGCACCGGGCTGCACCCGCTGCGCGGACAGAACAACGTGCAGGGGGCCTCCGACGCCGGACTGATCCCGATGATGTATCCCGACTATCAGCGCGTCGCTTCGCCGCAGGCGCGCCTGAAGTTCGAGCGCCTGTGGGGGACGACACTCGCCGCCGAGCCCGGCCTCACCGTCGTCGAGGTCATCGATGCGGCCCATGCCCGACAGGTGCGCGGCATGTACGTGATGGGCGAGAACCCGGCGATGTCGGATCCCGACGCGCGGCATGCGCGGGAAGCGCTCGCCCGGCTCGAATGCCTGGTCGTGCAGGACATCTTTCTCACCGAGACGGCCGGCCTCGCCGACGTCGTGCTGCCGGCCTCGGCTTTCGCCGAGAAGAGCGGCAGCTTCACGAACACCGACCGCACGGTTCAGCTCGGACGCCAGGCCCTGCAGCCGCCGGGCGAGGCGCGGCAGGACCTGTGGATCATCGAGCAGATGGCGCGCGGCCTGGGGCTGGCCTGGAGCTACCCGGGCCCGCGGGCGGTCTTCGAGGAGATGCGCCGCGCCATGCCGTCGATCGCCGGCATCACCTGGCAGCGGCTGGAGCAGGAATCGGCGGTCACCTATCCGTGCGAGGCCGAGGGCGATCCCGGCGAGCGCATTGTGTTCACGCGTCGATTCCCGACCGAGACCGGGCGCGCCCGTCTCGTGCCGGCCGACATCATCCCAGCCGCCGAGCAACCCGACGGTGACTACCCGATGGTGTTGATCACCGGCCGCCAGCTCGAGCACTGGCACACGGGCAGCATGACGCGGCGCTCGCGCTTGCTCGACACGCTGGAGCCCGAGCCGGTCGCCTCGCTGAATCCACTGGACCTGGCCGCGCTCGGGATCGCGCCGGGCGGCACGATCACCGTGCAGTCGCGTCGCGGCACGGTGTCGCTCTATGCCCGCGCCGACGACGGCACGCCGCGCGGTGCGGTGTTCATTCCGTTCTGCTACTACGAAGCGGCGGCGAACATGCTGACCAACCCGGCACTCGACCCCTTCGGCAAGATTCCCGAGTTCAAGTACTGCGCGGTTCGCGTGAGCGCCGGTGGTGAAGTCGGTGCGCGAACGACGTTCGGCGGCGGGCAGTTGTTCGCCGCGGCGTGAGGCAGGTCAGGCCTCGACGCCCCACAGGCGCTCGCAGATGAATCGCCACTCGTCATCCGTCACCGGGGTGATCGACAGCCGGTTGCCGCGCTGCAGGACGCGCATCGCGGTCAGCTCGGGCTGGAGCCGCAGTTCGTCCAGCGGGATCAGGCGCTTCCTGGCGCGCAGCGTCACATCGACGTGGAACCAGCGCGGGGCGGCGCGTGTGGACTTGGGGTCGAAATACGGACTCTTCGCATCGAACTGTGTTTCGTCCGGATAGGCCGGATGCGAGACTTCGGCCACGCCGGCAATGCCGGGCTGCGGGCAGCTCGAGTGATAGAAGAGCACGCCGTCGCCGAGGCGCATCTGGTCGCGCATGAAATTGCGCGCCTGGTAGTTGCGCACGCCGACCCAGGGCACGGTCCGCCGCGGCGCGCGTTCGAGGTCGGTGATCGAACACTCCGACGGCTCGCTCTTCATGAGCCAGTACTGACGCGTCATGATGGCGGAGAGGGTGAGGGTGTCCGTCGCGAACCGTGAGCCGCATTCCTGAACCCAGGGTTCAGGTGGGCGAGGTCAGTCCGGCATTGGGATCATCTGACGCGAGACGTTCACGCCTGCCGGACGATGTTCCAAGCCCTGGCTCGGCTAGAGCATCGGTTCAAGGAAATATAGGACTCACGCGAGCGCGACGGACGAAAACATTCTACGTCGCACAAGGGGCCTGGCGAGCGGCAGAATGGCACCGATCGCATCGAACATTTCACAGCAGCTGACCGTCTGCGCCGAGGGCCAGGTCGAGCCGACGGACGAGCGCTGCAATGTCGACGGTCGTTCCTGCAGAGCTCGCCGCCGGCTGCGGACGCTCGGCGAGCGCGTAGGCCAGGTTCAGTGCGGCCAGCACGGCGATGCGTTCACGCGCCTTGACACGCCCGGCATCGCGGATCGCGCACATCTCGCGGTCGACCTGGCTCACTGCCGCGAGCAGCGAGGTCTCGCCGCCTGGCGGGCAGCCGAGCAGGTAACTCTGGCCCATGATGGTCACTTCGATCTGCTTCACGGCAGTGCTCCCTTGCCGTCGCCGGCCTCCGGCTGTTCCGCCGGGAGACGTTCGAGCAGTGCGTCGATGCGGCTGCGAGCCGCGTTCAGCCGCGAGCGCAGGCTGTCGCGCTCGTGGGTTGCACCGGCGAGTTGCTGCTCAAGAAGCGCTGCAGTGCGCCGGAGTTCTTCATGTCGCAGCAGCAGGCGCTCGACGCGATCTGCGAGGTCTTCGACGGTGGACATGGCATGGGTGGTGGTGACGTGGGCGAATCAGACCGCCCCGACGCGCCTTCGGCGCCGTCCCCCGAGGCGTACTCAGTCGGCTTGGGGCGGCCTGGCGCCGACTGGCTCGGATTGTAGGGTCCAGCTCTGCTACATTGGCGCTCGTTGGTGCACGCGCCGTTGTTCTTGCCGGCGCAGTTAAACGGGAAGCAGAGGGAACACGCGCTCGACTCCGGTCGCACGCCTCCCGGCCTGCGCTGCCCCCGCAACGGTACAGCGGACGAAGCCGCCCACACGGCTTCGGCTCGAGCGCATTGCCACTGGGGACGAAAGTCCCTGGGAAGGTCGCCCGGGTTGGTTCCGCCAGCCCGGATACCGGCCAACAGGGGGTGTTCTTCGTCTCGGCAGGACACCGAATTGCCACGCACCCGCGGGGAAGCGGGTGGCAGGCGTTTCGCGTGGATGTTTCCCTCATGTCTATTCAACTTTCGGCACGCTTGCTGTCGCTGGCCGCCGCATGCGCCTGCCTGTGTTCGCTGCCTGCCCTGGCTCAACTCGCGCCCGGAACCCAACTCGACGCGGTGACGGTCACCGCCACCGGCTATCCGCAGCGACTCACCGAGTCGCTCGCCCACTCCACGGTGCTCACGCGCGAGGACATCGAGCGCTCGCAGGCGGTCGACCTGCCCGCCCTGCTGGCGCGCGAGGCGGGGTTGCAGATGGCGCGCAGCGGCGGGCGTGGCGCGGCGACCACGCTGTTCCTGCGCGGCGCGCCGTCGTCGCAGGTGCTGCTGCTGATCGACGGCGTTCCGCAGACACGGCAGGATGCCTCGGGCGCCCTCAGCGTCGAGCACCTGATGCTCGACCAGGTGGATCGCGTCGAGATCGTCCGCGGCAATGTATCGGCCATCTACGGGTCGGGGGCGATCGGCGGCGTGATCCAGGTCTTCACGAAGCGCGGCAGCAGTGCGCCTTCGGCGGACATGACCGTCGAAGGCGGCTCCTACGGCCATGCGCGTGTGGGCGCCAACGCTTCGGGCCAGTTCGGTGCGACGCGGCTCGCGATCGGCGTCGCCGGCCAGCAGAGCGACGGCTTCTCGGCGCAGGACGCGGCGCTCAACCCGGCCGTCAACCCGGACCGCGACGGCTATCGCAACGGCAGCGGTTCGGCATCGATCGGGTACGAATTCGCCGCGGGCCACACCCTGGGTCTGGCGCTGACGCAGAGCGACGGGCGGCTCGACTACGACAGCGCCTTCGCCAGCGCCGTCGACACGCAGACGAGTCGGACCAAGATCTCGAATGCCCGGCTGGCGAGCAGCAACCAGTTCACCGGCGACTGGCAGAGCCAGCTCAGCATCGGCTGGCAGCGCGACGACAGCCAGTTCGTCGAAACCGGTGCCTTCGGCTACAGCAGCCAGTACGTCTCGGGCAACCAGTCGCTGAGCTGGAACAACCGCTACAGCTTGAACCGCGAGTGGAAGCTCAACGCCGGCATCGAGACGCAGCGCCAATCGATCAACACCGACGACGGCTATGGCGGCATGTACGAGAAGTCGCGCCGCGTCGATGCCCTGCGTGCCGGCGCGCAAGGGCAGATCGGCGCCAGCAGCGTGCAGCTCAACGTGCGCTACGACGACATCGGCGGCGTCGGCAACAAGACGACCGGCTACGCCGGCTACGGCTACCAGTTCGCCCCGCAGTGGAAGCTCAGCGCCAGCGCGTCGAGCGCGTTCAACGCGCCGCCGCTGGGCTACCTGTATGCGCCGTACTGGGGCAACTCACTCTTGCAGCCCGAGGACGCGCGCTCGTACGAACTCGGTCTGCAGTTCGCGGCCGACGGCCAGTTGCTGCGCGCGACGCTGTTCAAGAGCCGCGTCTACAGCGCCTTCCAGTATGACCCTCGAACCAACGTCATCGAGAACATCGCGAGCACCGACAACCACGGTCTGGAGCTCTCCTACACCGGCACGCTGGGAACGACCGAACTCGGCGCCAGCCTGACCTTGCAAGACCCGACGAATGCCGACACCGGCGCGACGCTGCTGCGCCGCGCCAAGGCGCTCGCCGCGGCCACGGTATGGCAGCCGATCGGCAGCTGGCGTGTCGGTGTGCAGTGGGCGTACGTGGGTCCGCGCAACGACATCTACACCGACGCCGCCTTTGTGCCGCAGCAGGTGCACCTGTCGAGCTATTCGCTTCTCGACCTGCTGGCGCAGTGGGACGTGAGCCACGGCGTGCAGATCTTCGGCCGCGTCGAGAACCTGTTCGACAAGCAGTACCAGACCGTCTACGGCTACAACCAGCCGGGGCTGGCAGCCTACATCGGCTTGCGCTGCAAGACCTGAGGGCAGCGCGCGAATGGGCCTGCAAGGCACACGGCTGGCTGCTTTCGCGTCGCTGTTGCTGGCAGCGACGCTGGCGCTGCTGACCGCTGCCGTGCTGATCGGCAGCGGCGGCCTCGACGCGCAGCTCATCGCCACGTTGCGCGCGCCGCGAGTGCTGGCCGCCGCCGGCGTCGGCGCGCTGCTCGCGCTGTCGGGCCTGGCGATGCAGGTCCTGTTGCGCAACCCTCTGGCCGACCCGTACGTGATGGGCACCTCGGGCGGGGCCTCTGTCGGTGCGCTGCTGGCACTGCTGGGTGGCGTGAGCCTGTGGATCGGTGCGGCGGGAGGCGCGCTGCTGGCTGGCGTGCTGTTGCTCGCGCTGGCGCGATCGGCGCTGGCGGCCAGCGACGACGCCTCGGCGCGCCTCATCCTCAGCGGTGCCATGCTGGCGTCGGTCGCTGGCGCGCTGGCCACGCTGCTGCTCACGCTCACGCCCGACGAGCGCCTGCGCGGCGCGATCTTCTGGCTCGTGGGCGACCTCTCGGGCGCGCAGCACGGCTGGGTGTGCCTGCTCGGCGCGCTGTTCTTCGCGCTGGCGCTGCTCGCGCGCCGGCGCAGCGTCGATCGGCTGATGCTCGGCAGCGAAGCGGCCGCGCTGCTCGGCGAGCCGGTGCGGCGCCTGCGCTACGAACTGCTGGTGGCGGCTTCGCTCGCGGCCGGGCTGGCGGTGGCCACCGCGGGCGCGATCGGCTTCGTCGGCCTCGTCGTGCCGCAGCTGCTGCGCCTGACCGGCGTGCAGCGCACGCGCGAACTCGCCTGGATGAGCCCGGTCGGCGGTGCCGCGCTGCTCGTCGCGGCCGATCTCGCCGCGCGGATGGTCGTCGCGCCGATGGAGTTGCCGGTGGGCGCGGTGATGGCGTTGATCGGCGCGCCGCTGTTCATCGGTTTCCTGATGCGGAGCGGTCGCTGATGAACCACCCGCTCATGGAGACCCGTTCGCTCACGCTCGGCGCCGCCGGCCGCACGCTGCTGCGCGATCTGTCGTGGCAGGCGCGGGCCGGTGAGCGCTGGTGCGTGATCGGGCGCAATGCGGTCGGCAAGAGCACGCTGCTGCGCGCCCTGGCCGGCCTGTCGGTGCCGCGGCGCGAGGGCGCGGTCGACTGGCTCGGTCGCGCGCAGGCAGCCTGGGCACCGGCCGATGCCGCCGCGCTGCGCGCGTTTGCGCCACAGCAGTCGAACGACCGCTTCCCGATCGCCGTGCGGCGACTTCTCGAACTTGCCGCCTGCGTTCCCGGCGGGTCGGACCCGCGGGCGCTGCTGCGGGCGCTGGACGCGACCCACCTGGCCGACCGCGACGTGATGCAGCTCTCGGGCGGCGAGCGCCAGCGCGTTGCCCTGGCCCAATGCGCGGCGCAGGGCGCGCCGCTGATGCTGCTCGACGAACCGGTGGCATTCCAGGATCCGGCCCACCAGAGGCAGGTCGCACGCTGGCTGCTCACGCTGACCGAGCGCTGCCTCGTGTTCAGCGCGCACGACGTGAACTGGATCGCCGGTGTCGCGACGCATGTCCTCGCGCTGCAGGGCGACGGTGGGTGGGAGGCCGGGCCGGCGGCGCTGATGCTCGATGCCGAGCGGCTGGAGGCGGTCTACGGCTGCCGCTGGCGGCAGGCCGACGGGGCGTGGCTGATCGCCGAGTGAGTGCGAAAGAGGGGCCCCGCGAAGCGGGGATCGAAGCGCGAACTCGGCGGGATCGCCGACCTCAAGGTACAACGCGACGCCTGGCCGTTCGGAGGCGATCAGAGTGAGTGCGAAAGAGGGGCCCCGCGAAGCGGGGATCGAAGCGCGAACTCGGCGGGATCGCCGACCTCAAGGTACAACGCGACGCCTGGCCGTTCGGAGGCGATCAGAGTGAGTGCGAAAGAGGGGCCCCGCGAAGCGGGGATCGAAGCGCGAACTCGGCGGGATCGCCGACCTCAAGGTACAACGCGACGCCTGGCCGTTCGGAGGCGATCAGAGTGAGTGCGAAAGAGGGGCCCCGCGAAGCGGGGATCGAAGCGCGAACCCGGCGGGATCGCCGACCTCATGAACCTGTACGTGAATAGGGAGACCCTGCGTCGGGGCCGGATCGGGCGCATGCGGGTGATGCTCGCAATCGTCAACGCGCCTTGTCCAGCGCCTCGCACAGCAACTGCGCGCCGTCGACGAAGCGCGGTCCCATGCGGCCGAGCAGTTCGGGCGGCAGCAGCGCATAGCGCTGGTGCTTCACGGCGTCGACCTGTTGCAGGCGCCGCCACTGGCCTTGCGGTGCGCCTTCGCCATCCAGACGCGCGCTGGCGATGATCTGCGGGTCGGCCTGCGCCGCCGCTTCCCAGCTGACCGTCGGTGTCAGTCCTGCCAGCCCGGCGAAGACATTGACCCCGCCGCAGGCCGTGATGGCCTGCGCGATCAGGTGCTCGCCGCTGATCGTCATCAGCGGCTGGTGCCACAGCTGGTAGAAGACGCGCACCGGCGGCCGCCCGCTGTAGCGCGCCTGCAATGTGTTCCAGCGCTGCGTCAGTTCGGTCGCGGCGGCGTTGGCAGTTGCCGATGTACCGAGCAGCGTGCCGAGGCGGCGCAGGGTCGTCCCGATGTCGTCGACCCGGCGGATCTCGCTCTCGTAGACAGGCAGCTTGAGGGCACGCAGCTGCTCGCGCTGCCGCTCTCCGAGGCCGGAGTGCCAGACCAGCACGAGATCGGGCCTGAGCTGGGCGATGCGTTCCAGGTTGAGCGCGAACGCATCACCCACGACAGGCAGCGCAAGCGCTGCCGCCGGGTGATCGCTGTAGCGGATCACGCCGACCAGGCTCTGGCCGCCGCCGGCGGCGAAGACGAGTTCGGTCAGGTGCGGGGCCAGCGCCACGACACGGCGTGCGGCCCGTGGCAGCGCGAGCACGCGGCCTTCGTCGTCGGCGACGCTGACACCCGGGCCGGCCGTCGCGCCCGCCCAGGCGACGGCAGCGAGAACCAGCGCCAGCGAACGCTTGCGATGCCGGCTGCATCGCATCATCGTGTCGCCTTGGCCACGACATCACTCGAGTACGAGTCAGTCTTCACTGAAGTCGCGTTTTGGCTACGACGTAACTTGAGTACAAGTTAGTCTTCTCTCAAACTTCGTTTTGGCGTGAAGTCGCACCACGCCGCGACCCGGCATTGCGGGCACAGCGGCTTTCGCGCCCGGCACACGTAGCGGCCATGCAGGATCAGCCAGTGGTGTGCGTCGGCGCGGTAGGCCGCGGGCACGCGCTCGAGCAGCGCCAGTTCGACCTTCAGCGGGTCCTTGCCCGGCGCCAGCCCGGTGCGGTTGGCGAGGCGAAAGATGTGCGTGTCCACCGCCATCGTCGGTTCGCCGAAGGCCACGTTGAGGACCACGTTGGCGGTCTTGCGGCCGACGCCCGGAAGGGTCTGCAGCGCCTCGCGCGTGCGCGGCACCTGACCGCCGTGTCGCTCGACGAGGATGCGGCAGGTGGCCATCAGGTGGCGCGCCTTGCTGCGATACAGACCGATCGTCCTGATGTGTTCGGTCAGTCCGGCCTCGCCGAGCGCGAGCATCCTGCGCGGCGTGCCGGCGACGGCAAACAGGCGCCGCGTCGCCTTGTTGACGCTCGCGTCGGTCGCCTGCGCCGAGAGCAACACGGCGACCAGCAACTCGAACACGCTGCCGTACTCGAGCTCGGAGGCCGGATGGGGATTGGCGGCCCTCAGCGTGGCGAAGAAGGCCTCGATGTCGTCGCTTGTCATGCCGCAATTGTCTCGCGCCGCGCCGCGCGGGAGTGCCGACCGGCCGATCAGGCTTCGCGCTGACGTCGCGCCCGCGCCAGAGCGGCGTCGACGATCGCGCGCTTGCTGTCGAGCAGTTCCGGATCGGTGATCGCCGAGGCTGCCCGAAGGTCGTCGAGCTTGGCCTGGGCCTTCGCCGCCAGGCGTTCGTCGTTCTCGATCTGGTCGCGCCGCATACGCTCCCGGTGCCAGGCGTAGCGGTCGCGCGCCTGTGACGCCTGCGCCGCACTCCACGCGGCCCAGCCGGTGCGCGGGCTGGACACGTCGACCATTGCGATGCAATCGACCGGGCAGGCCGGGACGCAGAGCTCGCAACCGGTGCACTGCTCGCCGACCACGGTGTGCATCAGCTTCGGTGCGCCGACGATGCAGTCCACCGGGCAGGCCTTCATGCACAGCGTGCAGCCGATGCACCAGTCCTCGTCGATCAGGGCCAGCCGCAGCGGCCCCTCGCTGCCGTTGGCCGGGTTGAGCGGCGCGGCCGTCCGGCCGGTGATCGCCGCCAGGCGGCGAATCCCCTCGGCGCCGCCCGGGGGGCACTGGTTGATGCCGGCCTCGCCGCTGGCCACCGCCTGTGCATAGCCGCGGCAATCCGGGTAGCCGCAGCGCGTGCACTGCGTCTGCGGCAAGGCGTCGTGCAGACGCGTGGCGAGAACGTTCGCGGCAGGCTCGGCAGGGCTCACGCGCCGATTATCGGCGTCGGGTCTGAGCCGGTGTCGCGCGTGTGGCCTTGCCGTTGCGGGCGGCTGGCTTCGGCGGCGCGGCCCGCTTCGGCGACGCGGTGGCGGCGCCGGCGTGATACCTGGCGATGAAGCCACGCACCTCCGGGTACACGTCCTCGCGCCAGCGGCGGCCGGAGAAGATGCCGTAATGCCCGGCGCCCTTGGCGTCGTAGTGGAAGCGATGCTCCTGCGCAACGCCTGTGCAGAGCCCATGCGCGGCGCGTGTCTGACCGGCGCCGGAGATGTCGTCGAGTTCGCCTTCGATGGTCAGCAGTGCGCTGCGCGTGATGTCCTGCGGTCGTACGAGTTGTCCGTCGACTTCCCAGGTGCCATTGACGAGGGCGAAATCCTGGAACACGGTCTTGATCGTGTCCAGGTAGTACTCGGCCGGCATGTCGAGCACGGCGTTGTACTCGTCGTAGAACTCGCGATGCGAGTCGGCGTTGTCGCCGTCACCGCGCACCAGGTCGAGGAAGTAGTCGTAGTGCGACTTCATGTGCCGGTCCGGGTTCATCGCGATGAACCCGCTGTGCTGCAGGAAGCCGGGATAGACGCGGCGCCCGCTGCCCGGGAAATTCTGCGGCACACGGTAGATCACGTTGGTCTCGAACCAGTTGTGACTCTTGTTCATCGCCAGGTTGTTGACCTTGGTCGGACTGAGTCGGGCGTCGATCGGCCCACCCATCATCGTCAGCGTTCGCGGCGTGGCCTCGCCCCTGCTTGCCATCAGCGACACGGCAGCGAGCACCGGTACCGTCGGTTGGCAGACCGAGATCACGTTCACGTTGCTGCCGACGTGGCGGATGAACTCCTGCACGTAGGCGACATAGTCGTCGAGGTGGAAGGGGCCCGCTTCGACCGGCACCATGCGGGCATCGGTCCAGTCGGTGATGTAGACCTTGTGGTGCTGCAGCAGCGCGCGAACGGTCTCGCGCAGCAGGGTCGAGTGGTGGCCCGACAGCGGTGCCACGACGAGTACCGTCGGCTGGTCTCGCATCTGGGCGAGCATCGCCGAGTCGTCGGTGAAGCGCTTGAAGCGCAACAGGCGGCAGAAGGGCTTGGCCAGCGCGACACGCTGCTGCACTGCAACATCGACGCCATCGACGTTGACCGAATGGATGTTGAACTCCGGCTTCTCGTAGACCTTGGCCAGCCGGTGCATCAGCCCGAGTCCGGCCGAGACGCGGGGCGCGAGCGGCGAGTGCGCGAACGGCGACAGTGGGTGGCTGTACAGCTTGGCCGAGGTGTAGGCGAACTCCGAGAACGGGCTCAGCAGGGCGCGCTGGGTCTCGTACAACTGATACAGCATCGGGCTTCCTTCCAGGGTCGGTCGGCTCGTACGAACCTGCGCACGCGCATCCGGTGTGCCGGCCAGGTCACGCGATCGATTGTGCAATGCAACATTCTAGGCGCTGCGCTGTCATGATGCTGACGTCGCAGGCCAGTGAATACCCGGAACAGACCGGCAAACCGGCGCGAAATCGCACGCCAGTCGCGACGGCGACACAGGCTGCCGCCGCACGTGAGACCGCGCTCAGGCGCTGGCCTGGGCCGTATCGCTCACACTGGCGATGGCCCGCACGACCGCATCGATGTTGTGGTTGTTCAGTGCGGCGACGCAAATGCGGCCCGAGTCGACCCCGTAGATGCCGAACTCGTTGCGCAGCCGCTGCATCTGCTCGCGGCTGAGGCTGGAATAGCTGAACATGCCCCGCTGGCGGGTGATGAAGCTCACGTCCCGCCGCAGACCGGCGGCGCGCAGCTTGTCCTGCAAGGTGGCGCGCATCGTGCGGATGCGCATGCGCATCCCGGCCAGTTCCTCCTCCCACAGCCGGCGCAACGCCGGCGTGGTCAGCACCGTGGCCACGATCTGCGCGCCGTGTGTCGGCGGGTTCGAGTAGCTGCTGCGGATGACGATCTTGAGCTGACTGAGCACCCGTGCCGCTTCGTCGCGGCTCTCGCAGACGACGCTGAGCGCGCCGACACGTTCGCCATAGAGCGAAAAGCTCTTGCTGAAGCTGGTGGCAACGAAGAAGTCGATCCCGGCCGCCATGAACTGGGCGATCACCGCGCCGTCCTCGACGAGGCCCTGCCCGAAGCCCTGGTAGGCCATGTCGACAAAGGCGATCAGTTCGCGCACCTTGACTGCCTGAACCACCTGTTCCCACTGCGCCGGCGTGAGGTCGTAGCCGGTCGGGTTGTGGCAGCACGCATGCAGCACGACGACGGTACCCGCGGCGGCGTTCTGCAGTGCGCCAAGCATGCCGGCAAAGTCGACTCCGGCGGCGGCGGCGTCGTAATACGGATAGGTGCCGACCTCGAAGCCCGCGTTCGTGAACAGCGCGCGATGATTTTCCCAGCTCGGGTCGCTGATCAGGACCTTTGCCCCCCGCTTCACCCGTTGCAGGAAGTCGGCGCCGACCTTCAGCCCGCCGGTGCCGCCCAGGGCTTGCACGGTGGCGATGCGACCGCCCGTCACGGCCTCGCTGTCGGCACCGAAGACGAGGCCCTGCACCGCCTTGTCGTAGGCCGCGATGCCGTCGATCGGCAGGTAGCCGTGCGGCTTGGGCGTGGCCTGGATCAACGCCTCGGCCTCGGCCACGCACTTGAGCAGCGGCAGCTTGCCGTTCTCGTCGAAGTAGACGCCCACGCCGAGGTTGACCTTGGACGGGTTCGGGTCGGCGTTGAACTGCTCGGTCAGGCCGAGGATGGGATCGCGCGGTGCCAGTTCGACGGTGGAGAACAGCGACATGGAAGGCTCTTTCGGTGGAAGGGACGGGCGATGGCGGCGGGACGACGGCTCGGTTAGGCTTGCGCCTTGCCCGTACCCCGTCCGCGTGCCGGTTGAAGGCCGATTTTAGTCGTTGCGTCCCGGTGCCCAGATGTCCGAACCCGCCATTGCCACGAACGCAGCTCTCGAAGTCGTCGCCGCGGCGCAGCCCGCGGGGGAATTCGTGAGCTTCCCCGGTTCGCCGTTCCAGCTCTATCTGCCCTATCCGCCGGCAGGCGACCAGCCGGCCGCGATCGCGCAACTGGTGGAGGGCATCAACGACGGCCTGAGCTTCCAGACGCTGCTCGGCGTCACCGGATCGGGCAAGACCTTCACGATGGCGGGCGTGATCGCCCGCGTCGGCCGCCCGGCGCTCGTCTTCGCACCGAACAAGACGCTCGCGGCACAGCTCTACGCCGAGTTTCGCGAGTTCTTTCCGAAGAACGCGGTCGAGTACTTCGTCAGCTACTACGACTACTACCAGCCCGAGGCCTACGTGCCGCAGCGCGACCTGTTCATCGAGAAGGACAGCGCGATCAACGAGCACATCGAGCAGATGCGCCTGTCGGCCACGAAGAGCCTGCTCGAGCGGCGCGACGTGGTGATCGTGGCCAGCGTGTCGGCGATCTACGGCATCGGCGAGCCGCAGGCCTACCACCAGATGGTGATGACGCTGCGCGTGCACGACAGGATGGGCCAGCGCGACGTGATCGCGCAGCTCATCCGCATGCAGTACCAGCGCAACGAGACCGACTTCTCGCGCGGGACTTTCCGGGTTCGCGGCGACACGATCGACGTCTTCCCGGCCGAGCATTCGGAGCTCGCGATCCGCATCGAACTGTTCGACGACGAGGTCGAGTCTCTGCAGCTGTTCGACCCGCTGACCGGCAGGATCCGGCAGAAGATCCCGCGCTTCACCGTCTACCCGAGCAGCCACTACGTGACGCCGCGCGAGCAGGTGGTGAACGCGATCGCGACGATCAAGGAGGAGTTGCGTGGGCGCGTCGCCGAGTTCGTCGCGATGGGCAAGCTCGTCGAGGCGCAGCGCATCGAGCAGCGCACGCGCTTCGACCTCGAGATGCTGCAGGAGATCGGCCACTGCAAGGGAATCGAGAACTACACGCGTCACCTGTCGGGTGCTGCGCCGGGCGACCCGCCGTCGACGCTGGTCGACTACATGCCGGCCGATGCGCTGATGTTCCTCGACGAGAGCCACGTGATGATCGGCCAGCTCGGCGGCATGTACAACGGCGACCGGGCGCGCAAGACGACGCTGGTCGAGTACGGTTTCCGGCTGCCGAGCGCGCTCGACAACAGGCCGCTCAAGTTCGAGGAGTTCGAGCGCAAGATGCGCCAGGCCGTGTTCGTGTCGGCCACGCCGGCCGACTACGAGCAGCGCACCGCAAGCCAGGTGGTCGAGCAGCTCGTGCGACCGACCGGCCTCGTCGATCCGCAGGTCGAGGTGCGGCCGGCGACGCATCAGGTCGACGACGTGTTGCAGGAAATCCGCCAGCGCGTCACCGTCCGCGAGCGCGTGCTGATCACCACGCTGACAAAGCGCATGGCCGAGCAGCTCACCGACTACCTCGCCGACAACGGCGTCAAGGTGCGCTACCTGCACAGCGACGTCGACACCGTCGAGCGCGTCGAGATCCTGCGCGATCTGCGCCTCGGGGCCTTCGACGTGCTGGTCGGCATCAACCTGCTGCGCGAGGGGCTCGACATCCCCGAGGTGTCGCTGGTGGCGATCCTCGACGCCGACAAGGAGGGCTTCCTGCGCTCGGCACGGAGCCTGATCCAGACCATCGGCCGTGCCGCGCGCAACCTCAACGGCAAGGCGATCCTGTACGCCGACCGCATCACCGATTCGATGACCAGGGCAATCGGCGAGACCGAGCGCCGCCGGGCACGCCAGGTCGCGTTCAACCTCGAGCACGGCATCACGCCGCGCAGCGTGGTCAAGGAGGTGCGCGACCTGATCGACGGCGTCTACAACCCGAACGGCGCGAAGGACGACCTGAAGGCGGCGCAGGCCGCCGCGCAGGTCGAGGTGCTCAGCGATAAGGAACTCGGCAAGCGCGTCAAGCAGCTCGAGCGCCAGATGCTCGAGCATGCTCGAAACCTCGAGTTCGAGAAGGCGGCGCGGGTGCGCGACCAGCTCGCGCTGCTGCGCGAACAGGCGTTCGGTGCCAATGTCGGCGACCACATTCCGCCGCTGCCGCCCGGCGGGACTTGAGCGGCGATGCCTCCTGCGGTCAGCGGGCGCCGGCCGGCAGCGCCGCCGTCCGCGCGCAGAACGCCGCGAGTTCGGGCAGCAGTTCCCTGACGGCCTGGTTGGCGGCGACCACGCCCCCGTAGGGATCCTCGCTGGCCGAGGGCACGCTGGTGTCGAACTCGCGCCAGGCAAGGACGCGACGCGTCGCGGTGTCGACCATCACCGCGCGCAGTGTCAGCCGCACCCGGCTCGGCTGGACGAGGAATTCGTGCTGCAGTCGGATCAACTCGGTGTCCAGACGCAACTCGGCGATGGCTGCCGACGGCGCACGCAGCACGGCACGGAATGCGCCGCTGCGTTCGACCGCCTGGGCGATCAGCGGCGCGAGCATCTGGACCGGGGTGTCCACCCACTGGTGGTAGGCGAAAGCCTCGAGTTCGTGCGGCTGGCGCAGGTAGACGATGCGCCGCGTGTCGAAACCGGCCGCGGCACGCGGCGCACTGACGATCAGGGTCGGCCCGGCGGCCGCTGACATCGGCGGCGACGGCTCCGCCGGAGCCGGGTCATCGAGGGCGAACTGCGCTGGCGCCGGCGGCGGCTTCGGCAGCAGTGGACTGCAGCCGCCGAGACCGCCCGTCACCGCCAGGCCGGTCCACAGTGCAGCGCTGGCGAGCAGGCTGCGTCGCGATGCGTTCGTCATGGCTTGGCCTTTTCTCCGGGTCCCGGGTTCAAGGCGCGGTTGCCGGCCAGCAGGCTGCTCGGGTCGCGTTCGGTCTGCTCGCTCAGCCGGCGCAACGACCCGGCGAGCGCATTCAGCTCGGCGAGCAGGCGCTCCAGCTCGGGCAGAGACTCGCCGCTCAACTGCCGGATACCTCGGTCTGCCGCATCGACGGTGCGGCTGGCGCGGTCGCTCGCGCGGGAGACATCGTCGGCCATCCTCTCCACCGCGTTGGCGGCGCTGGCGATGCGAACCAGGAGCGGCGCCAGCTGCTCGCTCGCCTGCGCCGCGTTGCCTGCCGCGCGCGCGGCGTTTGCAATGCCGGTGCTCAGCGCCTGCTTCTGTGCCGCCAGCATGTGCGTCAACTCGGCCGTGTCGGCGAGCAACTTCTTGAATTCGGCGCGGTTCTCGGCGTCGAGCACCGCGTTCAAGCTGGTCGAGGTCCGGTTGAGGTCGGCCAGCACGGTCGTGATCACGTTCTCGATGCGGGCGCCCAGCGAGGGTTTGGAGCGGATCGACGGCAGCTTTCCTTCGGCCGTGGCCTCGAGCAGTGGAGTGTCGACGCCACCGCCGCTCAACTCCACATAGGCGATCCCGGTCAGGCCCTGGGTTCTGAGCACGGCTGCGGTGTCCTGCTTGATCGGCGTACCGCGCTCGATCTGCAGCAGCAGTCGAACGTGCTGCGGATTGCGCTTGTCGAGCTCGATCGCACGCACCTTGCCGACGTCGACGCCGAGGTACTTGACCGGGGCATCGACGTTCAGCCCGGAGACCGATTCCTCGATGATCGACTCGTAGAGCCGGTACTGCTTCTGCCCGAGCGTGCCGGCCGCGAGCCAGAGCACGCCGAAGATCAGCGCGGCCCCGAGGGCGAGCACGAAGCTGCCGACCAGTGCGTAGTTGACTTTGTCTTCCATGCCGAATCCTATGCCTGGGCCCGTTCCCGGGCCTTGGCTGCGCGCGGATCGTCGAAGTAGCCGCGGATGATCGGGTGGTCCAGCCGCGAGAGCTCCAGCATCGAGCCCGTCGCGAGCACCCGGCCCTCGCCGAGCACGGCAACGCGGTCGCAGACCTGCCACAGCAGGTCGAGGTCATGGGTGACGAGCACGATCGTCAGGCCGTACAGGGAGTGCATGCGGCGGATCAGCTCGTCCACGCCGGCGGCGCTGGCAGGGTCGAGCCCCGAGGTGGGTTCGTCGAGGAACAGCAACTCGGGGTCGAGCGCGATGGCGCGCGACAGCGACGCGCGCTTGAGCATGCCGCCGCTCAACTCGTCCGGGAACTTCAGTCCGGCCTCGGCCGCCAGTCCGGTCAGCGAGAGCTTCCAGTCGGCGATGCCGTCGATCAGCTCGTCGTCGAGCGTGCTGTGCTCGCGCAGCGGCAGGCCGACGTTCTCGCGCACCGTGAGCGCGCTGAAGAGGCCGCCGTGCTGGAACATCACGCCCCAGCGCTTGCGCAGCGCCAGCGCCTCCTCGTCGCCGAGCGTGCCGATGTCGGCGCCCAGGATCTCGATCGAACCCGAGCTCGGTCGCTGCAGCAGGATCATCTCGCGCAGCAGCACGGTCTTGCCGGAGCCGCTGCCGCCGACGATGGCAAACACCTCACCCCGGCGCACCTCGAGGTCGAGATCCTGGTGGACCACATGGTCGCCGAAGCGCGTGCAGACCTTGCGCATCCGGATCACGGTGTCTGCGTCCATGGTGTCAGAGCGTGAGAGGGAATCGAATGCACCCGCGCCGGGGCGGCCAAGGGCGCTGGGGTAGGCGCGGCGCGTAGCCCAGGCTCATGCCTGGGCAAGTGGCGCAACACCGCCCAGCGCCCTTGGGTGCCCCGGCCCGAAGGGTGAGGCCCCAGATCGGGCCCACTCGTCGTTGCAAATGCTCGCCGGGGGTCGCCCGCAGCCGACCTGCTCGCGCAGCGTGCAGGCGCAGGGCGACCACTGGCGTTGCTGCGCTGTGGGCTGCGCGCACGGCCGCTGCGCAACGCCACCCCGGCTGCGCTTTGCGCCTAGATTGAGCCCGATCTGGGGTCTCACGCGGGTGCATTCGATTCCCTCTCACGCTCTCAGCCGGCGCCGGGCCGTTCCCAGGCGGGCTGAGCGCACCTCGGGGGCCGCGAACGCAGCGAGCTTGGGTCAGCCATCAGAGTTCCAGCCTGCTGAAGACGACCGAGAACAGCGCGTCGGCGACGATCACGAGGAAGATCGACTGCACCACGCTGATCGTCGTCTGGCGACCGACACTGTCGGCGCTGCCACGGGTGCGAAAGCCCTGGAAGCAACCGATCATCGCCACGATCAGCGCGAACACCCAGGCCTTGCCGATGCCGACCAACAGCGAGGATCCGCGGAGCTCGCGACCGAAGCGGTCGAGGAACTCGTGGAACCCGATGTCGAGCTGCACCCGCGCCATGATCATGCCGCCGAACACCCCGCACACGTCGGCGAAGACCGTCAGCAGCGGCAGCGCGACGGCCAGCGCCAGGACCTTGGGAAGCACGAGCAGCTCGAGCGGTTCGATGCCGAGGGTGCGCATGGCGTCGATCTCCTCGGTGACGAGCATCGTGCCGATCTGCGCTGCGTAGGCCGAGCCGGAGCGACCGGCGATGATGATCGCGGTGATGAGCGGCGCGAATTCGCGCAGCATCGCGTAGCCGACGAGGTCGACGACGAAGATGTTGGCACCATAGTGGCGCAGCTGGTCGGCACCCTGGTAGGCCACGACCACGCCGAGCAGGAACGAGGTCAGGCCGATGATCGGCAGCGCCTCGAAGCCGCCGATCTGGATGTTGCGCAGCACGGTGCGCCAGCGGATCCGCGCCGGGTGCGCCAGCAGGCGCGCAGCGCACAGCGCGCTCTCGCCGACGAAAGCGACCAGGGCGAGCGCCTGCCGCCAGGCCGCGACGGAGCGTTCGCCGACCCTGGCCAGCGGCGAAAGCTGCTGCGACTGCAGAAGTGCCGCCTCGGAATGGGCGGCGACGAGTGTCATCAGCCTCTCGAATCGCGGTGGCCACTGGCGCAACTCGGCGACGGCGCCGTTGCGGCGAAGCCAGCGCTGCAGCAGCCAGGCGCCGGCGGTATCGATCGCCTCCAGGTCGGCGCCGTCGAGGACGATGTCGCCCGGCGTGCCGGCCAGGGCGCCGATCTGCCCTGCCAAGGGCTCGAGTCCGAGCACGGTCCAGCTTCCGGAGAGTTTCCACTCTCGCGCGGCGGTCTGGGTGAAGGCGGCAGGAACCAAGGCAGTACTCGGTGGCATCCGAATGATGACGGTTACGAAGCGGGTTTCCGTTGAGCGATCTCACTTTCGTTGCGGCAGGTGTCGACGAACGCCACGGAACTTCCAGCGCCAAACTTGACCAAAACACTCGGGATCAAGTAAGATGACCGAAGTCTCATCAGTCGTTGCTGGGGTCTGCCCTGCAAGACTCGGCGATTTCGGCTTGCTCGACGTGTTCCGACCCCGCCGCGCCGGGGGGCCGGGTGTCTGAGACCAGCTCCCGCCTGCGCGGGGCAAGCAACAGGAGAATGTCATGCGTTTGACCACCAAGGGGCGTTTTGCCGTCACGGCGATGATCGACTTGGCGTTGCGCGAGAGTACCGGGCCCGTCGCACTGGCGGCGATCAGCGCGCGCCAGCAGATTTCGCTGTCCTATCTGGAACAGTTGTTCGGCAAGTTGCGCCGCAACGAACTCGTCGAGAGCACGCGCGGGCCCGGCGGCGGCTACTCGCTCGGCCGCAAGGCGGCCGAGATCACCGTGGCGGACATCATCGTCGCGGTGGACGAGCCGATCGACGCCACGGGATGCCAGGGCAGGGAGAACTGCATGGGCGAGGATTCCGGCCGCTGCATGACGCACGACCTGTGGTCCGCGCTGAACTCGAAGATGATCGAATACCTGTCTTCGATCTCGCTGCAGAAGCTCGTCGACGAGCAGCTCGCGAAGGGCGTTTCCGTGCAGGAGCAGCCCACCAGGCGAGCGATCTCGTCGAGACCGGTGCTCAAGCCGATCAAGATCACCGCGCCGAACTCCGTCTTCGCGCTCGGGGCTGCATTTTCGAAGTGACAAGCCGCACCGCTATATGACTCCGCATTTCCCGATCTACATGGACTATGGCGCCACCACGCCGGTGGATCCGCGTGTCGTCGACGCGATGATTCCCTGGTTGCGCGAGCACTTCGGCAACCCGGCGTCGCGCAGCCACGCCTGGGGCTGGGAAGCCGAGGAGATGGTCGAGAGGAACCGGGCGCATGTCGCGGCGCTGGTCGGCGCCGACCCACGAGAGATCGTCTGGACGTCCGGCGCCACCGAGTCGATCAACCTCGCGCTGAAGGGCGCGGCGCAGTTCTACAAGACGCGCGGCAGGCACCTGATCACCGTGAAGACCGAGCACAAGGCCGTGCTCGACACGATGCGCGAACTCGAACGCCAGGGATTCGAGGTGACCTACCTCGACGTGCAGGAAGACGGACTGCTCGACCTCGACCGGTTGAAGGACGCGATGCGCTCCGACACGATTCTCGTCTCGGTGATGTTCGTCAACAACGAGATCGGCGTGATCCAGGACATCGAGGCGATCGGTGCGATGTGCCGCGAGCGCGGCATCGTCTTTCATGTCGACGCGGCGCAGGCCACCGGCAAGGTCGTGATCGACCTGGCAAGCCTGCCGGTCGACCTGATGAGCCTGGCCTCCCACAAGACCTATGGCCCCAAGGGCATCGGCGCGCTCTACGTGCGGCGCAAGCCTCGGGTGCGGCTGGAGGCGCAGATGCATGGCGGGGGCCACGAGCGCGGGATGCGCTCGGGAACCCTGCCGACGCACCAGATCGCCGGCATGGGCGAGGCCTACCGCATCGCGCGCGCGGAGATGGGCGCCGAGGGCGAGCGCATCCGCATGCTCCAGCAGCGGCTTCTCAGGGGGCTGCAGGGCATCGAGCAGGTGTTCATCAACGGGAATCTCGAGAAGCGAGTGCCCCACAACCTGAACATCTCGTTCAACTTCGTCGAGGGCGAATCGCTGATCATGGGCATCAAGGGCCTGGCGGTGTCGTCCGGGTCGGCCTGCACCTCGGCCAGCCTGGAGCCGAGCTATGTGCTGCGCGCGCTCGGCCGCAGCGACGAGCTCGCGCACTCGTCGCTGCGCATGACGATCGGCCGCTTTTCGACCGTCGAAGAGATCGACTACGCGGTCGAGACGATCAACGAGAACGTCGCCAAGCTGCGCGAGCTCTCGCCGCTGTGGGAGATGTTCAAGGACGGCGTCGACCTCAGCACGATCCAGTGGTCGGCCCATTGAGGCAGACCGTCCCGCATTCGAGTATCAAGGAGACCCGTCATGGCCTACAGTGAAAAAGTCATCGAGCACTACGAGCACCCGCGCAACGTCGGATCCTTCGACAAGGGCGACGACAGCATCGGCACCGGCATGGTCGGCGCCCCGGCCTGCGGTGACGTGATGAAGCTGCAGATCAAGGTCAACCCGCAGACCGGGCTGATCGAGGATGCCCGTTTCAAGACCTACGGCTGCGGCTCGGCCATCGCTTCTAGCTCGCTGGTGACCGAGTGGGTCAAGGGCAAGTCGCTCGACGAGGCGATGACGATCAGGAACACGCAGATCGCCGAGGAACTGGCCTTGCCGCCGGTGAAGATCCATTGCTCGATCCTGGCCGAGGATGCGATCAAGGCCGCCGTCAACGACTACAAAGCCCGCCAGCATTGATATTCACAGGGACCTATGGCAGTCACTCTCACCGAAGCAGCCGCGCGCCATGTGTCGCGCTTCATCGCCAAGCGCGGCAAGGGCGTGGGTGTGCGCCTGGGCGTCAAGACCACCGGTTGCTCGGGCATGGCCTACAAGCTCGAATACGCCGATAACGTGGAGCCGGAAGACGTCGTCTTCGAGGGCCACGGCGTCAAGGTGCTGATCGACCCGAAAAGCCTGCCCTACGTCGACGGCACCGAACTCGACTTCGTTCGCGAGGGTCTGAACGAAGGCTTCAAGTTTCACAACCCCAGAGAGAAGGACCGCTGCGGTTGCGGGGAGTCGTTCAGGGTCTGAGTTCCGGGAGCGGAGCCTCGAGCGTGGCGCTTGGCCGCGCTGCCTCGGGATCCGCCGACTTCGTCGGCACGAAGCGAGCGGATCCCCCCTTCGGACCGTCCATGAACCTCGACACCAACGACTTCGAACTGTTCGGCCTGCCGCCGCGCCAGGCACAGGAACGTGCCGAACTCGACGCCCATTGGCGCTCGCTGCAGGCCGAAGTGCATCCCGACCGCTTCGCGTCGCAAGGCGCGGCGGCGCAGCGCGTGGCGATGCAGTGGGCGGTGCGCGTCAACGAGGCCTACCAGCGCCTGAAGGACCCGCTCAGGCGTGCCGCGTACCTGTGCGAGTTGCGCGGTGCGGCGGTGGATGCCGAGAACAACACTGCGATGCCGCCGGCATTCCTGATCCAGCAGATGGCCTGGCGCGAGGCACTCGACGAGGCCGACGGTGCCGCAGCCGTCCAGGTGCTGGCCGCCGAAGTGGCCGACCGGCGCCGCGAGTTGCTCGCGGAGCTGACGCGCACGCTGGACGAGCGCCGCGACTACGCCGATGGCGCGCGGCAGGTCAGGGCGCTGATGTTCGTCGAACGTTTCCAGCGCGACGTCGAGAGCCGCCTCGAAGCGCTGGGACAATAGCGTCATGGCTCTGCTGCAAATCTCCGAACCCGGCGCCAGCCCCGACCCGCACCAGCGGCGGATCGCTGTCGGCATCGACCTCGGCACCACGCACTCGCTGGTGGCGGCCGTGCGCCACGGCGTCGCCGAGTGCCTGCCCGACGCGCAGGGGCGCGTGATCCTGCCGTCCGCGGTGCGCTACTTCGTCGACGAGCGCGGGCAGGCGCAGCGCCAGGTCGGCGCCGAGGCGCTGGCCGATGCGGCGCTCGACCCGCGCAACACCATCGTCTCGGTCAAGCGCTTCATGGGCCGCGGCCTCGCCGACGTGGCGCAACGGAGCAAGCTGCCGTACGAGTTCGTCGACACGCCAGGGATGCTGCAGCTGCGGACGGTGGCGGGCGTCAAGTCGCCCGTCGAGGTGTCGGCCGAGATCCTGGCCACGCTGCGCCAGCGCGCCGAGGACAGTTTCGACGACGAGATCTTCGGCGCCGTGATCACCGTGCCGGCCTACTTCGACGATGCGCAGCGCCAGGCGACGAAGGACGCGGCGCAGCTCGCCGGCCTGAACGTGCTGCGCCTGATCAACGAGCCGACCGCTGCGGCCGTGGCCTACGGCCTCGAGCACGGCGCCGAGGGCCTGTACGCGGTGTACGACCTGGGTGGCGGCACCTTCGACATCTCTCTGCTGCGTCTCGCGTCGGGAGTGTTCGAGGTGGTCGCCACCGGCGGCGATTCCGCGCTCGGTGGCGACGATTTCGATCATCTCCTCGCCGACTGGGCGCTCGGCGAGGCCGGCCTCGAGGCGAGCACACCACAGGACATGCGCGCCGTGCTCGTCGCGGCGCGAGCGGCGAAGGAGAAGCTGAGCACGGCCGATCATGCGACGTTCGCCTGCCCGCTCGCGGGTGGCGAATTGTCGGTGCGCGTCGACCGCGAGCAGTTCGTGACGCTGGGGCACGGTCTCGTGGCGCGCACGCTCGCGGCGGTGCGCAAGGTGTTGCGCGACGCCCGCGCCGAGCGTTCCGACGTGAAGGGCGTCGTGATGGTCGGCGGCTCGACGCGGATGCCGATGGTGCAAGCTGCGGTGGCCGACTTCTTCGGCCAGACGCCGCTGACCGACCTCAACCCGGACGAGGTGGTGGCGCTCGGCGCCGCCCTGCAGGCGAACCAGCTCGCCGGCAACGCAGGGGCCGAAGAAATCCTGCTCCTCGACGTGATCCCGCTGTCGCTGGGCCTGGAGACGATGGGTGGGCTGGTCGAGCGCATCATTCCGCGCAACAGCACGATCCCGTGCGCGCGCGCGCAGGACTTCACGACTTTCAAGGACGGCCAGACCGCGCTCGCGCTGCACGTGGTGCAGGGCGAGCGCGAACTGGTGGCCGACTGCCGCTCGCTGGCGCGCTTCGAGCTGCGCGGCATCCCGCCGATGGTGGCCGGCGCGGCGCGCATCCGGGTCAGCTTCCAGGTCGACGCCGACGGCCTGCTGAGCGTGAAGGCACGCGAGGAACACTCGGGCGTCGAGGCGGCGATCGCCGTCAAGCCGAGCTACGGTCTCGCCGACGTCGACATCGCTCGCATGCTGCAGGAGGGCTTTCGCAGTGCCGACGCCGACATGCAGGCGCGGGCGCTGCGCCAGTCGCAGGTCGAGGCCGAGCGGATGCTGCTCGGGACGCAGTCGGCGCTGGACGCCGACGGCGACCTGCTCGCGCCGGTAGAGCGCGACTGCTGTCGTCGCGCTGATGAGCCGGCTGAAGGCCCTCGCCGCGGGCGGCGACCACCGCGCGATCGACGATGCGGTCGAGGCACTCGCACGCGGAACCGAGGCCTTCGCCGCCGAACGCATGAACCGTGGCATTCGCCAGGCGCTCGCCGGCCGCAACGTCAACGAGATCTGATCGGCGCGCCCAACCCCACCATGACCATCATCACCATCCTGCCGCATCCCGAATACTGCCCGGCCGGCGCGCGCGTCGAGGCGCCGCCCGGCACCTCGATCTGCGAAGCGCTGCTCGAGAACGACATCGAAATCGAGCACGCGTGCGAGATGTCGTGCGCCTGCACCACCTGTCACGTCGTCGTGCGCGAGGGATTCGAATCGCTCGGCGAGATCGACGAGAGCGAAGAGGACCTGCTCGACCGCGCCTGGGGCCTGGAGCCGCAGTCGCGCCTGTCGTGCCAGGCGATCCTCGCGCAGCAGGACGTGACGATCGAGATTCCGAAATACTCGATCAACCACGCCAAGGAAAAGCACTGAGCGGGTGGCGTCGATGGGCGTGTCGCCGCTACGACTGCGTGGCCTCATGGACTCGACCCGCGCGCTGAGCATGGCGTCTCTTCTTGCGCTGTCGCCGACGGTCGGCCCCGCGAATGCAGCGGGCGCGGACGCCGTGGGATGGTTCGGTCTCTATTCGGCGGCCGACTTCGAGTTGGACGCGCACGGCAGCGCGGTCAAGCCGGAATCGCGCCAGGCCGCCTGGTATTTCCGTCAAGAGAACGTCGCCGTGCCGCGTGCAGGACTTGCGCTCGCCGGATTCGAGACGGGCGTACGCGCCTTCGACGACATCCGGCAATGGAGCGCACAGCGCGCGGACGACGCGCCGATCGACTTCCCGCCGCTGGTCTGGGTCGCGGCGCCGCAACATCTGCGTCATGTCCGACTGGCGGCAGACGGGCACGAGGCGGTGACGGCCGCCGGCGCCATGCCGCTGCGCTTCGTGCCGAAGATCGCGCTGAACCGCTCCTACGTCGATGCCTCTTCGCTGCAGTTCTTCGGCTCGAGCGAGCTGACGCTGCGCGGCACGGCGACAGCCGAGGGCTTCGTCGCGCGCACGATCTGGCCGGAGGACTTTCGCTTGGGTCCGCTCGCGCCTGCGGCTGCAGCGCTTCCCGGAGGCACGCCCGCCGAGGCCCTGCGCGTGCTGATGCGCCAGGAGCCACGCGGCGGCGCACAGAGCCCCTATGCCGCGTCGACCCTGTGGCAACGCCCCGGCGCCGCTGCCGACTGGGTCGGGCGGCCCGTGCTCGGGTTGATGGTCAACGGCGCGCAGGGCGACGACGACGAGGCGCACGGCGGCCACTTCGCGATCGTCACCGGGCGCGTGCAGCCCGACGGCGCCATCGGCGACTGGCTCGTCAACAACTTCTACTCGCTCGACGTCGAAAGCGAGAAGGGCATCATCGCGGCGCCCGTGCCGCTCGACAACTACCTCGCCGACCTCAACGCGGGGCAGGGCTGGTACCGCCCGTCGACGATGCTCGTCGCGGTGCTGCAGGACGAGCGTGCCGCCGTCCTCGTGCAGTCGGCGCTGAACCGCGTCTTCAACCAGTTCTACCGCCACCAGCTCGTCTACTACCACCCGAACCAGAACTGCGCGTCGATCAGCGTCGACACGCTGCGCGCGATCGGCTGGGAGGTGCCGGCCCGCGGACCGTCGAGCCGCGTGCTGGCCTGGGCGGCTTACCCCTTCATCGCCGTGCGTGACTTGTCGATTGGCAAGGCCAAGCTCGCGTTCGACTACCTGCGGACCGACCAGACGCGGCTGCTGCCGGCGGCCACGCTCGAGCAGGCCTTCGCCAGCCTCTGGGCGATGGCGCAGGGCACGGCGGCGAAGCAGGAAGGCAAGCTCGGACAGATGCTCGCGCAGGACCTGCAGGCCCTCGCGTTCCTGCGCTTTCCGCAATTCCCGTCGAGCCGCGTCTTCGGCGATGCGCCGGCCGTGTCGACCTGGGAGTACCACACCCGCGTGCCCAACGACCCGGCGCTGGCGCAGATCGTTCCCGTGCCGCCGCGCCCGTTCCCGGCCGAACTGCGCGACGCCGATCTGCTACCCGCGCGCTGGACGCCGGCCGACTGGGCGACGCTCGTCTGGTGCGTGCTCTCCGTCGTCGGCGTGCTGCTGCTGCTGTGGCGCTGGTGGAAGCGCCGCCGCCGTGCAGAACTGCCGAATACACTCGGCGCATGATCGTCCTCGGCATCGAATCCTCCTGCGACGAGACCGGCGTGGCGCTGGTGCAAGCGCATGGCAGCGCGGTGCCGACCCTGCTGGCGCAGGCCCTGCACAGCCAGGTCGACATGCACCGGGCGTATGGCGGCGTGGTGCCCGAGCTCGCGTCGCGCGATCACATCCGTCGCGTGCTGCCGCTCACGCGCCAGGTCCTGGCCGAAGCGGGCACCGCGCTGGAGGCGGTCGATCTCGTCGCCTACACGCGCGGACCGGGGCTGGCCGGCGCGCTGCTCGTCGGCGCGGGTGTGGCGTGCGCGCTTGCCGCCGCGCTCGACAGGCCGGCGCTCGGCGTGCACCACCTCGAGGGTCATCTGCTCTCGCCCTTTCTCTCGGCGAACCCGCCGCGCTTCCCGTTCATCGCGCTGCTCGTGTCGGGGGGTCACACCCAGCTGATGCGCGTCGACGACGTGGGCAGCTACACCCTGCTCGGCGAGACCATCGACGACGCGGCGGGCGAGGCCTTCGACAAGACGGCCAAGATGATGGGCCTGCCCTATCCCGGCGGGCCGGCGCTCGCGCGACTGGCGGCATTCGGCGACGCTGCGGCGTTCGACCTTCCGCGGCCGCTGCTGCACAGCGGCAACCTCGATTTCTCGTTCTCCGGTCTGAAGACGGCGGTGATGACGGCGTTGCGCAAGTGCGGCAGCAACGTCTGCGAACAGGACAAGGCGAACCTGGCCGCGGCGACTCAGGCGGCGATCGTCGACGTGCTGGTGCACAAGTCGGCGGCCGCGCTCGACGTCAGCGGCATCGACAGGCTCGTCGTCGCGGGGGGCGTTGGCGCCAATGGGCATCTGCGAGAGTGCCTCGACGCGCGATGTGCCGCGCTCGGCGCCCGGGTGCACTATCCCGAACTTGCGCTTTGCACCGACAACGGCGCAATGATCGCGCTCGCCGCGGCGATGCGCCTGCAGCGCGGGCTCGCCGACTGCAGCCACAAGCACAGCTTCGACGTGCTGCCGCGCTGGTCGCTCGCGGCGGCCTGACCCGGATGCGCGCCGTCATCCAGCAGCTTCCCGGCTCGAAGATCCGCGAGGTGGCCAACGCCGGCCTGTCGCGCAGTGACGTGCTGGCCTTCTGGTTCGGCGAGAGCGACGAGCCGACGCCCGAGTTCGTGCGCGCCGCGGCCGCCGAATCCCTCGCCCGCGGCGAGACCTTCTACTCGCACAACCTCGGGCTGCCCGAGTTGCGCGAGGCGATCGCGCGCTACACGAGTCGCCTGCATCGCCCGCTGCCGGCAGAGCGCGTTGCGGTCACGTCCTCCGGTGTCAGCGCGCTGATGATCGCGATGCAGGCCCTGGTCGGCGCGGACGACGACGTGGTCGTCGTGGTTCCGGTCTGGCCCAACCTCCCGGCGCAGCCGGCGATCCTCGGTGCCCGGGTGACGCGCTTCGCGCTCGAGGCACGCGACGGCGCCTGGCGGCTCGATCTGCCCGCCCTGCTGGGCACGGTGACGGAGCGCACGCGCGTGCTGCTCGTCAATTCGCCGAACAACCCCACCGGCTGGACGCTGACCCGCGACGAGCAGCAGGCGATCCTGGCACATTGCCGACGCACCGGAACCTGGATCGTCGCCGACGAGGTCTACGAGCGAATCTGGTTCGGCGGGGGCGCTGGCGAGTCTGGCGGCCCGGCCGCGCCGAGCTTCTTGGACATCGCCGAGCCCGACGACCGCCTCGTCGTGGCGCACAGCTTCTCGAAGAGCTTCCTGATGACGGGCTGGCGGCTGGGCTGGATGGTCGCGCCGCCCGCACTGATGGACGCGATCGGCAAGCTGATCGAATTCAACACCTCCTGCGCGCCGGTGTTCGTGCAGCGGGGGGGCCTGGCCGGTCTGGCGCAGGCCGAAGACTTCGTCCCGGGCCTGGTCGAGCGCCTGCGGGTCTGTCGCGACACGCTGCTGCCCCGCCTGGCGGCCCTGCCGGGCGTTCGCGTGGCCATGCCCCCCGGGGGCATGTACGCGTTCTTTCGCGTCGAGGGGCAGGACGACTCGCTCGCCTTTGCCAAGCGGTTGGTCACCGAGGCGGGGCTCGGCCTCGCCCCGGGCGCCGCCTTCGGCGACGAGTCCGAAGGCTGGCTGCGCTGGTGCTTCGCGTCGCGCGACCCGTCGCGGCTGGAGCAGGGCGTACGGCGGCTGGCCGGGGCGCTTCGTCTATAATCGACCGGCTTTGCGCCTGCGAGGGCGCCGAGTCAAGCACGGCGCGGGTACGTTTCACCTGCGACCGCAAGTCCACAGCCGCCCGCAAGCCCAGTGCCCGAGCGCGGCTTCACCTCAGGAAACAACCATGTCGAATGCCAGCCTGAACAAGGCCGAGATAGTCAAGGACAACGCGCGCAGCGCGAACGATACCGGCTCGCCGGAAGTGCAGGTGGCGATCCTCACCGCCCGCATCAACGACCTGATGCCGCACTTCAAGACCCACATCAAGGACCATCATGGCCGCCGCGGCCTGCTGAAGATGGTCAACCGGCGCAAGCGTCTGCTCACCTATCTGAAGGACCGCAGCGCCGAGCGTTACCTGGCTCTGATCCACAAGCTCGGCTTGCGCAAGTAGGCTCGAACGGAGCGAACAAGCCTGTCTGGACACCCCAGCACAGGCTTTTTGTATTTTGGAGTTGGGCCTACCGGGCAACTGCTGTGTCATTCCAGCGCGGTCTCACACCGCAGGCGTCTTGAGCCACGCTGGAATGGCATTGTTGCCACGGGGACCGCGGCTCCAGGCGAAGGGCGCAGCCGAATCCATTGCGCCCATATCCACGGAGACACGTCATGAGCATGTTCAAGAAAGTCAGCAGGACCTTCCAATGGGGATCGCACACCGTCACGCTTGAGACCGGCGAGATCGCCCGCCAGGCCTCGGGTGCGGTGCTCGTCAGCGTCGAAGACACCGTCGTGCTGGCCACCGTCGTCGGCGCGAAGAACGCCAAGCCGGGGCAGGACTTCTTCCCGCTGACGGTCGACTACACCGAGAAGACGTATGCCGCCGGCAAGATCCCGGGAAGCTTCTTCAAGCGCGAAGGACGTCCGAGCGAACTCGAAGTCCTGACCTGCCGCCTGATCGATCGCCCGCTGCGGCCGCTGTTCCCCGAAGGTTTCTACAACGAGGTGCAGGTGATCGTGCACGTGATGTCGCTCAACCCCGAGGTGTCGGCCGACATCCCGGCGCTGATCGGCGCCAGTGCGGCGCTTGCGATCTCGGGCATTCCGTTCAACGGGCCGATCGGCGCCGCGCGCGTCGGCTACATCGACGGCGAGTACGTGCTGAACCCGGGCAAGACGCAGCTGCTGTCGTCCAAGCTCGACCTCGTGGTCGCGGGCACCCAGGCAGCGGTGCTGATGGTCGAGTCCGAGGCCGACCAGTTGAGCGAAGAGATCATGCTCGGTGGCGTGGTCTTCGGCCACGAGCAGGGCAACATCGCCATCGCCGCCATCAACGATCTGGTGCGTGACGCCGGCAAGCCGGCCTGGGACTGGCAGCCGCCGGCCAAGGACGAGGCCTTCATCGCCAAGGTTGGCGCGCTGGCCGAAGGGCCGCTGCGCGCGGCGTATCAGATTCGCTCGAAGCAGGCCCGCACGCAAGCCTGCCGCGAGGCCTACGCCTCGGTGATCGGCACGCTGGTGGAGGAGGGCACGGCTTTCGACAAGGTCAAGGTCGAAAGCCTGCTGTTCGACATCGAAGCGCGCATCGTGCGCAGCCAGATCCTCGCCGGCGAGCCGCGCATCGACGGCCGCGACACGCGCACGGTGCGCAATATCGAGATCCGCAACAGCGTGCTGCCGCGCGCCCACGGCTCGTCGCTGTTCACGCGCGGCGAAACGCAGGCGCTCGTCGCCGCGACGCTCGGCACCGCGCGCGACGCGCAGCGCATCGACGCGCTGGCCGGCGAGTTCACCGACCGCTTCATGCTGCACTACAACATGCCTCCGTTCGCCACCGGCGAGGCAGGCCGCTTCGGCAGCCCGAAGCGGCGCGAGATCGGCCATGGACGCCTGGCCAAGCGGGCGCTGAACGCGGCGTTGCCGAGTGAAGCGGACTTTCCGTACACGATTCGCGTCGTGTCGGAGATCACCGAGTCGAACGGCTCGTCGTCGATGGCCTCGGTCTGCGGCGGCTGCCTCGCGCTGATGGACGCCGGCGTGCCGATGAAGGCCCACGTGGCCGGCATCGCGATGGGCCTGATCAAGGAGGGCAATCGCTTCGCCGTGCTGACCGACATCCTCGGTGACGAGGATCACCTCGGCGACATGGACTTCAAGGTCGCCGGCACGACGGCCGGCGTGACCGCGCTGCAGATGGACATCAAGATCCAGGGCATCACGAAGGAGATCATGCAGGTCGCGCTCGCCCAGGCGCAGGAGGCACGCATGCACATCCTCGGCAAGATGCAGGAAGCGATGGGCGAGGCCAAGGCCGAGGTCTCGCAGTTCGCGCCGCGTCTGTACACGATGAAGATCAACCCCGAAAAGATCCGCGACGTGATCGGCAAGGGCGGCGCGACGATCCGCGCGCTGACCGAGGAGACCGGTTGCACGATCGACATCGGCGAGGACGGCACGATCACGATCGCGTCGACCGATGCCGACAAGGCGGCGCACGCGAAGAAGCGCATCGAGGAGATCACCGCCGAGGTCGAGATCGGCAAGATCTACGAAGGTCCGATCACCAAGATCCTCGACTTCGGCGCGCTCGTCAACCTGCTGCCGGGCAAGGACGGCCTGCTGCACATCAGCCAGATCGCCCACGAGCGGGTCGAGAAGGTGACCGACTACCTGAGCGAAGGCCAGATCGTTCGCGTCAAGGTGCTCGAGACCGACGAGAAGGGTCGCGTCAAGCTGTCGATGAAGGCGCTGCTCGAGCGGCAGTCGCAGCCGATGGCGCAGCGCGACTGACGGCGAAGGGCCTCGTTCGTTCATGAGAGCCATCGAGATCTCGTCGCCCGGCGGGCCCGAGGTGCTGCGCCTCACCGAGCGCGCTGCGCCGCTGGCGGGTGCCGGCGAACTGCTGATCCAGGTCGCAGCGTCGGGTGTAAACCGCCCGGACGTGCTGCAAAGGAAAGGGCTGTACCCGGTGCCGCCGGGGGCCTCCGACCTGCCGGGCCTCGAAGTGGCCGGGCAGATCGTCGGTGGTGACGCGCAGGCGATGGCCGATGCGGGCTTTGCCGTCGGCGAGCGCGTCTGCGCGCTGGTCGCGGGCGGCGGCTACGCCGAGCTGTGCGTCGCGCCGGTCGGCCAGTGCCTGCCGGTACCGCAAGGACTGAGCGACGTCGAGGCCGCGAGCCTGCCGGAGACTTTCTTCACCGTCTGGTCGAACGTGTTCGAGCGCGCTCGCCTGCAACCGGGAGAGACGCTGCTGGTGCAGGGCGGCACGAGCGGCATCGGCGTGACCGCGATCCAGCTCGCCAAGGCCTGGGGCGCAACCGTCATCGCCACTGCGGGCAGCGACGAGAAGTGCGCCGCCTGCCTGACGCTAGGCGCCGACCATGCGATCAACTATCGCCGCCAGGACTTCGCCGAAGACGTGCTCCGCCTGACCTCGAAGCGCGGCGTCGACGTGATCCTCGACATGGTGGCCGGCGACTACGTGGCGCGCGAGGTCTCGTGCCTGGCCGAGGACGGGCGGCTGGTGATCATCGCCGTGCAGGGTGGAACGGCGTCGCAGTTCGACGCCGGCCTCGTCCTGCGCAGGCGCCTCGTGATCACCGGATCGACGTTGCGTCAGCGGCCAGTGGCGTTCAAGGCGGCCATCGCCGATGCACTGCGGCGGCAGGTCTGGCCGTGGCTGACTGCCGGCCGCGTCAAGCCGGTGATCTACCAGGTGTTTCGGGCCGCGGAGGCGGCGCAGGCGCATGCGCTGATGGAGTCCAATCGGCACATCGGCAAGCTGGTGTTGTCGTGGTGAGTCGAGTCCAGCGAAGGAGGGTTGTCTGATGAGAACGAAGCTCGTTGTCGGCAACTGGAAGATGAACGCCAGTCGCAGCGCGAACGCGGCCTTGGTGGCCGAACTGCTCGCCGCGCACGGTGCGTGGCGGTGCGAGGCGGCCGTGTGCCCGCCAGCCCCGTATCTGGCGCAACTCGGCGAGTTGCTCGCTGGCTCGGCGATCGCCTGGGGTGCGCAGGACTGCTCGGCCCACGAGCCCGGCGCCTACACAGGGGAGGTGGCGGCCTCGATGCTGGAGGAGTTCGGCTGCCGCTACGTGATCGTCGGCCACTCCGAGCGCCGCGCGATGCACGCCGAGACCGACCAGGTCGTTGCCGACAAGGCCAAGACCGCACTCGCACACCAGCTCACGCCCATCGTGTGCGTCGGCGAGACGCTCGCCCAGCGCGAGGCGGGCGAGACGGACAGTGTCGTCAAGCGCCAGCTGTCGGCGGTCATTCACTCACTGGCGCACTGCATCTCGCAGGTCGTCGTCGCCTACGAGCCGGTGTGGGCCATCGGCACCGGGCTGACGGCGTCGCCCGAGCAGGCGCAGGCGGTGCACGCGATGCTGCGCGCGCAGCTCCATGCCGCGACTGAAAAGGCGGACAGGATGCGGATCCTCTACGGCGGCAGCGTGAAGGCCGACAACGCGGCAGCGCTGTTTGCCCAACCCGACATCGACGGCGGCCTGATTGGCGGCGCCTCTCTCAAGGCTGCGGACTTCGCCGCCATCTGTCGCGCGGCCTCGTGACCGCGCGCGTCTCTGGAGTCACCTGAAATGCCATTGTTCCTGAACCTGATCGTTGCGCTGCAGATCCTGACGGCGCTGGTAATGATCGGCCTCGTGCTGATCCAGCACGGCAAGGGCGCCGACATGGGCGCTTCGTTCGGCAGCGGCGCCTCGGGCAGCCTGTTCGGCGCCACCGGCAGCGCGAACTTCCTGTCGCGCTCGACGGCGGTGTGCGCGGCCTTGTTCTTTGCGTGCACGCTTGCGCTCGCCTTCGTGTCCAACGACCGCGCGCGTCCCGCCAGCGGCAGCGTGCTCGACAGCCCGTCGACCGCTGCTTCCGCAGCCAGTGCGCCGGCGCAGGGAGCGGCGCAGATCCCGGCGACCGCGCCGGCCGCCGCGTTGCCGGTTCCGGCGGTCGCGGCATCGGGCGCGGCACAGATCCCGGCGAAGTAGTCCGGACCCGACCGGGCAGCCCTCCGACGCCTCGCCGCGAAGCAGCGCGGCGACCGGACCTGGCCCCGATTGAGGGTAGAATTTCAAGCTGTCTGGTGCGGCGATCCTCCTGCAATCCAGACATTGTTTTTAGTGCCGCCGACGTGGTGAAATTGGTAGACACGCTATCTTGAGGGGGTAGTGGCGAAAGCTGTGCGAGTTCGAGTCTCGCCGTCGGCACCAGCGTCAGGGCACGGAAGGCGGTCCGCGCCGGATCAACCAGGGCACCCGATCCCACCACTGCGCTCAGTGCCAAGAAGCCGACATGAACCTGGACGCCTATCTCCCCGTCATCCTGTTCATCCTCGTCGGCGCAGTGGTCGGCGTGCTGCCACAGGTGCTCGGCTTCCTGCTCGGCCCGCAGCGGCCCGATGCAGCCAAGGCCTCACCCTACGAATGCGGCTTCGAGGCCTTCGAAGACGCGCGCATGAAGTTCGACGTGCGCTATTACCTGGTTGCCATCCTCTTCATCCTGTTCGATCTCGAGATCGCCTTCCTCTTTCCATGGGCGGTGTCGCTGCACGAGATCGGGGCGCAGGGCTTCTGGGCGATGATGATCTTCCTCGCCATCCTCGTCGTCGGCTTTGCCTACGAGTGGAAGAAGGGTGCGCTGGACTGGGAATGATGGAGCCCCTCGTCCGACGATTACGTCGGCCGATCCCCCAAGGGGATGCGGGCCGGCTTGGGAGCGGCCCGGCGCTCGGCCCGCTGGAGGATGAGCATGGGCATTGAAGGCGTACTGAAGGAAGGCTTCGTCACGACCAGCCTCGACGCGGTCATCAATTGGTCGAAGACGGGTTCGCTGTGGCCGATGACCTTCGGCCTGGCCTGCTGCGCGGTGGAAATGATGCATGCCGGCGCAGCGCGCTACGACATCGACCGTTTCGGCATGCTGTTTCGCCCGAGCCCACGCCAGAGCGACCTGATGATCGTCGCCGGCACGCTGTGCAACAAGATGGCGCCTGCGCTGCGCAAGGTTTACGACCAGATGGCCGAGCCGCGCTGGGTGCTCTCGATGGGATCCTGCGCCAACGGTGGCGGCTACTACCACTACAGCTATTCGGTGGTGCGCGGCTGTGACCGCATTGTCCCGGTCGACGTCTACGTCCCCGGCTGTCCGCCGACGGCCGAGGCGCTGCTCTACGGCATCCTGCAGCTGCAGGCAAAGATCAGGCGCGAGAACACGATCGCCCGTTGAACCCTCCGTATGACGAAACTCGATACTTTGCAGGCGGCCGTGGAAACGACATTGGCGGCGCGCGTGAAGGACCTCAAGCGCGAGTACGGCGAGATCACGGTCACCGTCGCGGCGGAGGACTACCTCGGCGCGGCGACCACGCTGCGCGACCATGCCGCGCTGCACCTCGAGCAGCTCGTCGATTTGTGCGGGATGGACTACTCGGCGTGGAAGGACCGTCCGCACGAGGGCCCGCGCTTCGCCGTCGTGTCGCACCTGCTGTCGGTGCGCCACAACTGGCGGCTGCGCCTGAAGGTGTTCTGCGCGGACGACGAGCTGCCGCTGGTCGCGTCGGTCACGCCGGTCTGGAACTCGGCCAACTGGTTCGAGCGCGAGGCCTTCGACCTCTACGGGATCATCTTCGAGGGCCACCTCGACCTGCGTCGCATCCTGACCGACTACGGCTTCATCGGCCACCCGTTCCGCAAGGACTTTCCCACCTCGGGTCACGTCGAAATGCGCTACGACCCCGAGAGCAAGCGCGTCATCTACCAGCCCGTGAGCATCGAGCCCCGCGAGATCACGCCGCGCATTGTTCGCGAAGACAACTACGGCGTCTTGTCATGACCCACCCCCGTAGCGGCTTCGCCGCTCCCCCTCGAGGGGGCAACACCAGCAGACCGGCGGAGCCGGATCTGCGGTGTTCGCTTGATGACGACCGCTCGCTGTCGTTGACGATCGTCCTGTATGGCTGACATCAAGAACTACACGCTCAATTTCGGGCCGCAGCATCCGGCGGCGCATGGCGTGCTGCGCCTGGTGCTCGAACTCGATGGCGAGGTGATCCAGCGCGCCGACCCGCACATCGGCCTGCTGCACCGCGCGACCGAGAAGCTCGCCGAGAGCAAGACCTACATCCAGTCGCTGCCGTACATGGACCGGCTCGACTACGTCTCGATGATGTGCAACGAGCACGCCTACTGCCTGGCGATCGAGAGGCTTCTGGGCGTCGACGTTCCCGAACGGGCCCAGTACATCCGCGTCATGTTCGCCGAGATCACGCGGCTGCTGAACCACCTGCTCTGGCTGGGCGCGCACGGGCTGGACTGCGGCGCGATGAACATCCTCATCTACTGCTTCCGCGAGCGCGAGGATCTGTTCGACATGTACGAGGCGGTGTCGGGGGCGCGCATGCACGCCGCCTATTTCCGCCCCGGCGGCGTGTACCGCGACCTGCCCGACGCGATGCCGCGGTACCAGGCGTCGAAGGTGCGCAGCGCGAAGACGATCGCACGCCTGAACGAAACTCGCCAGGGCTCGCTGCTCGACTTCATCGACGACTTCTGCAGGCGCTTCCCGAAGAACGTCGACGACTACGAGACGCTGCTCACCGACAACCGCATCTGGAAGCAGCGCACCGTCGGCATCGGCGTCGTCTCGCCGGAGCGCGCGCTGAACCTCGGCCTGACCGGCCCGATGCTGCGCGGCTCGGGTGTCGTGTGGGACCTGCGAAAGCACCAGCCCTACGACGTCTACGAGCGGATGGACTTCGACATTCCGGTGGGCAGCAACGGCGACACGTACGACCGCTACCTGGTCCGGGTCGAGGAAATGCGCCAGGCCAACCGCATCATCCAGCAGTGCGTGGCCTGGCTGCGCGACAACCCCGGCCCGGTGATCACCGCCAACCACAAGGTGGCGCCGCCGTCGCGGCTGGACATGAAGTCGAACATGGAGGAGTTGATCCATCATTTCAAACTATTCACCGAAGGCTTCCACGTGCCCGAGGGCGAGGCCTATGCAGCGGTGGAGCACCCGAAGGGCGAGTTCGGGATCTACCTCGTCAGCGACGGCGCCAACAAGCCCTACCGGCTGAAGATCCGCGCGCCCGGCTTCGCGCACCTGGCTGCGCTCGACGAACTGGTGCGCGGCCACATGATCGCCGACGCGGTGGCTGTGATCGGCACGATGGACATCGTTTTCGGCGAGATCGACAGATGACGACCCCCAAGCTCACTTCGTTCGCGCCGGCCGCCTTGCAAGCCGGCCGGCCCTCGCCAGCCACTCGCGAGCGCGCAGGCGCTCGCTCGGCGCGGGCTCGGCCCCCCCGAGGGGGAGCTCAGGCCGCTTGGCGAAGTGAGGCCGGACATGGGCAGTCCCTGCGGACTGACCGTGCCTGCCGAACGCCATCGGCCTGTGGCCGATGGCGGCCCGGCGCGGCCTGAGACCCGACCAAATGATTTCAGACGCAACCAAACAGCGCTTCGCGCGCGAAGTCGCCAAGTACCCGCCGGAGCAGAAGCAGTCGGCCGTGATGGCCTGCCTCGCGATCGTGCAACAGGAGCAGGGCTGGGTCAGTGCCGAGAGCGAGAAGGCAGTTGCCGATCTCCTGGGCATGGCGCCGATCGCCGTGCACGAGGTGACGACCTTCTACAACATGTACAACCAGCAGCCCGTCGGCCGCTACAAGTTGAATGTGTGCACCAACCTGCCGTGCCAGTTGCGCGACGGGCAGCAGGCGCTCGACCACCTGTGTCTGCGGCTCGGCGTGGAAGAGGGCGGCACGACGCCCGACGGGCTGTTCACGGTGCAGAAGAGCGAGTGCCTCGGTGCCTGCGCCGACTCTCCGGTGATGCTCGTGAACGACCGCCAGATGTGCAGCTTCATGAGCGACGACAGGCTCGACGAACTCGTCGCACTGCTGCGCGCCGGCGCATCCACCGGGGCTTGACGGCGATGCTCGACCTCACCAGGTTCCAGTCGGACGGCAGCCAGACCTGCTTTCACGGCCGGCACATCCTGCCGCAGATCTACGCCGATCTGGATGGTCGCAACTGGCGGCTGAAGGACTACGAGGCGCGTGGCGGCTACCGGGCGCTGCGCAAGGTCCTCACCGGGGGCGCTGGCGGCGAGCCGATGACACCCGACCAGGTGATCGCCGAGGTCAAGGCCTCGGGCCTGCGCGGCCGCGGCGGCGCGGGATTTCCGACCGGCCTCAAGTGGAGCTTCATGCCGCGGCAGTTCCCCGGCCAGAAGTACCTGGTGTGCAATTCCGACGAGGGCGAGCCGGGCACCTGCAAGGACCGCGACATCCTGCTGTTCAACCCGCACATCGTCATCGAAGGGATGGCGATCGCGGCCTATGCGATGGGCGTCGGCGTCGGCTACAACTACATCCACGGCGAGATCCTCGAAGCCTACGATCGTTTCGAAGCGGCGCTCGCCGAGGCGCGCGCCGCCGGCTACCTGGGCGAGCGAATCCTCGGCTCGGGCTTCGGCTTCCAGCTGCACGCTGCGCACGGCTTCGGTGCCTACATCTGCGGCGAGGAAACGGCATTGCTCGAGTCGCTGGAAGGCAAGAAGGGCCAGCCGCGCTTCAAGCCGCCGTTTCCGGCGAGCTACGGCCTGTACGGCAAGCCGACCACGATCAACAACACCGAGACCTTCGCCGCCGTGCCGTGGATCTTCCGTCATGGCGGACAGGCCTACCTGGACGTCGGCAAGCCCAACAATGGCGGCACGAAGATCTTTTCGGTGGTGGGCGACGTCGAGCGGCCGGGCAACTTCGAGGTGCCGCTCGGAACGCCGTTCGCCACGCTGCTCGGGCTTGCCGGTGGCGTGCGCACGGGGCGCACACTGAAGGCGGTGATTCCCGGGGGCTCGTCCTCCCCGGTGCTGACCGCCAAGGCGATGCTGGACACGACGATGGACTACGACGCGATCGCCAAGGCCGGATCGATGCTCGGCTCGGGCGCGGTGATCGTGATGGACGATTCGCGCTGCATGGTCAGGAGCCTGCTGCGTCTGTCGTACTTCTACATGCACGAGAGCTGCGGGCAGTGCACGCCGTGCCGCGAAGGCACGGGCTGGCTCTGGCGCGTGGTCGAACGCATCGAGAACGGCCGGGGACGCGAGGAAGACATCGACCTGCTCGATTCGGTGGCCGACAGCATCCAGGGGCGCACCATCTGCGCGCTCGGCGACGCGGCGGCGATGCCGGTGCGGGCGATGATCAAGAGCTTCCGCGACGAGTTCATCCACCACATCGAGCACAAGAGTTGCCTCGTGCCGGCCCCTGACCCAACGCTCTCCCGCAGCGACGCGGGGTTGACATGATCCAGCTCGAACTCGACGGCAAGAGCGTGGAGGTGCCCGAAGGCAGCATGGTGATGGATGCGGCCCACGCGGCCGGCACGACCATCCCGCATTTCTGCTACCACAAGAAGCTCTCGATCGCGGCCAATTGCCGGATGTGCCTGGTCGACATCGAGAAGGCCCCGAAGCCGATGCCGGCCTGCGCCACGCCGGTGACGCAAGGCATGGTCGTGCGCACGCAGAGCGCAAAGGCGGTCGCCGCGCAGAAGTCGGTGATGGAGTTCCTGCTCGTCAACCATCCGCTCGATTGCCCCATATGCGATCAGGGCGGCGAATGCCAGCTGCAGGACCTGGCCGTGGGCTACGGTGGCTCGGCCTCGAGGTACACCGAGGAAAAGCGCGTCGTCCTGCACAAGGACGCGGGGCCGCTGGTCGCCATGGAGGAGATGAGCCGCTGCATCCACTGCACGCGCTGCGTCCGCTTCGGGGTCGAGGTGGCCGGCGTGATGGAGCTCGGCATGATCCATCGCGGCGAGCACTCCGAGATCACGACGATCGCCGGCGACACGATCGACTCCGAGCTGTCGGGCAACATGATCGACATCTGTCCGGTCGGCGCGCTGACGAGCAAGCCCTTCCGCTACAGCGCCCGCACCTGGGAACTGTCGCGCCGCAAGTCGATCAGCCCGCACGACAGCACCGGCGCCAACCTCGTCGTGCAGGTCAAGGGCGACCGCGTGATGCGCGTCGTTCCACTGGAGAACGAGGCCGTCAACGAATGCTGGATCGCCGATCGCGACCGCTTCTCCTACGAGGCCGTGAACAGCGCGGATCGCCTCACCGCGCCGATGATCAAGCAGGGCGGCGAGTGGAAGACCGTCGACTGGACGACGGCGCTCGACGTCGTGGCGCGCGGGCTGAAGCAGATTGCAGCGGACCATGGCGCGCAGAGCATCGGCGCGCTCGCATCGGCGCACCGCACGGTCGAGGAGTTGTACCTGCTCGCGAAGGTCGTCCGTGGCCTCGGCAGCGACAACGTCGATCACCGACTTCGCCACGCCGACTTCGCCAACGCGGCGCCGGCCTGCGGGGCGCGCTGGCTGGGCACGACGATCGCCTCGCTGTCGAACCTGCAGCGCGTGCTGGTGGTCGGCTCCTTCCTGCGCAAGGACCACCCCCTGTTCGCGCAACGCATCCGCCAGGCTGCGCGCAGGGGCGGCAAGGTGTTCAGCATCCACGCCCTAGTAGACGACTGGGCGATGCCGGTCGCCGGACGCATCACGGTGGCGCCGAGCGGATGGGCGCAGGCGCTCGCCGACGTCTGCGCGGCCGTGGCAGAGGCGAAGGGCGTCGCCGCCCCGGCGGCGGGGCGCGCCTCGACCGCGGCGCAGGACATCGCGGGCGCGCTGCTGTCTGGCGAGCGCAAGGCCGTGCTGCTCGGCAACGCTGCCGCGCAGCATCCGCAGGCGAGCAACTTGCTCGCGCTCGCGCAATGGCTCGCCGAACAGACCGGCGCAGCGGTCGGCTACCTCGGCGAGGCGGCCAACAGCGTCGGCGCGCAGCTCGTCGGCGCGTTGCCATCGGGGGACGGGATGGACGCGGGCCGGATGCTTTCTGCCGGTGGTCTCAAGGCCTTCGTGCTGCTCGACGTGGAGCCGGCGCTGGACGCTGCCGATCCGGACGCGGCACGCGGGGCGCTCGGCGCGGCCGAGATGGTCGTCGCGCTGACATCGTTCAGGTCCGCCGCTGCCGATGTCGCCGACGTGATATTGCCGATCGCGCCGTTCACCGAGACCGCAGGCAGCTTCGTCAACGCCGAAGGCCGCGTGCAGGGCTTTCACGGCGTCGTCAAGCCTCTGGCCGACACGCGGCCGGGCTGGAAGGTGCTGCGCGTGCTCGGCAACCTGCTCGGCCTGGCCGGGTTCGACTTCGAGACCGCGGAAGACGTGCGCAAGACGGCTCTGGGAGAGGCCGCACCCCGGCTCGACAACCTTGCCGTCGCCATGCCCGGCGCGGTGCCGGCGCCGGCGGGCGGGCTGGAGCGCGTGGCCGACGTGCCGATCTACGCTGCCGATGCACTGGTGCGCCGTGCACCCTCGCTGCAGCAGACTGCCGATGCGCGTCCGCCGGTGGTCGGCGTGTCGACTTCGCTGTGGCAGCAACTCGGCCTGCACGCAGGCGCCACGGTTCGCGTCTCGCAGGGCGCGGCACGGGCGTTGCTGCCGGCACGCTGCGACGCGTCGCTGCCGGCGAACGTGGTGCGCGTCGCCGCCGGACATCCCGACACCGCCGGCCTCGGCCCGATGTTCGGCGCCGTCGGCGTGGAAAAGGTCTGACCATGCTCGACGGCTTCACCACCTACGGCGGATCGCTTCTCGGCGGCAGCTGGCCGGTCGTCTGGTCGCTCGTCAAGATCATCGCGCTGGTCGTGCCGCTGATGCTCTGCGTCGCCTACCTCACGCTGTGGGAGCGCAAGGGCATAGCCTGGACGCAGATCCGCCCCGGCCCGAACCGCGTCGGGCCGTACGGCCTGCTGACGCCGATCGCCGACGCCGTCAAGCTGATCTTCAAGGAGATCATCCTGCCCTCGGCGGCGAGCCATCCGCTGTTCCTGCTCGGGCCGGTGATGACGATCATGCCGGCGCTGGCCGCCTGGGTGGTGATCCCGTTCGGTCCCGAGGTGGCGCTGGCCAACATCAACGCCGGCCTGCTGTTCCTGATGGCGATCACATCGATGGAGGTGTATGGCGTCATCATCGCCGGCTGGGCCTCGAACTCGAAATACGCCTTCCTCGGCGCGCTGCGCGCTTCGGCGCAGATGGTGAGCTACGAGATCGCGATGGGCTTTGCGCTGGTCGTCGTGCTGATGGTCAGCGGCAGTCTGAACATGACCGAGATCGTGCTCGGTCAGGGCAAGGGCGTCTTTGCCGACAGGGGCCTGTCGTTCCTGTCCTGGAACTGGTTGCCGCTGCTGCCGATCTTCGTCGTCTACTTCATCTCCGGCCTGGCCGAGACGAACCGCCACCCGTTCGACGTGGTGGAAGGCGAGTCGGAGATCGTCGCCGGCCACATGGTCGAGTACTCCGGCATGGCGTTCGCGATGTTCTTCCTCGCCGAATACGCGAACATGATCCTGGTGTCGATCCTCACCGTGACGCTGTTCCTCGGCGGCTGGCTGGCGCCGATCGACAGCGCGCTCTTCAACTGGATTCCGGGCTGGATCTGGCTCGGCCTGAAGACCTTCGTCGTGGTCACGATGTTCCTCTGGATCCGGGCGAGCTTCCCGCGCTATCGCTACGACCAGATCATGCGTCTGGGCTGGAAGGTCTTCATCCCGATCACGCTCGTCTGGCTCGTGGTGGTCGGACTGTGGATCCAGTCGCCGTGGAACATCTGGCAGTGAGTCGACGCATGCCCACCGCGGCCTCCATCAAGCAGCTCTTCTCGAGCTTCATGCTCGTCGAGCTGTTCAAGGGCCTGGCGCTGACCGGGCGGCACTTCCTGTCGCCGCACATCACGATCCAGTTCCCGGAGGAGAAGACCCCGCTGAGCCCGCGCTTTCGCGGCCTGCATGCGCTGCGCCGGTACGAGAACGGCGAGGAGCGCTGCATCGCCTGCAAGCTGTGCGAGGCCGTCTGCCCGGCGATGGCCATCACCATCGAATCCGAAGTGCGCGCCGATGGATCGCGGCGCACGACGCGCTATGACATCGACATGACCAAGTGCATCTTCTGCGGTTTCTGCGAAGAGAGCTGCCCGGTCGATTCCATCGTCGAGACCCATGTCTTCGAGTACCACGGCGAAAAGCGAGGAGATCTGTATTTCACGAAGGACATGCTGCTGGCCGTGGGTGACCGCTACGAGGCAGAGATCGCAGCGAACAGGGAGGCCGACGCGAAGTACCGCTGAGACCGGCGGCCGCATCGCCCCGCCGCGGCCCGACCAGCGACACGCACCGACACCATGAACACGACCACCGCTCTCTTCTACGTCTTCTCGGCCGTGCTGCTGTTCGCGGCCTTCCGCGTCGTCACGGCGCGCAGCGCGGTGGCTGCGGTGCTGTACCTCGTGCTCGCCTTCTTCAGCGCAGCCTGCGTATGGATGCTGCTCAGGGCGGAGTTCCTGGCGATCGCACTCGTGCTGGTCTACGTCGGTGCGGTGATGGTGCTGTTCCTGTTCGTCGTGATGATGCTCGACATCAACGTCGGCGAACTGCGCGAAGGCTTCTGGAGGCACTTTCCGTTGGCTGCGCTGATCGGCGTCGTGATCGCGCTCGAGATGTCGGCCGTGCTGCTCGGCGGCTTCAACCTCACCGAGGCGCCGCCGGCCAGCGCTGCAGCCCTGAAACTCGGCAACACCAAGATGCTGGGCATCGAGATGTACACCACCTATGTGTATCCGCTGCAGATCGCTGCGGTGCTGCTGCTGGTGGCCATCATCGCCGCGATCGCGCTGACCCTGCGCAAGCGCAAGGACAGCAAGTTCCTGAATCCGTCGCAGCAGGTGCGGGTGCGCAAGGCCGACCGGTTGCGCGTCGTGAAGCTGGCGCCGACCGTGGAGGCTCCCACGTCGGCTCCGCCCGCGGGAGGCCAGCCATGATCGGCTTCGGCCCGGTCACGCTCGGCCACTTCCTGTCGCTCGGTGCGGTGCTCTTCGCACTGTCGGTGATCGGCATCTTCCTCAACCGCAAGAACCTGATCGTCCTGTTGATGGCCATCGAGTTGATGCTGCTGGCGGTCAACACCAATTTCATCGCCTTCTCGCACTTCCTCGGTGACATGCACGGTCAGGTGTTCGTGTTCTTCATCCTGACCGTCGCCGCGGCCGAATCGGCGATCGGCCTGGCGATCCTCGTCGTGCTGTTCCGCAATCGCGCGTCGATCAACGTCGACGAGCTCGACGAGCTGAAGGGATAGGGATGAAGCCACTCGAGCGATTCCTTGCATGGCGGTCTGCTTTCGGCCCATTGCGGCCCTTCGTATTGAGTGCTGGAGCGAGCCAAGGCCGGCGCGTGGCCGAGGGCGGCGGGCAACCGGCTGCCTCCGTGTCCCCCGACGCCATCCTGACGGCTGGCGTCTCCTCCTTTACCTGCGGCAGCCGGTTGCCCGCCGCCCTCGGCCCGGTGCCAGCGGAGCGTGCCGACACACGTGCCTGCGCAACCGATGCCGTAAAGGTGGCAGAGCGTCAGGACGGGCTGGCGTGTTCTGCGCAGGTAAAGGAGGAGGCGGCGGCCGAAGGCCGGCGCCGGGGGACACGGAGCAGAGCACGCCAGCCCGGCCTGACGCTCCCGCGTCGAACTGCCAGAGCGGGCACCGCCCGCCGCGCCGCGCTGAAGCCACCCGGAAGCGGACACCCACGAACGGCCGCAATGGGCCGAAAGCGGCCTACCGCAGCGCAGTCGCGAGGCATGGTTTGTGGGCAGCGCGAAGCGCGGTGGGGCGACTGAGATGACGACGTCGCTTTCACCGACCCTGCTCCTCGCCGTGCCGCTGGCACCGTTGGCGGGTGCGATCGTCGCCGGCTTCTTCGGCCGCACGGTAGGCCGACGCGGTGCGCACAGCGTCGCGATCCTCGGTGTCCTGATCTCGTTCGTGCTGTCGGTACTGGTGCTGAAGGATGTGGCGCAACGCGGTGCGCGCTTCGACGCCACCGTTTACGAGTGGATGGCTTTCGGCGGCCTGAAGATGGAGATCGGCTTCCTGATCGACGGCCTGTCGGCGCTGATGATGGTCGTCGTCAGCTTCGTCTCGCTGATGGTGCACGTCTACACGATCGGCTACATGGCCGAAGACCCGGGCTACCAGCGCTTCTTCAGCTACATCTCGCTGTTCACCTTCTCGATGCTGATGCTCGTCATGAGCAACAACTTCCTGCAGCTCTTCTTCGGATGGGAGGCGGTGGGTCTGGTCTCCTACCTGCTGATCGGCTTCTGGTACACGCGGCCGACGGCGATCTTCGCCAACATGAAGGCCTTCCTCGTCAACCGGGTCGGCGACTTCGGCTTCATCCTCGGCATCGGCCTCATCGTCGCCTTTGCCGGAACGCTGAACTACGGCGAGGCCTTCTCCAGGGGCGGCGAACTGGCCCGGCTCGGCTTCGCCAACCCCTTCGGCGGCGAGCCCTGGATGCTGATCACGGTGACCTGCATCTGCCTCTTCGTCGGCGCGATGGGCAAGAGCGCACAGGTGCCGCTGCACGTCTGGCTGCCCGATTCGATGGAGGGCCCGACGCCGATCTCGGCGCTGATCCACGCCGCGACGATGGTGACGGCCGGCATCTTCATGGTTGCCCGCATGTCGCCGCTGTTCGAGTTGTCCGACACGGCCCTCTCCATGATGCTCGTGATCGGCGCGACGACGGCCCTGTTCATGGGCCTGCTCGGCGTCGTACAGAACGACATCAAGCGCGTCGTCGCCTACTCGACGCTGTCCCAACTCGGCTACATGACCGTCGCGCTCGGCGCGTCGGCCTACTCGGTCGGCATCTTCCACCTGATGACACATGCCGCCTTCAAGGCGCTGCTGTTCCTGGCGGCCGGCTCGGTCATCATCGGCATGCACCACGACCAGGACATCCGCAACATGGGCGGCCTGCGCAAGCACATGCCGGTCACCTGGATCACCTTCCTGGTCGGGTCGCTGGCGCTGATCGGCACGCCCCTGTTCTCGGGCTTCTATTCGAAGGACGACATCATCGAAGCCGTGCACGCGAGCTCCCTGGCGGGTTCGGGCTTCGCCCATTTCGCGGTCGTCGCGAGCGTGTTCGTCACGGCGCTGTACTCGTTTCGCGTCTACTTCCTGGTCTTTCACGGCAAGGAGCGATTCCATCACAAGCCGTTCCCGGCGGCAGAAGACCACGACCACGGTCACGGGCACGCACCGCACGAATCGCCGTGGGTGGTGACGCTGCCGCTGGTGCTGCTGGCGATCCCGTCGGCGGCGATCGGCTATCTCACGATCGGCCCGCTGCTGTTCAGCGACTTCTTCGCCGATTCGATCTTCGTCGACGCCGCGCGCCATCCGGCGATGACCGGCCTGGCCGAGGAGTTCCACGGCGCTCTTGCAATGGCGCTGCACGGCCTGACGGCGCCGCCGTTCTGGCTCGCGCTGGCCGGCGTCGCGACAGCCTATGTCTGCTATCTCGCCAGGCCCGGCATCCCGCATGCCATCAGGGCGCGCACGCCCTTCATCAACCGCCTGCTCGACAACAAGTACTACTTCGACTGGTTCAACGAGCACGTGCTCGCTGCCGGCGCACGCTGGTTCGGCAAGGGGCTGTGGACGGGCGCCGACCTCGGGCTGATCGACGGTGCCATCGTCAACGGCTCGGCGCGAGCCGTCGGCGCGGTGGCCGGCGTCGTCCGGCTGGTGCAGACGGGTCACCTGTACTGGTACGCGCTGGTGATGATCCTGGGCGTCGTCGGGCTGATGACCTGGCAGCTCTGGCCGTTCCTCAGCGGCCTGCTCGCGCGCTGATCGGGATTCGGAGAACAAGAACATGGGTCTCTTGAGCCTGGCCATCTGGTTGCCGATCGCCGCGGGCGTCGTGCTGCTGGCACTCGGCCGCGACGAGCACGCGCAGGCCGTGCGTTGGGCGGCGCTGCTGGCCGCGCTGGCGAGTTTTCTCGTCACGCTGCCGCTCATCACGGGCTTCGACACCGGTACCGCGGCGATGCAGTTCCAGGAGAGCGTCGCCTGGATCGATCGCTTCAACGTGCGCTACCGGCTCGGCGTGGACGGCATCTCGGTATGGTTCGTGCTGCTCACCTCGTTCATCACGCTGGTCGTCGTGATTGCCGGCTGGGAGTCGATCACCGAGCGGGTGAACCAGTACATGGCCGCTTTCCTGATCCTCTCCGGCCTGATGGTCGGCGTGTTCTGCGCACTCGACGGCCTGTTGTTCTACGTTTTCTTCGAGGCCACGCTGATCCCGATGTACATCATCGTCGGCGTCTGGGGCGGGCCGAACCGCATCTATGCGGCGTTCAAGTTCTTCCTCTACACGCTGTCGGGGTCGTTGCTGATGCTGGTGGCGCTGATCTACCTGTACTACAAGTCGGGTGGCAGCTTCGACATCCTGGCCTGGCACGCGCTGCCGCTGCCGATGGCGGCGCAGACGCTGCTCTTCTTCGCGTTCTTTGCCGCCTTCTCGGTCAAGGTGCCGATGTGGCCGGTGCACACCTGGCTGCCCGACGTCCACCCCGAGGCGCCGACCGGCGGATCGGCGGTTCTGGCCGCGGTGATGCTCAAGCTCGGCGCCTACGGTTTCCTGCGCTTCTCGCTGCCGATCACGCCCGACGCGTCGCACGAGTGGGCCTGGTTCGTGATCACGCTGTCGCTGATCGCGGTGATCTACATCGGTCTCGTCGCGCTGGTGCAGAAGGACATGAAGAAGCTCGTCGCCTATTCGAGCATCGCCCACATGGGCTTCGTGACACTCGGCTTCTTCCTGTTCAGCGAGCTCGGCATGGCCGGCGGCATCGTGCAGATGATCTCGCACGGCTTCGTCTCCGCCGCAATGTTCCTGTGCATCGGTGTGCTCTACGATCGCATGCATTCGCACGAGATCGCCAGCTTCGGCGGCGTCGTCAACACGATGCCCACCTACACGGCGCTCGTCGTCTTCTTCGCGATGGCCAACTGCGGCCTGCCCGGAACGGCGGGGTTCGTCGGCGAGTGGATGGTCATCCTCGCCAGCGTGAAGACCAACTTCTGGCTCGGTGCGCTGGCCGCGACGGCTCTCGTGCTCGGCGCTGCCTACACGCTGTGGATGCTCAAGCGCGTCTACTTCGGCGCCGTCGCGAACGACGAGGTCGCGCGTCTCGTCGACGTGAACGGGCGCGAGGTGCTGATGCTCGCCATGCTCGCGCTGGCGGTGCTGTGGATGGGCGTCTACCCGAAGCCGTTCACCGACGTGATGCAGACCTCGGTGACCGAGTTGCTCCGCCATGTCGCGGTGTCGAAGCTGAATTGAGAGCAACATGAACTGGCTCGCCATCTACCCCGAGATCGTTCTGCTGGCGATGGCCTGCGTCGTCGCGCTGGTCGATCTGTTCGTCGAGCATCCCCTGCGCACGCCGACCTACCTGCTGACCCAGGTGACGCTGGCGGTCGTCGCGGCGATGCACATCGCCTACTTCGACGGGGGTGCCACGGTCTACGGCATGCAACGCATGGTCGTGACCGACCCGTTCGGTCACTTGCTCGGCTTCTTCGCCGCCGGCGCGGTGATGGTCACGCTCGCCTACGCGCGCGCCTACTCGGCCGAGCGCGAGATGCTCAAGGGCGAACTGTTCACGCTCAGCCTGTTCTCGCTGCTCGGCATCTCGGTGATGCTGTCGGCCAACAACTTCCTGATGGTCTATCTCGGCCTCGAGCTGATGTCGCTGAGCCTCTACGCGCTGGTCGCGCTGCGCCGCGACCATCCGCCCGCCACCGAGGCGGCAATGAAATACTTCGTGCTCGGCGCGCTGGCGAGCGGCTTCCTGCTCTACGGCATGTCGATGATGTACGGCGCCACCGGGTCGCTCGACATTCCCGATGTGTTCAAGGCGATTGCCAGCGGGCGCATCAACAAGGCGGTGCTCGCCTTCGGTCTCGTCTTCGTCGTCTCCGGCCTTGCCTTCAAGCTCGGCGCGGTCCCCTTCCACATGTGGGTGCCCGACGTCTACCAGGGCGCGCCGACTGCAGTCACTCTGCTCGTCGCCGGTGCACCCAAGCTGGCGGCCTTCGCGATCACGTTCAGGTTGTTGGTCGAAGGCCTGTCGGGTCTGGCGCTGGACTGGCAGCAGATGCTCGTCGTGCTCTCGGTGGGCTCGATGGCGCTCGGCAACCTGGCCGCCATCGCGCAGACAAACCTGAAGCGCATGCTCGCCTACTCGACGATCGCGCAGATGGGCTTCATGCTGCTCGGGTTCACGCCGACGGTGGTTTCGTCGAACACCTACTCGGCTGCCAACGGCTACAGCTCGGCGATGTTCTACGTCGTCACCTACGTGTTCACGACGCTGGGCACCTTCGGCGTGATCCTGCTGCTTTCGCGCCGCGGCCACGAGGCCGAACAGATCGATGACCTGAAGGGCCTCGCCCGGCGCAGCCCCTGGTATGCCGCTGTGATGGCGATCTTCATGTTCTCGCTCGCCGGCATCCCGCCGACGGTCGGCTTCTACGCCAAGCTGGCGGTGCTGCAGGCCATCGTCACCACCAACGTCACCGGATATATCGCGCTGGCCGTCGCCGCGGTGCTGTTCTCGCTGATCGGCGCCTACTACTACATCCGCGTCGTCAAGGTCATGTACTTCGACGAGCCGGTCGACCGTGCGCCGATCGTCGCCAGCACCGAAGTGCGCACGCTGCTCTCGCTCAACGGCGCCGCGGTGCTGCTGTTCGGGCTGCTCCCCGGCGGACTGATGGCGCTCTGTGCGCAGGCGGTCGTCAGGGCGCTGGCAACCTGACGGGCGCCTGCGAAACTCTGCGGCCCTCGTGCCCGTGACCACCCCCTCTCCGACGCTCGCTGCCATCGATCCGGCCGCCGACCCGCAATTGCGCGAGGACGGTGTCTCGGGCGTGCAGGTCTATCGCGGCCATTTCCTCGACGTGCGGCGCGACGAGGTCCGATTGCCCGATGGTGCCATCACGGCGCGCGAATACATCGTCCACCCCGGCGCGGTGATGATCGTGCCGCTGCTCGACGATGGTCGCGTGGTGGTCGAGCGCCAGTACCGCTATCCGATGGGCCGCGCGATGCTCGAGTTTCCGGCCGGCAAGCTCGACGCGGGCGAGGAGCCGTTCACCTGCGCGCTGCGCGAACTGGCCGAGGAGACCGGCTACCACGCGAACGAGTGGGCGCGCGCGGGCACGATGCACAACGCGATCGCATACTCGACCGAAGGCATCGAAGTCTGGTTCGCTCGCGGCCTGAGGCAGGGCGAGCAGCAGCTCGACTCCGGCGAGTTCCTCGACGTGGTCGTCGCCAGCGAGGACGAGTTGAACCTCCTCGCCGAGCGCGGCGAACTCACCGACGGCAAGACGCTGGTCGGCCTGCTCTGGCTGGCCCGCTGGCGGGCCGGGCAGTGGCCGCTCGAGTGGCGTGCTGCGCCCCCATGAGCCAATGCCGATAATGCGGGCAGCCTCCGGCAGAAACCTCCCGCATCGCATCGGCATGAACATCGACGTCCACTTCACATGGCGGTCTGCTTGCGGCCCATTGCGGCCGTTCGCGAGCGTCCGCTCTGGCAGTTCGACGCGGGAGCGCCAGGCCGAGCTGGCGTGTTCTGCTCCGTGTCCCCCGGCGCCGGCCTTCGGCCGCCGCCTCCTCCTTTACCTGCGCAGAACACGCCAGCCCGTCCTGACGCTCTGCCACCTTTGCGGCATCGGTTGCGCAGGCACGTGTGTCGGCACGCTCCGCTGGCACCGGGCCGAGGGCGGCGGGCAACCGGCTGCCGCAGGTAAAGGAGGAGACGCCAGCCGTCAGGATGGCGTCGGGGGACACGGAGGCAGCCGGTTGCCCGCCGCCCTCGGCCACGCGCCGGCCTTTGCTCGCTCCAGCACTCAATACCGAAGGGCAGCAATGGGCCGAATGCAGACGTTCACACGTTGGCGACTCATGCGTCTCGGAGCATGCGAAGCGCCGTGGATTCGCTGACATGAAGGTCCTCAACTTGCGCTGCGCGCAGGACCATCGCTTCGAGGGCTGGTTCGCCTCCGACGAAGACGAGGCCTCGCAGCGCGAGCGTGGCCTGCTCGTCTGTCCAATGTGTGGCGACAGCGACGTGCAGCGGCTGCCGAGCGCGCCGCGGCTGAACCTCGGCGCGGCGCGCCCCGCCGAGGCGGTGGCCCTGCCGGCGCCGGACGACCTGCAGGCGCTGTGGCTGCAGGCCGTGCGCCGCGTGATCGAGCGCACAGAGGACGTGGGCGAGCGCTTCGCGGAAGAGGCGCGCCGCATCCACTACGGCGAGGTACCGCAACGCGGCATCCGGGGCCAGGCGTCGCGCATCGAGGCCGAGGCGCTGAAGGAAGAGGGCATCGAAGTGATGACACTGCCGTTGCCGGTCGCGCTGAAGGGTCCGCTTCAATAGGCGAAGCGGCCCCCGGTCGTCCGGCCCCTGTCACGCTCTCGCGCGGGAACGGCTACAGCACCCGCCCTGGATTCATCCTGCCATCGGGGTCGAGCGCGGCCTTGATCGCCCGCATCAGTGCAAGGGCGATGGGCGACTTTCGCCGCGCCAGTTCGTCGCGCTTGAGTGCGCCGATGCCGTGCTCGGCCGAGATCGAACCGCCAAGGCGCTCGACCGCGTCGTAGACCATCGCGTTGACGGCGGGCTCGCTGTCGCGCACGAAGTCGGCTGCTGCGATGCCGACGGGCGCCTGCACGTTGTAGTGCAGATTGCCGTCGCCGAGGTGGCCGAAGTCGACCAGCCTGATGCCCGGAAAGGCGTGCATCAGCGCAGCGTCGGTGGTGCTGACGAACTCGGCGATGCGCGAGATCGGCAGCGCGATGTCGTGCTTGACGTTCGGCCCCTCCTCGGCCTGCGCCAGCGGGATCGCCTCGCGCAGCTGCCACATCGCCCTCGATTGCGCGACCGTCTCGGCCACCGCGGCGTCTGCGATCAGCCCGCGTGCCAGCGCGATCTCGAGCAGGCCCTCGAACAGGCCGCGCGCATGCGCTTCGTTCTCGCCGTCGGACTGCTCGAGCAGGACCGTCCACGGCGCGGCCGGGTCCGGCGCGAGCGGCCGGCGCAGTTGCGGGAAGTGCCGCGCCACCAGCGCCAGCGCGAACTCACCCATCACCTCGAAGCCGGTCAGCCCGGCGCCGAGTCGCTCGTGCGCAAGCTGCAGCAGCTCGGTGGCCGTGGCGAGGTTCGGGCTGGATGCGAGAGCGGTCATCGTCGCCGCCGGCTGCGGGCTGAGCTTGAGCGTTGCGGCGGTGATCACGCCGAGCGTGCCTTCGCTGCCGATGTAGAGGTCGCGCAGCGAGTAGCCGGTGTTGTCCTTGCGCAAGCCCGACAGGCCGTGCCAGACCTCGCCGGCGGGCGTCACGACCTCGAGCCCGAGGCACAGCTCGCGCGCATTGCCGTAGCGCAACACCTGAGTGCCGCCGGCGTTCGTCGCCAGGTTGCCGCCGATCGTGCAGCTGCCCTCGGCGGCCATCGAGAGCGGCAACAGCAGGCCCTGCGCCGCGGCGGCCGCCTGCACCGTCTGCAGCACGCAGCCGGCCTCGGCGGTGAGCGTCAGGTTGGCGTGGTCGATCGCGCGAATGCGGTTCAGGCGCGTCAGGCTCAGCAGCACCTGGGTCCCGCTCGCATCGGGCACCGACGCGCCGACGAGCCCGGTGTTGCCGCCCTGCGGTACCACGCTGGCGCCGTGCACTGCGCAGGCGCGCAGCACGGCAGCCACCTCGTTCGTGCTGCCTGGGCGGACCACCGCCAGCGCACGGCCGTGATAGCGCCTGCGCCAATCGACCTCCCAGGCCGAGAGGTCGCCGTCGCTGAAGACCTGGTCGGGCCCGGCTGCTGCCCGCAGTGCCTGCAGCAGCGCGCTCAATGGTCGACTCCGGCAGCAGCCGGTGCATGGCGCAACCGCCAGCGCACGTGCAGCGCGCAGGCGGCAAAGAGCGCCAGGCAGAGCGCGACCTCGATCAGGCCGAGCAGCCTGCCGATGCCGCGATCGCTCGCCGCTCGCACCGCGCCTTCGATGAAGTAGAGCCAGACGAAGAGCGACACCCAGCGATAGGTGTACATGCGGTTGCGCAGCAGTCCGGCCAGCGGGATCAGGAGCGGCAGGACCTTGAGCGCCAGCCAGCCGCTGCCGGTCGGCGCCAGCCACAGCTCCCAGGCGAGGCCGAGGGCGACCAGCCCGAGCAGGCTGCCCACGGCGAGCCGGCGCGACCTCGCGACGGCGGCGGGCACGGGTGGCGGGAGGTCGACAGCATTCGGGCGCGCGACGGTCATGGCTGGCTATGATGCCAGCAATGAACCCCCCGATCAGGCGCACGACGCCAAGGCTGGAGCTGGCACGCACGCTGCAGGCGCTGCAGACCTGGCCCTGGTGGGAGACCGCCAAGACGCTGCGCCAGCGCTTTCGCGAAGATCGCCTCGGCCTGACGGCGAGCAGCTTGACTTTCACCACGCTCATCGCGCTGGTGCCGCTCGCGACGGTGGCGCTGGCCGTGTTCAGCGCCTTCCCGATGTTCGAGCAGTTCCACGATGCGCTGGACAGGTATTTCCTGCAAAGCCTGGTCCCCGAAGGCATTTCGCGTTCGGTGCTGCAGGCGCTGACGGAGTTTGCCGGCCAGGCCCGCAGCGTCGGCAGCATCGGCCTGCTGCTGCTCGTGCTGACCGCGCTGGCGCTGATGGCCACGATCGACCGCACCTTGAACGCAATCTGGCGCGTGCGCGAGATGCGCTCCTTCTGGCGGCGCGTGCTGATTTACTGGTTTGCCGCGACGCTGGTGCCGCTGCTGCTCGGTGTCGGCCTGAGCGTCACGTCGCTGGCGATCACCGCGTCGCGCGGCCTGCTGCGGGGCATACCGGGCGGTGTCGGACTGCTCCTCGACGCGCTCGGTTTCGCCCTGCTCGCCGCCGCGATGACCGCGCTCTTTCGCCTCGTGCCGAACACGCATGTGCGCTCGCGCCACGCGCTGGCCGGTGGCCTGTTCGTGGCGATCGGCTTCGAACTGGCCAAGCGGATCCTCGCCTGGTATCTGGAACAGGTGCCGACCTATTCCCTGGTCTACGGCGCCTTTGCCACCGTTCCGATCCTGCTGATCTGGATCTACGTCGGCTGGGTGATCGTGCTGTTCGGGGCCGTGATCGCCGCCTACGCGCCGAGCCTGCAGATGCACATGCTGCCGCTGCCCGACGCGCCCGGGGTGCGCTTTCGCCTCGCCGTGGCAGCGCTGCGCGAACTGATCCGCGCGCGCAGCGAGCCGTTGCGCGGCCTGAGCGCCGAACAAGTGTCGCGCGCATTGCGCACCGACCCGTTGCAGGTCGAGCCGCTGCTCGACCTGCTCGTCGACATCGACTGGGTCGGCCGTCTCGACGAAGGCGGCGGCGCGCGCTACGTGCTGTTGTGCGACCCCGCCACGACGCCGGCGAAGCCCTTGCTCGCGCAGTTGCTGCTCGACCCGGCGCCGGCGCTGCTGGGCTTCTGGAAGCGCGCCCGTTTCGACGAGCTGACGCTGGCCGACCTCGTGCCTGCGTAAGGCCGCGCGGCGCCCTGCGACACCCCGGTGCGGGCACCGTTCTGCAACGGCTCTCAGCCCGCTTCGTCGCCGCAGTGCGCGGCCCGGTTGCGACCCTGCCGCTTGGCCCGGTACATCGCCTCGTCGGCGCGCTGGATCAGCTGCCGGGTCTGATCGGCGTCGGCCGGCGCGAGCGCGTAGCCGATGCTCGCGCTGACCGCCTGCGAGCCCGCAATATCGGCGTTGCACAGTTGCACGGCCTGCAGCAGATGGACGGCCAGCGCGTGGGCGCCGGCCGTGTCGCGAACCCTCGCCAGCACGATGAACTCGTCGCCGCCGAAGCGGCCGACGCAGTCTTCGGCGCGCAGCGCACCCTGCAGTGCGGCGGCCACGGCGGCCAGCAGGCGGTCGCCCTCGCGGTGGCCGAGCGTGTCGTTGACTTCCTTGAAGCCGTCCAGGTCGACGAAGAAGAGTGCCAACGGTGCTTCGGATGCGCCGGGCAGCGCGGCGTCGATCCGCTCGATGAGAGCCCGCCGGCTGAGCACCTGGGTCAGCGCGTCGCGCTCGACGCGGCGCCGGAGGCGCTCCTGCACCAGCGTCATTTCGTGCACGTCGATGCTGACCGTGTACAGGCCCAGCACCTTGCCGTCGGCGTCGCGATCCGGCTCGTAGCTCGTGCGCAGCCAGCGCTGGCCGCTCGTGCCGAGTTCCGCCAGGCGCGTGTACTGCACGCTCTCTCCGGCCAGTGCGCGCTCGAAGTACGGCCGGTGCTCGTCCCAGCGGCGGCTGCCCCGGACCTCGCCGATGTGGCGGCCGACGAGCGCGTCCGCCGGCATGCCGGTCGCGGTGCAATAGGCCTTGTTGACGAAGCGGATCGTGAAGTCGCGATCGACATAGGTGAGCGGATAGGGAATGTTGTCGGTGAAGCGATCGAGCCGCCGCTGCGTCGCCTGCAGGGCCTCGCGCTGCGTCACGTCGTCGTGGATGTCGACGGCGACGGTGTAGACGCTGGCCACGCTGCCGTCGGGGCCGATCTCCGGATACACCTTCACCCGCGCCCAGCGCGACTTGCCGTCGCGGTGAGTCAGCAGGCGCTCGTAGCTTGCCTCGCGACCGGCCAGTGCCTCGCCGAAGGCGCTGCTGGCGGCGGCCCAGGCGTCGTCGCCGTAAAGCTCGGCGAGCGTGCGGCCGAGCAACTGCGAGCGCGACTGTCCGGCCCAGCGCAGGTAGGTTGCGTTGCACAGGCACAGACGATGCTGCGCGTCCCAGCAGGCGATCGGCATGTCGATCGCGTCGAACAACCGCTCGATCGTCGAACCGGGCAGTGGGGCAGTGTTCGGCATCGCGCGTCGGGTCGTGAATTCGGGACTGCCGCGTGGAATCTCAGTGCGGCGCCGCTTCGCCGCGCTGCAGCGAGAAGAGCAGCGGGTTGCCGTCGTTCCAGTGGCGGAACCGGTTCCCGCGCAACGCGCCTTCGAAGCGGAAGCCGCACTTCAGCGCCAGCCGCTTCGAGGCCTCGTTGTCCGCCGCGGTGGCGATCTGCAGGCGGGTGACGTCGTGGCGCTCGAAGAGATAGCGCACCGCCAGGCGGAGCGCCTCGCTCATCAGGCCCCTGCCGCGCGACGCGGCGTCGAACAGGTGGTAGCCGATCTCGAAGGCATCCGGGGTGCCGACGCTGAAGTAGACGATCGTGCCCAGCAGGCGGTCGTCGAGGTCGGTGACGAGCAGGCGGCCCCGGCGGGTGTCGAGGAAGCCGGTCTCGTCGAACTCCTTGCGAAACGACGACTCCGAACGACGCGGCAGCGCCAGGGGTTCACCGGGCAGCGAGAGGTCGCTGATTCGCGGGTACAGGGCGGCCAGGTCGGCCGCTCTGACGGCGCGCAGCGCAATGCGCTCGCCACGGATCATCGCGACCCGTCGAGGCTGGCGCGCAAGGCGCTCAACGCTCCATCGGGACATTCCTGCATCAGGAAGTGTCCGGCCGGCAGGGTGTGGACCTCGGCCTTCAGCGCGGCGGAGAGGGCCGATGTCGCCCGCGTCGGCGTCATCTGGTCCTCGCGCGCGAGCACGAGGTGGGCCGGGCAGCGCACCCGTGCTGCCGCCTCCATGCCGTGGGTGTAGCGGTCGCAGGCGGCGAAGTCGTCGTGGAACAGCATGGCATTGCGCTGGTGCTGCAGCACCAGCCGCATCAGCTGGCGCGCGGCGCCGCGCAGCCAGACACCCGGCCCGGGGTACGAGGGCTTGGCAGCGAGCGTCGAGAACGAGAAGCTCACCACGCGGTCGATCGCCTTCAGCGGCGCCGCGATCGAGAGGTCGAGCAGGGCCTTGGGCACCGCCATCGGGTAGGCGGTGCCGAGCATCACGAGCCTCGTCACCCGCTCCGGCGCCCGCCCGGCGGCTTCGAGGGCGATCAGCGAGCCCATGCTGTGGCCGGCGAGCGCCGCCTGCTTCACGCCGGCGGCGTCGAGCAGCGCGAGCGTCCAGTCGGCCATGGTCTCGATGTCCGCCAGCGCGGGCCCGGCGCTTCGCATGTGGCCGGGCAGGTCGACCGCAAGCACGCCGAAGCCGTGGTTCGCGAACCAGCGTGCGAGCAGCGTCCACACCGTGTGATCGTTCAGCGCACCGTGGATGAACACGATGCAGGGCAGGGCGGGGTCGAAGGGCTTGCCTCCGGTGTAGGCGTAGGCCTCGCGGCCGTTGACGGTGAGCCTCATGTCGCCTTCTCGGCCGTCTTGAGGGCCCTTTTCAGATCGTCGATCAGGTCGTCGGCATCCTCGAGCCCGATCGACAGCCGGATCGTTCCCGGCGTGATGCCGGCCTGCGCGAGGGCGGCATCGTCCATCCGGAAGTGCGTCGTCGACGCGGGGTGGATCACGAGCGAGCGGCAGTCGCCGACGTTGGCCAGGTGGCTGAAGATCTTCAGCGCTTCGATGAAGGCCTTGCCCTGCGAGCGCGAACCCTTGAGATCGAAGCTGAACACCGCGCCCGCGCCGCGCGGCAGCAGCGCCTTGGCGAGCGCATGGCTCGCGTGCCCTTCGAGCTCCGGGTAGCCGACGGCCGCGACCAGCGGCTGCGCAGCGAGGAACTGCACGACCTTGCGCGTGTTCTCGACGTGGCGCGCCATGCGCAGCGGCAGCGTCTCGATGCCCTGCAGCATCAGCCACGCGGTGTGCGGGCTCATGCAGGCGCCGAAGTCGCGCAGGCCCTCGCGCCGCGCGCGCAGCAGGAAGGCACCCTCGGTGCTTTCCTCGCTGAATACCATGCCGTGGAATCCCTCGTAGGGCTGGTTGAGCTCGGGGAATCGCGCGGCCTCGCTCCAGTCGAAGCGCCCGCCGTCGATCAGCACCCCACCGACCACCGTGCCGTGTCCGCAGAGGAACTTGGTTGCCGAGTGGAAGACCAGATCGGCGCCGTGCTCGAACGGCTTCATCAGCCAGGGCGTCGTGAAGGTCGAGTCGACGAGCAGCGGAATGCCGGCGTCGTGAGCGATCGCGCTCACGGTCGGGATGTCGAGCACGTCCAGCCCCGGGTTGCCGAGCGTCTCGCCGATCAGCAGCTTCGTGTTCGGGCGGATCGCCGCGCGCCACCCCGCGATGTCGCCCGGCTTGACGAAGCTCGTCGCGACGCCGAAGCGCGACAGCGTGTAGTGCAGCAGATTGTGCGAGCCGCCGTACAGCGCGCTCGAGCTGACGATGTGCGAGCCGGCGCCGGCCAGCGTGGCGATGGCCAGATGCAGGGCGGCCTGGCCGCTCGCCGTCGCGATCGAGCCGACGCCCCCCTCGAGCGCGGCCATGCGCTCCTCGAAGGCCGCGTTGGTCGGGTTGCTGATCCGGCTGTAGACGTGGCCCGAGCGCTCGAGGTTGAAGAGCGACGCCGCGTGCTCGCTCGACTCGAACACGAACGCGGTCGTCAGGTGGATCGGCAGCGCGCGCGCGCCGGTGGCGGGGTCTGGCGCGGCGCCGGCGTGCAGCGCCAGCGTGTCGAAGCCGGGGTCGGAATGGCCGGGCATGGAGGTCTCCGCGGTCCGTCGGAAGTGTCTGTGCACGGCATTGTGTGCTATGTTGATGCTGCATCGACAGCGGCTCGGAGGCTCCCATGAAAGTCAGTGACATTCTTCGCGTCAAGGGCGCCACGCTTTTCACGGTTTCGCCCGAGCAGGAGCTGGCCGGGGCGGTCGAGACGATGGCCGAGCGCGATATCGGCTCACTCATCGTGATGGATCACGGCACCGTCGTCGGCATCCTGACCTTTCGCGAGGTGATCCAGGCGATCGTCAAGAACGGCGGCAGCGTCGGCTGCACCAGCGTGCGCTCCGTGATGGACGATTCTCCGCTGACCTGCACGCCGGAAACCGACGTCGACGAGTTGCGCCGCCTGATGCTCGGCCGCCACGCGCGTTACACGCCGGTGATGAGCCAGGGCATGCTGATGGGCGTGATCTCGTTCTACGACGTCGCCAAGGCGGTGGTCGACGCGCAGGACTTCGAGAATCGCATGCTCAAGGCCTATATCCGCGACTGGCCGGTGGCGGAGCCGAGCGACGAGAAGGCTGCGCCGAACTAGAATCGCGACCCTCCCCTGCGATCCGCCTGCGCGCGGTATCTTCATACTGGCTGCGGCGTCGCGTCCTTGTGCGACGCGAGTCCGCACCGAAGCGCAAGGCGCTATCCTCGAAGGCACCATGTCCGGAAGCACCCTCGGCACCCTGTTTCGCGTCACGAATTTCGGTGAGAGCCACGGCCCGGCAATCGGCTGCGTGATCGACGGCTGCCCGCCCGGCATGGCATTGAGCGAAGCCGACATCCAGCCCGAACTCGACCGCCGCCGTCCGGGCACCAGCCGCCACGTGACGCAGCGCAACGAGCCCGACACGGTGGAGATCCTCTCCGGCGTCTTCGAGGGGCTGACGACCGGCACGCCGATCTGCCTGCTGATTCGCAACACCGACCAGCGCAGCCGGGACTACGGCAACCTGCTCGACACCTTCAGGCCCGGCCATGCCGACTACAGCTACTGGCGCAAGTACGGCCTGCGCGACCCGCGCGGCGGCGGCCGGGCATCGGCGCGGCTGACGGCGCCGATGGTCGGAGCCGGCGCCGTCGCGCGCAAGTGGTTGCGCGAGCGGTACGGCATGGAATTTCGCGGCTGCATGACGGCGCTCGGCGACATCGAGATCCCGTTCGAGGGCTGGCAGCACGTGCCGGACAACCCGTTCTTCGCCGCCAATGCGAGCTGCATCGCCGAGCTCGAAGCGGCGATGGATGCGCTGCGCAAGGCCGGCGATTCGGTCGGTGCGCGCATCCGCGTCGAGGCGACGAACGTGCCGGCCGGCCTCGGCGAGCCGCTGTTCGACAAGCTCGACGCCGAGATCGCCTACGCGATGATGGGCATCAATGCCGTCAAGGGCGTCGAGATCGGCGCCGGCTTCGCGAGCGTCGCCCAGCGCGGCAGCGTGCACGGCGACGAACTGACGCCGCAGGGCTTTCGCGGCAACAACGCCGGCGGCGTGCTCGGTGGCATCAGCAGCGGGCAGGACATCACGGTCAACCTCGCCATCAAGCCGACGAGCTCGATCCGCACGCCGCGCGCATCGATCGACCGTGCTGGCGCGCCGACCGTCGTCGAGACCTTCGGACGCCACGATCCCTGCGTCGGCATCCGCGCCACGCCGATCGCCGAGGCGATGCTGGCCCTCGTGCTGATGGACCACGCACTGCGCCATCGTGCGCAGTGCGGCGACGTCAGGCTCGCGACCCCGCCGATCGCGGCCCAGGCACCCCTGACCTGACGCGCTACGCGGCTTCCGAGGCCCGCGCCAAGGCCGCTGGAAGACCGACGTTGTTCGCGTTGAGCGCCGGCACGTGCATCGTCAGCTGCGGGAACGGGATCTCGATGCCCGCGCGGTCGAACGCGAACTTCAGGCGGCGCAAGTACTCGCGCCGGACGGTCCACTGCTCGAGCGGCGCAACCTTGAACCGGCAACGGAGTACGACGGACGAGTCGGCCCAGTTTTCCACGCCGGCGACTTCGAGGTCTTCGAGGATGCGCTTGGCAAAGGCCTGATCGGCGCGCAGCTCGCGGCCCACCTCGCGCATCACCTGCACGACGGCGTCGGTGTTCTCGCGGTAGGCCACGCCGATGTCCATCACCGCCTGCGCATGGCCGCGGCTCATGTTGACCACGCTGGCGATCGATCCGTTGGGCACGAAGTGCACGTGGCCGTCGTAGTCGCGCAGCTGCACGAAGCGCAGCGTCACGACCTCGACCAGGCCGGCGTGGTCGCCGAGCTTGACGACGTCGCCTTCGCGGATCTGGTTTTCCAGCAGGATGAAGAAGCCGTTGAAGAAGTCCTTGACCAGGCTCTGCGCGCCGAAGCCGACTGCCAGGCCCACGACACCGGCAGCGCCGAGGATCGGCGCGACCGAGACGCCGAGTTCACCCAGCGCCAGCATGCCGGCAATCAGCGAGACCACCACCGCGGTCACGTAGCGAAAGACGCGACCCAGCGTCTCTGCGCGCTTGACCGCCTCGCGGTCGTCGAAACGGCTTGCGATGCGGACGCGAAAGGCGCGAATGGCGCGCTGCAGCACGGCGATCAGCACCCAGGCCGCGACGACGATCACCGCGATGCGCAGCATCGTGGTCGCAGCGCCCCCCATGCCGGTCCACGCCTGCTGCGCGGTCTTCAGGATGTCTTCATTCATTTCGGTGTTCCTCGTGGGCGATCGATTGCCGTTGCCGATCCAGACACTGGCTGCGCGCGGATCCCGCGCCGCTGCCACAGGGCAGACTCGGCACGCCAGCCATGCTGTTCGCGGGTGCGCGATATTGTATTTGTACAATAGCAATTGCAGGAAAGCGCGCGAGCGCAAAATGGAGCAGCACGATGACACGAGCCAAACCATCTTCCGCCGCCAGCCTGGGTGAGCTGGGCCTGCAGCTGTTCCGCGAGGGCACGCATGCGCGGCTCCACCGCAGGCCGGGTTGCCATCAGGGCGACAGTCTGCCTCGCTGCGCCGTCTGGGCGCCGAACGCCGAGACCGTCGCGGTGTTCGGCGACTTCAACCGTCGGCGGTCCGGCGCGCATCCGGCTTGGAGGGTACGCAGCCTGTCCCTTCCGCTGTCCGGCCAGGCCGTTCGTCACGGCGTCACCTGATGGCATTCAAGACGATCCGCCTCCAACTGCGGTTTCTGCTGCCGCTGATCGCGACATTGATCGCGACGGCCTACCTGGCCGTGCCGTTGATGGACCAAGTCACGCTGCGGTGGTTCAGTCGCGACCTGAACGCGCGCGGTGTGCTGGTGGCCAGTGCGCTGTCGGATTCCGTGGCCGACGCGCTGGCGTCGAACAAGCTGGATCGGCTGAGACAGTTGTTCGACCGCGCCGTCCAGGGCGAGCGGCTCGTCGCGATCGGCCTGTGCAGCGCGGATGACCACCTGCTGCAGAGTACACGAAGCTTTCCGGTCCAGCTGTCCTGCGCCGAGGCGGCAGAACTCGCTGCGCAGCCGGAGCCTCGACTGGCCCTCGCTGGCGGCGCAGTGCACGTCGGCGTGCACGAGGTGATGGTGCAGCGGCCCGCGCCGTCTACCGCGCCGTCCGCCACTCCGTCCGACCCGCCGAACAATCCAGCGCCCGAGGTTCTGCCGGACGACGCCGTGCCGACGTTGGACGTTCCCGCGGTCCCGGTCGTCACGCAGCCGGTGCTGGCAGGCCGTCTCGTGCTGCTGCACGACATGAGCTTCATCGAGCGCCGCAGTCAGGACACGCGCCGTTACCTGATCGGCCTGATCGCCGGCCTGGGTCTGGTGATCGCATTGATCACGATGGTGGTGGCGCAGTTGAGCTGGCGCGGCTGGGTCAACGGCGTGCGCGCCATCATGCGTGGTGAAGGCCTGCTCAGCCCGCTGCAGCCGGCGCCCGAACTCGCGCCGTTCGCCGCCGACCTGCGCGCCCGCCTGCGCGACATGGAGGACGAGTTCCGACGATCCCAGGGGCCGGAGGCCGAGTGGACCGCCGAACGCCTGCGCACCCTGTTGCAGACCCAGCTCGTCGGCGACCAGATCATCGTCGTGTCGAACCGCGAGCCCTACATCCACGAGCGCGGTGCGGACGGCATCGTCGTCAAGCGGCCGGCAAGCGGCCTGATCACGGCCGTGGAGCCGGTGATGCGCGCCTGCTCGGGGACCTGGGTGGCGCATGGCAGCGGCAACGCCGACCGCGACGTGGTGGACGCGCGCGACCGCGTCCTCGTGCCGCCCGGGCATGACGATTACTGGCTGCGCCGCATCTGGCTCACACCCGAGGAGGAGCAGGGCTACTACTACGGCTTCGCCAACGAAGGCCTGTGGCCGCTGTGCCACGTGGCCCATGTGCGCCCGGTATTCCGCGAGGCCGACTGGGAGACCTACCGCAAGGTGAACCAGCGCTTTGCCGATGCCGTGGTCGCCGAGGCGCGCAGCGACGACCCAGTGGTGCTGGTGCAGGACTACCACTTCGCGTTGCTGCCGGCGATGATCCGCGAGCAACTGCCGCAGGCCACGATCCTGACCTTCTGGCACATTCCCTGGCCCAACCCCGAGTCCTTTGGCATCTGCCCCTGGCGGCGCGAGATCCTGCAGGGCATGCTGGGCAGCACGATCCTCGGCTTCCACACCCGCTTCCACTGCAAGAACTTCATCGAGACGGTCGACCGCTACCTGGAGGCGCGGATCGAGCACGAGCATTCGACGATCGCGTTTCAGGAGAAGGAGACGCTGGTCGAGAGCTATCCGATCTCTATCGAGTGGCCCGGCCCCGAGGACACCGCGCGTTGGGCGCCGGTCAGCGAATGCCGGCGCGCCGTGATCGAGCGCCTCGGGTTGCCGTACGACGTCTGCCTGGCCGTCGGCGTGGACCGCTTCGACTACACCAAGGGCATCCTCGAGCGCTTGAATGCAGTCGAACGCTTGCTCGAGAAGTGGCCGGCGTGGATAGGCCGCTTCGTCTTCGTCCAGGTCGCCGCGCCCTCGCGCAGCGCGCTCGACGAATACCGCAGCTTCCAGGAGCGCGTCCAACGCCTGACGCAACGAATCAACGAGCGCTTCGGCCGGCCGGGCTACCAGCCAGTGCACCTGCTGGCGCAGCACCATGAGCACGATGCGGTGACCGAACTCTTCCGCGCCGCGGACATCTGCGTCGTGACCAGCCTGCACGACGGCATGAACCTGGTGTGCAAGGAATTCGTGGCGACGCGCGACGACCTGCAGGGCGTGCTGATCCTGAGCCGCTTTGCCGGCGCTGCGCGTGAACTGGCAGAGGCGCTGATCGTCAACCCGTACCACGTGGAAGAGACGGCCGATGCGCTGAACCGCGCGGCGACGATGCCCGTCGCCGAGCAGCGTGAGCGCATGGCCAGCCTGCGCAGCACGGTGCGCGAGTTCAACGTCTTCCGCTGGGCCGGCCGCATGCTCACCGATGCGGGCCGCGGGCGCCTGCGGACCCGCATCGAGTCCCGCGTGCGGCGCCACCAGAGGGACTGAGGTCCCATCGGAGCGGCCCATTCACCGGATGCAGCATCTCTTCACACCCGCGGGCAAGGCCGTGTTGCGCGCCTTGCTTGGCCGGCGTCCGCTGATGGCCTTCGACTTCGACGGCACGTTGACGCCCATCGTCGCGCATCCCGTCGATGCCCGAATCTCGGCCACGGTCGCCATGCGCCTGGCGGCCCTGGCGGCGCGCCTGCCGGTGGCCATCGTGACGGGCCGTGCGATCTCGGACGTGCGCGGACGCCTGGGATTCACGCCGCGCTTCGTGATCGGCAACCATGGCGCGGAGGATGAACTCGATCCGGCCGGTGCCGCCTCGCACGCCGCTGCACTGGATGGGCTGCGTGGAACCCTGCGGACCCGCGCGGCGGAGCTGAATGCCGCCGGCGTGCTGATCGAAGACAAGGGCCAGTCGATCGCGCTGCACTACCGCCTTGCGCCAGATCTCAGCCGGGCACTCGCGCTGATCTACGACGTGCTGCTGCCGCAGCGGGAGTCCCTGCGGGTCTTCGCCGGCAAGAGGGTGGTGAACGCGATGCAGGCAGGCGCGCCGGACAAGGCGCAGGCGGTCCATGCCCTGGTGGCGCGGTGTGGGGCGGCCACCGCCTTCTTCGCCGGTGACGATGTCAACGACGAGCCGGTCTTCGCATCGGCCCCCGAGGACTGGCTGACGCTTCGGGTCGGGCGGGACGGCCCAGCTTCGAGGGCTCGCTTCTGTCTCGAAGGGCCCGAGGAGATGATCCTGCTGCTCGATCACATCGTGGCGCTGTGCGACGCGATCGCAGCCGCCTATCATGACGACCCACAGGCACGCACGCGCCAAGCCGAATAGCGACTTCGGGCCGGCAACGAGGACCCACCATGACCCAGTACCTGACCAGGATCGAGGAACCGCACGATGAATGATCTCGTTGCCTACCGATTCGAAGACGGCATCGCCACGCTGACGCTCTGCAACGGCAAGGTGAACGCCGTTTCACCCGACGTGATCGCTGCCTTTCATCTCGCGCTCGACCAGGCCGAGCAGGACCAGGCAGTCGTGATCGTCACCGGCCAGCCGGGGATTCTTTCGGGGGGCTACGACCTCAAGGTCATGAGGTCCTCGCCGCAGAGCGCGATCGACCTCGTGACTTCCGGGAGCAGGCTGGCGCGGCGGATGCTGTCCCACCCTCGCCCGATCATCGTCGCCTGTCCCGGTCATGCGGTGGCCAAGGGCGCGTTCATCCTGCTGTCCGCGGACTATCGTGTCGGCGTCGACGGCCCGTTCACGATCGGCCTCAACGAGGTGCAGATCGGCATGACGATGCATCATGTCGGCATCGAACTGGCGCGCGACCGTTTGCGCAAGTCCGCCTTTCAGCGCGCCGTGATCAACGCCGAGATGTTCGACCCGCAAGGCGCAAGGGAGGCTGGCTTCCTCGATCGGGTGGTGGAGCCCGAAGCGCTGATGAGCACCGCGATGGCCATGGCGCAGCAGTTGAAGAAGATCGACCCGAAGGCGCACGCCAGAACCAAGCTCAAGGTTCGCAAGGCACTTCTCGATGCGCTCGACCAGGCCATCGAACTCGACAGCGCGACATCGTTGTTCGACGCCAGCTGAACCCGTCGATGCGATCGGCCGTGACGCCGGCAACGTCTGCAGCTTCAACGACTCTGTCGGCGAATTCTTCGAGGTGCTCGAGGCCAGCCGCGACATGCGGACGCGCTGGAATCGATCGCTGGCCGCGCGCACAATGAACCGGGAAGATGACTCGCACTGAACGCACTGTCCTCCGCTGCCCTGGGTGAACAGGACCTGCACCTGTTTCGCGAAGGGACGCATGCGCGGCTCTATCGCAAGCTGGGTTGTCATCTGGGCGACGATGCGGCGCGCTTCGCCGTCTGGGCGCCCAACGCGGAGACCGTCGCGGTGATCGGCGACTTCAACGGCTGGCAGGCCGACGCACACCCGGCCCGGCCGCGGCCGGACGGCTCGGGCCTCTGGGAGATCGAGATCCCGGGTGTGGTGCAGGGCCAGAAGTACAAGTACGCGATCCGCAGCCGCGCTGGCGAACGGCTGGAGAAGGCGGACCCCTTCGCTCGCCATGCCGAACTGCCGCCCGCGACCGGTTCGGTGGCCTGGTGCATCGATGGCTACGCCTGGGGCGACAAGGCATGGATGAACCAGCGCGCCAGCCGCAACGACCTGTCGGCGCCGATCTCGGTGTACGAAGTGCACCTCGGGTCGTGGCGACGCGGCGAGGGCGGCGCCATGCTCGACTACCGGACGATTGCGCACCTGCTGGCGGAGTACGTGACGCGGCTGGGCTTCACCCATGTCGAACTGATGCCGATCACCGAGCATCCGTTCTACGGCTCGTGGGGCTACCAGACGACCGGCTACTTTGCGCCGACCTCGCGCTACGGCACGCCGCAGGACTTCAAGTTCCTCGTCGACATCCTGCACCAGGCCGGCATCGGCGTGATCCTCGACTGGGTGCCGTCGCACTTCCCGACCGACGCGCACGGGCTGGCCCGCTTCGACGGCACGCACCTCTACGAGCATGCCGACCCGCGCCAGGGGTTTCACCCGGAGTGGAACTCGTCGATCTTCAACTACGGCCGCAACGAGGTGCGCTCGTTCCTGCTGTCGAGCGCGATGTTCTGGCTCGACGAATACCACGTCGACGGGCTGCGCGTGGACGCGGTGGCGTCGATGCTCTATCTCGACTACGCACGCCAGGCCGGCGAGTGGATCCCCAATGCGTTTGGCGGCCGCGAGAACCTCGACGCGGTCTCGTTCCTGCGCCTGCTCAACGAGTCGGCCTATCGCGATCACCCCGGCGTGCAGATCATCGCGGAGGAGTCCACGGCGTGGCCGATGGTGTCGCGGCCGACCTACCTCGGCGGGCTCGGCTTCGGCCTGAAGTGGAACATGGGCTGGATGCACGACACGCTGGAGTACATGCAGGAGGATCCGATCCACCGCCGCTGTCACCACAACGAGCTGACCTTCTCGCTGATCTACGCGTTCAACGAGAACTTCATGCTGCCGCTGTCGCACGACGAGGTCGTGCACGGCAAGGGCTCGCTGATCGACAAGATGCCCGGCGACGCCTGGCAGCAGTTCGCCAACCTGCGTCTGCTGCTCGGTCACATGTGGGCGCACCCGGGCAAGAAGCTGCTCTTCATGGGCGGCGAGTTCGGTCAGCGCCGCGAGTGGAATCACGACGATGCGCTCGAGTGGTGGCTGCTCGGCAACGATGCCCACGGTGGATTGCAGCGCTGGGTGGAAGACCTCAATCGCCTCTATCGCAACGAGCCGGCGCTGCACGAGCTCGACTTCGATCCGGCCGGCTTCGAGTGGATCGACTGCAACGACGCCGAGGCCAGCGTGCTCAGCTTCCTGCGCAAGGCGAGGGACGGAGTTCGCGTGCTGGTGGTCGGCCAACTTCACGCCGGTGCCGCGCGAGAACTACCTCGTCGGCGTGCCGCAGGCGGGGTACTGGCGCGAACGGCTGAACAGCGATGCCACGCTCTACGGCGGCAGCGGTGTCGGCAATCAAGGCGGCGTCCACAGCGTGCCGGTGGCCGCGCATGGACACTTCCACGCGCTGAACCTGCACCTGCCGCCGCTCGGCATTCTGGTCCTGCAGCGCGACGGAGCGGCGCATGACGGCGCGCTCCACCAGCGTTGCGGTCGCTCCGCTCGGCGTGCCGGACGGCCGCATCCGGGTCGTCATCGAGCGCATCACGCCCGTGGTGGACGACGGTCGCTTCCCGATCAAGCGTGTCGTCGGCGACACGGTCGAGGTCGATGCCGATTGCCTGGCCGACGGTCACGACCTGGTGGCCTGCGCGCTGCTGTGGCGCCAGGCAGGTGCCGCGCAGTGGCAGCGCACGGCGATGCGGTCGCTGGGCAACGACCGCTGGCGCGCCGCGTTCGTGGTCGACAAGGTCGGCAGCTGGGATTACACCGTGTGTGCCTGGGTCGACCCGTTCCTGTCGTGGCGCAGCGACTTCGCGCGGCGCGTCGACGCCGACGACGTGCGGATTGCAGCGCTCAGCGGCGCCCGGCTGATCGCCGAGGCAGCGCAGCGCGCGGCCAACGGCGGCGATCGCAAGATGCTGCGCGCCTGGGGCGCCGAACTCTCCGCTGCGGCGGGCGCCGGCGCCGACGTGGCACGACTGCACGGCATCGGTCTCGACGAGGCACGCGCCGCTATCGCCCAGCGCTTCCCCGATCTGCGCCACGCGCAGACGCATGCACCGACGCTGGCCGTCACGGTCGAGCGCCTGCGCGCCCGCTTTTCGAGCTGGTACGAGTTCTTCCCGCGTTCGGCTGCGGGCGAGCCAGGGCGCCACGGCACGTTCGCCGACTGCGAAGCCTGGCTTCCCTACGTGCAGCGCATGGGCTTCGATGTCGTCTACTTCCCGCCGATCCACCCGATCGGGCGCACGCGGCGCAAGGGCCGCAACAACTCGCTCGACCCGTCGCCGGGCGATGTCGGCAGCCCGTGGGCGATCGGTGCCGCCGAAGGCGGCCACGACGCGATCCTGAGCGAGCTGGGCACGCTGCGCGACTTCCGGCGCTTGGTCGAGCGCGCTGCCGAGCGCGGCATCGAGATCGCGCTCGACATCGCGTTTCAGTGTTCGCCCGACCACCCCTGGGTGAGCGAACACCCGGAGTGGTTCAAGAAACGCGCCGACGGCAGCTTCCAGTACGCCGAGAATCCGCCCAAGAAGTACCAGGACATCTACCCGTTCGACTTCGAGTCGGCGCAGTGGCGAGAGATGTGGCAGGCGCTCGCCGGCGTGTTCGAGTACTGGGTGGCGCAGGGCGTGCGCATTTTCCGCGTCGACAATCCGCACACCAAGGCCTTTGCGTTCTGGGAATGGGCCATCGCCCGCGTCCGCGCGATGGAGCCGGGTGTGATCTTCCTTTCCGAAGCGTTCACGCGGCCGAAGGTCATGCACCGGCTGGCCAAGCTGGGGTTCAGCCAGTCCTACACCTACTTCACGTGGCGCAACAGCAAGCGGGAGCTGACCGAGTACTTCACCGAACTCAGCAAGGGTCCCGGGCGCGAGTACTTCCGAGCGAACGTGTGGCCGAACACGCCCGACATCCTGCCCGCGGCGCTGCAGTTCGGCGGACGGGCGGTGTTCATGGCGCGGGTCGCGCTCGCCGCCACGCTGGGGGCGAACTACGGCATCTACGGGCCGGCCTACGAACTGCTTGAGCAGCGCGCCCTGCACAGCGGCGGCGAGGAGTACCTGAATTCGGAGAAGTTCGAGTTGCGGACCTGGGACCGCGAACTCGCGGATTCGCTGGTCGAATTCATCGGCGTGCTCAACCGCGCGCGCCGCGACAATGCGGCCTTGCAGAGCGACGCCGGGCTGCGCTTCCTGGCGATCGACAACGACCAGCTGATCGCCTACGCCAAGGTCTCGGCCGACCGTTCGAACATCGTCGTCTGCGTCGTCAACCTCGACCCGCACCACGCGCAGAGCGGCTGGATCGAGATCGACCCCGACACCTTCGGACTCGAAACACGCCAGACCTACCAGATGCACGATCTCGTCTCCGGCTCGCACTTCCTGTGGAACGGCGCGCGCAACTACGTGAGCCTCGACCCCGCAAGATGCCCGGCGCACGTGATGCAGTTGCGGGCGAGGATGCTGCGCGAGAACGACTTCGACTACTTCCTCTGAGAGGGCCCGACCTTGAGCGCCGTCACCGAACTCGACGTGGCCGCGGTCGCGGCCCAGGCCGCGGTCGCCGACGACCCGCTCTGGTACAAGGATGCAGTCATCTATGAACTGCACATCAAGGCCTACTCCGACGCCAACGGCGACGGCATCGGCGACTTCCGGGGCCTGACCGAGCGGCTCGATCACGTGCAGTCGCTGGGCGTCAACACGATCTGGTTGCTGCCCTTCTACCCCTCGCCGCTGCGCGACGACGGATACGACGTCGCCGACTACGAGGGAGTGCACCCGTCCTACGGGTCCCTCGACGACTTCCGCGTCTTCGTCGTCGAAGCGCACCGCCGCGGCCTGCGCGTCATCACCGAGCTGGTAGTCAACCACACGTCGGACCAGCACCCCTGGTTCCAGGCCGCGCGCAAGGCACCAAAGGGCTCGCCCGAACGCGACTTCTACGTCTGGAGCGACGACCCCGAGCTGTACAGCGGCACACGCATCATCTTCACCGACACCGAGAAGTCGAACTGGACCTTCGACGTGGTGGCCGGGCAGTACTTTTGGCACCGCTTCTTCAGCCACCAGCCCGACCTGAACTTCGACAACCCCCGGGTCCTCGACGCGGTGCTGAAGACGATGGAGTTCTGGCTCGAGATGGGTGTCGACGGCTTCCGCCTCGACGCCATTCCGTATCTCATCGAGCGCGACGGCACGAGCAACGAGAACCTGCGCGAGACCCACGAAGTCATCAAGGCGATCCGTCGCCGTGTCGAGGAGAAGTACCCGGGCCGCCTGCTGCTGGCCGAGGCCAACATGTGGCCGGAAGACGTCCGCGAGTACTTCGGCGACGGCGATGAATGCCAGATGGCATACCACTTCCCGCTGATGCCGCGCATGTACATGGCGATCGCACAGGAAGACCGCCACCCGGTGGTCGAGATCCTCGCGCAGACGCCCGACATCCCGGCCAACTGCCAGTGGGCGGTGTTCCTGCGCAACCACGACGAGCTCACGCTCGAGATGGTGACGAGCAAGGAGCGCGACTACATGTACAGCATGTACGCCTCGGATTCGCGGGCGCGCATCAACCTGGGCATCCGCCGCCGCCTCGCGCCGCTGCTCGAGAACGATACTGAGCGCATCAAGCTGATGAACAGCCTGCTGCTGTCGATGCCGGGCACGCCGGTGCTGTACTACGGCGACGAGATCGGCATGGGCGACAACATCTTCCTCGGCGACCGAGATGGCGTGCGCACGCCGATGCAGTGGACGAGCGACCGCAACGGCGGCTTCTCGCGCGCCGATCCGCAGCGCCTGTACCTGCCGCCGATCCAGGACCCGGTCTATGGCTTCGAGGCCGTCAACGTCGAGGCGCAGGCGCGCGAGCCTTCGTCGCTGCTGTCATGGACGCGCCGCCTGCTGGCAGTGCGCAGCAGCACGCGTGCCTTCGGGCGCGGGAAGTTCACGATGCTGCACCCGGGCAACCGCAAGGTGCTGGCCTACGTCCGCGAGCATGGCGACGACGTCGTGCTGTGCGTGGCCAACCTGAGCCGCGTCGCCCAGCCCGTGGAGCTCGTGCTGGGAGACTGGAAGGGTCGCGTGCCGGTGGAGATGATGGGCCGCAACAGCTTCCCTCCGATCGGTGAGCTGCCATACCTGCTGACGCTGCCAGGCCACGGCTTCTTCTGGTTCCGCCTCGCGACCGATGCCGAACCGCCGCGCTGGCACACCGAGCAGTTGCCGATCGAGGACCTGCCGGTGCTCGTCCTGTTCGACGAGTGGAACAGCTTCTTCCGCAGCCGCGTCGTGCCGTGGCGGATTGCCCTCGCCGAAAAGACCCGTGCCCAGCTCGAACGCGACCTGGTGCCGCGCTTCCTGCGGCGCCAGCGCTGGTTCGCGGCCAAGACCGAGACGCTGGAACGCGTCACGTTTGCCGAGCACGCGATGCTGCAGGCCGGCGGCGAGCAATGGTTGCTCGCGGTGGCCGACGCCCAGGGCCCGGCCGGCTCGGCGCGCTATTTCATGCCGCTGGCACTGGCCTTCGACGACGACGACGAGGAAAGGACGCGCGGGCTGGCGGCCGTGGCCGTCAGCAAGGTGAGGCAACAGGCCAGGATGGGGCTGCTCGCCGACGCGATGGCCGACGCGCCGTTCTGCCGCGCGCTGGTCGCGGCCATCGGCGACCGGCGCGTGCTCAAGACAGAAGGGGGCAGCGTGCGCCTCACGCCTGGGGCTGCATTCGCCGAAGTGGTGGGCGATGCGCTGAGCAACCCGGCGCCGTTGCGCCGGTTGACCCTCAGCAGCAACTCGGTCAGCCTGCTCGGCGAGAGGCTGTTCCTGAAGGCCTATCGGCGGTTGCAACCGGGCCTGAACCCGGAGCTCGAGATGGGCCGCCACCTGACCGACGTGGTCGGCTACGCCAACTGCGTGCCGGTGGCCGGCAGCGTCGACTTCCACGCCGCCGAAGGATCGGTCTGGACCCTGGCCTTGCTGCAGGGGCAACTGGCCAACCAGGGCGACGCCTGGGAGTTCACGGTGGACCAGTTGGCGCGCCTGCTCGAGTCGCCCGTCCAGGACGCTGCAGGCAAGGCCATCGTCGACCCGCCGGTCGAGCGCATACAGGTGCTGGCGCAGCGCATCGCCGAGCTGCACTTGGCGCTCGCCCGCCGCACCGGCAATCCGGCCTTCGACCCTGAACCCGTTCAGGCGGCGGACCTGCAACGCTGGACCGGGGCGGTGCGCGACGAGTGCACTCGCACGCTGGCGCTACTGGAGGATCGCCGCGGCGACTGGACGGCAGCTTCGAGCGCGCTGGCGGCAGGGCTGCACGGGGCCCGGGCCGCGTTGTTCGCCCGCGTCGACCGCGTCGTGCATGCCGCACCGCAGGGCCTGAAGACGCGGCTGCACGGCGACCTGCATCTGGGGCAGGTGCTAGTCTGTCGCGACGACTTCTTCGTCATCGACTTCGAGGGCGAGCCGCAGCGCAGCTTCGACGAGCGGCGCGCCAAGCACAGCGCATTGCGCGATGTGGCCGGCATGTTGCGCTCGTTCGACTACGCGCGCTACACCGCACTGCACCAGGTCGCCCAGGGCGCAGCCGAGATCGAACGGCTGGCACCCGTGGCCCGGCGCTGGGAACGGCGGGTGCGCGAGGCATTCCTGGCGAGCTACCGCGACGTCGCGGAGGCCGGTGGCCTGTATGGCAAGCCGGGAGGCTTCGAGGCCGCTGCTTCGCTGCTCGACCTCTTCGAGCTTGAAAAGGCACTCTACGAGCTGCGCTACGAAATCGACAACCGGCCCGACTGGGTCGGGGTGCCGCTCGCCGGCATCGCCGCGCTGGCCGGCATCGCCACCTGAACCGGAGGACTGACCATGCAGAACATCGATGTCGTGCTGGAGCCACTGCGCGCGCTGCTGCAGCAGGTGGGCGCCTTCATGCCAAGGCTGGCGCTGGCGGCGGGAGTGCTCATCGCCGGCTGGCTCGTCGCCAAGGCCTTTCGCTTCAGCGTCGTCAAGGCCTTGCGCGCGCTGAACTTCCACGTGCTGACCGACCGCGCCGGCATCGACGGCTTCCTGCAACAGGGCGGGACCGAAAAGGACACGACCGACCTGTTCGGCTGGATTGCCTACGCGCTGGTCATCCTGGCGTCGCTGATCATCGCCTTCAACAGCCTCGGACTGAGCCAGGTGACCGACCTGCTCGGCAAGGTGATGTTCTTCGTGCCGCGCCTGCTGGTGGCGTTGCTCGTCGTGGTGTTCGGCAGCTACTTCGCGCGCTTTGCCGGCAACGCGGTGCAGAGCTACTGTCGAAGTGCGGAGATCGCCGACGGCGAGTTGCTCGGCCGCATCATGCAGTACGGCGTGATGGCGTTCGTCGTGCTGCTCGCGGTCGATCACCTGGACATCGGCGGTGGACTGATCCAGCAGACCTTCCTGATCCTGCTCGGCGGCATCGTCGTCGCGCTGGCGCTGTCGTTCGGCCTGGGCGGGCGCGATCGCGCCGCCGCGTTGATCGAACGCTGGTTCCCACGCGACCGCAGCGACCGGCTGCCCTGATGACCGCCTATCACGTCATCGAAGCCGCGTGGCCCGAGGCCCCTCCGGATGGGCGCGGCGCGCCGGTGCCGTAGCTCGGCGACGCCATCGGCGGCCGTCGCCACACACAGGCGGGCGGCACCGTGCGGCGGGCCGAACTGCTGCGAGAATTCCCCGCTGCGGCGCTCTTCGGCGCCTTCCCGGGCGAGCATGAAGAAACCCGACGCGCCGGCGCTGGCGCAGATCGACGTCTGTGCGCAAGCTTCGCTCGACCTGCTGCAACGCAACCTGACGCCGCATGGCATTCTTGCCGCCAGCCGCAGCGAGGCTGCAGTGGCGCGCCGCTACACGCGGATCTTCGGGCGCGATGCGTCGATCTGTGCGCTGGCGATGTGCGGCAGCGGCGTCGAGGCACTCGAGCAGGGGGCCGTGGCCGGCCTCGATGCGCTGGCTGCGCAACAGGCAGCCAATGGCCAGATCCCCAAGTACGTCGACCCGGAGGGGCGCGACGCCGACTTCTGGTATCTCGGCTGCATCGACGCGACGCTGTGGTGGCTGATCGCGGTGGACCACGTGCGCCGCCGCGGCGCCGTCGCGCCCGGGCGCTGGCGCGATGCGGTCGCACTCGCCATCGGCTGGCTGCTGGCGCAGGAGCACCAGCACTTCAGGCTGTTGCAGCAGAACGAGGCCAGCGACTGGGCCGACATCATGCCGCGCTCGGGCTACGTGCTCTACAGCAACGCGCTGTGGTACGAGGTCAAGCGGCGCTTCGCGCTGGCCGACGGCGAGGCGACGCGCCATCACTTCAATCACCTGTTCCATCCGTTCCGCCAGGACCTGCCCGAGTACCACCGCGCCCGGCTGCTGCGGCACTATGCACGCCGCGGTCACGTCGATCCCGGGCTCTACCTCAGCTTCGTCAACCTGGCCTTCGCCGGTGACGAGGGCGACGTGTTCGGCAACCTGCTCGCGATCCTCGGCGGCCTGGCCGACGAAGCGATGGGGCACCGCATCGTCAAGACCGTGCGTGCCGCGAAGGCGTCCGATCCGTACCCGATCCGCGTCGTGCTGCAGCCGATGGGGCGCAAGCACGAGCTGTGGCGGCCCTACATGGCGCGCCACCAGCAGAACCATCCGCACCAGTATCACAACGGCGGCATCTGGCCATTCGTCGGGGGCTTCTGGGTGCTGGCGCTGGCACGCCTCGGACTGCGCGAGCGCGCCTGGCAGGAACTCGCACGCCTGGCCGACGTCAATGCGCTCGACGACTGGCGCTTCACCGAGTGGTTGCACGGCCAGACGCTCGCCCCGATGGGTATGGCCGGACAAAGCTGGAACGCAGCGACCTTCCTGCTGGCGTGGCGCAGCCTGCAGGGCGGCGGGCTGGTCTGGTAGCTCGCGAGCCGGGAGGTGCCTCTCGAGGGGTCGACGCGGGTCGGCGCGACCCTCGGACCAAGCCAGAGTCCTATGGCATCTGCCCCTGGCGGCCCTAGCCCTCCCAGGCCGGCGTCGCCCGGAGCACCTCTTCGATCGTCGTCACGCCTTCGGCCACCTTCATCGCGCCGGCCACGCGCAACGGGCGCAATCCGTCGGCAAGGGCCTGCGCGCGCAACCGCGCTGCGTCGGGCAGCGGGTGGATCGCGGCGCGCGCCGCCTCGGTGACGCCGAGCAGTTCGTACAGCCCGGCGCGGCCGCGGTAGCCCGTCATGCGGCAGTCGAGGCAGCCGACCGGTCGGTAGGGCCTGATCTCGCCGCTCAACTTCCACGGCCTGGTCACCTGCTGCAGCGTCTCGCGGGTCGTCGCCGGGTCGGGCTGCTTGCAGGCCGGGCACAGCGTGCGCACCAGGCGTTGGGCGAGCACGCCGATCACCGTCGCGCCGATCAGGTAGGGCGCGACGCCGAGGTCGACGAGGCGCGTGATCGCCGACGCGGCGTCGTTCGTGTGCAGCGTGCTGAAGACGAGGTGGCCGGTGAGCGCCGCCTGGATCGCCATCTCCGCGGTCGCCAGGTCGCGGATCTCGCCGACCATGATGATGTCCGGGTCCTGCCGCATCAGCGAGCGCAGGCCTTCGGCGAAGCCGAGGTCCAGCGCCGGCTGCACCTGCGTCTGGTTGAGCGCCGGCTGGATCATCTCGATCGGGTCTTCGATCGTGCAGACGTTCACCTCGTCGGTCGCCAGGCGCTTGAGCGTGGCGTAGAGCGTCGTCGTCTTGCCCGAGCCCGTGGGCCCGGTGACGAGGATGATGCCGTGCGAGCGCGCCGTCAGCGCCTCCCAGCGCGGTGCGTCGTGCGCGCCGAAGCCGAGCGCGTCGATCGCCCTCTGCGCCGTGTCGGGATCGAAGATGCGCATCACCATCTTCTCGCCGAACGCAGTGGGCAGAGTCGACAGACGCATCTCGATCTCGTCGCCCTGCGGGTTGCGGGTCTTGATTCGGCCGTCCTGCGGGCGGCGCTTCTCGATCACGTCCATCCGGCCGAGCAGCTTGATGCGTGCCGTCATCGCGCTCATCACGCCGGGCGGCAGCTGGTAGACGGTGTGCATCACGCCGTCGATGCGAAAGCGGATCATCGCCAGATCGCGCCGCGGCTCGAGGTGGATGTCGCTCGCCCGCTGGTCGAATGCGTACTGCCACAGCCAGTCGACGACCTGCACGACGCCCTGGTCGTTGGCGTCCAGCGGCCGGTTGCTGCGTCCGAGCTCGACGAGTTGCTCGAAGCTCGACGTGGCCGCCGTCTCGCCGCTCTTGATCGCCGCGCGCACCGATCGCGCCAGCGTGTAGAACTCGGTCGAGTAGCGCTGCAGTTCGAGCGGGCTGGCGAGCACCAGCCGCACCGTCTTGCGGGTGTACGCCTCGATCTCGGGCACCCAGGCGATGTCGAAGGGCTCGCAGGTGGCGATCGTCACCTCGTGCGGACCGACCTGCACCGGCAGGGCGTGGCGGCGCTCGGCGTAGGTGATCGACATCACTTCGGCGACGCGGCCGACGTCGACCTTCAGCGGGTCGATGCGCAGGTAGGGAAGGCCGCTGCGTCGGGCGAGCCATTGCGTCAGCACCTCGGTGTCGAGTGCAGTGCCGGTGCCGGCCTGCGTGAGCCCGGCACCACCGAGGCGCACCAGCGGATGCAGCCGGCTGTCGCCCGAGCCGAAGCGCTGCGCCGTGCGCTCGGCATCTTCGGCGCTGATCAGCGCATCGTCGCGCAACCATTGCAGCAGGCTGCGCCATGCCAGGGGACCGCTCGGAGCGGCGGGCAGTGCCTTCGGAATGACTTTGTTCATGGGGAAGAGGCCGGCAGCAGCGGCACGCGGATCATGCGCAGCCACTTGCGGGCCGGCAGGCCGAAGCGAGCCTCTATTGTCTCTGCCCGCGCGGCCAGCGTGGCGCGCTCTGGAAGCGCCACGCCGCGCGTCGCGACGACGACGGTGTTGCCTTCCCGTGTCGGCCGCAGGTTCCACACCCGGTCGGCGCCGAACACATTGGCGATGCGGCGCACGCTGGCCTCGAAGCTGGCGTCGCGGCCGAACAGGTTGACCGTCAGCAGGCCGCCCTCGTGGTCGTCTCCGTGACCGGCCACGAGCACGTCGCGGCAGGCGCGGTAGAAGTCCTCGTCGTCGAGCACGGGCGCCGCGGCGTCGTGGTCGTAGAGGTCCACGCTGAGCACCTGCACAGTCTGCAGATGAGCCGGTTCGGCAAGCCAGTTCGCCGCATCGTCGTTCACGACCGTCAATCGCCTGTCGTCCGCGGGCAGGCGGAACCATTGCCGGCACATGCCGATCACCGAAGGGTTGACCTCGACCGCGGTGGTCTGCATGCGCAGCGCCTGGTGGCAGAAGCGCGTGATCGCCGCCGCACCGAGGCCGAGCTGCACGGCATGGCCCGCGCCGAGCGCATCGGCCGGGCGCCACAGCATCCAGGCCATCATGCGCTGCACGTACTCGAGCTCGATCGCGTTCGGCTTCGCGATGCGCATTGCGCCCTGCACCCACGGCGTGCCCAGGTGCAGGTAGCGCACGCCTTCGAACTCCGACACCGTGGCCGGGGCGAGTTGAGCCAAGGGTTTGCGACGCGCGGCCATCACGGCACACCGGCGGACAGGAACGCCGCTCGCCACGCGGCCAGCTTGCGCTCGAACGACCAGCTCGCGTTGGCCGGGCTCGTCGACGGCAGCCGCACGACGGGCAGGCCGAGCGTGGCGGTGATGCGCATGCTGCGCGCCGACTCGCTGCCGTTGTGCGCGATGCCTTGGAGCCCGGGCGCGCGTCGGTGCAAGCTCGCCAGGTCGTTCAGTTCGGCGTCCTCGATCGCGCTGTCGAGGCTGCCCTCGCGGCGGCAACTCGCGTACACGTCCCACAGCCCGAGTCCGCGCTCGCGCAGCGCGGCGAGCCGCCGGGCGTAGGGCAGGCCGACGAGGTCGATGCCCCACAGCGCCGACAGCAGCGGCCAGAACTGGTTGCGTGGATGGGCGTAGTACTGCCGGGCCGTGAGCGACGCTGTGCCCGGGAAGCTGCCCAGCACGACCAGGCGCGAGTGGCGCGCGATCACCGGGGGCAGCCCTTGCAGCCGCCGGTTCATTGCGCCGCGCCGCTGCCTGGCGGCAGAGGTCGCGCAGCGAGCCCCGTCAGCCGCGGCAACGCCGCGATCGAATTCGCAGCGGTGACGGCGGCCGTCTGCTCGAGGGTCCACCCGCGCAATGCGGCGAGCGTGGCGGCGATGCGCGGCAACTCGGCGGGCTCGTTGCGCGCCCGCTCGCCCCTGGCACGCGCCTCGGCGCTGCGGTACAGCCACTGCGGCGGGATGTCGGGCGCGTCGGTCTCGAGCACCGGCGCGGTCTCGGGCAGCGTCTGCGCGAGGCGGCGGATCTGCAGCGCGCGCTCGAAAGTCAGAGCGCCGCCGAACCCGAGCCTGAAGCCCAGATCGATGAAGGCCTGCGCCTGCTGCTCGCTGCCATTGAATGCATGGGCAATGCCGCCGGGCACGGCGATGCGGCGCAAGTGCTTGAGCAGATCGTCGGCCGAGCGGCGCACGTGCAGGATCACCGGCAGCGCGAACTCGCGCGCCAGCACCAGCTGCTCGCTGTAGAAGCGCGCCTGCCGTTCACGGTCGAGGCCCGGCACGAAATGGTCGAGCCCGATCTCACCCACCGCCACCAGGCGAGGGTCGTCGCGGTTCGCCACCAGGGCATCGCGCAACTTGTCGAGGTCGCCGTCGTCGGCACGGTCGACGTAGAGCGGGTGGATGCCGAGTGCATAAGCGTGCCCGTTCGCGTGCGCCAACGCGCGCACGGCGGCAAAGTTGGCCACTTCGACGGCCGGCAGCACCATCTGCGTCACGCCGGCCGCCCGTGCGCGGGCGAGGACCTCGGCCCGATCGGCATCGAACTCGGGCGCGTCAAGGTGACAGTGGGTGTCGGTCCAGCGCATCTCAGCTGCTCCAGCGCATTTTGCGCGACCCGCAACGGTTGACGCTCTGCACTTCGATAGTCTGCTCTCGGCCCATTGCGGCCCTTCGGTATCGAGTGCTGGAGCGAGCCAAGGCCAGCGCGTGGCCGAGGGCGGCGGGCACCGGCTCCCTGCCGTGTCGCCCCGACGCCATCCTGACGGCTGGCGTCTCCTCCTTTACCTGCGGCAGCCGGTTGCCCTCCGCCCTCGGCCCGAGTGCCAGCGGAGCGTGCCGAGACACGTGCCTGCGCAACGCGATGCCGCAGGAAGGTGGCAGAGCGTGCAGGACGGACTGGCGTGTTCTGCGCAGGTAAAGGAGGAGGCGGCGGCCGAAGGCCGGCGCCGGGGGACACGGCGCAGCGAGCACGCCAGCCTCGGCCTGGCACTGCCCGCGTCGAACTGCCAGAGCGGACGCCCGCGAACGGCCGCAATGGGCCGAATGCAGACAGCCGAGCGGTAAACCACCAGGGATGGCTCATCCCTTATCTCCCTCGGCTGGAAGCGAGCAACTCAAGCTTGAGGAGGGTCATGCCACTGCGTCGTGCCGCGAGTCCGGTCGGCGTCAGGCGTGGTCCGGCCCGACCAGCACGCCGAGCTTCAGGCGCAGCAGGCGGTCGCATCGCGCGGCCAGGCCCTCGTCGTGCGTCACCAGCACGAATGCGGTGCCGTGCTGGTGGGCGAGCTCGAGCATCAGCATGAACACGCCGTCGGCCGTCTCGCGGTCGAGATTGCCGGTGGGCTCGTCGGCGAGCACGCAGGCCGGTCGCGCCACCAGTGCGCGGGCGATCGCGACGCGTTGGCGTTCGCCGCCGGAGAGCTGCGACGGGCGGTGTGCCACGCGATCGGCCAGCCCCACCTGCGCCAGCACGGCCGCCGCCTGGGCGCGCGCCGCATCGGGCGCCAGGCGGCGAACGCGCAGCGGCATCGCGACGTTGTCGAGCGCGCTGAATTCGGGCAGCAGGTGGTGGAACTGGTAGACGAAGCCGAGGTGGCGGTTGCGCCACTCGCCTTGCTGCGCGGCGCTCATCGAAGCGAAGTCGCGCCCCATCAGCTCGACGCTGCCGGCGGTCGGCGCCTCGAGCCCGCCGAGCAGGTGCAGCAGCGTGCTCTTGCCCGACCCCGACGCGCCGACGACGGCCAGCGTCTCGCCTGCGTGCACGTGCAGATTCACGCCGCGCAGCACGTGCACGTCGAGGCTGCTGTCGTGGAAGCGCTTGTCGAGCGCCGCGCACTGCAGCACGACCTCAGGCGCGGCGTCACTCATAGCGCAAGGCATCTGCGGGCTGCACCCGGCTGGCCCGCCAGCTCGGGTAGAGCGTCGCCACGAAGGCGAGCAGCAGCGAGATCGCGACGATCGGCACGACGTCGGCGCTCTGCGGTTCGCTCGGCATGCGGCTGATCAGGTACACGCTGCCCGGCAGGAAGCTCACGTGCAGCAGCCGCTCGATCGCCGGCACGATCACGTCGACGTTGAACGCGATCAGCAGCCCGAGCGCAACGCCGCCGAAGGTGCCGATCACCCCCGACAGCGCGCCCTGCACCATGAAGATACCCATCACCGAGCGCGGGCTGGCGCCCAGCGTGCGCAGGATCGCGATGTCGGCGCGCTTGTCGGTGACCGTCATCACCAGCGTCGAGACGAGGTTGAACGCTGCCACCGCGACGATCAGCGTCAGGATGATGAACATCAGGCGCTTTTCGAGCTGCACCGCGGCGAACCAGTTGCGATTCGTGCGCGTCCAGTCGCTCACCACGACCTGCGGCCCGAGCTCGCGTGCGAGTTGTTGCGCCACTTCGCGCGCCTGGTGCAGGTCCTTCAGGCGCAGCTGCACGCCGGTCGGGCCCTCGACGCGGAACAGCCGCGCCGCGTCGTCGACATGGAGCAGCGCGAGGCCGCTGTCGTATTCGTAGTGCCCGGTGTCGAAGGTGCCGACCAGCGTGAACTGCTTCAGCCGGGGCACGACGCCGGCCGGTGTGAGCTGGCCGCCGGGCGCGACGAGCGTGACCTTGTCGCCCGGCTTCACGCCCAGCGCGCGGGCCAGCTCGGCGCCGAGCGCGATGCTCCAGGTCCCGGGCGTGAGTTGCGCGAACACGGTGTCCTTCAGCCGCGCACCGAGCTCGGTCACGGTCGCCTCGTCGGCGGGCGAGATGCCGCGCACGATCGTGCCGCGCATCTCGTCGCCGCGCGCGATCAGCGCCTGCGCGGCGACGAAGGGCGACGCGCCGACGACCTGCGGGTTGTGCCGCGCCTGCGCCACGGTCGCACGCCAATCGGGCAGTGCGGCGCCGCCGGCAGCGTAGATCTCGACGTGCGGCACGACGCTCAGCATGCGGTCGCGCACCTCCTTCTGGAAGCCGTTCATCACCGACAGCACGATGATCAGTGCCGCCACCCCGAGCGCGATGCCGAGCATCGAGACGCCGGAGATGAAGGAGATGAAACCGTTGCGCCGCCCGCTGCGTCCCGAGCGCGTGTAGCGCCAGCCGATCTGCAGTTCGTAGGGGAGGTTCATGCAGGGGGATGCTAACCGAGGGCTGTCTGGCGCGGCCGCAACTGCGTTGCACAATCAGGCCCGCAACACGGGGGTTCCGATGGCAAGAATCGAACGACGTCTGGCTGCGCTCGGCCTGGTGCTTCCGCCGCCGCTACAAGCGCCGCCCGGCACGACGCTGCCGTTCCAGTTCGTCAGGATCGTCGGCCGGCGCGCGCTGGTTTCCGGCCATGGGCCGCAGAACGCCGATGGAACGCTGGCCGAGCCCCTGGGCAAGGTCGGCAGGGAGCTCACGACGGAGCAGGGTTACGTCGCCGCACGGCTGACGGCTCTGGCCATCCTCGGTAGCCTGCAGCGCGCCCTCGGCGACCTCGACCGCGTCGCCGCCTGGGGCCGCGTGTTCGGCATGGTCAACTCGGCGCCTGGCTTCAACCGCCAGCCGAGCGTCATCAACGGCTTCTCGGACCTGATCCTCGAGCTGTACGGCCCCGAGATCGGCGCCCATGCGCGCAGTGCGGTGGGCATGGCCGAACTGCCGTTCGACATCCCGGTCGAGATCGAGGGCGAGGTCGAGATCGCGCTGTAGCTGCCCGGACACGGTTCCTGAAGGGGCGAAAGACGATGCCAACTGACGACACTTCAGCTCTCGGCGCGGAGGCCTCGGGCCTCGCGTCCGACTCGATCCATGAAGGCGGCTGCACCTGCCGTGCGCTGCGCTACCGCATGAAGGGCAAGCCGTTGTTCGTGCACTGCTGCCATTGCCGCTGGTGCCAGCGGGAGACAGGCTCGGCGTTCGCACTCAACGCGATGATCGAGGCCGACCGCGTGAACTTGCTGCAGGGTGAACCCGACATCGTGGATACACCGAGCAACAGCGGCCGCGGCCAGAAGATCACGCGCTGCCCGCAGTGCCGCGTCGCGGTGTGGAGCAACTACGCCGGGGCGGGCGACGCCGTGCGTTTCGTTCGCGTCGGCACGCTCGACGAGCCCGATTGGCTGCCGCCCGACATCCACATCTTCACTGCGTCGAAGCAGCCCTGGGTCTTCTTGCCGCCTGGCACGCCGGCAGTGGACGAGTACTACGACCTGAAGGATTGCTGGCCCGCCGAAAGCCGGGAGCGGCGTCGCGCGTTGATCGCCGCGCGCTCGAGGACAGGCTGATGCACACGCTGTACGGATCGCAGGGCTCGGGTTCGGCGGCGGTCGAGGCCGCGCTCGCGATCTGCGGCCTGCCGTTTCGCATCGTCAGCGCGGCGACCTGGGACGCCGGCTCGGCGCTCGCCGATCTGGCGCGGGTCAACCCGCTGCAGCAGATCCCGGCGCTCGTGCTGCCCGGCGGCGCCGTGCTGACCGAGAGCGCGGCGATCCTGATCCACCTCGGCCTCGCGCACCCGCAATCGGGGCTGCTGCCGGTCGACGCGGCGGCGCGCGACCAGGCCATCCGCGGCCTCGTCTTCATTGCCGCCAACTGCTACGCGGCCATCGGCGTCATCGACTACCCCGAGCGCTGGCTCGTGCAGCCGGACGAGGCTGTGACGGAGAGGCTGCGCCAGGGCGCGCGCGTGCGGCTGCATCGGCAGTGGGAGCTCTTTGCCGACATCTTTGCGCCCCCCGGCGCATTCTTCGGCGGTGACGGTGTGGGCGCGCTCGACCTGCTCGCCGCGGTGGTGTCGAGGTGGTCGGGGACGCGAGCTCATCTGCGCGACGCCCGGCCCGGCTTCTCGGCGCTGCTCGAACGCATCGACGCCCACCCGAGCGTGAACGCGGTCTTCTCACGGCACTGGCCCGCATGAACAACGACTTCTCCGACCTGCTGCAAAGCCACCGCTCGATCCGCCGTTACAAGCCCGACCCGATCCCCACGGAACTGATCGAGCAGGTGTGTGGCGACGCCGTCGCCGGAGGCTCGTCGTCGGGCAACCTGAATGCGGTGTCGATCGTGCTGACGCGCGATGCCGAGCGCAAGCGGCGCCTCTACGAGTTGCACTTCGAGCAGGCCATGGTGCTGCAGGCGCCGCTCGTGATGACGTTCTGCGCCGACTGGTTCCGCACCAGGCAGTGGTTGCGCCGGCGTGGCGCACGCGACAACTTCGGCAACCTGATCGGCTACCACGTCGCGGCCTTCGACGCGATGATCGTCGCGCAGAACGTGTGCCTCGGATTCGAGGCGCGGGGCCTCGGTATCTGCTACATGGGAACGACGCTGCATTCGATGGGCCCGATCGCCGACCTGCTCGATCTGCCCGATACCTGCCTGCCGGTGACGTCGATCGTCGTCGGCGTCCCGGACGAGCATCCCGGCAAGCGCGACCGCCTGCCGCTCGCGGCCCTGCTGCACGACGAGACCTATCACCTGCCGACCGACGACGAGCTCGATGCCACCTATGCGGAGCGCGAGCGCGTCGGCTGGGAGCGCTACAGGGCCGATCCCGAGCTGAAGGCGCGGATGGAGGCGCGCGGCATCACCTCGCTCGCCCGCTTCTATACGAGCGAGGCCAAGTACGATCCCGAGGTCTTCCGTGCCGACTCGGCCGCGCTGCGCGCGCTGCTCGAGGCGAAGCACTTTCTGCCGTAGACCGCGATCGCGGCACGGCAACGAGAGCCGGGGCGCCGAGGTGCAGACTTGCCGTCGCGCGGGCGACAAAGCGGCCCGCGCAATTGCGGCATGCTCCGATCTCAGCCCAGCGACGCCGAACGCCATGACCTTCCGAAGACTGCTGATCGCCAACCGCGGCGAGATCGCCATCCGCATCGCGCGCGCCGCGGCCGAGATCGGGTTGCAGAGCGTGGCCGTGTACTCGGAGGACGACGCCGCGTCGCCGCATCGGCGCGCCGCCGACGCGAGCGTCGCGCTCGCCGGCAGCGGCCCGGGCGCCTACCTCGACGTCGAGCAGATCGTCGCCGCCGCAATGCGCTTGGGCTGCGATGCGCTGCACCCGGGGGTCGGTTTCCTGGCCGAGAACGCGGCACTCGCGCGGCGTTGTGCCGAAGTCGGCATCGCCTTCGTCGGACCGACACCCGAAGTGCTCGAACTCTTCGGCGACAAACTGCAGGCGCGCGCGCTCGCGCAACGTTGCCGGGTGCCGGTGTTGCCCGGCACGCAGAGTGCGACGTCGGTCGCGCAGGCACTCGAATTCCTCGCCGCGCTGGGTGAGGGCGGGGCGATGATGATCAAGGCCGTGGCCGGAGGCGGCGGACGCGGCATCCGGGCGGTGCACGGCGCAGCCGAAGTCGAGGCGGCACACGCACGCTGCGCCTCCGAGGCGATGAAGGCCTTCGGCAATGCCGACCTCTACGTCGAACGGCTGCTCGGCCGCGCGCGCCATGTGGAAGTGCAGATCCTCGGCGACGGCAGCGCTGCGGTGCACCTCGGCGAGCGCGAGTGCAGCCTGCAGCGCAGGCACCAGAAGCTGGTCGAGATCGCGCCCAGCCCGAGCGTGCCGCAGGTGCTGCGCGAGCGGCTGACGGCTGCAGCACTCGCGCTGGCGCAGGCCACGCACTACCGCGGCGCCTGCACCGTCGAGTTCCTGGTCGAACTCGATGCGGCCGGCGAGCCGCTGCACTGGTTCTTCATGGAAGCCAACCCGCGCCTGCAGGTGGAGCACACGGTGACCGAGATGGTGACTGGCGTCGACATCGTGCAGTCGCAGTTGCGCATCGCTGCCGGCGCGAGCCTCGCCGAAATCGGTCTCGCCGCGCCGCCCGCAGTGCGAGGCCACGCGATGCAGCTGCGCATCAACCTGGAAACGATGAACGCCGACGGCGATGCGCTGCCTGCCAGCGGCACGCTGCAGGCGATCGAATGGCCCGGCGGGCCGGGCATTCGCATCGACGCCTGCGCCTGCAGCGGCACCACGCCGAACCCGCGCTTCGACTCGCTGCTCGCCAAGCTCGTCGTGCACAGCGCGTCGCCGCACTCTGCGGACGTGGTGCACAAGGCGGTCCGCGCGCTCGGCGAGATGCGGATAGCCGGCGTGCCGACCAACCGGCACTTCCTGCTGGCGCTGCTGCGCGACGCCGATGTGCTGGCCAATCGCGTCGACACCGGCTTCGTCGAGCGGCGTGCCGCTGCGCTCGTGGCGGCGAGCGCGGACGACGTGCGGCGCGATGCGTTGCCGGCGACGGACCCGCCACCCGGCGGTGACGCAGCGGCAGGAGCCGCCGACGAAGCCAGCGCCCCGCCCGGCTGCAGCGCGATCGTCGCGACGATGAACGGCGTGCTCGTCGAGATCGGCCCCACGCCCGGCGCGCTGCTTGCCGCGGGCGAGCAGGTCGCGGTGATCGAGGCCATGAAGATGGAGCACCTGGTGATCGCCAGCGCGAGCGCGCGCGTGCACTCCGTCTGCGCGAGGGCGGGCCAGGCCGTATTGGCGGGCATGCCGCTGATGTGGGTCGAGGCGATCGACGCGCCGGTGGAGGCAGCGGCAAGCGCCGTGAGCGCGGACCTCGATCACATCCGCCCCGATCTGGCCGAGGCGATAGAGCGCCACGCCTTCGGCCTCGACGCGCAGCGCACCGAGGCCATCGCCAGGCGGCACCGCAGCGGCCTGCGCACGGCACGCGAGAACATCGCCGACCTGGTGGACTCGGGCAGCTTCGTCGAGTACGGCGCGCTCGCCGTCGCCGCCCAGCGCGGCCGGCGCAGCCTCCCGGATCTGATCCGCAACACGCCGGCTGACGGCATGGTCGCGGGCCTGGCAACCGTCAACGGCGCGCAGTTCGGTGCGCAGGCCGCGCGTTGCGCCGTGCTCGCCTACGACTACACGGTGCTCGCCGGCACGCAGGGCATGTTCAACCACAAGAAGACGGATCGGCTGTTCCAGCTCGCCGAGCAGTGGCGCATCCCGGTTGTGCTGTTCGCCGAAGGCGGCGGCGGCCGGCCAGGCGATACCGATTTCAACGGCGTCGCCGGGCTGGACGTGACGACCTTCCACCACTACGCGCGGCTGTCGGGCAGGCTGCCGCGCGTCGGCATCGTCGCCGGGCGCTGCTTCGCCGGCAATGCCGCGCTGCTCGGCTGCAGCGACGTGATCGTCGCCACGCGCGACAGCTCCGTCGGCATGGGTGGGCCGGCGATGATCGAAGGGGGCGGCCTCGGCGTCGTGGCGCCGGGCGAGGTGGGCCCGGCTTCGATGCAGGCGCCGAACGGCGTGATCGACGTGTTGGTCGACGATGAAGCGGCAGCGGTGCGCGCGGCCAAGCAGTACCTGTCGTACTTCCAGGGTTCACTGGCCGAGTGGCAATGCGCCGACCAGCGCGCGCTGCGCCACTGCGTACCCGAGAACCGTGTTCGCGCCTACGACATGCGCGCCGCGATCGCCCTGCTGTGCGACAGCGGCTCGGTGCTCGAACTGCGCGCCGCTTTCGGCGCCGGCATGATCACCGCGCTGGTGCGCATCGAAGGTCGGCCGATGGGCCTGATCGCGAACAACCCGCGCCACCTCGGCGGCGCGATCGACGCCGAGGCCTGCGACAAGGCGGCGCGCTTCCTGCAGCTCTGCGATGCGTTCGCCCTGCCGATCGTCTCGCTGTGCGACACCCCGGGCTTCATGGTCGGCGTGGCGTCGGAGGCGACGGCGATGGTGCGCAAGACTTCGCGCCTGTTCGTCACCGCGGCGAGCCTGCGCGTGCCGGTGTTCACCATCGTGCTGCGCAAGGGCTACGGCCTCGGTGCGCAGGCGATGGCTGGTGGCAGCTTCGCCGCGCCGTTCTTCTGTGTCGCCTGGCCGAGCGGCGAATTCGGCGCGATGGGGCTCGAAGGCGCCGTGCGGCTGGGCTTTCGCAAGGAGCTCGACGCTGCGACGAACGACGCCGATCGCCAAGCCCTCTTCGAGCGCATGGTTGCCGCCGCGTACGAGCGCGGCAAGGCGTTGAACATGGCGAGCGTCCTCGAGATCGACGCCGTGATCGACCCTGCCGAGTCGAGGCGCTGGTTGGCGCGCGCGCTCGCCTCGGTGCCGCCGCTGCAGTCGGGCGGCGGGCGCTTCATCGACACCTGGTGAGTCGCGCATGACCTCGCCGAAACCCGACTGGTGGCTGCGCCTGGCCGAGCACGCCGCGTTGCCGCCCGCTCACCCGCGGCGCGCCTTGCGCATCGAGGCCGCTGCTTCGCCCGTCGGCTCTATCGAACCCGGCCTCGCCGATCGCCTGCGCGCCGCCGGCCTGCCGCTGCAATTGCACGGCGATGGCGTCGAGCTGCTGAGAGGCGCGCCCGACGCAGCGCTCGCCGACATCGCCCGCTGGCTGGACGCGAAGGGCCTGGGCGGCCCCTGGCGCGACGAACTGCTGGCGGTGACCGACCAGGGCGGTGCGCGGCACGCCGTGATCGAACGCGCCGCGGTGCGTCCGCTCGGCATTGCGACCTTCGCCGTGCACGTGATCGGCTTCACACCACAAGGCGGCGTGTGGGTACAGCGCCGCGCGCTCGACAAGGCGACCGATCCCGGCCTGTGGGACACGCTGATGGGCGGCATGGTGGCGGCCAACGAGACCGTCGCCAACGCGCTCGAGCGCGAGACCTGGGAAGAGGCCGGGCTGCGTCTGGCAGACCTGCACGCGTTGCAGCCCGCCGGCCGCGTCACGGTGCGCCGCCCGGTAAGACAGGGCTACATGGTCGAGCACAGCGACGTGTTCGAGGCGGTGATTCCTGCCGCGCTGACGCCAGTGAACCAGGACGGCGAGGTCGAGCGCTTCGAGTGCCTGGCGCCGGAGGCGCTGCTCGAGCGGCTGGCTGCCGGTCAATTCACGCTCGAGGCGGCGTTGATGCTGGCGGCGAGCTTGCGGCGACGCGGCTTGGCATAGCTTGGGCTTTCCCGAAGAGGCCCTTGGGCAGGCGAGACAAGGGTGGGGACGTGATGCGTTGGTGCTTAGGTGATGCTATGATGCCTATCAGCCGAGCGAGGGGACGACATGCGGACAACGATCAACCTGGCCGACGATGCCTTGCTGGTGGCCAAGCAGGTCGCCGTGCGCGAGCGTGTTTCACTGGGCGAAGCCGTCTCGCGCCTGATCCGCCAGGGTGCGGGCGCGCGCAGCGCCAGGCCCGCCGCCAGCGCTCCATTGCGTGGCCGTTTCGCCTTGCTGCCTTGTCGCGACGAGGTCATCACGCCGGAGCACATCCGCGAACTGATGGAGCGGGAGGGCATTTGATGCGCGCCCTGCTCGATGTGAACGTGTGGGTCGCGTTGTTCGACGACGCGCACCTGTTCTCCGGGCGCGCGAACGCCTTTATCGAGTCGCCGCGCGTCAGGATCGCCACCTGTCCGCTGGTCGAGAACGGTGTCATCCGCGTGATGAACCTGCCGAGTTACGGACGCGGCGGCGCGGTCGGCATGGTCCGGGTGCGCGAGCAGCTGCGCCAGGCCTGCGCAACGCTGGACCATGAGTTCTGGCCCGACGACGTGTCGCTGCGCGATGACGCCAGCGCCGACTTCACCCGCATCCATGGCCACAACCAGGTGACCGACGTGTATCTGCTGGCGCTGGCCGTCAGGCACGGCGGTTGCCTCGTCACCTTCGACCAGGCCATCTCGCTGTCGGCCGTCCCGGGCGCGACGACGCGCCACCTCAGGTTGCTATAGCGGCGTGGTGCACGCAGGGCACTGAGCAACTCGTCGGCAAACGCCCCTCCCGGTTGACATGCGACGAATTCAGAGGCTCTTGCTCGTCGACACCAACGTGCTGGGCATTGGCTCGATGCGCCAGTACCAGTACAGGGACCGCAACCGTCATGGCAAGGAGACGGGAGCCCTCCACGGCATTGCCGAGAAGCTGTCGGACCTTGTCGGTGCTCACCCGGGCTACGTTCCGATCGCGCTCTGGGACGATCGCTGCAGGTGGCGAGAAGCGCTGCTTCCGCAATACAAGCGTCACCGCTGGGAAACGCCCGAGCAGATGGCCTTCCTCGAGAGATACCTGCGGCAGGTGGATGTCGTGCGGGAACTCCTGCAACACCTCGGCTTGCCTCAGATCTTCTGCCCGGACTTCGAGGCCGACGACGTCGTCGGCGCCATTTGCAGGCGCGCCGACCCGTCCTGGCAGATCAGGCTGGCGACGACCGACACGGACTGGTTCCAGGCCCTGCGTCCGAATGTCGAGTGGCACTCCGTCAGCACCGGCAGAACCATCACGCATGAAGATCTGCCGAACCCGGACGTGGTGGCGGGCGGACCGTTCGTATCGGTCGAGCACTACATCCAAGCCAAGGCCTTGGCCGGCGATCCAGGTGACGGCATCCCCGGCGTCGCCGGTGTCGGCATCAAGACGGCGGCCAGGATCATCCGGGAGTACGGATCGGTCGAGGCGCTTTGGGCCAGGCACGATGCGGGCGAGTCGATCAAGGGTGTCGTTGCGCAGCGGGCCGCCGCTGCGGAGTACAGGAACATCTACTACCGCAACCTTCAACTGATCGACTGGCAGTTGGCGCCTGCGCTTGGTGAGGGCCTGCAAGTGGATGCCGGCAAGAGGGATGGTTCGCGGGCTGCGCAGGTTTGTAGCCGTTGGGGGTTGCCGGAATCGACGATCCGATCCCTGAACATCTCATCGGAGATCTTGGCGCCAACCATTCACGGCGTGCGAGAAGTCTTGTGCTGCGGGGCAGCGGAATTCGGCGCATCCTCAGGCGCACTGCCAGGCGCTTGACGAACCGACCCGTTGTTGCCGGACAGCGTTGCGCTGTCACGCCGCTGGCTCGGGATCCGTGCAGGCCTTGTGGCGAGTTCGAATGTCTCCCAACCGGACAGCGTCCGCGTCAGGACCACACGCGCAGCAGCCAGCGGTTGAGCGCGGCCACTTCTTCCATGCACACCGAATGTTCCATCGGGTAGTCGTGCCACTCGACGCTGTAGCCGAGCGCGGTCAGCGCATCGCGCGATGCGGTGCCGCGCTCCGCCGCCACCATCGGGTCGTCGGTGCCGTGGGCGAGGAAGATCGGGACGTCGCGGTTGGCTTCGTGTCGTTCGTCAGCGGTCGTGCCGGCCAGCGGCAGGTAGCCAGACAGGCCGGCGAGCCCGGCCAGGCGCTCGGGGTAGCGCAGGCCGGCGAGCAGCGTCACCGCGCAGCCTTGCGAGAAGCCGGCCAGCACGATGCGGTTGGCCGGCACGCCGCGCGCGCGTTCGCGGTCGAGCAACTCGTGCACCTGCTGCAGCGATTCGCGCAGGCCCGTCACGTCTTCGCGCCGCTGCGTTTCGGTGCCGAGAATGTCGTACCAGGCGCGCATGACGTAGCCGTTGTTCAGCGTGACAGGCCGCTCGGGTGCGCGCGGCATCACGAAGCGCACCGGGCCGACCGCTGTCAGGTCGAGCGCGTCGCACATTGGTATGAAGTCCGTGCCGTCGGCGCCCAGGCCGTGCAGCACGATCAGCGTGGCCTTGGCTTCGGCGGCGGGGCAGAGCTCGATGGTGTTGAGGGTCATGGGCGGGTGTTGGCGCTGGATTGCGGGAGGGGGGCAGCGGGTGGCTGGGCAAGCTGGTCGGCCAGCGCCTCGCAGCGCTGCGCCAGCGTCGCGAGTTCACAGTCGGTCGACAGCGTGAGCGCACGTTCTTCCGGCGCGAAGCCTTCGCGCAGTCGCAGTTGCAGTTCGAGCACCGCGGCGTCGGCGTCGGAAGCATCGCGGTTGTCCTGCTGGCGGCGCGTCACGCGGTCGCGCAGCACGGCCTCGGGGGCCACGCACTCGAGCAGCACGAAGCGGGCGTCTTCTTCGGCGGCGATGCGGCGCAGCGCATCGCGCTCGTCGCGCCTCAGCGCGACGGCGTCGACGACGGCGTCGATCCCTGCGCGCAGCAGCGTGCGCGCCAGCGTGCCGAGGCAGGCGTAGGTGCGCAGCGTGGCGTCGCGCGCGTAAAGCGTTGCCGTCTGTTCAGGCGTGGGCCGGGCGGTGGGGAGCATGCCGTGCAGCCGCTTGCGCTCGACGTCGGAGCGCAGGCGCACACCGCCCAGCGCAGGCGCCAGCAGCTGCGCCACCGTGCTCTTGCCGGAACCGGAGGGCCCGCACGTCAGCACGAGCCGCGGGGCGTCGTTGCGCGGCGCGGCGAGTCGCTCGGCCAGTGCCAGGTCGCGTTCGAATGCGGCGAGGGCGGCTCCGCTGCTGCCTTCGCCGGACGCGAGCGGTCCAGTGGGCTCCTGGCGCCCAGCCTCGGCCTGCCCGGCCCGCAGCAACGCGACGCGCGCGCGCACCAGGGCGCGATAGACGGCGAAGAAGCGCAACAGCGCCAGCCCCTCGACGTCGCCGGTGTGCTCGACATAGCCGCCGACGAAGCGCCACGCGAGCTGCGGCAGGCCGTGGCGCTGCAGGTCCATGAAGGTGAACGCGATGTCGCTCATCACGTCGATGTGGCGCAGCTCGGCGTTGAACTCGATGCCGTCGAAAGGCCTCGGCACGCCGTCGATGAGAACGATATTGGCGAGGTGCAGGTCGCCGTGGCATTCGCGCACGAAGCCCCGTGCGCGGCGCTCGGCGAGCAGCGGCGCGGCGCGGGCGAACTCGCGCAAGCTGCTCGCGCGCAGCGCCGCGATGCGCGAGGCGCAGGCCTGCGCGGCCGGACTGGCGGCAAGCGCATCGAGGGCATCGAGCGCCCAGCGCTGCGCCGTCTCGGGCGCGCCGAAGCCGGGCGGCGAGGGCGGCAGTGCCTGGTGGAAATCGGCTACCTGCGTTGCCAGCGCGTCGATGTGCTCCGCGCTCAGCGTGCCGGCGTGCGCCAGGCTGTCGAGCAACTGTGCGTCGTCGAAGCGGCGCATGCGCAGCACCCAGTCCAGGGCCTGCGGTGCGGCTTCTCCCGCCGCGCCGAGCCGCGGCGCGTCGTGCGTGCCGACGACAGGCAACACGTCGAGGTAGAGCTGCGGTGCGGTGCGCCGGTTCAGGCGCAGCTCCTGCAGGCAATCTTCGCGGCGCAGCGCAGCTGTCGAGAAATCGAGGAAGGGCAGGCGCAGCGGCTTGCGCAGCTTGTAGGCGAAGTCGCCGGCGAGCACCAGGCTCGAGATGTGGGTCTGAATCAGCCGGCGCTCGGCAGGACGTCCGGGCAGCGCGTCACCGTGAAGCAGCGCCTGCAGCAACTGCTCGTGTCGTGCCAGCGCAGTCTCAATAGTCGAGCCCCATCGCGGCGCGCACGTCCTTCATCGTCTGGCGGGCGACGACGCGTGCGCGTTCGGTGCCGGTCTCGACGATGCTGCGCACCTGCCCCGGGTCGGCGATGAACGGGGCGGCGCGCTCGCGCCAGGGTCGCTGCTCGCGCACGATGGCGTCGATCACCGGCTGCTTGCAATCGAGGCAGCCGATGCCTGCGCTCGTGCAGCCGTCGACGACCCACTTCTTCGTCGGCGCGTCGCTGTACACCTGATGAAACTGCCACACGGGGCACTTCTCGGGGTCACCGGGGTCGTTGCGGCGCACGCGGGCGGGGTCGGTCGTCATGCCGCGAATCTTCTTCTCCACGGCGGCAGGCTCGTCGCGCATCAGCACGGCGTTGCCGTAGCTCTTGCTCATCTTCGCGCCGTCGAGCCCCGGCAACTTGGTCACCTCGGTGTGCAGCGCCTGTGGCTCGGAGAGGATGGTCTTGCCGCTGCCGCGCAGGTGGCCGAGCAGCAGTTCGCTGTCGGCTTCGGTCCAGCCCTGCACACCAGCCGCGGCCCGGCGAAGCGAAGGACCTGTGTAACTGTCCAGCGCAGCCGGGCCAACGCCGCGGCCGAGCGGCGCGGCTTCGCGCTGTATGCCGCTCGCCGCGGCCTTGCGCACGATGCCTTCGCCCTTGGCCAGCGCCTCGGCGGCACCGGTCTCGCCGAAGGCCTTGCGCTGCTTCTCGAAGTAGCGGGCATCGTCTTTCGACAGCTTGGCCAGCGCGGCGGCAGCACCGGCCTCGAAGCCGGCGCCACGGCCGTAGAGGTGGTTGAAGCGGCGCGCCACCTCGCGCGTCAATTCGACGTGCGAGGCCTGGTCTTCGCCGACCGGCACGTAGCTTGCCTTGTAGATCAGGATGTCGGCCGCCTGCAGCAGCGGGTAGCCGAGGAAGCCGTAGGTCGCGAGGTCGCGATCCTTCAGTTTCTCGATCTGGTCCTTGTAGGTCGGCACCCGCTCGAGCCAGCCGAGCGGCGTGCCCATCGCGAGCAGCGTGAACAGTTCGGCGTGCTCGGGCAGGCGGCTCTGGATGAAGATCGTGCACTGCTCGGGGTCGAGCCCGGCTGCGATCCAGTCGATCACCATGTCGTACACGTTCTGCCCGATGACCTCGCTCTCCTCGTAGTGAGTGGTCAGCGCGTGCCAGTCGGCCACGAAGTAGAAGCACTCGTAGTCGGCCTGCAGGCGGACCCAGTTCTTCAGCGCGCCGTGGTAGTGGCCGAGGTGCAGCGCGCCGGTGGGGCGCATGCCGGAGAGAACGCGTGGCTTCATGGGTTTCCTGGGGCGGACAGCGGGAGCGAGAGGCAATTCTAGGGGGCCAGGGCAACGTTGAATGAGTCCTCGCGAGAGCGCGTGCCTCGATCTGGGATGGGATGCAAGGCGCAAACCGCAGCCATAGCCCAAGCTATGGCGAGGATTTGCAGCGCCGCAGGCCGCCCAGAGCGAGGTGCGCGATCCGCGAGGGACTTGTTCAGCGTTGCCCTAAACTGCCCGCCGATGAAACGCATCGTGATCCTGATCTCGGGCCGAGGCTCCAACATGCAGGTGATCGTCGAGGCCTGCGCCGCGCAGCGCTGGAATGCGCGCGTCGTCGCCGTCGTCAGCAACCGGCCCGATGCCGCGGGGCTCGCGTTTGCCGCGGCCCAAGGCATCGCGACTGCGGTGGTCGATCACCGCGAGTACCTTGATCGCGAGGCCTTCGACGCGGCACTCGGTGAAGCGATCGATTCGCATGCGCCGGACCTGGTGCTGCTCGCCGGCTTCATGCGCATCCTGACGCCGGCCTTCGTGCAGCGCTATGCCGGGCGCCTGCTCAACATCCACCCGTCGCTGCTGCCCGCGTTCACCGGGCTGCACACGCACCGCCGGGCGATCGAAGCGGGCTGCAAGGTCAGCGGCGCGACGGTGCACTTCGTGACTTCCGATCTCGACCACGGGCCGATCGTCGCGCAGGCCGTGGTGCCGGTGCTGCCCGACGACAGCGAGGACACGCTCTCGGCTCGCGTGCTGGCGCGCGAACACCTGCTGTACCCGCTGGCAGTGCGCTGGTACGTCGACGATCTGCTGCGAGTCGAAGGCGGCGTCGTGCGGCAATTGCACGGCGAGTCGCAATTGCTCGTCTGATCGAGCGCGGTGGCTCCCGCGCGAGGGCTGCGCACGATGATCGGGTGACGCGCCGCCGATAATCGGCGCATGCATCCCAACGCCCTGCTCGAGCTCGCGACCGAACTGTTGCACCAGGTTCTGCGCTTCGAGCATCCGGCCGACAACGTGGTGTCGGACTACTTCCGCCGCAACCGCAGCGTCGGTTCGCGCGAGCGGCACACACTGACCGAAACGACTTACGCCGTGCTGCGCCAGCGCTTGCTGTTCCAGCATCTGGCGCAGTCGGGCAAGGGCGAGATGGAGCGGCGCCTCGCGATGCTCGCCTGGCAGGGCAACGCGGCCTTCCTGCGCGCCGCGCTGCAGCCGCAGGAGGTGCAGTGGCTGGAGCAGGTGGGCAGCGTCGACCGCAGCAGCCTGCCCGCGCGCCTGCGCCACAACCTCCCGGAATGGCTGGCCGAACGACTGGCAGCCGAGCTCGGCGACGAGTTCTGGCCGCTCGTCGAGGCGATCAACCAGCCCGCCGGGCTGGACCTGCGCGTCAACACGCTGAAGGCCCGGCGCGAGGACGTGCAGGCCGCGCTGCAGGCGGCGGGCATCGCTGCCGTGCCCACGCCGTACTCGCCAGTCGGACTGCGCGTCACGGACAAGCCCGCGCTGCACAAGGTGGACGTGTTCATGCGCGGCGACGTCGAAGTGCAGGACGAAGGCAGCCAGCTCCTGGCGCTGCTGACGGGCGCGAAGCGCGGCGAGATGGTGGCCGACTTCTGCGCGGGCGCCGGCGGCAAGACGCTGGCGCTCGGCGCGGCGATGCGCAACACCGGGCGGCTGTACGCGTTCGACGTGTCGGGCCACCGGCTCGCGGCATTGAAGCCGCGGCTGGCGCGCAGCGGGCTGTCGAACGTGTACCCGGTGCAGATCGCGCACGAACGTGACGATCGCATCAAGCGGCTCGCCGGCAAGCTCGACCGCGTGCTCGTCGATGCGCCGTGCTCGGGTCTGGGCACGCTGCGCCGCAATCCGGACCTGAAGTGGCGCCAGTCGCCCGAGGTCGTGCGCGAAATGAGCGCCAAGCAGGCGGCCATCCTCGCCAGCGCGGCGCGACTGCTCAAGCCCGGAGGCAGGCTGGTGTTCGCCAGCTGCAGCCTGCTGCAGGCGGAGGGCGAGGCGATCGCGCAGGCCTTCGGTGCCGGGAACGGCGCAGCGTTTCGCGCGCTGCCGGCCGTCGAGGCGCTGCGGCGCGCGCAGGTGGCCGACGCCGAGACGCTCGTCAGCGGCGACTTCATGCGCCTGTGGCCGCACCGGCATGGCACCGATGGATTCTTTGCAGCGGTCTGGGAGCGGATCTGAAAGTGCGAAACACTCGGGTGCCGAGCCGAGCGAGAGCGTCTCGCCTACAATCACCGACCCGTCGAGTTTGACGGTTTCAAGGGTATCGATGAACGACGTGATGGCATTGTGGAATGGGTTGATCCATTGGGCCGCGAACGGCCTGGTGCAGACGACATGGTGGGAGATCGTAGTGATCACCCTTGTGCTGACGCACATCACGATCGCTTCGGTGACGATCTTCCTGCACCGCGCGCAGGCGCACCGGGCGCTCGATTTGCACCCGATCGCGGCGCATTTCTTCCGCTTCTGGCTCTGGCTCACCAGCGGCATGGTGACGCGCGAGTGGGTGGGCATCCACCGCAAGCACCACGCCAAGTGCGAGACGAAGGACGACCCGCACAGTCCGGTGGCGCACGGCCTGAAGACCGTGCTGCTGACCGGCAGCGAGCTCTACCGTGCCGAAGCGAAGAACGCCGAGACGCTCGCCAAGTACGGCCAGGGAACGCCCGACGACTGGATCGAGCGCAATCTCTACACCCGCTTCTCGATGAGCGGCGTGGTGCTGATGCTGGTCGTCGACGTGCTGCTCTTCGGCGCCATCGGCATCACGGTGTGGGCAGTGCAGATGATCTGGATTCCGGTCACCGCGGCCGGCATCATCAACGGCCTCGGTCACTGGTGGGGCTATCGCAACTTCGAGGCGCACGACGCGTCGACCAACGTGTCGCCGTGGGGCATCGCGATCGGCGGAGAAGAGTTGCACAACAACCACCACACCTACCCGACCTCGGCCAAGCTGTCGGTCAAGCCCTACGAGTTCGACATCGGCTGGGGCTACATCCGCGCGCTCGAGGTGCTGGGACTGGCAAAGGTACGCAAGACGCCGCCGAGGTTGAAGCTCGGCAAGATCAGGCCGGTGGCCGATTCGAAGACGCTGGAGGCCCTGATCGCCAACCGCTACGAGGTGATGGCCAAGTACGCCGCCAGCTTGCGCACCGCCTGCCAGCTCGAGATCGAGCGGCTGCGGGCGGCGGGCACGACCAGCGGCGCCAGGATTGCCGAGATGCGCCTGGCCCGGCGCTGGCTGCCCCGCGACGCCGACAAGATTCCGCTGGAAGTGAAGGCACAGGTGACCCAGGCCTGTGAGCAGAACGCCGAGCTGAGCAAGCTCGTCGGCATGCGCGAGGAGCTTCGCTCGCTGTGGACGCGCACCAACGTGTCGGTCGATCAGCTCGTCGCCGACCTGCAGGCCTGGCTCCAGAAAGCCGAGCACAGCGGCATCGCGGCGCTGCAGGAGTTCGCACTGAAGTTGCGCGCGGTACGGGTCTGAGCGGCAATCCGCGGTGAAGAAGGCGCCCTGTGAGGCGCCTTTCTTCTTGGACGCGTCCGGCAGGCCCGGCTCGCCGGTTCGACTTCTTATTCGCTCCGCGAATAAGCAAACCTCGTTAATGTTCTTCCTGAACCCCTGAGCGGTCCGTACATTCCGGTCCTTCGGCGCCGTCCTGGCGTCGTCGCGGGGACTCGAACGGGATGGATGGGAGCGCGAATCTCAATCGCTTCGATGACGGTGCAATGGTCGGACAGACCGGCAGCCGCGACTCTGCCCGTGCCGTGTCGCCGAGCCACGTGGCGGGCATCGGCCACGCAACGCCGGGTCGCGTGAACCGAGGTCTGCTGGGCGCTGCCGATCGCTCCCGTACCCACCCTGTGCGTCCGTCTGCTGTCGGGCCCACTCCCGGCTGCACTCACCACTGACTGCAATGGGCCGCGAGCAGACATTCCGAACACAAGCGTGCTCGATGCGTTGCGGGTGGCGCCAAGCGCGGTCGAGTCACTGACATGTACGCGTACACGGAATTCGACAAGCTGTTCATACGCCAGCGCGCCGCGCAATTCCGCGACCAGCTGGAGCGCAACCTCGCGGGCAAGTTGCCCGAGGACGAGTTTCGCCCGCTGCGCCTGCAGAATGGCTGGTACGTGCAGCGCCACGCACCGATGCTGCGCGTCGCCGTTCCCTACGGCGAATTGAATTCGACGCAGCTGCGCGCACTCGCCGACGTCGCGCGCACCTTCGACCGCGGCTACGGCCACTTCACGACGCGCCAGAACCTGCAGTACAACTGGATCCCGCTGCGGCAGGCCGCCGACGTGATGGATGCGCTGGCGGCCGTGAACATGCACGGCATCCAGACCAGCGGCAACTGCATCCGCAACATCACGAGCGACGCGCTGGCCGGCATTGCACCCGACGAAGTCGTCGATCCGCGACCCTACTGCGAGCTGCTGCGGCAGTGGAGCACGCTGCATCCGGAGTTCGCTTTCCTGCCGCGCAAGTTCAAGATCGCGGTCACCGGCGCCAGAGAAGACCGCGCCGCGATCGCCTGGCACGACATCGGCCTGCAACTGCTGAGAGACGCCGCGGGGCAGATCGGATTCAAGGTGCTGGTCGGTGGCGGCATGGGCCGCACGCCCATCATCGGCACCACCCTCCGCGAGTTCCTGCCGTGGCAGCTGATCCTCGTCTTCATCGAGGCGATCGTGCGCGTCTACAACCGCTACGGCCGTCGCGACAACGCCTACAAGGCTCGCATCAAGATCCTCGTGAAGGCCGAGGGCCAGAAGTTCGTCGATGCAGTGAACGACGAGTTCACGCAGATCATCGAGAACGATGTCGCCGGCACGGCACACATCCTGCCCCAGGCCGAACTGGACCGCGTCGCGAGCAGCTTCGGGCTGCCGGTCGGCGTGGTGGCGCGGATCGGAGCACCGGCCGCGCCGTTCGATGGGCCGAAGGCGTTCGGCCACTGGCTGGAGCGCAACGTGCACGGCCACCGGCTCGCCGGCTACCGCGGCGTGACGCTGTCGCTGAAGCGCGCCGGCCAGGCGCCGGGCGATGCGACCGCCGACCAGATGGACGCCGCCGCCGCCATCGCAGAGCGTTTCAGCCACGGTGAACTGCGCGTCACGCACGACCAGAACCTGCTCCTGCCGTGGGTGCTCGAGGCCGACCTGCCAGCGCTCTGGCAAGCCGCGCGCGAGGCAGGCTTCGCAACGCCGAACATCGGCCTGCTGACCGACATGATCGCCTGCCCCGGCGGCGACTTCTGCGCGCTCGCCAACGCGCGCTCGATCCCGATCGCCGAAGAGATCATGCAGCGATTTGCCGAGATCGACGAGCTGCACGACATCGGCAACATCGACCTGCACATCAGCGGCTGCATCAACTCCTGCGGCCACCACCACAGCGGTCACATCGGCATCCTCGGTGTCGACAAGGATGGCAGGGAGTGGTATCAGATCTCGCTCGGCGGCTCCGATGGCTCCACCCTCAGCGGAGCGCCGGTGGCGGGCAAGGTGATCGGTCCGTCGTTCGCTGCCGACGAGGTCGCCGACGTCATCGAGGCGGTGATCGAGACCTACCGCGGGCAGCGCGCGGCGAACGAGTCGTTCATCGACACCGTCAGGCGCATCGGCCTCGAGCCGTTCAAGGTCTCGTCCAACGCCGCACGCCGCAGCACCGCCCTGGCGCCGGCCGCCTGATCCGGCGCAGGAGCCTCCGCATGAAGTTCATCGATTCGCACCGGGACCCATGGCACGCCCTGGGCGGTGAGGACGGCCCCGCCGCCTGCATCGATCCGGCTCCCCATCTGCTGCTCAGCGTCGAACAATGGCACGCGTTCCGTGCGCGGTGGCCGATCGGCATGCCCGTCGGCGTGACGCTCCCGAACGATGCCGAGGTCAGGGACATCGCTGCCGATCTGCCGCGCCTCGGCCTCGTCGTGTTGAACTTTCCGAAGTGGGTCGATGGCCGCGCCTACAGCCAGGCTCGCACGCTGCGGTCGCGCTATCGCTTTGCGGGTGAACTGCGCGCCAGCGGCGAGGTGCTCGTCGACATGGGGCCCTTGCTGGCGCGCACGGGCTTCGACTCGGCCGTGCTGCGCGCCGACCAGTCGCTGGAGGCCGCGGACCGTGCGCTGAGCTTCTTTCCCGGCCACTACCAGGGCGACGCGACCCACCCGCTGCCGCTGTTTGCCAGGCCACCCGGCACGGCCGAAGCGCTCGCGCGAGCGCCGGCGCATGAATTCGTGAACGCGGGGGCGGCGATATGAGCGGCAGGGCAGGTGCGATCGCTCTCTACGCGCGCGCCACCGAGGGCTTCGACACTCGCGTTGCGAGCGCGCTCGAGTGGCTGCAGCGCGGCGCTGCCGCACACCGCGGCCGGATCGTGCAGACCACCAGCCTCGGCGCCGAAGACATGGTCGTCACGGACCTGATCGCACGCCACCGCCTGGCCATCGCCATCGGCACGCTCGACACCGGCCTGCTGCACCCCGAGACGCTTGCACTGATCGGTCGCGTCGAGGGCCGCTACGGCCTCGATGTCGAGGTCTACCGACCGGTCGACGAGTCGGTCGTCCGCTTCGTCACGAGGAACGGCGCGCGCGCGATGTTTGCGAGCATCGAGTTGCGCAAGGGGTGCTGCGCCCTCCGCAAGCTGGAGCCGCTGTCGCGCATGCTTCTGGGCCGCAGCGCCTGGGTGACCGGCATGCGACGCGAGCAATCGGCAAGTCGCGGCGCGGTCGAGTTCAGCGAACTCGACGACAAGGGCCGCACCAAGGTCAACCCGCTCGCCGACTGGAGCTGGGCCGACGTGTGGCAGTACATCGCGACGCACGACGTCCCGTACAACCCTCTGCACGACCAGTTCTACCCGAGCATAGGTTGCGCACCCTGCACCCGCGCGATCGCGGCAGGCGAAGACTTCCGCGCCGGCCGATGGTGGTGGGAGAAGGACGACGCCAGGGAATGCGGCTTGCATTTGAAGCCGCATTCCACCGAAGCGTCAGCGGCGGTCGGCTCGCGCAGCGAGACGGATGGCGGTGGCGTTCCGGCGAAGGCTGACTTCGGCGCCGCCGAAGTCAAGGGCTCGCCAGAGCCCGGCCGGAGCCAGAAGGACGACGGCTTTCCGGCGAAGGCTGACTTCGGCGCCGCCGAAGTCAAGGGCTCGCCAGAGCCCGGCCGGAGCCAAAACTCGAGCGCGAAGGAATGCGGGCTGCACGGCATCCCATCTGAGGTCCCACCAAACGCGACGATCGGAGCCCCTGCATGAACGCCCCCTTGAAGGTCGAGCACCTGCTGCCGGAACTCGATCACACCCACCTCGACTGGCTCGAGGAGGAAGCCATCTTCATCCTGCGCGAAACCGTCGCTGCCTTCGAACGCCCCGCGCTGCTGTTCTCGGGCGGCAAGGATTCGTGCGTCGTGCTGCGGCTGGCCGAGAAGGCGTTCAAGAGCAGGAACGCGCAGGGCGGGTACGTGGGCCGATTGCCCTTCCCGCTGCTGCACGTGGACACCGGCCACAACTTCCCCGAGGTGATCGAATTCCGCGACCGGCGTGTCGCCGAAATGGGCGAGCGGCTCGTCGTCGGACACCTCGAGGATTCCATCCGGCGCGGCACCGTGCGCCTGAGCCACGCGCTCGAATCGCGCAACGGCCACCAGACCGTGGCGCTGCTCGAGGCCATCGAGGAACACCGCTTCGACGCGCTGATCGGTGGTGCGCGCCGCGACGAAGAAAAGGCCCGCGCCAAGGAACGCATCTTCTCGCACCGCGACGGCTTCGGCCAGTGGCAGCCGAAGGAGCAGCGCCCCGAGCTCTGGACGCTGTTCAACACGCGCATCAAGCCGGGCGAGCACATGCGTGCGTTCCCGATCAGCAACTGGACCGAGCTCGACGTCTGGCTGTATCTCGCGCGCGAGGAGATCGCGCTGCCGAACCTCTACTTCGCGCACGACCGCCAGGTGATCCGTCGCAAGGGCCTGCTCGTGCCCCTGACCGCCGTGACGCCGGCGCAGCCGGGCGAGAGGGTGGAAACCATCGAGGTCCGCTTCCGAACCGTGGGCGACATGACCTGCACCTGCCCGGTCGAGAGCCCGGCAGCGACCGCCGCCGAGATCGTCGCCGAGACGCTGCAGGTCACGGTCAGCGAGCGTGGCGCCACGCGCATGGACGACCGCACATCCGACGCATCGATGGAGCGACGCAAGAAGGAAGGGTACTTCTGATGAACGCGCCCGAGTCCACGGCTGTCGGGGACCATCGAGCACTGCGCTTCCTGACCGCGGGTTCCGTCGACGACGGGAAGAGCACGCTGATCGGCCGCCTGCTGTACGACAGCCGTGCGATCCTCGCCGACCAGCTCGACACGCTCGAGAAACGCGCAGCCGGTGCGCCGCTGGCCGATGGCGGTCCGGGTTTCGACCTCTCGCTGCTGACCGACGGCCTCGAGGCCGAACGCGAGCAGGGCATCACGATCGACGTGGCCTACCGCTACTTCGCGACGAGGCAGCGCAAGTTCATCATCGCCGACGCTCCCGGCCACGAGCAGTACACCCGCAACATGGTGACTGCCGCAGCGGGCAGCGATGCGGCCGTCGTGCTGGTCGACATCACCAAGCTCGACACCCATGCGCAGCCCGTCGAGCTGCTCGCGCAGACGCGCCGTCACGCCCTGCTCGCGCAGCTGCTGCGCGTGCCGAGCATCGTGTTCGCGATCAACAAGCTCGACGCGGTCGACGACCCGGCGCAGGCCTACGAGGCCGTGCGCGCCGCCTTGCTCCGCTTCGCAGTGCAGGCGCGCATGGCTGTCGCCGGCGTCGTCCCGGTCTCGGCGCTGCGCGGCGACAACGTCACGCAAGCCCTGAACGTTCACTGGTACCGCGGCCCCTCGCTGCTGCAGCTCCTGGAGCGCCTGCCGACCGTGCAGGAGCGCAAGGCGGGCGACCTGCTGATTCCCGTCCAGTACGTGTCCCGTGATGCCGGTCTGGCCGGCAGCGGCGAGCAGCCGCGCCTCCTGTGGGGCCGCATCGCCCATGGCCGCGTGCAGGCCGGCGACGATGTGCAGATCTTCCCCAGCCAGCAGAAGGCGCGCGTCGCCGAAGTGCGGGTCGCCGGCGAGCGGGTCGAGTTTGCCGAGGCCGGCCAGTCCGCTGGTCTCGCGCTCGACCGCCAGCTCGATGTGTCGCGCGGCGACTGGATCGCCACCCCCGGCACGGTGCACGCGACGAACCGCTTCTCGGCCACCCTGGCCTGGCTGGACACCGAGCCGGCCGTGATCGGCCGCAAGTACAGCGTGCGCCACGGCAACCGCTGGGTGCAGGCGCGCATCACCGCGATCGAGAGCCGGCTCGACATTCACACGCTGCAGGCCACCGATGCGCACGAGCTCCGCGTGAACGAGATCGGTGTCGTATTCATCGAGACGCAGCAGGCGCTGCCGATCGAGGCGTTTGAGACGAACCGTGTCGGCGGCGCGCTGATCATCGTCGACCCCACCAGCAACCGCACGAGCGGCGCCTTGCTGGTGAAGGCGGCAGCTTGAGATGACAACCCCCAAGCTTGCGGCTTCGCCACTGCGCTGCCCCCCGAGGGGGCGCAGCCTGGCTTGGGGCGGCCCGGCGCCAGTCTGAGATGACAACCCCCAAGCTTGCGGCTTCGCCACTGCGCTGCCCCCCGAGGGGGCGCAGCCTGGCTTGGGGCGGCCCGGCGCCAGTCTGAGATGGCGCTCGGTCACGTTGTCTTCGTTGGTGCCGGCCCCGGTGCGGCCGATCTGATCACCGTGCGCGGCGCCGCCCGCCTCGCGCAGGCCGACGTCGTGCTGTTCGATGCGCTCACCGATCCGGCGCTGCGCAGGCTTGCGCCGAGGGCACGCTGGATCGCCGTCGGCAAGCGCGGCTTCGCCGACAGCACCGGCCAGACGACGATCAATGCGCTGCTCGTCAAGCATGCGAGCGCAGGCCAGAGGGTGGTGCGCCTGAAGGGCGGGGACCCCAGCGTCTTCGGCCGGCTCGAAGAGGAACTGGAGGCGCTCGCGCAGGCCGGCGTTGGGTGCGAGGTCGTGCCTGGCGTGACGGCAGCGATTGCCGCCGCCGCGGCAACCCGACGCCCGCTCACGCGCCGCGGCGTGGGCCGCAGCGTGAGCCTGGCCACGGCGATGACGCGTGAAGGCCGATTGCAGGCCACGCGAACCGCCGACACCGAAGTCTTCTACATGGCGGGCAGACAGCTCGCTGCCTTGTCGCGCCGGCTGCTCGCCGCGGGATGGCCGGCAGCCACGCCGGTCTGCGTGGTCTCGCGGGCCGGCGGGCCGGACCAGCGGCAGAGTGACCACACGGTCGAGGATCTGGCTCGCGCGGCCGTGTTGCACGCCGGCCGCCCGACCGTTGTGACGGTCGGTGCCGGCGCCGTCGCGCTCTCGACCGCCACCGATGCGGCGGTCTCGACCCGCAGCGCCGACCCGGCTTGCGTGTAGCCGCCAGAGCGCGCGATCGACGGCCTGCGCGAAGGTCCCGGACGTCGCAGCTACGGGCCTGCGACCCTGGGTCGCGGAATCGGGCAAAGGCTCTCGTAGGCGCGCGCGGCGCGCAACACCAGGGCGTCGCCGAACATGGGGCCGACGATCTGCAGCCCGATCGGCAGGCCGTCCGACGTGAGCCCGCAGGGGATCGTGCACGCCGGCTGCTGGGTCAGGTTGAACGGATAGGAGAAGGGCGTCCAGCCGAGCATCGTCGCCGGATCCATCCTGGCGTGCCCCGCGGGCAGGGCGTCGAACGCCGGCACCGCCAGCGTCGGCGTCACGAGCAGGTCGTGGCGCTGCATGAACTGGCGCATGTGCGAGCCGAGCGCGCCGCGGCGCAGATTCAGCCGCTGCACGTCGAGCGCGCTGTAGCTCGCGCCGAGCACGGCCTGGGCGCCGAAGTCGGGGTCGGTCAGCGCCTGCTGCTCGGGCGTCAGCGTGTTCCACAGCGTCCAGGAGCCGACGAACCAGAGGCCGGTTGTGATCTCCAGCGGGTCGTCGAAGCCGGGGTCGACCTGTTCGACTCGGGCACCGAGCGCGCTGAGTTGGCGCACTGCGGCGTCGACCGCGGCAGCGACCTCGGGATGCACGTTCTTCGCGTAGCCGAGCGTCGGCGAGTAGGCGATGTCGAGGCCGCGAATGCCGTCTTCGAGACCGACCAGATAGTCGCTGGCATCGGGCGGCAGCGAGGTCCAGTCGCGCGCATCGGGGCGCTTGATCGTGTTCATCATCAGCGCCGCGTCACGCACGCTCATCGTGTGCGGGCCGAGGTGGGCGACGGAGCCGTACGGCGACAGCGGATAGGCAGGCACGCGTCCGAAGCTCGGCTTCAGACCGAAGGTGCCGCAGAACGCGGCCGGGATGCGGATGCTGCCCGCGCCGTCGGTGCCGACCGCGAGCGGCCCCATGCCCGCCGCCACGGCCGCAGCGGCGCCGCCGCTGGAGCCGCCGGGCGTCTTCGCCGGGTTCCACGGATTGCGCGTGAGGCCGGTCAGCGGCGAGTTGGTCTCGCCCTTGCATCCGAATTCGGGCGTCGCCGTCTTGCCCAGCAGCACCGCACCGGCCTCGCGCAGCCGGCCCGTGACCGGCGCGTCGACGTCCCAGGGCTGATGCGGGTCGACCGTGCGCGATCCGCGCAGCGTCGGCCAGCCGCGGGTGAGGATCAGATCCTTGATCGAGACCGGCACGCCGTCGAGTTCGCCGCAGGGCGCGCCCGTCCTGCGCCAGGCCTGCCAGCGCGCCTCGCTGTCGCGCGCCGCCTGCAGCGAGGCGTCGGCAGCGAGCAAGCAGAACGCGTTCAGGCTGGGGTTCAGCTGCGCGATGCGCTCGTGCACGGCACGGGTCGCCTCGACGGGCGAGGCCTTTCCGCTGCGGTAGAGCTGCAGCAGTTCGCCAGCGCTGCAGTCGGCAAGGTCGGCGGCTGTGGGCATGGGGTTCTCCTCGGGGCGGTCTTCTGGTGCAGTGCCGGTCCTGCGGGCAGCGGCAAGGTCCGGCGAGCGGCGAGCATCATCGGCGCGGGCGGGCCCGCGCCAGCAGCGCCTCGATGCCGGGGTAGTCGGCGCGGGCCAGCGCGAACTTGCGAGCATGACGACCCCAGGGCTGTCCGGCGGCGAGCGCCTGCTTGAAGGACTCGGCCTGTTCGATCCAGACGCCACCGAGCAGGGTGACGCCGCGGCGGAACAGCGGGTCGGGCAGGCAGCTCGCGCCGGGGCCGATCATCGCGAAGGCGCGCGCGCCAGCGCAATGCGAGAGCACCTCGTCGAGCGTGTCGTTGAGCAGCACGGTGCTGGTCGAGAGCAGCTTGTCGCAGTCTTCGAGTTCGCGCGGGTCGAGCGTGACGCGAAATCCGTCGCGATGACCCACCAGATCGGCCTTGAGCTCGAGCACGGTCAGGCGGGCGCCACAGGCCATCACCTGCTTCACCAGCGGGGGAAAGAAGCCGACCATGCCGATGTGCTCGCCCGGTTGCGGCGCGAGGCCGCCGATCGAGTCGGCGGCGACGGGCGGCACGAATCCGGTGCGGTCGAACAGATGCCTCGTCAGCGCGTTGACGGCAGCGAAGCCTAGCGTGCGCTCGGCGCCCTGGCCATGCGCCCAGCCGCGGGCGACGGCCAGCGCATCGGCGCCGACGAGGTCCTGGCCATGCGCTCCGCCAACCAGTGCCGCGAGGGTGCCATCGAGCAGCACGTAGCTCAGGCCGACCGACCCGTCGTCGAGCTCGAGCGCGCCGAACTCCCCTTCCCGGCTGCCGTTCCACGGCGCGGGGGGCAGGTGCAGTGCGCGAATGCGCGGTACCGGTGTGTCGGCGAAAGCGTAGCCGAGAGTGTTCAGCAATTCTTCGGCGATGTTCATGGCCTCGATGATGCCTCGAACCAGGGCCGGGGTGCGATGCGCCGCGTGTGCCGCACCCCGCGCACCCGGGAACCGCCATCGGCGACCGCACCGCCGATGGGCCCGTACACTTCCGCGCATGCATGCGGCCCGCCATGCCGGCCGGTGCATGTGCACACACCCCGAATCGTGCGGACGACATCGGCGCGCGACACCTGCCGCACCGATCCCCGCCAGGAGACCCGTTGATGAAGATCCTCAAGCGCCTTGGGCTGGGCATGATGGCCGTACTGGTCCTGCTGCTGGCCTCCGTTGCGGTGTACGTGACGCGCAGCTTCCCGACGCTCGACGGCGAGCTCAGGGTGCCCGGGCTGCAGCAGCCGGTGGCGATCGAGCGCGACCGCTCCGATGTCACGCACATCAAGGCGAAGAGCGACCACGACGCACATTTCGCCCTCGGCTACGTTCATGCTCAGGAGCGCGGCTGGCAGCTCGAGTTCAACCGCCGCGTGATGCACGGAGAACTGTCGGAGGTGATCGGCGAGGCGACGCTCGAGGCGGACAAGTTCATGCGCACCCTGGGCATCATGCGCGCCGCCCAGAAGCAATTCGACGGTCTGCCCGCGGACGCCAGGGCAGCACTGCAGGCCTACGCTGACGGTATCAACGCCTTCCATGCCAGCAGCGCGCAGGCACTGCCGCCCGAGTTCCACCTGCTGGGCACCAAGCCCGGCGGCGCATCCGGCGTCGCCTGGACGCCTGCGGACAGCGTCGGCTGGATGATCATGATGGCGTACGACCTGGGCGGCAATTCGGGCAACGAGTTCGCACGCTTGAGCGCCGCACAGGTGCTGAGCACCGAGCAACTCTGGCAACTGATGCCACCTTACACGGGCGAAGCGCCGGCCTCGAAGGTCGATTTCGCCAGGCTCTACGCCGATCTCGGCGTGTACCGCAAGGTCGGCAAGGCAACTGCACCCGCGGCGAAGGCGGCCGCCGCAGTGCAACGGCGGTCGGACGCAAAGGTGGCTGCGCAGTTCCAGCCCTGGGCCGAAGACTTCATCGACGGCATGGGCAACATCGAGGGCCGCGGCAGCAACAACTGGGTCGTCGCCGGCAGCCACTCGACGAGCGGCAGGCCGCTGCTTGCGAACGACCCGCACCTGGGCCTCTCCGCGCCGGCGATCTGGTATTTCGCACGCCTGCAGGCACCCGCAGAGCGCAACGCGGAAGGCTCGCCAGGCGTGCCGCTCGACGTCATCGGTGCCACGCTGCCAGGCGCACCTTTCGTCGTGCTGGGCCGCACCGCGAAGGTGGCCTGGGGCTTCACCAACACCGGCCCCGACGTGCAGGACCTGTACCTGGAGCGAATCGATCCCTCGGACCCGAAGCGCTACCAGACGGCGCAGGGCTGGGCTGAGTTCGAGGCGCGCAGCGAAGTCATCAAGGTCAAGAACAAGCCGGACGTCGTGATCAGCGTGCGCTCGACGCGCCACGGCCCGGTGGTCAGCGACGCGCTGAATTCGTACGCAACGCTGTTCGACCGCGACCGCTACGCCGTGGCAATGCGCTGGACCGCGCTCGACGCCGACAACCGGACTGCACTGGCCGGCATCCGAAGCAACCGCGCGCAGTCGGTGGACGAACTGATCGAGGCCTATGCCGATTTCCATGCACCGATGCAGAACGTCGTGATGGCCGACGTCAGCGGCAAGGTCGCCTACAAGGCGATCGGCAGGGTGCCGCTGCGCAGTCCGGACAACGACATCATGGGCGTGGCTCCGGCGCCGGGTTGGGACGCGCGCTACGAATGGACCGGCTGGCTGCCCTATGCCGAGACGCCGCAGATGGACGACGCCGCGATCACGCAGCACGGCTGGCTGGCCACGGCCAATCAGCGCATCCATGCTGCCGACTATCCGCACTTCATCACCTCCGACTGGGAGCCGCCCTACCGGAAAGACCGCATCGAAGCGCTGCTGGCCGCGCGCAACGTGCACGACCTGAGCTCGATGCAGGCAGTGCAAAAGGATCAGCTTTCGCTGTCGACGGTGAAGCTGCTGCCTTTCCTGCGCCAATCGCCCTCAGCACATCCGCTCGGCGCGCAGGCCCAGGCGCTGCTGAAGGACTTCGACGGCGTGATGCGCGCCGACGGCGCTGCGCCGCTGATCGCCTCGGTCTGGACCGACGAATTCGTCCGCGGCGTGATTGGTGCCAAGCTCGGCAGCGAGCGGCTGATGTCGCTCTATGGCAAGCGTCCGTTTCGCACGGCGATCGAGGGCATCCTCGAGCGCGACGACAAGGGCTGGTGCGGTGACGCCGGTTGCCGGGTAGCCTCGGGCCAGGCGCTGGACCGTGCCCTGACGCGGCTAGAGGCGAGCTACGGGGCCGACCCGTCCCGGTGGCAGTGGGGTGTGGCCCACCCTGCGCTGTCGGCGCATCGGCCGCTGGGGGAGGTGGCCGCGCTGGCACGCTTGTTCGACGTGCGCGTGCCGACCGGAGGCGACGGCTTCACCGTCAACGTCGGCCAGTTCCACGCCAACAGGCCGAAGGAGCCTTTCGCCAATCGCCACGCGGCATCGCTGCGCGCGCTCTACGACCTGTCTGACCTCGAGCAATCGCGCTTCGTCTACCAGACCGGGCAGAGCGGCTTGGTGTTCTCGTCGCGCTACGGCGACATGAGCAAGGAGTGGGCCGCAGTGGCCTACCGGCCACTTCAGCTGAACCCGCCGGAGATGGCGCACCGGCTGCAACTGCAGCCCTGAGCATCGGAGGGTGTCGACGGACCCAGGGGTCCCTCGGGCCATCGCGGGCCGGTGCCCACGGCCTCATACGGTCTTGCGTTCAATTGCTTAGATTACAGCGCCCGCTTCGGTGGTTTGGTGCGGGAGCGCCAGGACGGGCTGGCGTGTTCTGCTCCGTGTCCCCCGGCGCCGGCCTTCGGCCACCGCCTCCTCCTTTACCTGCGCAGAACACGCCAGCCCGTCCTGACGCTCTGCACCACCGCTGTCGTACCGGCGCGCACGCAGGACTTTCCCGTTGCTTCCTGGCCGAGGGCGGCGGGTGACCGGCTGCCGCAGGTAAAGGAGGAGACGCCAGCCGTCAGGCTGGCGTCGGGGGACACGGAGGTAGCCGGTCACCCGCCGCCCTCGGCCTCGCGCAGGCCTTGGCTTCGATACAGCTGGGATCAAGGCGGCTTGTCGCACCGATCTCAACGAGTCCGAAGCCACCCGGATTCCTTGTTGATTGAATGCGAAGCCGTATCAGTCTTCCAGCTTTACCTTGCTCGCGACCAGCACGCCACCCACGAACACACCCTCCGCGTGCACCTTCTTGCCGGAGAGCGTCTGCGGCGTCACGCTGCCGAAGTAGGTCGTGCTCGTCCACCTGACGCTGACGGCAGTCTCGTGCTCCCTCACGATCGAGAAGCTCATCGCCGCGATGTCCACGGCACTCGCGACCCCTTCGCGTTCGACCTTGGCGTCCGAGGGCTCGGCCTCGCAGTGGAGCTTGCTCGCCACCACACCGGTGCCGCTGAGCGAGCCTTCGACTTCGACGAAGAGCCCGTTCGCCAGGCCCGTCGCCGGGCAGCCCTCCCGCGTCGCGTGGCTCGCGTCGACGTTCACATCGCGCACGCTGAAGCGACCCGTCACGGTGTCGTAGCCGGTGATGTTGCCGCGCAACTCGGCCTCGGTGTCGGCCGCCGTGTCGCGGATCGTCAGGCTCGACGCCCTGAGCGAACCGTCGGTGCCCACCCTGCCGCGTACGAGCACGTATTGCCCGTCGGCCAGCGTCGCAGCCGGCGGCATCGAGGCGGCTGAATAGTCCACCCGCAGGCTGCCGAGCGTGAGAGTCCGCGCCAGCGGGTCGAGGTGTGCGATCGAACCGCTGACGTAGTCGTCCAAGCCTTCGCCGCGCAACTCGCGGATGCGCACCTGCGCCGCCTGCACCCGCCACGCCCCGGCGCCCGTCGTCGCCAGCGTGTCCGGCAACGCGAGAACGCTCACCGATTGCCCGTTGGCCAGCGCTGTCGCGGCAGGCAGGATGCTGGCGTCCGCGGCTTCGACCGTCAGCGCACCCAGCGCGAAGCGCGTCGCTCCGGCGGCACCGAGCTGGCTCACGAGGCCCGTGACGCGCAGGAAGGCCGGCGCGGCGGCGAGCTTGTCGACGCGGGTGGCCTGGATCCTGTTCGAATCGCCTTGCCGCACCTGCACGCCGTGCACTTCGATCGCATCGCCGACCCGAAGGTCGGAGCCCTGGCTGTAGCCGCCCCCGAACTGGGTGATCGGGCCGGCCGCGCCGTTGCCATTGATGGTCACCGTCTGGCCGAGGACAGAGAACTGCGTGGCGGAGACGACGCTCGCCACGGCGCCGGCGACGGCCGCCTCGACGCGCACCACGCTGGCCACGCCGGCCACCTCGTACTGCACCGCCACGCGCTGGCCCAGCTTGACTTCCGAAACGGCGTCCCGGCCCGGCGCAACCTCCTCTACCGCCGCCGCGCCGCGGTCGTCATAGCTCACACTGTCGACGATCACGCTGCCGAAGCCGTTGACCGTGCCGACGGCCATGCCGAGCGGGCTTCCGGTACCACCCGACCCGACGACGCCGTCACCGCCGCACGAGGCGACAGCCAACACGGTGCACAGGGCGGCGAGCGCGGAGCCGGCGCGCTGCAGGAAATGGGTTCGTCGCTTCATGGTTCGATCTTCCTTCGGGTCCGGCTCTGGGGCTGTCGCGGGGCGGCTCGGCGTGGCGCAGGCGGCTTGGCAGGCGCCTTGACGGGCTCGCTGAAGAAATACGCGCCGAAGCGCATGCGCAGGTTGCCGTCGCTCGCAGTGTCGAGGTCGACGCGATCGCGCGCCTGCGTCACCATCGACTCGAACGCCTGGCCCCAGGCCTCCCGCGCCGCGACGTGCAACAGTTCTATCGAGGTCGCTGTCAGGCCATCGGCGTAGACGCTCTGCTCGAGGTACTTGGGCGCCTTCAGGGTGATGTTGCTGACGGCGGCGGCGATGTGATCCGACGCGCTTGCCGAGAACAGCGCGGTCATCTCGTCCAGATGCGCCGACGGCACGAACGAGGTCGCGCGTGCGACGACGCGCTCGCCGTCGAGCACCACGTGCCCGAGCCTGAGCAGTTCGTCGAGCACGGTGCGCGGGTGCACGTCGTTCGACAACTCGTGGCACAGCGCCTCGAAGCTGCGTCGGGCGCCGGTGCGCGGCAAGGCGCGTGGCGTTCCGTCGGCGGCGCGGTAACGCGCGTCGGTCAGCCAATGCGTGAGCACCTGCGCCGGCAGTGTCGGGCGCGGCTGCGGCTGCGCGCTGGCCGGCTCGAGGGTGTAGGCGCGAACGTCCTTGCGGTGGACGCCGGACAACATGCTCAGGGCCGACTGCGTCGGCGCCACGTCGCTGCCTTCGAGTTCGTCGCGCGCAGCCTGCAGGAACACCGCCTTGAGCATGTCGGCGAAGGCAGGGTAGGACACGCCGCTGCGCAGCAGCCAGAGTGCGACCGGTGCCATCAGCACGGCCGCCTCGCGCAATGCCAGCCGGGCGTGCTCGGCGCTCGGCTGCACCCTGGGCCTCGGCGAGGCCGCGCGGTTGACCGCCGGAGTGCGCTTCATGGGTTTCGACGGTTCCGTCTCAAGCAGCTGAACTCAGACCCCCGAGAGGCAACGCAATATTCGATCGCTTCGGGCTGCCGAGTGCTTCGCAACAACTGCGGCAGCGACTCCGAGCAGCAATGGGAACTTGGTCCATTTTACGCCATTCTCGTCAGCGACGCACTCGGCAACGCGCGCTTGCGGAGCCTGGGTTGGGGCGCAGGCCAGGCCCCGGGGATCGACCCGACGCCGATCAAGCCGTGCCGTGCTTGGTCTCGAAGTGGATGCCGATCTTCTGCAACAGAGGCGTCGGCAGCAGGCCGCCGGCGCAGACGAGGACCGCATCGTTGCGCAGCCTCTCGAGGCCGTTGCGGGTCTCCAGGGTGACGGCATCCGGCTCGATCGACTGGACTGTCGACTCCATCTCGACGCGCAGGCGACCCGCGCCCCGGGCCTGCTCGAGGGCGAGGCGATTCTTCTGCTTGACGCGGGAGAAGGCGGCGCTGCGATACGACAGCGTCACCGCGGTTCCGGATTGCTGTGCAAGGGCGATGGCGGCCTCCAGGGCGCTGTCACCCCCGCCCACGACAAGAACGGTCTGGCCCTCGTACTGGCTCGGGTCGATCAGCCTGTACACGACCTTGGGCGACTCTTCGCCAGGAACTTCGAGCTTGCGCGGTGAGCCGCGCCGCCCCAGGGCCAGCAGCACGCTGCGCGTCCGGTACTGGCCGCGTTCGGTTCGAACGACGAAACCCTCGCCATCGCGGTCGATGCCTTCCATGCATTCCCGAAACGAGATCTGAAGACCCGTCCGATCGACGACCCCGTTCCAGAATTCGAGGAGCTTTTCCTTCTGAACCTCGCCAAACCGGACCTTTCCGATGATCGCCAGGGTCACCGGCGCGGTCATCGCAATCTTGTTGCGCGGGTAGTGGAAGACGGAGCCTCCTAGAGATGATTCCTGTTCGATGAGCTTGTAGCGCAGTTTGTGCTCGATCGCCGACAGGCCCGCCGACAGGCCCGCCGGACCGGCGCCGACGATCACCACGTCGAAGTCGTGATTGCCACCACTGCGTTTGCGGATCATCTCGATGGCTTGACGGCCCTGCTCGGCTGCCTTGCGGATCAGCCCCATGCCACCGAGTTCGCCGGCGATGAACAGGCCGCGGACGTTGGACTCGAACTGCGGCGTCAGGTCGGGGATGTCGATACCGCGCTTCTCGGTGCCGAAGACCAGCTGGATCGCATCGAAGGGGCAGGCCGCCTGGCAAGCGCCATGCCCGATGCAGTGCGCGGCATTGATCAGCACCGCCTTGCCGTCGACGACGCCCAAGGCCCCTTCCGGACACGCGGTCACGCACGAACTCGACCCCAGGCAGCGCAGCGGATCGACCACCGGATGGAGCGACGGCGGCTCGACGAGCCCGGCCTCGATCGAATGCTGGAGTTGCAGCGAATGCTGGCGCCGGGTGCGCCGCTTCCGGCGCAGGTAGAGCGCCCACAGAACGAGCAGGGCGACAGCGTAGAGGGCCAGGTACTGCATGTGAGAGTGGGCGCCGGAGTTGCCGGCAGGGTATCAGGATCCGACGACCTCGCCGATTGCGATCTTCTGGCTTGTCTTCTGGCCGCTCGCGCCCGTAGCCACCGGCGCCGACCGCCCTGCCAGCTCGCGAACCTGCTTGCGCAGGATGGCCAGCGTCATGCACAACCCTTCGGCCGGGCGTGCGGACACGAGCAAGTTGACCTGCGGTGCGGATTTGGCCGCCTAGGCGCCCGCGGCGGGCACGCGCTGCACCGACGGCCGGGCGGCGGGCGCCATCGGCGGGCCACCGGTCTGCTTGCGAGCCTCGTCGATGCCCGCCCGGATCTGCTGCGCGAAGGGGCTGTCGGGCGCGAGCCGCACCAGCTTGTCCCAATGGAGCAGCGCAGCGGAATAGTCCTTGCGGTCGAAGGCGGCCGTGCCAGCCAGGGATAGCGCCTTGAGATTGTTGGGGTCGATCTTCAACGCCCGTGCGATCAACTCACCGGGCGCCCCCTCCATGCTGCGCCCGTTGGCCGCTCTCAGCGCATCCGCATAGTCGGCCAGCAACACCGCGTCGTCGGGACGCAATGCAACGGCCTTTTCGAACGCGGGGACGGCCTGCGCGTGGCGCCCGAGCACGGCATACGAGCGACCGAGCATCGCCCAGCCGTCGACGTCTTGCGGGCGGTCCTTCAGCCGCGCGGCAAGCTTGTCGATCATGCCCTCGATCTGCGCCGAGTCGACGGGGTGGCCGCCGGCCATGCCCGACGCCGCCGCTGCCGCCGGCGCCGGCGCCACCGCTGGGTTCAATGCCTTCGGCGTGCCGAACAGAAGGTATCCCGCAACCGCCACCAGGCCCGCGAACAGCGCCAGGCCGATGGGCAGCGCCTTCGACGCGGATCGCCTGGCTGGCACGGTCACCTCCGGTGGATTCACCACCGCTTCGACGATCCGGCGCTCCAGGCCGGCCTTGGCTTCGGTGTACGCCGCATCGTCCAGCTCGCCAGCATGGTGCAGAGCCGCGAGCTGCTGGAGCTGGGCCCGCAATCCCGCGATGGCGGATTCCTGGTTGAATGTCTGGACGGGCCGCGTCGCGAGCCAGAACCGCCAGTTCACAAGGAGACGCCGGGCCGCCCCAAGTTCACTTGCTCCCCCTTTGGGTGGCAGATGCCGCGAAGCATCGGCTTGGGGGGCGTTCATGGTGCCAGCGCCAGCGCAGTCAGCGGCGCAGCGATCAACAGCTTGGTCGTCATGGGTGCGATCTTCCGCAGTCGAGTCGATGGAGGGAAGGGCTGTCAGCCCCTGGGAACCGGGATGGCCGCTGGCGTGAGCTCGCCGCGGTCAGAACTCGTAGCGAGCGCCGAGGGAATAGTTGACGCGGTTGGCCGATTCGTGGGTCGTGACGGTCAGGGTCGGATCGGTGGGATCCGCCGAGACGCGCGAACCCTTGCCCAGCTCATAGGTCAGGGTCGACTCCAGGGACCATCGCTGCCAGCCGCGATAGGTCAGGCGCAGGCCCGGCGTCCAACGCTGGTTGGTGCTGCCTTCCGGGTTGTGGTCCTGGTAGTACTGGAGCGAGGGTTCGAACTGCCACACGTCCCACGCGAAGGAGGAGCCGTTGTACGACACCAGGAGGCCCTTCAGGCTCGGGCTCGAGATCGCGGTCGTGTTGAACACATGGGTGTCGCGTGACGAATACAGGTTCACGCCGATCAACTGGCCGCTGGCCGAGTAGATGTTGCCGGTGTCCGGCCGCCCGTTCTCGAAACCCACCACACCGGGCACCGGCGGAATCTCGCCGGTGTTGGTGAGCTGTGCATTGGCGCCGATCTGCCAGGTCTTGTTCAGTGGCGTGGTCACGCCCACCTGTGCCTGCGTGACATACGGCGTGATGCCCTTGATCTGGGCGCGCAGCGCCTCCAGCGTCGTGGAGGCCAACTTGTCCGCGATGCGTCTGAACAGCACGCCGGGATTGGAAGGGTCTTCGAAAGTCAGCGCATTGCCCAAGGCCAGCATTGCCAGCGAGCGCCGGTCGTACAGGGCATTGAAGACGGTGCCGTCTTCCGTGATGAAGGTGCCCTGCACCGTTGCAATGTTCAAGCCCTTTATCAGCGTGTCGTAGTCGAACTGCGAGAAGACCGACGCGCCGCCGTTGAAGTAGCGCAGCTCCAGCCCCAGGGCCCGACGATCGACTTCGCTGTCGATGGTCTGCTGCAGCGTATAGACCGTGCCGCCGAAGTTGGGCAACACGCCATCGGCGTCGAGCGATACGCCGTAGAACCTGCGCTTCGAATCGAAGTAGGGGTCGGTCGGTTGCCCGGCGACGGCACCGACTTTCAACTTCGGGCGGATCAGGTAGCTGCCCGTGATGCCATCGTAGCGGCCCATCACGCCGCCGCCGGTGGGCGACTGGCGACCGAGCCGAACGTTGTAGCCACCGGTCAGCGACTTGTAGTCGAAGTAGAGCGCCGACAGGCGATTCTTGCTCTTGTCTGAGTTCTCCAGGTCGGTGGCATAGGAGTCGCGCACCACGAAGCGCATGTCGCTCTCGCTGTCGCGCCGGCGCCAGTTGAGGTCGACGTCGTTGAAGAGCTGGTTCGACTTGTCGGCCGTGAAGAGGGCGTCGCCGGGGACCTGAGGGAGACCGGCAACGGGCGAATCCTTGAAGTCCTGGCTTCGGATCTGGCCGTTGCCGCCGTAGTAGTACATCGACGTCGAGCCCGTGACGGTGGTCTCGACCTCGGCCCGGGCCGGCTCAGCCGCAGGTGTGGGTGCAGGCGCAATCGCCGGCAGGGCCGCCAGCTCGCGGCGCACGGCATCGCTGCCTTCGCCTTGCGGATAGAGCTGCAGGTAGGTTTCGAATTCAATGCGCGCACGTGCCACGTCGCCCGAGCGGGCACGCGCGATACCCGCCATTTCCTGCGCCGCACGCGTGTTGCGGTTCGGCGGCAGGTTGAGCAGTTGGTTCAAAGACTCGAGCGCGCCCGCATAGTTCTGCTCGCTCAAGGCCGCCTGTGCAGTGGCCAACAGCGTGTCGGATCGAAGTTCGACTTCGGCGGCGCTGAGCAACACTGGCTCGGGGCCCGGCGTCGCCGCGGGCGCTGGCGGCGCCGGGACAGGGATGGGCACCGCACCCGCCGTCGATTCCGCAGCGGGCGCAGGCGTCGGCTCGGCGGGGGGGGCCGGGCCTGTGGCGGCGATCGTTGCCTGCGGAAAGGTGGTCAGCTGGCGCAAGACGGCCTCGGCCTGCTCGCGGCTGCTGAAGTAGCCGAGTCGGATCTCGTAGCGCCTCGCGCCGTCGACGACACGTTCGCTGGTAAAGACGTCGTAGCTTTGCAGGCTGCGCGGAATGGGCGTCGCCACTTGAAGGTTGGGCTCGCTCGACGATTGCAGCACGATCACGAAGCGACGATCGGCCTCTGGAAGCGTGGCTGGAACGATCGCGGGCGGTGCGCCGCTCGGGGCCTGAGCGGATGTCGGCGCGTCGCGCAACGGAACTGCTTGGGTGACGCCCGGGCCCGCGCCTTCCAACACGATCTCGATGCTGCGGTTGCCAGCGCCGGCACGCACGTGCAGGCGGGTGCCCGAGGGCGTGCGCAGTGTGATCTTGCGGCCGCGCGCGCCGCGTTCGTTCTCGTCCGTCAGGTCCAGCTGTGGCAGGCCTTGCTTGGCGCCCAGGCGCCAGTTCTGCGACCCGCGCAAATCCTCATTGGCGAGCGTCACCGGCATGTAGAAGATCAGCGTCACGTCGCCCGATCGCGTCGTGACCGTTCGCTGAAACTGAACCTCGGTCGCGAACCGCAATTGCAGCACCGCGTTGTCGCCCTCGCGACGCACATTGAACTGATCGATGAACTGCGCGTTGGCCACCGCGCAGAGGCCGGCAGCGGCAACGACGGCAAATCGGGGTCGAAACGGGAACTTCATTGTTGTTGTCGTGCGCTAGGTTGATCTGGGCGGAAGGAAACCCCGCATTGGGACGGGGCCGACGCCAGGCGTCAGTGGATCAGTCCCACTTGGTGTAGGGGCTGCCCTTGGTGCCGAGGGGTCGGTGACAACCCGACTGCGAGCAATCGGTGACGCCGGTCGACTTTTCGTGGGTCAGTGACTTCTTTTCCATGCTGCCCATGTAGGAGGTGCCGCTCTGGTGGCACGCCTTGCACCAGCCTGCGCCGTTGCCCATGCTCGAGTTGTGATTCATCGTCATGGTGCTCCAGGCTGTCGTGCTCTTGTGGCAGGCGTTGCAGTCCATCGTCGAGCCGCCGAGGAGTTGCACTTCCGGGATGTGATTGGCCGGCTTGGCCAGTGCGCCCACTGTTCCCTGCGATACATAGCTGCCGTTGTGGCACGACTTGCACTGCCCGGTCGTCACCACCGTGTGGTTCATCGTCACCGCGGTACCGAAGCTCACCTGCGACTTGTGGCACGAGTCGCACCGTGCCGCACCGCTGGGAACAGGAATGTGAGTCGCCGGCTTGCCCTTGGCGGCGCTGCCGTTGTGGCAGGTGTCGCAGGTTCCGGTGCCCACGGCGTTGGCCGGCCTATGCGTAAACGTCACCGTTGACCAGTTCGTCGTGGACTTGTGACAGCTCTCGCAGCTACCGGTCACCCCGGCGTGCGTCGCATTGGCAGGCTTGCCCACCGCTGCCAGGTAGGCACCGGTGTGGCAGGTGGCGCAGGAGGTGCTCACCGAGTAGCTGCTGTGGAACTTGCCGTTGCCCCACGTGCTGGTGCTGCCCTTGTGGCAGGCGTCGCAGTTCGCGGCAGCGGAGACCGCCACGGTCTGGTACGGGATGTGGTTGGTGGGCTTGCCGTCGGCGGGCGGGTAACCGCCGGTGTGGCAGCTCGCGCATTGCGCGGTCACCGCCACCTGGGTGTGGTTCCACTTCGTCGGTGTCCAGCCGGCCGGGCTGACGCTGTGGCAGCCGAAGCAATTGAGCGTGGTCGGGATGTGGTTGCCCGGTTTGGGAGTGGCCGACGTTCCGTTGTGGCAACTCGCGCAGTTGGTCGACGCGTTGTACGTGCTGTGATCGACCTTGGCGCCACTCCATGTGGTCGTGGACTTGTGGCAGCTCTCGCAGTTGCCAATCACCGCGGCGTGGGTCGAATTGGCGGGCTTGCCCACCGCTGCCCCGTAGCCGCCGGTGTGGCAAGTGGCGCAGGAGGTGCTCACCGAGTAGCTGCTGTGGAACTTGCCGTTGCCCCACGTGCTGGTGCTGCCCTTGTGGCAGGCATCGCAGTTCGCGGCAGCGGAGACCGCCACGGTCTGGTACGGGATGTGGTTGGTGGGCTTGCCGTCGGCGGGCGGGTAACCGCCGGTGTGGCAGCTCGCGCATTGCGCGGTCACCGCCACCTGGGTGTGGTTCCACTTCGTCGGCGTCCAGCCGGCCGGGCTGACGCTGTGGCAGCCGAAGCAATTGAGCGTGGTCGGGATGTGGTTGCCCGGTTTGGGAGTGGCCGACGTTCCGTTGTGGCAACTCGCGCAGTTGGTCGACGCGTTGTACGTGCTGTGATCGACCTTGGCGCCACTCCATGTGGTCGTGGACTTGTGGCAGCTCTCGCAGTTGCCAATCACCGCGGCGTGGGTCGAATTGGCGGGCTTGCCCACCGCTGCCCCGTAGCCGCCGGTGTGGCAAGTGGCGCAGGAGGTGCTCACCGAGTAGCTGCTGTGGAACTTGCCGTTGCCCCACGTGCTGGTGCTGCCCTTGTGGCAGGCATCGCAGTTCGCGGCAGCGGAGACCGCCACGGTCTGGTACGGGATGTGATCTGTCGGCTTGCCGTCGGCGGGCGGGTAACCGCCGGTGTGGCAGCTCGCGCATTGCGCGGTCACCGCCACCTGGGTGTGGTTCCACTTCGTCGGTGTCCAGCCGGCCGGGCTGACGCTGTGGCAGCCGAAGCAATTGAGCGTGGTCGGGATGTGGTTGCCCGGTTTGGGAGTGGCCGACGTTCCGTTGTGGCAACTCGCGCAGTTGGTCGACGCGTTGTACGTGCTGTGATCGACCTTGGCGCCACTCCATGTGGTCGTGGACTTGTGGCAGCTCTCGCAGTTGCCAATCACCGCGGCGTGGGTCGAATTGGCGGGCTTGCCCACCGCTGCCCCGTAGCCGCCGGTGTGGCAAGTGGCGCAGGAGGTGCTCACCGAGTAGCTGCTGTGGAACTTGCCGTTGCCCCACGTGCTGGTGCTGCCCTTGTGGCAGGCATCGCAGTTCGCGGCAGCGGAGACCGCCACGGTCTGGTACGGGATGTGATCTGTCGGCTTGCCGTCGGCGGGCGGGTAACCGCCGGTGTGGCAGCTCGCGCATTGCGCGGTCACCGCCACCTGGGTGTGGTTCCACTTCGTCGGTGTCCAGCCGGCCGGGCTGACGCTGTGGCAGCCGAAGCAGCTGGTCGAGCCGACCGGGACGTGGGTGGCCGATTTGCCGGTCGCCGACACGCCATGGCAGCTCGCGCAATTGGTCGAGGCATTGAACGTGCCGTGATCGACCTTGGCCCCGCTCCAGTTCGACGTGGACTTGTGGCAGCTCTCGCAGTTGCCGATCACCGCGGCATGTGTTGCATTGGCAGGCTTGCCCACCGCTGCCCCGTAGCCACCGGTGTGGCAAGTGGCGCAGGAGGTGCTCACCGAGTAGCTGCTGTGGAACTTGCCGTTGCCCCACGTGCTGGTGCTGCCCTTGTGGCAGGCGTCGCAGTTCGCGGCAGCGGAGACCGCCACGGTCTGGTACGGGATGTGATCTGTCGGCTTGCCGTCGGCGGGCGGGTAACCGCCGGTATGGCAGCTCGCGCATTGCGCGGTCACCGCCACCTGGGTGTGGTTCCACTTCGTCGGTGTCCAGCCGGCCGGGCTGACGCTGTGGCAACCGAAGCAGCTGGTCGAGCCGACCGGGACGTGGGTGGCCGATTTGCCGGTCGCCGACACGCCATGGCAGCTCGCGCAATTGGTCGAGGCATTGAACGTGCCGTGATCGACCTTGGCCCCGCTCCAGTTCGACGTGGACTTGTGGCAGTTCTCGCAGGTGCCGGTCACCGCGGCATGGGTCGCATTGGCGGGCTTGCCCACCGCTGCCCCGTAGCCACCGGTGTGGCAAGTGGCGCAGGAGGTGCTCACCGAGTAGCTGCTGTGGAACTTGCCGTTGCCCCACGTGCTGGTGCTGCCCTTGTGGCAGGCGTCGCAGTTCGCGGCAGCGGAGACCGCCACGGTCTGGTACGGGATGTGATCTGTCGGCTTGCCGTCGGCGGGCGGGTAACCGCCGGTATGGCAGCTCGCGCATTGCGCGGTCACCGCCACCTGGGTGTGGTTCCACTTCGTCGGTGTCCAGCCGGCCGGGCTGACACTGTGGCAACCGAAGCAACTGGTCGAGCCGACCGGGACGTGGGTGGCCGATTTGGTCGCGGCAGTCTTGCCGTCGTGGCAATTCGCGCAGTTGGTCGACGCGTTGAACGTGCCGTGATCGACCTTGGCCCCGCTCCAGTTCGACGTGGACTTGTGGCAGCTCTCGCAGCTGCCGGTCACCGCGGCATGCGTCGCATTGGCGGGCTTGCCCACCGCTGCCCCGTAGCCACCGGTGTGGCAGGTGGCGCAGGCGCTGCTCACCGCGTAGCCGCTGTGGAACTTGCCGTTCGCCCACGTGGTGGTGCTGCCCTTGTGGCAGGCATCGCAGTTGGCCGAGGCCGACACCGGAACCGCCTGGTACGGGATGTGATCAGTCGGCTTGCCGTCGGCGGGCGGGTAACCGCCGGTATGGCAGCTCGCGCATTGCGCGGTCACCGCCACCTGGGTGTGGTTCCACTTCGTCGGTGTCCAGCCGGCCGGGCTGACACTGTGGCAACCGAAGCAGCTGGTCGAGCCGACCGGGATGTGGGTGGCCGATTTGGTCGCGGCAGTCTTGCCGTCGTGGCAATTCGCGCAATTGGTCGAGGCATTGAACGTGCCGTGATCGACCTTGGCCCCGCTCCAGTTCGACGTGGACTTGTGGCAGCTCTCGCAGGTGCCGGTCACCGCGGCATGTGTTGCATTGGCAGGCTTGCCCACCGCCGCCTGGAAGCCACCGGTGTGGCAGGTGGCGCAGGCGCTGCTCACCGCGTAGCTGCTGTGGAACTTGCCGTTGCGCCCACGTGGTGGTGCTGCCCTTGTGGCAGGCATCGCAGTTCGCGGCAGCGGAGACCGCCACGGTCTGGTACGGGATGTGATCTGTCGGCTTGCCGTCGGCGGGCGGGTAACCGCCGGTATGGCAGCTCGCGCATTGCGCGGTCACCGCCACCTGGGTGTGGTTCCACTTCGTCGGTGTCCAGCCGGCCGGGCTGACACTGTGGCAACCGAAGCAGCTGGTCGAGCCGACCGGGATGTGGGTGGCCGATTTGGTCGCGGCAGTCTTGCCGTCGTGGCAATTCGCGCAATTGGTCGAGGTGTTGAACGTGCTGTGATCGACCTTGGCCCCGGTCCAGGTAGAAACGGACTCGTGACAGTTCTCGCAGGTGCCGGTCACCGCGGCGTGTATTGCATTGGCGGGCTTGCCCACCGCCGCCTGGAAGCCACCGGTGTGGCAGGTGGCGCAGGCGCTGCTCACCGAATAGCCGCTGTGGAACTTGCCGTTCGCCCACGTGCTGGTGCTGCCCTTGTGGCAGGCATCGCAGTTGGCCGAGGCCGACACCGGAACCGCCTGGAACGGGATGTGGTTCGCAGGTTTGCCGTCGGCGGGCGGGTAACCGCCGGTGTGGCAGCTCGCGCATTGCGCGGTCACCGCCACCTGGGTGTGGTCCCACTTCGTCGGTGTCCAGCCGGCCGGGCTGACACTGTGGCAACTGAAGCAGTTGGTCGAGCCGACCGGAATGTGGGTGGCCGATTTGGTCGGGGCAGTCTTGCCGTCGTGGCAATTCGCGCAGTTGGTCGAGGTGTTGAACGTGCTGTGATCGACCTTGACCCCGGTCCACGTAGAAACGGACTCGTGACAGCTCTCGCAGTTGCCGGTCGCCGCGGTGTGTATTGCATTGGCGGGCTTGCCCACCGCCGCCTGGAAGCCACCGGTGTGGCAGGTGGCGCAGGAGGTGCTCACCGAGTAGCTGCTGTGGAACTTGCCGTTCGCCCACGTGGTGGTGCTGCCCTTGTGGCAGGCATCGCAGTTCGCGGCAGCGGAGACCGCCACGGTCTGGTACGGGATGTGGTTGGTGGGCTTGCCGTCGGCGGGCGGGTAACCGCCGGTATGGCAGGTGCCGCACTGCCCCGTCACGGCCATCTGGGTGTGGTTCCAGGCCGTCGGCCGCCAGCCACTAAAGCTCTTGTGGCAGTCGTCGCAAGTCTGGTTCGCATTGGTCGGCTGGTGCGTGGCCGACTTGGCGGCAGCCTTGCCCCCGCCATGGCAACTCGTGCAGGTGCCCGGCACGACGCCGGTGTGGTCGAAGGTGGCCGCCGGCGACCAGGCACCTATGCGGTGACAGGCGTCGCACGATGCCGAGGTCGAAACGTGGCTCGACGGCTTGCCGCTGGTCAGCGTGCCGTTGTGGCAGGTCTGGCAACTGCCCGCCACCACGCCCATGTGATTGAAGGTCACCCCGATGAACGACTGGGTGGCGTGGCAGACACTGCAGGCCAGCAAACTCGGAACATGCTGCTGCGGCCGGACCACATTGGCACGCGCGAAACGCATGCCCGCAACGTGGCACGAAGCGCAGTCACGCGGCGTGCCCTTGAAGATGCCGTTCAGGTGGCACGCTTCGCAGCGCGTCTCGACGTGCGCGCCGGTGAGCGCGAAGCCGGTCTTCAGGTGTTCGAAGTCCTTCTTCGCGTCCCCGCTCTGCGCGAAGCTGAAGCCTGCGCCGAGCGCCATGCACGCCAGCAGCAGTGCAGCGCCGAACGCCATGGCGCGCCGGCCCATGGATCGAAATTGCGCCAGTCTCTTCATAGTAGCCACCTTGCCTCGGTGCCGCGCGAGAGGCGGCCGGACACTCCCGGCACCGCGATCCAGGGATCAGGGTGGTCTGCATTGGCGCTGAGTCGCGAGCGAATCCGCTTCCACTTGTCCGTGTAGTGGCACTGCTCACAGAACGGGCCGAAGCCGCCGTCATGGGTGTCATCGCGCCGATGACAGGCGATGCAGGTGTTGCCGACTTGGGCCGCCGGCTTGCCGGCAGGCGCCGGCTGCGTGTGGCACTTCTCGCAAGCTACTTTGGCATGCGCGCCGTCGAGCACGTATTTCGCGCGCCGCGCATGGTCGTAGTCCCAGATGCCCCAGTTGCGCGCGTTGTGGCAACTCTCGCAAGCGACCGAAAACTTCAGCTTGTGCTTGTCCTTCTTCTGGTGGCAGCTGTAGCAGTCGCGTGGCGCGTCCTTGTAGCGAAGCGTGGCGTGGCAGTCCTTGCACTTCACGGCGACATGCCTGCCGACCAACGGGTAACGGGTCAATGCGTGGTCGAATCGGGTGGTCTTCCAGTCGGCGTCGTTGTGGCATGCCTCGCACTTGATGCCTTCCTGGCCTTCGTGCTTGTCATCCTTCTTGTGGCAGGCATAGCAATCCATCGGGATGTCGCGGTAGTGCCTCAGGTCGACGTGACAGTCCTTGCACTGAACCTTCTTCGCTGCGTGCGCGTTGCGCAGCTGGAAGCGGGCCTTGTCATGGTCGAAGCGCGTGGTCGTCTTCCAGTCGCGCTCGACATGGCAGTCCTGGCACTTCGTGCCCAGGTTCGTCTCGTGCTTGTCGTCCTTCTTGTGGCACCCGACGCAGTCCTTCGGCGCTTCCTTGTAGCTGGTGGTCTTGTGGCAGGCGGTGCACTTCACCTCGCGGTGCTTGCCCAGCAGCGGGTAGTGGGTCTTGTCGTGATCGAACTTGCCCGTTTCCTTCCAGTCGCGTTCGGTGTGGCAGGCGGCGCACTCGTTGCCGAGGCTGCCCTTGTGCTTGTCGTCCTTGGTGTGACAGCCGATGCAGGTGGATCCAAGCTTCTGCTTGTACAGATGCCCGGTGTGGCACGCGGCGCACCTGGTCGTGCCGTGCTTGCCGCGCAGCATGTACTTGGTGTCGACGTCGTGGTTGAAGGTCGACGGCTTCCATGACTTGGCGCCGTGGCAGCTTTCGCAGCGCTCGCCATACAGGCCCTTGTGGCCTTTGGCGCCGTCGTCGTCCTTCTGGTGGCAGCCGATGCAGGTGCGCGGTGCGTCCTTGAAATCGCTGCCCTTCTTGTGGCACTCGACACACTTCGTATCGACGTGCTTGCCCTTGAGCGCAAAGCGCGTCTTGTCGTGGTCGATCTTGGCTTCCTTCCAGTTGTTCTCGGTGTGGCAATCGGCGCACTTTGCGCCGAGCGATCCCTTGTGCACGTCGTCCTTGCGATGGCATGCGTCGCAGTCGGCCGACGCCTGCCGGTACTTCTTCTTCGGCTCATGGCACTTTTCGCACTCGGTCTTGGCGTGCTTGCCGCGCAGTTCGTAATCGGTCTTCGCGTGGTCGAACTGCTTCTTGTCCAGCTCGACGATGCGGGCGTCTCGACCCCTGTGATCGGTGTGGCAAGTCCGGCAGACCTGGGGCTTCAGGCGCCCGTGGTAGCCGGTGCGCTCACGCATGTCCTGTCCCACTTCCTTGTGGCAGTCCATGCACAGCCTCTCCTGTGCAGCGCGGTCGAAGCGCACGTGGCACTTCGCGCACTCCTCCTCCCACTTGGCATGACCCTGGATCAGTTCGCCGGGCCGCAACACCGATTCGATCGTCTGCGCCGAGACGGGCGCGAGCACGACCAGGGCCAGCAGCAGCGCGAGCAGCGAGCGGCAGACGTCTGAGTGCGGCGATGCGTGCCACGGTATCAATCCAGTCCTCGTCTCTCGGGGATTCAGTAGGCGTGCACGGCAATCACGTGCACGACGGCACTGATGACCATCAGATAGACAAAGGGCAGATGTGCCACGTGCCACAGCGCGAAGAGCCGCTCGAACGCCGTGTACTGAGCGACTCGAACCACGGCATTGAGATAGCGTCCTACCAGCCGGCGTGCGCGCCGTTCGTGGCGCTGCAGCTGGTCTTCGCTCCAGTGGTACTTCTCGGCCAGTTCATGCAACGGGTGACGCAGCTCGATGACGCAACGGACATAGGTAACCAGCTGTTGCACAGGCAACAGAGTTACTTGCCTCAGGTGCGATGCCCAGCCCACGCGCACCCCTTGCGCCTCGAACGCCCGCAGCCTTTCCTCGACCCGCGGTGCGAAGTGCAGCTTGGAGCGAGCGTCGGTCTCGACAAATCCCGCCCGCCTGTTCAAATCCTGCAGCGATGTACGCTCGCCGTGCAGACCGCGGTGCACATTCGTATAGATGCAGAGCCCGATGACGCCGCTGCAGACGACGATCACCATGCTGTACAGCGCCACACCGGCATTCAGCGAGGCGCTGTGAAAGCCCGAGTGCACCAGGATCAGCCAGGGTCCCGCGATGCCGAGGAAGAGGTGAGTCCAGAACCACCACTTCACCCTGCCAAGTCCCTGCATGAAGCGCACATGCTTGCGCAGCGGAAAGGTGAACAGCAGCACCATCATCGAGCCCCCGGTGACGGCGATCCAGTAGCTGATGTCGTCCTTCGGTTTGAAGAGCCCCAGGCGGCTGAACTGCCAGGCGGCCCAGACCAGCACGATCAGTGAAGCAAGCATCAGCAGGCCGCCGCGCCTGGGTTCCTGGCTGTCGGCGGTGCTCGGTGCACTGCGATCGACGCTGCGAGCGCGACTCACGTCGTCCGGGACGAAAGGCTTGTCCAAGGGTTCGTCGTTCGGCCGGGAGATGAGGAGGGTGGCGGTATTCATGGGAATGAGAGGTACTGCGTCTTCGACATTGGCACTTGATACTTGAACCCTTGGCGCTGGCTGGCGAGTGTATGGGAAGTTGTCCCAGTCACATGTTGCTGACGGGAACTACCTGTTACCAATGGTGTCCCGAGCCCTGGCGGATCACTCGCGACGTGACGATGTGCCGAGACAGGCGGCACTTCGTGCCCGGTGTCGGCTCGAACGTCGAGCTGCCGACTTCGAGCCGATTGCGGGTGGGGTTGCATGAATGCAGGTTCGTTTGCGCGCAGGGCATGCACCCGCGGCCCCATCGACTGGCGGTGACATGTCGCCAGGCACGAGGCCAAACAGCAGCGATTGCAGCGCGGCACTGGGCGCGCTGCAGTTCCTCGAGCGCCGGGGCAGGCGTTGCAGCGGGAGCGGTGCCTGCGATTCGCGGTGGCAGGGCTTCAGCTGAAGCCCGATTCGCCCGCGCTCAGAGCCCCAGGTACGCCTCCTTGACTCGCGAGTCCGCAAGCAGCTCGGTGCCAGTCCCCGACAGCACGACGCGTCCGCTCTCGAGCACGTAGGCGCGGTCGGCCAGCTTCAGCGAGACGGCGACGTTCTGCTCTACGAGCAGCACCGTCATGCCGTCGTCGTGCAACTGCCGGATGACCTGCAGTACCTCGTGCACGACGGTGGGCGCCAGGCCCATCGATGGCTCGTCGAACATGATCAGCCGCGGCGCGCCCATCAGGCAGCGACCGATTGCCAGCATCTGCTGCTCGCCACCCGACAGGGTGCCGGCGGCTTGCGCCGATCTTTCGCGCAGGCGGGGGAACATCGCGAACACGGCCTCCAGCGTCCGCGCTGCGGTGGAACGGGCGCGCGGCAGCAGTGCGCCGACATCGAGGTTTTCGAGCACGCTCAGGTTCGGGAATACCTGCCGACCCTCGGCCACCTGGCCGATGCCGAGGTTGCAGGTCAGGTGGCTGGGAAGGCCCGCGATCTCCTGCCCTTCGAAGCGGATCGAACCGCTGCGAGGCGACAGCACGCCGCCGATGGCGCGGATCAGCGAAGTCTTGCCGGCGCCGTTGGCGCCGACGATGGCGACGATCTCGCCCTGCCGGATGTCGATCGAGACGTCCGTCAGCGCCGGCGCGTCACCGTAGAAGACGGCGAGGTCGCGCACGCCGAGCATGGCCGAGCCCTGCCTCGCCATCACAGTGCCTCCGCTCCGAGGTAGCTCTCGAGTACGCGCGCATCGCGCGTCACTTCGGCCGGCGTTCCCTGCGCGATGATCTCGCCGTGATGCAGCACGTAGACGCGCTGCGCCAGCGCCATCACGGCGCGCATCACGTGTTCGATCAGCAGGATCGTGACCGATTGCTCTTCGTTCAGGCGCTGGAAGGCGCGCACCATCGTGTCGGTCTCGGTCGGGCGCAGTCCGGCCATCACTTCGTCGAGCAGCAGCAGGCGCGGCTGCGTGGCGAGCGCGCGCGCCACTTCGAGCTTCTTGCGGTCGGGCAGGGTGAGGCTGGACGCCGGCCGATGGCGCAGCTCGTCGATGCGCAGCGCAGCGAGCGCTGCGCGGGCTCGTGCCCGTGCAACGCTTGTACTGGCATTGCCGCGAAAGCCGCCGACCATCACGTTGTCGAGCACGTCCATGTCGGCGAAAGGCTTGACGAGCTGGAACGTGCGACCGATGCCGACGGCGCAGACCTGGTCGGCGCGCAGACCGGTGATGTCGCGCCCATCGAAGCGGATGACCCCGTGGTCTGGCGCCAGCGCACCGGCGATCAGGTTGAACAGCGTCGTCTTGCCGGCGCCGTTGGGGCCGATCAGCGCGACGACCTCGCCTTGCCGCACCTCGATCGAAGCGTCGGCCACTGCCCGCAAGCCGCGAAAGCTCTTCGAGACCGCAGTCACGTCGAGCAACGGCGAGCCTTTCATTCGCCTGCGTCCGCTTTGTCGCGCCCAAGGCCCAAGCGTCGCGCGATGCCGGGCCACACGCCGTGCGGCATGAACATGATCGACAGGCCGAGCGCGACGCCGTAGAGGATCTGCTTCAACCCCGGCGCCTGGATGCCGAGCGCTGGCAGCAGTTCGCTCAGGCCTTCCGACAGCAAGGTCAGCAGTGCGGCGCCGATCACTGGGCCGAACAGCGTGCCCACGCCGCCGATGATGGGGGCGAGGATGATCTCGATCGAGCGGCCCATGTTGAAGATCTGCTCCGGAAAGAGGTTGTTGTAATAGAAGGCGAAGAACACGCCGGCCAGTGCGGTCAGCGCCGCGGAGATCTGGATCGCGATCATCTTGTAGCGGAAGGTGTCGACGCCGGCGGCGCGCGCAGCCTCCTCGTTGTCGCGGATGGCCCGGAAATAGTAGCCGGCGCGGCTGCGCATCAGCCAGGCGGTGAGCAGGAAGGCTCCCGTGGCGAGCGCCAGCGCGAGGAAATAGAACATGCGCGGGTGTCCGCGCAGGTTCAGCCAGTCGGTCGTGCCCTGTTGCACGACCTTGAGGAAGAACCCGCCCGAGCCGCCGACCCACTCGAAGTGATCGAAACCGATGCGCGTGAATTCGGCGAACGCGATGGTCAGCAGCGCGAAGTACGTGCCGGCGATGCCGAAGCGGAACGCGAGCCAGCCGATCAGCGTGGCCATGGCGACGCAGACGAGCACCGCGACGAGCATGCCCAGCCAGGGCGTCAGACCGAAGTGCTGGTACAGCGCCGCGGCGGTGTAGGCGCCGAGGCCGACGTAGAGGGCGTGACCGAGCGAGAGCTGCCCGCACAGGCCCATCATGATGTTCCAGGCCTGGCCGACGAAGGCGAAGTACAGCACCAGGATCATCAGCGACAGCAGGTAGCGGTCGATCACCAGCGGCGCCAGCACGAGCAGCGCGAGCAGCACGAGCAGCGCGTTGCGCGGGCGCAGCGACGCTTCGGTGAATAACGCGAGCAGATCCTTCATCGGCGGGCAAACAGGCCCTGCGGCTTGAACGCGAGCACGGCGATCAGCAGTGCGAACGACACCATGCTCTTGGCCGAGGGCGTGAAGACGATGCCGGCCGCGGCTTCCGAGACGCCGATCAGCACGCCGCCGGCGAGCGCGCCGGGCATCGAGCCGAGCCCGCCGATGATGACGATGATGAAGGCGAGCAGCGTGTAGGCCGGACCCGACGCGGGGGTCACGTCGACGAGCAGCGTCAGCAGCGTTCCGGCGACGGCGACGCAGGCGCAGCCGATGCCGAAGGTCAACCCGTAGAGGTGGGCCACGTTCAGGCCCACGACGCGGGCGCCGAGCACGTTGTCGGCGCAGGCGCGGATGGCCTTGCCGAATCCGGTGAAGCGAAAGATGGCCCACAGCAGCGTGCAGCACAGCAGCGCGACGCCGGCGCAGACGACGCGCACCTTGTCGACGAGCAGCAGGCCGATCTGATAGGAGTCCATCGCGTAATCGACCTGCACGTTGCGCGCGTCCGGCCCGAAGGCAAGCAGCAGGCCGTTGACCAGGATCAGCGCCACCGCCAGCAGCAGCATGAACTGCGAATGCTCGGGCCGGTCGATGAACGGGTTGATCAGCACGCGCTGCAGCCCGTAGCCCAGCCCGAAGAATCCCGCCGCCACCGGCAGCAGCATCCAGAGCGGATCGAGCTTCAGCGCGGCGAAGGCAATGACGGTGACGTACATCGCCAGTGCCATCAACTCGCCGTGCGCGAAGTTGACGATGCGCACGACGCCGTAAATGACGGACAGGCCGAGCGCCATCAGCCCGTAGACCAGGCCCGTGAGCAGACCGCTGACCAGCACGTTGACGACGAGGTCCAGCGACATCGGGCGCGGGTCGTCTTCGTTCGCTGCAGTCGGGAGCGTGGGTCCTGGGGGTGGCTCAGGCGCGGGAGTTCCAGTCCGGCATCGGGAACACCGGCTTCGTCTCGGCACTGGCCGCAGGCAGCACGACCTGCGGGCGCAGCTTGCGGTTCTGGATGCACGCCGACGCAATCTGGGTGTTCTGCCCCTTCGCGTCGAAGGCGATCGGACCGCCGAGCATCATCCGGTCGGTGATGCGGGTCTGGCGTATCGCCTCTGCCAGCACGGTGCCGTCCACCGATCGGGCGCGCTTGAAAGCGTCGGCAGCGATCATCATCGCCTCGACGGTGAAGCCGACGTCGAGCGCATAGAACATCAGCTTCTCGGCGGGGAAGGCCTTGCTGAACGCGCGTTCCACGTTGGCGGTCATCTTGGACTTCGGGTCGTACCACGGCACGTTCGAAATGCAGTACTCGGAGTACTTGCCGAGCGCCGTGTAGAACGGCGCCTGGTACATGCCGGGCGAGCCCGGGCTGATGATGCCCATCGGGTTGTAGCGCTGCTTGACCATCTCGCGCACGAGCAGGATCGAGTCGTTCAGCCGGCATACGAGCATCACGATGTCGGCGCCGCTTGCCTTGGCCTTGGCCACCTCGACCGACAGGTCGCGCGCGGCGGGGTCGTAGGAAATGGTCTCGACGACCTTGAACGGCAGGTAGTCGAGCGTCGGCAGGATGCGGTCGATGGCTGCCTTGTTGGCCATGCCGAACGTGTCGTTCACGTGCATGAAGACACACTTGCGCGGCGCGGTGCCGGTGGCCTGGAACAGGTCGCGATACAGCGCCAGGCCGTTGCGAATGAGATCGATCGACGTCGGGAAGTTGCGGAAGGTGTACTTGTAGCCCTGCTCGGTGATCGGCGGCGCGGCGGCGATGTTGATGACGAAGGGCACCTTGCGCTGTTCGGCCACTTGCGCGATGGCAGACGCGGCACCTGAGTCGAACGGGCCGATCAGCACGTTGGCGCCGTCGTTGATCAGTTTCTCGGCGAGCGAGCGTGCCCGATCGACGTTGGACTCGAAGTCGACGTTCATCAGCTCGAGGTCGACGCCGTACAACTCCTTCATGAGTCCCGGGGAGATGTCGGCGCCGCGCTGGCAGGACTGGCCCAGTTGGGCCATCACCCCCGAACGCGGCAGGATCACGCCGACCTTCAGCTTGGCTGGCTGGGCGCGGACGATCGCCGGGAACCAGCCGGCGGCCGCAATTGCCGAGGTGCCGGCGGCGACGCGATTGAAGCCTCGACGGTCGATCCCGGGGCCTGGCTTTGGCGTGGTCGGTGTCTTGTCCATGGGCTCTCTCCTGATTGCCGCCCCGAGCCCCTTCGTGCGGCCCGGCGACGAGGGTGACGACCGGCAAATTGTGCACCTCATCGAACGATTGCGATCTGCTCGACAACCCTGCCGTCCTGCGCATCGTCGAACCTGAACAGGTACGGGCCGCGCCTCGGCACGGTGCTAAGCTGGACGCCCTGTTCATCCATTGCCTCCAAGGGGGAAGCCATGCCCGGTCTGTTGCCCACTGTCGACCCCGACGGTCTCCTCGAATACTCGGTCGTCTTCACCGACCGCGCGCTCAACCACATGTCGCAGAAATTCCAGCAGGTGATGCGCGACATCTCGGGCATCCTCAAGGAGGTCTACCAGGCGCGCTCGGCGATCGTCGTTCCCGGCAGCGGCACCTTCGGCATGGAGGCCGTGGCGCGCCAGTTCGCCGCCGGGCGCAAGACGCTCGTCATCCGCAACGGCTGGTTCAGCTACCGCTGGACGCAGATCTTCGAGATGGGGCAGATCCCGTCGGAGCAGGCCGTGCTGAAGGCGCGCGCCGTCGCGCCCGGCCGCCAGGCGCCGTTTGCACCGCCCCCGGTCGACGAGGTCGTCGCCGCGATTCGCGCGCAGCGGCCCGAGCTCGTCTTTGCCCCTCACGTCGAGACGGCCGCCGGCATCATGCTGCCCGACGGCTACCTGCGCGCGGTGGCCGATGCGGTGCACGCGGTCGGCGGGCTGTTCGTGCTCGACTGCATCGCCTCGGGTGCTGTCTGGGTCGACATGCAGGCCACCGGCGTCGACGTGCTGGTCAGCGCGCCGCAGAAGGGCTGGAGCGGCTCGCCCTGCTGCGCCTTCGTGATGCTCAGCGAACGCGCGCGCGGCGCGATCGACGCCACCACCAGCAGCAGCTTTGCTGCCGACCTGAAGAAGTGGCTGCAGATCATGGAGACCTACGAAGGCGGCGGACACGCCTATCACGCAACCCTGCCGACCGATGCGCTCAGGATCACGCGCGACGTGATGCTCGAGACGCGTGCCTATGGCTTCGAGAAGTTGCGCGCGGAGCAGCTCGAGCTCGGCCGCAGGGTGCGCGCCTCGCTCGCGTCCAGGGGGCTGCGCAGCGTCGCGGCGGAGGGCTTCCAGGCGCCGGGCGTCGTCGTCAGCTACACCGACGATGCGGGTCTGCACAGCGGCAAGGCCTTCCTCGGCGAGGGTCTGCAGACCGCGGCCGGTGTACCGCTGCAGTGCGACGAACCGGCCGACTTCAAGACCTTCCGCATCGGCCTGTTCGGGCTCGACAAGCTGCACTACATCGACCGGACCGTTGCCAACCTCGACGCGGCGCTGACGCACATCCTCGGTGCCAAACCGTCGGCGCGCGAGGCTGCCTGACGACGTGCTGCGACCCGGTCCCGTTCGCACTGCCGTCCGTCGTGTGAACAGGCCCTGGTGCGGTCCGGTCAGCGTTCGATCGCGATCATTTCCCGCCTGAACGGCACCGCATCGACGTCCTCGACCACGGCGTCGAACTCGCGTGCCGCCCGGTGCCCGGCGTAGACCGCGGCGGCGACCGTTCCGGGCGCGTAGGCATCGCCGACACAGCGTACCGACGCGACGCCAGAGGCGGACCACTCGTTCTGCCGCGCCAGCAGATCGCGGAACAGATCGTCGCGCGGGTCGCGCATCGTCACCATCACGATGCTCGCGCATTCGAGCCTCGACGGCCGGGGCGCGTAGATGCTGGTGAGCGACAGCGCCAGTCCGCTGCCACTCGCAGAGATGCCGCTCAATTCGACCGCCGTCTGCACCTGGACCCCGAGTTCCATCAGGCGGGCCTGGACGCGCGCCTGCTCCATCGTCAACTCGGTCCACTCCGACACCTTGGTCGACGGCGTCAGCACGTGCACCTCGAGGCCTTCCCTGGCGAACTTCTCGGCCAGCGCCGCGCCCGTCACGTAGTGATCGTCGTCGTAGATCGCCACCGGCGAGGTGATTCGCGCGCCGGCGAACACGTCGTCCGGCGTGAACACGCTGGCAAGGGCATGCCCGACGATGGGCTGGCGATGGCGCCGACCGAGACCGTCGCGACGCCAAGTCGACCCCGTGGCCGCGAAGACGTGCCCGAAGCCGAAGGCCAGCACGTCGTCGGCGCTCAGAGGGCTCTGCAGGGAGATCGTGACCTTGGGCATCCGGCGCAGCAGATGGACGCGATGGTCCACCACCCGCATCCACGACGCGAGGCCGGGGAGCGACGATTCATGGATCAGGCGACCGCCGAGCCGGGAACCCGCCTCGGCCAACGAAACCTCGACGCCCCGTTGGCCGAGCGCACGGGCCAGTTCCAGGCCGGCCGGCCCGGCGCCGATGACCAAGGCCGTGTCGCTGCTGCGCGCCGGCGCGATGCGCTCCGGATGCCAGCCGCGGCGCCATTCCTCGCCCATCGTCGGGTTCTGCGTGCAGCGAATCGGTACGCTCAGGTTGTCGCCGGTCACGCAGATGTTGCAGCCTATGCATTCGCGGATCTCGTCGATGCGCCCTTCGTCGATCTTGCGCGGCAGGAACGGGTCGGCGATCGACGGCCGGGCGGCGCCGATCAGGTCCATCACGCCGCGCCTGACCAGCGAAACCATCGCGTCGGGCGACGTGTAGCGCCCGACGCCGACCACCGGCTTGCGCGTGACCGATTTGACGAAGGCTATGTAGGGCTCCTGGTAGCCCTCGTCCGCGAAGCGCGCCGTGACGCTGTCGTTGGCCCAGTCCGCCACGTTCACGTCCCAGAGGTCGGGCAGGTCGGCCAGGCACTCGATCACCTCGCGGCCTTCCGCCTCGGCCGTGATGCCGCCCGGACCGAGCAACTGATCGACGGCCAGCCGCACGACCACGCCACAGCGGTCGCCGACGGCGTCCTTCGTGTCCTCGATCAGCTCGCGCAGGAAGCGAACCCGGTTCTCCAGGCTGCCGCCGTACTCGTCGGTGCGGCGGTTGGTCCGCCTCGAGATGAAGTGCATCGGCAGGCCGAGGTCGTGCCCGGCGTAGACATAGACGAGATCGAAGCCGGCCGATCGCGCCCGCAGTGCCGCTTCGCGATGCCAGCGCCGGACGTCGCGGATGTCGCGCTTGTCCATCGCCCTGGCCTGGATCGGATCGAGCATGCGCACCGGCAGGTGCGACGGCGCCATCGGAATCTCGCGGCTGGTGCGATTCGGCGTGGCGTAGCCGTTGAACGCGAGCTCGATGCCGGCCAGTGCGCCGTGCTCGTGGCAGGCGGCGGTCATCAGTTCCAGCGCCGCGATGTCGCGGTCGTCCCAAAGCCGGCCCTCGAGATGGGGCGAGATCTCCGACAGCGGGCTGATCTCGACCTCCTCGGTACAGACGACGCCCCAGCCGCCCTCGGCCTTCACGCCGCGCATCGCCGCAAGGGCAGCGGGGCGACCGTGGCCCATGCCGTTGCAGTGCGGCACCTGGTAGAAGCGGTTCTTCGTGCGCACCGGGCCGATCTGGACCGGTTCGAACAGGATGTCGAAGCGGGAATCCCTCATGCCCGCTCTGCCGCCTCGGACGGATCGGCGCACTTCAAGTTCTGCGGGGCACGCTGGTGCGGCTTCATCCCTAGAATTATCGGCTTTGCGATCAAGGACATCGATGGCCCTCTACCAACTCGGCGACCAGACGCCGCGCATTGCCGACAGCGCCTGGGTGGCCGACAGCGCGCAGGTGATCGGCGCGGTGGAACTGGGCGCCGACGTCGGTGTGTGGTTCGGTGCCGTGCTGCGCGCCGACACCGAGCCCATCCGCGTCGGCCCAGGGACGAGCGTGCAGGACGGCTGCGTCTTCCACGCCGACCCGGGTTTTCCGCTGACCGTGGGCGAGAACGTCACCGTCGGTCACCAGGCGATGTTGCACGGCTGCACGGTGGGCGACGGATCGCTGATCGGCATCCAGGCCGTGGTGATGAACGGCGCGAGGATCGGCCGCCACTGCCTGGTCGGCGCAGGTTCGCTCGTCACCTTGGGCAAGGAGTTTCCCGACGGCTCGCTGATCGTCGGCAGCCCGGCCAGGCGGGTGCGCGCACTGACAGCCGAGGAGATCGCTGGCTTGCAGCGCGGTGCCGAGCACTACATCGGGAATGCAAGGCGCTTTCGCGGCGAATTGAAGAAGGTCGGATGAGCGAGCTGCATCGCTTCATCTTCGAGGGCATGCCCGTGCGCGGCATGCTCGTGCGACTCACCGGCGACTGGCGGGAAGTGCTGCGGCGTCGCGCGGCGAGCGATGCGCACCCGCCACCGGTGCGCTCGCTGCTCGGCCAGATGGCAGCAGCGGGCGTCCTGATGCAGGCGAGCATCCGCTTCAATGGTGCACTCGTGCTGCAGGTGTTCGGCGACGGTCCGGTCAAGCTCGCGGTGGCCGAGGTGCAGCCCGACCTGGCGTTTCGCGTCACCGGCAGCGTGATCGGCGAGGTGCCTGCCGATGCGCGGCTCGGGGCGATGCTCAACGTTCACGGCGGCGGCCGCTGCGCGATCACGCTCGACCCGAAGGACCGGCTGCCCGGCCAGCAACCCTACCAGGGCGTGGTGCCGCTGCACGGCGATCGGCGCGAACCGCTGCAACAGCTCTCGCAGGTGCTCGAGCACTACATGCTGCAGTCGGAGCAGCTCGACACGAGGCTCGTCCTGGCCGCCAACGACGAGGTGGCCGCCGGTCTTCTGATCCAGCGCATGCCGGTCACCGGCGCGAGCAACCTGGCGGCGGTTCGGCGTGAGGACGACATCGGCCTGAACGAGGATTTCAATCGCATCGCACTGCTGGCCGGCACGCTCACTACCGACGAACTGCTGCAACTGGACGTCGAGCCGCTGCTGCATCGTCTGTTCTGGGAAGAGACACTGCGCCGCTTCGAGCCGCAGCCGGGCGACAGAGCGCCGCGCTTTGCCTGCACCTGCTCGCGCGAGCGGGTGGGCCGCATGCTGCTCGGCCTGGGCGCGGATGAAGTGCGCGGCATCGTCGCCGAGCAGGGCAGGGTCGAGATCGGCTGCGAGTTCTGCGGGCGCAAGGTCCAATTCGATGCGGTCGACGTCGGCCGCCTGTTCACGCCGCTCGGCGCGCAGGCGCCGGGGTCTGCGGCGATCAACTGAGTCGTCGAATCGAAGCGCCCATGAAATTGCGCAGATCAGGCGACTCAAGCTCAGGCCTTCTGTGCACAGCTGCGCGGGTGCTTCGTTCCGGCCCGAGCCGCACCGCTGGCTGCGCCGCCATCCGTTCGACCAGGTCTGCTGCACGCATCGTGATGACGCCGTCCCTGTCGGCCGCCTCGCCATGTGCGTGGGCAGACGCTGATGCGACAGCCAACGCGCTCGCCGTACCTCCGTTCTGAGCCCACAAGCCCCCGATCCAGCCGGCCAGCACGTCGCCGGTGCCAGCCGTTGCGAGCGCGGCATTGCCTGTCGGGTTGATGTGAGGTGCCCGCCCCGGCGCGGCGATCACGCTGCCCGAGCCCTTGAGCAGCACCGTGCAGCCGAAGCGCTCGGCCAGCGCTCGCGCGCTGTGCAACCGGTCGGCCTGCACTTCGCTGGTCGACACGCCGAGCAGGCGCGCCGCCTCGAGCGGGTGCGGGGTCAGCACCGTGCCGTGGCCGCGCGCGGCGCGTGCCGTGAGCAGCGTCTGCAAGGCGGCATCGGCGGCGATCGCATTGAGCGCGTCCGCGTCGAGCACCAGGCGTGGCACCAGGCTCAACAGGCGCGGCAGCACGCTGCGTACCGCGTCGCCCCCGCCGCAGCCGCAGACGGCGGTCGCCGCGGCGAGCACGTCCGGTGCAGCCTGCCACCAGGCGCGGCGAAACATGAGCTCCGGGCGCGCGGCGTCGAGGGCCATGTCCTGGCCAGCGCGCTCGGGTTCGAGCAGGCTGACGAAGACGCGCCCCGCACCGGCGGCGTGCGCGGCGCGCGCCGCGAGCAGTGCCGCACCGGTCATTCCCGGCGCACCGCCGACGACGGCCAGATCGCCGAAGCTGCCCTTGTGCTGCACGTGGCTGCGCCGGACCCGGACGGCGCCGGCCTCGGTGGCGCCGGTCAACCAGGCGTCGGGCGGCGTGGCGCTGCCGTCCACGTGAAGATCATCGAACCAGACTTCGCCCGCCAGGTCGCGCCCGTGACCCGTGAAGAGGCCGGGCTTCAGGCTCAGCAGCGACAAGGTGTGGGTGGCGCGAACACAGGGGTCGCCCAGCGGCTGGCCGGTCAATGCGTTCAGACCGGAGGGCAGGTCCACCGCAATCACCGAGCAGGGCAGGGCGTTGAGCTGCGCGACCAGCGCGGCGAGCGTCCCCTGCGGCGCGCGGCTTGCACCGAGACCGAGCAGCGCGTCGATCGCGATGTCCTGCGGAGTCAGTGCTGGTGCGCCGCCGGTGACGATCGCCACGCCGGCCGCCTGGGCACGCGCCAGCGCGTCGCTCGCGTCGGCGGGAAGTCGTGTCGGCGCTCCCACCAGCGTGACGCGTACCTCCTTGCCCGCCTGCAGCAGCGTGATCGCCGCCTCGAGTCCGTCGCCACCGTTGTTGCCCGGGCCGGCCGCGATCCACACGCTTCGCGCATGCGGCGCCAGCGCCAACGCGAGACGCGCCACCGCAAGGCCGGCGCGGCGCATCAGTGCGTGGGGCGGCAGTTCGGCCTGCGCAAGCAGCTCGATCCGGCGGCTCGCGTCGGGGCCGTGCAGGGCAAGGGTGGCTGTCGGTCTTGAGACTTCTTGCATGGGCGTCCCGGGACGTTGGCGTGGGGTTTGCGAGCTTGGAGCGTGTTCAGGATTGTGTTTCACTTCGGCACACCGTTGAACCCTCATTCATCAAGGATCGATCATGTTCAAACGCTTCTTTGGCACCGTCCTCGCCGTCGCAGCCCTGTCGGTCGCCGTTCCCGGCACATCGCAGGCTCAGCAGTTCTTCCGCATCGGCACCGGTGGCACGGCCGGAACCTACTACCCGGTAGGCGGGATGATCGCCAATGCGGTGTCCCAGCCCGGCAAGATCATCGTCACTGCACAGGCGAGCAACGGCTCGGTGGCCAACGTCAACGGCATCGCCGGAGGCGCGCTGGAGAGCGGCTTCTCGCAGGCCGACGTGGCCACCTGGGCGCAGACGGGCACCGGCCTCTACGAAGGCAAGCCCAGCGTGCCCGGTTTGCGGTTGATCGCCAACCTCTATCCCGAGAGCGTGCACATCGTCGTGCGCAAGGGGTCGGGGATCAAGACCGTGTTCGACCTCAAGGGCAAGCGCGTGGCGCTTGACGAACCGGGTTCGGGCACGCTCGTCGATGCGCGCCTGATCCTCGCGGCCTACGGCATCAAGGAGGCCGACATCAAGCCCGAGTACATCAAGCCCAACCAGGCCGGCGACAAGATGAAGGACGGCGCGCTCGACGCGTTCTTCTTCGTCGGGGGTGCGCCAGCCGGGGCGATCGCCGAGCTGGCGTCGGCTGGCGCAGGCATCGAGCTGATTCCCATCGACGGGCCGCAGGCCGAGGGTCTGCGCAAGGCGAGCCCGTTCTTCGCCGTCGATCACATTCCGGCCGACACCTACAAGGGCGTGCCCGCGGTACAGACGCTGGCCGTCGGTGCGCAATGGGTGACTGGCGACAAGGCGGACGCGAACACCGTCTACGAGATCACCAAGGCCTTGTTCAGTGACGCGACGCAGAAGGCTTTGCAGGCCGGCCACGCCAAGGGCAAGCTGATCACGAAGGAGAACGCCGTCAAGAGTGCCGGCATACCGTTCCACGCGGGCGCCGAGAAGTACTACAAGGAAGCCGGGCTGATCAAGTGACGGGTGTCGTCGGCGGCGACGCGATCGACCCGAGCAAGCTGCAGGAGCTCGAGGAGAAGTTCGATCCCGAGATGCGCTTTCGGCCGACCGTGCCGCCGGCAACGACGGTCGTCAAGTGGTTGCTGATCGCGCTCTCGCTGTTCCACTACTACACGGCGGGCTTCGGGCTGCTGCGGGAGACCACCCACCGCGGCGTGCACATGGCCTTCGTGCTCGGGCTGATCTTCGTCGTCTTCGCGCGACGGCGACCGCGCGACGGCGACCCGCCCCTGCGCAGCACCTGGCTCGCTCCCGGTGGCGTGCCGCTCGTCGACTGGCTGCTCGGCGTGGCGATTGCCGCCTCGGCGCTGTACATCCCTTACGTCTTCGACGACCTGGCGTTTCGCGTCGGCAACCCATTGGCCATCGACGTTGCGATGGGCTCAGTCCTGATCGTCGTGCTGCTCGAAGCGACTCGGCGCGCAATGGGCTGGCCGCTGCCGATGATCGCGATCGTCTTCATGGTCTACGCGCTCGCCGGCCCGCTGTTCCCGGGCCTGCTGCAGCACGCCGGCTCGAGCTGGCCGCAGCTCGTCAACCACCAGTACCTGACGAGCCAGGGTGTGTACGGCATCGCCGTCGGCGTGGTGGCGACCTACGTCTTTCACTTCGTGCTGTTCGGCGTGCTCGCGACGCGCATCGGCCTCGGGCAGCTGTTCCTCGACATCGCCTCCAGCGTCGCCGGACGCTACGCCGGTGGGCCGGCGAAGGTGAGCGTGTTCGGCTCGGCGATGTTCGGCATGCTGAGCGGCTCTTCCGTGGCGAATGCGGTGACAGTGGGCTCGCTCACCATTCCCGCGATGATCCGCATCGGCTACCCGCGCCATTTCGCCGGCGCGGTGGAGGCGGCGGCGTCCACCGGCGGGCAGATCACGCCGCCGATCATGGGCGCGGCGGCGTTCCTGATGATCGAGTTCCTGAACCTGCCTTACCAGACGATCATCCTGGCAGCCATCGTGCCGGCCTTCATGCACTTCTACGGCGTCTTCATGCAGGTGCATTTCGAAGCCAAGCGGCGCGGCCTGCGCGGCCTGACCGAAGCCGAGATGCCGCGCTTGCGAGAGTCGCTCAAGGCGCGCTGGCCGACGCTGATTCCACTCGTGTTCCTGATCGGCCTCCTGGTCAGCGGGCGCACGCCCTACCTGGCCGCGTTCAGCGGCATCACCTCGTGCGCGATCGTCGGACTGACAACGAACGCCCGCGGCAACACCCCGCGCCATTGGGCGCTCCTGGCGGCGCTGCATGCGCTGCTGCTGTTGCTCGTGTTCGGCGGTATCGAGGCGCTGTGGATGCGTGTTGCGCTGTTCGGTGCGGCGGCGCTGGCGACTCCGTTCCTGCTGCGTGCGCTCGAGGTGCGCGGCCGCATCGACCTCCCGGTGCTGGTCGAGAGCTTCGAGACCGGCGCCAAGTACGCGCTCGCCGTCGGGGCGGCGGCGGCAACGGTGGGCCTCGTGATCGGCGTCGTCACGCTGACCGGCGTCGGCTTCAAGATCAGCTACATCATCACCAGCGCTGCGCAGGCCATTGCCGGCGGCGTGGGCGCTTTCCTGCCGCAGTCGATGGCGAGCATGCAGTCGCTGACGCTGCTGGCAGCGCTCGTGATGACGGCGTTGGTCTGCATCCTGATGGGCTGCGGCATCCCGACGACGGCGAACTACATCATCATGGTCACGGTCGCCGCGCCGACGCTGGTCCAGCTCGGCGTGCAGCCGCTGGTGGCGCACTTCTTCGTCTTCTACTACGGCGTGCTCGCCGACATCACGCCGCCGGTCGCGCTGGCCGCCTACGCGGCCGCGGGCATGGCCGGCAGCGATCCGTTCAAGACCGGCAACACGGCATTCCGCCTCGGCCTCGGCAAGGTGCTGGTGCCGTTCGTGTTCGTGTTCTCGCCGTCGCTGCTGCTGGTGGCTGACGGCTTCACGTGGTCGGAGTTCGCCGTGACCTTCGGCGGCTGCGTCCTCGGCATCGCCATTCTTGCAGCGGGCCTGAGCAAATGGTTCCTGGTCGAGATGACGCGCTGGGAACAGGTTGTCTGCGTGGCTGCCGCAGTGTTGATGGTCGCGCCGGGCCTCGCGAGCGGGGCGGTCGGCGTCGTGATGGTGCTGCCGATGATCTGGCGGCACTTGCGCCAGTGGCGAGCGGGGCGCTTGGTCGTCGCCTAGCCCTCGCCGCTGGGCGGTACGCGCGAAGCTCAGCGGCGAATCCGCTCCACCCCCAGTCCATCCAGATCGATCGGCGCCGCTCGTCCGGAGACCGCGTCCGCGAGCACGCGCGCCGAGCCGCAGGCGAGAGCCCAGCCGCTCGAGCCGTGCCCGAGATTGAGCCACACACCGTCCATCCCGCTCGCGCCGAGCACCGGCGGGCCGTCGGGCAGCATCGGGCGCGCACCCTTCCAGGCCTGCGCCTGGCTCAGCTGGGCCGCGCCGGGGAACCAGTCGTCGAGCACCTTGTACAACGTGGCGAGTGCACCGGGGTGATGCTTCGCCAGCGAGCCCCCCAGTTCGGCGCTTCCGGCGACGCGAACGCGATTGCCGAGGCGGCTGATCGCGACCTTGTAGCGCTCGTCCATCAGTGCCGAGCGCGGGCCGACATCCGGGTGCTCCTCGAGGTGACGAAGCGGCGCAGTGACGGAGTAGCCGTGCACCGCCAGCAGCGGCAGGCGCAGGCCGTGTGGTGCAAGCAGGGCCGGCGCGCCGAGCGCCGCGCAGAGCACGATCGCGTCGAACGCCTCCGTCACCGCCTCGGCAGGCTGTGCCACGGTCGAAGGGCCTTCGCGGTCCAACTCCTCGGCGGCGACGCTGATCAGCGCAGAGTCCTCCGGCGGCAGGTATTGCTGCGTGAGAAGCGGCGTGCGCCCGGGGCGCAGCGCCCGTACCGTCGTGTGAAAGCGAAACTCCACACCGAGGCGCTGCGCGTGGGCGCGCATCAGCAGGGCGAACTGCCGGCAGTTGGCGACCTCGTCGCTCGCGATCGAGATGCCTGCCTGCAGCGGCATCTCGGGGTTCAGGCCCGGTTCGACGCGCCGGCAACCGGCCGCATCGAGCAACTCGAACGCGACGCCCATCTCGCCGAGCAGCTTCAGGCCCGGCTGCGCCCTGGCAAGGTCCTTCGCTCCGCGCAGCAGAACCAGGTAACCGTCGTTGCGCTCGTAATCGAGTTGCAGGTCGTGGCTCAGCCGATGCAGGCGCTCGCGACTGAACATCGCCAGGCGATGCATGCTGCTGCGATTGGCCTGGTAGCGCAGCGGCTTGCAGGCGCGCCACCAACGCCACAGCCAGGCGAGGGTGCCGGCGTCCAGCCGTGCGTTGAGCCGCACCGGTGCGTGGCGCGCCAGCAGGTACGACAGCACCTTGCCCGGCATGCCGGGCGCGGCCCAGGGCGTGACGTAGCCTGGGGCCACGACCCCGGCGTTGGCAAAGCTGGCCTCGGCCGCGACGCCGCCCTGCCGCTCGATCACCGCGACCTCGTGGCCGTCGGCCGCGAGCTCGTAGGCCGTGGTGACGCCGACGATGCCGGCGCCGACAACTGCGATGCGCATGGTCAGGCGCGCGTCGAGGCCAGCGCGGCCTCGATCGCGAGCGAGGCGTCGAGTACCGCGTCGTCGCACAGCGCGCCGCCCCACACCATCAGGCCGACCGGCATCTCGCCGGCCGCGTGGCAGGGCAGCGACAGCGCGCAGCCGTCGAGCAGGTTGACCACCGAGGGGTTGCGCAGCAGCAGCGCGTTGGTGGTATGGAACGCATCGTCGCTGGCCACCAGTGGCGCAAGGGCAGGTGCAACGATCGGCACCGTGGGGCTCAGCAATGCGTCGTAGCCGTGCAGGCGCTGCGTCATCTGCGCGATCCACGCCCTGCGTGCGGTGAACAGGTCGATGTAGTCGGCCGCGCTGATGTGCTCGCCGCGGCGGATGCGGCTGGCAACGCGGGGGTCGTACGCGGCCTCTCGCGCGGCCAGACGATGGCGGTGCCAGGCCCACGACTCGGCGCCGGCGAAACCGCCCGCGACCTGCAACTGGCTCATCGCCGATAGCGCCGGCAGGGGGATCTCGTCGATCGTCGCCCCGGCGGCGCGCAAGGTGGCGAGGGCGCGGGAAATGCTCGTAGCGACCGTGCTGTCCATGCCGTCGAGCAGCGTGTTGGTCGGCAGCGCCAGCCGCAATGCAGCCAGTGGACGACCGGCCAGCGCGACGCTTCGCGCGGCGAGCAATTCGTGCAGCAGAACAGCGTCGCGCACCGAGTGCGTGATCGCGCAGGCGGTGTCGAGCGTGGTCGACAGCGGGATGCAACCTTCGGTAGGGACCAGCCGCGCCGTGCTCTTGAAGCCGACCAGGCCCTGCAACGCCGCCGGAATGCGGATCGAGCCGCCGGTGTCCGAACCGAGCGCGGCCCAGGCGGCACCGCCGGCCACAGACACTGCGCCCCCCGACGTCGAGCCGCCCGGGATGCGCGGCGTTGCATCGACGCGCGCTGCTGCCAGGTTGGCGGGTGTGCCGTGGTGCGGGTTGATGCCGACGCCGGAGAAGGCGAACTCGGTCAGGTTCGTGTGGCCGATGAGCGCCGCGCCGGCCGCGCGCAGACGTGCCACTGCGGGGCAGTCCGCGCTGGCCGCCGGTCGATCCTGGAGCACGACCGAGCCGGCCGTCGTCGGATGTCCGGCGACGTCGAACAGGTCCTTCACGCTCACCGCCAGGCCAGCCAGCGGTGGTAGCGGCGTGCCGCTGCGATGCCGCGCGTCGACGCAATCCGCAATTGCTGCCGAGCCATCGAAGCGCCGGATGAAGGTGTGGCGCAGCGCGGAACTGTCGGCAGCCTCCTGCGACAACGCGTGCAACTCCGCGCTGCGGCGCCGACCGGAGGCGATGTCTTCGCGGATCGAGATCAGGTCGATGCGGTCTGGCGTCATGAAGTTGCTACAATTCGCCGGTTTACCTCGAGGTGCCTGGTCGCGAACACATCGTGGCGGGCGCGGGAAGGCGAACAAATCGCAAACCCGGCACTCAAGAAGGTGTTGCAACTGGATCATCCGGTTGCAATTCAAGCCGGATTTTAGAACCAACCTTTGGAAACCCCATGACAGTCAGCATGCGTGAAATGCTGGAAGCCGGCGTCCATTTCGGACACCAGACGCGCTTCTGGAACCCCAAGATGGCCCCGTACATCTATGGCCATCGCAACAAGATCCACATCATCAACCTCGAGAAGACGCAGCCGCTCTTCGAGGACGCGATGAAGTTCATCCGCCAGCTGGCCTCGCGCCGCGGCACGATCCTGATGATCGGCACCAAGCGCCAGGCGCGCGAGGTGATCTCGCTCGAAGCCCAGCGCTGCGGCATGCCGTTCGTCGACCAGCGCTGGCTGGGCGGCATGATGACCAACTTCAAGACCGTCAAGGGCTCGCTCAAGCGCCTGAAGGACATGAAGGCGCAGATCGAGGCCGGTACCGAGATCCGCATCAAGAAGGAAGCGCTGATGTTCGAGCGCGAACTGGCCAAGCTCGAGAAGGACATCGGCGGCATCCAGAACATGACGGCGCTGCCCGACGCGATGTTCGTGATCGACGTGGGCTACCACAAGATCGCCGTGCTCGAGGCGAAGAAGCTCGGCATTCCGATCATCGGCATCGTCGACTCGAACCACTCGCCGATCGGCATCGACTACGTGATTCCCGGCAACGACGACTCGTCCAAGGCGGTGGCGCTGTACGCGCGTGCCGTGGCCGACGCGGTGCTCGAGGGCAAGGCCAACACCACCAGCGACGTGGTTCAGGCCATCGCCGCCGAGGGCGACGAGTTCGTGGAGGTGAGCGAAGGCGCCTGAGCCGCGTTGTCGGCCCCGGGTCGCGCGCGATCGTCGGGGCGGGCGGAAGAAGGGGCTCCTCGAGCCCCTTCTTGGTTCCGGCATCGCATCGCTGCGCGATCGCGAGCCTGCACCGAAGCGGATGGCGCGTTCATTCCATGGTTCGAGCCAGGATGATTCAGCGGTGCCAGCGCGAGGCCCGAGCCGCAAGCCAAGGCGAAGTTGCAGAGAGAACGAAGCTTCGGTGAAGACTGACTTGTACCCAAGTCATGTCGCAACTAGACGGAGGAAATGTGATGGCAGCAATTACTGCAAGCATGGTGGGCGAACTGCGCGCCAAGACCGACGCGCCGATGATGGAATGCAAACGGGCCTTGACCGAGGCCGGCGGCGACATGGACAGGGCCGAGGAGTTGCTGCGCGTCAAGCTCGGCAGCAAGGCGAGTCGGGCCTCGACGCGGGTGACGTCCGAGGGCATCGTTGCGCTGTTCATCGAAGGCGACGTCGGTGCGATGGTCGAGTTGAACTGCGAGACCGATTTCGTCGCCAAGAACGACGACTTCCTGCAGTTCGGCAACACGCTCGCCCGGCTGATCGCGACGCGCGATCCGGTCGACGTGACAGCGCTGTCGGCACTCGAGATCGACGGCGTCACCGTCGAAGCGCGGCGCGCCGTGTTGATCGGCAAGATCGGCGAGAACATGTCGATTCGGCGCTTCAAGCGCTTCGCCGGCGGCGCCCGCCTGGCGAGCTACCTGCACGGCACGCGCATCGGCGTCGTGGTCGAGTACACGGGCGATGCGGTTGCGGCGAAGGACGTCGCGATGCATGTCGCTGCGATGAAGCCGGTCGCACTGTCGGCGACCGACGTCCCGGCCGAGCTGATCGCGAAAGAGCGCAGCGTCGCTTCGCTGAAGGCGGCCGAGGACGCCGAGAAGGCACGCGCCGAGGGCAAGGCACCGCAATCGGCCGAGATCGTCACCCGCCGCGTCGAGGGATCGGTGCAGAAGTACCTGAAGGAGGTCAGCCTGTACGCCCAGGCCTTCGTCAAGAACGACAAGCAGACTGTCGAGCAGATGCTCAAGGCGACCGGGACGACGCTCAAGGGCTTCACGATGTTTGTCGTGGGCGAAGGGCTCGCGAAGAAGGCCGACGACTTCGCGGCCGAGGTCGCGGCCCAGGTCGCGGCGGCGAAAGGCAGCTGAACCCCCGACCGCCGGTGATCGTCCGGCCGGTCACGATAGACTTCAGCGCCATCCCTGCTTCCGGAGCTTCCCGTATGCCGATGTACAAGCGCATCCTGCTCAAACTCTCGGGCGAGGCGCTGATGGGGGACGATGCGTACGGCATCAACCGCGCGACCATCGTCCGCATGGTGCGCGAGGTGCAGGACGTGACGCAGCTCGGCTGCGAGGTGGCGGTGGTGATCGGCGGTGGCAACATCTTTCGCGGCGTGGCCGGCGGCTCGGTCGGCATGGACCGTGCGACCGCCGACTACATGGGCATGCTCGCGACGGTGATGAACGCGCTGGCGCTGGCCGACACGATGCGCCAGGAGGGCATGGTTGCGCGCGTGATGTCTGCGATCGCGATCGAGCAGGTCGTCGAGCCCTACGTGCGGCCGAAGGCATTGCAGTACCTCGAGGAAGGCAAGGTCGTGGTGTTCGCCGCCGGGACCGGCAACCCCTTCTTCACGACCGACACGGCCGCCGCACTGCGCGGTGCCGAGATCGGCGCCGAGATCGTGCTGAAGGCGACCAAGGTCGACGGCGTCTACACGGCCGACCCGAAGAAGGACCCGAACGCGACGCGCTATTCGCAGATCACCTTCGACGAAGCGATCATCAGGAATCTGCAGGTGATGGACGCCACCGCGTTCGCACTGTGCCGCGACCAGAAGCTGCCGATCAAGGTGTTCAGCATCTTCAAGGCCGGCGCGTTGCGGCGCGTCGTCCTGGGGGAGGACGAGGGCACGCTCGTCCACGTTTGAGGAAGCATGAAATGAGCATCGCCGAGATACGCACCACCGCCGAGCAGAAGATGCACCGCTCGGTGGAAACCTTCAAGTCGGAGCTGACCAAGATCCGCACGGGGCGCGCCCATCCGGGCATCCTCGACCAGGTGCATGTGGACTACTACGGCTCGATGCTGCCGATCAGCCAGGTTGCCAACGTCACGCTGCTCGACGCGCGCACGATCAGCGTGCAGCCGTGGGAAAAGGGCATGGGCGCGAAGATCGAGAAGGCCATCCGCGAGTCCGACCTCGGGCTCAATCCGGCGGCACAGGGCGACCTGCTCAGGGTGCCGATGCCCGCGCTCACCGAGGAGCGCCGGCGCGACCTGACGAAGGTCGTACGTCATGCGGGCGAGGAAGCGCGGATCGCCGTGCGCAATGTGCGACGTGACGCCAACGAACACGCCAAGCGGCTGCTGAAGGACAAGCAGATCGGCGAGGACGAGGAGCGCCGTTCGCTCGACGAGATCCAGAGACTGACCGACCGCACGATTGCCGAGATCGACAGCCTCGTCTCCGGCAAGGAAGCGGACATCATGGCCGTCTGATGGAGGCTGCCATTCGCGCCGTCATTCCTCTGCCGGCTCCATGAACCAGCGGGACAGCGCGTCAGCGCATGGCACTGGCACGGTGCCGCGCCATGTTGCCATCGTGATGGATGGCAACGGACGCTGGGCGCGCAAGCGCTTCATGCCGCGCGTCTATGGCCACAAGGTCGGCGTCGACGCATTGGTGCGCACGATCCAGGCCTGCGCCGAGCGCGGCATCAAGTACCTGAGCGTGTTCGCCTTTTCGTCCGAGAACTGGAAGCGACCGACTGACGAAGTTTCCGGGTTGATGAATCTGGTGCTGGTGGCGGTCTCCAAGTACCTGACCAAGCTGGCCGGCGAGGGCGTGCGCATCCGCATCGTCGGCGATCGCAGCGCAGTCTCCGACAAGCTGCGCGCGGCCTGGGACGAGGCCGAGCGCCTCACGGCGCGCAATACGCACATCACGCTCTCGGTGGCATTCAACTACGGTGGGCGGTGGGACGTCGTGCAGGCCTGCCGCCGCATCGTCGAGGCCGGGGTTCTGGCGGGGCAGATCGACGAGGCGATGCTGAGCAGCCACATGGCGATGAGCTATGCACCCGACCCGGATCTGTTCATCCGCACCGGTGGCGAGATCCGCATCAGCAACTTCATGCTCTGGCAGACGGCCTACTCGGAGCTCTACTTCACGCACTGCCTGTGGCCCGACTTCGGCGAGGCCGAACTCGACGCCGCGCTGGCCGCCTACGCACAGCGCGACCGCCGTTTCGGAGAGGTGCGCGACGCGCTGCCGGCGCTGACCGTCGAGACCCCGGTGGGCCGCTGACCATGCTCAAGCAGCGGGTCATCACGGCCCTCGTTCTGCTCGCCCTGCTGCTCCCCGCGCTGTTCGCCGCCCCGGCCTGGCCGTTCGCCCTGCTGACGCTGACGCTGATCGGCGCTGCCGGATGGGAATGGGGCCGCTTGAACGGGTTGGCCGCTGTGCCTGCGTTGATCGTCGGTGGCGCCGTGGTCGCGCTATGCCTCGCGGCGACGACGGCCGGTTGGCTCGCGGCGCCGCCCCGCGTGCTCTGGTGGACGGGCACGCTCATCTGGGTGCTCGGCGGGGCTTGGGCGATCGCCCACGGGCCCGCCGGCTGGTCCCGTCACGGACCGGCGTGGCGCCGGGGCGCGGGCGTGGTCGCGCTGGTGCTCGCCTGGTTGGCGCTGAGCCATGCGCGGGTGCTTGGCATCAACTTCCTGCTCTCGACGTTGTGCCTGGTCTGGATCGCCGACATTGCCGCCTACTTCGGCGGCAGGGCCCTCGGCAGGCGCAAGCTGGCGCCGGCAATCAGCCCAGGCAAGAGCTGGGAAGGGGTATGGAGCGGGATGGTCGGCGTACTCGTGCTCGCGCTCGCCTGGAGCGCGCTCGTCGACCCGCGAGGGGGCGTCGATTCGCAGAGCCTGTTCGGCCTGTTGTTCGATCGATTCGGCATTCCGCTCGGACTCTTCGCGCTGGTCCTGCTGTCCGCGATGAGCGTGGTCGGCGATCTCGTCGAATCGCTCGTCAAGCGCGCCGCCGGTGCGAAAGACAGCAGCGGCCTGCTGCCCGGGCATGGCGGCGTGCTCGACCGTGTCGATGCGCTGTTGCCGGTTTTTCCGCTCGCGCTGGCGCTGAGCAGCCTGCAGGATGTTGCATGAAGCCGGTTCTCGGGAAGGTGAAGCGTCACGATGGCCAAGTCGCTCGGAGGTCCGCTTTCGGCCCATTGCGGCCCTTCGTATTGAGTGCTGGAGCGAGCCAAGGCCGGCGCGTGGCCGAGGGCGGCGGGCAACCGGCTGCCTCCGTGCATTGGGCAGAGCCCACATGCGCTCGCCAGGCACAAACAGTCCTCAGGACTGTTTGTGTCCGGGCTCTCTCCCCCGACGCCATCCTGACGGCTGGCGTCTCCTCCTTTACCTGCGGCAGCCGGTTGCCCGCCGCCCTCGGCCCAGTGCCAGCGGAGCGTGCCGACACACGTGCCTGCGCAACCGATGCCGCAAAGGTGGCAGAGCGTCAGGACGGGCTGGCGTGTTCTGCGCAGGTAAAGGAGGAGGCGGCGGCCGAAGGCCGGCGCCGGGGGACACGGAGCAGAGCACGCCAGCTCGGCCTGGCGCTCCCGCGTCGAACTGCCAGAGCGGGCACCGCCTGCCGCGCCGCGATGAAGCCGCCGGAAAGCGGACATCCACGAACGACCGCAATGGGCCGAAATCAGACGTTCGAAGGCCCGCGTTTCAGGCGTCGCGGGCTGCGCGAAGCGCGGTGGAGCTATTGAGATGAGAACGCCGACCCAGGTCTGTATCCTCGGTTCGACCGGGTCGATCGGCACGAGCACGCTCGACGTGCTGGCGCGTCATCGCGATCGATACGCCGTCTTTGCATTGACGGCGCACAGCCGCTTCGACGAACTGCGCGCGCAGTGCCTGCAGTGGAATCCTCGCTTCGCCGTGTTGCCCGATGCGGTGCAGGCGCGCGCGCTGGGCGAAGCGCTGAAGGATGCCGGCCTGCGCACCGAGGTGCTGGCAGGCCCTGCGGCGCTTGCCGAGGTCGCATCGCACCCCGATGTCCATGTCGTGATGGCCGCGATCGTCGGCGCTGCCGGCCTCGCGCCCTGCCTGGCTGCCGCGCGCGCCGGCAAGCGGCTGCTGCTCGCAAACAAGGAGGCGCTGGTCGTCGGCGGGGCGCTCTTCATGCGGGCCGTGCGAGAGGGTGGCGGCGAACTGCTACCGATCGACAGCGAACACTCGGCGATCTTCCAGTGCCTGCCCGAGGATCGTGCCCGTTGGGGTGCGCGCATCGACCACATCGTGCTCACCGCATCGGGCGGGCCTTTCCGCCAGCGCGAGCCGGCGACGCTGCGCGACGTCACGCCCGACGAGGCCTGCGCGCATCCGAACTGGGTGATGGGCCGCAAGATCTCGGTCGACTCGGCGACGATGATGAACAAGGCGCTCGAGGTGATCGAGGCGCGTTGGTTGTTCGACCTGGCGCCCGAGCAGATCCGCGTCTTGATCCACCCGCAGAGCATCGTGCACTCGATGGTGGTGTGCCGCGACAACTCGGTGCTGGCGCAGCTCGGCACTCCCGACATGCGGGTGCCGATCGCCTACGGCCTATCGTTTCCGGAGCGCATCGAATCGGGGGCGAGCAGGCTTGAAGTCGCCGCGATGTCGCAGCTCAGTTTCGAGGCGCCGGACATGAGCCGGTTCCCCGGACTTCAGCTGGCCTGGGACACCTTGCGCGGCCCGGCAGGGAGCACGGCCGTGCTCAATGCGGCCAACGAGATCGCGGTGGAGGCCTTCCTCGCCGGCGCGATCCGCTTCGACCAGATTCACGCCATCAATGCACAGACGCTGTCGGCGGTCTTGCCTGACGTCGCGAGCGGCGCGTCGATCGATGCCCTGCTGGCGCTCGACGCACGGGCGCGGCGCCAGGCCGCGCGGCTGGCGACGGAGCTCGCCGCATGATCACGACGGCGCTCGCGTTCATCGTCACGCTCGGCGTGCTGATCATCGTCCACGAGTACGGCCACTACCGCGTCGCCGTCGCCTGCGGCGTCAAGGTGCTGCGCTTCTCGGTCGGCTTCGGACGCGTCGTCTGGCGCCGCCAGCGTTCGCCCGACAGCACCGAGTTCGTTATTGCGGCACTGCCCTTCGGTGGTTATGTGCGCATGCTCGACGAGCGCGAAGGCAGCGTGGCAGCAAGCGAACTGCCGCGCGCCTTCAACCGCCAGCCGCTGGTCAAGCGCACCGCGATCGTCGCGGCAGGGCCGGTGGCGAACCTGCTGCTCGCGGTGGTCCTGTACGCGGCATCGTTCTGGATCGGCGTCGACGAGCCGAAGGCGCTGCTCGGCGCGCCCGCCGCGGGGAGCGTGGCCGAGCGGGCCGGGCTGAAGGCCGGCGACTGGGTGGGCGCCCAGTCCGCCGACGGCGACGAGTGGAGCGACGTGCGCTCGATGACCGACCTGCGCTGGGCGCTGACACAGGGTGTGCTGCACGGCGAACGCCTCCACCTCCGCGTGACCGACGCCGCAGGCCGCGCACCGCGCGTGCTGGTGCTCGAACTCGACCGCATCGACCCCGGCGAGATCGACGCGCAACTGATGCAGCGAATCGGCATCGGCTCGCCGTTCAGTGAACCGGTGCTCGGTACCGTCATAGCGGCGGGTCCCGCCGCGAGCGCCGGGTTGCGCGCTGGCGACCGGGTGCTCAGCGTCGATGGTGTGAGCCTGACCGACGGGGCGCGGTTGCGCGAACTGATTCGTGCCAGCGTGCAGGCAGAGACGGCCGCGACCATGCACTGGGTGGTCGAGCGCGGAGCGCAGCGGCTCGAACTCGTGGTGCAGCCCGCAGTGGCAAGCGAGGGCGAGCGGCGCATCGGCCGGATCGAGGCCTATATCGGCGGCCCGCCGGCCATGGTGACGGTGCGTTACGGCGCGGTGGAAGGACTCACCCAGGCGGTCGCGCGAACCTGGGAGATGTCGGCGCTGACGGTGCGGATGCTCGGGCGCATGCTGATCGGCCAGGCATCGCTGAGGAACCTGAGCGGGCCGCTCACCATCGCCGACTATGCAGGGCAGTCGGTGCGACTGGGTCTGGCCTACTACCTAGGGTTCCTGGCCATCGTCAGCGTGAGCCTCGGCGTGCTCAACCTGCTGCCGCTGCCGATGCTCGATGGCGGACACCTGATGTATTATCTTTTCGAGGCAGCAACCGGGCGGCCCGTCTCCGATGCATGGCTAGAACGGTTGCAGCGCGGCGGGGTGGCGATCATGCTGATGATGATGTCGCTCGCGCTTTACAACGATGTGGCCCGCTTGCTGGGCCTGCACTGATCCCCCTGCATGCGCATTCACTTCCAACGGAGCGGATTCCTGCGTTTCCGTGTCCTGTTTCTCTTCCTCGCCGGTGTGCTGCACCTCGGGGCCGCCTGGGCCGTCGACCCGTTCAGCGTCTCCGACATCCGCGTCGAGGGCCTGCAGCGGTCGGACGCCGGGACAGTGTTCGCGTCGTTGCCGTTTCGCGTCGGCGACACCTACAACGACGAGAAGGGTGCCGCGGCGCTGCGGGCGCTGTTCGCGACCGGCCTGTTCAAGGATGTGCGCATCGAGATCGAGGCCACGGTGGTGGTGGTCATCGTCGAGGAACGGCCGATCATCGCCAGCGTCGACTTCGTCGGCCTGAAGGAGTTCGAGAAGGACGCGCTGGCGAAGTCGCTGCGCGAGGTCGGCATCGGCGAAGGCCTGCCGTTCGACAAGGCACTGGCCGACCGCGCGGAGCAGGAACTCAAGCGCCAGTACCTGACGCGAAGCCTCTACGGCGCCGAAGTGGTGACCACCGTCACGCCGACAGAGCGCAACCGCGTGAACGTCACCTTCACCGTGACCGAGGGCGAGACGGCGCACATCAGCGAGTTGCGCATCGTCGGCAACCAGGCGTTCTCGGAGAGCACCTTGCGCGGGCTGTTCGACCTCGGCACCAGCGGCTGGCTGTCGTTCTATACGAAGAACGACCGTTACTCGCGCGTCAAGCTCAACGCCGACCTAGAGACGCTGAAGGCGTACTACCTGAACCGCGGCTACCTCGAGTTCGCGATCGAATCGACCCAGGTGACGATCTCGCCCGACAAGCAGGACATCACGATCACGGTCAACATCCGCGAAGGTCAGCCGTATGTCGTCACGGCCGTCGCCCTGGAGGGCAACTATCTCGGTCGCGAGGACGAGTTCAAGAGCCTGGTGACCATCCGTCCGGGCGAGTTCTACCGTGCGGAGACGGTGGCGGCGACGACGAAGAACTTCCTCGACCTGTACGGCGCGTTCGGCTATGCCTTCGCGCGAGTCGAGGCGCGAACGGAGATCGACCGCGCCAAGGGGCAGGTGGTGATCACGCTGCTGGCCGATCCGCAGCGGCGCGTCTACGTGCGCCACGTCATCGTGGCCGGCAACTACAAGACGCGCGACGAGGTGGTGCGCCGCGAGTTCCGGCAATTCGAGGCGTCCTGGTACGACGCGCGCAAGATCAAGCTCTCGCGCGACCGGGTCGATCGCCTGGGCTACTTCAGCGAGGTGGCGATCGAGACGAACGAAGTACCTGGGGCGCAGGACCAGGTCGACCTGACGATCAACGTCAAGGAAAAGCAGACCGGCAACATCTCGCTCGGCATCGGTTACTCGTCGGCGACGAAGCTCGCGTTCAACGCGGCCGTGAAGCAGGACAACGTGCTCGGCTCGGGCAACTACCTCGGGCTGGAACTCAACACCAGCAGTTCCAATCGGGTGGTCGTGCTGAGCACGGTGGACCCGTACTTCACGCTCGACGGCATATCGCGCGCGTTCGACCTGTACTACCGCACGACGACGCCGTTCAACAGTCAGGGCGAGTACTACCAGATCGTGACCGGCGGCACGTCGGTGCGCTTCGGTGTGCCGTACAGCGATTTCGATACCGTCTACTACGGGCTCGGTTACGAGCAGACCACGTTGAACGGCAACATTCTGGGCATGCCGCTGAACTACCAGATCTACGTCGAGGAGTTCGGGCGCGACAGCAATTCGGTGCCGCTCACGCTCGGCTGGTCGCGCGACCAGCGCGACAGCGCGATCACGCCCAATTCCGGCAGCCTAAAGCGCGTCACCGGCGAGTGGTCGATCGCTGGCGACTTGCGCTACCTGCGGCTCAACCTGCAGTATCAGCAGTACTTTCCGATCACGCGCCAGATCACCTACGGATTCAATACCGAGTTCGGCTACGGCGTCGGCATGAATGGCCAGCCCTACCCGGTGTTCAAGAACTTCTATGGCGGTGGCCTCGGCTCGGTGCGCGGCTTCGAGCAGGGGTCGCTCGGTCCGATCGACGTGACCGGCGCCTTCATCGGCGGCACGCGCAAGTTCAATCTCAACAACGAGCTCTATCTGCCGGTGCCGGGCATGGGCAACGACCGTTCTCTGCGCGCATTCGGCTACCTCGATGCCGGCAATGTGTGGGGGGTCAACCAGCCGCTCACCTTCGACAGCCTGCGCGCGTCGGCCGGCGTCGGCATGAGCTGGATCTCGCCGGTGGGCCCGCTCAAACTGAGCTATGGCGTGCCGATCCGCAAACTGCCAGGCGATAGAATCCAGAAACTGCAATTCCAGATCGGGACCGCGTTCTAATGAATAGTTTCTTCGTGAAGTTCACCGCCGCAGCCGTGCTGCTTGCCTTGCCCGCACTGAGCCAGGCCCAGGAGTTGCGCATCGGCTATGTCAGCGGCGAGCGGGTGCTGCGCGATTCCATTCCCGCGAAGGCTGCCCAGGCCAAGCTCGAGGCCGAGTTTGCCAAGCGCGAGAAGGATCTCTCCGAAGTGGCGGCGAGGCTGAAGGCCGCCTCGGAGAAGCTCGAGAAGGACGCCCCGACCTTGTCGGAGGCCGAGCGCAGCCGCCGCCAGCGGGACCTGGTCGAACAGGACCGCGAGTTCCAGCGCAAGCGACGCGAGTTCCAGGAAGACCTGAACCAGCGCAAGAACGAGGAACTCGGCGGCGTCATCGAGCGCGCGAACAAGGCCATCAAGCAGATCTTCGAGGCCGAGAAGTACGACTTGATCCTGCAGGACGCCACGTTCGTCAGTTCTCGCGTCGACATCACCGAGAAGGTGATCAAGGCGCTGAATGCGCAGCCGGCGAAGTAAGTTGCCGATGTGACTGCCTTCGCGCTGGGTGAGATCGCCGCACAGCTCGGCGGCGAACTGGTCGGTGACCCCGGTCTGCGCATCACCCGGATCGGCCCGCTGGAAGGCGCCACGCCTTCCACGCTGAGTTTCCTTTCCAACGAACGTTACCGCGCGCAGCTCGAGACGACCCGGGCAGCCTGTATCGTCGTCGCCCCGGCCTTGCGCGACGCGGCGGCGGCACGCGGCGCGGCCCTCGTGACACCGGACCCGTATGTCTATCTCGCGCGCCTGACCCAGTGGTGGGCGGGGCAGACGCGAAGCGCGCCCGTGCCGGGGATTCACAAGAGCGCCGTCGTCGATGCCAGCGCATCGATCGACGCGAGCGCGGCGGTCGGAGCGCTGGCGGTCATCGAGGCCGGCGCGGTCGTCGGCGCGCATGCCGTCGTCGGGGCGCACTGCGTGGTCGGCGCGGGCGCGCAGGTTGGCGAGGGCACTCGCCTTGCGCCGCATGTGACGCTCGGCGCGGGCTGCAGGATCGGCGCGCGCGGCATCGTCCACAGCGGTGCAGTGATCGGTGCCGACGGTTTCGGTTTTGCTGCGCACGAGGGAACCTGGGTCAAGATCGAGCAGCTCGGCGGCGTGCGTATCGGCGACGACGTCGAGATCGGCGCGAACACCTGCGTCGACCGCGGTGCGCTCGACGACACCGTGATCGAGGACGGCGTGAAGATCGACAACCTGGTGCAGATCGCGCACAACGTCCACATCGGCGCGCACAGCGCACTGGCCGGCTGCGTCGGGATCTCGGGCAGCGTGACGATCGGCGCCCACTGCACGTTCGCCGGGGGGGCCGGGGCTGCCGGCCACGTGACGCTGGCCGACAACGTCCATGTGTCGGCGTTCGCGGTCGTGTCGCACTCACTGCATCGACCCGGCGTGTACAGCGGCATGTTCCCGATCGACGACAATGCCGCCTGGGAAAAGAACGCCGCCACGCTGCGGCAATTGCACAGCCTGCGCAACCGGTTGCGCGCCCTCGAGAAGAAGACGCCGTGACCATGGACATCCAGCACATCCTGCAGCGGCTGCCGCACCGCTACCCGTTCCTGCTCGTCGATCGCGTGCTCGAAGTGGAAGAGGGCGTGCGCATCAAGGCGCTGAAGAACGTCACGATCAACGAGCCGTTCTTTTCCGGACACTTCCCCGGTCGCCCGGTGATGCCCGGCGTGCTGATGCTCGAGGCGCTCGCGCAGGCAGCGGCGCTGCTCGCGTTCAAGTCGTTGGCCGGCGGCATCGGCGAGGATTCGGTGGTCTACTTCGTCGGCATCGACGCCGCGCGCTTCAAGCGTCCGGTCGTGCCCGGTGACCAACTGGTGCTCGAGGCCGAGCTGGTCCGTTCCAAGTCGGGCATCTACAAGTTCAAGGTCCGCGCGACGGTCGGCGCCGAACTGGCGGTCGAGGCCGAACTGATGTGCACGATGCGCACCGTGGCTTGAAATGACGGCCCCGAGACACCTGCGGTGTCGCCCCCGGAGGGGATCTCAGTGCCCTTGGGGCGGCCCGGCGGGCACTGAGAAAAGGCGCGCCGTTTCGCGGTCATGACGACGATCCACCCGACAGCCATCGTTTCGCCGCAGGCGGAGCTCGCTGCGTCGGTGAGTGTCGGCGCCTACGCGCTGATCGGGCCGCAGGTGCGCATCGGCGAGGGCACGACGATCGGCCCGCACTGCGTGGTCGAGGGCCGCACGACGCTCGGCCGCGACAACCGCATCTTCCAGTTCTGTTCGATCGGTGCCGTGCCGCAAGACAAGAAGTACGCGGGCGAATCGACCGCGCTGGCGATCGGCGACCGCAACACCATCCGCGAGTTCTGCACCTTCAACCTCGGCACCGCACAAGACAGTGGCGTCACACGCCTCGGCTCTGACAACTGGGTGATGGCCTACGTCCACATCGCGCACGACTGCCAGGTCGGCGACCAGACCGTGCTCGCCAATAACGCGACGCTCGCCGGCCACGTGCATGTTGGCGACTGGGCGATCGTCGGCGGGTTGAGCGGTGTCCACCAGTTCGTGAAGATCGGCGCTCACGCGATGATCGGCTTTCAAAGCCATGTCTCGCAGGACGTGCCGCCATTCATGATGGTCGACGGCAATCCGCTCGCCGTGCGCGGCTTCAACGTCGAGGGCCTGCGCCGACGGGGCTTCTCGCCGCCCCGCATCGCTGTCGTCAAGCAGATGCATCGACTGCTCTACCGCGCCGGGCACACCCTGGAGCAGGCGCGGGAACTGATCGGCAGCCTGGCCGCGGATGCGCCCGAGGCGCGTACCGACGTCGAGCTGATGACCGGCTTTCTGGCCGGTGTCCGACGCGGCATCGTGCGTTGAGCGGCATCGGTGTGGCATCGCAATTCTCGTCGGCCACGCTGCGCCTCGGCATGGTGGCCGGCGAAGCCTCCGGTGACCTGCTGGCCGGCATGCTGCTCGCAGCGCTGAAGCGGCGCTGGCCGGCACTGGTGGCGGCTGGCATCGGCGGGCCGCAGATGGCGGCGCAGGGCTTCGAGGCCTGGTGGCCGCACGACCGGCTGGCCGTGCGCGGCTATGTCGAGGTGCTGCGCCACTATCGCGCGATCGCTGCGATCCGTCGCCAGCTCGGCGAGCGCCTGCTGCGCGAGCGCCCCGACGCCTTCATCGGCGTCGATGCGCCGGATTTCAACCTCGGACTCGCGGCGCGGCTGCGCGCCGGGGGAATCAGGACGGTGCAGTTCGTCAGCCCGTCGATCTGGGCTTGGCGGCCCGAGCGGGTGCACCAGGTCGGGCGGTCGGTGGACCACGTGCTGTGCCTGTTCCCGTTCGAGCCGGCGCTGTACGAGGCGCATGGCATTGCGGCGACCTATGTCGGGCATCCGCTGGCCGACGCGATCCCGCTCGAGGTGCCGCGCGACGAGAGCCGGCGAGCGCTCGGCCTGGCGAGCGACGACGTGGTCGTCGCCCTGCTGCCCGGCAGCCGCCGCTCCGAGATCGAGTACATCGCGCCCCGGCTGCTCGGTGCCGCGTCGGTGATGCACCGCACCAGGCCGGGGCTGCGCTTCGTGTTGCCGGTGGTGCCCGGGTTGCGCCCGCTGGTCGAGCCGATGCTCGTCGAGTTCGCCTCCGGCGTGCCGATCGAGCTGCTCGACGGCCGCTCGCAGGAGGCGCTGGCCGCCTGCGATGTCGTGCTCGTGGCGAGCGGCACGGCCACGCTCGAAGCGGCGCTCTTCAAGCGACCGATGGTGATCGCCTACAACATGCACTGGCTGTCGTGGCAATGGATGCGACGCCAGAGGCTGCTGCCGTGGGTCGGCCTGCCCAACATCCTGCTGCGCGACGCCGTCGTGCCCGAGCTGCTGCAGGGCGAGGCCACGCCCGAACGCCTGGCGCAGGCCGCGCTCGCCTGGCTCGACGACCCGCAGCGCGTGGCCGCGCTGCGCGAGCGCTTCACCCGTCTGCACCTCGAACTGCGCCGCAACACGGCGCAGGCCGCCACCGATGCCCTCGAAGCGATCCTGGCTCGCTGACCAGCTTGCCTTCTGCCTCGACGCGCCCGGCCTCGTTGCCGGCGTCGACGAGGCCGGCCGCGGCCCGCTGGCCGGTCCGGTGGTCGCCGCCGCGGTGATCCTCGACGAGCTGCATCCGATCAAGGGCCTTGCCGACTCGAAGAAGCTCGGCCCGCGAACGCGCGAGCGGCTGTTCGACGAGATCCGCGCCAAGGCGCTGTGCTGCAGCATTGCGCAGGCGAGCGTCGAGGAGATCGACGCGCTGAACATCCTGCAGGCCACGCTGCTCGCGATGCGCCGCGCCGTGGACGGCCTGCGCCTTCGGCCGCACAAGGTGCTCGTCGACGGCAACCGGCTGCCGGTGTTGAGCATGCGGTCCGAGGCGATCGTCAAGGGCGATGCGCGCGTGAAGGCGATCGCCGCGGCGTCCATCCTCGCCAAGGTGCAGCGCGATCGCCTTTGCGCGGCATTGCACGTGCAGCATCCGCAGTACGGCTTCGACGGGCACAAGGGCTACCCGACGCCGGCGCACCTGGCCGCATTGCGCGAGCATGGCGCCTGCCCGCAGCACCGGCGCTCGTTCGCGCCGGTGCGGGCCGTGCTGGAAGACTAGGATGCCTGCAGTCCGTTCGATTGCCTCGAAGGACAATCCGCTGCTGGTGCGACTGCGCAAGCTCGCGACGGACCCGTCGGCCTACCGCAAGTTCGGCGAGCTGTGGCTGGAGGGCGATCACCTGTGCAAGGCGTTCGTGCAGCACGGCGGTGCCGTGCCGCTGGCGGTGATCACGCAAGCCGGCTGGGAAGATCCGTCGCTGCGAATCCTTGCGAGTCGGGCCGCGAGCGTGGCGATCGTTCCGGCCGCGCTGATGGCCGGCGTGAGCGGACTCGGGTCGCCGCCGCCGATGGGCTTTGCGGTGCCCTGGAGCGACACTGCCAGCGTATCGCCCGATGCGCCGAGCGTGGTACTCGATCGGCTGCAGGATGCGGGCAACGTCGGGACGATCCTGCGCAGTGCGGCGGCGTTCGGCTTCACGCAGGTGCTCGCCATCAAGGGGACGGCGGCGCTGTGGTCGCCGCGGGTGCTTCGCGCCGGCATGGGAGCGCACTTCGGCTTGAATCTGGTCGAGGGGGTCGAGATGGCAATGCTCGCCAGTCTGGCCGTGCCGCTGTTCGCGACCAGTTCGCACGCGGCGAACTGCATCGATGAGCTGCCGCTGCCGTGGCCCTGTGCGTTTGCGTTCGGCAACGAAGGGCAGGGCTTGTCGACCGGATTGCTGCCGCGCTGCCAGGCCGAGCTGCGCATCGCGCAGCCGGGGGGTGAAGAATCCCTCAATGTCGCCGCGGCGGCGGCGGTGTGCATGTACGAGTCGGCGCGCCAACGTGTGGCGGCAAGGCGGGAGGCCTAGTACATCAGGCGATCGGGGCGCAGGTCGCGCAGGATCGTCGTGGCGATTTCCTCGATCGACTTGTGGGTCGAACTCAGCCAGGCGATGCCTTCGCGCCCCATCATCGCCTCGGCCTCCTTGACTTCGTGCCGACAGTTCCCGAGCGACGCATACCTGCTGTTCGGGCGCCGCTCGTTGCGAATCTGGCTCAAGCGTGCCGGATCGATCGTCAGGCCGAAGCACTTGGCCTTGTGCGGCGCGAGCGTGGCCGGGATCTGGCCGCGTTCGAAGTCCTCGGGGATCAGTGGATAGTTCGCTGCCTTGATGCCGTGCTGCATCGCGAGGTAGAGCGAGGTCGGCGTCTTTCCGCTGCGGCTGACCCCGACCAGGATCACGTCGGCCGAGGCCAGGTTCTTCGCCGATTGCCCGTCGTCGTGCGCGAGCGCGAAGCTGATCGCTTCGATGCGGTCGGTGTACTCCTGGCTACGGGCCACGTCGGTGAAGCGGCCGACTCGGTGGTTCGACTTGATGCCGAACTCAGCCTCCAGCGGCTCGATGAAGGTATTGAACATGTCGAGCACCAGGCCGCGGCTGTTCGTCTTGACGACACCGAGCACTGCGTGGTCGACCAGCGTCACGAACACGATCGGCCGCTTGCCTTCGAGCTCGGCCGTGTGGTTGATCTCGCGCACCACCTGGTGTGCCTTGTCGACGCTGTCGATGAAGGGGCGCCGGACGTGGTGCGGCTTCGCTGCGAACTGGTTGAGGATCGAATTGCCGAAGGTCTCGGCGGTGATGCCGGTGCTGTCGGAGACGAAGAAGACGGTTCGGTTCGGCATGTCCAGGGGCGCGCGGCGCTTGCAATCGTGCCGCCATGATAGGCAGGTCATTCCAGACTCGTAGAATCGAAGGCAATTTCCTGCCCGTTCCCGATGCCGCTTTGTCGCCCCCGTTCGTCGATCAGCCCTTGCGCCGGAGTGGCGCAGGTGTCGCTGCGACCGTACGCGCAGGCGCCGCGCTCGCGCATGCAGGTGCGGGAGGCCCCGATTTCTCATCATCACGGAGTCCTCCCATGTCATCCACCTTACTGGCGACCGCCCTGGTCGTGCCGTTTGAACAACTGAGAATGACCGATGTCGAGGCGGTGGGCGGAAAGAACGCCTCCCTCGGCGAAATGATCAGCCAACTGGCCGCGTCGGGGGTGCGCGTGCCGGGGGGCTTCGCCACCACGGCGCACGCCTTTCGCGAGTTCCTGAAGCACCAGGGCCTGGCGGCGCGCATCGAGGCGCGGCTTGCGGCGCTCGATACCGACGACGTGCGCTCGCTCGCCGCGGCTGGCGCCGAGATCCGCGGCTGGATCGAGGCGACCCCATTTCCGCCCGCTCTGGAGACGGCGATCCGCGAGGCTTTCGAGCCATTGGCGCGGACCAACCCCGGTGCATCGTTCGCGGTGCGCTCGTCGGCAACTGCCGAAGACCTGCCCGACGCCAGCTTCGCGGGCCAGCAGGAAACCTTCCTCAACGTGCACGGCATCGACGAGGTGCTGGCGAAGATGAAGGAGGTGTTCGCGTCGCTCTACAACGATCGCGCGATCAGCTACCGCGTGCACAAGGGCTTTGCGCACGCCGACGTCGCGCTCTCGGCCGGTGTGCAGCGCATGGTTCGCTCCGATCTTGGCGCGGCGGGCGTGATGTTCACGATCGACACCGAGAGCGGCTTCGAGGACGTGGTGTTCATCACCTCGAGCTACGGTCTCGGCGAGACGGTGGTGCAGGGCGCGGTGAACCCGGACGAGTTCTACGTCCACAAGCCCGCGCTGCGCGCGGGCAAGCTGCCGATCATCCGGCGCAATCTGGGTTCGAAGCTGATCAGGATGGAATTCGCGTCGGCGGACGAGAAGGCCGGCAGCGGCAAGCTCGTGAGGACGGTGGACACGGCGCCCGAACTGCGCAACCGCTACTCGCTGACCGATGCCGACGTGGCCGAGCTTGCCCGCTACGCGGTGACCATCGAGCAGCACTACGGCCGGCCGATGGACATCGAGTGGGGCAAGGACGGCGCCGACGGCAGGCTCTACATCCTGCAGGCTCGGCCGGAGACGGTGAAGAGCCAGTCCAAGGGCAAAGGCGAACAGCGCTACAAGCTGAAAGGTGACAGGAGCAAGAGCATCGTCCTCGCCGAAGGACGAGCGATCGGCCAGAAGATCGGCACCGGTCCCGTGCGCATCGTGCACAGCCTGGCCGAGATGGACCAGGTGCAGCCTGGCGACGTGCTCGTCACCGACATGACCGACCCGAACTGGGAACCTGTCATGAAGCGCGCCAGCGCGATCGTCACCAACCGTGGCGGCCGCACTTGCCACGCGGCCATCATCTCCCGCGAACTCGGTATTCCCGCAGTGGTCGGCTGCGGCGATGCGACCAGCACGCTCAAGGACGGCGCACTCGTCACCGTGGCCTGCTCCGAAGGAGACACCGGATACATCTACGACGGCCTGCTCGAGACCGAAGTGAGCGAGGTCGAGCGCGGCGAGATGCCGCCCTGCCCGGTGAAGATCATGATGAACGTCGGCAACCCGCAACTCGCGTTCGACTTCTGCCAGATGCCCAACGCAGGCGTCGGCCTGGCGCGGCTCGAGTTCATCATCAACAACAACATCGGCGTACACCCGAAGGCGATCCTCGACTACCCGAACATCGACATCGACCTGAAGAAGGCAGTCGAGTCGGTGGCGCGCGGTCATGCCTCGCCGCGAGCGTTCTACGTCGACAAGCTCGCCGAGGGCATCGCCACCATCGCCGCCGCGTTCTGGCCGAAGCCGGTGATCGTGCGGCTGTCGGACTTCAAGTCGAACGAGTACCGCAAGCTGATCGGCGGTTCTCGCTACGAGCCCGAGGAGGAGAACCCGATGCTCGGTTTTCGCGGCGCGTCGCGCTACATCAGCGAAACCTTCGGCGAGGCCTTCGCAATGGAGTGCGAGGCGCTGACGCGCGTGCGGCGCGAAATGGGGCTCACCAACGTCGAGATCATGGTGCCGTTCGTGCGCACGGTCGAGCAGGCGCGTCGCGTCGTCGCGATGCTGGCCGAGAAGGGGCTGCGTCGCGCGAGGGACGGGGGCACCGACGGCCTGCGCGTGATCATGATGTGCGAGGTGCCGAGCAATGCGATCATGGCCGAGCAGTTTCTAGAGCACTTCGACGGCATGTCGATCGGCTCGAACGACCTGACGCAGCTCACGCTAGGACTGGACCGCGACTCCGGCCTCGAACTGCTGGCCCGGGACTTCGACGAACGCGACCCGGCCGTCAAGGCACTGATATCACGTGCCATCGCGGCCTGCCTGGCCGCGGGCAAGTACATCGGCATCTGTGGCCAGGGCCCGAGCGACCATCCCGACTTCGCAGACTGGCTGACCGACGAAGGCATCGCGTCGATCTCGCTCAACCCGGACAGCGTGGTCAGGACCTGGCAGCGCTTGGCGGGGCGCTGATCGCGCCGAACCTCAGGGCCGGGGCGGCAGGGCATGTGAGGTGAGCCGACCGCCCACACGCCGCGTGCCGACGCGCGGGGGTCCCTTCGAGCGCCGCCTGCACCTGGTGTACGGCGGCTATGCGCTGGGCTTCGTCGCATTCCTGCTGACATTGGGCATGCTCGAGCGCATGGGTCTGCCCAAGAGCTGGATCGGCGCGATTTTCCTCGGATCGACGGTGATCGTGTACGCGATCATCGGCATCATCAGCCGCACGACGGACGAGGCCGAGTATTACGTGGCCGGCCGCCGCGTACCGGCGCTGTACAACGGCATGGCGACTGGCGCGGACTGGATGTCGGCTGCCTCCTTCATCGGCCTGGCCGGCACTCTGTATCTGCAGGGCTTTTCGGGCACGGCCGACGATCCGGGCGGACTCGCCTTCGTTCTCGGCTGGACGGGTGGCTTCTGCCTGGTAGCCCTGCTGCTCGCGCCCTATCTGCGCAAGTTCGGCCAGTTCACGATTCCCGATTTCCTCGGCGAGCGCTACGGTGGCACGCTGCCCCGCCTGATCGGCGTGTTCGCCGCGATCCTGTGTTCATTCACCTATGTCGTGGCGCAGATCTATGCCGTCGGGCTGATCACGACGCACCTGACCGGCGTCGCCTTCGAGATCGGCATCTTCCTCGGCCTCGGCGGCATCCTTGTCTGCTCCTTTCTCGGCGGCATGCGTGCCGTCACCTGGACGCAGGTGGGCCAGTACATCGTCCTGATCGTCGCCTACATGATCCCGGTCGTCTGGCTGTCGGTGAAGCAGACGGGCGTGCCGTTGCCGCAACTCGTCTACGGCATCCAGATGCAGAAGGTGACCGAGCGCGAGGCCGATCTGTTGGCCGACCCGAAGGAGCAGGAGGTCGTGGCAGCCTTCGCGGCGCAAGCCCGCGAGTACGCGGCCAGGCTCGCGAACGTCCCCGCGGCACTGGCGGTCGATCGCGCGGCCGCGGCGGGCCGGCTGGCCGAGTTGAGGGCGACCGACGCTCCGCTGGTGCAGATCCAGGCCGCGGAGAAGGCGCTGCACCTGATTCCGCGCAGCGTGCCTGCGGCGCGCGAAGCATGGGCACGGCTGCGCGACGACGACGAGGCGCGTGCGAAGCCCCTGGGAGGCATGCCGCGCCACGCGCTGCCCTTTGCCGGCGACCCCGCGGGCAGCCCCGCCGAGCGGCGCGCCTTCGACGAGTCGCGGCGCAACTTTCTCGCACTGGTGTTTTGCCTGATGGTCGGCACCGCTGCGCTGCCGCACGTCCTGGCACGCTCGTACACCACGCCGTCGGTAAGGCAGGCACGCGAGTCAGTGACCTGGTCGATGCTGTTCATCCTGCTGCTCTACGTGACTGCGCCGGCACTGGCGGTGCTGGTGAAGTTCGAGGTCTTCAACGTCCTCGTCGGCACGCCGTTCGACCAGCTGCCCGCCTGGATCGCGCACTGGTCCCGGGCCGATCCGGCGCTGCTCTCGGTGGTGGACATCAATCACGACGGGATCCTGCAACTCGGCGAGATGCGCATCGGTAGCGACATCATCGTGCTCGCGACACCCGGGATCGCCGGCCTGCCGTACGTGGTGTCGGCGCTGGTGGCTGCCGGCGCGCTCGCCGCTGCGCTGTCGACGGCCGATGGCCTGCTGCTGACGATCGGCAATGCGCTGGCGCACGATGCCTATTACAAGATGATCGACCCGAACGCGCCGACCAGCCGGCGCGTCACGAGTTCGAAGGTGCTGTTGCTGGCGGTGGCACTCACGGCGGCCAGCGTGGCCGCCCAGCGACCGGCCAACATCCTTTTTCTGGTCTCGGCGGCATTCTCCTTTGCTGCCGCGGCGTTCTTCCCGGCGCTCGTCCTGGGCGTGTTCTGGAAGCGCGCCAACAAGTGGGGTGCCGTGTGCGGCATGGTTGCCGGGCTCGCGCTGACCTGCTATTACATGGGCATCACGCAGCCGTGGCTGCGCGACGTGCTGGGCGTCACCATGCCGCTCGGGCTGTGGTGGGGCATCCGGCCCATCTCGGCAGGTGTGTTCGGGGTGTCGCTCGGATTCGCCGTGATCGTCATCGTGAGCCTGCTCACGCCGCCACCGAGCGCCGCGCAGCGAACTCTGGCCGAACGGATCCGCTATCCGCGCCTCGATGCACTGTCGCACACGACATCGACAGCGACGGGGTCCGGGCTATAATGCACGGCTTCCCTTGCCACACCCGGTAAATGCACTCGGACCTCGTCCGAGCGCCGCGGGGTGGCTGCCCAGCCCGCGGCGACGGCTAGATGCTGTCGTGGGGCGCCAACCAGAAGGAGTTTGAATGCGCCATTACGAGATCGTGCTGCTGATCCATCCGGATCAGAGCGAACAGGTTCCGGCCATGCTGGAGCGCTACAAGGGCGTCGTGACAGCCGGCGGCGGCAAGGTTCACCGCGTGGAAGACTGGGGCCGTCGCCAGATGGCCTACATGATCCAGAAGCTGGCCAAGGCGCACTACCTGTGCATCAACATCGAGTGCGGCCCGGCCGTGCTGACCGAGCTCGAAACGGGTTTTCGCTTCAACGACGCGGTGCTGCGCCACCTGACGGTGAGCAAGGCGCAGGCCGAGACCGGCCCGTCGGTGATGATGAAGATGGTCGACCGCGAAGACTCGCGCAAGGCGCCGCAGCCTCACTCGCAACCGCAGCAGGAGGCCACGGCACGCGCATGACGGCTGCTCGCGCGCTCCGGGTTCTGCCCGCATGAACCGGCTGGTTCTGCAGGCGCAACTCCTGGAGCGGGGCGCTGTGCGATACACCCCGGCCGGGCTGCCGGCGCTCGATTTGAGCCTCAAGCACGAATCGCAGCTCACGGAAGCCGGTCACCCGCGCAAGGTCTCGGTCGAGATTCGTGCGGTGGCCATCGGGGAGATCACGCAGCCACTGGTGAAGCTGGCGATCGGAACCGAAATGGGTTTCGCCGGCTTTATCAGCGCCCAGCGCAACGGCCGAGGTGTCGTCTTTCATGTGACCGAGCTGGCTTGAGGCGGAAGACGCCGAGCCCCTTCGTATCGTTCGTCATTGCTACAGATTCAACCGAGGTGAAATATGCCCCCGCCACGTGGTAAAGGCCGGTTCTCTAAGGACCGCAAACCCAAACGCAACACCCAGTCGCTGCTGTTCCGCCGCAAGCGCTTCTGCCGCTTCACGGTGACCGGCGTCAAGGAGATCGACTACAAGGACGTCGACACCTTGCGCGATTTCATCGGCGAGAACGGCAAGATCACGCCGGCCCGCCTGACGGGCACGCGCGCGTTCTTCCAGCGCCAGCTGACGACCTGCATCAAGCGGGCCCGGTTCCTGGCCATGCTGCCGTACAGCGACCAGCACAAGGTCTGAGGGGGCACGCACCATGCAAATCATCCTGCTGGAAAAAGTGACCAACCTCGGCAACCTCGGTGACGTTGTCAAGGTCAAGAGCGGCTACGCACGCAACTACCTGATTCCGACCCGCCAGGCGCGCCGCGCGACGGAATCGGCGATCAAGGAGTTCGAGGTCAAGCGCGCCGAACTCGAAGCGGCTGCCGGCGAGAAACTCGCTGCCGCCCAGGCCCTGGGCGAAAAGATGAACGGGCGCACCGTTCACATCACGCAGAAGGCCGGCGTCGATGGCCGTCTGTTCGGTTCGGTGACGAACCACGACATCGCCGAGTCGCTCAAGCGGATCGGATTCGAGGTCGTGAAGTCGCAGGTCCGCATGCCCAACGGCCCGCTGAAGGTCGTCGGTGAGCACACGGTCACTGTCGTTCCGCACACCGACGTCGCGATCGAAGTCAAAGTGGTCGTGCTGGGCGAAACGCAGTAAGATCTTCCGCACCATGAAGCGGGGCCGGCATCGCCGGCCCCTTTTCTATTCCGCCGTCGCGTCGCCGACCGATGGCGCGCCGGCACCGCAGTGCGGTGCGGTGCGGTGCGATTTCAGGGAATTCGGAATTGTCCCGCGCCATCCTCCGCTTTGTCACCGGATATGCACAGGGTTGCGCACCGCAGCGGGTACTTTCCCGCCTACGCAATTCGCGACCGAGTTCATAGGATCAGCACGATGTCCGCCATCTTCCAGCCGTCCGAACTGCCCCCCCACCCGACCGATGACGAAGTCGCGCGCCTGCGCGTGCCGCCGCAGTCGATCGAAGCGGAGCAGAGCGTTCTCGGCGGCCTGCTGCTCGACAACAGCGCCTGGGACCGGGCCGGCGACCTGCTGACCGACAGCGACTTCTACCGCTACGAGCACCGTCTGATCTACGCGGCGATCGGCAACATGGTCAACGCCAGCAAGCCGGCCGACGTCATCACCGTGTTCGAGCAGTTGCAGAGCCTCGGCAAGGCCGATGAGTGCGGCGGCCTCGTCTATCTGAACGCGCTGGCGCAGAGCGTTCCGAGCGCGGCCAATCTGCGCCGATATGCGGAGATCGTCCGCGAGCGCGCCATCCTGCGCAAGCTGATTGCCGCCAGCGACGACATCGCGACCACGGCCTTCAACCCTCAGGGCCGGCCGGTGGCGCAGATCCTTGACGAAGCCGAGGGCCAGATCTTCAAGATCGGCGAGGAAGGCTCTCGCTCGCGCCAGGGCTTGCAGAGCATGGACGCGTTGATCGTCCAGCTGATCGACCGTGTCAACGAGCTGCACGAGAACGGCGCCGAGGAGGTGACAGGCGTTCGCACGGGCTTCTACGACCTCGACCGGATGACGGCCGGCCTGCAGCCGGGAGACCTGGTCGTGCTGGCGGCGCGGCCGTCGATGGGCAAGACCGCGCTGGCGCTGAACATCGCCGAGTACGTGGCCGTCAACGAGGGCCTGCCGGTCGTCGTGTTCTCGATGGAGATGGGCGCCGCGCAGCTCGCGCTGCGCATGGTCGGCTCCCTCGGACGCATCGACCAGCAGCACCTGCGCACCGGCGCTCTGCGCGACGACGAGTGGGGGCGGCTGACCGAGGCGGTGGACAAGCTCGGCAAGGTCAGCATGTACATCGATGAGAGCCCGGCGCTGAACCCCAGCGAGCTGCGTGCCCGCGCGCGTCGCCAGGCGCGCCAGTGCGGCAAGCTCGGGCTGATCGTCGTCGACTACCTGCAGTTGATGAGCGGCTCGTCGAGCAGCGAGGAGAACCGCGCCACCGTGATCGGTGAGATCTCGCGCGGGCTCAAGGCGCTGGCGAAGGAACTGCAGTGCCCGGTCATGGCGCTGTCGCAGCTCAACCGAAGCGTCGAGAGCCGGACCGACAAGCGTCCGATGATGAGCGACCTGCGCGAATCGGGCGCCATCGAGCAGGACGCGGACGTGATCATGTTCATCTACCGCGACGACTACTACACGAAGGACGCCAGCAAGGAGCCCGGCATTGCCGAGATCATCATCGGCAAGCAGCGCAACGGGCCGGTCGGCACGATCAAGCTGACCTTCCTGAAGCCGCTGACGAAATTCGACAACCTGGCGCCTGGCTCCGCGGGAACCGAGTACTGAGCGCCCCCAAGGCCGCCGCCTCGCGGCGGCCGCCCCCCCGAGGGGGAGCAAGGAAACTTGGGGGCGGCCCGGCGTTCCCTTGAACGTCTGCGCAGCGACCCCGGGCGGCGATGGGTGCCGGGACGGCTCGGGAGCTGCCGCCTGCGCGGCAGCTCCCTGCACACTTCAGGCCGGCACCGTCGGCAGGCCGGCGAGCGCCATTGCGAGTTCGGCTTCGTCGTAAGGCTGGTCGATGAGCTTGCCAGCCGCGTAGTTGCTGTACGACGACATGTCGAAATGCCCGTGTCCGCACAGGTTGAACAGGATCACTTCAGAGCGGCCTTCGCGCTTGCAGCGCATCGCCTCCTGGATCGCGCCGAGCACTGCGTGATTGGCCTCCGGCGCGGGCACGATGCCTTCGGCGCGGGCGAACTGCACGCCGGCCTGGAAGCACTGGGTCTGGTGATACGCCGTGGCCTCGATGAGGCCGAGCTGCTTCAGGTGCGACACCAACGGCGCCATGCCGTGGTAGCGCAGGCCACCGGCATGAAAGCCCGGCGGCGTGAACGTCGAGCCGAGCGTGTGCATCTTCGTCAACGGCGTCAGGTGAGCCGTGTCGCCGAAGTCGTAGGCATACTGGCCACGCGTCAGCGACGGGCAGGCCGCAGGCTCGACGGCGACGATGCGGCGCTTCTTGCCGCCGCGCAGTTGCAGGCCGAGGAACGGGAACGCGATGCCGGCGAAGTTGGAGCCACCGCCGGTGCAGCCGACGATCACGTCGGGGTCGTCGCCGGCCATCTCTAACTGCAGGATCGCTTCCTGGCCGATGATGGTCTGGTGCATCAGCACATGGTTGAGCACCGAGCCGAGCGCGTACTTCGTGTCGTCGTGCGTCGCCGCCACTTCGACCGCCTCGGAAATCGCGATGCCGAGCGAGCCGAGGTGATTCGGGTCCTTGGCCAGGATGGCGCGGCCTGAATTGGTCTCGTTGGAAGGTGACGCAATGCAGCGCGCGCCGTAGGTTTCCATCAATGCGCGCCGGTACGGCTTCTGGTCGTAAGAAACGCGCACCTGGAACACCGTGATCTCGAGGCCGAACAGTGCGCCGGCGAACGCGAGCGACGAACCCCACTGCCCGGCACCGGTCTCGGTCGCGATCTTGCGGATGCCTGCCTGCTGGTTGTACCAGGCTTGCGGGATCGCCGTATTCGGCTTGTGCGAGCCCGCGGGCGAAACGCCTTCGTACTTGTAGTAGATCTTTGCCGGCGTGCCGAGCGCCTTCTCCAGGCGGTGGGCGCGGTACAGCGGCGACGGCCGCCACAGCTTGAACACGTCGCGCACGGGCTCGGGGATCGGCACCTCGCGCTCGGTGCTCACCTCCTGCATGATCAGTTCCATAGGGAACAACGGCGCCAGGTCGTCAGGGCCGACAGGTTGGAGCGTACCCGGGTGCAGCACGGCGGGCGCCGGTACCGGCAGATCGGCGGCGATGTTGTACCAGTAGCGCGGCATCTTGCTCTCGTCGAGCAGGAACTTCGTCTGTGAACTCATGGCAGTGTCCTCCGCCGGGGTTGATAGGTAGCCGGATCGTATGCCCGGGTGTCATGTCGCGGCGCCCGGGTTAGCCCGGGTGTCACACGTCGCAACAGCCGTTTGGCGCTGCAACGATTGCCCGGTCAAGGTCGGGCTCGGAGCGCCGATACCTTGGCAGCGGCGACGCGCCCGAGCTGCACAGCCAAGCGCGACGCCGACGGGGAGAGCACAAGCTGATGAATCCGAGGCATCTCGTGTGCGCGCTGGCCTGCCTGCACGCCGGCGTCACGCTGGGGCAGGACGCCGATGCGCCCGCGCGCGCGAGGCGTGATGCGGACAATCCGCTTCGGATGATCATCGAGGCGAGCAAGATCAAACCGCGGCAGAAGGCCGTGGAGGCCGAACCGGCGCAGAAGGCCGTGTCAAAGAGGGCAGTGGAGCGCCCGGTGGGTGACCGGCAGGCCGCCATGACGGCGGCAGGGCAGCCGGCACCGCCCAACGCACCAGAGCGCACGGCGTCGCTGCTGCCCGCCCCCGCCGCGGAACCCCCGAAGCCGGAGGACCCTTTGCAGACCGGCCAGACACCACCCGCCAGGGTCGAACAGGAGCCGTCGGAAGAGGAAGCTCCGGTTCAGTCTGCGTTGTCGGCACCACCGTCGCCGCCGTCCCTGCCGATGGCCGAAGCCCTGCCTTCACGGGAGCCGGCGAGCGAGGTGACGGCCGATGCGCCGCCGATGCTCCCGAGCACCGCCCCGACGCTCCCGAGCACCGCGCCACCGGTGTCGAACGCGGCGCTCGAACTCATCGACTATGTCGAACCGGTGCTGCCCGATCGGCTGCGGCGGCGCCTGCGGGACGACGCCGAGGTGGTGGTGCAGTTCACCGTCGGACTCGACGGTTCGGTCCTCGATGCGTCGGTGCGTTCATCCAGCGACAGGGTGCTCGACCCGGTCGCGCTGGACGCCGTTCGACAGTGGCACTACCGGCCAATCGCCACGGCGCAGGCGCACGCGGTGCAACTGGTGTTCCGCCTGCGCGAGTGAGAGCGTGAGAGGGAATCGAGTGCGGGTGCATTCGATGCCCTCTCACGCTCGGAGCCGGCGGCGTCAGCGCTGCAACACCTCCAGAGCGCGGTCCATGCCGCCCTCCATGATCGAGATCATCGCCAGCTCACGCACCGTGGGCTTCGGGTGGTAGGCGATGGACAGGCCTGCCGCTCCCATCATCGGCAGATCGTTCGCGCCGTCGCCAACGGCGATCGCCTGTTCGGTGCCGATGCCCATCAGCTCGCACACTTCGAGCACCACGCGCTTCTTCTCGGCGCCATCGACGATCTCGCCCCAGGGGCGGTCGATCAGCAGGCCCGTCAGCACGCCGTTCTCGATCTCGAGCATGTTGGCGCGCGCGAAGTCGAGGCCGAGGCGCGTCCGGATGCGTTCGCTGAAGAAGGTGAACCCCCCGGAGACCAGCAGCGTCTTCAGCCCCGCCGCCCGGCAGACGCGGACGAAGGTCTCGACGCCCGGGTTCAGCCGCAGGCGATTCGCGTACACGTCTTCCAGGGCCTGAACGGGCACGCCGCGCAACAGTGCAAGGCGCCGGCGCAAGCTGTGCCGGTAGTCGGTGATCTCGCCGCGCATCACCGCCGCGGTGATGGCGGCAACCTCGTCCCTGCGCCCTGCTGCGGCGGCGATCTCGTCGACGCATTCGATGTTGATCAGCGTCGAATCCATGTCGAACGCGATCAGCCTGAAGTCGGCCAAGTGCAGCGGCGGCTTGAAGCCGCGGATGAACAGGCCGGAGGCGAATTCGTTGGACAGCATGGAAGAGGCAGTGTTGACGACGACGAATTATCCCGCCGCGGCACGTCCTGGCTGGGGGCGCTACTCGATGCGGTCGGCCCAGACCACGCGATGGACGCGCAGATAGCCGGCCACGGCCTCGTCGACGGTGGGAAAGAAGGCCGCCTCGCCCAGCCGCGCGAAGAGCCCGAACCGCTTCAGCTTGTCCTTCACCGGGCCCTTCATCTCGGCAAAGCAGAGTTCGATCCCTGCCGCATGCAGCGTTTCGTCGAGCTCGGCCAGCATGTCGGCGGCGGTGACGTCCACGCTGGTCACCGGCTCGGCGGCAACGACGAGCCAGCGTACCGGCGTCGGCGAGCCGGCCAACGCGTCGAACACGCGTTTGTGGAACCACTCGGCGTTGGCGAAGAACAGCGGCGCGTCCCAGCGGAAAAGCACCAGTCCCGGGATCAGCCGCGCCTCGGGGTGGCGTGCAATGTCGTGGTAACCCTTGATCTCGTCGGTCCGGCCGAGCACCGCGGAGTGTGGGCGCCACCCGTCCCACAGGAACTCGATGACCGCGAGCACGATCGCCAGCCCGATGCCCGGGATGGCGCCCAGCACGACCACGCCGGCGCAGCAGCCGATCGACAGCCAGGCCTCCCAGCGCTGGATGCGGTAGATTCGCCGCAGGTCGGCCAACTCGAACAGGCCCAGGGCCGAAGCGATCACCACGGCGGCGAGCGCGCTGACGGGCAGGTGGCGAAGCAGATCCGGCGCCAGCATCAGCAGGGCGGCAACGGCCAGCGCGCCGACCACACCGGTCAACTGGGTTCTGGCGCCTGCGGCTTCTGCCACTGGCGTGCGCGACGAGCTGCTGCTGATCGGAAAGCCCTGGAAGAAACCGGTCGTCAGGTTGGCAAGTCCGAGACCCAGCATTTCCTGGTTCGGATCCACCACGCTGCGCGTGCGTGCAGCATAGGCGCGCGACAGCACGCTCGTGTCGGCGAAGGCGACCAGGGCCACGGCCGCGCCGCCCAGAATCACCGGCGTCAGATCGTCGGCCGTGATCCATGGAATCGCGAACGCCGGCAAGCCTTGCGGCAGCGAGCCCAGCACCGCGACGCCATGCATTTCGAGCCCGAACGCGCCGACGACGACCGTTGCGCCGACCACTGCAATCAGGATGCCGGGCAGGTTCTTGCGGCCCTTGAGCAGAAGGATCACCGCCAGCGTCGCTGCGCCGAGCCCCAGCGCCGGCGCGTTCGTCTGGCCGGCCGGGAGCGCCTGCACGAACGCCCACAGCGAATGCAGCGGTCCGTCGCCCTCGACCGAGAACCCGAACAGCTTCGGCAACTGGCTGATCAGCACGGTCAGCGCAATGCCGTTCATGTAGCCATAGCGGATCGGCTTGGAGAGCAGCTCGGTGACGAAGCCCAGCCGCAGCACGCCAGCCAGGACGCACAACCCGCCGGAGACAACCGCCATCGCCCCCGCCAGCGCAACGGCGCGCGCGGGATCGCCTGCGGAAAGCGGCAGCACGACGGCAAGGATCAACGACGCCAGCGAAGAGTCGGGCCCGAGCACCATGATTCGGCTCGGGCCGAACAGCGCGTAGGCGAGCAACGGTACGATCGTGGCGTACAGGCCGTAGATTCCCGGCACGCCCGAGGCCACCGCGTAGGCGATGCCGACCGGCACGAGCATCGTCGTCAGCACCAGGCCGGCGACGAGGTCGTGGCGCAGCCAGGCTACTTCGTAGTGGCGAAGGGTGTAGAGGCCGGGCAGCCAGTGCAGCCAGCTGCGGTCGTCGGCATTGGCTTCGCGGCGAAAGACGCGCCCAGGCCGCGCGGGAACATTTGAGTTCTCTTCGCTGGTCATGTCATGTTTCGCGTCGACGGCTGCGAGACGAAGCGCGCCCTCGCATCACGCTGCCAGCAGTGCCGTCGTCGGCGTGCCCAGCGCGCGCAGAACTTCGCGCACCAGCTTCGCTCGCGCAAGTGGTTCCGGTAGCGCACGTTCGATGCGAAGCTTGTCATTGCCAGCGAGCTTGATGTGGCGGTTCTTCTGCACCAGCTCGATGATCTTCAACGCATCGACCGGCGGGTTCGGCCGGAAGCTGATGACCGTCAACTGCGGCGCGGCGTCGATCTTCGTCACGCCGTAGGGTCTGGCCAGCACGCGCAGGCGGTGCACGTCGAAAAGCGTCTGGCCCTGCGAGGGAAGCTTGCCGAAGCGGTCGGTGATCTCCTCGAGCAGGGCGTCGATCTGTTCCGCGCGCTCGACGGTTGCGAGGCGCTTGTAGAGGTTCAGCCGGGTGTGCACGTCGCCGCAATAAGTGTCGGGCAGCAGCGCCGGCGCGTGCAGGTTGATCTCGGTCGTCGCGGAGAGCGGGCTCAGCAGATCCGGCTCGCGGCCGGCCTTCAGCGAGCGAACCGCCTCGGCGAGCATCTCGTTGTAGAGCTGGAAGCCGACCTCCATCATGTTGCCGCTCTGGTGCTCGCCCAGCACTTCGCCGGCGCCGCGGATCTCGAGGTCGTGCATCGCGAGGTAGAAGCCCGAGCCGAGTTCCTCCATCTGCTGGATCGCCTCCAGCCGCTGCGCGGCCTGCCTGGTCAGGCCCTGCACGTCCGGGACGAGCAGGTAGGCGTAGGCCTGGTGGTGCGAGCGGCCGACCCGGCCACGCAGCTGATGCAGCTGCGCGAGGCCGAACTTGTCGGCGCGCGCGATGACGATGGTGTTCGCCGTCGGCACGTCGATGCCGGTCTCGATGATCGTCGAGCACAGCAGCAGGTTGTGGCGCTGGGCCACGAAGTCGCGCATCACGCGCTCGAGTTCGCGCTCGGGCATCTGGCCGTGGGCGATCGCGATGCGCGCTTCGGGCAACAACTCGGCCAGCTTGTCGCGTCGGGCGGCGATGGTCTCTACCTCGTTGTGAAGGAAGTAGACCTGGCCGCCACGCTTCAGTTCGCGCAGCACGGCCTCGCGGATGGTGCCGCTGCTCTCGTTGCGCACGAAGGTCTTGATCGACAGCCTGCGTTGCGGCGCGGTGGCGATCACGCTCAAGTCGCGCAGGCCTTCGAGCGCCATGCCCAGCGTACGCGGGATCGGCGTCGCGGTCAGTGTCAACACATCGACCTCGGCGCGCATCGCCTTGATCGCCTCCTTGTGGCGCACGCCGAAGCGGTGTTCCTCGTCGATCACCAGCAGGCCGAGGCGCTTGAACTTCACCTTGTCGCCGATCAGCGCGTGGGTGCCGACGACGATATCGATCGTCCCGTCGGCCAGGCCTGCCAGCGCGGCCTTGATCTCCTTCGAGGATCGGAAGCGCGACATCTCGGCCACCTTCACCGGCCACTTGCCGAAGCGGTCGGCGATGAGCTGGTAGTGCTGCTCGGCGAGCAGCGTCGTCGGCGCGAGGATCGCGACCTGCTTGCCGCCCGTCACCGCGACGAATGCGGCGCGCAACGCGACCTCGGTCTTGCCGAAGCCGACGTCGCCGCAGACCAGCCGGTCCATCGGTTGCGGCGAGACCATGTCCTGGATCACGGCGTGGATCGCGGCCTGCTGGTCGGGCGTTTCCTCGAAGCCGAAGCTGGCCGCGAAGGCCTCGTAGTCGTGCGGCGCGAAGCGGAACGCAAAGCCTTCGCGCGCGGCGCGGCGGGCGTAGAGGTTCAGCAGCTCGGCAGCGGTGTCACGCACCTGCTCGGCCGCCTTGCGCTTGGCCTTCTCCCACTGGCCGGAGCCCAGGCGGTGCAGCGGCGCCTCCTCGGCGCTGACGCCGGTGTAACGCGCGATCAGGTGCAGTTGCGCAACCGGCACGTAGAGCGTCGCCTCGTCGGCGTACTCGAGGTGCAGGAACTCGCTCGGGCCCCCTTCGTCATTCCCGAGGTCGATGTTCTTCAGCCCGACGTAGCGACCGATGCCGTGGTTGACGTGCACCACCGGGTCGCCGACCTTCAGCTCCGACAGGTCCTTGATCAGCGCGTTGACGTCGCTGACCTGTTCCTGCTTGCGCCGGCGGCGAGCGGTCGGCGAGGTGGCGAAGAGTTCGGTCTCGGTGACGAACTCGATCGCCTTGCCCGCGACAGCCTGGCCATCGGCTGCCATGCCTTCAGGCTCGTGCCAGAAGAAGCCTTCGGCGAGTGGCGCCACGGCAATCGCATAGTGCTCGTCGCCAGCCTCGAATTCGGCCAGCGAGGCGACGCTGGGCGGCTCGATACGGCTGTCGCGCAGCAGTTCGAGCAGGCTCTCGCGCCGGCCCTCGCTCTCGGCGACGATCAGCACGCGGTGCGGTGTCGCGCCCACATGCAGCTGGAGCTTGCTTAGCGGCTCCGGTGCCCCGCGGTCGACGCCGAGGTCGGGCAGAGGGCGCGCCCAGTGAGTCTCCTCGTTGCCGCGCACCGCCAGCAGTGCATGTTCGTTTGCGCGCGAGAAGAAGTCCTCGACCTTCAGGAACAGTTCCTCCGGCGGCAGGATCGGCCGCTCGCGGTCGTGCTGCAGGAAGCGGTGGCGCTCGCGCGTGTCGGCCCAGAAGCGCTTCAGCGCCGCGTCGACCTCGCCGTGCAGCGCGAGCGTCGCGTCGGGCCCGAGGTAATCGAACAGCGTTGCAGTCTGCTCGAAGAACAGCGGCAGGTAGTACTCGATGCCGCCGCCGACGAGGCCCGCGCCGATGTCCCGATACAGACGCACCTTGCTCGGGTCGCCTTCCAGCTTCTCGCGCCAGCGGGCGCGAAACGCGGTGCGCGCCGCCTCGTCGAGCGGGAACTCGCGGCCCGGCAGCAAGCGCACCTCGGGCACCGGGTACAGGCTGCGCTGCGAATCGGGGTCGAAGGTGCGGATCGAATCGACCTCGTCGCCGAACAGGTCCACCCGGAAAGGCACGGCCGAGCCCATCGGGAACAGGTCGATCAGCCCGCCGCGCACCGCATACTCGCCCGGCGAGACGACCTGGCTCACGTGCGCGTATCCGGCCAGCGTGAGCTGCGCCTTCAGTGCCGCCTCGTTCAACCTCTCCTTCTGCCTGAAGTTGAAGGTGTAGGCGGCCATGAAACTCGGCGGTGCCAGGCGCACCAGCGCGGTCGAGGCCGGCACCAGCACGACGTCCAGATCGCGCTGCGCCCGCGCCTGAAGAATGCGCCACGCCGTCGCCAGGCGCTCCGAGATCAGGTCCTGGTGCGGCGAGAAGGTGTCGTAGGGCAGCGTTTCCCAGTCGGGGAACACGGCAATGCGCAAGCCGGGGGCGAAGAAGGCGAGTTCCTGCTCCAGTCGCTGCGTGTCTGCCGGCTCGGCGTTGACGATGGCCGTCATGCGCCCTGCCGCGGCCTCCCGCACCGCGAAGCGTGCCAGAAGCAGCGCGTCGGCCGACCCCACGGGGCGCGGCACGGTGAAGCGCTTTCCAGGAGCGAGGGCGGGGAGGTGCATGCCGGTGAATGAAAACACAGCGCCCCGGCGCGGCGGCGTCGGGGCGTGCGCTTCGATTGTAGGCAGGTGCTTGCGCCCGGGCCTGTACTCGCGAGATGTACTCCCGAAGGAGGGGCCTGCCCTACACTCGGACCGCTTCAGTTACGCCACTCGTCATGCCCGTGCCATGTCTTCGCGCCTGTCTCCGGCGCAACCGCAGGTCGCAACCGCCGCATGCCTGAGACCTTCTTCAGGCCAGGTTGCTTTGCGCTCGTGCCTTGCGCAGGCATCGGGACCCGTTCGGGCGCATCGCTGCCGAAGCAATACGTCCAGATCGCCGGCAAGGCGATGGTTGCGCATACGCTCGAAGCGCTGTCCCGTGTGCCGCGTCTCGTCGAGACGCTGGTCGTGCTCGCGCCGCAGGACGTCTGGTTCGAGGCCGTGGTGCCTGGCTTCAGCGGTCCGCGGTGCCGCACCGCGCGCTGCGGCGGCGCCACGCGCGCCGAGACAGTGGCCAATGGGCTGGCCGTGCTGTCGGCGAATGGTGCGCGGCCCGACGACTGGGTACTGGTGCACGATGCGGCGCGCTGCCTCGTCCGTCCGCAGTGGGTGGATCGGTTGATAGACGCCTGCCTCGGCGACCCGGTCGGCGGGCTGCTCGCGCTGCCTCTGGCCGACACGCTGAAGCAGGAGCGTGCGGGCCGTGTCGCGACGACACTGGAGCGTGACGGCAAGTGGGCGGCGCAGACGCCGCAGATGTTTCGCCTCGGGCTGTTGCGCGAAGCACTCGCCAGGGCAGGCGCGGCAGTGACGGACGAAGCCGGGGCCGTCGAGGCGCTCGGCCACGCGCCGCTGCTCGTAGCCGGCGAACTGGAGAACTTCAAGCTCACCCATCCGGGTGACTTCGAGCTGGCGCAACGACTGTTGAGGACACCGGCATGAACCCTCCGCGAGCGGCGGCCAAGGCAGCGCAGTGGCGCATCGGCGAAGGCTGGGACACGCACGCGCTCGTTGTCGGGCGCCGGCTCGTGCTGGGGGGTGTGGAGATCCCGCACAGTCACGGACTGCTCGGCCATTCGGACGCCGACGCGCTGTGCCACGCGGTCACCGACGCGCTGTTCGGCGCCGCGGCGCTGGGCGACATCGGGCATCACTTTCCGGACACCGACGCACAGTTCCAGGGCGCCGATTCGCTCGCCCTGCTGGCCGAAGCCGCGCGGCGGGTGAGGGCGGCGGGCTTCGAGATCGGCAACGTGGACAGCACGGTCCTTGCTCAGTCGCCGAGGATGGCGCCGCACATCCCGGCGATGCGCCAGCGCCTGGCACATGCGCTGGCGCTGGCGATCGATCAGGTCAGCGTGAAGGCGAAGACGGCCGAGAAAATGGGGCCGGTCGGCCGCGGCGAGGCCATCGAGGCGAGGGCGATCTGCCTGTTGATGCGCGCTCAGGGCTGAACTGCAGCGCTCCCGGGACGCGCGTGATCGCGGCACTGCTCAGGGTGCCTTCTTCAGCCGCAGGTGGGCGACCAGGCCGCCGTCGCTCGCGTTGGCGAGAGCCAGCATGCCGCCCATGCGATGCAGCGCCTTGTCGACAATGGCCAGGCCGAGTCCGGCGCCTGTGGCGGCCGTGCGAGCGGCGTCGCCGCGGAAGAACGGGGTCGTGAGCTGACCGAGCTTCTCGGGCGCCACGCCGGGGCCATGATCACGCACGCTCAGGATCACCCACGGCCCGTTGCGCGCGTAGCTCACCTCCACCTGCGCGACGCCGCTGTCGTCGCTGCGTCCGTAGCGACGCGCGTTCTCGAACAGGTTGGCGAGCACGCGGCCGAGTTCGGTGTCGTCGGCCAGCACCATTGCATCGATCGCCACGCGGGACGTGATGCGGATCTGCGACGTGTTGCGGAAGGCGGCCATCTCGCGGTCGACCACGGAGTTCAGGTGCACCGGCCGCAGCTGCACCTCGCCCGGGCGCGCGTAGTCCATGAACTTGTCGATGATCGCGTCGAGCTGGTCGATGTCCAGCGCCATGTTGCGCTTGGCCTCCTCGTCTTCGACGCTCATCTCGGCTTCCAGGCGAAGCCGGGCCAGCGGGGTGCGCAGATCATGCGAGATGCCGGCCAGCATCACCGCACGGTCTTCCTCGACCTTCGCGAGTTCACGCGCCATTCGGTTGAACCCCATGTTGACCTGCCGGATCTCGCTCGTCAGCATGTTCTCGTCGAGGTGCGACTCGTACTCTCCGTCGCCGATGCGGCTGGCGGCAAACGACAGGTCCCGCAGTGGCTTGTTGATCAGCCTGGCCACTGCCGCCGAGCCGACCAGCGTGGCCACGAGTGCCATGCCCACCCACAGCATCCAGGTGGCGGGTGCGAGCGGTTGCACGCGCGTCGGGTCGGCCTGCAGCCAATAGGCATCCTTCTCGATCGAGAAGCCCACCCACAACCCTTCGATGCCATTGACCGAATGCGCCACCAGCGTGCCCGGGCCGAGGCGCGAACGCAGAGCGTCGGCAATCGCGCGCGAGAAGCGATCGGACTCGAAAGGCTCCCACCTGTCGCCCGGCTCGCGCGGCAGCACGCGAACCGCCTCCTGGTCGGTCATGGTCTTGACGAGCGTGACGCGGTTGATGCTGTCCGAGTAGCGCAGCGCTGCCCGCGACAGATTCACCAGGCTCGCGATCTGCTGCGCCGCCTGCACCGCGCGCGGCTCGAACTCGAGCGCCCGGAAGGTCTGCACCCACGCGAAGACGCCGCCGAGCACGAGCACGGCGAGCAGGAAGAAGGTGCGCGAGAAGAGGCTGAGCGCGACGTTTTGAGGCATGCGGGCGATGATCGGGGCGACGGCCCGTTGCGCGGCGGCCGACGCGCGAACCTTAACAGCTGCTCGTCAGTGCGCTGCTCGTTGGAGGCAGGCCTGGCGAGCCGAGCAGCCGGCTGCTGCGTTCATGCCTGCCCGATCGCCCCCGGGAGAACGCTCGGCAGCAAAGACAGCCTCTCAGGCCGCGCCATCCGGCACGAACACGTAGCCGACACCCCACACGGTCTGGATGTAGCGCGGCTGCGCAGGGTCGGGCTCGATCATCTTGCGAAGGCGCGAGATCTGCACGTCCAGGCTGCGGTCGAAGGGCTCGAACTCGCGGCCGCGGGCAAGCTGCGCGAGCTTGTCGCGCGACAGCGGCTGGCGCGGGTGACGCACCAGCGCCTTGAGCATCGAGAACTCGCCGGTGGTCAGCGCGATCTGCTCGCCTTCGCGCGACAGGCGGCGCAACGCGAGGTCGAATTCGAAGGTGCCGAAGCTCACGGTCATGGCGTCCTTCGACGGCGCGCCAGGCGCCTCGACCTCGGGCCGTCGGCGCAGCACGGCATGGATGCGCGCCAGCAATTCGCGCGGGTTGAACGGCTTTGGCAGGTAATCGTCGGCACCGACTTCGAGCCCGACGATGCGGTCCACGTCTTCCACCTTGGCGGTGAGCATGATGATCGGCGTCGCGTCTTTCGCCGCACGCAGCCGCCGGCAGATCGACAAGCCGTCTTCGCCTGGCAGCATCAGGTCGAGCACGATGAGGTCGATCGTCTCGCGGGTCAGCAGCCGGTTCAGCGCCTTTCCGTCTTCGGCCAGCAGGACCTCGAACCCCTCCTGCGTCAGGTAGCGGCGCAGCAGGTCGCGGATGCGTGCATCGTCGTCGACGACGACGATCCGATCGGCGCGGGGCGCGGGGCTCGTACTCATGGCGGACTCCAAATTTGTAACAGCGGCCATTTTGCTCAGGATTGAAGGGAGTTTCGACTGTGCTGACCGGTTGTTACAAGTCTTGCGTCCCGAGCGAACTCTGCGCCCGGCGGGAACTGGCGCGCACGGCACGGCGGCGCCTTCACTGCAGCGGGCTGTAAGCTGCGGTCCGTGCCGTCGTGCCGCCGCGGCCGGCACGATCGCCACATCCACAGGAAGCCCAGCGCATGACCTCCACCTTTCGCTTCACCGCCGCCGCGCTGCTGCTCGGCCTCTGCGCGCTCGCACGCGCCGCCGACGCACCCGCCGTTCAGGGCGTCGTCAACTTGTCCGCCAGCGCCAGTGTCGAGGTCCCGCGCGACATGCTGAGCGTGACGCTGACCGCGACCCGCGACGGCGTCGACGCCGCTGCGGTGCAGGGCGCGCTCAAGCAGGCGCTCGACGCGGCACTCGTCGAAGCGAAGAAGGCCTCCAGGCCGGGCCAGGTCGATGTGCAGACCGGCAACTTCACGCTCTTCCCGCGCTACGGCAAGCAGAACGTCATCACGGGCTGGCAGGGAAGCGCCGAGCTGGTGGTCGAAGGGCGGGACATGCAGGCCATCGCCGCGCTCACCGGGCGCATCACGAGCATGACCATTGCCCGCGTTGGCTACAACCTCTCGCGCGAACTGCGCGAGAAGCTCGAAGGCGAACTCGCCGCCCAGGCGATAGGCCGCTACCGCACGAAGGCAGCCGACGTATGCAAAGCAGTTCGGCTACAGCGGATACGCCGTGCGCGAGGTCAGCGTCGCCAGCGGTGAGCCCAACTTTCCGCCGCCGATGCCGAGGGCGCGGGCCATGGCGGCGTCGAGCGACGAGGCGTTACCGGTCGAGCCGGGCAAGGGAACGGTGACGGTCACGGTGAGCGGTAGCGTGCAGATGAAGTGAATTCGCTCACTGCGCCGTCCATCCCCCGTCCACCGCCCAGGCGACGCCGCGCACGTTGTCGGCCGCCGCCGAGCACAGGAACAGCGTCAGCTCGCCGAGTTGCTCGGTCGTCGTGAACTGCAGCGAGGGCTGCTTCTCGCCCAGCAGTGCGACCCTGGCCGCTTCGATACTGCTGCCGTCGCGCGCGGCGCGGTCGTCGATCTGCTTCTGCACCAGCGGCGTCAGCACCCAGCCCGGGCAGATGGCGTTGACGGTCACCCCCGTCGTTGCCGTTTCGAGTGCCGCCGCCTTGGTGAAGCCGACGATGCCGTGCTTGGCCGCGACATAGGCCGACTTCTGCGCCGACGCGACCAGGCCGTGGGCCGACGCGACGTTGACGACGCGCCCCCAGCCCCGGGCCTTCATCGCAGGCAGCGCGAGGCGCGTCGTGTGAAACGCCGAGCTCAGGTTGATCGCGATGATCGCGTCCCACTTCTCGACCGGGAAGTCCTCGATCGGCGCGACGTGCTGGATGCCGGCGTTGTTGACGAGGATGTCGACGCCGCCGAAGTCGGCCGCGGCGTAGGCCATCATGGCCTCGATCTCGGCCGGCTTGCTCATGTCGGCGCCGTGATAGCCCACCCTGACGCCGAGCGCGGCGACCGCGGCCTGCGGCGCTGCAGCGTCGCCGAATCCATTGAGCACCAGGTTCGCCCCCTGGCGCGCCAGCGCCAGCGCGACGCCCAGCCCGATGCCACTCGTGGAGCCCGTGACGAGTGCGGTCTTGCCCTTCAACATGCTGAGTCCTTCGAGTGATGCGCGAGATTGGTAGCATCGATTATCGAACCTTCATCCGAACCGGGAACCGTGCGATGACCGAACCGCGCTTGAACCATGTGCAGTGCCTCGATGCGCGCGGCCTGCACCGCATGGCGTACTGGGAATGGGGCGATGCCGCCAACGCGCGCGTGCTGGTCTGCGTGCACGGCCTCGCCCGCCAGGGCCGCGACTTCGACACGCTGGCGCGCTCGATGTGCGGCCAGTACCGCGTGATCTGTCCCGACGTGGTCGGGCGCGGCCAGTCGGATTGGCTGGCCGACCCGGCCGGTTATCAGATCCCGGCCTACGTGGCAGACATGGTCACCTTGCTCGCGCGGCTCGACGCGCGCGAACTGCACTGGGTCGGCACCTCGATGGGGGGGTTGATCGGACTCGGCCTTGCGTCGCTGGCGGAAACGCCGGTCGGCAAGCTGGTGCTCAACGATGTCGGCCCGACGATCCAGGCCGAAGCGATCGCGCGTATCGCCACCTACCTAGGCGCGCCGCAACGCTGGGGCAGCGTCGACGAGGCGGCCGACTACCTGCTCGACATTTCGAAGGGGTTCGGCGCACACACCCGCGAGCAGTGGCTGGCGCTGACGCGGCCGATGCTGAAGGAACAGGGTGGCGGCTTCGTGCTGCACTACGACCCGGCGATCGCCGTGCCCTTTCGCGGGGTCACGCCCGCACTCGCCGCGGCCGGAGAGGCCGCGCTGTGGGCGAGCTACGACCGGGTGACGTGTCCGACCTTGCTGCTTCGCGGCGCCGATTCAGACCTGCTGTCGCCCGCCACCGCGCTGGCCATGACGCAGCGTGGCCCGAAGGCCAGGCTGCGCGAGTTTGCCGGCGTGGGCCACGCACCGACGCTCGTCGCACCGGACCAGATCGCGGCCGTGCGGGAGTTTCTGCTCTCACCATGAAGACCGGTCTCCCAGCGCGGCCGGCAGCGGTGCCGATCGTGCAACTGATCGACCTCGATGCCGATGCCCAGCCCGCGCCGGACGAGGGCCAGGAAAGCCAGATTGCCCGCGCCCGCGCCTTTGCCGGCCCGCTGCTCGACGGCCAGGCGCTCGACACCGGCGAAGACGCGCTGGCCCACGCCGACGGCGTGGCGGCGATCCTGCGCACGCTCGGCGCGGCGCCGGCCATGCAGGCCGCCGCTTACCTCGTCTATGCCGGCGACTACCTGACGAAGCCCGAGGAAGTCGTTGCCAAGGCCTTCGGCGCGTCGCATGCGAGCCTGGTGATGCACACGCGCAAGCTGGTCGCGATCCAGCGTGCCGCGCGCGAGGCGCAGGTGATGCACGAACAGCAGGCGCAGCAGACGGAACGCGTGCGCAAGATGCTGCTCGCGTTTTCGCGCGACCTGCGCGTCGTGCTGCTGCGGCTGGCATCGCGCCTGCAGACGCTGCGCCACTTCGCCGCGTCGCACCACCCGTGCCCGGCGCTGCTGGCGCGCGAGTCGATGCAGGTCTTCGCGCCGCTCGCCAATAGGCTCGGTATCTGGCAGATCAAGTGGGAACTGGAGGATCTGGCGTTCCGCTTTCTCCAGCCCGACGACTACAGGGCGATCGCCGATCTGCTCGCCGAGTCGCGCGTCGAGCGCGAACAGAAGGTCGAGGCGACGCGGCGCCGCCTTGCCGCGGCGCTTGCGGCGCAGGGGCTGCGCGTCGAAGTTCAGGGGCGGCCGAAGCATCTGTACAGCATCTGGAAGAAGATGCATGGCAAGGGACTCGACCTCGCCCATGTGTTCGACCTGCGCGCGCTGCGCGTGATCGTCGACACGCTGCCCGACTGCTACGCCGCGCTCAGCCGCGTGCATGAGCTCTACCGCGCCGTGCCGGGGGAGTACGACGACTACATCGCGCGACCGAAGGCGAACGGCTACCAGTCGCTGCACACCGTCGTGCAGGGCGACGACGGCCGGCCCGTCGAGATACAGATACGCACGCGCGCGATGCACGAGCATGCGGAACTCGGCGTGGCGGCGCACTGGGCGTACAAGGAGGCCGGCGTGCGCGGTTACGCCGGGGTCAGCGCGAGCGGCGGTGTGCAGGCGCAGGTGGCCGAGGCGCGCAAGGCGGTGCTGCGCCAGTTGCTCGCCTGGGAGCGCGACTTCGCCGGGCAGGGCGCAAGCGACCCCGTCGCCGGGGCGAGCGCCTTCGACGAGCGCATCTACGTCTTCACGCCGCAGGCCGCGGTCGTCGAGTTGCCGGCGGGCGCGACGGCGGTCGACTTCGCCTATCTGCTGCACACCGACCTCGGCCACCGCTGCCGCGGCGCACGCGTCGATGGCGCGATGCTGCCGCTGAACAAGCCGCTCGCGAACGGGCAGACGGTCGAGATCATTGCCGCCAAGGAAGGCGGCCCGTCGATGGACTGGCTGAACGCCGAACTCGGCTACCTGCGCAGTCCGCGCTCGCGCGCCAAGGTGCGTGCCTGGTTCAACGCGCTCGCGCAGCAGGCCACGATCGCGCGCGGTCGCGAGGCGGTCGAGAAGCTGCTGCAGCGCGAAGGCAAGACCGCCGTCAAGCTCGACGACCTGGCGTCGCAGCTCGGCTTTCGCAACGCCGACACGCTGTTCGAAGTCGTCGGCAAGGACGAGCTGTCGCTGCGCAGCATCGAAGCCCTGCTGCGACCGGCCGAGCCGGTGCCGACGCCCGACGAGGTGATCGCGCAACGGCGCGCGCGCGAGCCGGGCGCAGCGCCCGGGGGCGGCGTGCTGGTGGTGGGTGTCGAGTCGCTGTTGACCTCCCTCGCCCGCTGCTGCCGGCCGGCGCCGCCGGATGCGATCGGCGGCTACGTCACTCGTGGCAAGGGAGTTGCGGTTCATCGCAGCAGTTGCAGCAACTTCCGCCAGATGGCCGAGCGTTCGCCGGAGCGCGTGATTCCCGTCGGCTGGGGTACCGCCCGCGCGGCCAGGCCGGGCGCGGCGCCCGCGCTCTATCCCGTCGACGTGATCGTCGAGGCGGCCGACCGCCAGGGCCTGCTGCGCGACATCTCGGAGGTGTTCGCCAAGGAGCGGATGAACGTGATCAGCGTGAAGACCCAGTCGGTCAAGGACGCGCAGGGCGGCACCGCGTGGATGACCTTCACGATCGAGGTCGACGACGCGGCGCGCCTCGCCCAGGTGCTGGCGCGCGTCGCCAAGGTGGGCGGCGTGCGCAACGTTCGCCGCAAGTAGGCGGCTGCGGCCGTCGAGGGTGCTTTGCTATACTCCGCCGCTGACCCAGGCGCGTAGCTCAGCTGGTTAGAGCACCACCTTGACATGGTGGGGGTCGTTGGTTCGAGTCCAATCGCGCCTACCAATACAGAAGGACCACAAGCCTGCATCGATGCCGGGTTTTCGGGCCTTTCGCTGCGGGTCGCTGGCGACCGTCGACGCCCGCTTGGCGGGAAGGAGCCGGACTCACCGCAGTCTTGCGCGCGAGTACCCGATCCTGCACGGCCCGCTGTCGGCGGGCATGGAATCATGCCCGCCGGCTCCTTTGCGCCAGCGCAAAGGAGGTCGAAATGACGCCTCCAGGGCACTGCAGCGCCGCGCAATCCGCCCACCGAACGCACTAAGATGCTGCGGTGCAACATTGTGCAGCGGAGGTTTCATGGATCTATCGAAGAGGGTTGCAGTCATCACCGGCGGCGGAAGCGGCATCGGACGCGCGGTTGCCGCCGGCATGGCGCAGCGCAATGTGGGCGCCGTGGCGCTCGTCGACGTGAGCGAGGCAGTCGAAGACGTCGCCGAGAAGCTCAATGCCGAAGCCGGCCGTACGTTCGCGATCCCCTTCCAGGGCGATACGACCGACGAGAGGTTTCGCGCGTCCGTCTACGATGCGATCAGCCGCAAGTACGGCCGGGTTTCCTTGTGCGTGCCGGCGGCGGGCATCACGCGCGACGATCTGGCCGTGCGCGTCGACAAGACGACGGGCAAGGCCCGCATCTATCCGGTCGAGCAGTTCAAGCTCGTCGTCGACGTGAACCTCATCGCACCCGTCTATTGGGCGCTGGAAATGATCGGCCGCATCGCCGAGGACCGTGCCGCCAGGGGCCGCAAGCGCTGGACGCCCGACGAGGGCGTGCAAGGATCGGTGGTGTTCATCGGCTCGGTTTCGTCGCAGGGCAACCGCGGCCAGATCTCCTATGCGAGCACGAAGGCCGGTCTCGAGGGCGCCGCGGCGACGATCATGAAGGAGGCGATGTTCTACGGCGTGCGCTGCAGCGTCATCCACCCCGGCTTCACCGACACGCCGATGGTCCGCTCGATGGGCGTCGACTACGTCGCGAAGAACATCCTGCCGTTCACGCAGCTCGGCCGCTTGATCCAGCCGAACGAGATTGCCGATGCGATCTGCTTCATGCTCGCCAGCTCGGCCGTCAGTGGCGAGCTCTGGGTCGACGCGGGCTGGCACGCACCGGCGTAACGCTGGCACGGGATCGGCCCCTCCGATCGTCCACTGATCGCATCGAGCTGCAGCCATGGTCAAGACAACCAAGCCCGCCCCCACCACCCAGGACTTCGATCGGGAGTTCCGCGCCCAGCTGGCGCAGATGACCGCCGGGCTCGCCCCGACGGCGTTCACCACCGCCTGGGCGGACTGGGCGATGCATCTGGCCTTGTCCCCGGCCAAGCGCCGGGAGTTGCAGCGCCACGCGATGGTGCGCGCAAACGACACCTGGATGTTCGCGCTTCGTGCGTTGGCCGGGGCACCCGTGGCACCCTCCGATAGCTTCGACGGTGATCCCGATCGACGCTTCGTTGCCGACGCCTGGTCGCAGTTTCCGTTCAACGTCTACGCCCGTGCCTACCAGAACAACCTGGCGCTGATGAACGAAGCCGTGCGTGACGTCAGTGGCGTCACCGACTATCACGCCCAGCTGCTGGAATTCGCGGTGCGCATGCTGCTCGATGCGACCTCGCCTTCGAACTACCTGGCGTCGAACCCCGAGTTGCTGGCGCTCACCAAGGCGGAGCAGGGACAGAACCTCGTTCGTGGGTTCAAGCACGTGGTCGAGGACATCGGGCGCACGCTGAAGGGCAACGCGCCGGCGGGCACCGAGGAATTCGAGGTCGGCAAGACCGTGGCCGTGACACCCGGCAAGGTCGTGTTCCGCAACGAGCTGATCGAGGTGATCCAGTACGGTCCGGCGACCCCCTCGGTCTACGCAGAACCGCTTCTGATCGTGCCGGCCTGGATCATGAAGTACTACATCCTCGACTTGAGCCCGCGCAATTCGATGGTGAAGTACCTGGTCGAGCAGGGTCACACCGTGTTCATGATGTCGTGGAAGAACCCCGACGAGAGGGACCGCGACATCGGCATGGACGACTACGTCGAGAAGGGGTTTCGCGCCGCGCTCGACGCCGTCGCCGCCATCGTGCCCAGACGAAAGATCCACGCCGTGGGCTACTGCATCGGCGGGACACTGCTCGCGATCGGCGCGGCGGCGATCGCGCGCGACAAGGACGAGCGGCTGGCCTCCGTCACGATGTTCGCTGCGCAGACCGATTTTTCCGAGCCGGGCGAGCTGGCCTTCTTCATCAATCCGAGCCAGTTGGCGATGCTCGAAGCAACGATGCACCGCAAGGGCGTGCTCGAGAGCAAGCAGATGGGCGGAGCGTTCGCGATGCTGCGCGCCCAGGACATGCTGTGGCAGCCGATCGTCAACCAGTACATGAAGGGCCAACGCGATCGGATGATCGATCTGATGGCCTGGAATGCCGACGGCACGCGCATGCCGTGGCGGATGCATTCGGAGTACCTCTATCGGCTCTACCTCGACAACGAGCTCGCCACGAACCGCTTTCCGGTCGGCGGCAAGCTGATCCGGCTGTCGGACATCAGCGTGCCGATGTTCGTGGTGGGCACCGAAGCCGATCACGTCGCGCCGTGGAAGTCGGTCTACAAGGTGGACAACCTCGTCCGCTCGGACGACCTCACGTTCCTGCTGACCGCCGGCGGCCACAACGCAGGGATCGTGGCCGGTCCCGTCCATCCCAAGCGGCACTACCGCACTCGCACGCGCCGGCTTGCCGACCCGCATCTGGCGCCAGAGGATTGGATGGAGGCCGCGACGAAGCTCGACGGCTCCTGGTGGCCGGCATGGCAACGATGGCTCGTGGCGCACTCCAGCGGCAAGACCAAGCCGCCCGCGATGGGGGCTCCGAGCAAGGGCTATGGCGTGATCGAGGACGCGCCGGGACAATACGTGCGGCAGCGGTAGCGAAGATCGAGCGGGGCCCGGATCCCGCTCACCGGGCGCGGGCCTTGCCCGTGGCCACCTTCAACAGCAACTCGATCAGCAGCGCACGCTCGGCCGCAGAGAGCCTGCGCAGGGGCTCGGCCTCCATCGCGAGAGCGATTTCGCCGGCGCGCTTCTCGAGTTCGCGCCCCTTGGGCGTCAGGTGGATCTGCTGCGCGCGGCGGTCGCACGTCGAGCGCACGCGCTCGACCCAGCCACGCTCGACCAGGCGGTCCAGTGTGATGGCCATGTTCGGCGCCGAGATGTCCAGCGTCTGTGCGATCCGCTTCTGGTTCACCCCGGGGTTGGACGCCACCAGCGCCAGGATCGAGAATTCCACGGCCTTCAGCTGCAGCGGCGCCATGTGGCTCGCGAAGGCTTTCTTCAGCTCGATCGATGCCCGACTCGCGGCATAGCCCACCAGGTGCGTGAGCCGCGACTGATCCAGACCGCTGTCGTCCGACCCGGCTCGATCCGTTGCACGTGCGCCTGGCATGACCTCAGGCCGCCGGCAGATCGACGAACGGCAGCGGCGAGCGCGGGCTCAGCAGACCCAGCCTGAAACCGAGTTCGGGGAGCACTTCATCGAAGCAGTGCTGTGCGCTGTCGCGCTTGGCGCGGTAGAAGGCGGGGTCGCTGTCCATCGCGACCTGCGCCACGGCGTCGGCGCGGGCCCAGGCCTGCGCCAGCAGCACCAGGCCGGTGGCACGCAGGAAGTCGGCGGCGACGCGGTGCGGCAGCTCCACGTCGCTGGCGGCCGCATCGACCAGCGGCCCGATCACCGCGCGCAGCGCGCCGATGGCAACGCGCGCGGCGTCGGTGTGGCAGGCGCCCTCGGGCAGCGCAACGCTTAGTCCATCGAGCAGCGCCTCGAACATCGCGCCGCCGTCGGGCAACACCTTGCGCAGCAGCAGGTCGATCGCCTGGATCTCGTTCGTGCCTTCGTAGATCAGCGCGATCCGGCTGTCGCGCAGGCACTGCTCGACGCCCCAGTCGTGCAGATAGCCGTTGCCTCCGAAGACTTGCAGCGCGTCGCTCGCGACCAGGAATCCGCTCTCCGTGAGGAAGGCCTTGAGCACCGGTGTCAGCAACGAGACGAGATCGTGCGCATGCTTGCGCTCGGCCGCGCCTGGCGAGCAATGGGCCAGGTCGAGCAGGTGTGCGGTTTCGTAGGCGACGATGCGCGCCCCTTCGACCAGCACGCGCTGGCGCAGCAAGGTGCGGCGCATCGGCGGGTGCAGCGCGATCGGGTCCGCGGGGCCCGTTGCCGCCCCCGGCGGGCGCACGACCGCACGCATCTGCAGGCGCTCGTGCGCATAGCGCAGCGCGTTCTGGTGCGCGAGCTCGGCGTGCGCCAGGCCCTGCAACGCGACGTGCAGCCGTGCCGCGTTCATCATCACGAACATCGCCGCCAGCCCCCGCCCGGGTTCGCCGACGATCCAGCCCCTGGCGCCATCGAAGTTCATCGCGCAGGTCGCGCTGCCCTTGATGCCCATCTTCTTCTCGAGGCCGATGCAGTGCACCGCATTGCGCGCGCCGTCGTCGAGGATCTTCGGCGCAAGGAACAGGGACAGTCCCCTGGTTCCCGCTGGCGCGCCTGCGATGCGGGCGAGTACCAGGTGAACGATGTTGTCGGTGAGGTCGTGGTCACCGCTGGAGATGAAGATCTTGTTGCCGTGCAGTCGGTAGCTGCCGTCGCCCTGCGGCTCGGCACGGGTGGCGACGAGACCGAGGTCGGAGCCGGCCAGACCCTCGGTCAGGCACATCGTCGACAGCCACTCGCCACTGACGACTCGCGGCAGGTAGCGTGCCTTGAGTTCCGGTGACGCATGGGCGTGCAGGCACTCGCAGGCGCCGTGCAGCAGCGCCGGGTACATCGTCCAGGCGTGGTTGGCCGAGCAAAGCATCTCGTACAGCACCGCGTTCAATACCTGCGGCAGGCCCTGCCCGCCGATGCCCTGCTCGCACGCCAGCGTCGGCCAGCCGGCGTCGACGAAGGCCTGGTAGGCATTGCGAAAGCCGGCTGGCGTCCGCACGTCACCGTCGGGCAGCAGCGCGCAGCCTTCGAGGTCACCGTGCGCGTTGGTCGGGGCGAGCACTTCGGCTGCAAAGCGCGCAGCCTCGTCGATCACCTGCCGTGAGGTGTCCCGATCGAGTTCGGCAAAGGCCGGGATCGTCGCCCAGCGCGAGGGAAGACACAGCAACTCCTCGATGACGAAGCGCATGTCGCGCAACGGCGGCGCGTAGTGCCACATCGTGCGGCGATCAGCGTCTGGCGCGTGCCGCGCCAAGGTAGGTGTCGATCACGCGCGGGTCGCGGGCCAGCTCTGCGGCCGGGCCTTCGAGCGCGATCTCGCCCATCTCGAGCACGTAGGCGTAGTCGGCAACCGCCAAGGCCGCGCGCGCGTTCTGCTCGACGAGCAGGATCGTGACGCCGGTCGCGCGCAGACTGGCGATGGTCGCGAAGATGCTCTTGACGACCAGTGGCGCAAGTCCGAGGCTCGGTTCGTCGAGCATCAGCAGTTCGGGCTGTCCCATCAGGGCACGACCCAGCGCCAGCATCTGGCGCTCGCCACCCGACAGTGTGCCGGCAAGCTGGGCGCTTCGCTCCTGCAGGCGCGGGAACAGCTTGAACACCCCGTCCATCGTAGGGGCCCGCCGGACGAGCTGCACCTGCCGGTAGCCGCCGAGCAGCAGGTTGTCCTCGACCGACATGCTGCCGAACAGTGCGCGCGTTTCCGGCACCAGCGCGATGCCGTCGAGCACGCGCTCCTCGAGCGTGCTCCGCGCGATTGGCCTGCCGCGCCAGTCGATCTCGCCGCGGACCGGCAGCACGCCCATCAGGGCGTTCAATAGCGTCGACTTGCCGGCACCATTGGGCCCGATCACGGTGACGACGCTGCCCCTGGCCGCCTTCAGGTTCAGCCCGTGCAATACGGTCGCGCGGCCATAGCCGGCGTAAAGGGAGCGCACGTCGAGCAGGGTTTCGCTCATCTAGTGTTCCGTGCCGAGATAGGCCGCGCGCACCGCGGGGCTGGCCTGCACTTCGGCGGGCGTGCCTTCGAGCAGCTTGGTGCCGAATTCCATCACCACCACGCGGTCGGCCACGCCCATGACGAAGTCCATGTCGTGCTCGACCAGCAGCAGGCTCATGCCTTCGTCCTTCAGTTGCCGCAGCACTGCGGCCAGGGCCTGCTTCTCGTGGTGGCGCAAGCCGGCCGCAGGTTCGTCCAGCAACAGCAGCGCAGGGTCGGTGGCCAGTGCGCGTGCAATCTCCATCAGCCGCTGCGGCCCCAGCGCCAGATTGCCGGCGAGCTCGTCCAGTCGCTCGGTGATGCCGATGCGCGCCAGCTGGGCTTCAGACTCGGCGAACAGCTGGCGCTCCTCGGCGCGGTCCAGGCGCAGCACGGCCTGCATCACGCCGGACTTGGTGCGGCCATAGCCGCCCAGTGCCACGTTCTCGAGCACCGTCATCTCCGGAATCAGCTTCACGTGCTGGAAAGTGCGCGAGATGCCCAGCCGAGCAATGGCGCGCGAGGGCTTGCCGTCGATGGGCTGGCCGCGCCAGCGCACCGTGCCGCCGGACAGCGGCAGCACGCCGGTGATCAGGTTGAAGAGCGTCGATTTGCCGGCACCATTGGGCCCGATCAGCGCGACGATGTCACCGCAGTGCAGACCGAAGCTGACGTCGTTCACCGCCACCAGCCCGCCGAACTTCTTGCGCACGGCATGCACTTCCAGCAACGGGTCGCCGCGCGCCGGCTTGGCGCGCCGCGGCAGCGGTGTGGCGCTGCTCCAGTCCCTGATCCGCGGCGCTGCCGGAAGCCAGCGCTCGACGAAGCTCCACAGCCCCTCGGGCGCGTACTTCAGCACCACCACCAGCACGATGCCGAAGACGATGGTCTCGAAGTTTCCGCTGGTGCCGATCAGCCGCGGCAGGAGCACCTGCAACTGGTCTTCCACCAGGCGCACCACGGCCGAGCCGAGGAACGCGCCCCAGACGTTGCCGACGCCGCCGAGCACGGCCATGAACAGGTACTCGATGCCCTTGTTGATGCTGAACTGCGAAGGGCTGACGCTGCGCTGGAAGAACGCGAACAGCCAGCCCGACACGGCGGCCAGCACGGCGGCGAAGACGAACACCGTGAGCTTGTAGCGGAAGGTCGAGATGCCCATGGCCTCGGCCATGGTCGAGCCTCCCTTCAGCGCGCGGATGGCGCGGCCGGGGCGCGAATCGAGCAGGCGCAGCGCCGCCAGCGCTGCCAGCAGCGCGATCGCCCACACCAGCGGGTGCAGGCCGCGCCCTGTGCCCAGTGCCACGCCGAACAGCGTCAGCGGCGGAATGCCGACGATGCCGTCGTACTTGCCCAGCCACTCCATGTTGGCCATGGCGTAGTTCAGCGCCAGGCCCCAGGCGATGGTGGCCAGCGGCAGGTAGTGGCCGGACATGCGCAGCGACAGCGCGCCCAGCAGCAGTGCGGCGGCGACGGCCAGTGCCACGCCGAGCAGTAGCGTCAGCCAAGGCGCGAGGTGGCTGGTGGTGGCCAGGTAGGCGGCGGTGTAGGCGCCGATGCCGACGAAGGCCGCCTGGCCGAAGGAGGTCAGGCCGGCCACGCCGGTGAGCAGCACCAGGCCAAGCGCGACGATGGCATAGAGGCCGATGTAGATGCTCTGCGTGATCCAGAAGTCCGGCACCGGCAGCGCCGGAAGCAGCATCATCATCGCCGCGAAGATCGGGAAGGCGAAGCGCGTCATCGGCACCGCCCGGCCGCTCCGAAGGTGCCGAGCGCCCCCTCGGGGGGCCGCGAACGCAGTGAGTTGGGGGGCAACATTCTTTCAGTCTTCCTCGATGTGCGGGTCGCGTAGCGAGCGCCACAGCAGCACCGGCAGGATGGCGCCGAAGACGATCACCTCCTTGTAGGCACTGGCCCAGAACGAGCCGAAGCTCTCCAGCAGGCCGACGCCCAGTGCGCCCAGCAGGGCCAGCGGGTAGCTCGACAGGCCGGCGCAGACCGCGGCGACGAAACCCTTCAGTCCAATCAGGAAACCGCTGTCGTAGAACACCGTGGTCGTCGGCCCGATGAGCAGCCCCGAGAGCGCGCCGATGAACGCCGCCATCGTGAATGACAGCCGCCCGGCGCTGCTGCTGGAGATGCCCATCAGTCGCGCGCCGAGGCGGTTCACCGCGGTGGCGCGCAGCGCCTTGCCGGCCAGTGACTTCTCGAAGAAGAGCCACAGTCCGAGAATCAGCGCCAGCGAGGCGACGAAGATGATCAGCGCCTGGCCCGACAGTGTCATGCCGGCAAAGCTGAATTGCTGATCCCAGAAACTCCGGTTGCGAAAGCCCTCGGCACCGAAGAAGTACAGGCCCAGCCCGACCAGTGCGAAGTGCACGCCGACCGAGACGATCAGCAGGACCAGCACGCTGGCATCGGCCAGCGACTCGTACGCCAGACGGTAGATCAGCGCGCCGAAGGGCGCGACCAGCGCCACCGTCATTGCTGCCTGCGCCAGCATCGGAAGGCCTCTTGGCGCGGCCCAGATGGTCAGCAGCGACACTGCCACCGGCCAGGCCAGTGTGCGCGCCCCCTGGGCCAGCAGCCGCGCCACCGGCCGGCGCTGACGCAACCCGTTCACCAGATCCTGCAAGGTCACCGCTGCCGCCAGCACAAGCAGGAACCACACGGTGCCCGGCACGCGGCCGGCCTGCAGCAGCGCCAGCGTCAACGCGCCGAAGGCGACGAACTCGCCCTGCGGAATGAAGATCACCCTCGTCACGGCGAACACCAGCACGATGGCCAGCGCCAGCAGCGCGTAGATTGCGCCGTTGGTCAGGCCGTCAAGTGCCAGGATGCCGGCGATCGTCGCGTCCAAGAAGCTCCACTTCTGTCTGCGGCCGGGCCTTTCGGCCCTTGACTTGGCTGCGCCAAGTCAGCCTACGACGAAAGTGATTCGCCGAGGCGAATCACTTTTCGACGACGAACTTGCCGTCGACGACCTTCAGCAACACACCGGTCTCGTTGGTGTAGCCCCAGTGGTCGGTCGCGCTCCAGTTCATCACGCCGTGCGAGAAGATCGTGCGGCCCATGCCCTCGGTCGCATCGCGCAGCGCGGCGCGGAACTCGGGCGTGCCCGGCTTGGCCTTCTTCAGCGCCACCGGCAGGATCTGCTCGAGCATGATCTTCGCGTCGTAGGAATGTCCGGCGAACTGGTTGCGCGAACCCTTGCCGTACGCGGCCTCGTACTTGGTGACGAAGTCCACCGCCACCGCCTTCGAGGGGTGGTTGTCAGGCAGCTGTTCGGCCACCACCGCCGGGCCGGAGACCACGAATGCGCCTTCGACGCTCTTGCCGCCGATGCGCACCAGGTCGGGCGTGGCCGCGGCGTGGGTCTGGTAGACCTTGCCCTTGTAGCCGCGCTCGATGATCGCCATGTGCGGCATGGCGGCGCCGGAGCCGGAGGCCACGACCAGGATCGCGTCGGGGTTGGCCGAGACCAGCTTCAGCGCCTGCGGTGTCACGCTGGTGTCGCTGCGTGCGAAGCGCTCTACCGCCACAACCTTGATGCCGGCCTTCTCGCCCTGGGCCGTGAACTCCTTCAGCCACGACTCGCCGTAGGCGTCGGTATAGCCGAGGAAGCCGACGGTCTTGACGCCGGCCTTCTTCATGTGCTCGATGATCGGGAAGGCCATCACCGAAAAGCCCTGCGGCAGTCGGAACACCCAGCGCTCCTGCTCCGGCGGCACACCGACCGGCGCGATCGAGATCTGCGTCGTCTTGGCCTCGACCGCCACCGGTGCGATGGCAGTCGAAACGGTGGTGATCGAGCCGCCGAAGATCATGTCGACCTTGTCGTCGGTGACGAAGCGGCGCGCGTTGTTGACGCCCTTGCCGGGGTCGGAGGCATCGTCGAGGATGATCAGGTTGACCTTCTCGCCGGCGATGGTCTGCGGCCAGAGCTTGAACTGGTTGCCCACCGGGATGCCCAGGCCCGAGGCCGGGCCGGTCAGCGAAAGCGTGACGCCGATGTTGACGTCGGCCAGCGCCGGGATCGAGGTGAGCAGCGCGATCAGCGTCGCGCCAAGGGATTGGAGGGTCTTCATTGTGGGTCTCCTTCGTGGGTGATTGCGGAAACGGTTCAGTCTGTCACTCTGGTGTAGGTCTTGTCCATGCTGGTTTTCGCGCCTTCCGGGTTGGCGTTCAGGTCGCGCTGCGCACGCGAAGCACCAGCGCCATCGCTGAATCGCCGGCCGCGCAACCGCTGAATACGCCAGTACCACCGCCGCGAAGCACCAGCTCCTCGATCAACTCGATCGCCGAGCGCATCCCGGTCGGCCCCTGCGGATGGCCCCAGATCAGCGACGAACCGTAGTTGTTCATCTTCTCCAGCGCAAAGCCGGTTTCCCGCGCGAAAGCGATGTCGTTGACCGCGAACGGGTTGTGCGTCTTGACGGCGTCGACGTCCTTCATCGCGAGGCCTGCTTGCTTGAGCGCCGCCATCGCAGCCGGTGCCGGCGCCATCCCCATGTAGCCCTTCTCCACGCGCGCCTGCCCGAAGCCGAGCAGTTCGATTTCGACGGCCTTGTCGGCGGACATTTCACGCGCGAGTTCACGCGTCGTGACGATCGCACCGGCATTGCCGTCGGCAGGATGGGTCTGCGTGCCGAAGGTCACCGTGCCGTCGGGCTTGACGGGTTTCAGCTTGGCCAGGCCCGGGGCGGTGGTCGCGAACACGCCTTCATCTGCCGACAGCGTGCCGCTGACCTTGCGGAAGCCCGCGTCGGTGATCGGCACTTCCTGCATGTAGCGCTTCTGGAAGGCGCGGTCGTTGGCCAGAGCGTCCTGGTACTGCGCATAGCGACGCAGCACGGCATCGTTCATCTCCGTGGTGCCGACGCCGAAGCGGCGCGCGACGTTCTCGGCGGTATCGATCATCGCGACCTTCGCGTACGGATCGTGGCCGAAGTTGTCCATCACCCACTTCTCGGTATGACCGTTGCCGCCGGGGGCTGTCGGATCCGGGTAGTGGACGATCGGGCCGTTCGAGCAGCGGTCGGCGGTGACGACGAGGGCGCACGTGGCACTGCCGAGCGCCACCTCCTGCGCCGCCATCTGCAGCGCGCGGGCACTCGTGGCGCAGGCCTGCTGCACGGTCGGCCCCGGGACCCGGTCCAGGCCCAGCATCCCGGTCAGCCACGGCAGGCCGAAGAAAGCACCGAGCTGCGGGTTGGTGATGCCGAGGATGCCGAGGTCGATCGCGCCCTGCTCGACCTTGCGCTCGTCGAGCATGCGTCGCGCGCAGGCGGCGGCGAGCCGGATGCTGTTGAGGTGGGCGATCGAACCCTGCCATTTGGCGAACGGCGTCGACCAGTAGATGCCGTAGGGGATGAAGGCGTTGGCCATGTCGTTGCTCCTTCGGGTTCAGCGGGCCTGGGCAGCCTGCTCGGACTGCCAGTTGGCAAAAGTCTTGCCCGCGCGCGCCAGCCTTTCCAGCAGCGCGCTGGGTTGCCAGTACTGAGGGTCGAGGGTCTTGCCGAACTCGAGGATCTTGTCCAGGATGACCTCGAGCCCGACCGTATCCGCGTAGAACATCGGGCCGCCACGATAGCGTGGAAAGCCGTAACCCGACGTGTAGACCATGTCGATGTCGCTCGCCCGCAGCGCGATGCCTTCCTCGAGCAGGCGCGCGCCTTCGTTGATCATCGCGTACAGGCAGCGTTCCCTGATCTCTTGCGCCGATGGATTGCGCTGGGACACCCCCAGGCGCAGCGCCTCTTCGCGGAACATCGCGATCGCTTCGGGATCCGGCGTGCGCTTGCGGTCGGCGCCATCGTAGCGGTAGTAGCCGCGGCCGGTCTTCTGGCCGAGCCAGCCGCGCTCGGTCAGCAACGCAGTGGGGCGGTAGAAGCTCGGGTCCTTCGGCAGCAGGTGCGCGCGTTCCTTGCGGGTCAGGTAGCCGACGTCGATGCCGGCCATGTCGTACACCGCGAGGATGCCCATCGCCATGCCGAAGCCTTCGAGTGCGGCGTCCACCTGCTCGGGCGTGGCGCCCTCCATCACGCAGCGTTCGGCCTCGCGACCGTAGGGATCCATCATGCGATTGCCGATGAAGCCGTAGCAGACCTTGGCGACGACACCGACCTTCTTGATCGTCCTGGCGACGTCCAGCGCAGTCATCAGGACGTCGGGGGCGGTGCGGCTGGCCTGCACGATCTCGAGCAGCTGCATCACGTTGGCCGGGCTGAAGAAGTGCAACCCGATCACGTCCTGCGGCCGCTTCGTGACCGCGGCGATCTCGTCGATGTCCAGCGTCGAGGTGTTGGTGCCGAGCACCGCGCCGGGCTTGGCCACCGCGTCGAGCTTGGCGAAGATCTCCTTCTTAAGCGACATGTTCTCGAAGACCGCCTCGACGATCAGGTCTGCGGCGCCGAGGTCGGCGTAGGCGAGCGATCCCTGGATCAGCGCCAGGCGCTGCGCCATCTGCTCCGCCTTCAGGCTGCCGCGCGTCACCGAACGCTCGTAGTTCTTGCGCACCGTCGCCAGGCCGCGGTCGACTTGTGCCTGAGCGGTGTCGACGATCGTCACCGGGATGCCGGCGTTGGCAAAGCACATCGCGATGCCGCCGCCCATCGTGCCGGCACCGACGATGCCGACGCGCTCGACCTTGCGGCCCTTCACGTCGGCGCCGATGCCAGGGATCTTGCGCAGTTCCCGCTCGCCGAAAAACAGGTGGCGGAAGGCTCGTCCCTCGACGGCCTTTTCGACCTCGATCGACAGGCTGCGCTCGTACGCGATGCCCTCGTCGAAGGGCTTCTTGACCGACGCCAGCACGGCGTCGAGCAGCACGTTCGGCGAATTGCGGTTGCGCATCGTCTTGGCGACCTGGGCCCGGCGCGCGGCAATGATCTCGTCGGCCCGCTCGCCGCCGGCCACGCTGCGCTCGCGGGTGCGGCGCGGACCGGCGCCCTTTGCGATCAGCTGACGCGCGAAGGCGATCGCGGCCGGCAGCAGTTCGCCCGAAACGACCTCGTCTACCAGTCCGACCTCCACGGCCTGTTGCGCGGTCAGCGGCTTGCCCGACAGCATCATGTCAAGCGCCGGCTCGAGGCCGATCAGGCGCGGCATGCGCTGCGTGCCACCGGCGCCGGGGATGATCCCGAGCGTGATTTCGGGCAGTCCCAGGCGCGCGCCGCCCGCCGCGACGCGGTAGTGGCAGGCCAGCGCCGTCTCGACCCCGCCGCCCATCGCGGTGCCGTGCAGCGCTGCGACGACCGGTACCGGGCTGTCCTCGATCAGCCGCAGCACCTCGTGGTAGCCGGGTTCCTGGACGCCCGTATCGAACTCCCGCATGTCGCCGCCCGAGAGGAAGGTGCGGCCGGCGCAGGCGAGCACGATGGCCTTGACCTCGCGATTGCCGCGCAATGCCTCGAAGCTCGACTTGAGGCCGGCCCGGACTTCGCGCGTCATCGTGTTGACGGGCGGGCTGTCGATCGTCACCACGGCGACTTCGCCGTGGAAGGTGGTGCTTGCGATTTCGCTCATGGCCTTAGGGTTCTCGAGGGATGTGAATCGGGCGGCGTGCTCAGCGCCGAGGGAGCAGCACGTCGGTGGCGCCGCGGTAGAGCCGCTCGACCTGCGCGTCGCGCTGCATCAGCACCGCGCGCTGGTTGATCGAGCCCTTGTCGGTGATCTCGCCATGGTCGATGTTCGGCGCCTCGGTCAGCACGATCGCGCGTGCCACGCGCGTCGCGCTTCCCGTGCCGGCGGCCCATTGAGCGTCGAGCAGGCGCTGAAAGAACTCGCGCACCGCCGCAGCGGCGAGCACCTGCGCGGCGGGTGCATCGGCACCCAGGCCGGCCTGCGCGCGGCAGGCCTCCAGGCGCGGAAAGACGAGGATGCCGACGTCGTCGCGGTTGATGCCGGCGATCACGACGTCGAGCACCAGCGGATCGCCTGCGGCGACGATGCGCGCGCGCAGCGGGCCGACCGATACGAAGGTGCCGGTGGAGAGCTTGAAGTCCTCGGCGATGCGACCGTCGAACGCGAAACCACGCTCGGGGTGCGCCGCATCGATCAGCTTCAGCGCGTCGCCGCTGCAGTAGAAGCCGTCGTCGTCGAAGCTCTCGGCGGTCTGTTCGGGTGCGCGCCAGTAGCCCGGCGTGACGTTCGGGCCGCGGTAGCGGACCTCCAGCTTGCCGGCGACCGGCGCCAGCTTGATCTCCATTCCCGGGGTCGGGAGGCCGACATGGCCCGCCTTGACGTCGAACGCGTTGGCGCAGATCGCAAACGGTGAGGTCTCGGTCATGCCGAGCCCGGTGATCATGCGAATGCGCTCCCCGCAGGTCGCCTCCGCGAGCGCATCGAGCTGGTCCCACACCGGCTGCGCGAGGCCGGCCCCGGCGAAGAAGAACATCTTCACGCGGCTGAACAGCGTGCGCCGCAGCGCCTCGTCGGCCTGCATCGCGCGCGCAATCTCCTCGAATCCCTTGGGCACGTTGAAGTACACCGTCGGCGCGATCTCGCGCAGGTTGCGCAGCGTCTGCCCGATCAGCGCGGGCGTCGGCCGGCCGTCGTCGATATAGAGCGTGCCGCCGTTGTTGAGCACCAGGCCGACGTTGTGGCTGCCGCCGAAGGTGTGGTTCCAGACCAGCCAGTCCACCAGCACCGGCGGTTCGTCGCCGAGTTCGGGGAAGCACTGCAGGATCTGCTGCTGGTTCGCGCACAGCATGCGCTGCGTGGTGATCACCGCCTTGGGTTGCTTGGTCGAGCCCGAGGTGAAGAGGAACTTGGCGATCGTGTCCGGGCCGACTGCGGCGTGCGCGGCATCCACGTCTGAGGTGGGACCCTTGGCCAGCAACTCGTCGAACGCGAGGCAGCGCCGGCCTGCCATCGAGCCCTGGGTCAGCACGACCGGCACTTCGGGAGCGAGCGTCGCCGCGATGGCCCGTGCATAGCCCTCTGCCGACGATGCGAACACCAGCCCGGGGGTCAGCACCGAGACGATGTGGCGCAGCTTGCCGAAGTCCTGCGAGACCGTCGAGTAGGCACTCGACACCGGCGCGAACGGCACGCCGGCAAGCATCGCGCCGAGGCCGATCAGCAGATGCTCGAGGTCGTTGTCGGACAGGATCGCCACCGGCCGTTCGGCAGACAGGCCGAGGTCTAGCAATGCCTGCGCGATGGCGCGTGCTTGTTGCAGCGCCCGCGCGTAGCTCAGGTGTCGCCACTGTCCGTCGACACCGCGCTTGGCGGCCAGCGTGCGATCGGGCGCGACGGCGGCCCAGTGCAGCAACCGGTCGGTCAGGCGCTCGGGGTAGGCACGTAGCGGCTCGGTGGAGAGTACGTGCAGACTGCCGTCTGGCTGCGGCATGAACGTCGCCGACAGCGATCCTCCCAAGCGCAGCGCACGATAGCGTGCTGCCGCGCGATTCGGCGCTGGGGCTTGACGGCGCTGTGGATCGCCCATGAAGATGTTCGTCCGACGAGTAGGAACAGTTACTATGCTTAACTACATTGATCGTGCTGAGAATGGGGTAAACGATAGGGTCGGGGATTCCCCCGGGGCACCGGCGGCCGGCGCCCCAGTTGCAAGGAAGTGGAAGCATTAGGGCCGGTGGCGGGGACCCGATATCAGGGTAGGTACCAGTCCGGCAAGACCTCAATTTGGTTAAAACTGTTAACTAATCAGCGCGACGCTAGCGACATCGCGTGGAGCCCGCCGCATGAACACCGAGGACTTGGTCGCGATCGACATCCACACCCATGCCGAGGTGTCCTGCCGCAATCCCTTCGACGCCTACGGCGAGGAATACGACCGCGCCGCGGACAAGTACTTCGGATCGAGCAGGCGGCCGACGATCGCCGAGACAGTCGCCCATTACCGCGAGCGCAAGCTCGGTCTGGTGATGTTCACGGTCGATTGCGAGTCGCTGCTCGGCCGCCGCCGCATCCCGAACGAAGAGGTCTGCGATGCCGCACGCGCCAACGCCGACATGATGATCGCCTTTGCCAGCATCGATCCGCACAAGGGACGCATGGGCGCGCGCGAGGCGCGCCGCCTGATCGAGCAGGAGGGTGTTCGCGGCTTCAAGTTCCACCCCACTGCACAGGGCTTCCTGCCCTACGACCGCATGGCCTGGCCGCTGTACGAAGTGATTGCCGAGCACAAGATGCCGGCGATCTTCCACAGCGGCCACTCGGGCATCGGTGCGGGCATGCGCTGCGGCGGCGGGCTGCGGCTGCAGAACTCCAACCCGATGCTGCTCGAGGATGTCGCGATGGACTTCCCCGACATCGAGATCGTGATCGCGCATCCGTCGTGGCCTTGGCAGGACGAGGCCTTGTCGCTTGCGCTGCACAAGCCCAATGTCTGGATCGACCTGTCGGGCTGGAGCCCGAAGTACTTCCCGCCGCAGTTGGTGCAGTACGCCAACACCCTGCTGAAGGACCGCATGCTGTTCGGCTCGGACTACCCCTTGATCACGCCCGAGCGCTGGATGAAGGACTTCGCCGAGGCCGGGTTCAAGCCCGCGGTACAGCCGCTGATCCTGAAGCAGAACGCGATGCGTCTGCTGCGGCTCCAGGCATGATCGACAACGTCACTCTCATTACCCGCGGCGCCTCCCGCAAACAGAAGGAGAAGAAATGAACATGAAGGACAAGATCGCCGTCGTCACCGGGGCCGCCTCGGGCATCGGACGCGCCACCGCGCAACTGCTGGCCGAGGCCGGGGCGAAGGTCGTCGTCGCCGACATCGACGCCGTCAACGGCGAGGCCGCGGCCGCGGATCTGCGCAAGCAAGGCTTTAGCGCCGTGTTCCTGCCCGTCGACATGACCAGGGGCGAATCGATCACCGCCTTCGCCCAGGCGGTGGCGGCGCAGCTCGGCGCTGTCGACATCCTCGTCAACGGGGCAGGGTGGGGCCACACCAAACCCTTCTGGGAAGGCACGCCCGAGCTGTGGGACAAGCTCATCGCGCTGAACTTCGTCGGCCCGATGCAGCTGACCAAGGCGCTCTTGCCGGCGATGATGGCGCGCGGCAGCGGCCGCATCGTCAACATCGCGAGCGACGCCGGGCGGGTGGGCAGCCTCGGGGAGACCGTCTACTCGGCGGCCAAGGGCGGGCTGATCGCGTTCACCAAGTCGCTCGCGCGCGAGACGGCGCGCCATGGCATCAACGTCAACTGCGTCTGCCCGGGGCCGACCGACACGCCGCTGCTCGCCGCGGTGCCCGAGAAGCACCTCGAGGCGTTCAAGAAGGCGATCCCGATGCGCCGCTTCGCCAGGCCGTCGGAGATCGCCGACGCGGTGCTCTTCTTCGCCAGCGACCGCGCCAGCTACGTCACCGGGCAGGTGCTCAGCGTCAGCGGCGGCCTGACGATGGCAGGATGAGCGCATGCGCACCGAGCCTGCACCATGAACTACGCGTTGCCTGAATTCCTCGCCCACGCGATCGCGCTCGAGCGCGAGTCAGCCGAGCGCTACCTCGAACTGGCCGACATGATGGAGGCCCATCGCAACGACGCGGTTTCGGCACTGTTCCGCGACATGGTCCACTACTCTCGCCTGCACCACGATTCGATCGTCGAGCGTGCGCGCGGGGTCACGCTGCCCAGTCTGCGCGCCTGGGAATATCGCTGGACGCATCCGCCGGAAGCCGGCGGCGAAGAGGCCTTCGACTACGCGTTGGACGCCCATGGTGCGCTGCGCTACGCACGCGAGAACGAGGTGCGGGCCATGGACTACTACAGCCAGGTGGGCCTGCATTCGAGCGACCCCGAGGTCAAGCGGCTGGCGTCGGAATTCGCGAGCGAGGAAACCGAGCACGTGGAAGCGCTCGACGATTGGCTGGCGCGCACACCGCGACCGTCCACCCCCTGGCGCGACGATCCGGATCGACCCACGCGGGGCTGATGGTGATCTGCGATGCAGGCCGAGTCTTTGCCGTCGAACGAGAACTGCGCGGCGTCGGCGACGGCCAGCGGACCGCGTGCGCATGCTGCGCTACTCGCACAAGGCGCGAATGTCCTGCGGAACGGGGATGGCATGGATGCGGCGGCGATCCTGCGCGTCCCGGACGCAGAAGACCCGGGTTTCGCTGCTCTCGCAGATCAGCTCGTCGCCGCGCGTGACGGTGTGCTTGTGGACGAAGACCTTTCGCCGCCACTCTTCGACGCAGGTGCTGATCGTCAGGCGCTCGCCGTAGGTGGCACTCTTGACGAAGCGCGCATGGTGCTCGAGCAGAGGCGTACCGATGATCCCGGTCGTCCCCTCGAGGACATGCCAGGGCTCTACACCGCAGGTCATGAAGAAATGCAGCGACGCGGCGTCCATCCAGCGGTGGTAGCGCGGAAAGAACACGATGCCGGCGGGATCGCAATCGCCGAAACGGATCTCGACGCTCATCGTCGTTGTCTTGCTCATGGTGCATCGCAGAGTTTTCCGCGTGGATTCTATGGTGCAGCGTCGGATCGGTCCGGGCCTGCCAGTTGGGCGCTGCGCCGCACCCTTTTTCATTGCAACCCAGGAGAGAACCGATGAAACGTCTACAACTCGCCGGCTACAAGGCCACCCATTTCGGCTATGCGGTGACGGGCAAGGTCGCCACGATCACGCTGAACCGGCCCGAGCGCAAGAACCCGCTCACCTTCGACTCGTACGGTGAACTGCGCGACCTGTTCCGCGAGATGGTCTACGCGACCGACATCAAGGCCATTGTCTTCACCGGTGAAGGCGGCAACTTCTGCTCGGGCGGCGACGTGCACGAGATCATCGGCCCGCTGGTCGCGATGAAGATGCCCGAGCTGCTCGAATTCACGCGCATGACGGGTGACATGGTCAAGGCGATGCGCGCCTGCCCGCAGCCGATCATTGCCGCGATCGACGGCGTGTGCACCGGGGCCGGGGCGATGATCGCCTGCGGATCGGACATGCGCCTGGCCACGGCGCGAGCCAAGCTCGCGTTCCTGTTCGTGCGCGTCGGGCTGGCCGGCGCCGACATGGGGGCCTGCACGCTGCTGCCGCGGCTGATCGGCCTGTCGCGTGCCGCCGACCTGCTCTTCACGGGCCGCGTCGTCGGTGGCGAGGAGGGCGAACGCTACGGGTTCTACAACCGCCTGGTCGAAGCCGAGCAGTTGCTCGCCGAAGCGCAGCTGCTCGCCGCGAGCCTGGCCGATGGGCCGACCTTCGGCCATGCGATGACCAAGACGATGCTCTGGCAGGAATGGAGTTCGGGCCTGGGCGAGTCGATCGAGGCCGAGGCGCAGGCGCAGGCGATCTGCATGCAGACGCAGGACTTCGAGCGTGCCTACCGCGCGTTCGCCGCCAAGCAGAAGCCCGTGTTCGAGGGCAACTGACGGACGCTCCCGACGGCCTCGATCCGGAAGGAGACCCCCGATGAACCCACCGCTGCAGGGCGTGCGCATTGTCGAGTTCGAGGGCATCGGGCCAGGCCCTCTGGCAGGGCGCATGCTCGCCGACATGGGCGCCGAAGTGACGGTGATCGCGCGCGCCCAGGCCAACTCCGTGATGCAGCGTCTCGCCAGTTCGCCCGACAACCCGTTGCGCGCCGACAAGCAGGTCGTCACGTTGGACCTGAAGACGCGGGAGGGTCTGGCTCAGGCGCTGGATCTCGTCGCCGAGGCGGACGCGCTGATCGAGGGCAACCGTCCGGGCGTGATGGAGCGCCTCGGGCTCGGTCCGGCCGAGTGCGCGGCGCGCAACCCGCGCCTGGTCTATGGCCGCATGACAGGCTGGGGCCAGCACGGGCCGCTGGCCCAGGCCGCGGGCCACGACTTGAACTATGTCGCGCTGACCGGACTGCTGTCGCTGTCGGCGCGGCACGGCGAACGACCGATCCTGCCGCCGACGGTCGTCGGCGACGCAGCCGGCGCGCTGGGCCTGGCGTTCGGCATCGCCTGCGGCCTCGTCGAGGCGCGTGCCAGCGGGCAGGGGCGGGTGGTCGATGCGGCCATCGTCGACGTGGTGGCGATGCTCGGTGCGCTGGTGCAGTGGATCCGTGCCAGCGGACAGATCGACGGCGAGATGCCGAGTCCGTTCCACGACTCGCCGTTCTACGACGTGTACGAATGCGCCGATGGCCGCTGCGTCACGATCGGTGCGCTGGAACCGCAGTTCTATGCGCTGCTGCTGTCCAGGCTGGGCCTGGCCGACGTCGAAGCAGCGGCACAGTACGACCGCACGCAGTGGCCGGCACTGAAGGCACGCTTCGCCGAACTCTTTCGCAGCCAGCCGCGTGACGCGTGGTGTGCGTTGCTCGAAGGCAGCGACGTGTGCTTCGCCCCGGTGCTCAGCATTGCCGAGGCGGCGGTGCACCCGCACAACGTCGCGCGGGGCGTCTACGCGGTCCTGCCCTCGGGCGCAGTGCGGGCCGCAGGAGCACCGAGGTTCGCCCCCCTGCCGGGCGGGTGAGGCCGAACTCGCGCGGGTAAACCCCCCGCGCCCGCCGGTGGCCCGACTCCTAGAATCTTTGTGCAGTTGCACAACGACCCCAGCCTGGAGTTTGCCGATGGTCCAGAAGCGCCGCGCCGCGCATGCCGAGCCGACCGCGGAAGAGCCCGCGAGCAAGGGGGAGCCGCGCGTCCTGAAGAAGTATCCGAACCGCCGCCTCTACGACACGCACACCAGCAGCTACATCACGCTGGCGGACGTGAAGAAGATGGTGCTCGCCGGTCAGGACTTCATCGTCCGCGATGCCAAGACCGGTGACGATCTGACGCGCAGCATCCTGCTGCAGATCATCCTCGAGGAAGAGACCGGCGGCGTGCCGATGTTCTCTTCACCGATGCTGGCCCAGATCATCCGCTTCTACGGCCACACGCTGCAGGGAATGATGGGCTCGTACCTGGAGAAGAACATCCAGACCTTCACCGACATCCAGAGCCGCCTGGGCGACCCCGCCAAGGGCTTCAGCCCCGAACTCTGGACGCAGTTCATGAACGGGCAGGCGCCGATGGTGCAGGGCCTGATGGGCAACTACCTGGAGCAGTCGAAGAACCTGTTCGTGCAGATGCAGGAGCAGATCGCCGAGCAGGCCAAGGCGCTGTTCCCCGGCGTGACGGGATTCATACCGCCCAAGCGATAGGGCATCGGCCCGGCCGGGATCGACGAAAATCCCGGAATGACCCACGACATCCTCGCTCCGTCGACGCGAACAGCCACGCCGGCGCCGAAGATCGGCTTCGTCTCGCTGGGATGCCCGAAGGCGCTGACCGACTCGGAACTCATCCTCACCCAGCTCGGCGCCGAGGGCTACGCCACCTCGAAGACCTTCGCCGGTGCCGACCTGGTGATCGTCAACACCTGCGGCTTCATCGACGACGCGGTGAAAGAGAGCCTGGACACGATCGGCGAGGCGCTGGCCGCCAACGGCCGCGTCATCGTCACCGGCTGCCTCGGTGCGAAGGCAGGCGCGGGCGGCGCGAACCTGGTTCGCCAGATGCACCCGAGCGTGCTCGCCGTCACCGGCCCGCATGCCACGCAGGAAGTGATGGACGCGGTGCACCGACACGTGCCCAGGCCGCACGATCCGTTCGTCGACCTCGTTCCCGCGCAGGGCATCAAGCTGACGCCCAGGCACTATGCGTACCTGAAGATCAGCGAGGGCTGCAACCACCGCTGCACGTTCTGCATCATCCCGAGCCTGCGCGGCGACCTGGTGAGCCGTCCGGTCGGCGATGTGCTCGGCGAGGCGCGGCGGCTGTTCGATTCGGGCGTGAAGGAACTGCTCGTCATCAGCCAGGACACCAGCGCCTACGGCGTCGACGTGAAGTACCGCACCGGGTTCTGGGACGGCAAGCCGGTCAGGACGCGGATGCTCGAGCTTTGCGAGCAACTCGCTCTGCTGGCCGAGCCGCACGGCGCCTGGGTGAGGCTGCACTACGTGTACCCCTACCCGCACGTGGACGAGATCGTGCCGCTGATGGCGCAAGGCCGCATCCTGCCCTACCTTGACGTGCCGTTCCAGCACGCCCACCCCGACGTGCTCAGGCGCATGAAGCGGCCCGCCAGTGGCGAGAAGAACCTCGACCGCCTGCTGCGCTGGCGCGCACTGTGCCCCGAGATCGTCGTCCGCAGCACCTTCATCGCCGGCTTTCCGGGGGAGACCGAGGCCGAGTTCGAGGTTCTGCTGGCCTTCATGCGCGAGGCGCAGATCGACCGCGCCGGCTGTTTCGCCTATTCCCCGGTCGATGGCGCGAGTGCGAACACGCTGCCGGGTGCGCTGCCGGCCGAGTTGCGCGAGGAACGCAGGGCGCGCTTCATGGCCGTGGCCGAGCAGGTCTCGGCCACGAAGCTGCAGCGGCGCATCGGGGCGACGATGCAGGTGCTCGTCGACTCCGCGCCCGCGCTGGGCCGCAAGGGGGGCGTTGGCCGCTCCTACGCCGACGCGCCGGCGATCGACGGTACGGTGAAGCTGCTGCCGCCGCAGAAGGCGTCCAAGCAGCTGCGCGTCGGCGAGTTCACTCGCGCGCGCGTCGTCGACGCGGAGGGGCACGACCTGGTTGCATTGCCGGTTTGAGCGGTGCCGGATAGGCGGGCACGACTCGATCAGCCGACGATCTCGCCCAACCCCGGAAACGGCTTGCCGATCTTCGCGATGCCGCTGACCCGCAGCGCGGGTTCGCCGTCGGCGGTGACGAGCCCCTGCGCGAACACCATCGTGCGCGTGACGCGCAGCACCTCGGCCTCGCCCTGCACCCAGGCGCCGAGCGGGGCCGGCGCCAGATAGTCGAGCTGCAGGCTGATCGTCGGCAGGAAGCGCATCCCGACGTCGGCGCGCTTGTGATGGACCGAGATCGGCAGCAGCATGTCGGCAAAGCTCGCCAGCATCCCGCCGTGGCAGATGCCCATCGGGTTGGTGTGGCGCGGCTCGACGCGAAAGCCGAGCAGCACGAGCGGCCCTTCATGGCGCAGGTACAGCGGCCCGTTCACGGCGATGAACTCGCCCGGCACCTGCAGCGGCACGAAGCCGGCCGGAAGATCGACGGTCTTCGTGTTCATCGCCGTGCCCGCGGGGCCGCCCCGGCGGCGCTCGAGGGCTTCATCTGGTCTCGCGCTCCACGTCGTCCATGAAGCTGCCCTCGCGCAACGCCTCCGACCCCCAGCCGGGATAGGCCTGCGCGAAGTCGGCAACGATCTGCGCGAGCGGCACGTCGTCGAAGCTGCCGCGCTGGTTCACGTATTCCATGTGACGGTTGCCGGCGCGGTCGTAGGGGTGGTAGATCGAATCGCTGCGGCCGTCGAACTCGAGCGGCAGCAGCCCGAAGCGCTCGCACAGCGCGAGGTTGAAGGCCGGCGTGGCCTTGCGCCAGGCACCCTCCAGCCACAGTTCGGTGTAGCCGTGCCAGAGATAGAGGTCGGACTTCAGCGTCTGGCGCAGCCGCTCGGTGCTCAGGTGGTTGCGCACGTCGGCATAGCCCACCCGCGCCGGGATGCCCTGGGCGCGGCACGCCGCGGCGAGCAACGCCGCCTTCGGCACGCACCAGCCGATGCCGACGGCGAGCACGGTGCTCGCCCTCATGCCGGCCGGCGAAAGGTCGATCCGGTACGGGTCGTAGCGAAAGCCGTCGCGCACCGCGTAGTACAGCGCCACCGCGCGCTCGCGGGCGTCGCTGCCGGTCGCATGGCGCCGAGCGAAGTCGACGACGGCCGGGTGCTCGCTGTCGATCAGCGCAGAGGGGGCGAGGTGGGCCGCGGTGGGCGTTGCCCCAGGGTTGGGTCGTGGGTTCATTGCAGTCTCCAATTGTCGAGTGTGCACTCGCCGGGCGCGGTCGTGCTGTCACGAGAGCGTCAAGGCGCAGCCCGAGGCGGCAGGCCCTGGTTCGCATTCTCGGTCCCTCGCGATCAGGCTTCGGTCTTCGTACGCCTTCCGCTTTGCGTACGCTATGCGCTGGCCGGCGGCACCATGGTCAGGCGCCCGGTTCACGATCGGTGGCTCTCGCGGTCCCCGGTCCTGCCAGAACGACCGCCGGGGGCGACGGCCATGTGGTCGAGAGGCAGCAGGCAGTTGACGGCCAGTTGCGGTCGGCCACCGGCGGCCGCTGGGCGGGCCCTCGGCCTCGATGCCTTGGCGATCGACGCTGACTGCCGCCAGTGCGGTCTGTTTGGCACCGGTTCTGCCAATCGGATATACGTCCCGACGCATGACACATCGTGCCACTTGCGCGAGACTGTGGACTGGCTTCCTGGACTGCTACATCACATGACCGAGTACCCAGAATGCTGAACACGGCGAGCCCACCTCAGATCGACAGAATTCGCTCCTTGCCCAAGGCCGAAGTGCATGCCCACCTCGAGGGCTGCTTCCAGGCGACCGTTCTCGAGCAATGGGCAACTCGGGCGGGTGTGCCGATGCCCAGGCCTCGCGATCGGCTGCTGCAGTTCGAGGGGCTTGCCGACTTCCTGCATTTCCTCGACTGGGCCTGCGGGCTGGCTTCGACGCGCGAGCGCCTGGCCGAACTGAGCTACGGATTCAGCCAGCGGCTCGCCAACAGTGGTGCAGGCTATGCGGACGTGATCGTCAATCCGACTCACTGGGCAGCGTGGCACGGTCGCCTGCCCGACATGATCGACGCCATCGATGCCGGTTTCACTGCCGCCGAGCAAGACGGCCTTCCGCCGGTCGGCTTGTGCGTCAGCCTCCTGCGCACTCAATCTTCGAACGCTGCAGCCGAGCTCGTCGAGTTGCTGGTTTCCTTGCGCCACCCGCGCATCGTGGCACTGTCGATCGACGGCAACGAGGCCGCCGCGGGCAGGACCGGTCCGCGCTTCGCGCAAGCCTTCCAGCGCGCCGGCGCGGCTGGCCTTCGCCGCACCGTGCATGCCGGCGAATCGAGCGGCCCTGAAGGCGTGAGAGACGCCATCGAACTGCTCGGTGCCGATCGTATTGACCATGGCGTACGAGCGATCGAGGACCCCGAGCTCGTCGCCTTGTTGGCCGATCGACGCATTCCCCTGGGCATCTGCCCCACATCCAATCTCACGCTGGGCGTCTACGCAACGATCGACGACCACCCGATCGATCGGTTACGGCGCGCCGGAGTCGGCGTGTCCATCAACACCGACGATCCGGCCCTGCTGGGGGTCAGCCTGGAGGGCGAGTACGCGCTGTGCAGCCATGCGTTCGGCTGGTCTGATGAAGTTCTGCGCGCCCTGGCGCGCAACTCGATCGACGCGAGCTTCGCCAACGCAGATGTCAAGGCGAAGCTGATCAAGGCCCTGTCCCTCTGGTGATCCGCCAGGGATTTCAAGTCGACGAGCGACGGGGTCGAATGTCGCATCTCCGAGAGCGACTCCTCCAGGGGCCGGCAACTGTTCCGTTTGTCGTCGGCGAGATGGCTTGCGGAAGTGTGCGCGATCGCTTGCTGATTCACGAACTGCTTCTGGATCCGCCCTGCCGGCTGCCGCGCGCAGGGGCGGTGGTCGTCCACGATCACGTCGCAAGATGCGGTTGCAGGTCCTCGACGGGTTGAGCGGCGAAGAAGGGTCATGGTCGGTGGCGACGCCGCTCACGCGATCGAACCGAATGGCCGCGAGAATCGGTACGCGCGGGTGCCGTCGCGCGAGCTGTCCCGATGGCGACAGGGGCGACGCTGCTCGCGACGACAATGCCGTCCCATGGGAACCCTCTACCTCGTGCGCCACGGCCAGGCGTCTTTCGGTGCCGAAGACTACGACCAACTGAGCGCGCTCGGCCACCGCCAGTGTGTTCGCCTGGGCGAATACTTCCGCGACAGCGGGCGTCGTTTCGATGCAGTGCTGACGGGCACGCTGAAGCGGCAGGTGCAGTCGCTCGCGGCCATCGCCGAAGGGATGCAGTGGACGCCGGCGCCTCTGCAGTGGCCGGGCCTGAACGAATACGACAGCGAGGCGGTGATCCAGGCCCTGCAGTCCAAACCACTCACCCGGCCTGAAACGCCAGAGCAGGTCCGGCAGCACTTCCGGCTGCTGCGCGAGGGCCTGCTGCAGTGGATGGCCGGGAGCACGGCACCTGCGGGCATGCCGAGCTATGTTGACTTCGTCGCCGGCGTGAAAGGCGCGCTCGACCACGTTCGAGGCGCCTACGCGGGCGAGGTGCTGATCGTCTCCAGCGGCGGCCCGATCGCGACCGCGCTCGCTCAGATTCTCGGCACGAACGCGGAAGCGACGATCGAGCTGAACATGCGCATCCGCAACAGCTCGGTCAGCGAATTGGCGTTCTCGCCGAGGCGGCACGCGCTGCTCAGCTACAACACCCTGCCGCACCTGAAGGAACCGGAGCACGCGGGCTGGATCACCTTTGCCTGAGCCGGCCGGGCCTGACTGCGCAGGGCCGTACGCCTGCGAAGGCGCTCGCGCATGCATGCGCGAGCGAGAGCGCAGGGTGCAAGCCTGAGGGTGGCGGTTTGAGGGTGGCGGTTCGACGGTTCCCTACACTTGACACACGCTCATCGTCGCGCGACCCCATGACCTCAAGCACAAACCTCGACCCGGCGACCTCGCTGATCCACCACGCGTACACCCCGCCCGCCGGGTTCACCGCGGTGCAACCGGGCGTCTTCAAGGCGTCCACCGTCATCTTCCCCGACACCGCTGCGCTTCGTGCGCGCAACTGGAAGGAGAAGAACGGCTACACCTACGGCCTGCACGGCACACCGACCACGTTCACGCTGGAAGAGCGCATCGCGACGCTGGAAGGCGGAACGCACGCGCTGCTGCTGCCGAGCGGCCTGGCGGCGATCGCGCTGGTGGACCTGGCGCTGCTGGGCAGCGGCGACGAGGTCCTGATCCCCGACAACGCCTACGGTCCGGGCAAGGAACTGGCGCGAAACGAGCTTGCTCGCTGGGGCATCGAGCACCGTTTCTACGACGCGATGGAACCCGATTCACTGGCGCGGACGATAGCCCCGAAGACGAGGCTCGTCTGGCTCGAGGCGCCCGGCTCGGTGACGATGGAGTTCCCCGACCTCGCTGCCCTGGTGCGCGCGGCGCGCGCGAAGGGCGTGACGACGGCGCTCGACAACACCTGGGGTGCCGGCGTGGCGTTCAACCCGTTCGCGCTGCCGGGCGGCGCGGCGGTGGACATCTCGATGCAGGCGCTGACGAAGTACCCTTCCGGCGGTGGCGACGTGCTGATGGGGTCGGTCACGACGCGCGACGAGGCGCTGCACCTGAAGCTCAAGTTCGCTCACATGCGCCTTGGCTGGGGGGTTGGTGCGAACGACGCCGAACTGGTGCTGCGCTCGCTGCCGACACTGGCCTTGCGCTACACGGCACAGGACCGCGCTGCGCGCGCGCTGGCCGAGTGGTTTGCCCAGCGCAGCGAGATCGCGCGAGTGCTGCACCCGGCGCTGCCCGGTTCGCCCGGCTTCATTCATTGGCAGAACACGTGCCACGCCGCGGCGGGGCTGTTCTCGGTGGTGTTCGACGCGCGCTACGCGAGCGAGGAGGTCGATGCCTTCGTCGATGCGCTCAGGCTGTTTCGCATCGGCTACTCGTGGGCCGGCCCGGTGAGCCTCGTCGTTCCGTACCACGTGCACGGCATGCGTTCGCAGCCGACGCCTTATGCCGGCGTGGTCGTGCGCTTCTCGGTCGGCTTCGAGGCCGTCGAAGACCTGCTGGCCGACCTGCAGCAGGCATTGCGCGTCGCATTCGGCCAGCGCTGAGGCTCAGGTCTTCGGGTTCGATGAGACTTTGTGTCTCATCAGCCTTCCTTTCTCTCTCTCCCAGTCGCGCTTCTTTTCGGTGTTGCGCTTGTCGTGCTGCGCCTTGCCCTTGGCGAGCGCGATCTCGACCTTGACCAGGCCACCTTTGTAGTGCAGGTTCATCGGTACCAGCGTGAAGCCCTTCTGTTCCACCTTGCCGATCAGGCGCCTGATCTCCTCCTTGTGCATCAGCAGCTTCTTCGTGCGGTCGGGCTCGGGGAGCACGTGCGTCGAGGCGCTGCGCAGCGCGTTGATGCGGCAACCGATCAGGTACAGCTCGCCGTCCCTGATCACCACGTAGCCGTCTGTGAGTTGCACCTGGCCGGCGCGGATCGCCTTGATCTCCCAGCCCGACAGCACCATTCCCGCTTCGTGGCGTTCCTCGATGTGGTAGTCGAAATTGGCGCGACGGTTCTCGGCGATCGACATGTGACTCCAGGGCGTGACGGGCGCCTGCGCGGTACCCGCCAATACAATTTGGGCATTGTATGAAGCACGTCAAGAAGTCGGTCCTGCTCTGGTACTCGACCCATGAGATGTACGCCCTTGTCACCGCGGTCGAAGACTATCCGCAGTTCCTCCCGTGGTGCGCCCGGGCCGAGGTGCTCGAGAAGAGCGAGCAGGGCATGAAGGCCCGGCTCACGCTGGCCTACGGCGGCGTGCGCCACGCGTTCACCACGCTCAACCATCATGTGGAAGACCGCTCGGTGCTCGTCGGGTTGGTCGACGGACCGTTCTCGCTGCTTGACGGCACCTGGCAGTTCCTGCCGCTGGGCGCCGCCGGCGGCGCGCCGGAGCAGGCCTGCAAGGTGGAACTCGATCTGCGCTATGCGTTCGCGAGCAGCACTCTCGAGGCCGTCGTCAGCCCGGTGTTCGACCGCGTGGCCAGCACACTGGTCGATTCCTTCGTGCGTCGCGCGGAGCATGTCTATGGGCCCCGCTGAACAAGTGGTGGGCTCGATCCGCATCGAGATCGCGTTCAGTCCGCGTCCGGGCGAGGTGCAACGGCTCGCGCTTTGCCTGCCCGATGGGACGACGATTGCGCAGGCCCTGGAGTGCAGCGGTCTGGCGCTGCCTGCCGGACTTCGCGTCGGTATCTGGGGGCGTCTGCGCGAGCTCTCCGACACGCTGCGCGATCATGACCGGCTGGAGCTCTATCGCCCGCTCACCGTCGATCCGAAGGAAGCGCGGCGTTTGCGCTACCGCTCGCACCGCGAAGCCAAGAAAGCCTGACGCTGCCGGCTACTTGCAGTCGGTGGCCATCACGCCGCGCGCGCGCTGGATTTCGTCTGCGCGACCCTTGTCGTCGAGGTACTCGCGCTCGCCCTTGGCGTTGTAGCGAACGATTCGCTGGCCTTGTTCGAGGGCTGCAAGCTGGCTGCGGGCTCGCGAGCAGTTCTCGGCCTGGGTCGCGGCGACGCGGCTTTCCTCGATCTTCTTCTTCCGGGCTTCTTCCTCCTCGGCCTTCTTGCGCTTGGCCTCGAGTTCGGGGTCGCCGAGCTTGGGCGCGGGGGGCGGCGCCGAGGCCGCGGAGGCGGCGCCGGACGCTGCGTTGGGGGCGGGTCGCGCCGAAGCTGACGGCGCGGGCCGCTGCAGGATGTTCGCCTCGGGCGTGCTGGCTGGGGGCGGCAGATCGCTGTATTGCACCTGGCCGGCCTTGTCGCGCCACTTCCATTGCGCGGCGGCCGGCAGCGAGACGGCTGCGCCCATTGCCATCAGGAGTACGCAAAGACCCAGGCGCAGGCTCATTCGAGGCATGACGGACCCATCGCGAATTGCATGGGGTCCGAGTGTAGCGGTGGCCGATGCAGGGCAATAGGGGGTGGCTCCGTATAATCCCGCTTTGCGTCTGGAGCCTGTCTATGCGCCTACTCGGCAAAGCGCTCACCTTCGACGATGTGTTGCTGGTGCCGGCGTTCTCCCAGGTGTTGCCCCGCGACACCGATCTTTCCACCTCCCTCTCGCGCAACATCCGCCTGAACCTGCCGCTGGTGTCGGCGGCAATGGACACCGTGACCGAGGCACGCCTGGCGATCGCCCTGGCGCAGGAGGGCGGCATCGGCATCGTGCACAAGAACATGACGCCCAAGCAGCAGGCGGCCGAGGTGTCTCGCGTGAAACGCTACGAATCTGGCGTGCTGCGCGACCCGATCACGATCACCCCCGACGTCACGGTTCGCGCGGTGAAGGAACTCTCTCGCCAGCACGGCGTGTCGGGCTTTCCGGTGCTCGACGGCAAGGTTGTCGTCGGTATCGTCACCAATCGTGATTTGCGTTTCGAAACGCGACTCGACGCGCCGGTGCGCGAGATCATGACGCCCCGCGAGAGGCTCGTCAGCGTCACCGAGGGTGCGACGCTGGCCGAAGGCAAGGCGTTGATGCACCGGCACAAGCTCGAGCGGGTGCTCGTCGTCAACGATGCCTTCGAGCTGAAGGGCGTGATGACGGTGAAGGACATCACCAAGCAGACCAACTTTCCGAACGCGGCACGCGACGCTCAGGGCAAGCTGCGCGTCGGCGCCGCAGTGGGCGTCGGCGACGAGAACGAGGAACGCATCGAGGCGCTCGTGCGCGCCGGCGTCGACGCGATCGTCGTCGACACCGCGCACGGTCACAGCGCGGGCGTGATAGCGCGCGTGCGCTGGGTCAAGAAGCATTTTCCGCAGGTCGACGTGATCGGCGGCAACATCGCCACAGGCGACGCCGCGCTGGCACTGGTCGAGGCCGGGGCCGACGCGGTGAAGGTCGGCATCGGGCCGGGTTCGATCTGCACCACACGCATCGTCACCGGCGTCGGCGTGCCGCAGATCCTGGCCATCGACACGGTGGCCAGGGCGCTCAAGGGCAGCGGAGTGCCGCTGATCGCCGACGGTGGGGTTCGCTTCTCCGGCGACCTGGCCAAGGCCGTCGCCGCCGGTGCCGATTCGGTGATGATGGGCAGCGCCTTTGCCGGCACCGAAGAGGCACCGGGCGAGGTGATCCTCTACCAGGGCCGCACGTACAAGAGCTACCGCGGCATGGGCTCGATCGGCGCCATGCAGCAGGGCTCGGCCGACCGCTACTTCCAGGACGGCCCGGCCAACAACCCGAACACCACCAAGCTCGTGCCAGAAGGCATCGAAGGGCAGGTGCCGTACAAGGGTTCGGTGCTGACGATCATCTTCCAGATGGCCGGTGGCCTGCGCGCAGCGATGCACTACTGCGGCTGCACCGGCGTGGCCGAGTTGCACGAGCGCGCCGAGTTCGTCGAGATCAGCTCGGCCGGCATGCGCGAGAGCCACGTGCACGACGTGCAGATCACGAAGGAAGCACCGAACTACCGCATGGAGTAGCGGCCGGCGCAGACTGCAGCCCTCTTGCCCGGGGGTAGGCGGCGTGGGACCCCGAGGAAGCCTGTGAGCACAGAAACATCCGCGTCATCGGCGCGCGCCAGACGCCAGGCGGCGATGCCGTTCATCATGATCACGGTGCTGATCGACATGGTGTCGATCGGCCTGATCATCCCGGTGTTGCCGCCGCTGGTCGGCACGTTCACCAGTTCGCCGGCCGAGCAGGCCTGGTGGTTCGGCGCGGTCTCGTTCGCCTTCGGCATCGCCAACTTCTTCGGCTCGCCTGTGCTCGGCGCGCTCTCAGACCGCTTTGGCCGCCGTCCGGTGCTGCTGGTCGGCTTCTCGGGGCTGGCGCTGAGCTTCTTCGTCACCGGCCTGGCCACCGCGCTGTGGATGCTGATCGTGGTGCGACTGTTCAGCGGTGCGATGCAGGCCAATGCCGCAGTGGCCAATGCGTACGTGGCAGACATCACGCCGCCCGAGGAGCGGGCGCGGCGCTTCGGCATGCTCGGCGCGATGTTCGGCATGGGTTTCGTCCTCGGGCCGGTGATGGGCGGATTGCTGGGCGCCATCAGCATCCACCTGCCGTTCTTCGTCGCCGGCGGACTGTCGGTGCTGAACTGGCTGTACGGCTTCTTCGTGCTGCCCGAATCCTTGCCGGCGAATCGCCGCCGCCGCTTCGAGTGGCGCCGCGCCAACCCGGTGAGCGCGCTGCTCGGCCTGAGCCGCATGGAAGCAGTCGGTCCGCTGGTCGCCGTGATCGGCCTGGCGTCGCTGGCGCAGTTCGTGATGCACTCGAGCTTCGTGCTGTACACGACCTTCAAGTACGGCTGGGGTCCGGCGCAGAACGGCTGGGCGCTGTTCACCGTCGGGCTGACGTCGGTGTTCGTGCAGGGCTTCCTGCTCAAGCACCTTCTCAAGCGCTTCTCTCCGCCGCGTCTGGCCGTCGTCGGTCTGCTCGCATCGACGCTGACCTACCTCGGCTTCGGGCTGGCCAGCGAGGGCTGGATGCTGATCGTCGTGATCATCGCCGGCACCCTCCTCGGCGGCGGCGCGGCCGCGGTGATCCAGAGCCAGGTCTCCAACGCGGCCGACCCGCGCACGCAGGGGCAGACGATGGGGTCGGTGGCCGCGCTGAACAGCATGATGGCGGTGCTGGCGCCGGTGATCGGGGCGGGGCTGCTGGGCCTCGTCTCGCACCTGCCAGCCGGGCACTGGCTGATCGGCCTGCCGTTCTACTTGTGCGCCACGCTGCAACTGCTGGGCACGACGATCGCCTATCGCCACTTCCGCCGCAAGCGCCGGATGATCGCGTCCGCCGCATGAGGCATCCACCATGCACGACAAGATACTGATCCTCGACTTCGGTTCGCAGGTCACCCAGCTCATCGCGCGCCGCGTGCGCGAGGCGCAGGTGTACTGCGAAATCCATCCGAACGACGTGAGCGACGCCTTCATCCGCGAGTTCGCGCCGAAGGGTGTGATCCTCTCAGGCAGCCATGCCAGCACCTACGAAGAACACGAGCTGCGTGCGCCGCAGGCAGTGTGGGAGCTCGGCGTGCCCGTACTCGGCATCTGCTACGGCATGTTCACGATGGCGGTGCAGCTCGGCGGTGAGGTCGAGGCGAGCGACCACCGCGAGTTCGGCTACGCCGAAGTGCGCGCGCACGGACACACGGAGCTGCTGCGGGGCATCGAGGACTTCGCCACCGGCGAGGGTCACGGCATGCTCAAGGTCTGGATGAGCCACGGCGACAAGGTCACCGCGCTACCGCCGGGCTTCAGGCTGATGGCCTCGACGCCGAGTTGCCCGATCGCGGGCATGGCCGACGAGGCCCGCCGCTACTACGGCGTGCAGTTCCACCCCGAGGTCACGCACACGGTGCAGGGCGCGGCGATGCTGACGCGCTTTGTGCGCGAGATCTGCGGCGCGCGCGGCGACTGGCTGATGGGCGACTATGTCAGCGAGGCGGTGGCGCGCATCCGCGAGCAGGTCGGCAGCGAGGAGGTGATTCTCGGGCTGTCGGGCGGCGTCGATTCGAGCGTCGCGGCCGCACTGATCCACCGCGCGATAGGCGACCAGCTGACCTGCGTGTTCGTCGATCACGGCCTGCTGCGGCTGAACGAAGCTGCGCTGGTGATGGAGATGTTCGTCGGCCGTCTGCACGCGAAGGTCGTGCATGTCGACGCGTCTGCGGAATTCCTCGGTGAACTCGCTGGGGTGACCGATCCCGAAGCGAAGCGCAAGATCATCGGCCGCGAATTCGTCGTCGTGTTCCATCGCGAGGCACGCAAGCTCGCCAACGCGAAGTGGCTGGCGCAGGGAACGATCTATCCCGACGTGATCGAGAGCGGCGGCGCGAAGACGAAGAAGGCGACGAGCATCAAGAGCCATCACAACGTCGGCGGGCTGCCCGAGACGCTGGGCCTGAAGCTGCTCGAGCCGCTGCGCGAGTTGTTCAAGGACGAGGTGCGCGAACTCGGCATTGCGCTCGGCTTGCCGCCCGAGATGGTGTACCGCCATCCGTTCCCGGGGCCAGGCCTTGGCGTGCGCATCCTCGGCGAAGTCAAGCCGCAATATGCCGACTTGCTGCGCCGCGCCGACGCGATCTTCATCGACGAGCTGCGCGCGACGATCGACCCCGCCAGCGGCAAGAGCTGGTACGACCTGACCGCGCAGGCCTTCGCGGTCTTCCTGCCGGTGCGCAGCGTCGGCGTGATGGGCGACGGCCGCACCTACGAGCACGTGGTGGCGCTGCGCGCGGTGCAGACCAGCGACTTCATGACCGCCGACTGGGCCGAGCTGCCTTACGCACTACTCAAGCGGGTGTCCAGCCGCATCATCAACGAGGTTCGTGGCATCAACCGCGTCACCTACGACGTATCGTCCAAACCGCCGGCGACGATCGAGTGGGAGTAGGGGTCTTTCGAGGACTATCGCGGTCTATCGAAATCTATCGGAAGTCGAAGCCGCCATCTGACTTCGGTGGCGCCGCAGAGTCCAGGTGACAACGCAATGTCGGGCGGATGGCGATGTTTGCTGCACAGCAAATGTTGCCGCTTCATCGAATTTGCAGAGTTGATTGGAACGGTCGAACGGCGTTCGCCTGCGCAGGGGAAAGCATCAATGCCCGGGTCCGAATCACCACCAAAACGCGTAGATCGCTGCCGGGTAGGCCGGCAGTGAGGACGGGACGGCGATGATGCCGATGGCGTCGACGCCCTTTCAGCGGAGATCCGCACCCGGCAGCTCTACGGCCCACTGCCGATACCTGTCTGGGATGCAGAACGGATGGTACGCAGTGGTTATCAGCGGATGATATAGTCTGACACTGATGAACAGTCCCGACGTCGACCTCGACACACTCCTTGATCTGGACGGCAGCATCCTGGAGCAGGATGGCGGCTACTGGATCAAGATCGAGGTACGGCGAATCCCGCCGTCGGAGCATGCTCGACACGGCATCAGGTACAGCCTGACGCTTCACGACAAGTACGGCACCCGAGTCCTGGGCTACGACAACGCACATGCGGTGAAGCCGCCGAAGAAGTTCAAGTTCGCCGGGCAGCGCCTGCCCTACGACCATCGTCACCGGACCGCGAGCGATAAGGGCGTGCCCTACGCGTTCGAATCGGCGCATCGGCTGCTGGAGGACTTCTTCGCAGAGGTGGATCGCGTCATCAAGGAAGCACAGCAATGAAGACCATCGTCATCGGCGTGATGCCCCAGGAGCAGATCCGGGCGAGGGCGATCGCCATCGCCAAAGGCGATTACAAGCCCAAGCCGGGCGAACCCAGGATCTGGTTCACCTCCATGAAGTCCGTCGCCGAGGTACTGAGCGACCAGAACCGCGCGCTGCTAAAGGTGATCCGGGAGACCAACCCCGATTCCATGGCGGTGCTGGCCAAGGCCACAGGACGGCAACCGGGCAATCTGTCGCGCACCTTGAAGACGATGTCGCGCTACGGGCTGGTGGAGCTTCAGCGCGAGAAGACGCACGTCAGGCCGGTCGTGAAGGCGACCGAGTTCCGGATCCTGGCGGCCGCTTGAGATCGTGTGATCGCCTGTTTCGCAGAAGAGTCACTGCTGTGCGTCGGGGCAGGGCGACCGCACGCCATTCTTGGCTACGCAGGGCGATCTGGTTCCGCCAGATCGTTCGCCGAGAGCCGTGCAAGTCGATAGATCTCGCTGGAGACTCTCAACTGCACTGCTCGTGCGGAGTCGTGACGGTAAGAAGAGTAGCGAAGAATTGAGCCGGGACAATAGCTTAAGGCGTTTGATGCCGGCCCTTCTTGGACGCTTCCGCGACCGACAGGGGCGCGCGCCGATGGCGTCGGCAGTCGGCGTGGGAGTCGATAGATGTCGATAGATCACGTCCGCGACGGCGGTGATGGCACTTGTGCTCTGCGCCAGTGAATTGCCGCTCTGGTGGCAACGCTGCAAAGGCAACATCGGGCCCGCGGCGGCGCCTCGAGGCCAAGCCGTCGACCACGAGGACGCGGCCGACTGGTCCAGCGGGAGCACCTGCGGTCGCTGCCGCACTGCCGACCTCCTGCCAGCGTCATACCAGGGCCCCTTGATGGCCCGCGATCTGCGGGGGCTGGCGGCCATTGGGATCAGGCACCCGGGTCCGCACACCGTCGCCAGGCGACCGGTCTTCCGGGTCCCGGCCGCCGCCGATAACCGGTGAGTCCAGCTTGCTGGAGCGACGGGTTCACGCTTCTCCTGCAGGATGCACAGGGCCCTCATTTCGTCCGAGTCCTCGTTGCTCCACCGCAATGCGCCGTTCGGTCAATGCGTTGACGTGCTACAAGGACTCACCCACCCATCGACGACCTCGCTCGCAGAATGCAGCCGCTGCCCAACCATCTCTGCCCACTTTGCGGCGGTGCCAACCAATGCGCTCCCGCCAGGGCTGGTCGCATGGACGTCGAGTGCTGGTGCACCAAGGCAACGGTCAGTCGGGACGCGCTTGCGCGAGTGCCGGACTCTCTGATGAACACAGCCTGCCTGTGCCCGCGCTGTGCGGCTGGTTCGAGCGAAACCGAACCCGGCTCGTCCAGGAACGATTGAACGGCCTCGACCGTCCCGATTCGCCTGGCCCCGTGGGCGATGGCTTCGCCTATGCCTTCTGCAGGAACGGCAGGATCAGTGACCTCGCATCCACCTGCGCGCCGATGCGCGCCAGCAGCAGGAACGAACCCACGAGCTTGCGATGCAGGAACAGCGTTGCGGGCGGCGGGGGCCGCAGCAGCCGCTGCCGGATGGCCAGTTCGAAGCCGAGCGTGCGCACGCGCGCGGGCAGGTTCGAGGCGCCGAAGTCGTAGCGTCCCACATGCCGCAGCGGCTCGCACAGCAGCAGGCACATGTCGACCGCCGCGTCGATGCGCTGAGGCGAATCGTCCGCCGCCGCGTAGCCGACGCGCACGGCCTCGCGCGCGACGGCGCGCCGATCGCCGTCGACCACGGCGCGGCTGATGCGCGCGTAGTTCGCCACGAACTCGGCGCCGAAGTGCCGGGTCGCGCCGAAGTCGAGCAGCACCAGGCGCCCGCTCTTCGGCTGGTACAGATAGTTCGCGAAGTTCGGGTCGGTCTGCATGACTCGGAACTCGAACAGTTCGCGGAACAGCAGCCTCTCGAACAGCGCGCCGACCGCATTGCGCCGGGCTTGCGGCATTGTCGCCAGCACGTCCAGCGGCACGGCCTCGACGAAGTCCATCGCCATGATGCGGGTCGTCGTCAGGTCGCGATGCACGCGCGGCACGAGGAGCGTCGGCTCGTCGGCCACCAGTTTGCCGAAGTGCTCTAGGAAGCGGGCCTCGGCGAGGTAGTCGGCCTCCTGCACGAGCTGCCGCTTGGCTTCGTCGGCGATGCCGGCAACGTCCAGGTCGATCGGCAGCAGATTGAAGAGACGCAGCAGTGCCGCGACGTTGTCGACGTCGCTCGCGATCGAACGCGCCACGCCGGGGTACTGGATCTTCAGCGCGAGGTCGCGGCCATCCTCGGTCGTGACGCGATGCACCTGCCCGATCGACGCGGCGGCGACCGGCTCGGGGTCGAACGTGGCGAAGCGCCGTTCCCAGCCCGTGCCGTATTCGCGCCCGAGCACCCGGTGCAGCTGCTGCGGCGGCATCGGTGCGGCCTGCGAGCGCAGCACCGAGAGCGCCTGCGCGAACTCCTTGGGCAGCATGTCCTCGCCCTGCATCGAAACCAGCTGCCCGATCTTCATCGCCGCCCCGCGCAGCCGCGCCAGGCGCTCCGCGAGCCGCTTGGCGTTGGGGGCGGACAGTAGCGCGCCGCGAAAGTCCGGCGCCTCGCCGCGCGCCATGCGCTTGAATCCCTGCGCCGCGGCACCTGCCGCGAGCCCGCCTGCGGCCAGCCCCAGGCGTGCGAACCGGCCGAGGCGTGTCTGCGGAATCCTCGCTGGCGGCGGCTTGGGCGTCTTCAAGGTGGTGGCGGGTCCGTGAGGGATGGTGGAGACGCTGATGCGAGGCGGGTCGGCAGGGCCGGGCTGCCCATCGACTTGCATGCCTCGGCGCACCGGTTGCGGCTGATCTTAACCACCGCGAACGAGCACGTCGGGAATCTCGGTGCCTTGCGCTCTCGCGAATCTGCCGTCTTGTGCCGCGGAGCCGTAACATCGGAAGCATCGGATGCGGGCTCGAATGAACGGCCACACAAGCTACCAACTCCTCATCGAAGTGAAACGTCCCGTTCGATGCATCGTCGGCCGGTTGGGCGCATTCGACTTTCCTGCGGGCCGCTATACGTACACGGGTTCCGCGAGGCGTGGTCTCGAAGCGCGCATCTCCCGTCACCTGCGGCCCGACAAGTCCCTGCACTGGCACGTCGACTTCTTGCTCGCCGCGCCCGGCGCCAGAATCACCGGTGTCATTCGCTCGCGCCGCGACGAGTGCCGACTGAATCAGGCATCGCCCGGCCGTGTTCTCGTTGCGGGATTCGGCGCCTCGGACTGCAAGGCAGGATGCGGCGCTCACCTCAAGTACCTGGGTAGCGGTCGATCGGAGCCGGGCGGTCACGGATAGGCGACAGCGCGGGCACCCGTCGTCGCACCGCCGTCTCGGTTTCAGCTCAAGCGGACAGCGGCGACCAAGGCCCGATGCAGCTGCCACTCTCCGGGTACCCCCTTCAGAGCGTGAGCGCCGAGCGCTTCGAAACTGAGGCCCGACCCGGCCACCAGGTCCCTGACTGTGCTGGACACCAGCACCTCACCGGCGGCAGCAATGCCCATCACGCGGGCGCCGATGTGGACCGCCAGGCCGCTGACTTTCTCGCCGGTGGTTTCGACCTCGCCGGTGTGCAGCCCGGCGCGCAGGTCGAGACCGATCTTCCTTGCTTCGCGCGACAGGGCGGTGGCGCAACGGATGGCGCGTGCCGGCCCGTCGAAGGTGGCGAACAGGCCGTCGCCCGCGGTGTCGACCTCCTGCCCGCGATGCACGGCGAGCTGCTCGCGGCCGAGCGCGTGGAACTGCTGCAGCAGGTCGCGCCAGGCGCGGTCGCCTAGCCTCGCGGCGAGTTCGGTCGACGCGACGATGTCGGTGAAGAGCACGGTGGCCAGCCAGCGCTCGGCGTGGTGCTCGGGCTCGCGTATCCAGTCGGCCACGGCGAAGCGGCCAATGGCGTCGACGATTGCAGCGGCATCGCCCTCGGAGGCGAGGTGGTCTGCGCCCGGCAGTTCCAGATACACCGCATCGGGCACGTTGTCTGCCAGGTAGCGCCCGTTCGCGCAGGTCACGACGCGGTCGCCGCGCCGCTGCAGGATCAGCGTCGGGCGACGGATCTGCGGCAGGATGGCGCGCACGTCGATCTGGTCGTTGGCGACGATCAGGCGCCGGATCGCACTCGGCGATGCGCTCTGGCGCTGGTAGCGCGCCATGGCTTCACACCAGGCGGTGTCTTGCGACCGGCTCGGTGCGAACAGCGGCGCCGACCGCGGCGTGCCCCAGGTGTCGGCGACGATCTGCAACATCCTCTCGAGGCTGGGTCGCTGCGGATAGTCGCTCGACCTGGTGAAGCGCGGCATCGTGGCGAACAGCACCAGGCGCTCGACCATCGCCGGATAGGTGGCCGTGAACAGCGCCGCCATCGCGCCGCCCTCCGATGAGGCGAACAGCACCGCGCGTTGCGAACCCGCCGCCTGCATCACCGCGTTCAGGTCGTCCATCCGTTCCTCGAGCGTGGGTGCGCCCTCGAAACGGTCGGACAGGCCCTGCCCGCGCTTGTCGAAGATGAGGACGCGAAAGCGCTTAGCGAGCTGGCGCAGCATCCGCGCGTACTCCGGGTACTGCCAGTTCGCTTCGACATGCGAGATGATCGGCGGCACCACCACCAGGTCCTGCTCGCCGCTGCCGAACACCTGGTAGGCAATGCTCAGGCCGTCGGATTCGGCGTAGAGGGTTTCAGGGTTCGCTTTTTCGATGGTCAAGGCGGGCTCACGGTTCAGCGCAGCGCATGCGCCGCGAAAAGGGTCCTGCAGTCCGGCGCAGCCGTCGCGGGTGCAATGCGCGTCGCTGTCCAAGGGAGCCGACTCTAGCCCGATTGCGCGCGGCCTGCCTTGCTTGGCGGTGCCGGCAGACCCGATCTACGGTGGATGTTCGCGGGTCGAGGCTGATTTGCGCAAGGCGGTCGCACGACCCCACGAATTCGCGACGGACTCCACCGGCGGCAGCGCGATGCCGCGATTACGCCGGGCCTTCCTGCGCTGCGGGCCCGCACCCGCGCTCTTTCCGCTACGCTGGCGCCCATGCGTCGAGCGTGCGCGAGCAGTCCATCCAGGCCATGAACGACAGCGTCGAGCACGCCTGCCCGGCCGCGTCGGGTCGACCTGCGCAGCGGCCGCGCGGTTCGGGGCGGTTGCCCGATGTCGACATCCGCCGCTGCACCGGCTGCGGTCGGTGCGTTGCCGCGTGCGACCTGCACCTCTTGAGCCTCGAGACAATTCGCTGGGAGAAGTTCGCGGTGCTGCACGAGGCGGACCGGTGCACGAGCTGCAACGCATGTGCCGCGAGTTGCCCGTTCCAGGCCATCGCGATGCGAAGCAAGGCAAGGGTCGAGTCCTCCAAGGACGGCGGTCGGCCGACGAGGCAGACTGAGTGAGGTCGACGATGCCGGAGGGCAGGGGCCGCGTCGTCGTTCCACTTCGGCGCGGCCGTCCGCGACAATCGTGTCATGCGGAAAGCGGGCGCGGCTTCACGGTGGTTTGTCGCAACGGTGTGCGTGGTGTGCGCGGGCTGCGGCAGCGCAATGGCATCCGGCGTCAACGTCTGGTTCGAAGGCCAACGTCCGGGGCTCCAGGCGCGCCAAGCAGTGGAACTGCTCTCCGCCGCCGCCAGCCACGGTCTCGAGCCGGATGACTACGAAGCCGACGCGTTGCTGCAGGCCGTCGGGCGCGCCGAGCAGGGTGCGCCGCTGGACGTGGGCCGCATCGCGCAGCTCGAGAGCGCCTTGAACGCGTCGATGCAGCGCTACCTGGCCGACCTGCACGACGGCCGGATCGAACCGCGACAGATCGACCACGACTACTCCCCCGCGCGGCGTGAGGTGTTCGACGCCTCGGCCATTCTGCAGGCCGCGCTGGCCGCCCGGCGCCTGCCCGATGCGGTGCGCGAGGCAGCGCCGCAGGTGCCGATCTACGATCGCCTGCGCGAGGCGCTGGCGCGCTATCGAGCGCTCGGCGACCACCCGGCCTGGCACCAGCCGCTGCCGCCGTTGCCCGCCGACAAGCGGGGCGCCGGCAGCAAGCTGGAGCCAGGGATGTCCTACGCGGGCCTTGCGCTGCTGGCGCAGCGGCTGGTCGTGCTCGGTGACCTCGCGCCCGATGCGCTGCCATCCGTCGACGCGGCGCTTTACCAGGCACCGCTGCTCGAAGCAGTCGTCGCCTTCCAGCAGCGCCATGGGCTGGCCGCCGACGGCGTCGTCGGCAAGGCCACGCTGGCGCAACTGCAGGTGCCCCCGGCCGCCCGCGTGAGACAGATCGAGCTGGCGCTCGAGCGCCTGCGCTGGACCCCGCTGATGCAGGGGCCGCGCATGATCGTGATCAACATCCCCGAGTTCGTGCTCCGCGCCTACGAAGTGCGCGAAGGCCGCATCGGCCTGCGCGAGGAAATGAAGGTGGTCGTCGGCAAGGCAATGAGGACGCGCACCCCGCTGTTCGACGAGGACATGCGCTTCATCGAGTTCAGCCCCTACTGGAACGTGCCACCGTCGATCGCGCGTGGCGAGACCGTGCCGAAGCTGCGGCGCGATCCGGGCTACTTCGAGAGGGAGGGCTTCGAATTCGTCGACCCGCACGGCAGCGTGAACACCACGCTCACGCCGGCCATGCTCGCCGACGTGCTCGCCGGCCGGTCGCGAATCCGCCAGCGGCCAGGTCCGAAGAATGCGCTGGGCGACATCAAGTTCGTGTTCCCGAACCAGGCGAACGTCTACCTGCACCACACGCCGGCGACCCAGCTATTCGAGCGCGAGCGGCGCGATTTCAGCCACGGCTGCATCCGCGTCGAGCGCCCGGTGGCTTTGGCAAACTTCGTGCTGCAAGGCATGCCGGAGTGGACGGAGGAGCGCATCCGACAGGCCATGGCCAGGGGAGAATCGGCTACGCTGCGCCTGGCCGAGCCGGTGCGGGTGCTGATCGCCTACGGAACCACCTTGGTGAAGCGCGGTCAGACGTACTTTTTCGAAGACATCTACGGGCAAGACCGCCGGCTGGACGCCGCCTTGCGACAACGCCCGAAGCCGCAGCCCGCAGTGATCGACAGACCATGAAACGACCATACGCTTCCACCCGCCGCCACTTCCTTCGCCACACCGTCAGCCTCGCCGCGGCGGGCGCACTGCCGGCGATGGCGTCGCGCGCCCGGGCCGCGGTGTCGGGTGCGCGCGAACTGGCGCTGGCACACACCCACACGCGCGAGCGGATCGATCTCGTCTATGCGATCGACGATCGCTACGTCCCCGAGGCGCTGGGCTCGCTGAACCGCTTCCTGCGCGACCACTACACGGGCGACATCGGCCTGATCGACCCGCGCGTGTTCGACCAGCTGAACCGCGTGCAGCAGCTGCTCGGCGGCGGGCGTGTCTTCGAGGTGATCTCGGGCTATCGCTGTCCCGCCACGAACAGCCTTCTGCGCGAGACGCGCGGCGGCGGCGTGGCCTCGCGCAGCCTGCACATGGACGGTCGCGCGATCGACGTGCGCCTGCCCGGTGTGCCGCTCGCCGAACTGCGCGACGCAGCGCTCTCGCTGCGCGCGGGCGGCGTCGGCTTCTATCCGCGCGAACAGTTCGTGCACATCGACACGGGTCGTGTCCGCAGCTGGTAGGCACCAGCAAGGTCGAGCGGTCGCGCCGCCGCAGGCCGGGGAGGGCAGAATGCGCTTGCGGCGGGCCTGGTGCCAGCGCCGGCAACCTTTGAGCGGGAGTGACCCATGAGGATGATTTTCGGCGTGCTCTCCCTGCTGATCGCGCTCGTGATCGTCGGCACCGTCGCGAAGAAGCAGCTGCAGGCGCTCAACAGCGGCACGGTCAAGACGCGCGTGAGCGAGGCGGCGAGCGCCGCGCAGCTCGGCGGCCCGGCAGCGGGCGATCGCGACGGCGCGACGATCGCCATCCCCGGCGGCATGCCCGGCGCCGTGGCGGCCGACACGAGCGGCCTGACGGTGCCCCAGCAGGCGCAGAACATCCAGCAGCAGTTCCGCGACAACACGACGCGCGCGCTGCAGCAGGGCGCCGATCGCAACGCGCGGGCCGCTCCGTAGCCGATGAGCGCGAGCCCCGCCGACGAGCAGGCGATGCGCCTGGCGCTGGCCCAGGCGCACAACGCGGCGCTCGTCGGCGAGGTGCCGGTGGGGGCCGTCATCCTGCGCGACGGGCAGGTCATCGCCACCGGCTACAACCGCCCGATCACTGCGCACGACCCGACCGCGCACGCCGAGATCGTCGCGCTGCGCCACGCGGCACAGCTGTTGCAGAACTACCGGATGCCCGAGTGCGAGCTCTTCGTCACGCTCGAGCCCTGCGCGATGTGCGCGATGGCGCTGATGCACGCGCGCTTCAAGCGCGTCGTCTTCGGTGCCGCCGATCCGAAGACCGGCGCCGCCGGGTCGGTCGTCGACCTGTTTGCCAACCGGCAGCTCAACCATCACACGCAGCTCGTCGGCGGCGTGCTCGGCGACGCCTGCGGCCAGCTGCTGCGAGACTTCTTCGTCGAGCGTCGCGAGCAGTATCGCCAGCGGCACGGCGTGGTCGTCCCGGACGCGCCGATCCCGACCGGCGACGTGCTGGAGATCGATCCTCCCGAGTCGAACTGAGCTCCTCCGATGACCTCGCTGACGATCTTCTCCCCCTCCGGCGTGCTGCGCAGCGCGGCGCCGCTGCGCCTGGCGACCCGGCGCCTGCGCGGGCTCGGCTTCGATGTCGGCGTCGACGAGGCCGCCCTGGCGAAGCACCAGCGCTTCGCGGGCGACGACGCGGCGCGACTGGCCGCGCTGCACCGCGTGGCCCGCGCGGCGCCGTCGATCGCGATGGCCAGTCGCGGCGGCTACGGCCTGACGCGGTTGCTCGACGGCATCGACTGGGCCCTCCTCGCGCGCAGCGTCGAGCAGGGCACGCGCTGGGTCGGGCACAGCGACATGACGGTGCTGCAGCTCGGCCTGCTGGCGCACGCGAAGGCGCGCAGCTGGGCCGGACCGATGGCCTGCTACGACTTCGGCCGGCTTCAAGAGGAGCATGGAGAACAGCGAATCGAAGCGGTGGACGAGCTGACGCAGGCCTGCTTCGTCGAGGCGATGAGCGGCGAGCTCGAGGCGGTGGGCTTTCGCACCGAGGCCGGCTTCGACGGCCTGGCCGTGCGCGGCACGCTGTGGGGCGGCAACCTGTGCATGGTCAATTCGCTGCTCGGCGACACCGCATTGGCCGAAGGTCCGGGGTGGCGTGCTGTTCCTCGAAGACGTCAACGAACATCCCTATCGCGTCGAGCGCAACCTGATGCAACTGCACCAGGCCGGCGTGCTCGACGCGCAGAAGGCGGTGCTGCTCGGCGCGTTCACGGAATGGCGCAAGTCGCCGCTGGACCGGGGCTACACGCTGAAGTCGGCGATCGCGCATCTGCGCAGCCTGACCCGCACGCCCATCCTGACCGGCCTGCCGTTCGGCCATGTGCCGACCAAGGTCTGCCTGCCGGTCGGCGCGAAAGCGACGCTCGCGGTACAGGGGCGCGACGTGCTGGTCGGCTGGTGACGCGCACGGCACCTGGTGCCGTCCGGCGAATGGCGGGGTGAAGGCAAGATTAAGTCCGCAATGCCGCACTCTGGCGAGGCCTTATCATCGCCCCTGCCTCGGGTGGGCACGGCCACGAGCCGCTGTTGGCCTGGGGCGAATTGTTTTGGCTGCGACACGACTCGAGTACGAGTCGGTCATCGCCGAGACTGCGTTTTCCGGCGACGCCCGCGTAAGCCTGCGCACGTCGACATGTGAAGGGCAGGCCGCATGAACGGTCGTGAAAGGGTCAACGCACTGCGGCGACCGATGGCGTGGAGCGTGGGTCTGGCGATGGCGCTCGGCGCCGCGCTGTCCGGCTGCGGCAACAACAGCCCCTGGCCCGACGGCTCCGAGAAGTCGAACGTGATCCGCTCGGCGATGACGGAGAACACGCCACGCCACCTCGATCCGACGGCCTCGTACTGGTCGAACGACACCCTCGTCACCTATCAGGTCTACGAGCCGCCCTATGGCTACCACTACCTGAAGCGGCCGTTCCAACTCGTGCCGAAGTCGGCCGCCGAGGTGGTCAAGCCCGTCTACCTGGACAAGGACGGCAACAAGCTGCCCGAGGACGCGCCTGCCGACCAGGTGGCCGAGAGCGTCTACGACGTGCCGATCAGGAAGGGCATCCTGTTCCAGCCGCACCCGGCCTTCGCGAAGGATGCCCAGGGCGCCTACCGCTACCACGCGATGAAGCCCGGCGAACTCGGCGAGCGGCGCACGCCGATGGAATTCAAGGAGACCGGCACGCGCGAACTCGTGGCCGAGGACTTCGTCTATGCCCTGAAGCGCCATGCCACGACGCGCATCACGACACCGATCTACGGCATCTTCTCCGAGTATGTGCTCGGCCTGAAGGAGTATGGCGACCTGATCAAGAAGGAAGACGCCAGGCTGCGTTCGGGGCTCGACCCGGCGAGCCTGGACAAGCCCTTCCTCGACTTCCGCCGCTGGCCGCTGGCCGGCGCCACCGCGCCCGAAAGTCACCTGCTGCGCATCCGCGTCAAGGGCAAGTACCCGCAGTGGAAGTACTGGATGCAGATGACCTTCATGGCGCCCATTCCGTGGGAGGCCGACGCCTTCTACGCCCAGCCCGGCATGGCCGAGCGCGGCATGACGCTCGACACCTGGCCGGTCGGGACCGGCCCCTTCATGGTGACCGAGTTCGTCAAGGACCGGCGCATCGTGATGAAGCGCAACCCGAACTATCGCGGCGTGCCCTACCCCTGCGAAGGCATGCCCGGCGACAAGGAGAAGGGGCTGCTCGACGATTGCGGCAAGCCGACGCCGTTCATCGACAGCATCGTCGCGACCGTCGAGCGAGAAGGCACGCCGCTGCGCAACAAGTTCCGCGACGGCTACTACGACCTCGAGATCTTCGAGCGCACCGACACCGGCAACAGCTACCGGGTCGAGATGAACGACTCCGAGGACGTCCGCGCCGACTACCTGCGCAAGGGCTTCGACTTCCCGCAGAGTGCCGACGTCAACAGCTACATCATCGGCTTCAACATGATCGACCCGGTGATCGGCATGGGCGACACGCCCGAGCAGCGCGAGCGCAACCGCAAGCTGCGCCAGGCGATCTCGATCGCGATCGACTGGGAGGAATACTCCAAGATCTTCCCGAAGAAGGCCGGCGAGACGGCGATGAGCCCGCTGCCGCAGGGCATTCCGGGCTCGCGCGAAGGCAGGCCGGAGGGCGTGAACCCGGTCACGCACAAGCTGGTGGACGGCAAGGTCGTGCGCCGGACGATAGAGGAGGCGCGGCAGCTGATGGTCGAGGCCGGGTTCCCGAACGGGCGCGACACCAAGACCGGCCGGCCGCTCGTGATCAACTACGACTTCTACGCCCCTGCCACGCCCGAGCGAAAGCCGGAAATCGACTGGGTCGTGCGTCAATTCGCCAAGCTCGACATCCAGCTCGACGTGCGCGCCACCGACAACAACCAGTTCCAGGACAAGGTGCGCAAGGGCAAGCACCAGGTTTTCTGGCTGGGCTGGAACGCCGACTATCCGGACGCCGAGAACTTCATGTTCCTGCTCTATGGCCCCAACTCGAAGAGCGTGTCGGACGGCGAGAACACCGCGAACTACCAGAACCCCGAGTACGACAAGCTCTTCGCGCAGTTGAAGTCGCTCGACGACGGGCCCGAAAAGCAGGCCGTCATCGACAAGATGGTCAAAATCCTGCAGCAGGATGCGCCGTGGAGCTTCGGCTTCTATCCGTATGCGTCGGTGGCGGTGCAGAGCTGGATAGCCAACTCCAGGCCGGCCATCCTGATCCGCGACCACGGCCGCTACCTGCGCCTGAACGCACCGCAGCGAACCGAGAAGCTCGGCGAGTGGAACAAGCCCGTGTGGTGGCCCCTGGCGCTGATCGGCGTCGCGGTGCTGGTCGGGCTGGGCGTGGCACGCCAGAGCCTGCGCCGCCGCGAGCGCTTGAATGCGCGCGGCGAGGTCCTCGCCTGACCGCATGAACTCGATTCGATGATTGCCTACATCGTCCGTCGCGTGCTCTATGGCCTGCTGATCCTTGCCGGGGTGAACCTGGTCACCTTCTTCCTGTTCTTCACCGTCAACACGCCGGACGACATGGCACGCATGAACATCGGCGGCAAGCGGGTGACGCAGGAGCTGATCCAGAAGTGGAAGGTCGAACGCGGCTACGACAAGCCGCTGTACTGGAACGACGCAAGACCGGGCACCGGACAGCTCACCGACACCATCTTCTGGGAGCGTTCGATCTCGCTGTTCACGCTGAAGTTCGGCCGTGCCGACAGCGAGAGCGCGGGCGACATCGGTCATGAGGTCGCCGGGCGCATGTGGGTCAGCATCCAGCTCGCGCTGCCGATCTTCCTGCTGCAGGTGATCGCCAGCACGGCATTCGCACTTCTGCTCGTGATGTTCAGGAACACGCGGCTCGACCTGTGGGGCGTCGTGCTCTGCGTGCTGATGCTGTCGATTTCGAGCCTGTTCTACATCATCGTCGGCCAGTACCTGTTCTCCCGCGTGCTGCGGCTGGTGCCGATCTCCGGCTACGCCGGCGGGCTCGACGTGCTGCGCTTCCTGATCCTGCCGGTGATGCTGTCGGCGCTGGCGCGGCTGGGCACCGAGGCGCGGCTGTACCGCGCAATGTTCCTCGAGGAAATCGGCAAGGACTACGTGCGCACCGCGCGCGCCAAGGGGTTGTCGGAGACCGTGGTGATGTTCCGTCACGTGCTGCGCAACGCGCTGATCCCGATCATCACCAGCGCCGGCGGCTACCTGCCCTACGTGTTCCTCGGTTCGCTCGTGTTCGAGAGCTTCTTCGGAATTCCCGGCCTCGGCGCGTACGTGATCGAGGCGATCAGCAAGCAGGACTTCGCGATCGTGCGCACGATGGTATTCGTCGGCTCGCTGCTTGCCATCACGTCCTACATCCTGATCGACATCGCCTACACCTGGGCCGATCCGCGGGTGCGGCTGGCATGAACGTCGACAAGGCGCGGAGCTGCTGATGCCGAAATTCGTCCTGCTCTGGACCGATGTCTCGATCTGGGTGCTCGCGATCGCGCTGCTCGCCTATGGCCTTTACGTGCGGCGGCAGCCGAACCTCGCAGCCACCTGGCGCAAGGTGTTCGCAGACGCGGCGGCGCTGGCGTCTTCGGTCGTGCTCACGGCCTGCCTGCTGCTGACGCTGGCCGACAGCGTGCACTTCCGCAGCCTTCTGCCACCCGCAGCCGGCACGACCGCCGGAAGCGTGGCCTACGACGCGCGCGTGCAGTCGCTTCTCGACGTCGCGCTGCGCGACCTGGTGCAGTCGCGCGAGTCCACCTACTCGCGACCGCTGGCCACGGTCGGCTTCACGAAGGAGTCGATCGAGGTCGACGGCCAGGTGCGCCGCGTCGCGCCGCGTCTGCTGCACGGTGGGGCCCACCTGAGCGATCCGGCCACGCAGTGGCTCGGCGACCTGTCGATGCGTGCCGCCGTTGGGCTCGTGATCGGCACGGCGGCGGCGGCGCTGTTGTGCAGCCTGCTGATCGCGCTGCTCGCGCGCCGCGCGGGCGAGGGCGAGGGCGAGGGCTGGCGTGCGATGGCAGGCACGGTCTGGCGCGGCGAGACGGCGATCCCGTGGCGCGTCGCCTGCCTGACGCTCGGCGGCATCTTCGCGCTGGCCGGCGTCGTGGCCGCCTTGATGAGCCACTACCACGTGTTCGGCACCGACGTGACCGGCAACGACGTGCTGTACCAGACCTTGAAGAGCATCCGCACCGCGTTCGTGATCGGCACCCTGGCGACGCTGGCCACGCTGCCGCTCGCCGTGGTGCTGGGCATCATGGCCGGCTATTTCAAGGGTTGGGTCGACGAGGTCATCCAGTACGTCTACACGATGCTGTCGTCGATCCCGAACATCCTGCTCATCGCCGCCTGCGTGCTGATGGTGCAGGTCTTCCTCGACAAGCACCCGGAGATGTTCGAGACCGGCGTCGAGCGGGCGGACGTGAAGCTCTTCCTGCTCTGCGCCGTTCTCGGCCTGACGGGCTGGGCCGGCCTGTGCCGGCTGCTGCGCGGCGAAACATTGAAGCTGCGCGAACTCGAGTACGTGCAGGCGGCCAGCGCTTTCGGCGTCAGCCACGGCCGCATCATGGTGCGCCACCTGTTCCCGAACGTGGCGCACCTGATGCTGATCGTCACCGTGCTCGAGTTCTCGGCGCTGATCCTGTACGAGGCCGTGCTCTCCTACGTCGGCGTCGGGGTCGACCCGTCGATGAACAGCTTCGGCGGCATGATCAATTTCGCGCGCAATGAGATGAGCCGCGACCCGGTGGTCTGGTGGCCCTTCGCGGCGGCATTCACCTTCATGGTCGCCGTCGTGCTCGCCGCGAACCTGTTCGCCGACGGCGTGCGCGACGCCTTCGACCCGCGTTCACGCGCCTTCCGGCCGCGCGTGCTTCGCAAGAGGCCGATCCTCGAGGGCGCGGCCCATGATTGAAATCGAGGACGTCAAGGTCGCGCTCGACTCGGAGGTCGGGCTCGTCAAGGCCATCGACGGCATGCGTCTGACGCTGCGCCGCGGCGAGACCTTCGCGCTGGTCGGCGAGTCGGGCTGCGGCAAGAGCATGACGGCCCTCGCGCTGATGCGCCTGCTGCCGGAGAACGGCCGCATCACCGACGGCGAGATCCGCCTCGAAGGGCAGGACATGCTCGCGCTGCCCGAGTCCGGGATGCGCGCGATCCGCGGCGGCCGGATCGGCATGATCTTCCAGGAGCCGGGGACGAGCCTGAACCCGGTGATGCGCATCGGCGACCAGATCGTCGAGGCGATCGAGACCCACACGCCGCTGCGCGGCGCGGCGGCGCGTACGCGGGCGGTGGAGTGGCTGGGCAGGGTCGGCATCCCCGAGCCCGAGCGGCGCATCGACGACTACCCGTTCCGCATGAGCGGCGGGCAGAAGCAGCGCGTGATGATCGCGATGACGCTCGCCGCCGAGCCCGACTTCCTGATTGCCGACGAGCCGACGACGGCGCTCGACGTGACGATCCAGGCGCAGATCCTCGACCTGCTGAAGACGCTGCAGAAGGAACGCGGCCTCGGGCTGCTGCTCATCACGCACGACCTCGCGGTCGTCTCCGGCATGGCGCACCAGGTGGCACTGATGTACGCCGGCCAGATCATCGAGATTGCGCCGGCCGACGAGTTCTTTCGCGCGCCCAGGCACCCCTATGCGCGGTTGCTGCTGCGCGCGCTGCCCGACGCCCAGCGGCGCGGTGAATCGCTCGCCGCGATCCGCGGCACCGTGCCGCCGTTGTGGCTCAGGTTCGAAGGCTGTCGCTTCGAGCCGCGCTGCGACCGCGCATTCGGCGCCTGCGCAACGACCAAGCCGGTGTTGATCGAGCAGCCCGGCTTGCGCAGCGTGCGCTGCCTGCTCTACGCGCCCGACGCACCGGCCTCGGCGCTGGCCGCGGGCGACGCGGGTGTCGAAGTGCTGCCGAAGGGCGAGCCCACCGGCACGCCCGAATCCGCAGCGGCGGTGGGGCAGCGTTTGCTCGAGATCAAAGACCTCGCCGTGCGCTTTCCGATCCGCAAGGGCCTGCTGCAGCGCACGACCGGTTACTTCGACGCCGTCGACGGCGTGTCGTTCCGCATCGATGCCGGCAAGACGCTCGCGCTGGTCGGCGAATCGGGCTGCGGCAAGACGACCACCGGCAAGGCGATCGTGCAGCTGCTGCGCGGGCAGGCGGTGATCGAAGGCAGCGCGCTGCTCAACGGCCGCGACCTGTTCACGCTGCACGACGATGCCCTGCACGAGGCGCGGCGCGCGATCCAGATCATCTTCCAGGACCCCTTCGCGTCGCTGAACCCCCGCATGCGCGTGTTCGACATCCTCGAAGAGGGCCTGCTCGCGCTGCGGCCGGACCTCGACCTCGGCGCCCGGCGTGCCGCGCTCGAGAAGCTCGTCGACCAGGTCGGCCTGCGCCGCGATGCGCTCGAGCGTTACCCGCACGAGTTCTCCGGCGGGCAGCGCCAGCGCATCGCGATCGCGCGCGCGCTGGCGGTGCAACCGAAACTGATCGTCTGCGACGAGCCGACCTCGGCGCTAGACGTCTCGGTGCAAGCGCAGATCCTGAACCTGCTGCTGCAACTGCAGCGCGAGCTCGGCATCTCCTACCTCTTCATCACGCACAACATCGGCGTCGTCGAATACATCGCCGACGACGTGGTGGTGATGCGCAACGGCCGTGTCGAGGAGTCCGGTCCCGCGGCGAGCTTGCTCGGCAACCCGCAGGCCGAGTACACACGCGCCTTGCTGGGCGCGGTGCCGCGGGTGGTGACGGCCGAGGCGGTGTAGCGCGATGCTGCACGGCGCAGCGGCGTGACACCCTCGCCGGTCAGGCGGACGGAACTGGAGGCAGTTTCTCCAAGAGCGCGGGTAGTGCCGTCTGCACGGTATCCCACACCACGTCGAGATTGATGTCGAAGTAGCCGTGCGCGATGCGATTGCGCATCCCGCGCATGCTTCGCCACGGCACTTCCGGATGTTGCTCGGCAAACCCTGGGTCGCGATCCATCACCTTCGTCGCAGCTTCGCCGATGATGACCAGGCTCATCACGACAGCGCTTTGGGTACGCCTGTCGGCGATGAATGCCTCCCGGCTCATGCCCTCGACGAACTTGCAGGCATCCGCGGCAGCTCGGCGGATATGGTCAAGATAATCTGGGAGGCGGTTCTCGCTCACACCGGCGTCGCCTCCGCAAGGACGCGATCGCGAAGCTTCGGTGGCAGGTCGCCCGGCGTCAGCACGTCGACAGCTACGCCAAGCATCTCTTCCAACTCGACTTGCAGGCCGCCGAGGTCGAACAGGGTTGCGCCAGGTAGTGCATCCACGAGCAGATCAAGATCGCTTCCGTCCTGATCGGTGCCGTGCAGCACTGAACCGAAAACACGTGCATTCGCCGCCCGAAAACGGCTTGGCGCGTCGCGCACGGCCGTCCGCTTGAGGTCTAGCGCAGTGGACGGTTTCACGATGTGCTCACGAATGCGGCAAGGTCATGATTTGAATTCGATGGCTTCATCATAGCGGGGCCTGGTGCGCTTTGACGCAAGACGGGCGCCTGGAGGAGTCGGGCCTTGGGACAAGCGGGCTGAAGAGTCCGCGGTCGGAGTTCACGCGGCGACCGGCGCGAGTCCCGTTCGGAAACGGACCCGCGATTGAGCCCGCCGGGCGATTGCAGGTCCTTGCGATAGGTCAAGACTCCACGTCTGTTGCCTGCGCCCAACGGCCACCCCCGCGTTCGGGCGGTCGGCTTGCCGGACTTGCTCGGCGTGGCGTTGCGTTGCCTGTCGCCCGCAAACCCGCATGAATCAAGGCCTTCACGCCATCATGGTATTGCAGCGGACGCGGCCGCAGTGCCCTGCTTGGCGGCGAGTCAAGGGTTTCCCTAACAGGGCGTAACTTTTTGCTCCACGAGAATGGCACGCACCAATGTGCTGCGGGCAGGCGTGGGCGGTCGGCAAGACCGCGCCATCCGGGCAGTGCACCGATCAACTTTTCAGTCCACTCAGGAGTCACTATGTTCAAGAAGACCAAGGTCTGCAAAGGCCTGATGCTCGCATTCGGTGGCAGTCTGGCGCTGAGCGTTCTGCCCGCGCTGGCCCAGCAAGCGGCACAACTCGACCGCGTCGAGGTCACGGGTTCGTCGATCAAGCGGCTCGCCGCCGAACAGTCGCTGCCGGTGACCGTGATCAAGGCCGAGGACCTGGCCAAGGCCGGTGTGAGCAATGCCGAGCAGGCGATGAGCTTCATCGCGTCGAACCAGTCGTCGATCACGACCACCACGTCCGTCGGGGCCTCCACCGGTGGTGCGGCCAATGCCGACCTGCGCGGCCTCGGTGCCTCGCGCACGCTGGTGCTCGTCAACGGCAAGCGGATGGTGAACAACCCCTACCTGTCGAACGCGGTCGACCTGAACGCGCTGCCGTTCGGTGCGGTCGAGCGCATCGAGGTGCTTTCCGACGGCGCGTCGGCGATCTACGGGTCCGACGCCATTGCCGGCGTGATCAACTTCATCACGCGCAAGGAATACACCGGGATCGGCCTGTCGGCCGACGCGTCGTTGCCGACCGCCTCGGGCGACGGCAAGGCCTACAACGCCGGCATCACCGGCGGCATCGGCTCGCTGTCCGAACAGGGCTGGAACGTCTTTGGCGGCTTCTCGTGGCACAAGCAGAATGCACTCGCGGCGACGGACCGCGACTTCGCGAAGACCGCCTACATTCCGGAGAAGGGCGTCAACAAGACGAGCGGAACCACGTTCCCGGGCGAACTACACCCAGAGCGGCGTGACGGGGACGTTCAACCCGAGCCTGCCGAACTGCGACCCGCCGTTCTCGCTGCCGCTGGGCGGCATCTGCCGCTTCGACTACGTTCCGTTCATCAACATCATCCCGGAGCAGGAACAGACCTCGCTGATCGCCAAGGGCTCGTGCGCGGTCAACAAGGACAACACGATTTCGCTCGAGTACATCCAGGCGTGGAACTCGGTGGCCTCGATCATCTCGCCGACTCCGGTGACGAACCTGACCGTGGTCCCCGGCAACCCGTTCTATCCGGGTGCCGGCATCACGGCGGCGAATCCGAACGCGGCGTTCGACCCGACGAAGAACGTCACGGCCGGCTGGCGCCAGACCGAGGTGGGTGGGCGTGCCTCCACGTTCGACAGCGACACGAACCGGATCATGCTGGCGTGGGAAGGCCAGTACAAGGGCTGGGATTATTCGGCGCACTTGTTCCAGTCCGAGGCCAAGGTGAAGAACGAGTTCACCGGCGGTTACGTGAACAGCACGATGATCAAGGACGGGCTGCAGGGACTCAACGGGGCACCCTGGCTGAACCCGTTCGGCGCGCAGTCCGCCGAAGGGTCGGCCTACCTGCAGAGCGCAAAGATCCTCGGTCAGGTGCAGGAGGCGACCGGCACGCTGCGACGACTTCACCGCCCAGGCCAGCGGCGAGATCGCCAAGCTGCCCGCCGGCAGCATGATGCTCGCCGTCGGCTTCGAGTACCTGAAGGACAAGGCCGAGTACACGAACAACTTCGCGCTGATCCGCCAGGCTGCGAGTTCGGGCCTCGAACTCGCCGAGGACTCCTCGGGCAGCCGCAACGACACCGCCTTCATGGCCGAGTTGAACATCCCGATCACGAAGGAGCTCGAAGCCAACCTGGCGGTCCGCTACGACAACTACAGCGACGTCGGCAGCACCTGGAACCCGAAGGCCTCGTTCCGCTACCAGCCGATGCAGCAGCTGCTGTTCCGCGGCTCGTACAACGAGGGCTTCCGCGCGCCGACGCTGCAGGACATGTACTCACCGAGTTCGGTGACCTACACCGGCAACCCGTATGACGATCCGCTGCTCTGCCCGGGCGGCGTCGTCAACACTGCGGCCGGCGGCGTCGCGAGCCGCGACTGCGGCATGCAGTTCCAGCAGCAGCAGGGCGGCAACCTGGAGCTGAAGCCCGAAACCTCGAAGGCCTGGACGCTCGGCTTCGCCGTGCAGCCGATGGACTCGACGACCTTCGGCATCGACTACTGGAACTACAACGTTTCGCAGTCGATCGGGCCGACCGGCGAGGAAGTGATCTTCGGCGACCCGACGAAGTACGCGGCGCAGTTCCTGCGCTGCGGCCAGTTGTCGGCGGAAGAGTTCGCCAAGATGTCCAATGTCTGCGGTGGCGATGCGAGCCCGAACGCGCTGGCCTACATCATCAACAAGCAGCTCAACCTCGGCAACTACAAGACCGATGGCATCGACATCACGGCGACCTGGCAGGGCAAGCCGACGGAATACGGAAGGTTCAGCTTCGGCTGGAAGGGAACCTACGTGATGACCTACGAGTACCAGCTCGAGAAGGACGCGGCGTACAACAACAACCTCGGCGTCTACTTCAACGGCGGTCCGGTGGCCCGCTATCGCCAGGTGATGAACTTCGGCTGGCAGTACGGCGCCTGGGCGACGCAGCTCGTGAACCGGTACACCAGCGCCTACCGCGACGAGAACACCGACGAGAACGACCTGCCCCGCACTGTGGCCGGCAACAACGTCTGGGACCTGGCCGTGACCTGGAGTGGCGTCAAGGGCCTGGCGCTGACGGCGGGCCTGACCAACATGTTCGACTACAAGCCCCCGTTCTCGAACCAGGGCGGTGGCTTCCAGGTGGGCTACGACTATCGGTACGCGAACCCGATCGGCCGTGCCTTCCTGCTGAGGGGTACCTACCAGTTCTGACCCAAGCCCCGGCCGGGAGGGCCGGGCGCCTGCTTGTATAATCAAGTCTGGCGCCGGATTCCCAATCGCCTAGTGCCCGCTGGCCACAAGCCGGCGGGCATTTTTTGGTTGCGACGTGACTTGGGAGCAAGTCAGTCTCCGCCTAGCTGCGTTTGTCAACCTCGCAAACACATCCCCTCTGGAGATCCCAGAAAATGGACTTTTCGACGCGGAGCCCGCAGCCGCAGAAGCACATGCTCGGCATCACGATCGTGATCGCGCTGCACGCGGTCGTGATCTACGCGCTCGTGACCGGGCTCGGCAAGAAGATCGTCGACGTCATCAAGCAGCCGATCGAGACCAAGGTCATCGAGGAGGTCAAGGCCCCGCCGCCGCCGCCCGAGCGCCTGCTGCCGCCGCCGCCCAAGCTCGAGGCGCCGCCGCCGCCGTACATCCCCCCGCCCGAGGTGCAGATCAGCGCGCCGGCGACGGTGCAGAACACGATCAGCTCGGTCACGTCGACGCCGCCGCCGCCCAGCGACTTCCGGCCGGTCGCGCCGCCCGCGCCACCGGCACCGCCCGCGCCTGTCGCCAGGCCCGCGGTCGTGAAGATCGGCACGATCTGTACGTCGATGCCACCGCCTGAAATGCCGGTCAAGGCCCTGCGAGCCGGTACCGGCGGCACCGTTGTCGCACGGGCCACGATCAAGGGCGGCAAGGTCGTCGAGGTCGAGATCAGGAGCGCGAACCCGCGCGGCCTGTTCGACGCCGCCGTGCGCGAGGCGATGCTGCAGTACACCTGCAGCGGCGACCACGTCGCCGATCAGGAATTCGTCTTCAAGGTTGATTGATCCCCATCCCGCAAGGGCAGGTGGCCTCACGAAGGCGCGCTGCCCGCAACCCATTCACCGAACCGTCAAGTTGCCACACAGGAGACCTCTCCCATGACCACCCGTCTGTCCACCAAGCTCGCGGCGCTCACCCTTGCCGCCTCGCTGGTCGCGCTGCCAACGCTCTCGTTTGCCCAGGGCGCGAAGCCCGCTGATGCCGCGGCCGCGGCCAGCGCCATAGCGCCTGCCGAGGCGAGCACTGCACCCGTGCCGCCTCCGATGCCGCCTGCCGTGACCAAGGAGACGGTCGATAACCCGTACGGCCTGTCGGCGCTGTGGGCGCAGGGCGACTTCGTCTCGCGCGGCACGCTGATCATCCTGGTCTTCATGTCGATGGGCAGCTGGTACATCCTGGTGACCAAGCTCTGGGAGAGCATGAAGCTCTCGCGCGAGGCGAAGGCGGCGCGCGGCGGCTTCTTCAAGGCGGCGAGCCTCTCCGAGGGCGCCAAGATCCTGAAGAAGGGCAGCGCATTCCGCTACATCGCCGAGACCGGCATGGAGGCGAGCGAGCACCACGAGGGCACGCTGACCGAGAACATCGACCACAACACCTGGGTCTCGATGAGCGTGCAGCGCAGCGTCGACACCGTGCAGAGCCGCCTGCAGGACGGCCTGGCGTTCCTTGCGACCGTCGGCTCGACGGCGCCGTTCATCGGCCTGTTCGGCACCGTCTGGGGCATCTACCACGCGCTGACGGCGATCGGCATTGCCGGTCAGGCGTCGATCGACAAGGTCGCCGGCCCGGTGGGCGAGGCGCTGATCATGACGGCTTTCGGCCTGGCGGTCGCCGTGCCCGCGGTGCTCGGCTACAACTGGCTGGTGCGTCGCAACAAGGTGACGATGGAATCGGTGCGCGGCTTCGGTTCCGACCTGCACGGCATCCTGATGGGCAGCCGCACGGCGCCGCGCAGCGCCCGCTGATCCTCTGACGAACAGGGAAGACTCGCCATGGCGATGAACATAGGCTCGAGCGGCGGCGACGAGGACGAAGTGGTCTCGTCGATCAACACGACGCCGCTGGTGGACGTGATGCTGGTGCTGCTGATCATCTTCCTGATCACGATTCCGGTGGTCACGCAGAGCGTCAACGTCCGGCTGCCGAGCGAGACCAACCTGCCGCGCCAGACCAAGCCCGAGAACATCGAAATCGCCGTCAACAAGGACGGCGACGTGTTCTGGAACCTGCAGCTCGTCGCCGACAACAACGTGCTGGTGGAGCGGCTGAAGAAGGTCTCGGTGCTCGACCCGCAGCCCGAGGTGCACATCCGCGGCGACCAGGAGAGCCGCTACGAATCGGTCGGGCGCGTCGTGTTCGCCTGCCAGCGTGCCGGCATCCTGAAGATCAGTTTCGTCACCGAGCCGCCAGCGAAGAGCTGAGCCAGGGACAGGGAAACACCATGGCAATGAACATCGGCTCGGGCAGCTCGGGCGAAGACGAAGTGATGATGGACATCAACACCACGCCGCTGATCGACGTGATGCTGGTGCTGATCATCATGCTGATCATCACGATCCCGGTGCAGCTGCATTCGGTCAACCTGAACATGCCGGCCGGCAACCCGCCACCGCCGACGGCGCCGCCGGTCGTGGTGACGATCGACGTCGACTTCGACGGCACGGTGCTGTGGAACGGCGAAACCCTGGCCGACAAGCAGGCGCTCGAAGAGCGGCTCGTGCAGGCCGCGGCGCAGGCCGATCAGCCCGAGGTGCACCTGCGCCCGAACAAGCTCGTCGCCTACAAGAACGTCGCCGCGGTGATGGCCTCCGCGCAGCGCCTGGGCGTGACCAAGCTCGGCATCGTCGGCAACGAGCAGTTCATCAAGTAGCGGCCATGAAGAATGTACTTCGCATCGTCGCCGTGTCGCTGGCCCTGCTCGCCGGCGCGGCGCAGGCGCAGGACACCGTGCGCCCGGAGGTCGGTACGCCGCTGCAGGCGGCGCAGGGCCTGATCAAGGCGCAGAAATTCAAGGAGGCACTGGTCAAGGTGCGCGACGCCGAGGCGGCGCCGAACAAGACGGCGCACGAGACCTACCTGATCGAGCGCATGCGGCTGGCGGCGGCCTCGGGCGCCGGCGAAATGGCCACGGCGGCGAAGGCCTACGAGGCGATCAGCAGCTCGGGCAAGGTGAGCGCGGCCGAGAAGCTGCGCATGGTCGAGTCGATCGCCGGCGGCTACTACCGGGCGAAGGACTATCCGAAGGCCGTCGAGTGGGCGCAGCGCTACGTGCGCGACGGCGGCACCGGCGCGCAGATGCAGACGCTGCTGATCCAGGCGCAATACCTCTCGGGCGACACGGCGGGTGTCACGAAGGAGCTGATGGCCGAGATCCAGGCCGACGAGAAGGCGGGCAAGGCGCCGTCGGAGGACCGCCTCAAGCTGCTGATGAACGCCACCGCGCGCCAGCCCGAGGGCAACGCCTACGGGTTCGCGCTCGAGCGGCTCGTCACGTACTACCCGAAGAAGGAATACTGGGCCGAGCTGATCGCGGGCGTGCAGCGCAAGCCCGGCTTCTCGGACCGCTTCTCGCTCGACATCTACCGCCTGATGCTCGCCACCGGCGGCATGCGCACCGCCAACGACTACATGGAGATGACGCAGCTCGCGCTGCAGGCCGGCTTCGCCGCCGAGGGCAAGGCGGCCATCGACAAGGGCTTCGCTGCCGGCGTGCTCGGCACCGGCGCCGAGGCGGATCGGCAGAAGCGGCTGCGCGACCTGGCCGTCAGGAAGGTCGAAGTGGATCGCGCCGAAGCAGCGGCCCGGGAGACCGAGGCGCTCGGCGCGAAGGACGGGTCGGCGCTCGTCACGGTGGGTCTGAACAAGGCCCTTTCGGGGCAGGCGGGCAAGGGCGTGAAGCTGATCGAGCAGGGCATCGCCAAGGGCGGCCTGAAGCGCCCCGAAGACGCCAAGCTGCGCCTCGGTCAGGCCATGGTGCTGGCCGGCGACCCGAAGGCCGCCAGCGTGTTGCGCACGGTGACCGGCGCCGACGGTACGGCCGACCTGGCCCGGATGTGGATCATCCTCGGTAAGCGCAAGGGCTGATCGCCGGTCAATCGCCGCTCGCCGATCCCTCGCGCCGCGGGTCCGCGCCAGCCAGCCAGCCACCGGCGGGCCGGCGCACCAGCGTATGCACGCCGCTGGTCATGGCCTGCTCGTCGACCGTGTGACCGCGCGCGGCCAGCGCATCGATCGTGGCCGCCGGGAAGCGCCCGCGCTCGAGCAACGTCGGACCGTTGAGCGATCCGAAATTCGGCAGGTTCGCCGCTTCCTGTGGCGTCAGACCCCAGGCCGTGCCGAGCAGCGCCTTGGCGGTGTGATGAATGATCGCCGGCCCGCCCGCCGATCCGGTGGCTAACAGCAGCTCGCCCGTTGCGCCGTCGAACACGAGCATCGGCGACATGCTCGAGCGCGGCCGCTTGCCGCCCTGCACGCGATTGGCGACTGGGCGCCCGTCGCGCTCGCCGACGAAGCTGAAATCGGTGAGCTGGTTGTTCAGCAGAAAGCCGCCGGCCAGCCCGAGGCCGCGGTTGACCATCAGGCGGGCGCCGAACTGCTGCTCGATGCTGGTGGTCATCGCCACCGCGTGCCCTGCCGCATCGACGACGGACAGATGCGACGTCGAAGGTTGTTCACGGTTGGCCTCGCCCGCCCACGCGAGCGTGGTGCCGGGCGGCACGCCGGGCTGCGCGCGGTCCATGGTTCGCTCGCCGATCAGAGCTGCGCGCTGTGCAAGGTAGGCCGGCGCGAGCAGGCTGCTCCAGCTGCCGGCCGGCGGCGCAACGAAGTCGGGGTCTGCCACGTACTGGTTGCGGTCGGCGAAGGCCAGGCGCGAAGCCTCGGTGTAGACGTGAAGGAACGCCGGCGTCGGCAGGCCCGTGAACGCAGGTGCAGGCAGGCGCTGCGCGGCGATCGTCGTGATGCCGAGAATCTGCGCCACCGCCAGCGCGCCCGACGAGGGTGGCGGCATGCCGCACAGGCGCAGCGTTTGCCAGAGGCTGCAAAGCGCGGCGCGCTGCTTCGGCGTGTAGCCGGCGAGGTCGGCCTCGCTCAGGCGACCCGGGTTGCCCGCGTGCTGGCGCACCGCCTCGACGATGGCCCGCGCGATCGGGCCCCGATGCAGCGCGTCGGCGCCGCGGACGGCGATCTCGCGCAGCACCGCGCCGTACTCCGGGTTGCGCAGGACTGGATCCGGCGGCCAGCGCCTCGCCCGAAGCGTCGTAGAACAGCGCGCCGGCGACCGGATCGCGCTTCAGGTGGGGATCGCCCTGCAGTTGCAGGTGCAGGCGCGGCGAGATCGCGAAGCCCTGCTCGGCGAGGGCGATGGCCGGTTCGAACAGGCGCGCCCACGGCAGCCGACCCTGCACGCGGTGGGCGGCTTCGAGCATGCGCAACACGCCTGGCACGCCGACCGCGCGGCCGCCCACCAGCGCCGCGTCGAACGCAAGGGGTTGACCCGCAGCGTCGAGAAAGAGCCTCTCGTCGGCCGCCGCGGGCGCGGTTTCGCGGCCGTCCCAGGCCTCGACGCTGCGGCCGTCCCAGAGGATCAGGAAGGCGCCGCCTCCGATACCGCTGGACTGCGGCTCCACCAGCCCGAGCACCATCTGCGCCGCGATCGCCGCATCGAGCGCCGAGCCGCCGGCGCGCAGCATGCGTGCCCCGGCTTCGGCAGCGAGCGGATGTGCGGCGACGATGGCCTGGCGCTCGAAGCGCCAGCCCGACTTGGCGCTGGCCGGCGTGGCCAGCTCGGGCTGGCCGGCGGGCAGCGCCGGTGGCGGCGGTGTGGCGTCGCGCGGCGCGAACGGCGTGCAGCCGGCGAGCAGCGCGACCAGAAGCGCCGACCACGGCCCGCCCCAGCCAGTCATGCGGCAGGGTACGGTCACGAAGCGCAAGCGCTGCGTCTTGTAGTGCCTACTTCGGCGCGAGGCGGATCGCGCCGTCGAGGCGGATCACCTCGCCGTTGAGCATCTCGTTGGTGATGATCTGGTGGACCAGCTTTGCGTAGTCGGCCGGTGTGCCGAGGCGGCTCGGGAAGGGCACGCTGGCGGCGAGTGCGTCCTGCACTTCCTTCGGCATCGTGAACAGCATCGGCGTGCCGAAGATGCCTGGTGCGATCGTCATGTTGCGGATGCCGTTGCGCGCCAGGTCGCGGGCGATCGGCAGTGTCATGCCGACCACGCCGCCCTTGGACGCCGAGTACGCGGCTTGTCCCATCTGGCCGTCGTAGGCGGCGACGCTCGCGGTGCTGATCAGCACGCCGCGCTCGGCGGTCGGCTCGGGGTCGTTCTTGCTCATCGCCGCGGCCGCAAGGCGGATCATGTTGAAGCTGCCGATCAGGTTGACGGTGATCGTCTTCGTGAAGGTGGCCAGCGGATGTGCACCGTCCTTGCCCACGGTCTTGGCGGCCGGCGCGATGCCTGCGCAGTTGACGAGGCCGACCAGCTTGCCCAGGGCCGTGGCCTTGGCGACGACGGCCTGGGCGTCGGCCTCCTGGCTGACGTCGCACTTGACGAACGCGCCGCCGATCTCGCGCGCGACGGCTTCGCCCTTGTCCTGCTGCAGATCGGCGACGACCACCTTGCCGCCGTGCGCGGCGAGCATGCGCGCCGTGCCTTCGCCGAGGCCCGAGGCGCCTCCGGTGACGATGAATACCTTGCCTGCGATGTCCATGGGGTGCTCCTGTCTGCGGATGATGAAAGGTGGATGCCTGGCCGCGATCGCCGGCGCAGTCTCGCCGCGGGCGGCGTCGCGCGCGCCGGCGAGCGCCGTCAGCCGAGTGCGGCCAGGGCGCGGTCGCGGATCTCGTCGACGCTGCCGGTGCCCGAGATGCGGCAGTAGCGCGGTGCCCGCGAGTCGCCGCTGGCGGCCCAGTGTTGGTAGTAGGCGACGAGCGGGCGCGTCTGGCTCTGGTAGACGGCGAGGCGATTCTTCACCGTCGCTTCGCGATCGTCGTCGCGCTGGATCAGGTCTTCGCCGGTCACGTCGTCCTTGCCCGCCACCTTGGGCGGATTGAACTTCAGGTGGTAGCTGCGCCCCGACGCCGGGTGCACGCGACGGCCGCTCATGCGCTCGACGATGGCCTCGTCGGGCACGTCGATCTCGAGCACGGCTTCGATCGCCACGCCGGCGCTCTTCATCGCATCGGCCTGCGGGATCGTGCGCGGGAAGCCATCGAACAGGAAACCATTGGCGCAGTCGGGCTGCGCGATGCGTTCCTTTACCAGCCCGATGATGATCTCGTCGCTCACCAGGCCGCCAGAGTCCATCACTTTCTTCGCCGCCAGGCCCATCGCGGTGCCGGCCTTCACCGCGGCGCGCAGCATGTCGCCGGTGGAGATCTGCGGGATGCCGAACTTCTGGCAGATGAAGGCTGCCTGCGTGCCCTTGCCGGCACCGGGCGGACCGAGGAGTATCAGTTTCATCGGGGGTTCCTCGTGGTCTTGTCGGGCCGAGCGTTCGGATCTGCCGCGTGCTCCAGCCCGGGTCGAAAACGAAGTTTCAGAGGAGACTAACTTGTATTCAAGTTACGTCGTAGCTAAACGAGAATACCATGCGACCCCGCGCGGAAGCGGCGCCGGGTTCCTAGACGAAAAGCTCGCGCACCCGCTGCAGGTCCTCCGGCGTGTCGACGCCGGGCCCAGGACGATGCGCGCTCACGTGCACCGCGATGCGTTCGCCGTGCCACAGCACGCGCAGTTGCTCGAGCGCCTCGGTGGCCTCGAGCGGACACGGCGGCAACGTCGGGAATCGTCGCAGGAACGCAGCGCGATAGGCGTACAGGCCGATGTGCCGCAGGGGTGCCGGCGAGGGCAGGGCGAGCGCCGGAACGGCGTCGCGCCAGAACGGGATCGGCGCGCGCGAGAAGTACAGCGCGCGCCCCGCCGCATCGAGCACGACCTTCACGACGTTCGGGTTGGCGTACTCGGCAGCGCTGGCGATGGGGTGCGCCGCTGTTCCCATCACGCAGTCGCTGTGATCGCGCAACTGCGCTGCGCAGGCACCGATCAGCGACGGTTCGATCAACGGCTCGTCGCCCTGCACATTCACCACCAGTGCGTCGTCGGCCAGGCCGAGCAGCGTGCAGGCCTCGGCCAGGCGGTCGCTGCCGGTGGCGTGGTCCGTGCGCGTCAGCAGCGCGGTCACGCCGTGACGCTCGCAGGCCTGAACGATCTCGACATCGTCTGCGGCGACGACCACGCGCGACGCGCCGGCCAATGCAGCGCGCCGCGCCACGCGCACGACCATCGGCAGCCCGCCGATGTCGGCCAGCGGTTTGCGCGGCAGTCTGCTCGACGCCAGGCGCGCCGGCACCAGCACCGTGAAGCTCAAGCGCGAGCCTCGGGTGCAGCTTCGGCCGGCGCAGCGTCGAGCGCGCGCGCCTCGCTCTCGAGCATCACCGCGATGCCGTCGCGGACCGGAAACGCCAGGCGGTCGGCATTGCAGATGAGTTCGGGGGGCACGCGCTGGTAGTCGAGCGGCCCCTTGCACAGCGGGCATACCAGCAGTTCGAGCAATCGGTGATCCATGGTCAATCCTGTTGAGGTCCGGGAGGCGCCGGCAGCAGCCGGCACAGTGCGGCGTCGGAAGCCGGGTCGAGCCGGAAGTCTAGCGTCGCCACCCAGACCCGTGTCTCGCCGAGACGCGTCGCCGGCGGCAGCTTGACGGCGTCCTTCTCGGTCAGGATCACGTCGGGCGTGCCCGCTGGCCAGGGCAGCGCATCGAATGGGAAGTGGTCGGGCAGCGCGAACTCGTCGATCTGCAGGCCGCGGTCGCGCAGCATCGCGAAGAAGCGGCCCGGGCGGGCGACGCCAGCCACTGCCAGAAGCGGGCGACCGGCCAGAGCCGTCAGCGTGGCCGGGCTCGCCGCTTCTCCGCGCCACCACGCGGCGAGCGACGCCGCGCCGGCCAGGCCGCGCCGCACCAGCCCGCCGGGCCAGGCGGTGCTGGCGGCGGGCGCGTTGTAGACGACGACGCTGCGTGGTGGTGCCTCTCGCGCCATCGGCTCGCGCAGTGGGCCGGCTGGAAGCAGCAGGCCGTTGCCGGCACCGCGCTCGTCGAACACGATCAGCTGTGCGTCGCGCGCGAGACGGATGTGCTGCAGGCCGTCGTCGGCGACGAGGATGTTCACCTCGGGGCGGCGCTGCAGCAGTTCGCGCCCGGCGGCGACGCGGTCGCGTCCGACCTGCACCGGCGCGCCGGTGCGCAGGTGCAGCAACAGTGGCTCGTCCCCGCAGGCGCGCGCCGGGCTGTCGCGGGTGACGGCCCGGACGGCTTCGCTGCCGCTTCCATAGCCGCGCGACACGATCCCCGGTATCCAGCCCTGGCGGCGCAACAAGTCGACGACGGCGATCGCCGCCGGTGTCTTGCCCGCGCCGCCGACGATCAGGTTGCCGACGACGACCACCGGCACCGGCAGCCGTTCGGCACGCAGCATGCCGGCGAGCGCAAGGCCACGGCGCAGCGCGAGCACGCCGCGAAACAGCAGCGACAGCGGCAGCAGCAGCCAGGCGAGCGGGCCGCGCGTGGCCCAGGCGGCCTCCAGGCGCTGTTGCAGCGACACGGCCGAGGGAGCTGTGCCTGCCGGACTCAGCGGCCTTCCGCGCCGCGCGACGACTGGGCCGCGAAGGTCAGCCGCGGCAGCCCGGCGCGCCGGGCCGCATCCATCACGTTGATGACGCTCTGGTGTGCGGCGCTGGCGTCGGCCGAGATGACGAGCATGGCGTCCTTCGAACCTTCGGCGGCGGCGCTGAGCTCGGCAGCCAGAAGTTCGACGCCTCGGCCCTCGACCGGCCTGCGGTTGATGGCGTAGCGACCATCGGCGGCGATGGCGACGATGATCTCGCGCGGATGGTCACGAAGCTGCTCTGCATTGGCCACCGGCAGTGTCACCTGCAGTTCGGTGAACTTGGAGTAGGTCGTCGAGAGCATCAGGAAGATCAGGATCACGAGCAGCACATCGATGAACGGGATCAGGTTGATCTCGGGCTCTTCCGGTTCGCGCCGGCGAAAGTTCATGGCCATCGAATACCCCGACGCATCACGCCTGGCGTGGCACCGCGAAGCGCATCAGGTGCGGCACCATGCGTTCGGCGGCCTGCTCCAAGTCCAGGGCGTAGCTGTCGACCCGGCGGCGGAAGTAGCGGTAGAACATCAGCGAAGGGATAGCGATCATCAGCCCGAACGCGGTGTTGTACAGCGCCACCGAGATGCCGTGCGCCAGCAACGCGGGGTTGCCGCCGCCGGTGGGCGCCTGCGACCCGAAGATCTCGATCATGCCGATCACGGTGCCAAGCAGCCCGAGCAACGGCGCCGCAGAGGCGATCGTGCCCAGCGTGTTCAGGTAGCGCTCCAGGCCGTGCAGCGCAGCTCGCCCGGAGGACTCGAAGTTGTCGCGCAGCGCGTCCTCGCTGATCCGCGGCTCGGCGATCACGGCGCGCAGGCCGCCCGCCAGCACGCCACCCAGCACCGAGCTGTCGGCCAGCTTGTTGACCACGTCCGCGGCCGGCAGATGTGCCCGCGTGACCGAGATCACCTCGTCGAGCAGCCGGGGCGGTGCAACGCGCTTCACGCGAAGGCTCGCCAGCCGCTCGATCACCAGCGTCAGCGCGATGACGGAGCACAGGAGCAAAGGCCAGATGGGCCAGCCGGCGGCTTGTATGATCGACAGCAAGGGGGATCTCCGGGGCGGTGGACGCGGCTTCGCGGAGCCGCAATTATGGCCCGAAGGCCGGGCGGGCCGGACGCAGCGACCGAGCCTGCGTGCGAGGGGGTATGGCGCACTGCCGATCGGCCCGAGAACTATCCCCGCGAACTGTGGACAACATTGTGGGTAAGTCCGTGAGGGCAGCCCGCGGGCTCAGAAAACATCGGGCCCGGGACAGGTTGCTGAAAACTTGGGCAGAGAGTTTCCCTTCCAAATCAATGACTTGCACGAAAATGACGGCCTCGTGACAGGGGTTTCGCCCCGCCCGGCCTTGATTGGCGCGGTTGTGGAGTTCTCGGCCCGCACCAGCGTTGGCCTGCGGCGATGATCGAACCTCCGCAATTTCCCCTCGCTGCGCCTCCGGGACGCCTGGTCTGGGGCGTCGCGGCGCTGGTGCATGCTCTGGGGGATGCGCTCGCGACGCGCTTTTCCGCCTGCACGGTGAGGGGCGAAATCTCGGCCTTCTCCCGCGCCGCCAGCGGGCACTGCTACTTCAGCCTGAAGGACGCGGACGGCCAGGCGGCGCTGATCCGCTGCGCGATGTTTCGCCGCGCGGCAGGCCTGCTGGACTTCAGCCCGGCCGAGGGACAACAGGTCGAAGTCAGGGGACGCGTCGCGGTCTACGAGCCCCGCGGCGAATTGCAGTTCGTCGTCGAGGCGATGCAGCGCGGCGGCGCCGGTGCGCTGTACGAGCAGTTCCTGCGCCTGAAGGCGAAGTTGGCGGCCGAAGGCCTGTTCGACGCTGCGCGCAAACGCCCGCTGCCGCGCTTTCCCCGGCGCGTGGGTGTCGTGACCTCGCTCGGCGCCGCCGCGCTGCACGACGTCGCGAGCGCGTTCGCACGCCGCGCGCCGCAGGTCGAGCTGATCGTCTACCCGAGCCTGGTGCAGGGCAACGAGGCGCCGGCGGCCCTGGTCGAGGCGATTGCGCTGGCCACCCGGCGCGCCGAAGTGGAGTTGCTGATCGTCTGCCGGGGCGGGGGCTCGCTGGAAGACCTGTGGGCGTTCAACGACGAGCGCGTGGTGCGCGCGATCGCTGCCTGCACCCTGCCGGTGCTGTGCGGCGTCGGCCACGAGACGGATGTGACCTTGGCCGACTTTGCCGCCGACCTGCGCGCCCCCACGCCGACCGCGGCGGCCGAGCTGGCGGCGCCGGCCCGGCTCGACTGCCTGGCGGCATTGAAGGGGTATGCCGCGACGCTGCAGCAGCGGGTGCAGCGCGCGCTGGACACTCGCCGCCAGCGGCTCGATCACACGTCGCTGCGGCTGGCGCGCCCGACCGAATTGCTGCGCCGCCAGCGGCAGGCGCTCGCCATGCTGGAGCACCGCCTCGCCTCCGCGGTGCGCCAGGCGAACCTCGGGCGGGCTCAGCAGGAGCGCCAGACTGCGCTGCGTTTGCGTCGTGCCGTGACGGTGCTGCGCGGCCAGCACTTGCAGCGCCTCGCGTCGCTCGCGGCACGGCTGGACGCGCTGGCGCCACAGCAGGTGCTCGCGCGCGGCTATGCCTGGCTCAGCGACGCTCAAGGCGCGGCGCTGACATCGGCGGCACAGTTCGCGCCGGGGCAGCGCATCGCCGCCACGCTCGCCGATGGGCGACTGAGCGCCACGGTCATCGATGTCGAACGCTCGGATCGGGCGCCACGCTGAGAGCCGCGGCTGCGCGAAGGGTCGGGCAAGCTGCCTACAATCTGCCGACTTACCCAACCCGGAGGAGGAAGCCCATGGAACACACCCTGCCTGCCCTGCCGTACGCGATCGATGCGCTGGCACCGCACCTCAGCAAGGAGACGCTCGAATACCACCACGGCAAGCATCACAACGCCTACGTGGTGAACCTCAACAATCTGCAGAAGGGCACCGAGTTCGAGGCGATGAGCCTGGAAGACATCGTCAGGAAGTCCTCCGGCGGCGTCTACAACAACGCGGCGCAGATCTGGAACCACACGTTCTTCTGGAACTGCATGAAACCGGCAGGTGGCGGCGAGCCCGGCGGTGCGCTGGCCAAGGCCATCGCCGCGAAGTGGGGCAGCTACGCGGCGTTCAAAGAGGCGTTCGCGAAGAGCGCCGTCGGCAACTTCGGTTCCGGCTGGACCTGGCTCGTCAAGAAGACCGACGGCAGCGTCGACATCGTCAACATGGGCGCCGCCGGCACGCCGCTGACGACCGGCGACAAGGCGCTGCTGACGATCGACGTGTGGGAGCACGCCTACTACATCGACTACCGCAACCAGCGCCCGAAGTGGGTCGAGACCTTCCTCGCTTCACTGGTGAACTGGCGCTTCGCCGAACCAAATTTCGGGTGAGCACGGCGCCCTGACGAACGAAACAGCCGGTCGACGACCGGCTGTTTGCACTGCGGTGGCGCGTCGTTCAGGGCGTCGCGGCCGCGACCCGCACCGCAGCGACTGCGGAATCCATCGTCCGTTGGCTGGCCGTGCCCTTGGCGGCTGGCTTGGCAGCGACCCGGACGGACTTGACGGGCTGGGCCGCCACCCGAACCGTCTTCGCCGGCCTGTAGACCACGACCACCTCGCCGGGCTTGAAGTTTGCCCCTTTGTCGACCCGATTCCACTGCGCCACCTGCTCCGCGCTGACGCGGTAGCGCTTGGCGACCGTTGCCACGCTGTCCTTCTTGCCGGCCTTGAACGAAACCTTGCGCAGCGGCGGCAGGTCGGGTGCGAGCGAGATCGTCGCGCTGTCGGCGACGTGCTGGGTCACGTCGGCCTGGCGCGTGGCGCCGCGCGGCACGAGCAGCGTCGAGCCTGCCTTGACGAGCATCTTCGGCGGAATCTGGTTCACCTCGCGCAGTTCGACTTCGCTCATGCCGACCTGCTTGGCCGCCTCGGCGGGCTTGAGCGTCTTCGGCGCGACCCAGGCCGTCCAGCTCGAGGTGGCGCCGGGATGAGCGGCCAGGCCGTGCAGGAAGCGGTTCGCGTTGTCGTACGGCAGCAGGATCCGGGGCGTGCCGGCGGCGAGGATGACGGGCTTGTTCATGTGCGGGTTCAGCGTCTTGAACTCGTCCATCGTCACGCCCGACAGGCGAACGGCCAGCGCGACGTCGATGTCGCGGTCGATCGGCACGGTCAGGAAGTACGGGTGGTTGTCCAGCGGCGGCAGCGCCAGGCCGAAGGCCTCGGGCCGGGCGACGATGTTCTTCACCGCCTGCAGCTTGGGCAGGTACAGACGCGTCTCGTCGGGCATCTTCAGGCTCGAGTAGTCGGTCGGCAGACCGGCCTTCTGGTTGCGCGCGATGGCGCGCTGCACGTTGCCTTCGCCCCAGTTGTACGCCGCGAGCGCGAGTTGCCAGTCGCCGAACTGCGAGTACAGGCGCGACAGGTAGTCGAGCGCGGCGCGCGTCGACGCGAGCACGTCGCGCCGGTCGTCGCGAAACACGTTCTGCTTGAGGTCGTAGTCCTTGCCCGTGGCGGCCATGAACTGCCACATGCCCGAGGCCCTGGCGGTCGACATCGCCTGCGGGTTGAACGCACTCTCGACATAGGGCAGCAGCGCGAGCTCGGTCGGCAGGCCGCGGCGCTCGATCTCCTCGACGACGTGGAACATGTAGCGGCTGGAGCGGGCCGTCATGCGCGCCACGTAGTCGGGTCGCGTGGCGTACCACTGCTCGCGGTCGCGCACCAGCGGCGAGTCGAGCTCGGGCATCGCGAAGCCGCGCCGCACGCGGACCCAGAGGTCGGTCCGGGCCGCTTCATCGTCGGGGTGGTGTCCGCCGCCGGCAACTCGCGCGGCGCGTTCGGCGGCGGCCGCCGGTGCAGACTGCGCAGCGGGGGCAACCGGTGCCTCGGCCGTGCCGCCCTCGAGGGCGGCTGCGCCCTGCGCTGCCTGGTCGGCGGGCGGCGTCGGCGTGTCCGAGGGCGTCGTGGCGCAACCGGCCAGCAGCAGGCCACACAGCAGGCTGCAGAGTCTGGTCATCATCGGTAGGTGTTCTTCCATTGGCGAAGCGCGGCCAGCACGTCGACCGGCGTCTCTCCGGTCGCCCCCTGGACACGTGCGCGCCGGATCACGGCGGGTTCCGAACAGCGCAGGAACGGGTTCACCGCAAGCTCGCGGGCGATGCTGCTGGGCAGCGTGGGGTGCCGCATCTCGCGTTCGCGCTGGCACCAGGCGTCGTAGTCGAGCAGCGTCTGATTGTCCGGCTCGACCTCGCGCGCGAACTTCAGGTTTGCCAGCGTGTACTCGTGGGCGCAGCAGACGCGCGTCTCGCCCGGCAGTGCGGCGAGCTTGGCGAGCGAGGCGTGCATCTGCGCCGGCGTGCCTTCGAAGAGCCGCCCGCAACCGCCCGAGAACAGCGTGTCGCCGCAGAACAGGATGGGCGCCGCGGGTGCGGCGTCGGTGTAGTACGCAATGTGCCCGGCGGTGTGGCCCGGCACGTCGAGCACGCGAAATGCGATGTCGAGCAGCCGGACCTCGTCGCCTTCGGCGAGACGCTCGAACGGCTCGGGGATGCGCTCGTTTCCCGGGCCGAAGACGAGGCCGCGCAGGCGCCGGCGCAGCGCGTCGACGCCAGCGATGTGATCGGGATGGTGATGGGTCACTAGAATGCCCGCCAGCGCCAGTGAGCGCGCGTCGAGCGCGATCTCGACAGGACCGGGCTCCCCGGGATCGACGACGATCGCCTCACGGCCGTCGTCGAGCATCCAGATGTAGTTGTCGCTGAAGGCAGGCAGTGCGGTCAAGTTCATGAGCGAGTCCGGCGCGATTATAGGTTTGGCCCACTGGCTGCAAACACCTGCCGGAAGCTACCTGCTCGCCTGGGAGCAGGCCCGGCTCGACGCTGCGGTGGCCGACATCTTCGGCTTCCATGCGCTGCAGCTCGGCCTGCCCGAGCTCGACGCGCTGCGCGGCAACCGCATGCCGCACCGCTGGATCGCGCTCGATGCCGAGACGGCGCTCGCGGCCGCGCCCGCCGGATCGGCAGCGACCGCGGCGCTGCTGCGCTGCGATTTCGATGCCTTGCCGCTGGACAGCCAGAGCCTCGACCTGGTGGTGCTGCCCCACACGCTGGAACTCGCGCGCGACGCTCATCTCGCGTTGCGCGAGGTCGAGCGCGTGCTGCGGCCCGAGGGGCGGGCGGTGATCCTCGGCTTCAACCCGCACAGCCTGTGGGGGTTGCGGCAAGGCCTTGGACGCCTTCGGCAACGCGTAACGCCACGCAGCGTGAGACCGCTGTACCTGCCGAGCGAGGGCGACTTCATCGGCCACCGCCGCTTGCGCGACTGGCTGCGCCTGCTGAGTTTCGAGATCGAGGGCGAACGCTTCGGCTGCTACCGGCCGCCGTTCGAGTCGGCGCAGTGGTTGTCGCGCTTCGGCTGGCTCGAGCGCGGCGGCGAGCGATGGTGGCCGGTGTTCGGCGCGGTGTACTGCGTCGTTGCCGTCAAGCGCGTGCGCGGCATGCGCCTCGTCGGCCTGGCGCGCGACCAGCGGACGCTGCCCAAGGCCTCGCCGTTGGTGGTGGGCAACAGCAACAAGGACACGGCATGACGGCACACGCAAGGGCTGCGCAGCCGGCGGCCATCCGACGCCCGCACGTCACCATTTACACCGACGGTGCGTGCAAGGGCAACCCCGGTCCGGGCGGCTGGGGTGCCTGGCTCGGTACCGGCGGGCACGAGAAGGAGCTCTGCGGCGGCGAGAAGCTCACCACCAACAACCGGATGGAACTCACCGCGGTGATCGAGGCGCTCGCTTCGCTCAAGCGCAGCTGCGAGGTGACGATCCACACCGACAGCGAGTACGTCCGCAAGGGCATCACCGAGTGGATCCACGGCTGGAAGCAGCGCGGCTGGAAGACGGCTGACCACAAGCCGGTGAAGAACATCGAGCTCTGGCAGCGGCTCGACGCGCTGCGCACCCTTCACGCCGTGCACTGGCGCTGGGTCAAGGGCCATTCGGGCGACCCCGGCAACGAGCGCGCCGATGCGCTGGCCAACCGGGGTGCCGAGCAATTTCTCTGAGGCCGTCGGTGCGCTTCCGGTGCGCCATCGCTGGGCAGTTGGCCGGCTCCGCAACGATCGTGCGAGGTCCGCTTCTACAATGAAGGCAACGAGCAGCGCATCGAGTCAGCGGAGAGAACCCCCATTGATCGACGATATCCAGCGAATGGCGGAGCTCTACCGCACGATGGTGCGCATCCGGGCATTCGAAAACGCCGCGGAGGCGGCCAGCCAGGGAGGGGTGAGCGTCTTCGGGACAGCGGCAGACGGGCGCGCCAAGGTTCGCGGTCCGCTCCACCTCTCCACCGGGCAGGAAGCGGTGCCGGCGGGCGTCTGTGCCCACTTGCGGCAAGACGACTACCTGACGTCGACCCACCGTGGCCATGGCCACACCCTTGCCAAGGGCGCCAGCCTGCATCGGATGATGGGCGAACTGTTCGGCAAGGCCACCGGCTTCAATGGCGGCAAGGGCGGCTCGATGCACATCGCCGATTTCTCCGTCGGCATGCTGGGTGCCAATGGCGTGGTCGCTGCCGGTTTGCCGATTGCCGTGGGCGCGGCGCATGCGCAGAAGCTGCAGCAGCGCGATGGCATCACCGCTTGCTTCTTCGGTGACGGCGCGATCAACCGGGGCCCGTTCCTCGAATCGCTGAACTGGGCGCGCGTGTACGAGCTGCCGGTGCTGTTCGTCTGTGAAGACAACCGCTGGAGTGCCACCACGGCCAGCGGCACGATGACGGCGGGCGAGGGCGCGTCCGCGCGCGCGCTGAGCCTCGACATTCCGGCGGTGAAGGTCGACGGCAACGACGTGCTGGCCGTACACGCCGCTGCGGCCGCGCTGGTGCGGCAGGTGCGCAGCGGTCTTGGTCCGCGCTTGCTGCATGCCATCACCTATCGCGTGAAAGGCCATGTGTCGATCGATCTGGCGGCTTACCGCGAAGCGGCGGAACTGGAGGAGGCGCTGAAGACCGATCCGATCGCCCGGGCGCGCGCGCACTACCTCGCCTTGCCGCAGGCCGATGCGCAGACCCTCGAGGCCATCGAGCGCGAGGCGCAGGCCGAAGTGGAAGCGGCCCTGGCGGCTGCCGAGGCCGCACCCTGGCCCGACGCTGCCGCCGCATTCACCGACGTGCAGACCACGGGGGCCGGCCAGTGGCGGTGATGACGTACGCGGCAGCCGCGGCGCTGGCGGTGACGCATGAAATGCAGGCCGACGCCAGCGTCGTCGTGCTCGGCGAAGACGTGGGCCGGGGCGGCATCTTCGGGCAGTACAAGGGGCTGCTCGAGCGCTTCGGTGCGCAGCGTGTCATCGACACCCCGATCAGCGAAGCCGCAATCCTCGGCGCCGGCGTGGGCATGGCGTTGGCGGGCCTGCGGCCGGTGGTCGAGATGCGTGTCGTGGATTTCGCGCTGTGCGGCATGGACGAACTCGTCAACCAGGCCGCGAAGAACCGCTTCATGTTCGGCGGCCAGGGCCGCGTGCCGATGGTAGTGCGCATGCCCATCGGCATCTGGGACTCGTCGGCCGCCCAGCATTCGCAGTCGCTCGAAAGCTGGTTCGCGCACCTGCCGGGCGTGGTCGTCGTGTGTCCCGCCACGCCGCAGGACAACTATTCGCTTCTGCGCGCGGCGCTGGCCAGCGGAGACCCGGTGATCTACATGGAACACAAGACGCTGTGGGGCCTGAGCGCGGAGGTCGACGAAACGCGGCGCGCAGCGCTCGGTGAGGCGCACACGCTGCGTGCCGGCAGGCACCTCACGCTGGTGAGTTGGAGCAGGCAGGTTCATGCCTGCGCCGAAGCCAGCACGCAGTTGGCGCAGGATGGCATCGAGGTCGAACTGATCGACCTGCGAACCCTCTGGCCTTGGGACCGCGAGGCCGTACTCCGCTCCTGTGCAAGGACGGGCCACTTGCTGGTGGTGCACGAGGCCGTGCAGGCTGCCGGGTTCGGTGCCGAGATTGCCGCCAGCGCGGCCGAGGCCGTGGGCTGCAAGGTCAAGCGGCTGGGAGCGCCGCGCATTCCGGTGGGCTACTCGCCGGTGCTCGAGGCAATGTCGCGCGTCGGCGTGGCAGACATCGCCGCCGCTGCGCGAAACCTGCTGGACTGAACGGCCCTGCAAGTCCCGCCACCGAACCCGAGACCGCCCATGTCCCCGTCGTCCGAAACCTCGCCCGAAGCCGCCGTCGCGACCGATCCGGCGCACGATTCCGCGGACTACCACGAGAAGACCGTCGTCTCGCTCAAGATCGAGGACTGGCTGACCGTGATCGTGATGGGACTGCTTGCGCTGATCACCTTTGCCAATGTGCTGGTGCGCTATTTCACCGACCAGTCGTTCGCCTGGACCGAGGAATTCTCGGTCTTCCTGATGATCGTGCTCGCGCTGGTCGCGGGATCCGCCTCTGTCGCGCGCAACCGCCAGATCCGCATCGAGTACTTTGCCGACGGCGGCCCGTTGGAGCGCCAGCGGCTGCTGGCGCGCTTCGGCGCCTTCATGGTGTTCCTGCTGTTCGCGCTGATGGCGGTGCTCAGCGCGCGGGTCGTCTACGACCACATCGTCTATGGCGAGACGACGCCGGGCATCGGCGTGCCGCAGTGGTGGTACTCGATCTGGCTGCCGGTGATGTCGGTGGCCATCGCCTTGCGGGCACTGGGACTGTTCGTCCGGCGCGGGCGCCGCTCATGATCGGTACGCTGCTGTTCGTGGCGTTCATCGCGCTGATGCTTCTCGGCGTGCCGATCGGCGCGGCGCTCGGACTGGCTGGCGCCGCGGCCATCGCGCTGGCCAATGCCGGGACGCAGTGGTTCGGCCTTCTGGCCGTGCCGCAGAACTTCTACGCCGGACTCGGCAAGTACCCACTGCTGGCAATCCCGATGTTCGTGCTGCTCGGCTCGATCTTCGACCGCTCGGGCGTCGCCCTGCGGCTTGTGAATTTCGCGATTGCCATCGTTGGCCGCGGGCCCGGCATGCTGCCGGTGGTGGCCATCGTCGTCGCGATGTTCCTCGGCGGCATCTCGGGCTCGGGCCCTGCCAATGCCGCAGCGGTGGGCAGCGTGATGATCGCGGCCATGGCACGCGCCGGCTATCCGCCGGCCTTCGCGGCCAGCGTGGTCGGCGCCGCAGCAGCTACCGACATCCTGATCCCGCCATCGGTGGCCTTCATCGTCTATTCGGTGCTCGTCTCGGGCGCCTCGGTGCCGGCGCTGTTCGCCGCCGGCATGGTGCCGGGCCTGCTGGCGGGGCTGGCCCTGATCGTGCCGACCGTGTGGATCGCGCGCAGGCACGGCATGGGGCAGCTCGAAGCCTCGCTGCCGAAGCCGCCGTTCTGGCCAAGTTTCCGCGACGCGATCTGGGGACTCGCGGCGCCGGTGCTGATCCTCGGCGGCATGCGCGCCGGCTGGTTCACGCCGACGGAAGCCGCCGTGGTTGCGGTCTTCTATGGCCTGTTCGTGGGCATGGTGATCCACCGCACGATGACCGTCCGCGACCTTTTCCCCATCCTCAGGGAATCGGGCGAACTGTCGGCCATCATCCTGCTCGTGGTGGCGCTGGCGGGCATCTTTGCCTATTCGCTGTCCACGCTGGGCCTGATCGACCCGGTGACGAGGGCGATCGTCAATTCGGGCCTCGGCGAGTACGGCGTGCTGTCGCTGCTGATCCTGATGCTGATCGTCGTGGGAATGTTCCTCGACGGCGTGTCGATCTTCCTGATCTTCGTACCGCTGCTCATGCCCATCGTCATCCACTACAAATGGGACCCGGTCTGGTTCGGCGTGCTGCTGACGTTGAAGGTTGCGCTCGGCCAGTTCACGCCTCCGCTGGCGGTGAACCTGATGGTCTCCTGCCGCATCGCCGGCGTGCGCATGGAAGAGACCGTGCGCTGGGTCGGCTGGATGCTGGTATCGATGTTTCTCGTCATGGTGCTGGTGATCATCTTCCCCGAACTTGCACTGTGGTTGCCGCGCTATCTGGGGTACTGATCTTTCGTGTGTGTTTGACCCTCAACTGGAGACGCTTGTCATGAAGATTCGCTCGTTCCTCAAGTTCGCGCTCGCCGCCACGGCGCTGGCCTGCACCATCGGCGCCTCGGCGCAGTCGGCGTACAAGGCGGAGTACAAGATGTCGCTCGTCGTGCCGCCCAGCTTTCCCTGGGGCAAGGGCGGCGAAATCTGGGCCGACATGGTCAAGCAGCGCACGCAGGGTCGCATCAACATCAAGCTCTACCCCGGCGTCTCGCTGGTGCAGGGTGACCAGACGCGCGAGTTCACGGCGATCCGCCAGGGCGTGATCGACATGGCCATCGGCTCGACCATCAATTGGTCGCCGCAGGTCAAGGAACTCAACCTGTTCTCGCTGCCGTTCCTGATGCCCGACTACAAGGCCATCGACACACTGACGCAAGGTGACGTGGGCAAGCAGATCTTCGCCATCATCGACAAGGCGGGCGTGGTGCCGCTGGCGTGGGGCGAGAACGGCTATCGCGAGCTCACCAATTCGAAGCGGCCGGTCCACACGCCAGACGACTTGAAGGGCCTGAAGATCCGCGTCGTCGGCTCGCCGCTGTTCCTCGACACCTTCACTGCGCTGGGCGCGAACCCGACGCAGATGAGCTGGGCGGACGCCCAGCCTGCGTTCGCCAGCGGTGCCGTCGACGGGCAGGAGAACCCGATGTCTATCTTCACGGCCGCCAAGCTTCATACCGTGGGCCAGAAGAACCTGACGATGTGGGGCTACGTGGCCGACCCGCTGATCTTCGTCGTCAACAAGGAGGTCTGGGCTTCGTGGACCGAAGCCGACCGCGCCATCGTGCGGCAGGCCGCGATCGACGCCGGCAAGGAGGAGCAGGCCATCGCGCGCAAGGGCCTGGACGAAGCCGGACAACCGCTGCTCAAGGAGATCGCGGCGCTCGGTGTCAATATCGTCCAGCTGACGCCGCAGGAGCGCGAAGCCTTCGTCAAGGCCACCCGCCCTGTGTACGACAAGTGGAAGAACCAGATCGGTGCCGATCTGGTGACCACGGCCGAGAAGTCGATCGCCGCGCGCAAGTAGCCCTGTCCGAAACGCCGCGACGGGACGGGCTCGCTGGCCTAGACGACTAGACGAGCCCGTCGAAGGGGACCACGTCGACGTGCTCGCCGGCCGCGACGCTGCCCTGCTCGTGGCCCAGCACGACGAGCCCGTTGGCCAGGCTCATGCTGCGCAGGATGCCCGAGCCCTGCGAGCCGGTAATCGTCACCTGCCACTGCCCGGCAACGTTGCGCGTGACGATGCCGCGCTGGTACTCGGTGCGGCCGGCCTTCTTGCGGATCGCCGCTGTGCTTGCAGCGCGCAGCATCGGCAGCGGCTCGACCGTCGCCCCGCTCATCGCCAGCAGGGCGTCGCGCACGAAGGCATAGAAGGTCACCATCACCGCCACCGGGTTCCCCGGCAGGCCGAACAGGATCGCCTGCTTCGGGCTGCCGCCGATGCGGCCCTCGGCGTCCAGGGTGCCGATCCGGCCGATCGCCATCGGTCTTCCGGGGCGCATCGCGATGCGCCAAAAAAGCACTTCGCCGAGCTGCGCCATGATCCGCTTCGTGTAGTCGGCCTCACCGACGCTGACGCCGCCCGAGGTGATCACCGCGTCGGCCGAATCGGCGGCCTGGCGAAAGGCCGCTTCGAGCGCAGCCGGCTCGTCGCGCACGACGCCCATGTCGAGCAGTTCGACATTGAGTCGCTGCAGCATGCCCCATAGCGTGTAGCGGTTGCTGTCGTAGACGCAACCTGCTTCCAGCGGCTCGCCGATCGATCGCAGTTCGTCGCCGGTCGAGAAGAATGCAACGCGGAGCCGCCGCCACACCGGGACCTCGGCGACGCCGAGCGACGCGATCAGGCCGAGGTCGGCCGGACGCAGCACGCGCCCGGCGGCCAGCGCGGCGCTGCCGGCAGCCAGGTCTTCGCCTGCCAGGCGGCGGTTGTCGCCCGTGCGCACGACGCCGGGCGGCACGATCACGCTGTCGGCGTCGAGACTGACGAACTCCTGCGGCACCACGGTGTCGAGCCCGGCGGGCATCAAGGCACCGGTCGTGATGCGCAGGCAACCGCGCGACGCGACGTCGCCCGCGAAGGGCTGGCCGGCGAGGCCGGTGCCGGCGAGCGCCAGCCGCGTCGGCGCATCGGGCGCGAGGTCGCTGCCGCGCAGCGCGTAGCCGTCCATCGCCGAGTTGTCGTGGGCGGGCACGTCGAACGGCGAGACGAGGTCGCGCGCCAGCACGCGACCGAGCGAGGATCGCAGCGGCAGCATCTCGATTGCCTCGACGCGCGGCACCAGCCGCGCGATGAACTGCTGCGCCTGCGCAACGGGCAGCGCGTTCGGGTCGTAGCCGCTCACCTCGGCGGCGATGTCTTGCAGGCTCTTCATTCGGTTCAGGCTGCGGGTTCGAGGCGCAGCGCCATCAGGTCCTTGTGATGGTAGTGGCCGCCGATCCGCACGGCACGCTCGAGCCGGCCATAACGAACGAAGCCGGCACTCTCGTAGAGGTGGATCGCCTCCACGCTGCCGCTGGTGACCGACAGGGTCAGCAACTCGGTGCCCTGGCACCGGCGGGCCCGAACGATGCAGGCCTCGAGCAGTGCGCGGCCGATGCCGCGCCCGCGCGCTTCGGGGTGGACCATCATGCCGACCAGGTGGCCGATATGACGCACCTTGACGCGCACATCGCGTTCGCAGGTGAGCGCGCCGCAAAGCCAGACACCGCGCCAGGCGGTGAACGTGAACGGCCAGCCGTCGTCGGCCATGCCGGCGACGCGCGCCAGGTAGGTCTCCGGCGGCCGGCGCAGTTCGGTCTCGGCGTCGGACGTGTAGGCCTCGGGGTGGGTGGCGAGCATCAGGTCGCGCAGCGTCTTGTATGCCGCCAGGTCGGGTGCGCCCATCACGCGCAGGCGACACGCCGTCGCCGACGTGCCGGCATCGGGTGCCGCGTGTGTCTTGGCCGACGCGGGCGACGCCGCGGGGGCCCTGGGGGCCTGCGATTCAGACATGCGCGCCGGTCCTCATTCCCTGAAGCTGCTGCAGCTCCGAAAGCGTGTTCGCGTTGAAGAACGCGCGCTCGTCTGGAAACGGCACTTTCACGCAAACGTGTTGCGCCGTCCAGAGGTCGACCTTGCGTCCGCCCTCGTGCGTGAAGCGCACCAGGCTCTCGAGCAAGGTCGCCTTCATCAGGCAGAACACCGGCTGCACCCAGGACACGCCGTTCTCCAGCGTCGAGGCCATCGCCAGCTCGGCATTCCCGGCCTCGAGCGCGGCAGCCAGGCGGGCGACGAGGTCGTCCGGGAACAGCGGCGAATCGCAGGGCACCGCCGCGAGATAGGGCGTCTCGCAATGTTCCAGCCCGGCCAGGAAGCCTGCCAGCGGGCCGGCGAAATCGGGCAGCGCATCGGTCCAGACGGGTACGCCCATGGCCTCGTAGGCGGCGAGGTTGCGGTTGGCGTTGATCATCGCGTGGCCGACCTGCGGCGCCAGGCGCAGCAGGGCATGCAGCGCCAGCGGCACGCCGTGGTAGGCCTGCAGACCCTTGTCGATGCCGCCCATGCGCCTGCCGCGGCCACCGGCGAGGATCAGCCCCGTGATGTCGTTGCGATCAATCAAGGCTTGCGCCCGGGGCTTCTGAGTGCCCCCAGGGCCGGTCTGCGTCCGGGCTCGGCCCGCCCGTGGGGGTCAAGGAAACTTGGGGCGGCCCGGCGTTTCCTTGAGAGCTGCGGGCCCTTCACGTCAGCCACCGATGTAGTGCATCTCGACACGACGCTGCGCGACGTCGGCAGACACGGGCTCCTGCAGGATCGCGCCGCGCAGCTCCGAGTAGCGGTCGTCGCGGCCCTGCCAGACGAGGCCGATCGCCGCTGCGATCTGCTCGTCGCTGAAGCCGCCGCGCAGCAGCGCGCGCAGGTCGTGGCCTTGGTGCGCGAACAGACAGAGGAACAGCTTGCCCTCGGTCGACAGCCGGGCGCGGTTGCAGTCGCGGCAGAAGGCCCGCGTGACGCTCGAGATGACGCCGATTTCGCCCTGTCCCGCGGCACCGGCCGCAACGTAGCGCCAGCGCTCGGCTGTCTCGCCGGGAGCCTGCGCGGCGAGGGGCTCGAGCGGGAAGACCGCGTTGACTCGTGCGATCACTTCCGCCGACGGCAGCACCTCGTCCATGCGCCAGCCGTTGCTCGCGCCGACATCCATGTATTCGATGAAGCGCAGGACGACGCCGCTGCCCCGGAAGTGGCGCGCCATCGGCACGATCTCGTGGTCGTTCGTGCCGCGCTTGACGACCATGTTGACCTTGATCGGACCGAGCCCGACGCGCATCGCCTCGTCGAGGCTGCGCAAGACCTCGGACGCCGGGAAGTCGACGTCGTTCATGCGCCGGAACACTGCATCGTCCAGCGCATCCAGGCTGACCGTGACGCGCCTGAGGCCGGCGTCCTTCAACGCCTGCGCCTTGCGTGCCAGCAGCGAGCCGTTCGTCGTCAGCGTCAGGTCCAGCAGCTCGCCGTCGGGTGTGCGCAATTCGCTCAGCATGCCGACCAGCGCCTCGACATCCTTGCGCAACAAGGGCTCGCCGCCGGTGAGCCGGATCTTGCGCACACCGTGCGCGATGAAGAGCTTCGCCGTTCGCGTGATCTCCTCGAAGCTCAGCAGCGAGTTGTGCGGCAGGAAGGCGTAATGCTTGTCGAATACTTCCTTGGGCATGCAGTAGCTGCAGCGGAAGTTGCAGCGGTCGGTGACCGAGATGCGCAGGTCGCGCAGCGGCCGGCCCAGGCGGTCCGACAACAGTCCGTTCGGTGCGGCGGCGGCCCTCGGCACGCGCGGCACGGCGGACGCGTAGCGGTGGTCTGCAAGCGGAATCACTCTGTCGGCCATGGCGGCATTGTCCACACTTTGCAAGCCGCTCTCGATGCCATGGGCAAGCCGCTGTCCGAGCCCTGGACGCGGGTCGGCAGGGTGACGGCCAGGGCGGCCGGCAAGGCTCTAACATCGCGCCATGGCACGACCCTCCCGACATCCCGGCGCGCAGGCGATGTCAAGCCCGGCGCCCGCGCTTGCGCCGCGCGAGCAGCATCCCGCGTGAAGCGCCTCGCCGTGTCTGCGCGCTGCGTCATCCTGGTCGCTACGCTGCTGGTGGGCTGCGCGCCGACGCAACCGGAGGGCTGGTCGGGTTATGCCGAGGGCGAGTACGTCTACGTCGGCGCCGCGATCGCGGGCACGCTGGAGCGGCTGGACGCGCAGCGCGGCCGGCGGGTCGAGGCCGGCGCGCCGCTGTTCGCGCTCGAGGCGAGCAGCGAGAAGGCCGCCAGGGCCGAGGCGCTCGCGCGAGTCGGCGCCGCGCGCGCGCAGGCCGCCAACGCGACCAAGGGACGACGCAGCGACGAACTGGCCGTCGCCGAAGCCCAGCTCGCGCAGGCGAAGACACAGGCCAGACTCGCGGCGAACGAACTGGCGCGGCAGCAGGGTCTGGTGGCGCAGGGCTTCGTCTCCGCAGCGCACCTGGACGAGGCGCGCACGGCCGAGGCCCAGGCGCAGGAGCGCGTCGGCGAACTCACTGCGGCGCTGCGCGTGGCACGCCTGCCCGCCCGCACCGACGAGCAGGCCGCCGCGCTGGCCCAGGTGCAGGCGGCCGAGCAGGCGTTGGCGCAGAGTGCCTGGCGCGAGGAGCAGAAGCTCAGGCGCGCGCCGCTGCGCGCGCAAGTCGTCGAGACCTACTTTCGCGAAGGCGAGTGGGTCAACGCCGGCCAGCCGGTCGTCTCGCTGTTGCCCGACGGCGGTGTGAAGGCGCGCTTCTTCGTGCCGGAAGCCGAGGTCGGCGCGCTCGCGCTGGGCCAGGCTGTCCAGATTCGATGCGATGGATGCGGTGCACCTCTGGCGGCGGAAGTCAGCTTCATTGCCTCGCAGGCCGAGTACACGCCGCCGGTGATCTATTCCAATTCGCAGCGCGCCAAGCTCGTCTTCATGGTCGAGGCGCGGCCCGCCGCGGTCGACGCCGCGCGGCTGCGGCCCGGTCTGCCGCTCGACGTGAAGCGCGCGTTCGGGGCCGAACGTTGAGCGACGCCGCGCTGGCCATCGACGTCAGCGGCCTGACGAAGCGCTACGGCCACCGCACGGTCGTCGACGGGGTGAGCCTGCAGGTGGCGCGCGGCCGCATCTGCGGCTTTCTAGGCCCCAACGGCAGCGGCAAGACGACGACGATCCGCATGCTCTGCGGGCTGCTCACGCCCGATGCGGGGCAGGGCAGTTGCCTCGGGCTCGACATCATCCGCGAGGCCGACGAGATCAAGCGCCAGGCCGGCTACATGACGCAGAAGTTCGGCCTCTACGACGACCTGTCGATCCGCCAGAACCTCGACTTCATCGCCCGCCTGTTCGAGGTCCCCGAGCGCAGGCGAGTCGTCGACGATACGCTGCGGCAGCTCGGCCTGTCCCAGCGCCAGAAGCAGCTCGCCGGGACGCTGTCCGGCGGCTGGAAGCAGCGCCTCGCGCTCGCCGCCTGCCTGCTGCACGAGCCCGGCCTGTTGCTGCTCGACGAACCGACGGCCGGGGTCGACCCGAAGGCGCGGCGCGAGTTCTGGGACCAGATCCACCGCCTGGCCGCCGACGGCGTGACGGTGCTCGTCTCGACGCACTACATGGACGAGGCCGAGCGCTGCCACGAGCTCGTCTACATCGCCGATGGCAAGGTGCTGACGCGCGGCTCGCAGCAGACAATCATCGGCGGATCCGGCCTCGCCGTGTGGTCGGTCGAGGGGCCGGACCTGGCGGCGCTGGCCGACGAACTCAAGCCCTTGCCGGGCGTGCTCAGCGTCGCCGCGTTCGGCAACGCGCTGCACGTGGCGGGCCGCGACGCGCCGCTGCTCGACGCCTCGCTCGCCCCGTATCGCGAGCGCGGCGCGCTGCGCTGGTTGCGCACCGAGCCGAACCTCGAAGACGTGTTCATCAACCTGCTGTCGCGCGAGGCACGGGCCGCATGAGACGCCTGTCGTTCGCCCGCCTGCTGGCGATCTTCGTCAAGGAGTTCCAGCAGATGCTGCGCGACCGCCTGACCTTCGCGATGGCGGTCGGCGTTCCGGTGCTGCAGCTGGTGCTCTTCGGCTACGCCATCAACACCGACCCGAAGGGCCTGCCGACCGCGATCGTGGCCCAGGACAGCGGCCCGTTCACGCGCAGCCTGCTCGCGGCACTGCAGAACACCGGCTACTTCCGCGTCACCCACCCTGCGGTGAGCGAGGCGCGGGCCGACGAGCTGCTCGCCGAAGGCGCCGTGCAGTTCATCGTGTCGATTCCGCCGGACTTCTCGCGGCGCCTGGTGCGCGGCGAACGCCCGGCGCTGCTCCTGGCGGTGGACGCGACCGACCCCCAGGCCTCGGGCAACGCCATCGCCGCGCTGACGCAGGCGGCGGGTCCGGCGCTCGCGCACGAGCTGCAGGGCCCGCTGGCGCGCCTGCAGCCGGACGCGCCGCCGTTCGAGGTCCGCATCCATCGCCGCTACAACCCGGAGGGCCTGTCGCGCTACAACATCGTGCCGGGGATCATCGGTACGATCCTGACGATGACGATGGTGATCCTGACCAGCCTGGCGATGACGCGCGAACGCGAGCGCGGCACGATGGAGAACCTGCTCGCCACGCCGGTGCGGCCGCTCGAGGTCATGCTCGGCAAGATCGCGCCCTACGTGGTGATCGGCTATGTGCAGCTCGGCGTGATCCTCGCCGCGGCGTGGCTGCTGTTCGAGGTGCCGATGGTCGGCAGCCTGCCGCTGCTGCTGGCGCTGATCGGCGTCTTCGTCGTCGCCAACCTGGCCGTCGGCTTCACCTTCTCGACCTTTGCGCGCAACCAGCTGCAGGCGATGCAGATGGCGTTCTTCTTCTTCCTGCCGTCGATCCTGCTGTCGGGCTTCATGTTCCCGTTTCGCGGCATGCCGCAGTGGGCGCAATGGATCGGCGAGGCGCTGCCGCTGACGCACTTCCTGCGCATCGTGCGCGGCATCCTGCTCAAGGGCAACGGTTTTGGCCAGGTGCTGCCCGAGCTGTGGCCGATGCTCGCGTTCGTCGGCGTCGCGGGGGGGCTGGCGCTGCTGCGCTACCGGAAGACTCTTGACTGACAGACAAAGGAGAAGCGAATGTTCAAGGCACTGCTACTTCGCCGTGACGACGCGGGATTCCGCGCCGAAGTGACGACGCTGGACGACGCTGCGCTGAAGGCAGCGACACCCGACGCCGACGTGCTGGTCGCCGTCGAGGCGTCGTCGTTGAACTACAAGGACGGCCTGGCGATCACCAACCGCGGCCCGGTGGTGCGCCGCTGGCCGATGGTGCCGGGCATCGACGGCGCGGGCACGGTGATCGAGAGCCGGCATCCGCGCTGGCAGGCCGGCGACCGCGTCGTGCTGAACGGCTTCGGCGTCGGCGAGGCGCATTGGGGCTGCCTCGCCGAGCGCGCGCACCTGAAGGGCGACTGGCTGGTGCGCCTGCCCGAGGCGTTCACGCCGATGCAGGCGATGGCCATCGGCACGGCGGGCTACACGGCGATGCTGTGCCTGATGGCGCTGCAGCGCCACGGCGTCGCGCCCGGCAGCGGCGACGTGCTGGTGACGGGGGCCACCGGCGGCGTCGGCAGCGTTGCGGTGAGCCTGCTGGCGCGGGCGGGCTATCGCGTCGTGGCGTCCACCGGCAAGGCGGACGAGGCGGCGTACCTGCGCGAGCTCGGCGCGGCCGACGTGATCGGCCGCGCCGAACTCGCCGCGCCGGGCAAGCCGTTCCAGAAGGAGCGCTGGGCCGGTGTCGTCGATACGCTGGGCAGCCACACGCTCGCCAACGCCTGCGCGCAGACGCGCTACGGCGGCGCGGTGGCCGCCTGCGGCCTGGCGCAGGGATCGGACCTGCAGACGACGGTGATGCCGTTCATCCTGCGCGGCGTCGCGCTGCTCGGCGTCGACAGCGTGATGGCGCCGCTGGCGCTGCGCGAGGCGGCGTGGGCGCGGCTGGCGGCCGAGCTGCCGCGCACCGCGCTCGAAGCGATCACGACCGAGGTCGGGCTGGACCAGGTCGTCGCGCAGGCGCAGCGGCTGATCGATGGCAAGGTGCGCGGGCGCATCGTCGTGCGCATCCGCTGAGGCCAGCGCCGGCGGGCAGTAGAGGGAGCTGGCCGCGCGCCGTCAGGGCTGCGCAAGCAGCAGGGCGAAAATGCGCCGTGGCGCCGCTGCTGCTCCAGACGCCGCCGGAACCATCAAGGGGACACCATGGACTACGCCAGCTTCTACCGCCGCTCGATCGACGACCGCGAAGCCTTCTGGGCCGAGCAGGCCGCACTGGTCGACTGGCACCGCCCGTTCGACCAGGTCTGCGACTACGGCAACCCGCCGTTCGCGCGCTGGTTCGTCGGCGGCCAGACCAACCTGTGCCACAACGCCGTCGACCGCCACCTCGCGACACGCGCCGAGCAGAACGCGCTGATCTTCGTCTCGACCGAGACCCACGAGGAGCGCGTCTACAGCTTCCGCGAGCTGCACGCCGAAGTGCAGCGCATGGCCGCGATCCTGCAGTCGCTCGGTGTCAGGCAGGGCGACCGGGTGCTGATCTACATGCCGATGATCGCGCAGGCGGCATTTGCAATGCTGGCCTGCGTGCGCATCGGCGCGATCCACTCGGTCGTCTTCGGCGGCTTCGCGAGCAGCAGCCTCGCGACCCGCATCGACAACGCCGAGCCGACGGTGATCGTCAGCGCCGACGCCGGCAGTCGAAGCGGCAAGGTCGTGCCGTACAAGGGCCTGCTCGACGAGGCGATCCGCCTCGCGCGCTGCAAGCCGGCCAAGGTGCTGATGGTCGATCGCGGCCTCGCCGCCTTCGAACGCGTGCCCGGGCGCGACGTCGACTACGGGGCGCTGCGCGAACAGCACCTGAACACCGTCGTGCCCTGCGTCTGGGTCGATGCCGAGCACCCGAGCTACACGCTCTACACGAGCGGCACGACCGGCAAGCCCAAGGGCGTGCAGCGCGACACCGGCGGCTACGCGGTGGCGCTGGCGGCGAGCATGAAGCACATCTTCTGCGGCAACGCCGGCGAGACGTACTTTTCGACGAGCGACATCGGCTGGGTCGTCGGCCACAGCTACATCGTCTACGGGCCACTGATCGCGGGCATGGCGACGATCCTCTACGAAGGCCTGCCGACCCGGCCCGACGCCGGCATCTGGTGGAGTCTCGTGGAGAAGTACAAGGTCACCGCGATGTTCAGCGCGCCGACCGCGGTGCGCGTGCTGAAGAAGCAGGACCCGGCGCAACTCAAGCGCTACAGGCTCGATTCGTTGCGCGCGCTGTTCCTCGCCGGCGAGCCGCTCGACGAGCCGACGGCCAAGTGGATTGCCGACGCGCTGGGCCGGCCGATCATCGACAACTACTGGCAGACCGAGTCGGGCTGGCCGATCCTGGCCCTCGCCAACGGCGTGCAGAAGCTGCCGAGCAAGTTCGGCAGCCCCGGGCTGCCGATGTACGGCTACGACATCAAGCTGCTCGACGAGAACACCGGCGAAGAGATGAAGGGTGCCAACGAGAAGGGCGTCCTCGCGATCGAAGGCCCGCTGCCGCCGGGCTGCATGCAGACGGTGTGGCGCGACGACGCGCGCTTCGTCGACACCTACTGGAAGACCGTGCCGGGCCGGCAGGTCTACAGCACCTTCGACTGGGCGGTGCGCGACGAGGACGGCTACTTCTTCATCCTCGGCCGCACCGACGACGTGATCAACGTGGCGGGCCACCGCCTCGGCACGCGCGAGATCGAAGAGAGCATCTCGGGTCACCCGAATGTGGCCGAGGTGGCGGTGGTCGGCGTCGCCGACCCGCTCAAGGGACAGGTCGCGATGGCCTTCGTCGTTGCCAAGGACGCGAGCGCGCTCACCGACGAGGCCGCCAGACTCAGGCTCGAGGGCGAGATCATGAAGCTCGTCGACCAGACGCTGGGTGCGGTGGCCAGGCCGTCGCGCGTGCGTTTCGTCAGCGTGCTGCCGAAGACGCGCTCGGGCAAGCTGCTGCGCCGCGCGATCCAGGCCGTCTGCGAAAGCCGCGACCCGGGCGACCTGACGACGATCGAGGACCCGACGGCGCTGCAGCAGATCAAGGACATGTTCCCGGCCGCTTGAGCTGCAGGCTCGACGCCGGACTCGCCCGAGCGCTCTGCGGGCCGGTCCGGCGCAGCCTGACGCACGGGCCAGCATCCAACACCACGAGGAGACCCTGATGACACTTCACCGCTCGTTCATTGCCGCCGTTGCCGCGGCGTCGCTCGCCACCCTGGCCGCTGCTCCTGCAGCCGCGCAGCAGGTGATCAAGCTGACTGCCGCCGCCGGCCACCCGCCCGTCTTCCTGTGGGTCAAGACGGTCGACGAGGTGCTGATCCCGGAAGTCGACAAGCGCCTGGCCGCCGCCGGCGGCAAGTACAGGATCGAGTGGACCAAGGCCTGGGGCGGCACGCTGCTCAAGCTGGGCTCGGAATCGAAGGGCGTGGCCGACGGCGTGGCTGACCTTGCGATCGTCAGCACCGTGTTCGAGGCGCCCAAGTTCCCGTTGCAGAACGTCAGCTACTTCACGCCGTTCGGCACCGACGACATCGGCCTGGTCAGCAGGACGGTGACCGATCTGCAGACCACGGTCCCCGCGATGGGCGAAGCCTGGACGAAGAACGGCCTGGTCTACCTCGGCGGCATGGCGCTCGATACCTACCACATCTGGAGCAAGTTCCCGATCACCAAGATCGAGGACCTGCAGGGCAAGAAGATCAGCGCACCCGGGCCGGCTGCGAACTGGATCCGCGGCACCGGTGCCGTCGCCGTGGCGGGCTCGCTGAACAGCTACTACGAGGACATCAAGTCCGGCGTATCCGACGGTGCCGTGGTCTTCACCACCGGCGCCTGGGGTGCCAAGTTGCACGAGGTGGCGCCGTACGTGACCAAGGTCAACTTCGGTTCGATGTTCGCCGGCGGCGTGGCCATCAACAAGAGCCGCTTCGACAAGCTGCCGCCGGAAGTGCAGAAGGCCTTTCGCGAGGCCGGCGACGTCTGGACCACCGCCTACGCCAGTGCACAGGGTGCTGCCGTGAACGCGCTGATGCAGAAGATGATCGAAGGCGGCGCCAAGGTCAGCGAACCGAGCGATGTCGAGCGCAAGCGCTGGGCCGACGCGCTGTCGCCGGTGGCCAAGACCTGGGCCGCGGACGTGCAGGGCAAGGGCCTGCCGGCCGTCGAGGTGCTGAACGCCTACATGGCGAGCCTCATCAAGGCCGGGACGAAGGTGCCGCGCGACTGGAGCAAGTGAGAGTGCCCCAAGGGCCGCCGGCTTGCGGCGTCCGGCCCCAGGAGGGGGAACGAGGAAGCCTGGGGCGCCCCGGCGCTTCCCTGGAGGAACCGAGGGCCCGGAACTCCTATGGCGGTGCGCTGCCGTTCCACATGCAGCGCGTGACGGGCACGATGAATGCGCTCGGCACGTTGTGGATCCTGGCGTTGATGGTGCTGATCAATGCCGACGTGCTCGGGCGCAACCTGCTTTCGATGCCGGTGCGCGGCGTGCCCGAACTGGTGGCGCTGTCGATCGTCGGCATCGTGTTCCTGCAACTCGCCGACACGCTGCGCGTCGGTCGCTTCACGCGCGCCGATGTGCTGCTCGACCGCCTGGCGCGCACCCGCCCGCGCCTGTGCGATGCCTTGCACGCGACCTACCACTTCGTCGGCGCCGCGCTGCTGGTCGTCATTCTCTGGGCGAGCTGGGCGCCGCTGGTGCAGGCCGTGCGCATCCGCGAGTACGTGGGCGCGATCGGCGACTTCCAGGCTCCCGTCTGGCCGATCCGGTTGATCACGCTCGTCGGCCTGGCGGTGACGGCGCTGTGCTACCTGCTGCTGATGGCGAGCGACCTGAGGCGCATGCGCTCGCGTGACGAGGTCGTCGCCGCATGAGCAGCGTCACGATCGCCCTCGGTTCGCTGCTGCTGATGCTGGCGCTGATCTATGCCGGCATGCACGTGGCCATCACGCTCGGGCTGCTCAGCTTCATCGGCGTCTGGCTGATCCGCGGCGATGTGGAGGTGGCCGCGAACCTGCTGGCGCAGGCGGTGAGCGATTCGATCGCGAGCCACATCTTCGGCGTCGTGCCGCTGTTCGTGCTGACCGGCTTCCTGGTCGCCTATGCCGACGTCGGCAAGGATGCCTTCGACGTCGCCAACCAGGCATTCCGCCGCATCCGCGGCGGGCTCGGCGTCGCGACCGTGGCGGCGAACGCGGTGTTCGCCGCGATCACCGGCATCTCGATCGCGTCGGCCGCGGTCTTCACGCGCGTCGCGGTGCCGCAGATGCTGCGCTTCGGTTACCAGCCGCGCTTCGCGGTCGGCGTCGTGGCGGGCTCGTCGGTGCTTGGCATGCTGATCCCGCCGAGCCTGCTGATGATCCTGTACGGGTTTCTCTCCAACCAGTCGGTCGGAGACCTGTTCACCGCCGGGATCGTGCCCGGGCTGGTGCTCGCGCTGGCCTATTCGGTGCTGATCCTCGTGCTCGCGCGCTGGTGGCCGCAGAGGGTGTTCTCGCGCACCTCGGTTGCAGCCTCGGACGACGAACCGCTGATGACGATGCGCGAGATGGCGGTCAAGACCTTGCCGATCGTCGCCCTCATCGGCGCCGTGCTCGGCGGCATCTACGCCGGGCTCTTCACGGCCACCGAGGCCGGCGCCGTCGGTGCGCTGATGGCGCTCGTGATCGCGCTGCTGCGCAGGAAGCTCAGCCTGCAGAGCTTCTGGGGCGTGCTCACCGAGACCGGCCACGTCACGGTGTCGGTGAGCTTCCTGATCATCTGTGCCAACGTCTACACGCGCATGCTCGCGATGAGCGGCACGCCGCAGGCGATGGTCGGCTGGATGGCGGCAGCGGGCTTCGGCGTCGCGATGTTCCTGCTCATCTACGTGCTGCTGGTCCTGCTGCTCGGCACGGTGATCGACTCGTCGTCGATCCTGCTCATCGTGCTGCCGCTGATGCTGCCGGTGGCAGAGCAGTTCGGCCTGAACCTGATCTGGTTCGGCGTCGTCACCGTGGTCGCGGTGGAGATCGGGCTGCTGACGCCACCGTTCGGCCTGAGCGTGTTCGTGATCAAGAGCACGCTCGGCGATACGGTGCCCATCTCTCTGGGCGACATCTTCCGCGGCACGGCGCCGTTCACGCTGACGATGCTCGCCGTGCTGGTGCTGCTGATCGCCTTCCCGCAACTCAGCCTGGTGCTGCTCAGATGAAGACTCGCAACCCGCTCGATGCCTTCAGGCTCGACCGCGCCGCGATCCGGGCGATCGGCCACGACCTGCAGCGACCCGAATGCATCCTCGCCGAGCGCGACGGCACGCTGTGGGCGGCCGACGCCCGCGGCGGCGTCATGCGCATCGCGCCCGACGGCTCGCAGCGCTTCATCGGCCAGCGCACCGACGAGCGCTTCGCCAGCGCCACCAGCGACAGCGCCGAAGCGTTCGAGGCCAAGTTCACGCAGGGCACGCTGCCCAACGGCCTGGCGTTCGCCGCGAACGGTGACTTCCTGATCGCCAACTTCGGTACCGACTGCCTCGAGCTGATGTCGCGTGACGGCCGCACGCGAACGCTGTACGACCGCATCGATGGCGAACCGATCGGCAAGGTCAACTTCGTGCTGCGCGATTCGAAGGATCGCCTCTGGCTCACGGTCTCGACGCGCGTGAATCCGTGGACGCGCGCCGCGGCGAGCCGCGTGCGCGACGGCTACGTCGCGGTGCTCGACGCGCACGGCCTGCGGGTGGTGGCCGACGGCTTCCATTTCACGAACGAAGTCCGGCTCGATGCGCGCGAGGAATGGCTCTACGTCGTGGAGACCACCGGCCCGCACCTCACGCGCCTGCGGCTCGTCGAGTCGGACCACGGCGTCGAGCTGACCGAACGCGAGGTCTTCGGGCCGGCCGACCTCGGCGGCTACCCCGACGGCATCGCCTTCGATGCCCACGGCAACCTGTGGTGCACGCTGGTCATGGTGGACCGACTGATCGCGCTGACGCCGCAGGGTGACGTGCGCCTGCTGCTCGACGACGGCGACCCGGCGGCGAGCCGCAATCTGGTCGAGAAGATGGGCGCCGGCACGGTGACTGCCGACGACATGGCGCGCGCCCGCGGCACGCTGGCACCGTGGATGGCCAGCGTCACCTTCGGCGGGCCGGACCTGCGCACGGTGTACCTCGGCAGCCTGCTCGGCACGACGATCCCGTGCTTCCGATCGCCGGTGGCCGGCCTGCCGATGGTGCACTGGCAGCAGCCACTCGTCCCCTGATTCCCCAAGAAAGGAGCCTGCCATGTCCCGCAGATTCGTCGACCTCTCGATCTACCTCGAAAACGATGTGCTCAGCGACCCGCCGGCCTTTGCGCCGAAGATCCAGTACTTCACGCACGAGAACACCTTCTCCCAGATCGAGCCGTTCTTCCCCGGTCTGCAGCAGCAGGATCTGCCCGATGGCGAGGGCTGGGCGGTGGAGATGGTGCAGCTGTCGACGCACAACGGCACGCACCTGGACGCGCCGTACCATTTCCATTCGACGATGGACAAGGCGCTCGGCGAGAAGAAGCCCGCGATCGCGATCCACGAGGTGCCGCTGGAGTGGTGCTTCCAGCCCGGCGTCAAGCTCGACTTCCGTCACTTCGACGACGGCTACGTCGTCACCGCGGCCGATGTCGAGGCGGAGCTCGAGCGCATCGGCCATGCGATCGCGCCGCTCGAGATCGTCGTCGTCAACACCCGCGCCGGCTTGCGCTACGGCAGCCCGGACTACGTTTCGTCCGGCTGCGGCATGGGATACGAAGCGACGATGTACCTGCTCGAGCGCGGCGTGCGGTTGACCGGCACCGACGCCTGGAGCTGGGACGCACCGTTCGTCCACACAGCGAGGAAGTACGGCGCCACGCACGACGCGTCGCTGATCTGGGAAGGCCACAAGGCCGGGCGCGACATCGGCTACTGCCATCTCGAGAAGCTCCATAACCTGGAGTCACTGCCAGCCGACGGCTTCACGATCTCCTGCTTCCCGCACAAGATCCGCGGCGCATCGGCCGGCTGGACGCGTGCCGTCGCCATCTTCGACGACGGCCTGCCGAAGGCGGCCGGAGGGGGCGGCTGATCGCCGGACTCGCTCCCCCGTCGGGGGGACTCGACCGCGCTGCCGACCCCTCCTGCCCCTTCAGGGGGTGTCCGTCACGCACCATTCCCGTCTTCGGAGGGATGGGCACCGCGTCGACTGCCTGGAACACTGCCTTCCAGGCTGATCGAGGGGGTGCACGACATGGCAAGACTGGCGCACACGCTGCCGCGGTCTCATCCGCTGGCCGCAGTCATCGAGCTGGCAGTGCTGCCGCTGGCGGCAAGCGTCGAGGACTGGTCGATCGACCAGGAGCCGATGGGTCCGGGCTGGCACGACTCGTCGTGGATGCTGAAGAAGGGCCTCGACGTGATCGAGGGCCTGCCGCCAGAGGGCGTTCCACCCGAATGGCAATGGCGCTGGTGGCGCGCGGCCGGTGCTGGCCTAGCGCTTCAGAGCACGTCCGACGCGAAGTCGGCCAGCCGCGAGCGCTCGCCGCGGGCGAGCGTCACGTGGCCGCCGTGCGGCCAGCCCTTGAAGCGGTCGACGGCATAGGTGAGGCCCGAACTGCCTTCGGTCAGGTAGGGCGTGTCGATCTGCGCCAGGTTGCCGAGGCAGACGATCTTCGTGCCCGGCCCGGCGCGCGTGATCAGCGTCTTCATCTGCTTCGGGGTCAGGTTCTGCGCCTCGTCGACGATCAGGAACTTGTTCAGGAAGGTGCGGCCTCGCATGAAGGCCATGCTCTTGATCTTGATCCGGCTGCGCACCAGGTCGTTCGTCGCGGCACGGCCCCACTCGCCGGCACCGCCGTCGCTGCGCGAGAGCACCTCGAGGTTGTCGTCGAGCGCGCCCATCCACGGGTTCATCTTCTCCTCCTCGTTGCCGGGTAGGTAGCCGATGTCCTCGCCGACGGGCACCGTCACCCGCGTGACGATGATCTCGGTGTAGCGGCGGTCGTCCATCACCTGGCTCAGGCCGGCGGCGAGCGTCATCAGCGTCTTGCCGGTGCCCGCCGTGCCGGTCAAGGTGACGAAGTCGCACTCCGGGTCCATCAGCAGGTTGAGCGAGAAGTTCTGTTCGCGATTGCGTGCCGTCACGCCCCACACCGCGTTCTTGGCGTGGGTGTATTCCTTCAGCGTGCGCAGCACGGCCGTCTTGCCGGTGATCTCGGTGACCTTGGCGTACAGCGGTGCCGCGCCCGGTGCCTCGAGGAAGACGAACTGGTTGACGAGCAGCAGCGGCACCATCGGACCGGCGATGCGGTAGTACGTGAGGCCGCCCTGGTTCCAGCTCTCCATGGTCTTGCCATGGCGGTCCCAGAAGTCGGCCGGCAATTGCAGCACGCCGGTGTAGAGGAGGTCGCCGTCCTCGAGGGTCTTGTCGTTGAAGTAGTCCTCGGCCTGCAGGCCGAGCGCACGCGCCTTGATGCGCATGTTGATGTCCTTGGACACCAGCACGACCTCGCGCCCCGACTGCTGCTCGCGCAGCGCCTGCACGACGCCGAGGATCTGGTTGTCGGCCTTGCCCTGCGGCAGGCCGGCGGGCAAGGTCACGTTGACCAGACTGGTCTGGAAGAACAGCTTTCCGCCGGCCTCACGATGCCCGGTGCGGGCGAGCGGCAGGCCGTCGCTCATCTCGACGCTGCCGTTGCGGGCCAGGGCCGCGGCCAGCGCGTCGAGGTCGCGGCTGACCTGGCGCGCGTTGCGCGCCACTTCGCTCATGCCCTTCTTGTGATCGTCGAGTTCCTCGAGCGTGATCATCGGCAGGTAGACGTCGTGCTCCTCGAAGCGGAAGAGCGACATCGGGTCGTGCATCAGCACGTTGGTGTCGAGCACGAACAGCTTGGCAGGGCCCGTGCCGCGCAGCTTGCGCGGCCTGACCAGACTGGCGGGCGCCGGCGCCGCCGCGGCGGCACCGGCGAGCAGCGGATCCTGCGGCGCGGTGACCGGCGCTGCTTCGGAGCGTGTGTCGAGGAGGTCCATCACCGGCGGCGCGTCTGCCTCGGTGGCGGACGGTGGCTTGAGTGCACGCTTGGCCGGCCTGGGGGCAGCCTGGCTTTCGAAATCGGCGGGGCTGAGCAGGGAGGCGCGCTTGGCGGGAGGCTTGGGCAGGGGCATGGGCTTTGTGGACGCTGAAAGAGCGAAGGGGTGGCGCGGGCCACGCAGGCGCCGCGCCGCCCTCAGGCGGCCTTCTTCAGCGCCTTCACCTCTTTGAGCACCTCGTCCACATGGCCGGCCACCTTGATGCCACGCCATTCGCCGCGAAGCGTTCCGCTCGGGTCGATCAGGAAGGTGCTGCGCTCGATGCCTTTGACCTTCTTGCCGTACATGATCTTGTTCTTCACCACGCCGAACATGTGGCAAAGCTTCTCTTCGGTGTCGGCGATCAGGTTGAAAGGCAGTTCGAGCGTTTGCCTGAATCTTTCATGCGAAGCCATGTTGTCTCTGGACACGCCAAAGACCACCGCGCCAGCCTTCACGAAATCCTTGTGACGATCACGGAATTGCATTGCCTCGGTCGTGCAGCCGGGGGTATTGTCCTTCGGGTAGAAATAGAGGACGACGGTCTGCCCGAGGAAAGCCTGGGGCGAGAACTTCACGCCACCGGTTGCGAGCGCTTCAAATTCCGGGAGAGGTTTGTTGAGGGCTGGCGTCATGAAGAGAATTCTGATGAGTTGAGCCGCGCTTGGCGTAGCCTGCAATTATACGGGCTGGTCGCCGCACGTCGCCTCGCCACCCCTATGGCTGACGCGACGGTTCGAGCAGCAGCGCCGCCACCACGGCCCTCCCTTCGCTCGCGAGAACGTTGTAGGTGCGGCAGGCCGCCGCGGTATCCATGGTCTCGATGCCGATGCGCCGTTCGATCAGCGAACGCAGCAGCGCCGGCGCTGCGAACCGCAACCGCTGTCCGCTGCCGAAGATCACCAGCTCGGGCGCGAGCGCGACGACTTGCTCGAAGTGCTCGGCTTGGAGCTGCTCGAACGCATCGCACGGCCAGGCCAGCACGTTGCCGTGCCAAGGCAGCAGGAGGCTCGTGCTGTAGGGCTGCGCATTGATCAGCACCAAGCCCGGCGCGACCGCGGTGACGACGTTGACCCCCTCGATGCGGTCGGGCTGGAGTTTCACTGGGCAGGCGGCGCAGGCAGGAGCAGGGGAAACACACCCCCCTATGGTTAAATTCTATCTTTTGCACCGCAGCAAAGACCCTGCGGCGCCGCCCGAGGAGACGTTTCGTTGAAGCCCATCACCAAGTCCGCCAAGCTCGCCAACGTCTGCTACGACATCCGCGGCCCGGTGCTCGACAAGGCCCGCGAGATGGAGGAAGAGGGGCAGAAGATCATCAAACTCAACATCGGCAACATCGCCGCATTCGGGCTCGAGCCGCCCGACGAGATCGTGCAGGACATGATCCGCAACCTGCCGCACTCGGCAGGCTACACCGACAGCAAGGGCCTGTTCGCGCCGCGCAAGGCGGTGGTCCACTACACGCAGGAAAAGCACATCCACGGCGTGACGGTGGACGACGTCTACCTCGGCAACGGCGCGTCGGAGCTGATCGTGATGAGCATGAATGCGCTGCTCAACGATGGCGACGAAGTACTCGTGCCGTCGCCGGACTACCCGTTGTGGACGGCGGCCGTGGCGCTGTCGGGTGGCACGCCGGTGCACTACCTTTGCGACGAGCAGAGTGAGTGGCTGCCCGACATCGCCGCCATGCGGGCCAAGATCACACCGGCCACGCGCGCCATCGTCGTCATCAACCCGAACAACCCGACCGGCGCTCTGTACCCGGACAGCCTGCTGCGCGAGATCGTCGAACTGGCGCGCGCGCACCAGCTGGTCGTGTTCGCCGACGAGATCTACGACAAGACGCTCTACGACGGGGAGACGCACACCAGCATCGCGTCGCTTGCCGACGACGTGCTGTTCGTCACCTTCAACGGGCTGTCGAAGAACTACCGCTCCTGTGGTTACCGCGCCGGCTGGATGATCGTCTCGGGCGAGAAGCGCCACGCACGCGACTACATCGAGGGGCTGAACATGCTGGCGTCGATGCGTTTGTGCTCGAACACGCCCGGGCAACTGGCGATCCAGACCGCGCTCGGCGGTTACCAGAGCATCAAGGATCTGGTCGCTCCGGGCGGGCGCTTGTGCCGCCAGCGCGACCTGGCCTACCAGCTGCTGAGCGAGATCCCGGGCGTGAGCGTCGTCAAGCCGAAGGCCGCGCTGTACATGTTCCCGCGGCTCGACCCCAAGATGTACCCGATCACCGACGATCAGCAATTCGCCTACGAGTTGCTGGCCGAAGAGAAAGTGCTGATCGTGCAGGGCAGCGGCTTCAACTGGCCACGGCCGGACCACTTCCGCATCGTGTTCCTCCCCAATTCGGACGATCTGACCGAGGCGATGGCGCACATTGCGCGCTTCCTCGATCACTACCGCAGACGCCACTCCCATTGAACAAACCATGAAGACACGAAGTCTTGCAACCCAGCCTCATGCCGCGCCGCGACGTGATGCCGAAGTCGGACCCATCCAGGCCGGCCTGCTCGGGGTTGGCACCGTCGGCAGCGGCACCTTCGAGGTGCTGCGGCGAAACCAGGAGGAAATACGACGCCGTGCCGGGCGCGGCATCGAGATCACGATGGTGGCCGATCTCGACACCGCGCGCGCCAGGGCGATCGTCGGGGGCGGCGTGCGCGTCGTCGCCGACGCGCACGAGGTGATCGCGAACCCCGCCATCGACATCGTCATCGAGCTGATCGGCGGCTGCGGCATTGCCCGGACGCTGGTGCTCGAGGCGATCGCCGCCGGCAAGCACGTGGTCACGGCCAACAAGGCGCTGCTCGCCGTTCACGGCAGCGAGATCTTTGCCGCGGCGCGCGAGAAGGGCGTCGTCGTCGCCTTCGAGGCGGCAGTGGCCGGCGGCATCCCGATCATCAAGGCGCTGCGCGAGGGGCTCACGGCGAACCGCATCGAGTGGATCGCCGGCATCATCAACGGCACGACGAATTTCATCCTGTCGGAGATGCGTGACAAGGGCCTGGACTTCGGCGTCGTGCTTCAGGCCGCCCAGCGCCTGGGCTACGCCGAGTCCGACCCGACCTTCGACATCGAAGGCGTCGACGCGGCGCACAAGGCGACCATCATGAGCGCCATCGCGTTCGGTATTCCGGTGCAGTTCGACAAGGCGCACGTCGAGGGCATCACGCGCTTGCAGGCGGCGGACATCCGCTACGCCGAGCAACTCGGCTACCGCATCAAGCTGCTCGGCATCACCAAGCGCACCGCGCAAGGCATCGAGCTGCGCGTGCACCCGACGCTGATTCCGACCCGGCGCCTGATCGCCAATGTCGAGGGCGCGATGAACGCGGTGCTCGTCCAGGCCGATGCGGTCGGCACGACGCTTTACTACGGCAAGGGCGCAGGCGCCGAGCCGACCGCCTCGGCGGTGATCGCCGACCTCGTGGACATCACTCGCCTGCACACCGCCGACCCCGACCACCGCGTGCCCTACCTCGCCTTCCAGCCCGGCTCGATGCAGGACACGCCGATCCTGCCGATCGCGCAGGTCGTGACCGCCTTCTACCTGCGCCTTCAGGTGGCCGACCAGGCCGGCGTGCTGGCGCGCATCACCGGCATCCTGGCCGAGCACGACATCTCGATCGACGCGCTGCTGCAGCGCGAGTCGGCCGAGGGCGAGGCGCAGACCGACGTCATCATCCTGACGCACGACACCGTCGAGGGCGAGATGAACAAGGCGATCGCGCAGATGCAGGCGCTGCCGACCGTGCTCGCGCCGATCGTGCGCATCCGCAAGGAAGAGTTGAGTTGAGCCCCCAAGCTTGCGGCTTTGCCGCTTCGCTGCCCCCCAAGGGGGCGCTTGCCTCCTTTGGGGCGGCCCGGCAGGAGGCAAGTTGAACTACCTCAGCACGCGCGGCGACAGCACGCCGCGGCGCTTCTGCGAGATCCTGCTCGAGGGCCTGGCGCCCGACGGCGGGCTGTACCTGCCGGCGCACTATCCGCAGGTCGACGGCGCAATGCTCGCGAGGTGGCGCGGCCTGAGCTACGCAGGTCTGGCGTTCGAGATCCTGTCGCTCTATATCGACGACATTCCCGCCGCCGAGTTGCGGGCACTGGTCGACAGGACCTATACCGCCGCGGTCTTCGGCACGGGGGAGATCACGCCGATGCATCCGATCGGGGAAGGCCTGTGGTTGCAGGCGCTGTCCAACGGCCCGACGCTCGCGTTCAAGGACATGGCGATGCAGCTTCTCGGCAACCTGTTCGAGTTCGAGCTCGCGCGCCGCGGCGAGACGCTGAACATCCTCGGTGCGACCTCGGGCGACACGGGCAGCGCGGCCGAATATGCGCTGCGCGGCAAGCGGGGCGTCCGCGTGTTCATGCTTTCGCCGCACGGCCGCATGAGCCCGTTCCAGCAGGCGCAGATGTTCAGCCTGCAGGACGCGAACATCCACAACATCGCAATAGAGGGCGTGTTCGACGACTGCCAGGACATCGTCAAGGCGGTCTCGAACGACCTCGACTTCAAGCGCCGCCACCGCATCGGCAGCGTCAACTCGATCAACTGGGCGCGCCTGCTCGCGCAGGTGGTGTACTACTTCGTCGGCTACTTCAGGACGACGACATCCAATGAGCAGGCGGTGAGCTTCACCGTGCCGTCTGGCAATTTCGGCAACATCTGCGCCGGCCATGTGGCGCGCATGATGGGGTTGCCGATCCGCCAACTCGTCGCGGCGACGAACGAGAACGACGTGCTCGACGAGTTCTTCCGCACCGGCGTCTACCGCGTGCGCGGCAGTGCCGAGACGCACGAGACCTCGAGCCCGTCGATGGACATCTCCAAGGCCTCCAACTTCGAGCGCTTCGTCTTCGACCTGCTCGACCGCGATGGCGAGCGTGTGCGCGAGCTGTTCGGCACCCAGCTTGCGCACGACGGTGCCTTCAGCCTGGACGCGGCGGCGCGCGAGCGGCTGCCCCGCTTTGGCTTCGCTTCGGGACGCAGCACGCATGCCGATCGGCTGGCGACGATCCGCAGCGTCCATCGCGAGCACGGCGTGACGATCGACCCGCACACCGCCGACGGCGTCAAGGTGGCGCGCGAGCACCTGCAGCAGGGCGTGCCGATGATCGTGCTCGAAACCGCGCAGCCGGCCAAGTTCTCGGCGACGATCGTCGAAGCGCTCGGGCGCGAGCCCGAGCGACCGGCGGCGCAGGTCGGCATCGAGGCCCTGCCGCGCCGCTTCACCGTGATGGCCGCGGACGCGCAGGCGGTCAAGAGCTACGTCGAGGCGCACGTCGCGTGAAGGTCATCGGCTTTTCCGGATACTCGGGTGCCGGCAAGACGACGCTCGTCGAGGGCCTGATCGCCAGCCTGAGGCTGGCCGGTCAGCGCGTGTCGGTGGTCAAGCACGCGCATCACGAGTTCGACATCGATCACCCGGGGAAGGACTCCTGGCGCCACCGCCAGGCTGGCGCGTTCGAGGTCGTGATCGCCTCGCGGCGGCGCCTGGCCAAGATCCGCGAGTTCGCCATCGAAGTGGAACCGACGGTGCACCAGTTGCTCGCCGAACTGGTCGAGTGCGACTGGGCACTGGTGGAGGGCTTCAAGCACGCCGACCTGTTGAAGATCGAGGTCTGGCGCGCCTCCGTCGGCAAGCCGGTGCAGTATCCGGAGGACCCGTTCGTCGTCGCGATCGCCACCGACAGCGCGCAACGCCTGCCGCAGGCGACGGCATTGCCGATACTCGACATCAATGCCCCCGCTGCGGTGGCCGACTTCCTGCTGCAAACCTCTGCCCGCTATGAGTACATCGCCCCCGAAGACTGGCTCGCCGATGCTGACGCTGGACGAGGCGCTGGCGCGGCTGCTCCAGGCCGTTCGGCCGCTGGCTGAGACCGAGCCGGTCGCCACCCTCGACGCCCTCGGCCGCGTGCTCGCGACCGAGGTGGTGTCTCTGCTCGACGTGCCGCCGGCCGACAACACCTCGATGGACGGCTACGCGCTGCGTGCCGCCGACGTACCGGTTGCCGGCACCGTGCTGCCGTTGAGCCAGCGCATCGCGGCCGGTGCCGTCGGCGGGCCGCTCGCGCCCGGCACGGCAGCGCGCATCTTCACCGGCGCCGAGGTGCCGGCGGGCGCCGACGCGGTCGTCATGCAGGAGCAGTGCGAGGCCGTCGAAGGCGCCGTGCGCGTGCACGTGGTGCCCGAGTCGGGCCAATGGATCCGACGGCGGGGCGAGGATGTGCACCTCGGCAGCGTCGTGCTCGCGCGCGGCGCGAGGCTCACGCCGCAAGCGCTCGGCCTCGCGGCATCGGTCGGCGCGGCGTCGCTCAGCGTCGTCCGCCGGCCCCGTGTGGCGCTGCTCTCCACCGGCGACGAACTGGTGATGCCTGGAGAGCCGCTGCGCCCGGGCGCGATCTACAACTCGAACCGCTACACGCTGCGCGGCCTGCTGCAGACCTTCGGCTGCGACTGCGTGGATCTCGGCATCGTGCCCGACTCGCTGGCCGCCACGCGCGACGCGCTGCGCCGCGCGGCGGCGGGCTGCGACCTGATCGTCAGCTCGGGGGGTGTCTCTGTCGGCGAGGAAGACCATCTGCGCCCGGCCGTCCAGGCCGAAGGCCGTCTCGATCTCTGGCACGTGGCGATCAAGCCGGGCAAGCCGCTCGCGTTCGGCGAGGTCCGCCGCGGCGACGCGTCGAGCGCCTGGTTCATCGGCTTGCCGGGCAATCCGGTGTCGAGCTTCATCACCTTCCTGCTCGCCGTGCGGCCGCTGCTGCTTCGGCTGCAGGGCGCTTCGCCGGAGCCGCCGAAGGCGCTGTCGGTGCGAGCCGATTTCGACTGGCCCAAGCCCGACCGCCGGCGCGAATTCCTGCGCGTGCGCCGCAATGCCGAGGGCGCGCTGGAACTGTTCGCGAACCAGAGTTCGGGCGTGCTGACCTCGGCCGTCTGGGGCGACGGTGTCGTGGACAACCCGCCGGGCCACAGCATCCACCGCGGCGATCCAGTACGCTATCTATCGTTTGCAGACTTGCTGGCATGACCCAAGCGATGAAGGTTCAGGTGCGCTACTTTGCGTCGCTGCGCGAAGCGCTGGGGTCGGGCGACACCTTGGCCGTGGAGCCCTACGCCACGGTGGGCTCCGTGCGCGACGCGCTGATCGCCCGCAGCCCCGCCCATGCGCAAGCCCTGGCGCGAGGCCGTGCCGTGCGAACGGCGCTCAACCAGACCCTGTGCGACGAGACGGCCGTGGTGAACGACGGTGCCGAGCTGGCCTTCTTTCCGCCCGTCACGGGTGGGTAGGAGCCCTGCGAGGGCCTGCAATGATCTTGCGATTGAGTCCTCGCGCGCGCTCACTCGTTGCACTCGTGGCGTTCACGGCGTTGCTTGTGGGCTGCGCCGCTCCGACTATCGACCCATACAGACCCGGCACCGTGCCCGTGGTCCTGGCGGGCACGGCCGACGCGGGCGTGCGCGACCTGAGGGCAAAGTATCGCGAGGCTGTGTGCAGGCGCATTCCTTCGGGTGAAGGCGTCTGCGCCGATGTACTGCTTCGACTCGACGGCGAAGGCGATGCGCCCCCGATGCGATCGGCCGACGACCTGACGCGGCGGTATCGCATCGCGTTCGTTCCAGGGTTCCTCTCCGAGTGCTTCGAAGGTTTTGCGCGTCCGTTTGCCGATGCAGAACGCGCGCTACGGCAGCGCGGCTTCACGGTCGACTACTTCCAGGTGTCGGGGCGCGGCAGCACGGCAGACAACGCGCGTCGCCTGGCCGGGCACTTTTCAGCGCTCGACGGCGACCCGCGGCCAATCATCGTGTTCGCCTATTCCAAGGGTCTTCCCGACGTCCTCGGTTTCGTCGCGAACTTTCCGCTCGCGGCGAAGCGCATCGCCGCGGTGGTCGCCGTGGCCGGCGCGGTCAATGGGAGTCCACTTGCCGAAGAGCTGCTTTCACCCTATCGCGAATGGGTGGCCTCGTTCCCGCTGCCAGGCTGCGACGTGGGAACAGGCGACGAACTCCACGACCTTCGACGCGATGTGCGGCTCGCCTGGTGGCGAGAGAACGCGGCGGCGGTCAAGGTGCCCGTGTTCTCGCTCGTCGCGGCGCCGCGTCCGGATCGCATCTCACCGGGAACCCTGGGCACCTATCGCTGGCTCGCGAAGATCGACCCCCGCAACGACGGCAAGCTGCTGTGGTACGACCAGATCGTGCCGGGCAGCTATCTGCTCGGCTACGCCAACGCCGATCACTGGACGGTTGCGATTCCGATGACCGATATGCTCCCTGGCCTGGCCTTTCTCTTTCGCGACAACGTACCCCGCACCGCGCTCGTCGAAGCGGCCATCGAAGTCGTCGCTGGTACGCTGAACAGCGGCGCAACGCCTTGACTCGCTGTCGGGCCGGGCGGCCCGTTTGCCAGTGGCCGCAGATCCAGGACCGACGAGCCAGAACGCGGCCGCTCAGTAGAGGTCGCGCGGGAAGGCCATGAAGATGATGTCCTCGACGCGCTGCCAGGTGTTGCGCGCCGGCTGGGCGTCGAGCACGCGCCCGCCCGAGGTCCAGCGCACGCTGCCGTCCGCCGCGAGCGTGACGTGCCAGGCGTTGGCCGGCTGCATGTCGCGCTCCACGCTCGCCGCCAGCGCCTGGGCCAGGCTCGCGCTGTCGACGATCACGCCCATCTCGCTGTTGATCGCCGCCGATCGCGGGTCGAGGTTCATCGACCCGATGAACACGCGCTCGCGGTCGATGACCATCGCCTTCACGTGAAAGCCCATGAACTCCGACACCGTGGGCGGCGTGTCGGCGAGCAGCGCTTTTGTCGCAGCGTCGTGGCGCACCTCGTACAGCGTCACGCCTGCTTCGAGCAGGCGCTTGCGCCACTGCTTGTAGTGGCTGTTGACGGCGGGCACGTCGTGAGAAGCGAGGGAATTGGTGAGGATCCCGACCTTCACGCCGCGCGCCGTGAGCGAGTGCAGGTCGGCGATCGCGGCTTCGTCGGGAATGATGTAGGCGTTGGCGATCAGCACTTCGCGCTGCGCGGTGCCGACGAGCTTGCGGATCGCCGCAGGCATGTGGTGCGTCAGTTGCCCGGGGTCCGGCGAGTCGGTGTGCATGCTGCTCGTGCCGCCGTGCATCTGCGGCACTGCCTGCGCCAGTTCGGCCCGCCACGCCTGGCGATCGAGCGGCACGCCCTGCATCGCGGGCGCCACCTTGAGCTCGCGGAGGATCGGCGCGGCCTCGTCCTTCAACGTTGTCGAGCCGGTCTCGATGCCGAGCGCGCGGATCGGAACGACCCACTCGCTGTTCCAGAAGGTGTCGAACACTGCCGAGGCCTGGCGCGCCACCGGGCCGATGCCCAGCACGTCGAGGTCGCGGAAGTTGAAGTCCCGCGAAAGCCCGAGATACTCGTTACCGACGTTGCGCCCGCCGACGATGGTCGCGCGGTTGTCGGCCACCAGCAGCTTGGCGTGCATGCGGTGATTGATGCGCTCCATGCGGGCCAGGCTGTCGACGCCGCGCCCGGCGAGCGAGCGTTCCTGCCAGGCGTTGAAGAGCCGGATCTCGATGTTGGGGTGGGCGTCGATCAGCGCAGCGGCCTGGTCGCGCACCTTCGGGTGCGTCTCGTCGACGAGGACCGTGGACAGGTCGTCGAGGATCAGGCGCACCTTCACGCCGCGGTCGGCGGCCTCGACGACGCGCTTCATCAACAGGTTGCCGCCCTCGTCGCCCCACCAGGTGTAGTACTGCAGGTCGAGGCTCTGCTGCGCGCTGTCGATCAGCGCGAGCCGCCACGTCAGCCCGTCCTGATTCGACTCCAGCAGGCGAAAGCCGGACCGTCCGGACCCTTGCGTCTGCAGCACGCCCGCCTCGGCGTCGGCAAGGGGCCCGACCGCGGCCGGCGCCTTGGCCACTCCGGGCGCGCCGCGCGGCGGTGGCGCGGCGGGTGGCGTGGTGCATGCGGCAACGACACAAGCCATCGCAGCGACCAGGCCCATGCGTCGGAACAGGCTGAATTGACGGCGGACGTCGAAGGCGTTCATAGGTTAGGGCCGAATTCTATGCAGACGAGACGCCATCCGGAGGGCGACGGAGTGGGTTGCAGGGCGCTTGCGGCCAGTCGGGCGATGGAACGATTCGCGTTAGAGTGAGCAGGATGAAGTGGCAAACCAGCATCGGGCGAGCTTCGTGCGGCGCCATGGCATTGTTCCTGGCGGCGGCCTTGCTGGTGGGGTGTGCGACCCTCCCGCCGGTGTCCACCGCTGAAACGGAACGAGCGATCCCGTTGAATCTCGGTCGCGTCCAGACGCTCACCCAGGGCGGCATGTCGGTGCAGTTGGCCGTTCCCGACGAAGTGGAGGTGTCGAGGCATTTCGGCGTATCGCTGGCCGAGTACGGCATCCAGCCGATCTGGATTCGGGTCCAGAACTCGAGCGCCGTGAATTACTGGATTCTTCCCATCGCGATCGATCCGGACTACTACACGGCCGACGAGACGGCGCTGATCGCATCAAAGGGGCTCGACCCGCAGGCAGGCGCGGGCGTGACCGAGGCCTTGCGCCAGAGCGCGCTGCCGTTCTTCCTCCAGGCGGGAAGCGTCAACGAGGGCTACGTCTATGCCTCCCACCTGCGGGGAGGGCGATTCGTGGACCTGAGGTTCTCAGCGCCAGGGCACGGGCTCAGGATGCGCTTCGCGGTGATGCTCCCGACCCAGGGCTTCGACTACGAGAGTTCGGCGCTGCGCCAGCTGTATGCGAAGTCCACGCCCTGCCGGACCTGACCCTCGAGCAGACGCGCTCGAGAATCCGCGAACTGCCCTGCTGCACCACCCGTGAAGACAGCCAGGGCGACGGCGACCCGCTCAACATTGCGCTTATCGGATTGGGCGAGGACGTCATTCCGGCCCTGACGGCCGGCGGGTGGACGTTCACCGAAGCGATCACGGTCGACAGTATTCGCAGGATGATCGGCGCGGCCGTTGCCGACGAACCGTTCTCCACCGCTCCGGTGAGCGCCCTGTACCTGTTCGGCCGCAAGCAGGACATCGCCCTGCAGCGTGGCCGGGCGAGGATCGCGCAGCGCAACCACATGAGGCTCTGGCTCGCCCCGTTCCGCTGCGAAGGGCAGCCGGTCTGGGTTGGCCAGGTCAGTCGCGACATCGGAGTCAAGGTCACCACCAAGTCTCCGACGCTCACGACCCACGTCATCGACCCGAACGTCGACGAGTCGCGCCAGTACGTTCTGCAGAGCCTCTTGCACCAGGAAGCCGTCCGCTGGTTCGCGCTCGTGCGTGGAGTGGGGGCGGCGGCTCGCGATCAGCCCCGGCACAACCTGGGCGACGACCCGTATTTCACGGACGGCATGCGCATGACGATCGGGGTATCCCGCGTGCCGGTCCAGCCGTGGCAGGCGTTGAACCTCGAGTGGAACGAATCGACAGACCCGATTCGAGAGGGCAAGGGCGAGGATGCACTGGTGCGCCAGGCCCGGTGACCGATGACGGCAGCACCGCGGAGATCACGACGAAGGCAATGCCTCGGAACCCGGAAAGGGGCGGTGCAATGCGTTGCCTGCAATGGCTGATTGCCCATGAAGCCACCAGGCTGCGCGATTGCGGGGGCCCTGCGTTGAGCTCCAGCGCGCAGCGATGGGAAGAGTCCATGCGCAGGGTCGCAGGACTCGTCGCCACGCTCGGGGTGCTGTGCATCATGGGCGGCCTGATCGGCGGCTGCGCCACATCCTTGCCATCGCTCGAGGGCCGGACGGTCACTACTGCCGCTGCCGCCACCGACACCGAGCGGTACCCGGCTGGGCCGCGCGCTGGCGGCCGACGTGGCCGGCCATCCGGGCCTGAGTGGCATCCATGCCCTGGTCAATCCCCGTGACGCCTTCGCCACCCGCGTGGTGCTGGCGGTCGCTGCCGACAAGTCGCTCGACGTGCAGTACTACATCTGGCACGGCGATCCGGTGGGCACCCTGCTCTTCGAAGCGCTGTGGCAGTGCGGCCGAGCGCGGCGTGCGCGTGCGCCTGCTGCTCGACGACAACAACACCGCAGGGCTCGACCCCACGCTGGCCGCGCTGGACGCGCATCCGAACATCGAGCTGCGCCTGTACAACCCCTTCGTGCAGCGCGGCGCCCGCGCGCTGGGCTACATGACCGAATTCGCACGCCTGAACCGGCGCATGCACAACAAGTCGTTCACCGCCGACAACCAGGTCACCGTCGTCGGCGGGCGCAATATCGGCGACGAGTATTTCGGCGCGGGCGACGGCATGCTCTTTGCCGACCTCGACGTGGCGGCCGTGGGCACGGCCGTGGGCGACGTCTCGAAGGAGTTCGATCTCTACTGGAACAGCGCATCCGCGTATCCGGCGGCGAGCCTGATCGGATCGTCCGGACCGCAGGGGGCCGTCGGATCTGCAGGCCCGGTTCGCGGCGGCGCATGCCGACCCGCAGGCCGTCGCCTACCTCGATGCCGTGCGTGCCGCGCCCGTGGTGCGAGACATCCTGGCCGGCAAGCTCACCTTCGAGTGGGCGAGCACGAAGCTCGTGTTTGACGACCCGGCGAAGACGCTCGACACGCAGCAGCGAACCGATGTGCTGCTGTTCCCGGACCTGGTCCGCTCGATGGGTCGCCCGCAGAAGACACTCGACCTCGTCTCGCCGTACTTCGTGCCCGGCGAGCAGGGCACCGCGGCGCTCGCGGCATTGGCCGGCCGCGGCGTGGCGGTGCGCATTCTCACCAACTCGCTCGCGGCGTCGGACGTGACCGCCGTGCACGCCGGCTATGCCAAACACCGCCACGATCTGCTGCGTGCCGGCGTCAGGCTCTATGAGCTCAGGCCGACGGCGGGGCTGGAACCGAAGGACAGCCGCAGCGGCACGGGGTCGAGCTCGTCATCGGGCCTGCACGCCAAGACCTTCGCGGTGGATGGCGAGCGCATCTTCGTCGGATCGTTCAACTTCGATCCGCGCTCGGCGCTGCTGAACACCGAGATGGGGCTCGTCATCGACAGCGCCGTGCTGGCCAGGGGGCTGGCGGAGATCTTCGACAAGGACGTTCCCCTGGCCGCGTACGAGGTGCGGCTCGCACCCGATGGCCGCAGCCTTCAATGGATCGAGCGCAACGCGACGGGCGAGAAGGTCCACGGCACCGAGCCGGAGACGAGTCTGATGCGCAGGTTCGGCGTCGGCGTGTTGTCGGGGCTGCCGATCGACTGGCTGCTTTGACCGGGACACACTGCGTGCTGCCCGACTCTGGAGATCCCGCATGAATGATTCACCAATCGCCAGGCCGCTTGCCATTGGCCTGCTGCTATCAGCGCTGGGCCTGGCGCACGCCGACACCGTCGACGCGCGCTGCGACATCTACCCCAAGGGCTCGGACCAGGCCTCGGCCATGCTCGCCTGCACCTTCTCGCAACGGCAGGGCCATGTCGCCATCGACCGCGCCGACGGGGTGCGCCACGAGCTGAGCCCCCGCGGCAGCGCGGGAACCTACGTCGACCAGGACGGCAAACCGGCCTACCGCCAGCGCGGCCTCGGCGAACGGGGCCTGATCTTCAGGCTGGCCAAAGAGTCGGTGTTCGTCTACTGGGACACCGCCGGCCTTGCGCGCTCGCCTGCTGCGAGTCCGGCCGTCGTGCAGGCGCCGAGGCCGCTGCCGATGGCGGCAGCGCCGCTGGTGCCGTTCGACAGGACGCTGACGCTGCAGGGCGTGAAGTTCCGCGTCTCCTGCGCCAACGATTCGTCGCTGAACCGACTGAGGATCGTTCCGTCCGGGCTGGCGCTGGTCAACGCGCCGATCGAGCGCGAGATCGACGGCACCGTCACGGGCGTCGAAGTGGCCGACCTGAACGTCGACGGCTCGCCCGAGCTCTACGTCTATGTCGCATCGGCCGGTTCGGGTTCCTACGGCTCGCTGGTGGCCTACGGCGCCAACAGACGCAAGTCGCTGAGCGAGATCTATCTGCCCCCGATCACCGACCACGCGACGGCTGCGGTGGGGTACCAGGGACACGACCAGTTCGCCGTCGTCGAGAGCACGCTCGTGCGGCGCTTCCCGGTCTACAGGCCGGGAGACACCAACGCTGCACCCTCCGGCGGCACCCGCCAGCTGCAATACAAGCTGCACCAGGGCGAAGCCAGCTGGGTGCTCAAGCTGGATCGGGTGGTCGAGTATTGACGCCGGGCCTGCGGACTCGACTTCCGCCGACCCTTGCGAGCCCTGGAGGCCCAAGGCGATGCGCCCGACGTTCTCGTCGATTGCAAGCTTGCCCCGCCTCATTGCGGCCCACCCGGCACGCGCAGCGTCGCGAGCACCGGATTGTGGTCCGACGACTGGACCTCCGGCGCCGTCGCGTGAACGACCTCGAGGCCGCGCACGAAGATGTAGTCGACCAACTGGCCCAGAAACCGGCTTCGTGTGTCGACCGACGGCAACACGGACACGAGACCCATGCGCTGCATCACGTCGTGGACGACTTCGAGGCGTGCCGGGTTCCAGCTGTTGAAGTCGCCGGCGACGATCAAGGGTCCTCGGTGGTCGGCCAGTTCGCGGGCGATCGCCTCGAGCTGCGCGCGATAGGCGTCGAGGCCCAACGTGAAATTGATCGAGTGCACGTTCGCGACCGCCAGCCGTGCACTCGTGCCGCTGATCTCGTATCGAGCGATCAGCGCCGATTTCGGGAGTTGCAGCAGCGGCTCGAAGAAGCGCTGCACGCAGGCACTCGCCGGTCGCACGCGCGCGGCGTTCAGCACGCCCGTCTCGTGCCCGTTCAGCGTGAACGAGCTCGCGAGCAGCCAGTCGAAGCCCGCGTCCTGCAACACCCGCTGCAGTCCGGGGGTCAACGCCGCTTCCTGGATCAACAGCAGATCGCTGTCGGCGGCAAAGCGAGCCAGGTCCGTGGCCCAGCCCGGATCGTCGTTCTTGTGCAGGTTCCAGCTCAGCACGCGCAGGGTCGGCCCCGCCAGTGCAACGGTTGCCATCGCAGCGTCCGTGGCCGATGGCTCTCCGCCGCAGGGCAAGGGGCGGCCGACCGCCAAGCCGTCCTCGCCTCTGGCGAATGACTGCTGCACTGGCGGGACGGTGGCGCATGCGGCGCAGAGCGCGATCAGCGTCGCCGTGAGGACGGTGCGCAGGAAGGCGGTGGGCTGCAATTGCGGACTTCTCCGTGTCCAGGGTCAGAACTTCGGAATCCGCACCGTCTTGCTGATCATCAGGGTTCCCGACAGCGCGAACAACAACGCGAGCGAGTGCAGGCGCCACGGGCCGATCGTCCACACACCGCCGGGAAGCATGTCGCCGAGCCCCCCCTGCCACGCGAGGATGGCCAGCACGGCAGTCAGCAGCACGCTGGTCGGGATCGGCGTGCCTTCGAAGTAGGCGACCTTGTCGGCGCCGGCCGACAGGCTCTCGGCCGTCACGTTGTAGCGGGCCAGGCGGCTGACGCCGCAGCAGACGAAGTAGATCAGCAGCACGGCGTCCCAGCCGCCGCTCAGGCCGGCGGCGAAGGCCAGCGTTGCCGGGCCGACACCGAACGAGACGATGTCGGCCAGCGAGTCGAGCTCGCGACCCAGCGCCGAGTGTTGTTGTCGCCAGCGGGCGACGCGTCCGTCCGCCACATCGAAGGCCAGTGCCAACGGGGCCATCGCAGCGGCCCACAGGAAGTGCGCCAGTTCGCCGCTGCCCACATACAGCATCGCGAGGAACACGGACGCCATGCCGCAAGCCGCGTTGCCCAGCGTGAAGAAGTCCGCGAGCTGGAACTCGCGGATCATCGAGAAGTGCTTGTGGGGAAGGTCGTGTCGGGACATCTCGGCTCCTCGTGCCGCTCGACCCTGCTCCGCAGGGTCCGATGCAGAACTTTGCTACTCTGGGGCAGTCTGTCACAAGAACCGGGTTGCGGCCGTGAGCGGATCTCTGGTGGGCACGGCCGTTGGCTGGCGGGCAACCGGTCCACTCCGATGAGTTGCACTGCGAGTCCGCCCAGACGCGATGGAGCAAGCAAGATGAAGGTACGCAGGGTCAGCATCCAGACTGCCGACTTCGACCTCTCGGCCGAGGTCGCGGCGCTGCGTGCCGGCGACGGTGGCGTGGGCGCGGTGGTGAGCTTCGTCGGGACGGTGCGCGACCGCAGCGACGGTGCTGCGCTCAGCGCGATGGAGCTGGAGCACTACCCGGGGATGACCGAGCGCGCCATCGAGGCGATGATCGACGAGGCCGGGCGGCGCTTCGACATCCGTGCGGCGAGGGTGGTGCACCGCGTCGGCCCGCTGCAACCGCTGGAGCAGATCGTGCTCGTCGCAGTGGCCTCGGCGCATCGCGGCCAGGCCTTCCAGGCCTGCGAGTTCCTGATGGACTACCTGAAGACGCAGGCCCCGTTCTGGAAGAAGGAGCACACGGCCGAGGGCGCGCACTGGGTCGACGCGCGGGTCAGCGACGACGAGGCCTTGACGCGCTGGGGACTGCAGGCCGCCGGCAACGCGCCGTCCTGAGGGAGGCGCCTCGGTCCGGCGCGAGTGCGGTCGGAGTGCGGGTCAGGGCTGACGCCACGGACCAGGAACGCAGCCCTCCCGCAGGGCGCGACAGGGCAAACCGCGGCCGCATTGACTCGCGTCAGGGTGCTGGCGCCTTGAAAACCTACGCTTGTCCCTAACCTGAGGGCGAAGCGGAGGAGTTTTCATGCGACAAGACAAGATGACCACGCGCTTCCAGGAAGCGCTCGGTGAAGCCCAGAGCCTGGCTGTCACGCGCGGCAACCCGTACATCGAGCCTGTGCATTTGCTGGCAGCCATGCTGGTGCAGGAAGAGGGCCCGCGCTCGATGCTCGAGCGGGCCGGCGTGCGCATGCCGGCGCTGCAGACGGCGGTCGACACCGCGCTCAACGGTCTACCCCGCGTGGAGGGCGGCGGCCAACCGGTGCAGGTTGGGCGCGACCTGCTCGCGCTGCTGCAGGGCGCGGAGAAGGAGGCCAGCCAGCGCGGCGACCAGTTCATTGCGAGCGAGATGTTCCTGCTCGCGCTTGCCGATGCGAAGACCGACTTCGCAGGCGTCGTGCGCGGCCACGGGCTGACGCGCAAGGCGCTGGAAGCGGCGATCACCGCGGTGCGCGGCGGGCAGAAGGTCGACAGCGCCGAGGCCGAAGGCCAGCGCGAGACATTGAAGAAGTACACGATCGACCTCACCGAACGTGCCCGCCTGGGCAAGCTCGACCCGGTGATCGGCCGCGACGACGAGATCCGGCGCGCGATCCAGGTGCTGCAACGCCGTACCAAGAACAATCCCGTGCTGATCGGCGAACCGGGCGTCGGCAAGACCGCGATCGTCGAAGGTCTTGCGCAGCGCATCGTCAACGGCGAGGTGCCCGACAGCCTGAAGGAAAAGCGCGTCCTGGTGCTCGACATGGCCGGCCTGCTGGCCGGCGCCAAGTACCGCGGTGAGTTCGAGGAGCGGCTGAAGGCGGTGCTGAAGGAAGTGGCGCAGGACGAGGGCCGCATCATCCTCTTCATCGACGAACTGCACACCATGGTCGGCGCCGGCAAGGCCGAGGGCGCGATCGATGCGGGCAACATGTTGAAGCCCGCGCTCGCCCGCGGCGAACTGCACTGCATCGGCGCGACGACGCTCGCCGAATACCGCAAGTACGTCGAGAAGGACGCGGCGCTCGAACGCCGCTTCCAGAAGGTGCTCGTCGACGAGCCCAGCGTCGAGGCGACGATTGCGATCCTGCGCGGCCTGCAGGAGAAGTACGAGGTGCACCACGGGGTCGAGATCACCGACCCGGCGATCGTCGCCGCGGCCGAGCTGAGCCACCGCTACGTCACCGACCGCTTCCTGCCCGACAAGGCGATCGACCTGATCGACGAGGCGGCGGCGAAGATCAAGATCGAGATCGATTCCAAGCCCGAGGCGATGGACAAGCTCGACCGCCGGCTGATCCAGCTGAAGATCGAGCGCGAGGCGGTGCGCAAGGAGAAGGACGAGGCGTCGAAGAAGCGCATGGGGCTGATCGAGGACGAGATCGCCAAGCTCGAGCGCGAGTACGCCGACCTCGAGGAAATCTGGAAGTCCGAGAAGGCGACGGCGCAGGGCTCGGCCCAGGTGAAGGAAGAGATCGACCGCATCCGCTTCCAGATCGAGGAGTTGAAGCGCAAGGGCGACTTCAACAAGCTCGCCGAGTTGCAGTATGGCAAGTTGCCGGAGCTCGAGAAGAAGCTGAAGGAAGCGCAGGCCAAGGAATCGGGCAAGGGCAAGGGCGGCAAGACGCCGCAATTGCTGCGAACGCTGGTCGGCGCCGAAGAGATCGCCGAGGTCGTTTCGCGAGCGACCGGCATTCCGGTGTCCAAGCTGATGCAGGGCGAGCGCGACAAGCTGCTGCAGATGGAAGCCAAGCTGCACGAGCGCGTCGTCGGCCAGGACGAGGCGATCACCGCGGTCGCCGACGCGATCCGGCGGTCGCGTGCGGGACTGTCCGATCCGAACCGCCCGCTCGGCTCGTTCCTGTTCCTCGGCCCCACCGGCGTCGGCAAGACCGAGCTGTGCAAGGCGCTCGCCGGATTCCTGTTCGACTCCGACGATCACATGATCCGCATCGACATGAGCGAGTTCATGGAGAAGCACTCGGTCAGCCGCCTGATCGGCGCGCCGCCGGGATACGTCGGCTACGACGAGGGCGGCCACCTGACCGAGGCGGTGCGGCGCAAGCCCTACAGCGTGCTGCTGCTCGACGAGGTGGAGAAGGCGCACCCGGACGTCTTCAACGTGCTGTTGCAGGTGCTCGACGACGGGCGTCTGACCGACGGCCAGGGCCGCACCGTGGACTTCAAGAACACCGTGATCGTGATGACGAGCAACCTAGGGTCGCACCAGATCATGCAGATGGCGGGGCAGTCGAGCGAGTTGATCCGCGAGGCCGTTTGGGTCGAGGTCAAGCAGCACTTCAGGCCCGAGTTCCTGAACCGCATCGACGAAGTCGTGGTGTTCCACGCGCTCGACATGAGGCACATCGAGTCGATCGCGCGGATCCAGATGAAGGTGCTCGAAGCGCGGCTCGAGAAGATGGACATGAAGCTCGACGTCTCGCCGCAGGCGCTGGCCGAACTGGCGAAGGTCGGTTTCGACGTGGCGTTCGGCGCCCGGCCGTTGAAGCGGGCGATCCAGCATCGCATCGAGAACCCGATCGCCAAGCTGATCCTGCAGGGCCGCTTCGGCCCCAAGGACGTGATCCCGGTCGGCGTCAGCGACGGCGAGTTCGTGTTCGAGCGGGTCGTGCACTAGGCCGGCCGGAGCCGGCCCTGGTCAGGCCGACGAGCCGTCGAACAACTCGTCCATCCGCTGGATCTGCAGCCGCGCCAGCGTCAGGTTGGCGCTGCTCTTGTCGAGCACGGCGTGGAGCACCAGACGCGGATGCTTGGGCACGGCGCGCAGCACGAGGTGGCGCGAGTCCAGCGTGATCGTCACCTCGGGCTCTTCGGTCTCGAGGCCGAGGCGGTGGCCGGCGCGCGTGATCGCTGCGAGCAGCGAGGCGCCGGCCGTCGCGAGCGCTGAGGTCTGGCTCGCGTCGCCGGCGTGGGCGATGCTGCGTCCGCTGGCGGCCTCGAACACGCAGCAGGCCAGCATCCCGTTGAGCTTGGATAGCTCCTCGACGTAGTGCGCCATCAGCGCCAATGTCACCGCCTCGCTGAGTTCTGCCCCCGGCGTCGGCGGCGCAGCGTTGTCCGGTCGCGGCGACACCGGCTCCAGCGCCGGAGCCGCCGCCTGCCGGCCTGCGCTGGCAGACGAGGTCTGCGGCACTGTCGGGCGTGCCGACGGAGCGGGTCGTGCGGCTGGCGCGGCGAGTTCCGGCACGAGCTTGCCAGTGGCGGCCATCTGCGTTCGCAGCCGGTTCCAGGCGCCGCTGACGAAGGTCCATGCGTCGGCTGGTCGCTGTGCCGCTGGCGTGGTCCGTACCGTGACTCCAGTGCCGCGGCCGAGATCGCTGCCCTGCGAAGCCAGTGCTGCGGAAGAAGCCAGCGGCAGCAGCAGCAACTCGCGGTTCGGCCACGGACCGCTGACGATGGCGTCGCGCAGGGGTTTGAACGCAGGGGCCAGCGCCTGGGCGGGCAGGTCGCCCACGATCAGCACGCCCAGCCGGCTGTAGGCGAGCAGTACCCGTGCCAGCCCGAGGCGCGTCTGCGCGTCGGCTTCCACGTCGGTGCTGTAGACGCGCAGACTCCCGCCCTGGGCGCCGGCGAACTCGAGGAACTCCAGCGTGGCCAGCGCGTTGCCGAACCCCTGGCGGCGGATGATGAGCTGCTTGAGCCTGAGGCCGGAAGCCTGCGCGACACCCGCGAGCAGCTTGCGCGACGAGCCGGCTCCTATGTCGTGCACTGCGATGAACTCCGGCTGCACGTGGTCGAACTGCTGCAGCAGCGCCGGCGCGGCGTCGCAGGAGACCACCATCTCGCGCACGTTGTCGCCTGCCGCACGGTCGATGTCGGACGATTCCGCCGCCACCGGACCCACGGGGCGGCTCGCCGGCCGCACCACGGTCGCACCCTGCGGTCGCGCCGCGTACGCACTCTGCGGGCGTGCCGGCTGCAACTCGACGGGCGCGGCGTCCGCGCGCAGACCGCGCCGGGTGGCGTAAGGGTCGAAATCCTGATCGTTGCCGGAGCTCATGGAACCTCGCGTGTTCCGTCCGCGACCCGGCGGACCCGGGGTCGCACCGTGAAGCATAACGGTTGCACAGTGCGGTCGATAGAATCGAACGCATCCCAGCTTCGAGTTCATCGCCCTCGGCGTGGCGTCGGCGGCGATGGCTGACCGACATGTCGACCATCGAAACCCCTGCGCGGTCCCCTGTCGTCATCGTCGGCGCCGGGCTCGCGGGCCTGACGGTGGCGCTGCACGTCGCCCAGAGCCGCCCCGTCGTCGTGCTGGCCAAGCGCCAACTCGAGGAAGGCGCCACCGCCTGGGCGCAGGGCGGCATCGTCGGCGTGCTCGGCAGCGACGACAGCATCGCGTCGCACGTGCACGACACGCAGGAAGCCGGCGCGGGTCTGGTCGACGAGCAAACCGCGCGTTTCATCGCCGAACACAGCGCGCAGGCGATCGAGTGGCTGGTCGCGAGCGGCGTGCCGTTCTCGGCCGACCCGCAGGGTCCGCTCGGCCTGCACCTCACGCGCGAGGGCGGGCACGCGGTGCGCCGCATCGCGCACGCGGCCGACCTGACCGGCAAGGCGATCCACGACGTGCTGCTCGAACGGGCACGCAGGCATCCGAACGTCACGCTGCGCGAGCGCTGGATGGCCGTCGACGTGATCACCTCGCGGCACCTGAAGCGGGAAGAGTCGCCGCACTGCTACGGCGTCTATGCGCTGGACATCGACAGCCAGCGCGTCGAGACCTTGGCGGCGGCCGCGGTGGTGCTGGCCACCGGCGGCGTGGGCAAGGTCTACCGCTACACGAGCAACCCCGACACCGCCACCGGCGACGGCATCGCGATGGCCTGGCGTGCCGGCTGCCGGGTCGGCAACATGGAATTCATCCAGTTCCACCCGACCTGCCTGTACCACCCGCAGGAACGCAGCTTCCTGATCACCGAGGCGCTGCGGGGCGAGGGCGGCCGCCTGCTGCTGCCGGGCATCGAAGGCGAAGCGGCCCGCTTCATGGCGGCGCACGATTCACGGCTGGAACTCGCGCCGCGCGACATCGTCGCGCGGGCGATCGACTTCGAGATGAAGAAGCACGGCCTGGACCATGTGTGGCTCGACGCCACGCACCTCGGCGCGAGCTACCTGAAGGAGCACTTCCCGACCATCTACGCGCGCTGCCTGAAGCTCGGCATCGACATCACCAGGCAGCCGATCCCGGTCGTGCCAGCGGCGCACTACACCTGCGGCGGGGTGGTGACCGACCTCGACGGGCGCACCGACCTCGCCGGGTTGTATGCCGTCGGCGAAGCGACCTACACCGGGCTGCATGGCGCGAACCGGCTGGCCAGCAACTCGCTGCTCGAGTGCGTGGTGCTCGGGCGCACCTGCGCCAGCCACATCCTCGGCCACGCGCCGGGCGAGCAACCGGCGCTGCCGGCATGGGACGAGAGCCAGGTCGAGAACGCCGACGAGGAAGTCGTGATCGCCCACAATTGGGACGAACTGCGCCTGCTGATGTGGAACTACGTCGGCATCGTTCGCACGACCAAGCGGCTCGAGCGCGCGCTGCACCGCATCAAGCTGCTGCGCAGCGAGATCGACGACTACTACGCTAACTTCCGCGTCAGCCGCGACCTGCTGGAGTTGCGCAACCTCGTCGATTGCGCCGAACTGATCGTGCGCTCTGCGTTGATGCGGCGCGAGAGCCGCGGCCTGCACTACAGCCGCGATTTCCCGTACACGCTGCCGGTGAGCTTCCCGACGGTGCTGGTGCGCTCGGCGCGCAGCGGCAACGGCAAGTCGGTCGGGCTGAGCGGTTGAGTCGCATCAGGTAGCGCTGGCCCGCTGTCGGCGGGCCGGATCAGTTCGTGGCCGTGCCTTCCAGAACACGCATCGAGAAATCGATCGCCTTCACGTCCTTGGTCAGGCGGCCGATCGAGATGCGGTCGACGCCGGTGGCCGCGATGTCGCGGACCTGATCGAGCGCGACGCCGCCCGAGGTCTCGAGCAGCGCGCGCCCGGCGCTGATCGCCACCGCTTCGCGCATCTGCGCCAGCGTGAAGTTGTCGAGCAGCACGCTGGCCGCCCCGGCGCCCAGCGCCTCGCGCAACTGGGCCAGCGTCTCGACCTCGATCTGGATGTCTACGCCGGAGTCGAGCGCCCGCGCATTGTGCAAGGCCGCGGTCACGCCGCCGGCGGCGGCGATGTGGTTCTCCTTGATCAGGATGCCGTCGTACAGCGCCAGGCGCTGGTTCGCTCCACCACCGGTTCGGACCGCGTACTTCTGCGCCAGGCGCAGCCCGGGCAAGGTCTTGCGCGTGTCGAGGATGGCGCAGCCGCGCGGATTCGGCGAGGCGCCAGCCACCGCATCGACATAGGCACGTGTCTGCGTCGCGGTGGCCGACAGCAACTGCAGGAAATTAAGCGCCGGCCTTTCCGCCGCCAGCAGCGCGCGCGCATCACCCTCGACGTGACAGACCTCGCCGCCGGCCGCCATGCGTGCGCCTTCCGCGACATGCCACTCGACGCGCGCCTGCGTGTCCAGCGAATGCACCACGGCATCGAACCAGTCGCGACCGCACAGCACGGCCGGCTCGCGCACCACGACGCGCGCGCGGATTCGCTCGCCGGCAGGCACGAGACGGCCGGTCCAGTCGCAGCGGCCGATGTCCTCGATCAAGGCATCGCGCACGTTGCGTGCGCGCGCTTCGGCGAGGCTCTCGTCGTGGTCGAAACCGAGCATGTGTCGGCCTCAGGTCGCGCCGAGCTTGGGCACGAAGCCCGGAGTCGCCACGCCGGCCGGATGCTGCTCGACGAAGGCGAGCATGCGTTCGACGCAGCCCAGCGCGCGACTGCGCACGCTTTCATCGAGCACGATCTCGCCGCGACCGGTCTCCAGGCAGGCGACGACACCTTGCAGAGCGTTCATCGCCATCCAGGGGCAGTGTGCGCAGCTCTTGCAGGTGGCGCTGCGGCCGGCGGTCGGTGCCTCGAGCAGCGTCTTGCCGGGGGCGAGCTGGCGCATGCGGTGCATCAGCGCGTTGTCGGTGGCGACGATGTATTCGCTGGCGCTGCCTTCGACCACGGCCTTGAGCAGCGCCGTCGTCGATCCGACCACGTCGGCCTGCGCGACGACGCTCTGCGGAGACTCGGGATGGACGAGCACCCGCGCCCCCGGATGCTCGCGCCGCAGCAGTTCGAGCTCGAGGCCCCTGAATTCGTCGTGCACGATGCAGGCGCCGTTCCAGAGCAGCATGTCGGCGCCGGTCTCGTCCTGGATGTAGCGGCCGAGGTGGCGGTCCGGTGCCCAGAGGATCTTCTTTCCCTGCGCCTTCAGGTGCCTGACGATGGGCAGCGCGCACGAACTCGTCACCATCCAGTCGGCGCGCGCCTTCACCGCCGCGCTCGTGTTCGCGTAGACGACCACCGTGCGGTCCGGGTGGGCGTCGCAGAAGGCGCCGAATTCGTCGGCCGGGCAACCGAGGTCGAGCGAGCAGGTGGCGTCGAGGTCGGGCATCAGCACGCGCTTGCCCGGCGACAGGATCTTGGCCGTCTCGCCCATGAAGCGCACCCCGGCGACGACCAGCGTGCGGCTGGCATGATCGCGCCCGAAGCGCGCCATCTCGAGCGAATCGGCGACGCAGCCGCCGGTCTCGAGCGCCAGGTCCTGCAGGTCGCCGTCGACGTAGTAGTGCGCCACCAGCACCGCGTCGTGCGCGGCGAGTTGCGCTGCGGCGCGCGCCTTCCACTCGGTGCGGCCAGCCGGGCTCAGCGGTTCGGGGGCCTTCGCCCAGGCCTGGGCGATGCAGCTCGCGCCGGAGGCATCCTGCCGCGGGTAGTCGAAGAGCACTTGGGTCATGGCATCTGTGGTCGACGCTGGCGGGCTCGCCTGCGGAAAGAACATGTTAGCCCAGCCTGCAGCGCAACGACTACGATGCGAGCATTCGTGCCGAGCCGAGTCCATGAGCAAGCCTTCGAGCCCCACCGCCGTGCCGCTGCGCCAGGACGCCCGCGTCATCGGCCTGATCGGCGTTGCCCACGGCACCTCGCACTTCTTTCACATGTTGCTGCCGCCGCTGTTCCCGCTGTTCATCCGGGATTTCGGTTTCAGCTACTCCGAACTCGGCCTGCTCGTCTCGACCTTCTTCGTGATCTCCGGCATCGGCCAGGCTTTGGCGGGGTTCCTGGTCGATCGGGTCGGCGCGCGGCCCGTCCTCCTTGCTTCGCTCGCCTGCTTCGCGCTGGCCTCGCTGGCCACCGCGACGGCCAGCGGCTACGCGGGTCTGATGGTCGCAGCTGCGTTGGCCGGGCTCGGCAACTCGCCGTTCCATCCGGCCGACTTCACGATCCTCAACAAGCGCGTCTCGCCGCTGCGTCTGGGCCATGCGTTCTCGGTGCATGGCGTCAGCGGCAACCTGGGCTGGGCGGCGGCACCGGTCTTCCTGACGGGCATCGCCGAGCTCAGCGGATCGTGGCGTGTGGCCGTGGTCTGCGCGGGCGGCTGGGCCTTGCTCGTCCTGGTGCTGCTGATCCTGAACCGCGGCGCCATCGACGATCGGCAGGTGCCATCGGGCCACGGGGCGGCCCACGCGCCGACCAGCGCGGCGGCGCCGGCCGAGCATCCGCTGGCGTTTCTCAGGCTGCCGGCCGTGTGGCTGTGCTTCTCGTTCTTCTTCTGGACCTCCGGCGGGCTGAGCGCGATCCAGGCCTTTGCCAGTCCGGCGATGCAGCAGATCTACGGCCTGCCGCTCGCAGCGACCTCGCTGACCGTCACGGGATTCATGCTGTCGAGTGCCGCGGGGACCTTGGCGGGAGGCTTCCTGGTCGCCCGTGCCGAGCGGCTCGAGCGCGTGATCGCTGCCAGCCTGTTCGCCGCCGCGGCGCTGCTCGTGCTGGTCGCCACGGGCGTGCTGCCGGGCCCGCTGGCAGCCCTGCTCGCCGCACTCGCCGGGCTGGGCGCCGGCCTCGCTGGACCGTCGCGCGACATGCTGATCAAGCGCGCGGCACCCCCCGGCGCCACGGGTCGCGTCTACGGTACGGTGTATTCCGGTCTCGACCTCGGATTCGCGCTCAGTGCACCGATCTTCGGCGTGCTGCTCGACCACGGCGCGCCATCGAGCGTGTTCTACGGCGCGGCACTGATGTTGCTGCTGGGCGTTGCCTCGGCATCGCTCGTCGGCCTTCGCATCGCAAGACCCCACCTTTCCAGCGGAGTCACGGCATGACGCAGGCCCCGCGCCTCGCGGGTCACCTGCTTGTCGAGGCCTTGATCGCGCAGGGCGTGGATACCTGCTTCGGCGTGCCGGGCGAGAGCTTCCTGGCGGTGCTCGACGGCATTCACGAGCACGCCGACAGCATCCGCTTCGTCGCCTGCCGTCAGGAAGGCGGCGCCGCGTTCATGGCCGAGGCGCAGGGCAAGCTGAGCGGCCGGCCCGGCATCTGCTTCACGACCCGCGGGCCGGGCGCGGCCAACGCGAGCATCGGCCTGCACACGGCGTTCCAGGACAGCACGCCGATGGTCCTCTTCATCGGCCAGGTGGCCGCCGACGTGCGCGACCGCGAGGCCTTCCAGGAAGTCGACTACCGCCAGATGTTCGGTCCCGGCACGCTCGGCTTCGCCAAGTGGGTCGGCGAGGTGCAGCACGCGGATCGCCTGCCCGAGTACGTGGCGCGGGCCTTCCACACGGCGATGCAGGGCCGTCCCGGGCCGGTCGTGCTGGTGCTGCCCGAGGACATGCTGGCTTCGTTTACCGCGGCGCCGGTGCTGCCGCGCGTCGAGCCCGCGCTCGCCTGGCCCGCGCCGGGCGCATTGCGCGAACTGCGAGCGATGCTGCTCGCCGCCGAGCGCCCGTTCGTGATCGTCGGCGGCGGGGGCTGGGACGGCGCGGCCTGCGCTGCGTTGCAGCGCTTCGCCGAGACCTGGTGCCTGCCGGTGGGTTGCGCGTTCCGCTTCCAGGACCTGTTCGACAACCGGCACCCGAATTACGCCGGTGACGTGGGCATCGGGATCAATCCGAAGCTCGCGGCGCGCATCCGCGACGCCGACCTGGTGCTGGCCATCGGTGCGCGCCTGGGCGAGATGACGACCGGCGGCTACACGCTGCTCGAGGCACCGCGCCCGCAACAGAAGTTGATTCACGTCCACGCCGGCGCAGAGGAACTCGGTCGCGTCTACGCGGCCGACTTGCTGCTGCAGGCGTCGATGGCCTGTGCATCGACTGCGCTCGAGACGCTGGCTGCGCCGCCTTCGCTGCCGTGGGCCGGCAACACCGCCGCCGCGCGTGCCGACTACGAGGCCAACCTGCAGCCGAGCCCGCTGGACGCCGCGGTGAGCAGGCTCGACATGGCGCACGTCGTGCTGGCGATGCAGCGCGTGCTCGTCGAGTCCGGCCGCGAGGACGCCGTGCTCACCAACGGTGCCGGCAACTTCTCGGGCTGGCTGCACCGCCACTACCGCTACGCCGGCTTGCAGCACCATGGACGCACGCAGCTCGCGCCGACCTCGGGCGCCATGGGCTACGGGCTGCCGGCGGCCGTCGCCGCGGCGCTGCTCCAGCCCGGGCGTACCGTCATCAACCTCGGCGGCGATGGCGACTTCCTGATGACGGGCCAGGAACTCGCCACGGCGAACGGCTACGGCGCGAAGCTGATCGCGATCGTCGTCGACAACGCTGGCTACGGCACGATCCGCATGCATCAGGAGCGCGAGTACCCGGGCCGGGCGAGCGGCAGCGGTCTCGTCAACCCCGATTTCGCGCTGCTCGCGAAGGCCTACGGCTGGGCGTCGGCGCTGGTCACCGAGACGGCTCAGTTCGAGCCGGCGTTTCGCACCGCGCTGGCAAACCGCGAATCGACGCTGCTGCATCTGAAGCTGCCGGCCGAGGTGAGCACGAGCCGCGCGACGCTGAGCGCGATCCGGCAGGCAGCGGTGACGAAGGAGGCTCGATCGTGAGCGCATTGACCGACTTCAGCACCTGCGATCTGTGCGATGCGCACAAGGCCAGTCTCCTCACGACGGCCGACGGCGGCTTTCGCGTGCTGCCGCCGGTGTTTCGCGATTTCGGCGGGCGCACCAAGTTCGCCGGCGTGGTCAGCACCGTCAAGTGCTTCGAGGACAACACGCTCCTCAAGGCAGCGCTCGATTCCCCGGGTCAGGGCAGGGTGCTCGTCGTCGATGGCGGCGCCTCGCTGCGGCGTGCGCTGCTCGGCGGCAACCTGGCCGCGGCTGCGGCGCGCAACGGTTGGGCCGGGGTCGTGATCGACGGCTGCGTGCGCGACGTTGCCGAGCTCGCCGCGTGCGAGGTCGGCATCCGCGCACTCGCTGCGCTGCCGCTGCCGACCGACAAGCGCAATGAAGGCCAGCGCGACGTCGCGGTGCAGGTGCAGGGCGTCTGGGTGCGGCCGGGTGAGTGGCTCTACGCCGATGCCGACGGCATCGTCGTCACGCGAGCGCAAACCGCGCCCTGAGCCGCTCGTGGCGGAAGACGAGTGCCGCGGCCGCAGTGAGAACGGCGATCGTCCCCAGGATCAGCGCCAGGCGCGTCCAGGGCTGGCCGAACGCGATGCGTTGCTGGACGAAGGTGTAGGCGGTCCAGGCCCATTCGATTGATCCCGCGACCAGGCAGGCTTGCACGAGACGCGCCACCCAGGCTCGGGGCCAGGCGAGCAGGGCGATCAGCACCAGGCACGCGAGCGCCAGCGGCCACAGCCCGGCGCGATAGAAGTGGGCGCCGAGCAGCGCCAGCGCCGAGCCTGGGGCGATCAACAAGGCAATGCTCACTCGGGGTCCTCGAATCGACACCGGCAGTCTATCGTGCAGAACCGCGCTGTCTTGACGCAGCTCATGACGGACGCTGCGCGCGCAGGGCAAGATCACGCCATGAATCCATCATCGATTCCGCCCGGGTCGGGCGGTTCCGCACGCCGGGCGGCGCAACTCGAGACGCCGAGGATCAGGCGCGAGTGGAAAACGATCGCCGCCATGTTGCGCCTCTACTGCCGCGATCACCATGGCGCGGCCGCACGCAGCGATGCCGGTGTCTGCGCGACGTGTGCCGGCCTGCAGGAGTACGCCCGCCTGCGGCTCGCCGCATGCACCTACGGCCCCGAGAAGCCGACCTGCGTCAACTGTCCTATCCATTGCTACGGACGACGCCAGCGCGAGGAGATGCGCGTCGTGATGCGCTATGCGGGTCCGCGCATGATCTGGCGCCATCCCCTGCTCGCGCTCGCGCATATCGTCGACGGTCGGCGCCCGGCACCGCCCAGGCCGGGCTGACGAGCTCCGGCAGCCGAGTTCTGCTGCGGCGCCCGCGGTCACGCCACGCGACCGGCGGCATACACGGCGGCCTGCACCCGCGAGCTGAGATTGAGCTTGCGCAGGATGTGCTGAACGTGGATCTTGACCGTGGTCTCGGCAATGTCCAGGGCGCGGGCGATTTCCTTGTTGCTCGCGCCGCGTGCGATGTGGGCCAGGATCTGCCGCTCGCGGGGTGACAGGCTGTGAATCGGGTCGGGGTCCGGCGCGGGCTCGGACTGCGCTGCATCGCCTTGCAGCGACTGGAAGGCACTGACGAGCTTGCTGGTCATCTCTGGGCTGACGACCGACTCTCCGGCCATCGCGCGCAGCACGGCAGTGGTGAGGGCGTCGCTGTCGACGGTCTTGAGCAGGTAGCCGCGCGCACCACCGCGCAGCGCGGCTGCCAGATCGCGCTCGTCCTCGCTCACGGTGAGCATCAGCACCCGGGCCTGCGGCGCCGCTTCCCGGAGTCCGGCCAGCGCGTCCACGCCGTGGACGCCCGGCAGGTGGTTGTCGAGCAGGATCACGTCGGGCCGTGTTTCGGCGGCGCGGCGTTGGGCTTCACTTGCATCGCCGGCCTCGGCAACCACCGAGAACCGCCCGTCTCCGGCGAGCAGCGCGATCAAGCCGCGCCGGAACAGGGTATGGTCATCGACGACCAGCACGCGGACGGGGCCGGCCGTCATGCCGCCATCCTTTGCCGTTCGGGAAGGGTCAGCACGACGCAGGTGCCCGAGCCCGGGACCGACGCCACCTCGACCATGGCACCGATGCGCTGGGCTCGCTCCCGCATGATGCGCAGGCCGACATGGGTCTCGTCGTTCGCAACCGCTTCTTCGGTGAAGCCACAGCCATCGTCGCGCACTTCCACGCGCCACTGCGGCGCCTGCTGCACCTCCACCCACACCTGACGCGCCCGCGCATGCTTGCGCACGTTGGACAGCGCCTCCTGCACCACGTGCAGCACCTGCACCTGCACGTCGGCCGCCAGCGGCAGGCCGTGGCCCTCGATCGACAGGTGCGTGGGCAGGCCGGTCTGGTGTTCGAACTTCTGCAGCGTGGTCTGCAACGCGGGAGCGATGTCTTCGACGTTGGTGCGCGTGCGGAAGTGCACGAGCAGCTCGCGCACGTCGGACAGGCTTTCGTGAACCCCGGCATCGAGTTCGCCGAGAACCTGCTCGATCTGCGCCCGGTCGTCGTGCCTGAGCGCATTGCGCAACAGGCCGACCTGGATCTTCAGGAACGCCAGGCTCTGCGCAATCGAATCGTGCAGCTCGCGCGCCAGCAGGCCGCGCTCTTCGGCCACCGCGGTCTCGCGCTCGAGCGCCGCGGCGCGCAAGGCCTCTATCGCGCCGGCCAGATGGCTGGCCAGCGTCTCCAGCAAGGCCCGGTCGTCGTCGGCCAGCGCGACCGGCGTGCGGTAGAACAGGTCCAGCTCGCCGACCATGCGTTCCTGCAGGCGCACGGGCACGCTGATCATCGTTTCGTAGCCGGCCTGCAGGCAGTGACCGGGCCGGCCCGGCGGGCCCTGCGTGCGGATCGGGATCACCCGCGTGACCGCCTGCGCCTGGGACTGGCCGCAGAAGCAGTCGCCAGGCGAAATGCAGTGTTCTGCGGCCACGATTTGCTGCGGTAGGCAGTCCGAGGCCAGCATCAGGTAGCGCTGGTTCGACTCGTCGGACCAGCGCACGGCCGATGCGTCGGCCCTGGCCACCCGCCGCGCCTGCCTGGCGAAACCTTGCGCCAGCTCGTCGAGCGTGGTGGCGTGAGCAACGAAGGCCGCCGCCTCGTAGAGCGCCGCCAGTCGGGCGTGCTGCGTCTCCAGCCGCAGGGTCTTCTCCTGGACCTTCGCCTCCAGGTTCTGGTACAGGCCCTGCAAGGTTTCCGCCATGCGATTGAAGCCCGCCGAAAGCGCGCCGAATTCGTCGTCCGAAGCGACCGCGATGCGCGCCGCCAGATCGCCCTCGCCGACGCGGGCGAGTCCGGTCTGCAGGCGGGCCAGCGGGTTGAAGACGAACAGGTAGGCCGAATAGAGCAGAGCGACGGCGCTGCCGATGGCAAGTGCCACCATCGCGAACTGGAATGCATTCAGGATGGTCGTCAGGCGCGCGAGCTGCAACTCGATGGCCGAGACGAAGGCATCGACGCGCTCGACGAAGGCCTCGGCCTGCAGGGCCGCGTCGGCCGCAGCCGGGCCTGGCCGTGCGGCCCAGTCGCCACGCAGCGCCTGCCAGCCGCGCTGCACGTCGGCGAACGAGGCCTGCGAACGCGCGTCGCGCGGCACGAACAGCGGGCGCGACGGATCCCCGCTGCGCAGCAGCGTGACGCTGCGGTCGAAGGTCGCGACGAGGGCGTCGATGCGTGCCGCATCGCCGGCGGCCAGCGTCTGCGCCAGGCGCCAGGTCTGCATGCGCATGCGCCCCGCCTCGTTGACGGCCGCCGCGCCGCCTTCGAGCTGCCAGGTCACCCACAGCGTGAGGCCGATCGAAGCGAGCGCCATCAGCAGCAGTATCCCGCCGATGGCACCGAGCTTGGTCGAAAGGTTCCAGGAACGACGCATCACCGCACTGTACGTCTTCGCTCGGACCGGGGGCTCACCCGGCGCGTTGCCGTTTCGCTCTTCGAGGTGGTTCCGGTCCGATCCGCAGTCCGTCGTGCTTGCGCGGGCCGGACCGGCCTACTGCACCAGCGGTGTCGCGGCGGCGTCGAGATCCACGCCCTCGATCCGCGCCCGGCCTGCCAGCAACTGCAGGTACTGGCGCAATGCGGTGGCGAAGGCCTGCTGGCGCAGGGCCTGCGCGACTGCCGAGCGGACCGCCTCGTACGTCGGCACCGTGCCCGGCTCGCGCGAAAGCACCTCCACCACGTGCAGGCCGAAACGGCTGTGCACCAGGCGCGGCAGCACGCCCACCTCGGCGTGGCCGAAGATCTCGCGGGCGAACTCGGGGGCGCAGTCGTCGGCGGTGAGCCAGCCCAGGTCTCCCCCCTGCGCGCCGCTCGGGCAATTGGAGGTCTCGGCAGCGACCCGGGGAAAGCGTTCCGCCGCGCCCGGCGCCTGGCAGCGCAGGTCGAGCAGGCAGGCTTCGGCACGCTGGCGCAGGGCCGCCACGTCGACGCCGGGCGTGACCGCGAAGAGCACGTGGCGCACCAGCGCGCGCTCGCCGACCGCATGGCGCGCCGCGTGGGCGGCGTGGTAGCGCCGGCAGGCGTCGTCGGACGGCTCGGGCGTCTGCAACTCGCGGTCGAGCAGCGCTTCGATGGCCGCGCTCGCGCGCTCCGTCATCGCCGCACCCGGTGGCCGGGGGTCGTCGGCGTCGAGCAGGCCGGCGTCGATGGCCGCCTGGCGCAGCAGTTCGGTGCAGGCGCGCTGGCGCAGGTCTTCCGCGGCTGGCGTCTCCTGCGGATCGACGAGCACGATGCCGTTGACATGGGGCAGGGTTGCGGACGGAGTCATGGCAGGTCCTCAGGCTGCTCGGCGAGGCTGGTTCTGCCCGGCCGGCACGTTCAGCCGGCGCGAGCGGACGATCTGATACGGCCTGAACAGGTAGGCCACCGAGGCCAGGCCGCTCCACACGTGCACCAGGCGGCTGAACGGGAACAGCAGGAAGATCGTCATGCCGAGCACCATGTGCAGCTTGAAGGGCCAGTCGATCGCCACCAGCACGCTGGCGTCGGGGCGGAAGGTGGCGATGCCCTGCAGGTAGCCGGCGAGGATCAGCATCGCGTGGGCGTCCTGCCGGTGCTCGAACGACAGCGGCAGCGTGATCAGCCCGAGGCACAGCTGCAGCCACAGGATGACGAGGATCGCGAGATCGGTGCGGTGGCTGGTCAGGCGGATGCGCGGATCGAAGATGCGCCGGTGCAGCAGCATCGTCAGGCCGACGAAGCAGGCCAGGCCGGCGGCGCCGCCCGAGACGATCGCCAGCATCTGCTTCTGCGGCGCCGAGATGAAGGGCTCGTAGACGAAGTGCGGCGTCAGTTGCCCGACCAGGTGGCCGAAGAACAGGAACAGGATGCCGACGTGAAACAGGTTGCTGCCCCAGCGCAGTTGGCCGGCACGCAGCAGCTGCGACGAATCGCTCTTCCAGGTGTACTGGTCGCGGTCGAAGCGCGCCAGGCTGCCCATCAGGAACACCGCCAGGCAGAGGTACGGGTAGACGTTGAAGAGGAAGTTGTGCAGGTAGGACATGACGGGGTTCATGCGACCACTCCGGTGGATGGGTTCTTGCGAACGACCGCGATCGACTGCGGCTGGCCCGGACGGGCCTGGCCCCTGGACGAGCAGCCGTCGAAGGCGACGGGCTCGGCCCAGCTCTCGTCGAGCGGCTCCTCGGCGGAGATCTTCACCGCCTGCGCCGCCTCGCCGGCGAGCTCGAGCAGCGCGCCGAGCACGCTCGCGTAGGCGCTGGCGCGCTGCTGCAGCGCGTTGAACAGCACGTTCAGGATGTGCGCGAACTCGCCGATGAAGTCGCGCGCCTCGCGCGGCTTCAGGCTGGAGGCGAACTCCAGCACGGCCGGCAGGTAGTCGGGCAGCTCGCCGGGGGCGAGCAGCAGGCCGCCCTGCGCGTACATCTGGGCGAGATCGATCATCGCCGGGCCGCGTTCGCGCGAGTCGCCGTGCACGTGCTCGAACAGGTGCAGCGCGGTGGCGCGGCCGCGGTCGAACAGCTGCACGTAGTCGGCCTCGGCGTCGATCGCGTCGGCGTGCTAGCGATGCGCCGATCAGCGCGCGCAGTTCGGCGAGCCGGCCGGGCGACAGCGCTGCTTCGGCCTGCAGCAGCTCGTCCATCTCGCCGAGGCAGGCGCGCATCTCGACGCCCGGGTAGCTGAGCAACGCAGCCATGACACGCAGCGTCCTCGACGCCGGCGGGGGATTCCTGGACAGGCCCAGCATGATCAGACCTCCGCCTTGATCGGGATCGTGCGCTTCTTCTCGCTGCCGAAGAGGCTCGTCTCGGTCATGCCTTCCGAGCAGCCGTTGCCGAAGCTGAAGCCGCAGCCGCCGCGCACGCTGAAGGTGTTCTCGGCGTACTCGCGGTGCGTGCTCGGGATCACGAAGCGGTCCTCGTAGTTGGCGATCGCCATCACGCGATACATCTCCTCGACCTCGGCGACGCTGATGCCGACCTGCTGCAGCGCCGCCGTGTCGATGCGCTGGTCGACGTGCTTGCTGCGCTGGTAGGCGCGCATCGCGAGCAGCCGCTCGAGCGCACGCACCACCGGCGCCGTGTCGCCCGCCGTCAGCAGGTTGGCCAGGTACTTGACGGGAATGCGCAGCTGGTTCACGTCGGGGATCTCGCCGTTGATGCCGACGTGCCCGGCCTGCGCCGCCGCGGTGATCGGCGACAGCGGCGGCACGTACCAGACCATCGGCAGCGTGCGGTACTCCGGGTGCAGCGGGAGCGCCACCTTCCACTCGACGGCCATCTTGTAGACGGGGCTCGCGCGCGCTGCGTCCATCCACTTGTCGGGGATGCCGTCGAGTCGCGCCTGCTCGATCACCTTCGGGTCGTTCGGGTCGAGGAAGATGTCGAGCTGAGCCTGGTAGAGGTCACGGTCGTGCAGGGTGCTGGCGGCGGCCGCGATGCGGTCGGCGTCGTAGAGCAGCACGCCGAGGTAGCGGATGCGGCCGACGCAGGTCTCGCTGCACACCGTGGGTTGCCCGGCCTCGATGCGCGGGTAGCAGAAGATGCACTTCTCGGCCTTCCCGCTCTTCCAGTTGTAGTAGATCTTCTTGTACGGGCAGCCGCTGACGCACATGCGCCAGCCGCGGCACTTGTCCTGGTCGATCAGCACGATGCCGTCTTCCTCGCGCTTGTAGATCGAGCCCGAGGGGCAGCTCGCCACGCACGCCGGATTCAGGCAGTGCTCGCAGAGCCTGGGCAGGTACATCATGAAGGTGTTCTCGAACTGGCCGAGCATGTCCTTCTGTGCCTGCTCGAAGCCGTCGAGGTTCTTGTCCTTGCTGCGCTTCGCGAACTCGCCGCCGAGGATCTCTTCCCAGTTCGGCCCCCAGACGATCTTGTCCATCTGCTGGCCGGTGATCAGGCTGCGCGGACGTGCCGTCGGCGGCGCCTTCATCTCGGGTGCGCTCTGCAGATGGTCGTAGTCGAAGGTGAAGGGCTCGTAGTAGTCGTCGATCTGCGGCAGGTTCGGGTTCGCGAAGATGCGCATCAGCAGCTTCCACTTCGCTCCCTGGCGCGGCTCGATGGCGCCGCTCGCCTTGCGCACCCACCCGCCGTTCCACCTGTCCTGGTTCTCCCACTCCTTCGGGTAGCCGATGCCGGGCTTGGTCTCGACGTTGTTGAACCAGGCGTATTCCATGCCCGGCCGGCTCGTCCAGACGTTCTTGCAGGTGACCGAACAGGTGTGGCAGCCGATGCACTTGTCCAGGTTCAGCACCATGCCGATTTGTGCGCGGATCTTCATACTGCCTCCTGCCGAGCCGCCTCAAAGGAGGCAAACGCCCCCTCGGGGGGCAGCGAACGAATGTGAGCGTGGGGGCTCATACGCTCTCCCCATGCGCTTGAGTTGCGCGAACGAGTTCTTCACCGACCGGCGTGTCGAGCCAGTCGACCTTGACCATCTTGCGCACGACGACGAATTCGTCGCGGTTCGTGCCGATCGTTCCGTAGTAGTTGAAGCCGTAGCTGAACTGCGCGTAGCCGCCGATCATGTGCGTCGGCTTCAGCACGATGCGGGTCACCGAGTTGTGGATGCCGCCGCGCGCGCCGGTGATCTCGGATCCCGGCGTGTTCACGATCTTCTCCTGCGCGTGGTACATCATCACCATGCCGGGGTTCACGCGCTGGCTGACCACCGCACGCGCCGCGATCGCGCCGTTGATGTTGAACAGCTCGACCCAGTCGTTGTCGACGATCCCGGCGCTCCTGGCGTCGTCCTCGCTCAGCCAGACGATCGGCCCGCCGCGGCTCAGCGTGAGCATCAGCACGTTGTCGGTATAGGTGCTGTGGATGCCCCACTTCTGGTGCGGCGTGATGAAGTTGAGCAGGATCTCGGTGTTGCCGTTCGGCTTGACGCCGTGGATGCCGGCCGTCGTCTTCAGGTCCACCGGCGGGCGGTAGCTCGAGAAACCCTCGCCGAAGGCGATGACCCAGGGGTGGTCCAGGTAGAACTGCTGCCGCCCGGTCAGCGTGCGCCAGGGGATCAATTCGTGCACGTTGGTGTAGCCGGCGTTGTACGAGACGGTCTCGCTCTCGATGCCGCTCCAGGTCGGCGAACTGATGATCTTGCGTGGCTGCGCCTGGATGTCGCGGAAGCGGATCTTCTCGTCCTCGCGGTACAGCGCCAGGTGCTTGTGCTCGCGTCCGGTGGCCTTGGAGAGCGCCTCCCAGGCCTTCACCGCGACATGGCCGTTCGTCTCGGGGGCGAGCTGCAGCACCACTTCGCAGGCGTCGATGTCGGTCTCGATCTTCGGCATGCCCTGCGTCGCGCCCTCGGCAAGCACCAGGCCGTTGAGCTGGCCGAGCTGCGTGACCTCGGTCTTCGTGTCCCAGGCAATGCCCTTGCCGCCATTGCCCACCTTGTTCATCAGCGGGCCGAGCGCGGTGAATCGCTTGAACACGTTGGGGTAGTCGCGCTCGACCACCGCGATCTGCGGCGCCGTCTTGCCGGGGATCAGCTCGCACTCTCCCTTCTTCCACTCCAGCACGTCCAGGGGCTGGGCCAGTTCGGCCGGCGTGTCGTGCATCAGCGGCGTCAGCACCACCTCCTTCTCGGCGCCGAGGTGGCCGATGCAGACCTCGCTGAACTTCTTCGCGAAGCCCTTGTAGATCTCCCAGTCGCTGCGGCTCTGCCACGCCGGGTCGACCGCGGTCGACAGCGGGTGGATGAACGGGTGCATGTCGCTCGTGTTGAGATCGTTCTTCTCGTACCAGGTCGCGGTCGGCAGCACGATGTCCGAATAGAGGCACGTCGTGCTCATGCGGAAGTCGAGCGTGACCAGCAGGTCCAGCTTGCCTTCGGGTGCCTTGTCGTGCCAGACGACTTCGGTGGGCTTGGCATCGTCCTTGCCCAGGTCCTTGCCCTGCACGCCGTGGCTGGTGCCGAGCAGGTGCTTCAGGAAGTACTCGTGGCCTTTGCCGCTGGAGCCGAGCAGGTTGGAGCGCCAGACGAACAGGTTGCGCGGCCAGTTCTGCGGTGCGTCCGGGTCTTCGCAGCTCATGCGCAGCGTGCCGTCCTTCAGCCCCTTGACGACGTAGTCCTTCGCGTCGAGACCGGCCGCGGTGGCGTCCCTGACAACCTGCAGCGGGTTGGTCTTCAGTTGTGGCGCGCTCGGCAGCCAGCCCATTCGCTCGGCGCGCACGTTGTAGTCGATCATGCTGCCGCCGAACACGCTCTTGTCGGCGAGCGGCGAGACGACCTCGGCCATGCCGAGCTTCTCGTAGCGCCACTGGTCGGTGTGGGCGTAGAAGAAGCTGGTGCTGTTCTGCTGGCGCGGCGGGCGAATCCAGTCGAGCGCGAAGGCGAGCGCGGTCCAGCCGGTCTGCGGGCGCAGTTTTTCCTGGCCCACGTAGTGCGCCCAGCCGCCGCCGCTCTGGCCGATGCAGCCGCACATCATCAGCATGTTGATGACGCCGCGGTAGTTCATGTCGCTGTGGTACCAGTGGTTCATCGCCGCGCCGATGATCACCATCGACTTGCCCTGCGTCTTGTCGGCGTTGTCGGCGAACTGGCGCGCCACGGTGGCGAGCTGGTCGCGCGGCACGCCGGTGATCTGTTCGGCCCAGGCCGGCGTGTAGGGTGTGTCGTCGTCGAAGTTCGCCGCCGCCAGTTCACCGGCCAGGCCGCGCGCGACGCCGTACTGTGCGACCTGCAGGTCGAACACCGTGGCCACCATCGCCTCGCGCTTCACGCCGTCCTTGCCGAGCGCGATGCGCACCGCCGGCACGCGGCGCACGAGCACGTCGCCGCCCTGGTCGCTGGCCGTGAAGTGCGGCGTCGGGATGCCGCCGAAATACGGGAACGCGACGTCGACGGCGCTGTAGGCCTGCGCGCCGTCCTCCATCACCGACAACTTCAGCTTCACGTCGCGGCCGTGGCGCGCCTCCTTGTCCTCGAGGTTCCACTTGCCGGCGTCGGCGCGTCCTTCGGGGCCCCAGCGAAAACCGATCGAGCCGTTCGGCAGCACGACCTTGCCGTCGGCGTCGAAGGCGACCGTCTTCCATTCGGGGTTGTTGACGGCCCCGAGCTTGCCGTTGAAGTCGCTCGCGCGCACGTAGCGGTCGGGCACGAGCACCGTCCTGCCGCCGGGCAGCTGCTGCTCCTTCAGCATCACGAGCAGCGGCAGGTCGGTGTAGCGGCGCGCGTAGTCGTCGAAGTAGGCGCTGCGTGTCCTGCGAGCCCCCTCGCCGCCTGTCGGCGGCGGCCCCCCGAGGGGGAGTGAAGAACTTGGGGCGGCCCGGCGTTCTTCGCCGCCGCCAGGGAAGTAGAACTCCTTCAGGATCACGTGGCCCATCGCCATGGCCACGGCGGCGTCGGTGCCCTGCTTGGGGTGCATCCAGATGTCGGCCAGCTTGGCGACCTCGGAATAGTCGGGCGTCACCGCCACCGTCTTCGTGCCCTTGTAGCGCACCTCGGTGAAGAAGTGGGCGTCCGGCGTGCGCGTCTGCGGCACGTTCGAGCCCCAGGCGATGATGAAGCTCGAGTTGTACCAATCGGCCGATTCGGGCACGTCGGTCTGCTCGCCCCAGACCTGCGGGCTCGCCGGCGGCAGGTCGCAGTACCAGTCGTAGAAGCTCATGCAGACGCCGCCGATCAGGCTCAGGTAGCGGCTGCCGGCGGCGTAGCTGACCATGCTCATCGCCGGGATCGGCGAGAAGCCGATCACGCGGTCGGGACCGTAGGCCTTGATCGTGTGCACGTTGGCCGCGGCGACGATCTCGTTGACCTCGTCCCAGTTCGAACGCACGAAGCCGCCCAGGCCGCGCACCTGCTGCCAGTCGCGCCGCTTGCTCTCGTCGCCGACGATCGAGGCCCAGGCCTCCACCGGGCCCAGCTTCGCGCGCGCGGTGCGCCAGTGCTTCAGTAGCCGACCGCGCACCATCGGGTACTTCACGCGGTTCGCGCTGTACAGGTACCAGCTGTAGCTGGCGCCGCGCGCGCAGCCGCGCGGCTCGTGGTTGGGCATGTCCCAGCGGGTACGCGGGTAGTCGGTCTGCTGGGTTTCCCAGGTCACGATGCCGCCCTTGACGTGGATCTTCCACGAGCACGACCCGGTGCAATTGACGCCGTGCGTCGAACGCACGACCTTGTCGTGCGCCCAGCGGTTGCGGTAGGCGTCTTCCCAGGTGCGATCTTCGCCGGTCACCAGGCCGTGATCGCCGGAGAAGGTCTGGCGCGGTTGCGCGAAGTAGGTCAGTCGATCGAGGAAGTGAGACATAGGGGCCTCTGGGTCGTCGTGGTCGTCGTCGGGGTCGCCGAGCGGTTCCCGGGGGGCGCGCGCGGCCTGGGATGTTCGGGTCAGTTCGTCAGCAGGGCATCTCCGCATTCCTTCGGCCGTAGTGCCACCACGTCATCGCGATGCACGTCAGGTAGAAGACGATGAAGACGGTCAGCGCGGCCTCGGGCCCACCGGTCAGCGAGATCGAACTGCCGTAGCTCTTCGGGATGAAGAAGCCGCCATAGGCCGCCATTGCCGCCGTGAAGCCGAGCGTCGCCGCGGCTTCGGTGTTGCCTTCCTTCGTGGCGCGCAGCACGGCCTCGCGGTCATTGCCATCCACGCCGCGCAGCCTCTGAGTGAGGAAGATCACCGGGATCATGCGGAAGGTCGAGCCGTTGCCGATTCCGGCGGCAGCGAAGAGCAGCGCGAAGCTCGCCAGGAAGGCGCCGAAGTGACCGCCCTGCCCGGGCTGCGGCACAAGGGCCAGCACCGCGGCCACGCTCCCGGCCATGACGACGAAGCTCCAGAAGGTGACGCGCGCACCGCCGAGCCTGTCGGCGAGCCAGCCACCCGGCGGGCGCATCAGTGCACCGACCAGCGGCCCGAGCCACGCGTATTGCACGGCGTCGATGCCGGGGAATTGGGTCTGGATCAGCAGCGGCAGCCCGGCGGAATGACCGATGAAACTGCCGAAGGTGCCGAGGTAGAGCCAGCTCATCAGCCAGTTATGGCGGCGCGTGAAGATCACCGCCTGCTCGGCGAAGCTCGCCTTCGCTTCGGCCAGATCGTTCATTCCGAACCAGGCGGCAAGCGCGCTGATGGCGATGAGCGGCACCCAGACGAAGCCGGCGTTCTGCAGCCACATCGGCTTGCCCGTCGCGGTGATCTGCGGCGCGCCACCGATCGCGCCGAAGATGCCGGCCGTGATGACCAGCGGCACCACCCACTGCACGATCGACACGCCCAGATGGCCCAGGCCGGCGTTCATGCCCAATGCGTAGCCCTTCTGCGCCCGCGGGTAGAAGAAGCTGATGTGGGCCATCGAGCTGGCGAAGTTGCCACCGCCCAGGCCGCACAGCAGCGCCAGCGCGACCATCGCCTCGTACGGCGTATCCGGCCGCTGCACGGCAAAGCCGATGCCCAGGGCCGGCAGCAGCAGGCTGGCGGTGGCGAGCGCGGTGAACCGCCGGCCGCCGACGACAGGCACGAGGAACGCATAGAAGATGCGCAGCGTCGACCCGCATAGCGCCGGCAACGCGGCCAGCCAGAACAGCTGGTTCGTCGAGTAGTGGAAACCTGCCGCCGGCAACTGCACGACCACCGCCGACCACAGCATCCACACCGCGAAGGCGAGCGTCAGTGCCGGGATCGACAGCCACAGGTTGCGCGTCGCCACGCCGTGGCCACGCTTCGCCCAGAACCCCGGGTCCTCCGGATTCCACTGGTCGATGACCTGGGCGGCGGCCATGGCGGGCGCAGACGTGCGTGTGGCGATGACTCAGGGGTTCTTCACGTACGCGTTGGCACGCAGGTAGAACCACCAGTTCAGCACCAGGCATACGGCGTAGAACACGGCAAAGCCGTACATCGCGAATTGCGGCGTGCCGGCCTTGATCTGGTTGCCGATCACGATCGGTGCGACGAAGGCGCCGTAGGCGGCGATCGCCGAGGTCCAGCCGAGCACCGGGCCGGCCTGCTGGCGGTCGAAGATCACGCCGATCGTGCGGAAGGTCGAGCCGTTGCCGATCCCGCTGGCGAAGAACAGCACGATGAACAGACCGATGAAGGCCGGGAAGTACTGCTCCGGCGTGGCCGAACCGTAGGCTTGCATCATCACGTAGCCCACTGCCGCCGACGCGATCACCATCACCACCGAGATGACCTGGGTGACGATCGAGCCGCCGAGCTTGTCGGAGATCCAGCCGCCGATCGGCCGCACCGCGGCGCCGACGAAGGGGCCGATCCAGGCGTAGGTAAAGGCCGACGGCGCATTCGGGTTCTTCAGCGTGTGCTGCAGCACGCCGTTTGCATCGGGCACGTGGCTGATGCCGAAGATCACCGTGATCGACAGCGGCAGCGCCATCGAGAAGCCGATGAACGAGCCGAATGTGACGATGTACAGTGCCGTCAAGGCCCAGGTGTGCTTGTCCTTGAAGATCAGGAACTGCTTGGCGACGCCTTCCTTCATCGGACCGAACGCAGCCAGCTTCATCACCAGCAGCGCGCTGACGATGTCCAGCGGAATGGCCACCCACATGCTGATGAGACCCAGCCCGGTGGGTGCCGGCAGGTACAGGTACAGCCCGAGGATCGACGGCACGAAGGCCAGCGTGTACAGGTAGGTGATCTTGGCGAACGCCACGATCGTATTGCCGGTATCGGGTGAGACGGTCTTCAGGTTGTTCATGCCGAACCAGCACAGCACGGACAGTGGCACCAGCGACAAGACCCACGCGAAGCCGGCGTTCTGGATGTAGGTGGGCGTGCCGGCCTTGATCTTGCCGAGGATCCAGCCGCTGTCCTTCAACAGCGTCATCGGCTCGCCGCCGAATGCGCCGAACAGGCCCAGCGTCATCACCAGCGGAATGACGACCTGCATCGTCGTCACGCCGAAGTTGCCGAGCCCTGCGTTCAGGCCGAGCGCCGTGCCCTGCAGCCGCTTCGGGAAGAAGGTGCTGATGTTGGACATCGAACTGGCGAAGTTGCCTCCGCCCACGCCCGACCACAGCGCCATCAGCTGGAACGCCCACAGGGGCCAGTCCTTGTGCTGCAGCACGATGCCGGTGCCGATCGCCGGCGCGAGCAGCATCGCCGTCGTCAGGAAGATCGTGTTGCGTCCGCCGGCCAGCCGGATCAGGAACGAGGCCGGAATGCGCATCGTCGCCCCGGAGATGCCGGCGATCGCGGTCAGCGTGAACAGCTCGGGCTGGGTGAAAGGGAACCCGAGGTTGAGCATCTGCACCGTGATGATGCCCCACATGCCCCACACCGCGAAGCCGCACAGCAGCGCCGGCACCGAGATCCAGAGGTTGCGGTAGGCAACGCGCTTGCCGGCGGATTCCCAGAAGGCCTCGTCCTCGGGACGCCAGTCGACGAGGTCGGAACCGCCGGCTCGTCCGGGCGCGGTCGCGCTGGTGGGGGTATTCATCGAGCTTGTTCCTTCCGTTGTTTGCACTGAGCCGGCGAGACTGGTCAGCGCGCGAAGCTGCGCGACAGAGGGGCTGCGGGAGCCTTGTCGCCCATCATTTCGGTCTTGCGGACCTCGGTCCAGTACATCCAGATGAGCGAGACCCAGACCACGCCGTACATCAGCATGAAGGCGCTCGAGCGGATGCCGGTCAGGTCCATCAGCGCGCCGAACATGATCGGCAGCACGAAGCCGCCGAGTCCGCCGGCGAGGCCGACGATGCCGCTGATCGTGCCGATGTTGCCCGGGTAGTCGTCGCTGATGTACTTGAAGGTGCTCGCCTTGCCGAAGGCCCAGGCGATACCGAGGATGAACATCAGCGCGGTGAAGACGTAGACGTTCAGGCCGATGTGGAAGGTCTTCGGTCCGTCGATCGTGAGCACCGTCATGTCGGTCTGCGGATAGGACAGCAGGAACAGGCAGATCCAGCTGACCCACAGCACCCACCACGTCACGCTGTGCGCGCCGTACTTGTCGGACAGCATGCCGCCGAAGGCGCGCAGCACGCCGCCCGGCAGCGAGAAGCAGGCCGCCAGCAGCGCCGCGATGCGGATGTCCAGGCCGAACTCGCCGACGTAGTACTGCACCATCCACAACGACATCGCGACATAGCCGCCGAACACGATGCTGTAGTACTGGCAGTACTTCAGCACCTTCGGGTCCTTCAGCGCCTTGAGCTGGTCGGTGAACTTGACGTGGCTCGGTACCAGGTGCGTCGGATCGCTGTAGCTGAAGATCCAGAACAGCACGACCGTGACCAGCATGATCAGCGCGTACGCCATCGGCACCATGGTCCAGCCGAAGGCCACCACCAGCGCCGGGGCGACGAACTTGTTGACCGCGGCACCCGAGTTGCCGGCGCCGTAGACGCCCATCGCCATGCCCTGGCGGTGGCGCAGGAACCAGCGCGCCACGTAGGGCGTGCCGACCGAGAACGAGCCGCCGGCCAGGCCGACGAACAGCCCGATGACCAGGAAGTGCCAGAACGCGGTGGCGTAGCTCATCAGCCAGATCGCCGGCACGGTGCTTGCCATCAACAGCGTCATCACGATGCGGCCGCCGTACTTGTCGGTCCAGATGCCGAGCGGCACCCGGATCAGCGAACCGGTGAGCACGGGCATCGCGGTGAGCATGCCGAATTCGGTCGAGTTCAGGCCCAGCGTCTTCTTGATCGGGATGCCGATCACGCCGAACATCATCCAGACCATGAAGCACACCGTGAAGGCCAGCGTGCTGACGATCAGGACCGACCAGGCCTGGCGGTTGTAGGGCGCGGAATCCTTCGGGGGGGTAGCGGTGGCCATGCAACAGACTCGTCGGAGGGATGACGAGACTGTCTCGCGCGGCGGGCGCGGCGACCATCCATCCGATGGAAGGTCCCGGCACGGCAAGAGAACGATGGCGCCGGTGAGGCCATCGTTCGAAAGGACTACTTGAAGATGTCCTTCACCCGGTCGGTCCACGATTTCGCGTTCGGCGAATGCCGGTCGCCGGACTTGCGGAACGACTCGTCGAGTTCCTTCAGCAGCTTGCGCTGGTGTTCGCTCAGGCGCACCGGCGTCTCGACGCTGATGTGGCAGTACAGGTCACCCGGGTAGCTCGAGCGAACGCCCTTGATGCCCTTGCCGCGCAGGCGGAAGGTCTTGCCGGTCTGGGTGCTCTCGGGCAGGTCGATCTCGGCCTTTCCGTTGAGCGTCGGCACTTCGATGTTGCCGCCGAGCGCGGCGGTGGTCATCGCGACGGGAACCGAGCAGTGCAGGTCGTCGCCGTCGCGCTCGAAGATCTCGTGCGCCTTGACGCGCAACTCGATGTAGAGGTCGCCTGGCGGACCGCCGTTCGTGCCCGGTTCGCCGTTGCCTGCCGAGCGGATGCGCATGCCCTCGGCGATGCCGGCGGGAATCTTCACTTCGAGTGTCTTGGTCTTCTTGATCTTGCCCTGGCCGCTGCAGGCGGTGCAAGGCTCGGGAATGATCTTGCCGCTGCCGTGGCAATGCGGGCAGGCCTGCTGAATGCTGAAGAAGCCCTGGCGCATGTGCACCGTGCCGGCGCCGTTGCAGGTGGTGCAGGTCTTCGCGCTCGTGCCCGGCTTGGCGCCGGTACCGTGGCAGGTCTCGCAGGCCTCCCAGCTCGGAATGCGGATCTGCGTTTCCTTGCCCTGCGCCGCTTCCTCGAGCGTGACCTCCATCGCGTAGCTGAGGTCGGCCCCGCGGTAGACCTGCTGGCCGCCCCCGCGACGGCCGCCGCCACCGGCGCCGAAGATGTCGCCGAAGATGTCGCCAAAAGCCTCGGCAAAGCCGCCGAAGCCCTCGCCGCCCGGGCCGCGTGCGCCCATGTTGGGGTCCACGCCGGCGTGGCCATGCTGATCGTAGGCCGCGCGCTTCTGCGGATCCGACAGCATCTCGTACGCTTCCTTGGCCTCCTTGAAACGCTCTTCCGACTTCTTCGACCCGTCGCCCTGGTTGCGGTCGGGGTGGTGCTTCATGGCCAGTTTTCGATAGGCCTTCTTGATGTCTTCGTCGGTGGCGTTCTTCGGCACACCGAGGACGTCGTAGTAGTCACGCTTTGCCATCTGTGCTGCTGCCTTATCGCCGCAAGACGAAGTTTCGGGGGAGACTGACTCGTAACAGATCTAGCCGCTAGCCAAAACCCCCGTGCGCCGGTCGGGCGCACGGGGGATCTGCCGATTCGCTGGAGCCTCGCGAGGCCCGGACCGCCCGCCTACTTCTTGTCCTTGACTTCCGTGAACTCGGCATCGACGACGTTGTCGTCGGCCGGTTTGGCCGATCCGCCAGCGCCCGCCGCTTCGCCCCCTGCCGGTCCCGCCGCGCCCGCGCCGGCCGCCGCGGCCTGTGCCGCCTGCGTCTCGGCGTAGATCTTCTCGCCGAGTTTCTGGCTTGCCGTCATCAGCGCTTCGGTCTTGGCGTCGATATCGGCCTTGTCGTCGCTCTTGATCGCCGCCTCGGCGTCCTTCAGTGCCGCCTCGATCTTCTCCTTCTCGCCGGCGTCGAGCTTGCCGCCGTGCTCGGCGAGCGACTTCTTCACGCTGTGGACCATGGCGTCGGCTTGATTGCGTGCCTGCACCAGTTCGAGCTTCTTCTTGTCCTCGGCCGCATTGGCCTCGGCGTCGCGCACCATCTGCTGGATCTCGGCCTCGGTCAGGCCCGAGTTGGCCTTGATCGTGATCTTGTTCTCCTTGCCGGTGCCCTTGTCCTTGGCGCTGACGTGCAGGATGCCGTTCGCATCGATGTCGAACGTGACCTCGATCTGCGGCAGGCCGCGCGGGGCGGGCGGGATGCCTTCGAGATTGAACTCGCCGAGGCTCTTGTTGCCCGAGGCCATCTCGCGCTCGCCCTGGTAGACCTTGATCGTCACCGCCGGCTGGTTGTCGTCGGCGGTCGAGAAGGTCTGCGAGAACTTGGTCGGGATCGTCGTGTTCTTGGTGATCATCTTCGTCATCACGCCGCCGAGCGTCTCGATGCCGAGCGAGAGCGGCGTCACGTCGAGCAGCAGCACGTCGGAGCGGTCGCCGGCGAGCACCTGGCCCTGGATCGCCGCGCCCACCGCCACGGCCTCGTCGGGATTGACGTCCTTGCGCGGTTCGCGGCCGAAGAACTCCTTGACCTTCTCCTGCACCTTGGGCATGCGCGACATGCCGCCGACCAGGATCACGTCCTGGATGTCTGCGACGCTGACGCCCGAATCCTTGATCGCCATGCGGCATGGCGCGATCGTGCGCTCGATCAGATCGTCCACCAGCGCCTCGAACTTGGCCCTCGACAGCTTGATGTTCAGGTGCTTCGGGCCCGACGCGTCGGCCGTCACGTAGGGCAGGTTGATGTCGGTTTGCGCGCTGCTCGACAGCTCGATCTTGGCCTTCTCGGCCGCTTCCTTCAGGCGCTGCAGCGCGAGCACGTCCTTGCCGAGATCGACGCCCTGGTCCTTCTTGAACTCGGCGATGATGTAGTCGATGACGCGCTGGTCGAAGTCTTCCCCGCCGAGGAAGGTATCGCCGTTGGTCGACAGCACCTCGAACTGCTTCTCGCCTTCGACATCGGCGATCTCGATGATCGAGATGTCGAAGGTGCCGCCACCGAGGTCATAGACCGCGATCTTGCGGTCGCCCTTGTGAGTCTTGTCCAGTCCGAACGCGAGCGCCGCGGCGGTCGGCTCGTTGATGATGCGCTTGACGTCGAGACCCGCGATGCGGCCGGCGTCCTTCGTCGCCTGGCGCTGCGAGTCGTTGAAGTACGCGGGCACCGTGATCACCGCTTCGGTGACCGGCTCGCCGAGATAATCCTCGGCGGTCTTCTTCATCTTGCGCAACACCTCGGCGCTGACCTGCTGCGGCGCGAGCCTGGTGCCGCGCACCTCGACCCACGCGTCGCCGTTGTCGGCGGCAACGATCTTGTAGGGCATCAGGTCGATGTCCTTCTGCACTTCCTTCTCGGTGAACTTGCGGCCGATCAGGCGCTTCACCGCATACAGGGTGTTCTTCGGATTCGTCACTGCCTGCCGCTTGGCCGACGCACCGACGAGGATTTCGCCGCTGTCCTGGTAGGCGATGATCGACGGCGTGGTGCGCGCACCCTCGCTGTTCTCGATCACCTTGGTGGTGTTGCCCTCCATGATCGAGACGCACGAGTTCGTGGTGCCGAGGTCGATGCCGATGATTCTTCCCATGTTCCTGCTCCTGAAGGCTGAAAGCCCGTTGTATTCGTAGTTGTGGATCAGTGGCGAGGTTTCAAGCCGCACCGCAAAGAGGTGAGCACGGCGCGCCCGATCACTGCGGCGGCCCCGACACGATGACCAGTGCCGGTCGCAGCACCCGGTCGGCGATCAGGTAGCCCTTTTGCAGCACCGTCACCACCGTATTCGCGTCCTGGTTGGCAGGCACGACGCTGATTGCCTGATGGAGGTGCGGATCGAACTTCGCGGTTGCGGCCGGGTTGATCTCGGCGACCTTGTTTCGCTCGAGTGCTGCAGAGAGCTGACGCAGGGTGGCGTGCACGCCCTCGAGCATCTGCTCCGCCGTCGCGTCGGGCAGCGCGAGCGCCGCCTCCAGACTGTCCTTCACCGGCAGCAGATCTTCGGCGAAGCCCTCGACAGCGTACTTGCGTGCCTTGGCGATCTCTTCTTCGGAGCGCCGACGCGTATTTTCAGCGTCGGCCTTGGCGCGCAGGTAGGCGTCGGCCAGTTCCGCCTGACGAGCCTCGACTTCCGCGAGCCGCGCTTCAGTGCTCATCTCGGACGCGGGCTCGGCACCAACTGGCGGGTTGGTGTCGAGACCCTCGAGAGGTGGCCTGGGTTCTGGTTGGGACATGTCTTCGGACTCCAAGAAAGGGGCAACTGGGTGCGATTCACGCGCTTTCAAGAGGGAATTGCGCCGAATTCGTGTTCGAGACGGCGCTGCCTGGCCTTGCCCCGGGCCGACCCCAGTAGCAAGTTCGGTTGGCGCCGCTAGCATCGGCGCACCCGCTGGCGACGACTGGCTTGAGTGCAAGTGAGTCTTCGCTGAAACTTCGTTTTCCCACGATCCACCGATGGCCCGGCCGGGCCGACAGGAGTTTGACCATGCAAGAACGTGAAGTGCGTGCCCAGATCGAAGACGTTCGTGCCGGCAGGCTGCCGCGGCGTTCGTTCCTGCACCAGATGGTCGGCCTCGGGCTGACGGCGCCGATGGCATCGATGATGCTGATGCACGCTGGCATCGCGCAGGCCCAGGCGGCGCCGGCCTACAAGCCGACCAAGCGGGGCGGCGGCGGGGCGCTGAAGGTACTGTGGTGGCAGGGCGCGACGCTGCTGCAGCCGCACTTCGCCAACGGCACCAAGGACCAGGAAGGCTCGCGCATCTTCTACGAACCGCTCGCGGTATGGGACAACGACGGCAACCTGGTGCCCATCCTGGCCGCCGAGATCCCGAGTCGCGATAACGGCGGGCTGTCGGCCGACGGCAAGTCGGTCGTCTGGAAGCTGAAGAAGGGCGTGACCTGGCACGACGGCCAGCCCTTCACCGCCGACGACTGCGTCTTCACCTGGGAATATGCGCGCGACCCGGCCACTGCCGCGATCACGATCGGCGTCTACAAGGACGTCAAGGTCGAGAAGGTCGATTCGCACAGCATTCGGGTGAGCTTTCCCAAGCCCACGCCGTTCTGGGCGCAGGCCTTCGTCGCTGCCGAAGGGATGGTCCTCCCGAAGCACCTGTTCGCACCCTACATCGGCGCGAAGTCTCGCGAGGCGCCGAACAACCTGAAGCCGGTGGGCACAGGTCCCTACAAGTTCGTCGACTTCAAGCCGGGCGACATGGTGCGCGGCGAGATCAACAACGCCTACCACATGCCGAACCGGCCGTTCTTCGACAGCATCGAGATGAAGGGCGGCGGCGACGCCACGTCGGCGGCGCGCGCCGTGCTGCAGACCGGCGAGTACGACTACGCCTGGAACCTGCAGGTCGAAGACGAGGTGCTGCTGCGCATGGAGGCCGGCGGCAAGGGCAAGGCCCACATCATCCCCAGCGGCGACATCGAGTTCATCCAGCTCAACACGACCGACCCCTGGACCGAGGTCGATGGCGAGCGGGCCAGCGTCAAGAGCAAGCACTTCGCGTTCAGCGACCCGGCGGTGCGCGAGGCGATGGCGCTGCTGGCCGACCGCAAGGGCATCCAGGAGTTCATCTATGGCCGCACCGGGACGGCGACGAGCAACTTCCTGAACGCCCCGGCGCGCTTCCGGTCACCGAACACGAAGTTCGAGTTCAACGTCGACAAGGCCAACCAGATCCTCGATGCCGCCGGCTGGAAGAAAGGGTCCGACGGTACGCGCGAGAAGGGCGGCAAGAAAATGAGGCTCGTCTTCCAGACATCGATCAACTCGACGCGGCAGAAGGAACAGGCCGTCGTCAAGCAGGCCTGCCAGAAGGCCGGCATCGATCTCGAACTGAAATCGGTCACCGGTTCGGTGTTCTTCTCGTCGGACGTGGGCAATCCCGACACCTACGGCAAGTTCTGGTGCGACATGCAGATGTACACCACGACCATGACGCAGCCCGATGCCGAGCGCTTCATGGGCCAGTACACGTCGGACGAGGTCGCGTCCAAGGCCAACAAGTGGCAGGGCCGCAACATCGTGCGCTGGCGCAACGAGGAGTACGACAAGGCCTTCGCCGCCGCCGAAGTCGAACTCGACCCGGTCAAACGCGCCGCGCTGTTCATCCGCATGAACGACATGGTGGTCAAGGACGGCTACGTCATCCCACTGATCAGCCGGCCACGCGTGCGCGGCGCCGTTCTGAAGCTGGTGGCACCGCTGTCCGGCTGGGACCTGGACTTCTCGTCGCTGCACAACTGGTATCGCGAGGCCTGACACCCGCCTGACTCGACACCTGCCGTGGGCCCCTACATCCTGCGGCGCTTGGCTGTCGCCGTGCCCAGCCTGCTGGGCATCAGCGTGGTGCTGTTCACCGTGCTCGCGCTGGCGCCCGGCGATCCGTTCGGCGAACTGGCGCTCAACCCGAACGTGCCGCCCGAGGTGCGCCAGGCCTTGCGCGTCAAGTTCGGACTCGACGACCCGGTCTGGCAGCGCTACTTCCGCTGGCTGGCGGCGATGCTGCAGGGCGACTGGGGCTTCTCGTTCATCAGCCGGGTCGACGTGGACACGCTCATCTGGCAGCGCGTGCCGGTCACGCTGGTGGTGATCGGCGCGTCGCAGGTGCTGGCGCTGTGCGTCGCGCTGCCGGTGGGCATCTACTCGGCCGTCAGGCCGTATTCGTGGTTCGACCGCATCGCCAGCCTGTTCGCCTTCGTCGGCTTCTCGCTACCGACCTTCTTCACCGGCATCCTGCTGATCCTGGTGTTCTCGATCAAGCTCGACTGGCTGCCCTTCGTCTACCGCGCAGACATTTCTGCGACCGGCTGGCAGTGGTGGTGGGAGCACACGCGACAGTCGATCATGCCGGTTGTCGTACTGGGGATGTTCCAGGGTGCGAGCTGGACGCGCTATGTGCGCTCGTCGGTGCTAGACGTCGTCCGCCTCGACCATGTCACGACCGCCCGCTCGAAGGGCTTGAGCGAGCGCGTCGTGGTGATGAAGCACGTCGTGCGCAACGCGCTGATCCCGGTCGTCACGCTGGTCGCCCTGACGATGCCCCAGGTCTTCGGCGGGGCCATCGTCACCGAGCAGATCTTTCGCGTCCCGGGCATCGGCTCGCTGCTGATCGACGCCATCCTGCGCAACGACACGCCGGTCATCATGGCAGTGACTTTCGTCTTCGCCTGCCTCGTGATCCTCTTCAACCTGATCGCAGACCTGCTCTATGGCTGGCTCGACCCCCGCATCAGCTACCGCTAGGCCGGCCGACGGCGGTGCGGCGCGCGCAGCTCATGTCTCGCCGGGGCGCGAGGCCTGGCGGCGCTTTCGCCGCCACAAGCTCGCGGTGATCAGCCTGGTGGTTCTACTCGTCATGGTCGCACTGGTCGTCCTCGGACCGCTGGTATGGAAGGTGGCGATCAACGAGATCGATTTCACCGCCCGCCTGAAGGGCCCCTCGGCGGCGCATCCGCTGGGCACCGACGACCTGGGACAGGACATCTTCGCCCGCATGCTCTACGGCGGCCGCATCTCGCTGGCCGTCGGTCTTGCGGCGATGGCGATGGCGGTCACGGTCGGCGTGACGATCGGAGCCATCGCCGGCATCTCGCGCGGCGTTGTCGATACCGCACTGATGTGGCTGACCGACCTGTTCCTGTCGATGCCGCAGCTGCCGCTGCTGCTGTTGCTGATCTACCTGTTTCGCGACAGCCTGAAGGCGGCGTTCGGGCCCGAGGTCGGCGTGTTCATCATGATCGTGCTCGTCGTCGGGGGCTTCCGCTGGATGCCGGTGGCGCGCCTGGTGCGGGCGCAGTTCTTCTCGCTGCGCGAGAAGGAGTTCGTCGAGGCGGCGCGTGCGCTCGGCGCCTCCACCACGCGCCAGGTCGTGCGCCACATCCTGCCCAACGCGCTCGGGCCGGTGATCGTTGCCGGGACCATCGACGTGGCGGCGGCGATCATCGCCGAGTCGACGCTGTCGTTCCTGGGGCTCGGCTTTCCGCCCGACATCCCGACCTGGGGCCGCCTGCTGTACGACGCCAAGGACCACCTCGACATCGCCGCGCATTGGGCGCTGTTCCCCGGTGCGGCGATCTTCCTCGCCGTGCTGACGATCAACTTCATCGGCGACGGACTGCGCGACGCGCTGGATCCGCGCCGGGTGATGTAGATGGCGCTGCTCGAGATCAAGGGCCTGAAGACCCATTTCAAGACCGACGACGGCTGGCTGCACGCGGTCGACGGCGTGGACATCACGGTCGAGCGCGGCGAGACGCTGGGCGTGGTCGGCGAATCGGGCTGCGGCAAGTCGGTCACCGCGATGACGGTGCTCAAGCTCATCGCGATGCCACCCGGCAAGATCGTCGCCGGGCAGGTGTTGTGGCAAGGGCGGGACCTGGTGCCGCTGCCGGCCGACGCAATGCGCAAGATCCGGGCGAAGGAAATCGCCATCGTCTTCCAGGAACCGATGACTTCGCTGAACCCGGTGTACACGGTGGGCGAGCAGATCGCCGAGGTGCTCAGGCTGCACGAAGGCCTGGGCCGCAAGGGTGCGATGGACCGTGCGGCCGAGATGCTCAAGCTCGTCCACATTCCGACGCCCGAGCGGCGCGTGCACGACTACCCGCACCAGTTCTCGGGCGGCATGCGCCAGCGCGTGATGATCGCGATGGCGCTTGCCTGCAACCCCAAGCTGCTGATCGCCGACGAGCCGACGACGGCTCTCGACGTCACGATCCAGGCGCAGATCCTCGACCTGCTGAACGAGCTGAAGGCGCGCCTCGGGATGTCGATCATGCTGATCACTCATGCGATGGGCGTGGTCGCCGAAACCGCGCAGCGCGTCGTCGTCATGTACGCCGGCAAGGTGATCGAGGAAGCGCCGGTGGCCGAGCTGTTCGCCCACCCGCGCCACCCCTATACGCAGGGGCTGATCCGCTCGATCCCGCGCATCGACACCGCGGCGGTGAAGAAGGTGCGTCTCGAAGCGATCGCGGGGGTGGTGCCGAAGCTCATCGCACCGCCCGAGGGCTGCCGCTTCGCGCCGCGCTGCAGGTACGCGCGCGCGGCGTGCACCGAGGCGACGCCCCAGTTGCGCGAAGTGGCACCGGGACACAAGGTCGCCTGCATCCTGGACTTGCCCACATGACCGCGCCGCTGTTGAAGGTCAAGGATCTGGTCAAGCACTTCCCGCTCAAGGGCGGGCTGCTCGGCCGCGAGGTCGAGCGCGTGCACGCCGTCGACGGCGTGAGCTTCGAGCTGATGGGCGGCGAGACGCTGGGCGTGGTGGGCGAGTCGGGCTGCGGCAAGAGCACCACCGGGCGCTGCATCCTGCGCCTGATCGAGCCGACCTCGGGCGAGGTCTGGTTCGAAGGCCGCAACGTCACCTCGCTCGGCAAGACCGAGTTGCGCTCGCTGGCGCGCGACATGCAGATCATCTTTCAGGACCCGTACGCGTCGCTCAACCCACGCATGACGGTGCGCGCCATCGTCGGCGAGGCATTGATCATCCACAAGCTGGCGAAGACGCGCGCGCAGTTCGAGGATCGCATCGTCGAGCTGCTCGAGACCGTGGGCCTCGCCGCCGACCACATGCGGCGCTATCCGCACGAGTTCTCGGGCGGGCAGCGCCAACGCATCGGCATCGCCCGCGCGCTGGCGGTATCACCGAAGCTGATCGTCTGCGACGAGGCGGTGTCGGCGCTCGACGTGTCGATCCAGGCGCAGGTCATCAACCTGCTCGAGGACCTGCAGGCGAAGTTCAACCTGACCTACATCTTCATCGCCCACGACCTGTCGGTGGTCGAGCACATCAGCACGCGGGTGGCGGTGATGTACCTCGGGCGCATCGTCGAGCTCGCGACGGCGAACCAGCTCTACACGCAGCCGCTGCACCCGTACACCGAGGCGCTGCTGTCGGCGGTGCCTATCCCCGACCCGCAGGTCAAGCGCAAGCACATCATGCTGCAGGGCGACGTGCCGAGTCCGATCCACCCGCCGGCGGGCTGCCACTTCCATACCCGCTGCCCGATCGCGCGCAAGGGGCTTTGCGACGTCGAGGCGCCGCTGCTCGAACGATCCACCGACGGCCACTGGGTGGCCTGCCATCTTCGTGGTTGAGGCACGTCGGCCGCGGCCCGGTGCCGCAACGCCGCGACCTCTTCCCGGCACCGCCATGCTGCAAGCCCACCAGTTCGCCGCGCTGCAACCCGGCTCGCGGCTGATCGTCACCGGCGCCGTGCACGGCAACGAAACCTGTGGCACGAGGGCCATCGAGCGCGTGCGCACCGAGATCGCTCGCGGCGAGCTGCAGATCACCCGCGGCGTGCTCACGCTCGTGCCGGTGTGCAACCCGCTGGCCTATGCCCACGGGCGACGCGTTGGCGAGCGCAACCTGAATCGTCGCCTGCAGCCGAGCGCGGCTCCTTCCGACTACGAAGACTGCATTGCCAACGTCCTGTGTCCTTGGCTCGCGACCCACGATGCGCTGCTCGACCTGCACTCGTTTCGCAGCCCCGGCAACCCCTTCGTGCTCTGCGGGCCGGCCGACAACACGGGGACGCTCGAGCCCTTCGCCCGCGAGGCCGAAGAATCTGCGCTGGCCGCGCACCTGGGCGTGAGCCGCGTCGTCGAGGGCTGGATGCCGGCCTATGCCGGCGGTGTGCAACGCCGCCGCGAGCGCATGCTCGCCCAGGGGCAGCCGCTGGCCGGCGTGCAGGGCGACGCGTCCTACGGCATCGGCACCACCGAGTACATGCGCAGCCAGGGCGGCTACGCGGTGACGCTGGAATGCGGCCAGCACGACGATGCGAGCGCGCCCGAAGTGGCCTACCGCGCGATTCGCCAGACGATCGCCTTGCTCGGCCTGGCCGACCTGCCACTGGCGCCGCCGGCGCGGCCGCTCGAATGCCTGCGCCTGGTCACGGTGGTCGACCGAGACCACGAAGGCGACCGTTTCGTGCGCCCGTGGACGAGCTTCGATCCGTTGCAGCCGGGCGAACTGATCGCAGTGCGCCACGACGGCGACGAGCTGCGCGCGCCGCAGGCTGGTTTCATCGTGTTCCCCGACGTCGCCGCAGCACCGGGGCACGAGTGGTTCTATCTGGCGGTGGCGAGCGGGCGGCAGCTGTAGGTGAGGTCACGGGGCCGCTCGAACGGCTCGCGAAGTGTGCCCGGCAGTCGTGCGCCCGTCTCCGGCTACGGGCGCAGGACTGAGCCACGATCCGGTGAGCGGCGCAGACTTGCGCCCGAGAACGTTAGGCGGCAGATGCCACCGTCGGAGTACCATCCTCCGTATGCAAGTCGCTACTGGCACCGTCATCAACGGGAAGATCGTCCTCGAAGGCGTTCCGCTTTCCGAGGGAGCCAAAGTTACCGTCGTCACCCGCGGCGCAGACGAAGGATTCACCCTCACGGCGGCCCAGGAAGCAGCACTCCTCGACTCGATCGCCCAGGTCGAGCGTGGAGAGTTCGTTTCGCTCGGTGAGCTGCTGGCCTCGCTGCCCACCCGCAGCTGAGCATGCGTCTGCGGGTCAAGATCTCGGCACGCGCTGCCGCCGAGATCCGCCGTGCCGCGGAGTGGTGGCTCGCCAACCGGCCCGCAGCACCGGCTGCAATCGGGACAGACTTTGCTGATGCAGTCGCCCTCTTGGCAGAGCAGCCTGGTATCGGCGCCAAGTACGAAGGTGCACGGATACCAGGTGTCCGCCGCCTGTTACTCAGCAGGGTCGGCTACTTCATCTACTACATGGCTGACGCCGAAGACCTCAAGGTTCTGGCGTTCTGGCACTCGAGCCGAGAACATCGGCCAATGCTGTGAGCGCGCCGCTGCTGCCTCGCTCGAGCGGACCTCCAGCGGCTGCTACTTTGGCCGTGAGCCGGCCAGTCTCATCATCCGTCTCGCGGCCCAAGCGCCTCACCGGTGGCGTCCGCTCAGCTTCAATGTTGGGCCTCTTGTGTGCGCCTTGAGTCGGCGTGATGACATAAGGCACACGGCGACGTAACATGCGGGGATGAAGCCCTTTCGGTGGAACCCGGAGAAGAACGACACGCTCAGGGCCGACCGAGGGGTTTCGTTCGAGGGCATCGTCGTCGCCATCGAAGTCCGATGGCCTGCTGGACGTCCTGGCTCATCCAAACGAGGTGAAGTACCCGAGACATCGAGTCCTTGTCGTAGCCATTGACAGCTATGCGTACTTGGTTCCGTTCGTCGAGGAGGAGGACTGCTTCTTCCTCAAGACAATCATTCCGAGCCGCAAGGCAACCCGCGACTACTTGAATCTGGGAGAAGAAGATGCCGAACACTGACAACGACGAACTCGAAGTTCTGAGTGCCTATGACAAGGGCAAGCTGAAGTCGGTGGCGACCAAGGCTGTACTGGCCAGGTTCAAGGCGGCCGCGCGGGCGACTGGCATCAAGGATCGGCGCGTCAATATCCGCCTGTCATCTGGGGATCTCAGCGACATTCAGGTCAAGGCCCTGGAAGAAGGTGTTCCTTACCAGACCCTCATTGCAAGCGTCCTTCACAAGTACGTCACCGGCCGTCTCACCGAGCCACCAGAGCGTCTCGCCAGAGCGCCTGGCCAGCGCGCATCCAAGCGCCGTAGCGCTTCCTCGAGCTGACGTTCGCTGCCCGATGCCGGCGCCCGGTGGCTTTGCGCCGCGCGTCACTCCGGCTCGACGCTCGCGCTCCAGCGCTGCCACTCGGCGAGCTCGCGCCGATTGCGCTTGGTCGGGCGGCCCTGCTCGATCGAGAGGGCCGGGTCGGCGACGAACGGCCGTGCCTTCGCGGCGGCCTCGCGCGCGGCGATGCTTGCGGCGGTCTCTTCGTACAGCAACTGCGCCACCGGCGCCGGGCCGCGCGCCTCGCTCAAGCCGAGCACGCGCAGCTCGCGCGCGATCTCGCCCTGCGCACCCTGGCGCAGGCTGACGAGGTCCCCCACATGCAGCTCGCGGGCGCGCTTGACGGGCTGGCCGTTGACCTGCACGCGCCCCTTCTCGATGAACTCGACCGCCAGGCCGCGCGTCTTGTAGAAGCGCGCCGCCCACAGCCACTTGTCCAGGCGCATGCGAGCGCTTTCCGTCGTTCCCTTCATGGGTGAGGATTGTCGGCCAACGGGAGCCGCACGGTGGCGTCGAGGCCGGTCACGCGGCCCAGCTGCTCGCGGTTGTCGAGCCGGATGTCGCCGCCCAGGCTGAGGACGATTTCGTGGCAGATCGCGAGCCCGAGCCCCGATCCGCTGCGCGAATCGCCGGCGGCAAACGGCTGGAAGAGGCGCAGGCGTTGCTCGGCCGGGATGCCGGGGCCACTGTCGGCCAGGGTCAGCACCGCCTGCTGCACGCCGCTCGCCAGCCGCACCGACAGGCAGCCGTGCTCCGGTGTGTGCCTGATCGCGTTGTGCAGCAGGTTGCGCGTCAGTTCACGCAGCGCCCATTCGTGCGCGCGAACGGGTGCCGGCACGGTGTCGAGATCGAAGTCGAGATGACGCTCGGCGATCAGCGGCGACAGGTCCAGCGCCACCGCGCGCACGACGTCGGCCCAGTCGACGCGCGGTGCGCCGCCTTGCTGGCGCAATTGCTCGACCTTGGCCAGCGCGAGCATCTGGTTGGCGAGCGTCGTCGCGCGCTCGACCGTGCCGCTCATCTCCTGCAGCGCCTGCGCCGGCTCCACGTCGCCGCGCTGCGCGGATTGAAGCTGCGTCCGCAGCACCGCCAGCGGGGTTCGCAACTGGTGTGCCGTGTCGCGCACGAAGCGCTTCTGGTGCGCCAGCAGATGCGCCAGCCGTGCCATGACCTGGTTCGTGGCCTCGAGGAGCGGCAGCAGCTCGCCGGGGGCGCGAGACATGTCGATCGGCGCCAGGTCGTCCTCGCTGCGTTGGCGCAACTCGGCGCTGAGCTCGCGCACCGGCCGCGTGGCGCGCTGCACGACGAGCACCACCACCAGTGTGATGACGAGCACCAGGGCCGCCTGGCGCCACAAGGTGTCGACGAGGATCTGGCGGGCCAGCGTCTGGCGCAGTTCCAGCGTTTCGGCCACCTGGATCGTCGCCATGCCACGCCCTTCGACGCCCGCCACCGGTTGCAGCAGCACCGCCACGCGCACCGGCTGGCCGCGAAAGCGGTCGTCGTAGAAATCCACCAGCGCCGAGTACGGCCCCTTGGTAGGCAGCGTTCCCCGCCAGGCGGGCAGGTCCTCGAAGCCGGACACCATCTCGCCGGCGAAGCCGCTGACCTTGTAGAACATGCGGCTGCGGTTGTCGGCCTCGAAGGTCTCGAGCGCGGAGTAGGGCACGGTGGCGGTCAGGCGCGCCCGGTCGCCGGCGCCCGCGACTTCGAGCTGCTCTCCTATCGACTTGGCGCTGGCCAGCAGCGTGCGGTCGTAGGCCGTGTCGGCCGAGCGCAGCGCCTGGCGGTACAGGCCCACGGTGTTGATCGCCACGAAGGCCAGCATCGGCAGCAGGATGCCGAGCAGCAGCGTGCTGCGCAGCGAGAGCGGGCGCCGCCAGTCCAGGATCACGCGCTCGCCTTCAGCAGGTAGCCCAGACCGCGCAGCGTCGTCAGCTGCGCGCCGGTACCGGCGATCTTCTTGCGCAGCCGGTAGGCGACGACCTCGATCGCCTCGGCCTGCACCTGCGTCTCGCCGGGAAACACGAGTTCGAGCAGCCTCTCCTTGGCCACCGCATGGCCTGGCCGCGCGAGCAGAGCGCGCAGCAGAGCAAGTTCGCGCGGCGCGAGCTCCATCGCCTCGCCATGCCAGTACACGGCGCCGCTCGCGGCGTCGCAGCGCATGCCGCAATACTCGGCAGCACCGCCAAGGCCTGCCGGCTCGCGATCGCCAACCGCGCCGGCGCGTCGCGCGAGCGCTCGCACGCGCGCCTCGAGTTCGTCGAGGTCGAACGGCTTGGGCAGGTAGTCGTCGGCGCCGGCGTTCAGGCCGAGGATGCGGTCGCCGACCGTGCCGCGGGCGGTCAGCACGAGCACCGGCGCGGCCAGGCCGGCGGCTCGCGCGCGGGCCAGCACCTCCAGACCGTCCAGACCGGGCAGGCTCAGGTCGAGCAGCACCACGTCGGGCAAGCTGGCCTGCCAGCGGTCGAGCGCCCGCGCGCCATCGCCGCAGGTGACGACCTGCATGCCGCGGCGCTCGAACGTGCGCTTGAGCGTCGTCTGCATGGCGGCGTTGTCTTCGACGAGCAGGAGCTTCATCGCCGTCACCTTAGCAGGGCCGAGCGCGCGGCGCGCGTTCGTGCGCAGACCCCATCGGTGTTTCCCCTAGGGTTGGCGACAGCCGATTGACAGGCTGTGCAGCGAACATGCCTGCTGTGTGCAACCGCTCCACAGGAGACCCCATGCGTAGAGACACCTTTCTGAAGTCCATGGCAGCGCTGGCCGTTGCCGGCACGCTGCCGCTGTCGGCGCGCGCGGCCGCGAACCTGAAGATGATGATCCCGGCCAACCCCGGTGGCGGATGGGACGCGACCGGCCGTGCGCTCGGCAAGGCGCTGCAGGACGCTGGCGTTGCCTCGTCGGTGAGCTTCGACAACAAGGGCGGTGCGGCTGGTGCGATCGGCCTGGCGCAGTTCGTCAACGGCAGCAAGGGCGACCCGAATGCATTGATGGTGATGGGTGCGGTGATGCTCGGCGGCATCATCACCGGCAAACCGCCGGTTTCGCTGTCGCAGGCCACGCCGCTGGCGCGCTTGACGAGCGAGTACAACGTCTTCGTGCTGCCCGGCGATTCGCCCTTCAAGACCATGAAGGACGTGATCGAACAGTTGAAGAAGGACCCGGGCAGCGTGAAGTGGGGCGGCGGCTCGCGCGGTGCGACCGAGCACATCGCCGCGGCGATGATCGCGCGGGAGGTGGGCGTCGACCCGTCGAAGATCAACTACGTCGCCTTCCGCGGCGGCGGAGAGGCGACCGCCGCGATCCTGGGCGGCAACGTCACGATCGGCGGCAGCGGCTACAGCGAGTTTGCCGAGTACATCAAGACCGGAAAGATGCGCGCGATCGCGGTGACCTCGGAGACCCGCCTGAAGGGCATCGACGTGCCGACGCTCAAGGAGCAGGGCATCAACGTCGTGATCGGCAACTGGCGTGGCGTCTACGGCGCCGGTGGCATCAGCCCCGAGCAGCGCAAGGCGCTGACCGAGATGATCGTCAAAGCCACCAAGAGCAAGGCCTGGGCCGAGTCGCTGGAGAAGAACCAGTGGACGCCGGCCGTGATGACCGGCGCCCAGTTCGAGTCCTTCGTCGACAGCGAGTTCGCGAGCCTTCGCGCGGTGATGGTGAAGTCCGGGATGATCTGATGAAGAGTCCAGGACGCCTTAGGCGTCGCCCCCCGACGGGAGATCGGCTTCCTCGGGGGCGGCCCTTCGGAATCCGGGAATGAAACTGCCACAGGCACTGGTCGGCGTCGGCACCCTGGCGCTCGGCCTGCTGCTGGCGGCCGGCGCGGTGCAGATCTCGTCGGTGGCCGGCTATGCCGGGGTCGGCCCGAACTTCCTGCCCTGGCTGGTCGGCGGCACGCTGACCCTCTGCGGTGCATGGCTGCTGTGGGAGGCGCGCAGCGGCGGGTTCCGCTCCATGGACGCGCCATCGGGCGCCGACGCCGGCCACTGGGCCGGATTCGTCTGGGTCTCGGTCGCACTGCTCGTCAACGCGGTCGTGATCACGACGATCGGCTTCATCCTCAGCTGCACGCTGTGCTTCGTGCTCGCCGTGCGCGGCTTCAAGTCGTCGGAAGACCGGCTCGACCTGAGCCTGCGCGCGCTCGCCCGCGACGCGGCGATCGGCTTTGCGATCGCCGCACCGGTGTACTGGATGTTCACGCAATTGCTGGCGATCAACCTGCCTGGCATCACCTCGACCGGCTGGCTCTGAGCAGAGGGTGACATGGACATCCTGAACCAACTCGTCCAGGGCTTCGTCACCGCGGGCACGCCGATCAACCTCTTCTGGTGCCTGCTCGGCTGCACGCTCGGCACGGCGGTGGGTGTGCTGCCGGGCATCGGCCCGGCGACGGCGGTGGCGATGCTGCTGCCGATCACGCTGAAGGTCGAGCCCACCGCATCGATGATCTTCTTTGCCGGCATCTACTACGGCGCGATGTACGGCGGCTCGACGACGTCGATCCTGCTCAACACGCCGGGCGAGGCCGGCTCGATGGTCACCGCCCTCGAAGGCAACAGGATGGCCAAGAGCGGCCGTGCCGGGGCGGCACTGGCGACGGCGGCGATCGGCTCCTTCGTCGCCGGCACGATTGCCACCGTCGTGGTCACGTTCTTCGCGCCGGTGGTTGCCAATTATGCGGTCCGCCTCGGCCCGCCCGAATACTTCCTGCTCATGGTGCTGGCGTTCTGCACGGTCAGTGCGGTGCTCGGCAAGAGCACGCTGCGCGGACTGACGGCGCTGTTCGTCGGCCTTGCGATGGGACTCGTCGGGATCGACCAGATCACCGGCCAGGCGCGCTACACCGCGGGCGTGCCGGAACTGATGGACGGGCTCGAGGTGGTGCTGATCGCGGTCGGTCTGTTCGCCGTTGCCGAGGCGTTGTACGTCGTGCTGTTCGAAGGCCGGATGGTCGAGACGCAGAACAAGCTGAGCAAGGTTCACATGACCGCGGACGAATGGCGCCGCTCATGGCCGGCCTGGCTGCGCGCGACCGCGATCGGGGTTCCGTTCGGCTGCATTCCGGCCGGCGGCAGCGAGATTCCCACGTTCCTGAGCTACGCCACCGAGAAGAAGCTGTCGCGCCACAAGGACGACTTCGGCACCGCGGGCGCCATCGAGGGCGTGGCCGGACCGGAGGCGGCCAACAACGCGGCGATCACGGCGACGTTGATTCCGCTGCTCACGCTCGGCATTCCGACCTCGAACACCACGGCGATCCTGCTCGGCGCGTTCCAGAACTACGGCATCCAGCCGGGGCCCCAGTTGTTCGAGAAGAACACCGCGCTGGTCTGGGCGCTGATCGCGTCGCTCTACATCGGCAACGTGATGCTGCTCGTGCTGAACCTGCCGCTCGTTGGCTTGTGGGTCAAGCTGCTGAAGATTCCCAAGTCCTACCTCTACGCGGGCATCCTGATCTTCGCGACGGTCGGCGTGTACGGCATGCGCCAGTCTGCGTTCGACCTCGTGCTGCTCTATGCGATCGGCCTGCTCGGCGTCGTGATGCGACGCTTCGACTTCCCGACCGCACCGGTCGTCGTCGGCATGATCCTCGGCCCGCTGGCCGAGGCGCAGATGCGCAACGCGCTGTCGATCGGCGAAGGCAAGTGGGGCGTGTTCATCGAGCGCCCGATGTCGGCGACGCTGCTCGTGGTCGTGCTCGCGGTGCTGTTGTTGCCGCGCCTGATGCGCTTGCGCAAGTCGCTGAAGAACCGCTGAGCGGCGGGCTTGCGCCGACGCGGTCCGGTCAGTCGCGCGCGCCCAGCGCCAGCGCCCGTTCGCGCTGCGCGCGCAGGGCGTTTGCGTCGCCTGCGGTCCGGGTGTCCCAGCCTTGCAGGTGCTGCAAGGCGATGGCCGTCAGTGCGGCGATCCATTCGTGCTGGTCGTTCAGGCACTCGATGTAGCGGAACTCCTCGCCACCGGCCGCGAGGAACGCTTCGCGTGCTTCGATGCCGATCTCTTCCAGCGTTTCCAGGCAATCGGCGACGAAGCCGGGGCAGATCAGGTCGACCCGCCGCACGCCCTGTGCGGCGAGCGCGCGCAGCGTAGGTTCGGTGTAGGGCTGCAGCCACTTGGCCTTGCCGAAGCGGCTCTGGAAGCTGAGCGTCCACTGGTCCGGCTTCAACTGCAGCCGCTCGGCAAGCAGGCGGGCCGTCTTCTGGCACTCGCAGTGGTAGGGGTCGCCCAGCTGCAGCGTGCGCTGCGGAACGCCGTGAAAGCTCATCACCAGCCGGTCGGCGCGGCCATTGACCATCCAATGGTCGAACACGCGCTTGGCCAATGCGTCGATATAGCCGGGGTCGTCGTGGTAGTGGTTCACGAACCGCAGCTCGGGAACGGCACGCGTGCGCTGCGCCCAGGCGGCGACCGCATCGACCACGCTCGCCGTAGTCGGTGCGGAATACTGCGGGTACAGCGGCAGCACGAGCACGCGCGTGACGCCCGCGGTCTTCATCTCGCCGAGCACCTGGGCGATCGACGGCTGGCCATAGCGCATCGCGCAGTGAACGGCGACCCGGTGGCCGCGCTGGCCGAGGTAGCCGGCCAGCAGGCGCGCCTGCTTCATGCTCCAGACCATCAGCGGCGAACCGTCGGCCATCCAGATGCGCGCGTACTTGGCGGCCGACTTCTTCGGACGCACGCGCAGGATGACGCCGTGCAGGATCAGCCACCAGATCAGGCGCGGAATCTCGACCACCCGCGGGTCGCTCAGGAACTCGGCCAGGTAGCGACGCAGTGCCGGCGCTGTGGGCTCGTCGGGTGTGCCCAGATTGCACAGCAGCACGGCGGTCTGCGGCGAGGCGGGCATCGCGCCGTGGGAGTGGGGCGGTTCGGGCAACAAGGTCATGAAGGGAGGGCGTCGCGTGTCTCGGCGCTCGATTATCGGGTCGCCGGATGCCCCGCGCGCCGGAGTCAACCCGCCGATCGCGGCGCCAGCAGCCTGTCCAGATCGGACATCACGCGGGTCAGGTCGACCGGCTTCGTCCAGTAGCCGATGAATCCGGCATCCCTTGCACGTCGGATGTCCTCGTCCATTGCGTCGGCCGAGCACATGAAGGCCGGCACGCCGGCGAGCGTCGGCAGCTCGCGCAGACGCAGCAGGAGCTCGTAGCCGCTCATGTCGGGCAGATGCGCGTCCAGCACCAGCACTTCGGGCGGGCATTGTCGCGCCAGCGCCAGCGCCTCGGCGCCGTCCTCGGCCACCTGCAATTCGATGCCGCCGCGCATCCGCACGGTTTCCTCGAACAGGATCGCGTTGAGGCGGTCGTCCTCCACGTACAGCATGCGCAGCGCGTTTGTCGGCGCTTGCGGCGCGGGGGAGGGAGGCGCTGTCATGGCCCGATGCCCGTGTCGCGCAAGCGCAGCACCTCGAAGCTCACGCACGGCGCGAGCGCGTCCAGCGGAGGCGCCCCGAGACCGATCACACCCTTGCCGTGCAACGTGCAGGAGCCGCGCCGCAGGCTCACGATTTCAGCGCTGTCGCCGAAGCGGACGTAGGAGCCGTTGTAGCTCAGATCGGTCAGCTGGAACGTGCCGCCGTGCCAGTCGATCCGGGCATGAGATCGCGACACGCGGCTGTCGTCGATGGAGTAGGTGGCCTGCGGACTGCGGCCGAGCACGACCGGCAGGCTGGGGCCGCTGAAGACCTTGGTCAGGTCGAGCCAGGTGAGGCGGATGCCTTCGGGTGCGGCAACCGGATTGAGTCCGCCGAAAGCGGTGGTTGCGGTGTCGCCGAGACGCCGCGCCTCGAGCAGATGGACGTGAACCGGCTCGGCCCGGCCGCGCAACTGCATGCGGTCCAGGCTGCGAAAGCGTGCCTGCTCGGGTTCTGCCAGCCCGGCGAGCACCGCCGAGGTGGCCAGCGTCTCGTTGTCGTCGGCATGGTCGAGCAGGCGTGCCGCCACGTTGACGGCGTCACCGAAACAGTCGCCGCCCATTTCGACCACTTCGCCGTAGGCGAGCGCGACCTGCAGTTCGACTGCCGACACGCGCCGCGCGACCGGAACCTGGCGAGACAGCGACTCGTGCATGTCGTCGGCCGCCCGCACGCCCTGGGCAGCGGTGTCGAACACGGCCATCAGGCCGTCGCCGAGTGTCTTCACGACCTGCCCGCCCTGTGCGCGCACGATGCGCGCCAGCGCCGCGACGCTCTTCGTCACGACGGCCGTCGCCGCGGTGTTGCCGAGCGTCTCGTACAACGCGGTGCTGCCGCGCAGGTCGGCGAACAGAACGCAGCGTCGATGAATCAGTGGCATGGGCAGGCGTGAACTCCTGCTCGAAGTCTAATCGCGTGCAGAGATGCGGCGCGGACGTCGCTGTCGCCCCAATGCCATCGCGCGTCAGAGATCGCCGAGGCACGTGCGCAGCTTGTGCCTGCGGCGCAAGCTCAATCGCGCCCGCTGCGCGGCCGCGGCCGCCTGCGGCGGCACCTATCTGGACAATCAGAGATTGTCCAGATAGGTCCTGAGCTTGTCCGAGCGGCTCGGGTGCTTGAGCTTGCGGATCGCCTTGGCCTCGATCTGGCGGATGCGTTCGCGCGTCACGTCGAACTGCTTGCCGACCTCCTCCAGCGTATGGTCGGTGCTCATCTCGATGCCGAAGCGCATGCGCAGCACCTTGGCCTCGCGCGGCGTCAGGCTGTCCAGGATGTCCTTCACCACGTCGCGCAAGCCGGCCTGCATCGCGGCCTCGATCGGTGCCGTGTTGTTGGTGTCTTCGATGAAGTCGCCGAGGTGCGAGTCGTCGTCGTCGCCGATCGGCGTCTCCATCGAGATCGGCTCCTTGGCGATCTTCATGATCTTGCGGATCTTGTCTTCCGGGATCTCCATCTTCTCGGCGAGCGTCGGCGCGTCGGGCTCGAAGCCGAACTCCTGCAGATGCTGGCGCGAGAGACGGTTCATCTTGTTGATCGTCTCGATCATGTGCACCGGGATGCGGATCGTGCGCGCCTGGTCGGCGATGCTCCTCGTGATGGCCTGGCGGATCCACCAGGTCGCGTAGGTCGAGAACTTGTAGCCGCGGCGGTATTCGAACTTGTCCACCGCCTTCATCAGACCGATGTTGCCCTCCTGGATCAGGTCGAGGAACTGGAGGCCGCGGTTGGTGTATTTCTTGGCGATCGAGATGACGAGGCGCAGGTTGGCCTCGATCATCTCCTTCTTCGCATCGCGCGAGGCCTTCTCGCCCTCGTTCATGCGCTTGTTGATCCTCTTCAGATCCTCGAGCGGCACCACGGCCTTGGCCTGCTGGTCGATCAGCTTCTTCTGCAGTTCCTGCACCGGCGGCAGGTTGCGCGCCAGGACCGTGCTGTAGGCGCGGCTCGTCGCAGACTCCCGTTCGGCCCATTTCAGATTGAGCGCGTTCGGCGGAAAGTGCTTGATGAAATGTTCCTGCGGCATGCCGCACTTGTCGACCAGGATCTTGCGCAACTCGCGCTCGTAACGCCGCACGTCGTCGACCTGCGAGCGCAGGATGCCGCACAGCTTCTCGATCGTCTTCACGGTGAAGCGGATCGTCATCAGTTCGTTGCTGATCGCGTGCTGCGCACGGTTGTACGCGGTGGACTGGTAGCCCTCCTTCTCGAACGCCTTGCGCATCTTGTCGAAGTTGATGCGCAGCGCCTCGAACTTGATGATCGCTGCGTTCTTCAGCTCTTCGAGCTTCTTGGTCAGTGCCTTGCTGCCGCCCTGGCCATCGTCGTCGTCCTCCTCGTCGAAGAAGTCGACGTCTTCCTCGGCCACGTAGTCGTCGGCCTCGTCGGCCAGCACGAAGCCGTCGACGACCTCGGAGATCTGCATCTGGCCGGCGGCAATCCTGTCCGCATAGCTCAACAACTCGGCGATCGTCGTCGGCGAGGCACTGATCGCCAGCATCATCGCCTGCAGGCCGCCTTCGATGCGCTTGGCGATCTCGATTTCGCCTTCGCGCGTCAGCAACTCGACCGTGCCCATTTCCCGCATGTACATGCGCACCGGGTCGGTCGTGCGGCCGAACTCCGAATCGACGGTCGAGAGCGCCGCCTCGGCGGCTTCCTCGGCCTCTTCCTCGGTCGCGGTGGTCGTGCCGCCTCCGGCGATCAGCAGCGTCGCAGCGTCCGGGGCCTGCTCGTAGACCGCGATGCCCATGTCGTTGAGCATCGAGACGATGGCCTCGAGGATCTCGTTGTCGACCAGCTTCTCCGGCAGGTGGTCATTGATTTCCTGATGCGTCAGGAAGCCGCGCGTCTTGCCCATCTTGATGAGCGTCTTGAGCTCCTGGCGGCGCTTGGCGACTTCTTCCTCGGTGAGCGCGGTCTCGTCGAGGCCGAACTCGCGCATCAGCGCGCGCTCCTTGGCGCGCGACACCTTCATGCGAAGCGGTTTGGCCTTGACCTTGCTGTCGCCCTCGCCGGCGGCCTCGGCTTCGGGTTCACCGCTGAACTCGGCCTCGACGTCGGAGAAGTCCTCGACGACTTCGCCCGGCTTCCCCGGCTCGACCTTGTTCTTGCGGCCGGCCTTTGGCTTGAGCGGCACGGACTTGGTCGCAGCAGCTTTGGCCGCAGGCTTGGCGCTGGTCCTGGGTCCCGGCTTGGCGGCGGAAGCTGCCGTCTTGGCCGCAACAGGCTTGCTCGCCGCCTTGACGGGCACGGCGGGGGCTGGCTTCTTTTTCAACTCGGGCACGGCGGCCTTGGCGGGGGCGGTCTTTTTCGCGGTCATGCAGGTCCTCGAAGGGTGGTCGGCGCGGGGCCTCGGGAAAGGGAGCGTCGCGGAATCGTCAATGCAGATGGCGCCGAAGCGCTGCGTCACAAGGCAGCGGCGAGGCGCGCGGGGGTCTGCCCGGGTCGCCGCGAGCGCTGGCTGCCGAACCGGGCTCGACGACCATGCGCACGCACCCGGTCGCCGCGGGCTCCTTCGCCCCAGCGGCTCCAGTTGCTTCAGGGCAAGCTCGCGTGAACATTCCTTAGAGGGCAGCCCTTGCGGGTGGAGGTTGGCCTTGTGTGGGGACCCTGGGTCAGAGGGTGGCCGGGGCCCGGAGGTGCTGCTGTCACTCTCGACGCGCTGACGTGAGCCGGGGATTATACCTGCGGGCAGCCGAATACCTCAGGTTCTAAGCCTTCAGGCGTCTTCTGGCCTCCATCAGTTCGCGGCTGCGGCGCTGGGCATCCGGGGACTGCACGCCCGAATCGAAGAGCAACTTCAGTTCGTCATCGACTGCCTGCAGCCGCAGCTTCGCGATCACGAGGGAAAGTTCGTGGGCGATGTCGGAGTCCGGCTCCGGGTCGTGGAACCCGGCGATGCGCGACAGCACGGTGACACTGGCGCTGTCCTGCACGCACCCCGCGCGCAACTCGGCGAGCATCGCGCTCGGTGCGAGCGGGCCGTGCTCGTGCAGGCAACGCTCGACGCAACTGAAGAAGTGGTCGTACGGCGCGGCTTGGGCCGCGAGGATGTCGTGCGCCTCGCCGTCGAGCCGGGTCCAGATCTCGCTTCGGTGGAGCAGCAGCCAGACAGCGCGGTCGAGCAGGTTGGCAGTTCCCTTGCTGAGCGGGCGGGAACGCCGCGACGCGGGGCGCGTGGGCATCGCGATGCGTGTCGGTGCGCTCGCCTGGCCCCATTGGCGCAAGACCTGTGCCGCGTCGTCGCGGCCGGCAGCCGCCAGGTCGCCGAGCAGCTGGCGCTTGAGCGCGCCGTCGGGCAGAGCCGACCACAAGGGCTTGGCGTTGGCCAGCATGTGCGCGCGGCCTTCGGCAGTGGCCAGGTCGCAGCCGTCCCCGGCGCTCGCGACGAGCTGGCGCGACAACGGCACCGACTGCGCAATACAGGCCTCGAAAGCCTGTGCACCGTGCTGGCGCACGTAGGAATCGGGGTCGTGCTCGGGCGGCAGGAACAGGAATCGGATCGTCCGCGTGTCGCTCGCATGGGGCAGGCTCGCCTCGAGCGCGCGGCGCGCGGCGCGCTGGCCGGCTGCGTCGCCGTCGAAGCTGAACACCACCGAGTCGGTGAACCTAAACAGCTTCTGCAGATGGTCGGCCGTGCAGGCCGTGCCCAGCGTGGCGACGGCATTGCCGAAGCTCGACTGCGCCAGCGCCACCACGTCCATGTAGCCTTCGACGACGAGCGCATAGCCGCGCTGGCGCACGGCCGCGCGGCCCTCGAACAGGCCGTAGAGCTCGCGGCCCTTGCTGAACACCGGCGTCTCCGGCGAGTTCAGGTACTTGGGTTCACCGCGGTCGAGCACGCGCCCGCCAAAGCCGATCACGTCCCCCTGCACCGACCGGATCGGAAACATGATGCGGTCGCGAAATCGGTCGTATCGCTTGGCGTCCGTGTCGGCATCGCCGGCGTGGGCGATCACGAGCCCGCTCTCCTCGAGCAGCGGGTCTTCGTAGTCGGGGAACACGCTTGCCAGATTTCGCCAGCCGTCCGGGGCGTAGCCGAGGCCGAACTGCGCGGCGATCTCGCCGCTCAGGCCGCGGTGCTTGAGGTAATCGACCGCGCGCGGGCTGGCCTTCAACTGCTTGCGATACGCCTCGGCGGCCTTCGCCAGCACATCGGTCAGCGTGGCGCGGCGTTGCTTCTGTGCTGCCGCGTGCTCGCGCTCGGCGGGCGAACTGTCGTCCTCCGGGACCGTCAGTCCGACCTGCTGCGCGAGGTCCTTCACCGCATCGACGAAGGTCATTCCGCTGTATTCGGTCAGGAAGCGGATCGCATCGCCGCTCGCCCCGCAGCCGAAGCAGTGATAGAACTGCTTGCTCGGGCTGACCGTGAAGCTCGGCGACTTCTCGGCGTGAAAGGGGCACAGGCCGCTGAGGTTGGCGCCCCCCTTCTTCAGCTGGACGTGGCGCCCCACGACATCGACGATGTCGACGCGGGCGAGCAGCTCATGCAGAAAACCGGCCGGAATCACTCGGGCAGTCTACCGCCCGGCGTGAAATCGCCGCCCTCGGGCGGCGTGCGGTTCGGGCGAGACGGTTCAGACGGCGAAATCGTCGAGTTTCCTGCCCGAGGCCAGCGCCGCCTTCAGCCAGTTCGGTCTCAGTCCACGGCCGCTCCATGAATTTCCGGTCGCGCTGTCGCGGTATTTCGCGGCGACCTTGGAGCCGGTCTTCCGCACCGCCTTGGTCGCGTTGCGTGCGCCGAGGTCGGCAATACTCAGGCCATGTTCAGCCATCAGGGATTTCACCCTGGCTATTGCGTCGGTGCGTGCCCGACGCCCGGCCTCTTCGATTTGTTTCTCTATCGCTGCCTTCTGCGCCAGCAGATCCTTCATTTCGCTCATGATATTCACCCCTGAAAGATACGAGCGCGGTCCTTGATATCGCGACCAGGAAAACCGGCGACATACTCCGCCGGCCGCGCCAGTATATCCCGGTCCGGCCCGTTCGGTCGGGCCACCGGCAGGCCAGCAGTCATTTTCCGGGAGGCCCGGGCAGACGCCCGCTTCTGCGACGTCGCTCAGGCCGCCGGCGGCACGTAGCCGGCGGGCTTCTCGACGCCCTCGCCGAACAGGAAAAGCTCCATCTGGCGCGCCAGATACTGCCTCGATCGCTGATCGGCCAGATTGAGGCGATTCTCGTTGACCAGCATCGTCTGGTGCTTCAGCCACAACTGCCACGCCTCCTTGCTGATGTTGGCGTAGATCTTCTTTCCCAGTTCACCGGGATAGGGCAGGAAATCGAGGCCCTCGGCTTCCCTCTTCAAATGGCTGCAGTTCACGGTGCGCGGCATGTCAGAACTCCTGCGTTCGTTATCGGGTAGATGGAGTGGATCGGGCTCAGAGTTTCTTCAGGAGTACCTGCGAGCGGCGATCCCAGTTGTATTTTCGCTTTCGCGCGTCGGGCAGCCAGTCGGCGTCGACCTGCTGGAATCCGCGTTTCAGAAACCAGTGCATCGTGCGCGTCGTCAGCACGAAGATGCTGTCCAGACCCATCGCGCGGGCGCGGTGCTCGATGCGCTTCAACATGCGCTCCCCGTCACCCTGGCCCTGCACCCCGGGCGACACGGTGAGCGCCGCCATCTCGGCCGTATGCGCCTCGGGGTAGGGGTAGAGGGCCGCACAGCCGAAGATCACGCCGTCATGCTCGATCACCGTGTAGTGGCCGATGTCGCGCTCGATCTCGGTGCGGTCGCGCTTGACGAGGGTGCCGTCCAGTTCGTACGGCTCGATCAGGTGCAGGATGCCGCCGATGTCGTCGGCCGTCGCCTCGCGCAGGCTTTCGAGCTTCTCGTCGACGACCATGGTGCCGATGCCGTCGTGGGTGTAGACCTCCATCAGCAGCGCGCCGTCGACCGCGAACGGCAGGATGTGCGAGCGCTCGACGCCGCCGCGGCAGGCCTTCACGCAGTGTTGCAGGTAGAACGCGGTGTCGGTCGGCTCGGTCGGATTGGGCAGCGAGGCGAGCAAACGTTCGGCGTCGGCCAGTGCGAGCTCGGTATCGATGGCGCTTTCGGGGTCGTCGCGATCCTCGCGAATGCCAGCCACCTCGGTCAGGAAGAGCAGCTTGTCGGCCTGCAACGCGACTGCCGTGCTCGTGGCCACGTCTTCCATCGACAGGTTGAACGCCTCGCCGGTGGGGGAGAAACCGAACGGCGACAGCAGCACCACTGCACCGATGTCGATCGCGCTGCGGATCGCCTTGGCGTCCACCTTGCGCACCAGGCCGCTCTGCTGGAAGTCGATGCCGTCGACGATGCCGACGGGTCGCGCGGTGAGGAAATTGCCCGACACCACGCGTACCGTGGCGTTGGCCATCGGCGTGTTCGGCAGGCCCTGCGAGAACGCGGCCTCGATCTCGAAGCGCAACTGGCCAGCCGCCTCCTGCGCGCAGTCGAGCGCCACGGCGTCGGTGATGCGCCGGCCGTGGCTGAAAGTCGATGTCTGCCCCTTGGCGCGCAGTTGCTCGGTGACCTGCGGCCGAAAGCCATGCACCAGCACCAGCTTGATGCCCATCGCGTGCAGGATCGCCATGTCCTGCACGAACAGGTTGAGCTTGCCGGCGGCGATCAGCTCGCCCGCGATCGCGACGACGAAGGTCTTCCCGCGATAGGCGTGCACATAGGGCGCCACGGAGCGGAACCAGGGCACGAAGGTGTGGGGAAAGACGAGGCTCATGGACGGTGGGCGCGAGGGGTGGCGGGATTGTGCCGCATCGATCGGTGGCGCCGCGTCGCAGGTGCAGTCGCTCGCCGATAATCCGGGGCACTTGAACACGCCTCCTCGAACACCGCCAAGCGCCGCGCCTCGCGCCGCGCCGGCCCCTGCGGCACCGCCAGCCCTGCCCCCGATCACCTTCCCGGAAGCACTGCCGGTCTCCGCCCGTCGCGACGAGATCGCGCAGGCACTGGAGCAGCACCAGGTCGTCATCGTCTGCGGCGAGACCGGATCCGGCAAGACGACGCAGTTGCCCAAGCTCGCGCTTGCGCTCGGCCGAGGCAAGGCCCACACGGGCAAGCTGATCGGCCACACGCAGCCGCGGCGAATCGCTGCGTCGAGCGTGGCCAGGCGCATTGCGCAGGAACTGAACTCGCCGCTCGGCGAGATCGTCGGCTACAAGGTGCGCTTCCAGGACCGGCTCACGCCGGGCGCCAGCGTCAAGCTGATGACCGACGGCATCCTGCTCGCCGAGACGCAGGGCGATCCGCTGCTCAGGGCCTACGACACGCTGATCATCGACGAGGCGCACGAACGCAGCCTGAACATCGACTTCCTGCTCGGCTACCTGCGCCAGCTCCTGCCGCGACGACCCGACCTGAAGGTGATCGTCACCTCGGCGACGATCGACGCGGACCGCTTCGCGCAGCACTTCAGCGGCAAGGACGGCCCGGCGCCGGTGATCCAGGTCTCGGGCCGGATGTTCCCGGTCGAACAGCGCTGGCGGCCCTTCGAGCCGCAAGGCGCCCCGAGGCCGAACTCGTCGGCCGCCCCCCAAGGGGGTGCGCCGTCCTTGGGGCGGCCCGGCGGACGGCCTGCGGACTACGACCTGAACGACGCGATCGCCGATGCGGTGGACGAGTTGTGGCGCGACGCGGGCGGCGGCGACATCCTCGTCTTCCTCCCCGGCGAGCGCGAGATCCGCGAGGCGGCGGACCATTTGCGCAAGCACCTGGCGAGCGCGCAGGCGCGCGGCGGTCCGGTCGAGATCCTGCCGCTCTTCGCCCGCCTCTCGCAGGCCGAGCAGGACCGGGTCTTCGACGCCGGCAACGGTCGGCGCATCGTGCTCGCCACCAACGTCGCCGAGACCTCGCTCACGGTGCCCGGCATCCGCTACGTGATCGATAGCGGCGAGGCGCGCGTCAAGCGCTACAGCTACCGCAACAAGGTCGAGCAGTTGCAGGTCGAGCCAGTCAGCCAGGCCTCGGCCGACCAGCGCGCCGGACGTTGCGGGCGCGTGGCCAACGGAATCTGCATCCGGCTCTACGACGAGGCGGATTTCGCCGGCCGCCCGCGCTTCACCGACCCCGAGATCCTGCGCAGCTCGCTCGCCGGAGTGATCCTGCGCATGAAGGCGTTGGGCCTTGGCGAGGTCGAGGCCTTCCCGTTCATCGACCCGCCGCCGCGGCGTGCCATCGCCGACGGCTACGCGCTGCTCGGCGAGCTGAACGCGGTCGACGAGCAGAACGCGCTGACCCCTATCGGCCAGACGCTGTCGCGCCTGCCGCTGGACCCGCGGGTGGGCCGCATGATTCTCGAGGCTCGCGACCGCGAGTCGCTGGCCGAGGTGCTGATCATCGCTTCGGCGCTGACCGGCCAGGACGTGCGCGACCGCCCGCTCGAATCGCAGCAGGCGGCGGACGAGAAGCACCGGAAGTTCGACGACGAGAAGTCGGAATTCATGGGCTACCTGAAGCTCTGGAAGTGGATCGAGGAGGGCCGCGGCCACGCCCCGGCCGTAACGGCTCCCTCCCCCGCTCGGCGGGGGAGGGCTGGGGAGGGGGTGCGCCATCAGCAAGAGCTTGTGGGTGGGGCCGTAGGACCCACCCACAAGCTGAGCAATCGGCAACAGGAACAGCGCCTGCGCGACAACTTCGTCAGCGTGCGTCGCGTGCGCGAATGGCGCGACATCCACTCGCAATTGCACACCGTCGTCGCCGAGCATGGCTGGCGCCTGAACACGCTGCCCGCCAGCTACGAGCAGATCCACGTCGCGCTGCTCGCCGGACTGCTAGGCAACATCGGATTGAAGAGCGAGGACGACGAGTGGTATCTCGGTGCGCGCGGCATCCGCTTCTGGCGCCATCCCGGCGTGCACCTCTCGAAGAAGCCCGGGCGCTGGATCGTCGCCGGCGAGCTCGTCGAGACAACGCGGCTGTATGGCCGCGGCATCGCGGCGATCGAGCCGCCGTGGATCCCGCGCGTCGCCGGCCACCTGCTCAAGATTCAGCTGCTCGAGCCGCACTGGGAGAAGAAGGCCGCCGAGGTCGTCGCGCTCGAGCGTGCCACGCTCTACGGCATCGTCGTCTACGCCAACAAGCGCGTGAACTTCGGGCTCGTCGACCTGCCCGCGGCGCGCGAGATCTTCATCCGCGAGGCGCTCGTCGGCGACGGATGGGAGACGAAGCTGCCGTTCCTCGCGCACAACCGGAAGCTGGTGCGCCAGGTCGAGGAGCTCGAGCACAAGTCGCGCCGCCAGGACGTGCTGGTCGACGACGAGCTGATCCACGCCTTCTACGACCTGCAGATTCCGCGCGACGTCTGCAGCGGGCACGGCCTGGAGCGCTGGGTTCGCGACGAGGTGAAGCGCCAGCCGAAGCTGCTGCAGCTCAGCCGCGAGGAGCTGATGCGCCACGAAGCGGCGGGCATCACCACGGCGAGCTTTCCGAAGCTGCTTCGCCTCGGTGGCATCGACTGCGCGGTGAGCTACCTCCACGAACCGGGTGGCGCCAGGGACGGCGTGACGGTCACGGTACCCATCTACGCACTGAACCAGGTCAGCGAAGAGCGCTGCGAATGGCTGGTGCCGGGGCTCCTGAAGGAGAAGGTGCTGGCGCTCGTGAAGACCCTGCACCAGCGGCCGCGTTCGCGGCTGGTGCCGCTGCCTGACTATGCCGAAGCCTTCGTCGGCGACGCCGTGTTCGCACACGGCGGTCTTCTCGACGCGCTGCTCGCCAGCGTTCGCGACAAGACGCAGATAGACGTCAAGCGCGCCGACTTCAAGCGCGAACAGGTCCCGCCGCACCTGTTCATGAACATCCAGGTCGTCGACGAGCACGGGCGCCAGCTGGGCATGGGGCGCAATCTCACCGCACTGAAGGCCGAACTCGGCGATCAGGCGCGCTCTTCGTTCCAGGCGCTGGCCGGCCTGAAGCTCGGCGCTGCACTTGCGCCTGCGCAGGCCGCGGCACGGCCAGCCGTCGGCTCGACAGGCGGCCGCGCCGCCGGCAAGGACACGCCGGACGCACCTGCGGCGCGCTACACCGGCTGGACCTTCGGCGAGTTGCCGGAGCTGATGCAGATCGAACGCGGCAGCCAGACGCTGGTCGGCTTTCCGGCGCTGGTCGACTGCGCGAGCCACGTCGAGATCGAAGTCTTCGACGAACCCGGCGTCGCGGCCGCGAAGCACCGTGCCGGGCTGCGCCGGCTCGTCGCGCTGCAGATTCGCGATGCGCTGCGCTACCTCGAGAAGAACATTCCCGACCTGCAGAAGATGGCGGTCGCCTTCATTCCCCTCGGCACGGCCGAGGAATTGCGCGACCAGATCATCGACGTCGCCCTCGATCGCGCCTTCCTCGCCGAGCCGCTGCCGGCCGACGGTGCGAGCTTTCAGCGCCGCCTCGACGAAGGGCGGGGCCGCCTGACGCTGATTGCCAACGAGATCGGGCGCGCCGCGGCAGGGGTGCTCGCCGAGCACGCGCTGGCGCTGCGCAAGCTGAGGGACGCACGGCCACCGAAGGAGGTGGTCGACGACGTGCAGGCCCAGCTTTCGCGCTTGTGCCCCAAGTGCTTCGTCGCTGCCACGCCGTGGGAGCAACTGGCCCATCTGCCGCGCTACCTGAAGGCGATCGCGCTGCGGCTGGACAAGCTCCGCGCCGACCCGACCCGCGACGCACAGCGCCTGGCCGAACTGCGTCCGATCGAGCAGCGCTACCTTCGCCTGCTCGCCGAACGCAGGGGTGCGCCCGACCCGCGGCTGGAGGAGTTTCGCTGGCTGCTGGAGGAATTGCGCGTCAGCCTGTTCGCCCAGGAGCTGCGCACGCCGCAGCCGGTCAGCGTCAAGCGGCTCGACAAGGCCTGGCAGCAACTCGCGCGTTGAGTGCCGCAAGGCGACCGCGCCCGTACAATCGATGTTGTTCGGGGTGTAGCGCAGCCTGGTAGCGCAACTGGTTTGGGACCAGTAGGCCGGAGGTTCGAATCCTCTCACCCCGACCAGCGATGCCCGCTGCGATCAGGGCGTGATCACACCGCGCACTGCATTCCGTGGTCTGAGCAGGTCCTGGCGCACCGGACAGGCGGCAAGCGATACTCAACTCCCGGACACTTGCCCCGCCCCGCCCGATGAACCGTCCGCTCGTACCGATTTCACGCCATGACGGGCCTGTGTCGGCCGCGCAGCCGAGCGCAGTGCTGTCGGTGGTGGTGCCGGTGTTCAACGAAGCGGCGGTGATCCAGGACTTCCATCGCCGGCTCGCCGCCGTGCTCGACGGGCTGTCGATCGCGTCGGAAGTGCTCTACGTCAACGACGGCAGCAGCGATGGCTCGATGCGCCTGCTGCGCGAGATCGGCGAAGGCGACGCGCGCGTCGTGCTGCTCGATTTCAGCCGCAACTTCGGCAAGGAGATCGCGATGACGGCCGGGCTCGACCACGCGAGCGGCGAGGCGGTGATCGTGATCGACTCCGACCTGCAGGACCCGCCCGAGCTGATTCCCGACATGCTGCGCGAATGGCAGGCCGGCGCAGACGTGGTGATGATGCGCAGGCAGAGCCGCGAGGGCGAGAGCTGGCTGAAGAAGGCCACGGCCTCCTGGTTCTACCGGCTGATCGGATCGATCGGCGAGCTGCCCATTCCGGCCGATGTGGGCGACTTTCGCCTGCTCAGCCGTCGCGCGGCAGATGCGCTGCGCGAACTTCCCGAGCGCACGCGCTTCATGAAGGGACTGTTCGCCTGGGTCGGCTACCGACAGACGACGCTGGAGTACGCGCGCGACGCGCGTTTCGCCGGCGAGACGAAGTGGAACTACTGGCGGCTGTGGAACCTGGCGCTCGAAGGCATCACCTCGTTCAGCTCGGCGCCGCTGAAGATGGCGAGCTACGTCGGGCTGGCCGCCGCCCTCTATGCGCTGGCCTCGGGCGTCTACGTGTTCGGCAAGGCGCTACTGTTCGGCGACCCGGTGGCGGGTTATCCGTCGTTGATGGTGACCGTGCTGTTTCTCGGCGGCATGCAGTTGATCGCACTGGGCATCATCGGCGAATACCTGGCACGCGTGTTCGTCGAGGTCAAGGGGCGGCCGCTGTACCTGCTGAGTGGCGTCTATCGCCATCGCGCCGCGGCCCAGCCCGGCGACAGCGCCGCGGCCGTCGATGAGCCGGCGCGCCCCGAGGGCAGGCCTGCGGCAGGAGCATGAAGTCCCGGCATCTGCTGCTGGCCGTGCTCGTCACCGTGGTGCTCGTCCGGCTGGCGAGCCTGGGCATGTATCCGCTGACCGACACCACCGAGGCCCGCTACGGCGAGATGGGCCGCAAGATGCTCGAGACCGCTCACTGGATCGCACCGCAGTGGGACTACGGCGTGCCGTTCTGGGGCAAGCCGCCGCTGTCGTTCTGGGCCAGCGCGGCATCGATGGCGGTATTCGGCGTCGGTGCATTCGCAGCGCGCTTCGCGACGCTCGTCTTCGCAGTGCTCACGGCGGCGCTGTTCTGGCGCTGGCCGCACGAGCCTGCGCCGCGCCAAGCGGCGGCAGCTGCGGCGGCGCTGGTGTTGCTGTCGTCGGTGCTCGGCTTCCTGATCGCCGGGGCCGTCGCCACCGATGTATTCATGACCTTCGGCATGACCTTGTCGATGGTCGCGTTCTGGAACGCGCTGCACACCCCGCGCGCGGCTGGCGCCGACCGTTGGTGGTTCTTCGTCGGGCTCGCGATCGGCCTGCTCGCCAAGGGCCCGGTGGCAGTGGTGATGACTGGCATCGCACTCGGCCTGTGGCTTGCGTGGACGCGCGACTGGCGTTCCATCTGGCACGGCCTGCCGTGGCTGCGCGGCTTGCTGCTGACTCTCGCGTTGTCGCTGCCCTGGTACCTTGCTGCCGAAGCGGCGACGCCGGGTTTCCTGCAGTACTTCATCGTCGGCGAGCACTGGCAGCGCTTCACGCAGCCCGGCTGGACGGGTGACCTCTACGGCAGCGGGCACGCCCGCCCACGCGGCTCGATCTGGCTCTACGCCGTCGGCTCGGCGTTGCCGTGGTCGGTGGTGGCGCTGCTGGCGCTGCGTCGCAAGCCCGTGTCGGAAGCGGCACGGCGCGCGTCGCCGGACCCGCAGATGGCCTACCTGCTGTGCTGGGTGCTCGCTCCGCTGCTGCTGTTCACGATGGCGCGCAACATCCTCGAGGCGTATGCGCTGCCCGCGCTGCCGGCGTTCGCGCTGATCACCGCGCGGCTGCTGATGGAACGCGACGCCATGGGCGCGGCAAGCCGGGTCTGGCTGCTCGGCTTGATCATGCCGCTCGTGGCGTGCCTGCTGCTCGTGGTCGGCCAGGACCGCATCGAGGCTCGCTCGCAGCGCAAGCTGCTGGCCGGCGTGCTCGCACCCGATGTGCCGATCGTCTACCTGTTCAAGCGGCCGTTCTCAGGGCAGTTCTATTCGGCCGGGCGCGCACTCGAGGTGCGCGACAGCACGGAGGTTGCGCGCTGGCTCGCCACCGACAAGCCGGCGACGCTGCTCCTTCCGCAGCACGACTTCGATCGCCTCTCGCTGGCGACCGATGCGCGCTGGGTCGAAGCGGGCCGCCATGGCGGCTACGTGATGCTCAGGAAGCGGCAGGCACCCTGAAGGCTTCGCCGCGTAAACTCCCGGCGCGGCCTGACTGCCCGTAGCTCAACTGGATAGAGCACCAGCCTTCTAAGCTGGGGGTCGGGGGTTCGAGTCCCTCCGGGCAGGCCAGCGCTCGAAGCGGGCGTGTGCATGCGGTAGGCAGCTCTCCGTTGGCGGGCCTCAAGCCCACGCGCCGCACAATCTCGCCATGAAGCGCGTCTTCAGCATCACCTTCTTCTGCATGGGCAACATCTGCCGCAGCCCCACCGCGCACGGCGTGTTCATCCGCAAGCTGAGCGATGCGGGCCTGCGCCGCGAGGTGCGCGTCGATTCCGCAGGCACTCACGACCTGCACCGTGGAGAAGGTGCTGACCTTCGCGCCCAGCGGCACGCGCGGCAGCGCGGCTACGACCTGTCTCGCCTGCGCGCGCGCCCACTGGCGACGACGGACTTCGAGCGCTCCGACCTGCTGCTGGCGATGGACTGGGACAACCTGCGTGCTGCCGACGAGCGCTGCCCGCCGGAGCATCGTCACAAGCTGCGCCGGCTGACGGAGTTCTGCCTGAGGCATCGAGCCGAGGTCGTGCCCGACCCGTACTACGGCGGTGCCGTGGCCTTCGAGCACGTGCTCGACCTGATCGAGGATGCTTGCGACGGCCTGCTCGACCATGTCCGGCAGGAAGTGGCGCTGCGCAGTTCGTTCGGCGGTGCGAGATCACCTGCGCCGGCCCGCCGGGATGGCGAGACATGAATGCGGACGCTCCCTGCGAGGTGCTGCCGATCCCTCGGCTCGAACTCGGCGAAGGGCCGCTCTGGGACGAGGCGGCGCAGCGCTTCCTCGTGATGGACGTCGACGGCCGGGCGATCCACGCCTGGACGCCCGGCAGCACATCGTCGCAGCGCTGGGTCGTGCCCGAGCGCATCGGCTGGCTGATCCCGCGCCGCGACGGCGACGGCTTCATCGCCGGCCTGCAGTCGGGCTTCGCCCGCCTGTGGCTCGAACCCGGACTGCGCATCGAACCGATCGGCAGTCCGCACGCGGGGCAGGCTGCCGTGCGCTTGAACGACGCCAAGGCCGATCCCTGGGGGCGCATCTGGGCCGGCTCGATGAATGCCGACGACTACACGCGCGCCGACGGCCAGCTGACGAGGCTCGATGCCGACGGCGGCATGCACGTCGTCGAACGCGGCCTGCATGTCTGCAACGGGCCGGCGATCACGGCCGACGGCGCAGGGCTGTTCCACACCGACAGCTTCAAGGCCCGCATCCACCGCTATCGGCTCGACGCGCAGGGCAGGTTGAGCGACAAGGCCCTGTGGCGGCAGTTCGACGTCCGCCAGGGCACGCCGGACGGCATGTGCTTCGACGCCGAGGGCTGCTTGTGGATCGCGTTCTGGGGTGGCGGCTGCGTGCGCAGGTTCAGCCTCGACGGCGAACTGCTGCGGACGATCGAGCTGCCGCCACGCCGCATCACGAGCGTCGCCTTCGGGGGTGCGGACTTCGCGACGCTGCTCGTGACCAGTGCACGCGTGGGCCTGGACGCCGCGACGCTGCAGCAGCAAGCGCTGGCCGGCGCGACCTTCGCGCTGCGGCCGGGGGTGCACGGGCTGCCGGCGCTTGCCTACGGGCGCGACGCCGCGCTGCGCTGACGCATCGGCTCGCAGCCGCCCGCGCGTCCGGCAGGCATGCGCTCAGTGTCGCTTGTACTGTTCTGCGCCGAACAGCACTTCGCGCGCCCTGTCGTCGACAAGCGGCCTCCTCCGGTCGGCCAGCACCTCGACGCCGCGCCGCACCGCTGGGCGGGCGGCGATCTCGTCGAACCAGCCCTTCAGGTGCGGGTGGTCGCTCCAGTCTATGCCCTGGTTCTTCCACGATCTCAGCCACGGGAAGATCGCGATATCGGCGATCGTGAGCTCCGGCCCTGCGATGTACTTGCTGTTCGCGAGGCGCTTGTTCAGCACGCCATACAGCCGCCTGGCTTCGTTGGTATAGCGCGCGATCGCGTAGTCGATCTTCTCGGGCGCGTAGATGCGGAAGTGGTGCGCCTGGCCGAGCATCGGCCCGACACTTCCCATCTGGAACATCAGCCACTGCAGGACCTCGTACCTGCCGCGCGTGTCGGCAGGAAGGAACCGGCCCGTCTTGGCGGCGAGGTAGAGCAGGATTGCGCCCGACTCGAAGAGCGAGATCGGCTTGCCATCCGGGCCGTCGGGGTCGAGGATGGCCGGGATCTTGTTGTTCGGGCTGATGGCGAGGAACTCGGGCTTGAACTGGTCGCCGGCGCCGATGTCGACTGCGGTCACGTGGTAGGGCAGGCCGCACTCCTCGAGCATGATGTGCACCTTGTGGCCATTGGGCGTGGCCCACGAATACACTTCGATCATTGCTGCTACTCCAATGGGCGCCGTCGGCGTCCGTGGGCACGACTCTAGACGATAGCTGCCGCCATGCTCGATGCACTGAAACGCTGGATTGCCGGTGACGCGCCGGGGCCCGACTGGCGCGCCGTGTCCGATTGGGCCCGGCAGCGCGGCGCGCGCTTCAAACGCGTGCGCGAGAACGACGGCTTCGTCGTCGACGGCCTGCTCGACGGCCGCGCCTGGCGGCTCGAATGGGGGCCGCCGCAGCGCGCCTACATCGAGGGCCAGGAATTGCGGCTGCGCATGGAACTCGGCCTGCCGCAGGACCTGCAGATGTTGTTGCTGTCGCGCCCGCTGATGGAGACGCTGGAACGCTGGACCTTCGAGACCTACACCGAAGGCATGCAGACGCGCATCGACGTCTCGACACCGGAAGAGATGCGCTGGCTGGCGATGTTCCCGAAGGTCACGCTGGCCGCGCCGAAAGAGCTGAAGAGCCGTTTTGCCGCGGTGGCCGCGTCACCGTCCGCGGCCGCGGCGTGGATCGATGGTCAGGTCTCGGAGCGGCTCGCCGGGTTGGCGCGCGGCCCGCTGGCGGACGAGCCGCCGCTGGTGCTGATGACGCTGCGCGGTCGCCTCTACCTGCGGCTGGAACTCTCCGAGCCCGAGGTGGCCACGATCGAGGCGGTGGTTGGGCTGTTCGAGACCGCCGCGGCGCAGGCCTTGAAGCTGGCCGGCGGGCCGCGCGAAGACGCCGAGGGCCTGCCGAGCGCAGCGCCCACCGCCTGGCAGACTCTCGAGGCTGACGACAGGAAGGGCTGAGAGCGGCTCAGCCCTGCGGGCCGCGCATCCGCGTGCACGTGGATGCGCGCTCGCAGGCGCGGTCACACGTCCGGCTCAAGGGTGCTTGCCGAGCTCGATCTTCGCGATCGCGTTGCGGTGCACTTCGTCCGGGCCGTCGGCAAAGCGCAGCGTTCGCGCCGCGGTGTAGTAGTAGGCGAGCGGGAAGTCCTGGCACATGCCCGCGCCGCCGTGCACCTGCATCGCCCAGTCGATCACCTGGCAGGCCATCGTGGGCGCGACGACCTTGATCATCGCAATCTCGGCCTTGGCCGTCTTGTTGCCGGCCACGTCCATCATCCACGCCGCCTTGAGCGTCAGCAGTCGCGCCATGTCGATCTTGCAGCGCGCCTCGGCGATGCGCTCGCGCGTCACGCCCTGTTCCGCCACCGGGCGGCCGAACGCGACGCGGCTCTTGGCGCGCCGGCAAAGCAGTTCGAGCGAGCGCTCGGCGAGGCCGATCAGGCGCATGCAGTGATGGATGCGCCCCGGGCCGAGTCGGCCCTGGGCGATCTCGAAGCCTCGCCCTTCGCCGAGCAGGATGTTGCTCGCCGGCACGCGAACGTCCTTGAACTGCACTTCCATGTGGCCGTGCGGCGCATCGTCGAAGCCGAAGACATGCAGGCCACGCAGCACCTTGACGCCGGGCGCGTCGGCCGGGACGAGGATCATCGACTGCTGCGAGTGGCGTGGCGCCTCGGGGTCGGTCTTGCCCATGAAGATGTAGACCTTGCAGCGCGGGTCGCCGGCGCCCGAGGTCCACCACTTGCGGCCGTTCAGCACGTACTCGTCGCCATGGCGTTCGATGCGGGCCTCGATGTTGGTCGCGTCCGACGAAGCGACGGCCGGCTCGGTCATCGCGAACGCGCTGCGGATCTCGCCGGCCAGCAGCGGCTCGAGCCAGCGTTTCTTGTGCTCGGCGCTGCCGTAGCGGGCGATGGTCTCCATGTTGCCGGTGTCGGGCGCCGAGCAGTTGAAGACCTCGCTCGCCCAGGGCACGCGGCCCATGATCTCGGCCAGCGGCCCGTAATCCTGGTTCGACAGGCCGGGGCCATGCTCGGGCTCGCGCACCGAACCGTCGGCGCTCGGCGGCAGGAACAGGTTCCACAGCCCCTGCGCACGCGCCTTGGGCTTGAGCTTTTCGATCACCTGCAGCGGCGTCCAGCGCTTGCCGGCAGCGGTGTTGGCCTCGATCTCGGCGTAATAGGCCGCTTCGGCGGGGTAGATGTGCTCGTCCATGAAGCGCCGGACCTGGGCCTGCAGTTCGATCGTGCGCGGGGAATAGTTGAAGTCCATGGTTTTCTCCGATGTGTGAGATCAGGCTGATCGGGCGAACTGCCAGCCCATGTCGGCGAGTTGCCGTGTGCCGGCGCCCGACTGCGCGGCCTGCGCGCTCGCGGCCGTGCCCTCGCGAGCGCGCCTGACGATGCCCTGCAGGATGGCCGCCAGGCGGAACAGGTTGTAGGCCATGTAGAAGTTCCAGTCGCCCATCACGGCTTCGACCGCGCCCGGCGCCCTGCGGCCGGTGCGCTCGCAATAGCGTCGCACGTAGCTCTTCTCGTCCGGGATGCCGAGCGCCGAGAGGTCCAGCCCGCCGATGCCGCGGAACGCGCCGGGAGGAATGTGCCAGGACATGCAGTGGTAGCTGAAGTCGGCGAGCGGATGCCCGATCGTCGACAGTTCCCAGTCGAGCACTGCGAGAATGCGCGCCTCGGTGGGGTGGAACATCAGGTTGTCGAGGCGGAAGTCGCCGTGCACCACCGACACCTGCGTCAGGTCGCGCGCGCTCGCCGGGATGTTCGCCGGCAGCCACGCCATCAGCGAATCCATCGAGGCGATGGTCTCGGTGACCGAGGCGAGGTACTGCTTGCTCCAGCGTCCGATCTGGCGCTCGAAGTAGTTGCCCGGCCTGCCGTAGTCGGCAAGGCCCACGGCCTGCACGTCGACGCAGTGCAGCGCCGCGATCACGCGGTTCATCTCGTCGTAGATCGCCGCACGCTCGTCCGGTCTCATGCCGGGCAGGGACTGGTCCCAGAGCACGCGCCCCGCCACGCACTCCATCACGTAGAAAGCACGGCCGATCACCGCCTCGTCCTCGCACAGCAGGTGCATCCGCGGCACCGGAACCTCGGTCGCGGCGAGTGCGCTCATGACGCGGAACTCGCGCTCGATCGCGTGTGCCGAGGCCAGGAGCCGGGCCGCAGGGCCCGGCTTGGAGCGCATCACGAAGGCCCTGGACGGCGTGACCAACCTGTAGGTCGGGTTCGACTGCCCCCCCTTGAACTGTTCGACGCTGAGCGGGCCGGCAAACTCCGGCAGCCTCGGCTCGAGCCAGGACTGAAGCGCGGCCACGTCGAACGCGTGCCGTTCGGCGACAGGCTGGGTTCCGGTGAAGGCGTCCATTCAGTGGAAGTTTCGGGTTGCAGGAAGGTGGTGCTGCCGTGCGGGCCGGCGAGCGGCCCTAGTTCATCGCGCCGAGAGCGCCAGCAGCTTTTCCTTGGACAGCACGACGAGACGCGTCGGCTCGATGCGCACCGCGCCATCGCGTTCGAAGCCCTTCAACTCCTGGTTCACGCGCTGGCGCGAAGCGCCGAGCAACTGCGCCAGGTCTTCCTGAGCCAGTTGCAGGCCGATGCGGATTTCCTCTCCCTGCGGCACGCCGTAGCTGCGTGCCAGCAGCAGGATCTGCTTGGCGAGCCGCGCGGCGAGCGGACGCGTGTTGAGGTCCTCGACGACGTCGAACATCAGTCGCAGGCGGCGGCAGTTCAGGCGCAGCAGCGCTTCGTAGAGCTCGACGTGGCGGGCGAGGATCTCCTTGAAGTCGGGTTTGCGCACCACGAGCAGCGTGGTCGCACCGTGGGCGTTCGCATCGTGCGTGCGCGGCAGGCCGTCGAACAGCGAGATGTCGCCGAACCAGAGGCCCGGCTCGACATACGTCAGCGTGACCTGCTTGCCCGCCAGCGAGACCGAACTGATGCGCACCGAACCCCGGGCCACGCCGCACCATTCGTCGGCGTGCGAGCCGCGTGTCGACAGCAGCGCACCGTCGGCGATCCGGCGCACGATCGAGCGCGAAAGGATCGCTTCGCGCAGCGGCAATGAAAGTTTGGAGAACCACGAGCCCGTCTCGATGTTGGTACGCTCGTCGAGTGTAAGAACGGGGGGGTTCATGGCTTGTCGCTGACGTGACAGCGCGCGCCTCAGCGGAATTGCGGCGGGCGCTTGTCGACGAACGCCTGCAGACCTTCCGCGGCGTTGGGGTGGAACAGGTTCTTCACGAAGTGGTCGCGTTCGAGGGGCAGATGCTGGGCCAGCGTGTGGCGCGCGCCCTGGGCGACCAGTTCCTTCGCGCTCGCCAGCGCGTTGGGCGCCATCTGCGACAGCCGCCCGGCCACCGCGCAGGCCTCGGCCAGTGCCTTGCCGCGGTCGGTGATCCAGTTGACGACCCCGTGCGCGTAGAGCTGCCGTGCGGTCACCGGCTCGGCGAGCCAGATCAACTGCAGCGCCAGGTGCCGGGGCAGCAGTTGCGCCAGTTGCCAGCTTCCGCCACCGTCGGGCGACAAGCCGAGTCGGGCGTGCGACATCACGAAGAGCGCATCCTCGGCGGCGACGACCAGGTCGCAGGCGAGCGCGAGCGAGAAGCCGCCGCCGGCGGCTGCGCCCTCGACCGCGGCGATCACCGGCTTGGGGCAGGCGCGCAGCGCTTCGATGAACTGGTGGAAGTGCTCGAGCAACCTTGTCTGCACCGAAGGGTCGGCAGCACGCCGTTCGCGCAGTCCGGCGATGTGGCCACCGGCACAGAAGTGGCTGCCGTCGCCCTGCAGCACGACGCAGTGCACGTCGGCGTCCGATTCGGCGACGTCGAGCGCCTCGACGCCGGCAGCGAACAACTGCTCGGACAGCGTGTTGCGCGTGGCCGGATCGCTCATCGTCAGCACCAGCGTCGTTCCGCGCCGCTCGGTCAGTAGTTCTGAAGGCATTTCTGAGGCCCGCCTGTACGCGCTGGCATTGCAGCGGCGCGCGGATTGTGTCATGTGCCGCATTCGCCGGTGGAACGGTCTTTGCACGGCGTCGTTGCGGGGTCGATCGGCGCTGACTTCATGCTAGAGTCTTCGCGCTCAAGGCCCACTAGGGCCTGTTCACACTACTGGAAGGGACCGCGTTGTGATCAGAAAGGGCGCAGGCAAGGCGCAAACCGCAGCCGGGTTGGACACCCGGCGAGGATTTGCCACGCTGCACGCGCCCTTTCTGGTCACAACCCGAAGGGAAGGCCCGGCCGCGCGGGCCACTGGTCGTTGCGTTGCTTGCCCGCAGGTCAGTGCGGGCGGCGCGCTGCGCCTAGATTGGCCCGCGCGGCCAGGCCTTCGCGGCCCTTCCAGCAGTGTGAACAGGCCCTGAGCGCATGCCGAAACTCACGTTCCCCCTCGCCCTCGCAGCGCTGCTGTGGTGGGCGACGCCGGAGGCGATGGCACTCGGCTTCGGGCGGGTCGGCGAGGCCACCGCGCTCGGGCAGCCATTGAGTTTCGTCGCGGGCGTGAGGCTAGCTGCCGACGAGTACCTCGTTGCCGACTGCATTTCCGCCACGGTCTTCGCCGGCGACAACCAGTTGCCGTCTTCGGTCGTGCGGGTCTCGATCGAACCCGGCGCCGGGCGGTCTGCGCGCATCGTGCGTGTCAGAAGCAGCACGGCGATCGACGAGCCGGTGGTGACCGTGATCCTGCAGATCACCTGTCCGACCCGCCTGGCCCGCAAGTTCGTCCTCTTTGCCGACCCGCCGACGATCAGCCTGGCGCAGGCGGGGCCAGCGTCTGACGCCGCGGCTGTTGCGTCGCCGCCGGCGCGACCCAGCGAACCGCCTGTCGTTGCGACCGCGAGCGCGGCAGGACCGGGCTCCCGCGGCGAGCGCGCCAGGCAGGCGCCGCGTCCGCGCCGCGCCACGCCTGCGGCCGTGTCCATTCCCCGCGAGTCTGCGCCCGACAGCGCCGAGGTCGCCCGCGCCGTTCGTGCTGCGCCGGCACCCCGGGTCGTCCAGGCGCCCGCCGCGCCGGCCGGCGCGCGCCTGCAACTCGTTCCGGTCGAGAATGCGGCCGCCCGGGATCGGGGGAACCCGCGCACGACGGGCAACCTGCCGGCGGCCTCGGCCGACGCGGCCTCGGCCCCAGCGGGGGCGGCGTCCGCGTCCGACGCCGAGACCGAGCAACGCGTTCGCGAGCGCGAGCGGATGCAGGCGCTGGAGGACAACCTGACGAAGATGCGCGCGGACGCGCAGGAGACGAAGGCGAGCCTGGCGCAGTTGCAGATGCGGCTGCGCGAGGCAGAGGCGCAGAACGACGCGAACCCGCTCGCGCTTGCGCTGGCGGCGCTGTCTGCAGCGCTGGCCGCAACGGTCGGGGTCCTGCTGTGGAGGCGGGCCGCCGATCGGCGCGCCGCGGCGCAATGGTGGGCGCCGCCGACGGCCGAGGCGCAACCCGCTGGCGTCGATGGGGCAGGCGAGCCGAGCCCCCCCGAACGCGATGCCGGAGCGGTACAGCAACTGCCAGCGGGCGATGAGCCGCCGCCGGTCGAGACGACGGCCAGCCCGATGATGCTGACGCAGGTGCAGGCACTGACGCGCGCCGGGCCCGACACCCTGCCGCCTGCCGAAGGCGGGCGCGGCAGCGAGATGTCGGTCGAGGAACTGATCGATCTGGAGCAGCAGGCGGAGTTCTTCGTCGTGCTCGGCCAGGACGACGCAGCGATCGACCTGCTGATGGGACATCTGCGCGGCGGCGGCAGTGCCAACCCGCTCGCCTACCTGAAGTTGCTCGAGATCCACCGCCGGCGAAACGATCGCGACGCCTACGAGCGCATTCGCGAGCGGTTCAATCGCCGCTTCAATTCGTATGCGCAGGACTGGCACTCGGACCTGCAGCAGGGGCGATCGCTGCTCGATTACCCGAAGGTGCTCTCCAGGCTGGAGTCTCTCTGGGCCACGCCCGAGCAGACGATGCAGGCCCTCGAAGCTTCGCTCCTTCGGCGCGAGCCCGACAGTGCCACCTTCGATCTGCCGGCCTATCGCGAACTGCTGTTCCTCTATGCGGTGGCACGCGACCTGGCTGAGCACGACGCGGGGCCCGCGAGCGTCGACGTGCTGCTCCCGCTGGACGAGCAGCCCGTCTCCGCCGACGCGGCGAAGCGCCCGCAGGCGGGGATTGCTTCCCGCGCGTCTGCCGGACCTCCGCTCGATGCGACGCTGGATATCAGCCGCCTGGACCCGGGCCCCGACAGCCGTCCGTCGCAGTTCGACACCGGTTTCGGATCGGCCTCCGGCTACATGAGTCTTCCCGGCGAGCCTGGCAGCAAACCGGACCGCTGACGTTGTCGAACGGTGGCGTCGGGCCGGCCGGCCTGCACGCTGTCAGATCCGCTGCAGCCTCTCGATCGCCAGCGCCAGCGTCTCGTCCTTCTTGGCGAAGCAGAAGCGCACGATGTGTTGCTCGAGCCCGCCACGGTAGAACGCCGACAGCGGAATGGCCGCGACGCCGACCTCGCGCGTCAGCCACTGGCAGAAGTCCAATTCGCTGGCATCGCTCAGCGCCGAGTAGTCCACGCACTGGAAGTAGCTGCCCGTGCTCGCCAGCAGCCGCAATCGCGACCCGGCCAGGCCGGCGCGAAACAGGTCGCGCTTGCGCTGGTAGAAGGCCGCGAGCTCGAGGTGCGGCTGCGGGTCGGCCATGTACGCGGCAAGCGCGTGCTGCATTGGCGTGTTGACGGTGAACACGTTGAACTGATGGACCTTGCGGAACTCGGCCATCAGGCTGGCCGGGGCGGCGACGTAGCCGACTTTCCATCCTGTCACGTGGTAGGTCTTGCCGAAGCTCGAGACGATGAAGCTGCGCGCAGCGAGCTCCGGATAGCGTGCGATGCTCTCGTGCCGGGCCCCGTCGTAGACCATGTGCTCGTAGACCTCGTCGGCAATCACCAGCACATCGGTGCCGCGCAGCAGGTCGGCCAGGTGGCGCATGTCGTCGGCCGACCAGACGGTGGCGCTGGGGTTGTGCGGTGTGTTGACGACGATCGCCCGCGTGCGCGGCGACAGGGCTGCGCCGATCGCGTCGAAATTCGGGCGGAAGCTGCCCGCTTCCAGCGGCACGTGCACGGCCTTGCCGCCGGCGAGCACGATGTTGGGTTCGTAGCTGTCGTATGCGGGCTCGAGAACGATCACCTCGTCGCCCGGATGCACGATGGCCAGGATCGCGGTCAGGATCGCCTGCGTCGCGCCGGCCGTGATCGTGATCTCGCTGCCCGGGTCGTAGCGGCGGCCGTAGAGTGCCGCGATCTTCGCGGCAACGGCTTCGCGCAGCGCGGGCACGCCGGCCATCGGCGGGTATTGGTTATGGCCGGCGCGCATCGCGGCGTCGACGGCGTCGACGAGCCTGGCGTCGCAGTCGAAATCCGGGAACCCCTGGCCGAGGTTGACCGCGCCATGCTGCTGTGCCAGTGCCGACATCACGCTGAAGATCGTCGTCCCGACATGGGGCAGCCGGCTTGCGACGGCGGGGGTGTTGAACTCGTTCATGGGTCTCACAGCTGGTAGTCGTCGGCCTCGCCGCTCATCGCGCGCTCGATCAGCGCACGGCTCAGGCGGCTCGAGATCAACTCGGCGAAGGCGTAGACGAAATTGCGCAGGTAGGCACTGCGCTTGAAGGCGACGCGCGCCACGTTCTGTCCGAAGAGGTGCCCGAGCGGGCGCGACACCAGGTCGCCGCCCGGCGGGTCGTCGCGCACTGCCATCTCGGCGACGAGCCCCACCCCGAGCCCGAGGCGTACATAGGTCTTGATGACGTCCGAGTCGATCGCCTCGAGAACCACGTTGGGCTTGAGCCGCCGTGCGGCGAAGGCCTGGTCGATGCGGGTGCGCCCGGTGAAGGACGGGTGGTACGAGATCAGCGGTTCGATCACCAGGTCTTCGAGCGAGACACGCTCCAGCTGGCTCAAGGCGTGCCCGGCCGGCATCACGGCCACGTGCTGCCACTCGTAGCACGGCAGCGTGACCAGGTCGGCATAGCCGCTCAGCGACTCGGTGGCCAGGCCGATGTCGGCCACTTCCTCGAGCACCATCTGCGCGACCTGGTCGGGCGTGCCCTGGTGCAGGCTCACGTTGACCTTCGGGAAGCGTTTGCGCAATGCCGCGACCGGTTCGGGCAGCACGTAGCGCGCCTGCGTGTGCGTCGTCGCGATCGACAGCCGGCCGGAATCCTGCTTGGAGTACTCGTCGCCGATGCGCTTGAGGTTGCCGACCTCGCGCATGATGACCTCGATCGCGCGCAGCACGTGCTGTCCCGGCTCGGTGACGCGGCGCAGCCGCTTGCCATGGCGGGCGAAGATGTCGACGCCGAGTTCGTCCTCGAGCTCGAGGATCGCCTTCGAGACGCCGGGCTGCGACGTGAACAGCGCCTTTGCGGTCTCGGTGAGGTTGAGGTTGCGCCGGACCGCCTCCTGGACGAACCGGAACTGGTGCAGGTTCATGAGCTGAGCGTTTGCGCCTGGGGCGGCGATTATTTCAGACTGACGCCGGGGCGGCGGGCGTGGCGAGCATGCGCAACGCCTCGGCGGCAATTGCGGCGACGACGCCCTCGGCTTCGCCGATCGAGGGCCGCAAGCGCCATTGCACGGACGGGTGCTGCGCCGCGAGCCGCGCGAGAAGCTCCGGCAGGTCCTTGCGCACGTGGCCGCCGGCGCCGAGGAACAGCGGCAGCACCTCGACGGTGCGGCAGCCTGCCGCTGCGAGGCGGTGCCCGGCCTCGGCCAGGTCGGGCGACATGTGTTCGAGAAACGCCAGTTCGAGCGCGACCCCGGGGCGCACGAGGCGGATGCGTCGCGCGACGTCCTCGAACGGCAATGCCCAGCGCGGGTCGCGTGCGCCGTGGGCGAAGAGCAGCAAGCCTTGGGTCACCGCATTCCCGTCAGCGGTAGCGGACCAGCCAGCTGAACGCCGCCAGCGACAGAAGCAGGTAGAACACGCTCGGGGCCGCGGCGACGATCCAGGGCGTCGAGTTGCTCAGCAACCCGATGTGGCTGGCGACGTTGTTCAGCAGCACGAAGCTGATTCCCAGCATGATGCCGCCGAAGACCTTCAGGCTGACGCCGCCGGCGCGCGCATGCTGGTAGGCAAAGGGAAGCGCCAGCGCGATCATCACCAGGCAGGCGAAGGGATACAGGGCCCGCTTCCAGAACTGGATCTCGTGCCTCTGGGACGCCTGTCCGTTCTCGGCCAGGTGGCGGACATAGCGAAACAGGTCGTGAGTGGACATCGTCGCGAGCGGGAGCACGGCCGCCGCGATCACGTCGGCGCCGAGCGTGCTCTTCCAGACCAGGTCGGGATGGAGGGTTTCGCTCACCTGAACACGATCGCCTCCCGTGGCGTCGTTCCAGTCGGTGACGCTGGCGGCCGTCAGCTGCCAGCTGGCGTCGGCGTCGACGATTGCGGACTCTGCGGCGATGCGCGAGAGGAGCCGGCCGTCGGCGTCGAACTCGAAGATCCGCACGCCGCGCAGCAGGCCGGCCGTGCCCGCAGCGGTCACGTTGACCGCATAGGACCGCTCGCCTTCGGATGTCGTGCGCCTGTCCTTCAGCCACGCGCCGGCGCGGTCGAGCTTGAAGTTGCCGCGGAAGGCCGCCTTGAACGAAGCGGCCTGAATCTCGCTCAGCGGTGCCAGGTAGTCGCCGAGCACGAACGTGAAGGCGGCGAAGGCGACGCCCAGGCCGGCCAGTGCAGCCAGCGCGCGCCCGGGCCCGAGCCCGGCGGTCCGCATGATCGTGAACTCGGAGGATTGCGCCAGGCTGGCCAGCGCGTAGATGGCGCCGATCAGTACCGCGATCGGCATCAGCTCGTAGAGGTGCCCGGGCATGAAGAGCATGCTGTAGGCGGCCGCGTGCAGTGCGGTGTAGCCCTTGTCGGTGGCCTTGCCCAACTCGGCCACGAAATCGAAGAAGAAGAACAGCGACAGGAAGGCGAGCGCGACGAAGATCGTGGCCTTGACGATCTCGGCGTAGAGCAGGCGTCTGATGGTCCGCATCAGGCTGCGCCGCGCCTCGGGCCGAACAGCCGACTCGTGCTGGCGTGGTCGCGCCACCAGAGCAGCGCCAGCGCGAGCAGGAACACGCTGCCGTGGATCGCGGCGAGCATGCTGCCCATGCCGACCTTGCCGGTCGCGATCCACGCCTGCGACAGGTTGATCAGGTTGAAGTACACGACGAAGGCGAGCAGTGCGAGCAGCAGGTTCCAGCTGCCCGGTCGGCGCGGGTTCGTCGCCGCCAGTCCGATCGCCAGCAGCAGCAGGTTGGCGGCGCCCAGCACCAGGCCGATGCGCCAGGCGAATTCACCCTGGAACGCCAAGGTCGGCCGGCGCAGCAGCTCGAGCGTGCTGCGCGTGATCGGCGGCAGTTCGGTGACGGCGGCGGACAGGTTGTCGTCGATCCGCGCGCGGTAGCTCTCGAAGCGTGCCAGCGTCTTCTCGCCACCCTTCAGGTCCTGCTCGTTGCGCTGCCCGCGTTCGAGGAGGATGAAACGATCGTCGCCCTCGGTCTCGATGCGCCCCGCCCGCGCCGAGGTCACGGCCTCGGTGTCGCCCTGCAGGGTCAGCACGAACACATTGCGCCCGACGCGAGAATCTTCGGTGTCGCGGTCGATGAAGAACACGCGCTTCCCGTCTGCCGAACTCTGGAACTGACCGGCGGCAACGCGCGAGAGATCGGAGCGGCGCTCGTAACGCTGCTTCAGTTCGAGTCCGCGCTGGTTCACCCAGGGCCAGACGAACAGCGCCAGCAGCAGCACGACGAGCAGCACCGGCCAGCTGGTTCGCAGCACCGGCCGGACGAAGCGCGACAGTGCGACGCCGCTGGCGAACCAGATCGTCATCTCGCTGTCGCGGTACATGCGCGTCAACGAGGCCACGGCCGCAATGAAGAGAGACAGGCTGAGGATCGTCGGCAGGTAACCGAGCGCGGTGAAGCCGAGCAGCAGCACGACGTCCTGCGGGCTCACCTTGCCGCCCGCGGCCTGGCCGAGCGTGCGAATGAGCGTCATCGTCAGCACGATCGTCAGCACCACCACCAGCGTCGCGCTGAAGCTGCGTGCGAGGTCTCGGCGCAAGGTGGAATCGAATAGCATTGGCGGTTTACAGACTCGATCGCATTATGGACTTTGATCATCAGATTTCCGGCCCCGAGGCCTTGGCCGGGGTTGCCTGCGACGCGCTCGTGCTGGTCGTGTCCGTCGAGGGGCTCGACCCCCGTCTCGACCCCGCCGTGGCGGGTCTCGTCTCCGAGGCCGTGAAGACCGGCGACTTCCAGTTCAAGGCCGACCGCACGCTCTACCTGCATCGTCCCGTGGGCATGAAGGCGAAGCGGCTCGTCGTTGCCGTGGCGGTCAACGCGACACCCAAGGCCTTCAGGAAGGCGATCGCCGCGGCGCTTGGTCAGATCAAGGAACTCGGGGCCTGCCGCGTGGCCGCAGCGGCGCCGTTCGCCCTTGGCGCCGAGCATGCCGAGGCGCTCGTCGCCGCCGCGGCCGACGCGACTTACGTGTACCGGCACACCAAGCCGAGCGCGCCGGCCGATGCGGTCATCGAGAGGCTCACGCTGCTGTGCACGAAGCAGGATGCGAAGGCCGTGCAGCAGGGACTCGCGCGCGGGCGCGCCGTGGCTGCCGGCGTGATGCTGGCGAAGGAGCTCGCCAACCGGCCCGGCAATCACTGCACGCCCAGCGTGCTGGCCGGGCAGGCACGCAAGCTCGGCAGGTCCCACGGGCTCAAGGTCGAGGTGCTCGACCGCAAGGCGATCGAGAAGATCGGCATGGGGGCCTTTCTGGCCGTGGCGCAGGGCTCGCACGAGCCGCCGCGCTTCATCGTTGCCCACTACCGGGGCGCCGCGAAGGATGCGCCGCCGGTCGTGCTGGTCGGCAAGGGCATCACGTTCGACAGCGGCGGCATCTCGATCAAGCCGGGGGCCGAGATGGACGAGATGAAGTTCGACATGGGCGGTGCGGCGAGCGTGCTCGGCACGCTGCGCGCCGTGGCCGAGCTCAAGCCCAGGCTCAACCTCGTCTGCATCGTGCCGGCGTGCGAGAACCTGCCGGGCGGAAGCGCCGTCAAGCCAGGCGACGTTGTGACGAGCCTGTCGGGGCAGACGGTCGAAATTCTCAACACCGACGCCGAGGGCCGGCTGATCCTGTGCGACGCGCTGACCTACGCCGAGCGCTTCAAGCCGGCACTCGTCGTCGACGTGGCGACGCTGACCGGCGCTTGCGTGATCGCCCTCGGCCATCACCATTCCGGGTTGTTCACTGCAGACGATGCGATGGCGGTGCAGTTCCAGGCCGCGGCAGTGAGTGCGCTCGACCCCTGCTGGCGGATGCCGCTGGACGAGGAATACGACGAGGCGCTGAAGAGCAACTTCGCCGACATGGGCAATGTCGGACCGCGTGCCGGCGGGGCGATCACCGCGGCAATGTTCCTTCGCCGCTATACCCGCAAGTACCGCTGGGCGCACCTCGACATCGCCGGCACTGCGTGGAAGTCCGGGCCTGCCAAGGGCGCCACGGGGCGACCGGTCGGGCTGCTCACGCACTTCGTGCTGGCCCAGGCGACATGACGTCCCCGAGACACCTGCGGTGTCGTTCCCCGGAAGCGCGGCTCTCATGCGGGCCGGCGAGGGCCGAGGCCTAGCCAGTGACCGAGGTGATGTTCCACCTCAACGTGCCGGACCGGCTGGGCTATGCCTGCCGCCTGCTGCGAAAGGCGCACGCGCGAGGCGCGAAGGTGGTGGTCAGCGCGCCGCCGGCGACGCTCGCCCGGCTCGACAAGCTGCTGTGGACTTTCGAAGCGACCGATTTCGTGCCGCATCTGCACGTGGTGGCCGGCGCGGCCGTCGCACCTCGTCTGAAGGAAACGCCGATCTGGCTCGTCGAGCACGTCGAGCAGGCACCGCACCACGAGGCACTGGTCAACCTGGGCGACGAACTGGTGCCTGGCTTCGAGAGTTTCGAGCGCGTGATCGAGATCGTGCCCGACGAAGACGCTCCCAGGCAGGCTGCCCGCAAGCGCTGGAAGCACTATGCCGACCGCGGCTACGCGCTCGAGCGCCACATGGCACGGGGCTGAATCGATGCATTCCGTTCGCCCCGGTCCGATCAATCTTCAGGGGCTGCCGACGTTGACCGAGGTGATCGAGTTGCCGCCGGCGACGCGCGGCGTCGCGCCGGGCGGCACGTCTGGCGGGCCGGCTCCTGCACCGCAGGGGTTGGCTCGGGATGTGGTTGCCGAGCCATCCGTGGCGGCCGCGGCCGCTGAACAGCAACTGGTCGAGCGCGTGCTCGGTGACCTGCAGCGCCATGCCGACCTGATGCTCGAAGTCAGACTTCGCGAGGCGCTGACGCCGGCGCTCTCGAGGTTGGCCGACACCCTCGTCAGCGACGCGCGGCTGGAATTCGCCGCGACGCTGCGCGACCTGGTGGAACAATCCGTAGCGCAGGAACTCGCGCGCCGGCGCGGCGGCTGATCCCGCGCGCGAGTCGCGGGTGCGACGTGAGTCGCCGACTTCGCGCTGGGGCGGAGGAATCCGGATGGAGGTGGCCGATGTTTTGAGGTATCGTTGCGCGCGTTGAGAAATAGGGCGAGATCCTTGCTTTGCTTCTCATCCAGTCACAGGTCTTCAAACATTTCGTCCGGAGGTTTCTACATGCAAGTCAAGCTCAATGTGATCATGGGCGCGGTGGTGGCGATGTGCGCCGTCGCCGCGTCGGCGCAGGAAGTCGTCAAGATCGGCCACGTCGCTCCGATGTCCGGCGCTCAGGCGCACTACGGCAAGGACAACGAGAACGGTGCCCGCATGGCAGTCGAGGATCTCAACGCCAAGGGCGTCGTGATCGGTGGCAAGAAGGTCAAGCTCGAGTTGATGGCCGAGGACGACGCGGCGGACCCGAAACAGGGCGCTGCGGTGGCGACCAAGCTGTGCGACTCCAAGGTCAACGGCGTCGTCGGCCACCTGAATTCGGGCACCACGATCCCGGCCTCCAAGGTCTACAACGACTGCGGCATTCCGATGGTCACCGGCGCTGCGACGAACCCGAAGCTGACGCAGCAGGGCTTCAAGAATGTCTTCCGCATCATCGCCAACGACAACGCGCTCGGCGCCGGCCTGGCGCTGCACGCAGCGAACAACCTGAAGTTGAAGAAGGTCGCCATCATCGACGACCGCACGGCCTATGGCCAGGGCGTCGCCGAAGTGTTCAAGAAGACCGCCCTGGCGCGTGGCATGACGGTCGTCGACGAGCAGTACACGAACGACAAGGCGACGGACTTCACCGCCATCCTGACCGCCATCAAGTCCAAGGCGCCTGACGCGATCTTCTACGGCGGCATGGACACCCAGGGCGGCCCGATGCTGCGCCAGATGGAACAACTCGGCCTGACCAACGTCAAGTACTTCGGCGGCGACGGCATCTGCACGGCCAAGCTGATCGAGAACGCCGGCGGCGCCAAGACGCTCGGCAACGTGATCTGCGCCGAAGGCGGTTCTTCCCTCGAGAAGATGCCCGACGGCAAGGCCTGGAAGGTTCGCTACGACGCCAAGTACCCCGGTCAGTTCCAGGTCTATTCGCCGTACACCTACGACGCCGTGGGCGTGCTGGTCGACGCGATGCAGAAGGCCGGATCGAGCGACCCGAAGGTCTATGGTCCGCAGATGTTCAAGGAAGACTACTCGGGCGTGACGTCCAAGATCGTCTTCGAGGCGGACGGCGAGCTGAAGAACTCCGCGATGACGCTGTACGTGTACAAGGACGGCAAGAAGGTCCCGCTGAACTGAGGCAACGCGCGATCGAAAGAAAGGGCGCCTGCGGGCGCCCTTTCTGTTGGGTTCTGCTCCCGGCAAGGCGCGCAAGTCGGTCGACGGCCGGTCGTCAGCGCCCGTACAGCCTGCACAGCGCCGCCAGGCGGCGTGCGTGCCCGGGTTGCACCTGGCCCCAGTCGAAGCGCCACTCCCAGTGACCCTCGGCGTGGCCGGGCAGGTTCATGCGGTGCTCGCCGCCGAGGCCCAGCACATCCTGCAACGGGATGATCGCGGTGTCGGCCACCGACGCGCAGGCGGCGCGGATCAGGTCCCAGTGCATCTCCCGGCCTTCGCACCCCAGATAGGCCAGCGCGTGCGCGCGCTCGTGCGCGCTGGCGTTGCTCCACCAGCCGATCGTCGTGTCGTTGTCGTGCGTGCCGGTGTAGACCACGCTGTCCGGCTCGTGGTGGTGCGGCAGGTAGACGTTGCGGCTGTCGTCGCCGAACGCGAAGTGCAGGACGCGCATGCCCGGGAAGGCGAAGCGCTTGCGCAGGGCCGTGACGTCGGGCGTGATCAGCCCCAGGTCCTCGGCGACGATCGGCAGCGGACCGAGCGTCTTCGCGATGGCCTTGAACAGCGCGCTGCCCGGGCCGGCGCGCCAGCGGCCCTTGACGGCGGTGGCTTCGGAGGCCGGAATCTCCCAGTAGTGGGCGAATCCGCGGAAGTGGTCGATGCGCACGATGTCGACCAGCTCGAACGTGTGACGGATGCGCTCGGTCCACCACGCATAAGCTTCGTCGGCGTGGGCCGGCCAGCGGTACAGCGGGTTTCCCCAGCGCTGGCCGGTGGCGCTGAAGTAGTCGGGGGGTACGCCGGCAACGGTCTTGGCGTGGCCGTTCGTGTCGAGTTCGAACAGCGCCTGGCGGGCCCAGACCTCGGCGCTCTGGTAGGCAATGAAGATCGGTGCGTCGCCGACGATCCGGATGCCGCGCCCGTTGGCGTAGGCCTTCAGGCGCAACCACTGCTCGAAGAAGCGCCACTGGCAGAACTTGTGGAACGCGATGCGCTCGGCGTGTGCTTCGCAGGCGGCGCGCATCGCGGCGGGCTCGCGGCGGACGAGGGTGCTCGACCAGTCGCACCAGAGCTGCCCGGGATGCGCGTCGGCGAGCGCCATGAACAGCGCATAGTCGTCCAGCCATGCGGCATGCCGGCCGCAGAACACCGCGTAGGCCGTGTCGTCGGCTTCGCTGTGCGCTTCGGCAAAGCGCGTGGCAGCGCACCGCAGGCGCTCCATGCGCCATGGCATCACCGTGGCGAAATTCACCCGCCCGTCGGCGAAGGCGGTTGCAGGTTCGAGCTCGTCGGCCACCAGCCAGCCGCGAGCCTGCAGGTCGGCGAGGTCGATCAGCAGCACGTTGCCGGCGAACGCCGAACTGCTCATGTAGGGCGAGTTGCCCGGACCGATGCCACCGAGCGGCAGGATCTGCCACAGCTTCTGTCCGGCGGTGACGAGCCAGTCGACGAAATGGTAGGCCGCGCTGCCGAAATCGCCCGAACCGTGGGGGCCGGGCAGGCAGGTCGGGTGCAGCAGCACGCCGCAGGCGCGGTCGAATCTCATGGCGTTGCAGTGCTCGTCCGGGAAAGCAGGGCCAGGCCGTACGCAGCCAAGGGGTAGGTCGCCTCACCGCGCCAGGGTGGTGCGTCGTCAGGTCCCGCGGTGTCGAGCAGGACCTGCCAGTCGCCGCCAGGCAGCACGAACGGGCACACGTCGGGACCGGCGTTGGCGAGCAGCAGCAGCGGCACGGCGACCTTGCCGGGCGCTCCGATCAGCACCGCCAGGGTCCGCGCCGAAGGATTGCGCCAGTCGTCGCCGGAGAGGGGCTGGCCGTCGTCGCGCAGCCAGCCGAGGTCGCGCAGCCCCTGGGCGTCGGGCTCGCCGCTGTACCAGCGGTTGGCCAGCGGCAGCATGCGGCGGCGCAGCGCGATCACGCGGGCCGTGAACGCGACAAGTGCCTCGTCGGCCGCGGCCCAGTCGATCCACGTCGTCGGGTTGTCCTGGCAGTACGGATTGTTGTTGCCGCCCTGGCTGTGCCCGAGTTCGTCACCGGCGCACAGCATCGGCGTACCTTGCGCCAGCAGCAGCGTGGCCAGCAGCGATCGTTGCAGCCGCGCGCGCAGCGCCAGCACCTGCGCGTCGTCGGTCGGGCCCTCGGCGCCGCAGTTCCAGCCGTGGTTGGTGCCTTGGCCGTCGCGGTTGTCCTCGCCATTGGCAAGATTGCGCTTGTGCTCCCAGGTGAGCAGGTCGCGCAGCGTGAAACCATCGTGGGCGGCAATGAAGTTGACCGACTCGGCGGGGGCGCGGCCACGCGAGTGGAACCGGTCGGACGACGCGCACAGGCGCTGCGCGAACTCGCCGCGGGTCGACACTCCGCCCAGCCAGAAGCTGCGCATGCCGTCGCGGAAGCGGTCGTTCCACTCTGCCCAGCCGCGCGGAAAGCGGCCGAGCTGGTAGCCGTCGGGGCCGAGGTCCCAGGGTTCGGCGATCAACTTCAGGCCGGCCAGCACCGGGTCCTGCGCGACGGCCTGAAAGAACGCGGCGTGTGCATCGAATCCCTGCTCGCCGCGGCCGAGCACCGGAGCAAGGTCGAAGCGGAAGCCGTCGACATTCATCGTCCCGGCCCAGTAGCGCAGGCTGTCCATCACCATCTGCAGCACGCGCGGGTGACGCAGGTCGAGGGTGTTGCCGCAGCCGGTCAGGTTGGCGTAGATGCCAGGCTCGCCCGGCAACGTGCGGTAGTAGCTCAGGTTGTCGAGGCCGCGCCAGCAGACCGTCGGGCCGCTGTCGTCGGTCTCGGCCGTGTGGTTGAAGACGACGTCGAGGATCACCTCGATGCCGGCCGCGTGCAATCTGCGCACCATCGCGCGGAACTCCTGCCGCGGCGAGAGCCCGCCGGCGCCACTGGCATGGCGCGGCTCGACGGCAAAGTAGCCGAGCGTGTTGTAGCCCCAGTAGTTCGACAGCCCCCGTGCAACGAGCCGCTGTTCATCGAGGTGCTGGTGCACCGGCAGCAGGCTGACGGCGGTGACGCCAAGGCGCTGCAGGTGCGCGATCGCGGCGTCCGATGCCAGGCCGGCATAGCAGCCGCGCAGCGGCTCGGGAACGCCGGGGTGGCGCATCGTCAGGCCCCTGACGTGGGTCTCGTAGAGCACGGTCTCGACCAGCGGCGTGTGCGGTCGCCGGTCCCGGGCATCAGCGTCATCGTGCTCGAGCCGCTCGTCGACGACGCGCGCCTTCAGCGCATGCGCTGCGTTGTCGCGCCCGTCCGGCTGCCCCGGTCGCAGCGCATCGACGCCGGAATGCTCATTCAACCATTCGAAGCGTCCGACGATCTCGCGGGCATACGGGTCGAGCAGCAACTTGTGCGGGTTGAAGCGGTGGCCGCGTTCGGGCTGCCACGGGCCGTGCGCCCGCAAGCCGTAGACGAGGCCGGCCCCGGCGCCCGGCAGGCGGCCGTGCCAGACGTCGCCGGTCCGCCCGGGCAGCATCAACCGGCGGAGCTCGCGCCGGCCGGACGCATCGAACAGGCACAGTTCCATCGCCCGCGCGTGCTCCGAAAAGACAGCGACGTTCACGCCGCCTTCCTCGTCGCAATGCGCGCCCAGCGGCCAGGGACGGCCGAACTCGCAGCCGCCGTGGGGGTGCTCAGTGGCCGGCAGCATGAACGGTGCGAGGAGGCAGGCCCCAGATGCGCGTCGCGTATTCCCGGATCGCGCGGTCCGACGAAAAGCTGCCCATGGCGGCGACGTTGGCGATTGCACGCCGCACCCAGGCATCGTCGTCGCGGAACAGCGCATCGACGCGTGCCTGTGCCGCCACGTAGGCTTCGTAGTCGGCCAGCAGCTTGTAGTGGTCGCCGCCCCACAGCAGCGCGTCGACGACGTCGCGATAGCGGCCGGGTTCGTCGGGCGAGAACTGCCCGTCGGCGATTGCATCGAGCACGGCCTTCAGGGCCGGGGTGGATTCGTAGATCCGCGTCGGCTGGTAGCCGCTCTGGTTCAGCGCAGCGATCTCGGGTGTCGTGTGGCCGAAGATGAAGATGTTGTCGGCGCCGACACGATCGCGGATCTCGATGTTCGCGCCGTCCAGCGTGCCGATGGTCAGCGCGCCGTTGAGCGCGAGCTTCATGTTGCCCGTGCCCGAGGCCTCGGTGCCGGCGGTGGAGATCTGCTCGGAGAGATCGGCGCCCGGGATGATCAGCTCGGCCTCCGACACGCCGTAGTTCGGCACGAACACCAGCTTGAGGCGGCTGCCGATGCGAGGGTCGTTGTTGATCACGCTGCCCACGTCGTGGATCAGGCGGATGATCTGCTTGGCCATGTGGTACGAGGACGCGGCCTTGCCGGCGAGGATCACGCTGCGCGGGACCCAGTCGGCCTGCGGGTCGGCCAGGATCGCGTGGTAGCGCGTCACGACATGCAGCACGTTGAGCAACTGCCGCTTGTATTCATGGATGCGCTTGACCTGCACGTCGAACAGGCTCGCCGGGTCGAGCTTCACGCCGACCTCGCGCTCGATGTGGGCCGCCAGACGTGCCTTGTTGGCGTGCTTGACGGTGGCGAACGCGGCGCGAAGTGCGCCGCTTTCGACATGCCGCGTCAGACCCGCGAGCTGCTCCAGGGCCAGCCGCCAGCCGTTGCCGAGCGTTCGGTCGAGCAGCGCCGCCAGCCCCGGATTGGCCTGCGCCAGCCAGCGCCGCGGCGTGACGCCATTGGTCACGTTGGTGAAACGCTCGGGAAACAGGCTCGCGAAGTCGGCGAAGATCGTCTTGACGAGCAACTCCGAGTGCAGCGCCGACACGCCGTTCACCTTGTGGCTGCCGACGATGGACAGGTGGGCCATGCGCACGCGCCGCTCGCCCGATTCGTCGATCAGCGACAGCCTGGCGAGGAAGGCGTCGTCGCCCGGTCGCCGCCGCGCCGCCTCGTCGAGGAACTCCTGGTTGATGCGCAGGATGATCTGGAGGTGGCGCGGCAGCACGTGCTGTACCAGCCCGACGCTCCAGGTCTCGAGCGCCTCCGGCATCAGCGTGTGGTTGGTGTACGAGAACACGCGCTGGCATTGCGCCCACGCCGCCGTCCAGGGCACGCCGTGCTCGTCGACGAGCAGTCGCATCAGCTCGGCCACGCCGATCGCAGGGTGGGTGTCGTTGAGGTGGATCGCCACCTGGTCGGCCAGGTTGTCGAGCCGTGCGTGTTCGTGCAGGTGGCGGCCGAGCAGATCCTGCAGCGAGGCGCTGACGAAGAAGTACTCCTGGCGCAGGCGCAACTCGCGCCCGGCCGGCGTGCTGTCGTTCGGGTAGAGCACCCACGAGATGTTCTCGAATTCGTTCTTCACCTCCGCGGCACGCGCGTAGTCGCCGCTGTTGAAGGCGTGCAGATCGATGTGCGCCGGCGCCGCTGCCTTCCACAGGCGCAGCGTGCTGACCCTGTGCGTGCCATGACCCGGCACGACCATGTCGTAGGCCTTGGCCGCAACCTCGCCTGCATGGCGCCAGACGGCACGCTCGCCTTGCTGTTCGACCCAGCCGCCGAAGCGCACCGGGTAGCTGATGCCCGCGCGAGGGAACTCCCATGGCGTGCCGTCGGCCAGCCAGGGGTCGGGGTGCTCGACCTGGCGGCCCTGCACGATGTCTTGCGCGAACATGCCGTACTCGTAGCGGATGCCGTAGCCGAACGAGGGCAGTCCGAGCGTGGCCATCGAGTCGAGGAAACACGCCGCCAGCCGGCCCAGGCCGCCATTGCCGAGCGCTGCATCGGCCTCCTGTGCCACCACGTCCTCGAGCCGCAGCGAGTGCCGGCGCAGCGCCGAGGCCGCATCGTCGCGCAGATCGAGCGCCGCCAGCGCGTTGGACAGCGTGCGCCCGATCAGGAATTCCATCGACAGGTAGTAGACGCGCCTTGCCTTGGCGGCCCGCTCGGCGGCCTGGGTCTGCACCCAGCGCTCCGCGAGCACGCCGCGCGCCAGGTCGGCCGTGGCCTGCATCAGCTCGGCGGCGCTGGCATCGCCGGGTGCCACGCCGACCGTGGTCAGCAGCAGGCGGTCGACTTCGGTGGCGGCGTCGGAGCGGAGGGACAGTGGCGTCGGCATCGAATCCTCTCGTCTTGATTCATTGATCGCCACGGGTGGCGTGAAGGTCCTGCATGGTGCCATGATGACGGCGGGCTTTCGGCGATTGTGGGGTGCCCGGCCGGAGCGGGTGCCGGCAGATGCGCCGACAATGCGATGGCGAGCGGAGGTCTCATGGAACGCGATGAACTGGCCTACAAACTGGACTTGCCGAAGAGGGCGGTCGCGCTGGTGCTTGCCGGCGGCCGCGGCAGCCGATTGCGCAACCTGACCGACGTGCGCGCCAAGCCGGCGGTGTACTTCGGCGGCAAGTTCCGCATCGTCGACTTCACGCTGTCGAACTGCCTGAACTCGGGCATCCGGCGCATCGGCGTCATCACCCAGTACAAGAGCCACAGCCTGCTGCGCCACCTGCAGCGCGGCTGGGCGTTCCTGAAGAGCGAGATGAACGAGTTCGTCGATCTGCTGCCCGCGCAGCAGCGCGTCGACGAAGAGTCCTGGTATCGCGGCACTGCCGACGCGGTGTTCCAGAACCAGGACATCCTCAATGGTTATCGGGCCGAGTTCGTCGTCGTGCTCGCGGGTGACCACATCTACAAGATGAACTACGCGCTGATGCTGGCCGATCACGTGGCCAAGGGCCGCGAGTGCACGGTCGGCTGCATCGCAGTGCCGCGCGCCGAGGCGAGCGCGTTCGGCGTGATGGCGGTGGACGCGAACGGCATGATCACGGAGTTCGTCGAGAAGCCTGCCGACCCGCCGCCCATGGCGGGCGACCCGACGCAGTCGCTGGCCAGCATGGGGATCTACATCTTCAATGCGAAGTACCTCTATGCCGAACTCGCGCGCGACATGAGCGACCCGAACTCGAGCCACGACTTTGGCCGCGACATCATTCCGCACGCGGTGCGCGCGGGACAAGCCGCGGCGCACCCGTTCGCGCAGAGCTGCGTGCTGTCGCAGGCGGACCAGGCACCCTACTGGCGAGACGTCGGCACGATCGACGCCTACTGGGACGCCAACATCGACCTCACGGCCACGGTGCCGCTGCTCGACCTCTACGACAGGCGCTGGCCGATCTGGACCTATCAGCAGCAGCTGCCGCCAGCCAAGTTCGTGCACAACCAGGCCGACAGGCGAGGCATGGCGATCGAAGCCATGGTCTCCGGCGGCTGCATCATTTCCGGCGCGGTGTTCCGCTCGGTGCTCTTCTCCAGCGTGCGCGTGCACTCGCATGCGAGCGTCAACTGGGCGGTGCTGCTGCCCGACGTGCAGGTCGGCCGGCGCGCCCGGGTCTCGCGCGTGGTGGTCGACCGCGGCTGCGTGATTCCCGACGGCATGGTGATCGGCGAAGACGCCGCCGAAGACGCGCGGCGCTTTCACCGCAGCGAACAAGGCATCACGCTGGTCACGCGCGACATGCTCGCGAAGCTGGCTTGAGGCCGTCTTTGCCGAGCGTGGCAGGTCGGCCGATGCAGGTGCTGCAGGTCGCCGCCGAAGTGTTCCCGCTCGTCAAGACAGGCGGCCTGGCCGATGTCGTCGCTGCGCTGCCGCCCGCGCTGGCGCGCGCCGGCGCCGATCTGCGCCTGCTGCTGCCCGGTTTGCCGGCGATCGCAGAAGCGGTCCTTCACCAGCGCACGGTGTGCGAGATCGGCCCGCTGTTCGGTGCCGGGCGCGTCAGCTTGCGCTGCGCAAGGATGCCCTTCAGCGACCTGCCGGTGTACGTGATCGACGCCCCGTACCTGTACCGCCGCGACGGCAGCCCCTACCAGGACGCGGCGGGCCAGGAGTGGCCCGACAACCTGCAGCGCTTCGCGTTGCTCGGCTGGGTCGCTGCGCACCTCGCGGCGGGTGAGCTCGATCCGACGTGGACACCGGACGTGGTGCACGCGCACGACTGGCACGCGGCGTCGGCCTGCGCCTACATGGCGGCGCACCCGTCGACCGCCGCGGCGCGCGTCTTCACGGTGCACAACCTCGCCTTCCAGGGGCTGTTTGCGCTCGCCGATTTCGCGTTGCTCGGCCTGCCATCGCACTTCATGGCCTCGAGTGGGCTCGAGTTCCACGGCCGCCTCTCGCTGATGAAGGCCGGACTGAAATTCGCCGATCGCGTGACCACGGTGAGCCCGACCTATGCGCGCGAGATCGCGACCCCCGAGTTCGGCTTCGGCCTCGACGGCGTCGTCCGCGCAAGAGGCGGCGAGTTGTCGGGCATCCTGAACGGTGTCGACAGCGAAGTGTGGAACCCCGCGCGGGACCAGGCACTGGCGGCCGGCTTCAGCGCCGAAGATCTCTCGGGAAAGGCCAAGTGCAAGCGGGCGCTGCAGGCCGAAACGGGCCTGGCGCGACGGGCCGATGCACCCTTGTTCGGGATCGTCAGCCGCCTCACGTCGCAGAAGGGCCTCGACCTGGTGCTGGAGACCTTGCCGGCGCTGCTGCACCAGGGTGCCCAGCTGCTCGTGCTGGGCAGCGGCGAACCGGGCCTGGAGGCGGCGTTGCGCGACGCCGAGCGCGCCAACCCGGGGCGGGTGGCCACGCGCATCGGCTACGACGAAGGCCTGGCGCACCGCCTGGTGGCGGGAGCCGACGTGGTCCTCGTCCCGTCGCGCTTCGAACCCTGTGGGCTGACCCAGATGTACGGCCTGCGCTACGGCGCGCTGCCGCTGGTGCGGCGGGTCGGGGGGCTGGCCGACACGGTCGTCGACGCGGGCGATGCCGGGCGCGGCACCGGCTTCGTGTTCGACGCCGCGACACCCGCCGCCCTCGAGCGGGCAATAGCGCGCGCGGTCGAACTGTATCGGCGGCCGCAAGCCTGGCGGGTGCTGATGCGGCGCGCGATGGCGCAGGACTTCTCGTGGGATACCGCCGCTGCGTCCTACCTCGCGCTCTATGCGCAGGCCCTGGCGGCAAGGCAGGGCGCGCCCGAGGCGCGCTAGCGTCGCCGCGGCTGTTCAGCGCCGGTGCCGAGCACGGGCTTCGGGCCTGCATGCCCGAAGCCGCTCGCAAGGCGTGAAGGCGTCCTCAAGGACGCCCTCACGTCCATGCTCGCCCCTTCGGGTCATCGAAGCTTGCTTCTGGCTACGGCACGCGGGCTGGGCCCGCTTCACATCGCTGCGCGATGTGAGCCTGCGCCGGAAGAAGTGCGCGATCAGCCCTCGCCGCAGAGGGCTCGTGCCTTCGCCAGGCACGCGCCAGTGCGCAGGCACTGGCGCATGTCCGGGCTCAGCCTGCGGCTGGCTCGGCGAAGCCGAGCACGACCCTTCGGGTCATCGCGCTCTTCTTCTCGATCTTCGTCACGATGACGGGGCCGATCTCGGCCGTGTTGGCCACGTGGGTGCCGCCACAGGGCTGCAGATCGACGCCTTCGATCTCGATCAGGCGCACCCGGCCCAGGCCGCGCGGCGGTTGCACGCTCATGCTGCGCACGAGGCTGGGGTTGGCGTCGAGCTCGGCCTCGCTGATCCAGCGTTGGTGCACCGGATGCGCTTCGCGCACCAGCCGTGCCAGACCGTCGTTCAGCGCGTCGCGGGCCAGTGCATCGTTCATGTGGAAATCCAGCCGCGCGTAGTCGGCAGTGATCGAACAACCGTCGACAGGGTGCGGCACAAGCGCGCACAGCAGATGCGTCGCGCTGTGAAATCGTCGATGCCGCTGGCGGCGTGCCACGTCGATGCGCGCCTGCACCCGCTGGCCCGCGGCGAGCCGCGCGAGCAGCGCTTCCTGGCCGGCGGCCGGCACGTGAACGATCTCTCCCGGCGCCTCGCCCTTGCGCGTGTCGGCGATCGCGAGCACCCCGCCGTCGGAGAGTTCGAACTCGCCGCGGTCGCCGGCCTGGCCGCCGCCCAGTGGATAGAACACCGTGCGGTCCAGGCGCAGACCGCGCCCGTCCATTGCCGTCACGATGGCGACGCACTCGGCGAGCGCGGCATCGTCGCGGAAGAGTTCGACAGTAGGCTTCATGACCGCCAGCTTACTGCGTCGCGCAGCCCTCCGGGCCCGGCGCCGGGTGTGCCGCGCCGGGCCAGAGCGCCTGGACGGCAAATGGGAGGACAATACGGGCTTGGCCGGCTCGTTGCCGGCATGCTCTCAACCCGGACCTTCCGCCCAGCGCCATGGCTACACGACGTTCCGCTTCCACTCCGCCGACCGATGGTTCGCACAAATTGCGCCAGTCACAGGCCGAGTACACCGCTGCCCGCCCCGCCCCTGAGCGTGGCGTCAAACCGATGATGTCGAATTCGCGAATGTACGTTTGCCGGCGCTGCCAGGCGAACTTCAAGACCGGTGACGGAAAGCCGGACCTGCGCCTGAGCGGCCTCGGCAAGTGCAACCGGTGCATCGCCGAAACGACGCTGGCCGCCTGAAGCACGTATACGGCGGGCCCGACCGCGCCGCAATCGACCTGATCGGCTTGTGGGGCCGTGCCTTGCGCCTCGAACCTCGGGAGAGAACATGATGCCGACGATGCCTCTGCGCGTCCGCCATCTGCTCGCGGGTGTTGCCTTCTGCTGCGCCCTTGTGCTCGGCGGTTGCGCCGGCTACTCGCCTGCCAGCCTGCAGACCGGCGCTTCGGAAACCGAAGTGATTCGAGTGATGGGACCGCCGACCGGGCGCTACACCTTGCCCGAAGGTACCCTGCGGCTCGAGTTCTCTCGCGGCCCGGCCGGATATTCGACCTATATGGTCGACTTCGATACTGCCGGTCGGATGGTCGACTGGGAACAGGTGATGGACCTGTGGTACCTGTGGCGGATCGAGCCCGGCCTGACGACCGACGACGTGCTGATGCGCGTCGGTCACCCGGTCAGCACGCAGAGATTCCCGCGCCAGCAGGTCGAGGTCTGGAACTACCGATACAACGCCTCCGACTGTCGACTGTGGTTCCAGATCACGATCGGCTTCGACGGCAAGGTGATTTCCGGCGGGCAGGGCACCGACCCGCGCTGCGACCCGGGTGACGCGCGCGGCGGCCTCGGCGGGCGCTGACCTGCCGGCGCTCAGGCGGCGAGCAGTTGCCTCAGCACGAACGGAAGGATGCCGCCGTGCCGGTAGTAGTCGACCTCGATCGGCGTGTCGATGCGCAGCACGACGCTCAACTCACGACGCGAGCCACGGGGCGACGTGATGACGAGCGTCGCGTCGCCCTGCGCCTTGAGCTCGCCGAGAACGACGTCGACCAACTCGTCGCCCTTCAGCCCGATGCTCTGCCAGCTGTGGCCGTCCTTGAACTGCAGCGGCAGCACGCCCATGCCGACCAGGTTCGAGCGGTGGATGCGCTCGAAGCTTCGGGCCACCACCGCCTTGATGCCCAGAAGCTGCGTGCCCTTGGCAGCCCAGTCGCGGCTCGAACCGGTGCCGTACTCCTCGCCGGCGAAGACGACTGTCGGAACGCCGGCGGCGATGTAGCGCATTGCGGCGTCGTAGATCGGCAATTTCTCGCCGCCGGGCTGGTAGAGCGTGGTGCCGCCTTCCTCGCGCGAGCCATCGGCCAGCGGCGGCAGCATCAGGTTCTTGATGCGCACGTTGGCGAAGGTGCCGCGCATCATCACCTCGTGGTTGCCGCGGCGTGAGCCGTAGCTGTTGAAGTCGGCCCGCTGCACGCCCTGGGCCAGCAGGTATCGGCCGGCCGGCGTGCTCTCCTTGAACGAGCCGGCGGGCGAGATGTGGTCGGTGGTGATCGAGTCGCCGAACAGGCCGATGATGCGTGCGCCCATCACGCCGTAGACCAGCGCCGCGGGTTGCATCGTGAAGCCCTTGAAGAACGGCGGCTCGGCGATGTAAGTGCTTTTCGGCCAGGAGTAGACGTCGCCCTTGACGCCCTTGATCCCTTCCCACAGCTTGCCGGGGTCGCTCTTGACCAGGGCGTAGTTGGCGCGAAACGCCTTGCCGTTCATCGCGAACTTCATCAGCGCGTGCACCTCGTCGCTCGTCGGCCAGATGTCGCCGAGGAAGACGTCCCTGCCGCCCCTGCCCTTGCCCAGGGGCTCGGTCATCGGGTCGCACATCACGGTGCCGGCGATCGCGTAGGCCACGACCAGCGGCGGGCTGGCGAGGAAGTTGGCCTTCAGGTTCGGATGGATGCGCGCCTCGAAATTGCGGTTGCCCGACAGCACGGCGGCGCAGACGAGGTCGTTCTTCGTGATGACGTCGTTGATCTCGGCCGTCAGGTCGCCCGCGTTGCCGATGCAGGTGGTGCAGCCGTAGCCCGCGACGTTGAATCCGAGCTTCTCCAGGTATGGCAGCAGGCCGGCCTTCTCGAGGTACTCGGTGACGATGCGCGAGCCCGGCGCGAGCGAGGTCTTCACCTTGCTGTCCACCTTCAGCCCGGCCTCGACGGCCTTCTTCGCCAGCAGCCCGGCGGCCAGCAGCACGCTCGGGTTCGAGGTGTTGGTGCACGACGTGATCGCTGCGATCAGCACGTCGCCATTGCGGATCTCCATCCCGCTCGCCGTGGCGAAGCTCTGCGCCAGTTTCGCCGCCGGCTGGTTGAAACCGCTGTCCGCGGGGGGCTTGCTGAACAGCGTGCCGAACTGCGCCTTCACCTGGCCCAGATCGATGCGGTCCTGCGGGCGCTTCGGCCCCGCCAGGCTGGGCGCGATGCTGCCGAGGTCGAGCCTGACGACCTGGCTGTAGTCGATCTCGCCCGACGAACTCGACATGGCACCTGCGGTGCCGGGCACGCCGAAAAGCTCCTGCGCCCTGAAGTAGGCTTCGAAGGCCTCGATCTCTGGCTTGCTGCGGCCGGTGCCTTCGAAGTATTCGATGGTCTTGTCGTCGACCGGGAAGAAACCCATCGTCGCGCCGTACTCGGGCGCCATGTTGGCGATCGTCGCGCGGTCGGGCACGGCCAGGCTCGCCGTGCCCTCACCGAAGAACTCGACGAACTTGCCGACGACCTTCTCCTTGCGCAGCAGCTCGGTGACCGTCAGCACCAGGTCGGTCGCCGTCACCCCTTCGCGCAGCCTGCCCGTGAGCTCCACGCCCACCACGTCGGGCGTCAGGAAGTAGACCGGCTGGCCGAGCATCCCGGCCTCGGCCTCGATGCCGCCGACACCCCAGCCGACGACGCCGATGCCGTTGATCATCGTCGTGTGGCTGTCGGTACCGACCAGTGAGTCGGGGTAGGTGATGCCGTCGGCGCCCTCGTGCACGCCGCGCGCCAGGTACTCGAGGTTCACCTGGTGCACGATGCCGAAGCCCGGCGGCACGACGCCGAAGGTGTCGAACGCGTCCATGCCCCATTTCATGAACTCGTAGCGCTCGCGGTTGCGCGAGAACTCGAGCTTCATGTTCAGGTCGAGCGCAGCCTTGCTGCCGAAGTGATCGACCATGATCGAGTGGTCCACCACGAGGTCCACCGGAACCAGCGGCTCGATCGCCTTCGGGTCCTTGCCCATCGCCGCGGCCACGTTGCGCATCGCCGCCAGGTCGGCGAGCAGCGGCACGCCGGTGAAGTCCTGCAGCACGACGCGGGCGACGACGAACGGGATCTCGTTGCTGCGCTCTGCGTTCGGCCGCCAGTTCGCGAGCTGCTCGACGTGTTCGGCGGTGACCTTCCTGCCGTCGCAGTTGCGCAGCACGCTCTCCAGCACGATGCGGATCGAGACCGGCAACCGTGTGATGTTCGGCCAGGTCCTCGCCAGCGCGGGCAGCGAAAAGTATCTGCCCTCGCGGCCGGAGGCCGTTCTGAAGGTCCTGCGCGTCCTCGCGAACGGGTGGGCCGGAGTGGGGGCGACTGCTTGCTTGGAAGTGGTCATGGCGCGCTCCTTTCGATGACGGTCCTGATTGTGCTAGGCGCCGGAGTGCGCACCGGGTTGCGAGCGCGTGCCGGCGTGCCGCGGCTTGGCATGCCTCGTGGCTGCAGGCCGCCAGCTCTCTCCCGGCCTGTGCGATGATGACATTCTGATGCTTCGTGTTGCACACCGGGGTTTCGTCGCGCTACCGGCACTCTTGCTCGCGGTGGGTGGCGCATTCGCGCAGGGGCCAGCGGCCGGACCGCCTGGCCCGTTGGTGGCAGCATCCGCGTCGCCTGCAGTGTTCGGCGTGCTGGTCGGCCGCTGGGTGCGGCCCGATGGCGGCTACGTCATCACCATCAAGGCCGCTGATGCCGGAGGCAGGCTCGACGCCAGCTACGCCAACCCGAGCCCGCTTCCGTTCTACACCGCCGAAGCGACTCGCGACGGCGGCTCGTTGAAGCTGTTCTTCGAGTTGCGCGCCGGTGGCTACAACGGTTCGACCTACACGCTCGCCTACGATGCGGCGAGCGACCAGCTCAAGGGCGTGTACTACCAGGCTGTGCAGAGACAGAGGTACGAAGTTGCCTTTGTCCGTGGAAGGTGAGCTCGCGAGCCGACAGATCCGAGGCCGGGTGCAGTTGACCTTGCCGAGGCAGGACGACGAGATTCAGAAACGCAGCGCGCGGCAAGCGCGCCCGCAGGGTCTCTTGGGGGCTCTCGATGGCAGCATCCGCATCCGAAGCCGCACACATTGCACTCATCACTGGCGCATCGTCGGGCATCGGCGAAGCGCTGGCCCGATGCTTCGCGCGCGGCGGCCACGGCCTCGTGCTGGTGGCGCGCAGCGGCGACAAGCTGAAGGCGCAGGCCCGGGCACTGGCGCGTGAGTTCGGGGTCCGCGTGACGGTGCTGCCGGCCGATCTGTCGCGGCCCGGTGCCGCGGCCAGGCTCGCGGCGAGCCTGAAGCGCAGGCGGATCGACATCGACGTGCTGGTCAACAACGCCGGCGTGCTCGAGCACGGTGCGTTCGTCGAGACACCGGCGCAGCGCCACCAGCAACTGATAGACCTCAACTGTTCGGGCCTGACGGCGATGCTGGCGCAGTTCGTCCCGGCGATGGTCGAACGCCGGCACGGGCGCATCCTGAACGTGGCGTCGATCGCAGCCTTCCAGCCGGTGCCCTCGCTGGCGACCTATGCCGCAACGAAGGCGTACGTGCTGTCGCTGACCGAGTCGCTGGCGGAGGAGCTTCGCGGCAGCGGTGTCACCGTCACCGCGCTGTGCCCGGGCATCACCGACACGCCGATGGTGAGCAAGGCCACGCTGAAGAGCCCCGGTCTTGCCAGGCTGCCCGATCTGCTGATCGGCGATGTCGACGCGGTGGCGGCCGAGGGGTACCAGGCGTGCATCGACGGCGAAGTCATCCGGGTGCCGGGTGTGTTGAACTTCGCTGCCACGGTGGCCGGACGCGCGACGCCGAAGTGGCTGGTGCGGCGCATTGCCGGCGTGCTCGGCCGCAGCGCGATGTAGATCCGTCCTGCGCCCATGGCCGCGCCACAATGTGGCATGAAGACCGATCCCTCTTTCGACTACATCGTCGTTGGCGCCGGGACGGCGGGCTGCCTGCTCGCCAACCGGCTGAGCGCAGACCCTTCGAAACGCGTGCTGCTCGTCGAGGCCGGCGGGCGCGACAGCTACCCCTGGATCCACATCCCCGTCGGCTACCTGTACTGCATCGGCAACCCGCGCACCGACTGGCTGTACCAGACCGAGCCCGACGCCGGCCTGAACGGGCGACGCCTGCGCTATCCGCGCGGCAAGGTGCTGGGCGGCTGCTCGAGCATCAACGGCATGATCTACATGCGTGGCCAGTCTCGCGACTACGACGGTTGGGCCGAGCTGTGCGGCGAGCCGCTCTGGCGCTGGGAGCACTGCCTGCCGGCATTCCGCAAGCACGAGGACCATCACGCCGGCGGGAACGAATTTCACGGTGCGGGCGGCGAGTGGCGGGTCGAGAAGCAGCGCTTGCACTGGGACGTGCTCGACGCGTTCGCCCAGGCCGCGCAGCAGGCCGGCATCCCGGCCACGTCCGACTTCAACCGCGGCAACAACGAAGGCGTCGGCTTCTTCGAGGTCAACCAGAGGCGCGGCTGGCGCTGGACCACCGCGAAGGCCTTCCTGCATCCGGCCTGCAGCGCGCGCCCGAACTTCGAACTGCAGACCGGCGCGCAGGTCGCGCGGCTGCTGCTCGATCGCGGTGCAGACGACGGCTTGCGCTGCAGTGGGGTCGAACTGACGACGGCGCAGGGGCTGCGGCAGGTCAGGGCGTCGCGCGAGGTGGTTCTGGCCGCGGGGGCGATCGGCTCGCCGCAGATCCTGCAGCTCTCGGGCATCGGGCCGGGCGGGTTGCTGCGGCAGCACGGCATCGCCGTGATGCACGAGTTGCCCGGTGTCGGCGAGAACCTGCAGGACCACCTCCAGATCCGTTCGGTCTATGCGGTCAGCGGCGCCAGGACGCTCAACACGCTGGCCAATTCGCTCTGGGGCAAGGCGATGATCGGCCTGGAATATGCGGTGACGCGCAGCGGGCCGATGAGCATGGCGCCGTCGCAACTGGGTGCGTTCACCCGGTCGACGCCAGCGCGAGTGTTTCCCGATCTCGAGTACCACGTGCAGCCGCTCTCGCTCGATGCCTTCGGCGAGCCGCTGCATGCCTTCGCCGCGATCACCGCCAGCGTGTGCAACCTGAATCCGACGAGCCGCGGCACGGTGCACATCAGGTCGGCCCGGCCGGAGGACGCGCCGGCGATCGCGCCGCATTACCTGTCCACCCCCGAAGACCGCCTCATCGCAGCCGAGTCGCTGCGCCTGACGCGGCGCATCGTCGGCCAGCCGGCCATGGCGCGCTACGCGCCGAAAGAGGTCAAGCCCGGCGTGCAGTACCAGAGCGACGACGACCTGGCGCGGCTGGCGGGCGACATCGCGACGACGATCTTCCACCCGGTAGGCACCTGCCGCATGGGCCGCGCCGACGACGCCGCTGCGGTGGTCGATCCGCGCCTGAAGCTGCGCGGCGTCGGCGGGCTGCGCGTGGTCGATGCGAGCGTGATGCCGACGATCACGAGTGGCAACACCAACTCGCCCGTGTTGATGATCGCCGAGCGCGCGGCGCAGTGGATGATCGAGGAAGCCGCTCGCTGAGCCTGTTTGCGCCACCGACGGCGGTGCGAGCGGGTACCAGTGGCCCTCGCGTCAGCCGGCGTCGACGCGCACCGCGCGCAGCATCAGCATCGCGGCGGCCAGCGCGACGATCGCGAACAGCGTCAGACTCCAGAACTCGAACGGCACGCCGAGCAGTTTGACGGCCGCCTCGGCGCACGAGGCCGTGACCTGGAACAGCGCCGGCCACAGCGACTCGACGCCGAGCGCGCTGATCACCTTGTCGGCGAAGGTCAGGTTGCACGAGAAGCTCTTGGCCGCCACCTCGTGCTGGTACACCGCGGCGCTGATGCCCAGCGCGGCCAGTACGAGCGTGAGTGCGTTCAGGGCGATGCGCAGCCGTCGCGACGGCGACATGGCGGTGACGATGCACAGCAGCGCGATCGCCAGGAAGATCATCCGCTGCAGGATGCACCAGGGGCAGGGCCGGTAGTCGAAGACCTGTTGCATCGTCATCGCGGCAGCGACGGCCAGGATGCAGGCCACGGCAATCAGCAGCGGCATGCGCCGCGGCGACATCAGGTGGACGAGGCGGTTCACTGGAGCCCCCTACGCGCTGCGCGCGGCCCCCCCAAGGGGGAGCATTCGCACTTGGGGCGGGCCGGCGTGCTCATGAAACCTGCGCGATCAGCTCGATCTCGACGCAGGCGCCGAGCGGAATCTGCGCCACGCCGAATGCGCTGCGCGCATGCGCGCCCTTGGCGCCGAAGGCCTCGGCGAGCAGCTCCGAGCAGCCGTTGGTGACCAGATGCTGCTCGGTGAAATCGGGCGTGCTGTTGACGAGGCTCATCACCTTGACGATGCGCACGACGCGGTTCAGGTCGCCAACCGCCGCGTGCAGTGTGCCGAGCAGATCGATCGCAACCGCGCGGGCCGCCTGCCTGCCGGTGGCGGTGTCGATGTCGCGCCCGAGCTGGCCGACCCAGGGCTTGCCCTCGCGCCTGGCGATGTGCCCCGACAGGAAGACGAGGTTGCCGCTGCGCACGAACGGGACGTAGGCGGCGGCAGGCACCGAGACGGGTGGAAGTTCGATGCCGAGGCCCTTCAGGCGATCGTAGACGGACATGGCGTGGAGGCTCGTGGCGAGCCTGTTTCGATGCAGGGGTCAAATCCTACACTGGTGCCATGCGAGCTGCCCCCTACGGCACTTTCCTGGCCGGCCTCGCGCTGGCCTGGCTGGCGGGCGTGGGCGCGCAACTGCAGCAGCCTGCGCTGTGGCCGCAGTACGGCTACGCGCTGGCGCTGGCCGTCGCTGCGGTCGGCCTGCTGCTCGCCGTGCGCTCGAAAGGCCTGCGTCTGGCACTCACGCTCGCCTTGCCTGCTGCCGCGCTCGCAGGGTTCGGCACGACCGGCCTGCACGCGGGTGTGCGACTGGCCGACGCCCTCGCCCCCGTGCTGGAAGGCCGTGACCTCACGCTGACCGGCATCGTCGCCAGCATGCCCCAAGCCGGTGCCAACGGGCTTCGCTTTCGCTTCGACGTCGAGCAGGCGGCGCTCGCCGGGCGGGAGGTTCGGGTGCCGAGCCACATCGCGCTCGGTTGGTACAGGGGCAACCACGAAGATGCCGCGCTCGCGCAGCCCCAGGGTGAACTGCGTGCCGGCCAGCGCTGGCGCTTCGCGGTGCGCCTGCGTCAGCCGCACGGCAATGCGAACCCGCACGGGTTCGACTACGAGCTCATGCTGTTCGAGCAGGGCATTCGGGCGACCGGCTACGTGCGCGACACGGCGCCGCCGCAGCGCCTGCACGACACCGCGGGCCATCGGGTGGAGCGCCTGCGCCAGCAGGTGCGCGACGCCATCTTCGCCCAGGTGAGCGACCCTGCCGCCGCCGGCGTGCTGGCCGCGCTGGCGGTCGGCGATCAGGCCGCCATCGAGCGCGACGACTGGGAGCTGTTCCGAACCACCGGCGTGGCCCACCTGATGTCGATCAGCGGACTGCACGTCACGATGTTTGCCTGGCTGGCCGGCCTCGGGGTGGCGGCTGCCTGGCGACGCAGCGAGCGCGCGATGCTCTGGTTGCCGGCACAGCAGGCTGCGCGCTGGGGCGGCGTTGCCGCGGCGCTCGCCTACGCGGTGTTTTCCGGCTGGGGTGTGCCCTCGCAGCGAACGGTCTGGATGCTCGCCACCGTCATGCTGCTGCAGTCGCTCGGCCGGCGCTGGCCCTGGCCTCTGGTGCTGCTGGCGGCGGCGGTGGTCGTCACGCTCGGCGATCCCTGGGCGCTGCTGCAGCCCGGCTTCTGGCTGTCGTTCATGGCCGTCGGCCTCCTGATGTCGTCCGAGGTCGCCCACGGATTGCCGGCGGTCGCCAGCGGCTCCGACGGTCCACGCTGGCGCTCCGTGGCGACTCGCGCCTGGCAAGGGCGCTCACTCCGGCCTGCGCACGCAAGTCATCGCCACCGTCGGGCTGACGCCGCTGTCGCTCGTGTTCTTCCAGCAGGTCTCGCTGGTTGGCTTCCTTGCCAACCTGCTCGCGATCCCGCTCGTCACGCTCGTCATCACGCCCCTCGCACTGCTCGGAACGCTGTCTTCGCCGCTGTGGATGCTGGCGGCGGGGGCCGCCAAGGGGCTCGTCGGTGGGTTGGCCTGGCTGGCAAGCTGGCCTTTGGCCGTCTGGTTCGTGCCGGTTGCACCGCCCTGGGCGCGGCTCGCAGCCCTGCTGGCCGCGCTGCTTCTCGTGCTGCCGCTGCCGTGGCGCCTGCGCTTGCTGGCGGTTCCGCTGGCGCTTCCGCTGCTGCTGCCGCCTCGCGTGCTGCCCGGCGATGGGCAGTTCGACATCACGGTCGCCGACGTGGGCCAGGGCAGTGCCGTGCTGCTGCGCACGCGCAACCACCTGCTCGTGTACGACGCCGGCCCGCAATACGCGCGCGACAGCGATGCCGGGCAACGGGTGCTGTTGCCGATGTTGCGCGCGTTCGGCGAGACGCGCATCGACGTGCTGATGCTCAGCCACCGGGACAACGACCACATCGGCGGAGCCGCCTCGCTGCTCAGGGCCCTGCCGGTCGCGCAGCTCTACAGTTCGATGGCAGCCGAGCCTGAACTGCTCGGTGAGGCCGTACCGCGGCGTCGCTGCGAGGCCGGCCAGCATTGGCAGTGGGACGGTGTGGCGTTCGAGGTGCTGCATCCGACGGCGCAGGACTACGAGCGCAGCCGCAAGCCCAATGCGATGTCCTGCGTGTTGCGCGTGCAGGCTGGCGACGCCAGCCTCCTGCTCAGCGGCGACATCGAGGCCGAGCAGGAGGCCGCGCTGGCCGCGCGTTACGGCGACGCGCTGCGCAGTGAGCTGCTCGTGGTCCCTCATCACGGCAGTCGCAGCTCGTCGAGCGCGGCCTTGCTCGACGCCGTGCAGCCGCACATGGCCCTGATCCAGGCGGGCTACCGCAACCGTTTCGGCCACCCGGCGCCCGATGTGGTGCAGCGCTACCGCGAAAGCGGCGCCGCCCTGCGCCTGAGCCCGGTCTGCGGTGCCTGGTGGCGCGAGGCCGGCGAAGCGCCCGCTGGGCATTGCCAGCGCGAAGTGGTGCGGCGCTACTGGCACCACGGCGGTGCGCCGGACCCGGCCTCGCCCGTTCCTGGGCCGCCGGACGCTTCATGATGGGCATCAGAGCGGGAAGTGCGGGGCCCGGAATTTGCTACCCTGTGCCAGGAGACCCCGAGCCCGAGGAGACAGGCCGATGAGACCGAGCTTCGACGAGATGCTGGCCGCGCCCGACGCGGTGCGCGAGCACTACGCCGCTTACCAGCGCTGGCTCGCGCGGCAGCCGGGCGACGTGATGCGATCGCGCCGCGACGAGGCCGAGGTGATCTTTCGTCGTGTCGGCATCACCTTCGCCGTCTACGGCGCGAAGGACGACGACGGTGCGGGCACCGAACGCCTGATCCCGTTCGACCTGATTCCGCGCGTGATCCCGGCGCACGAATGGAGCGAGATCGAGCGCGGTCTGCGCCAGCGCGTGACGGCGCTGAACCGCTTCGTGCACGACGTCTACCACGCGCAGGACATCGTTCGCGCCGGCCTCGTGCCGGCCGAACAGATCGTCACGAACGCGCAGTACCGGCCCGAGATGATCGGCGTCGACGTTCCGGGTGGCGTCTATTCGCACATCGCGGGCATCGACATCGTGCGGGCGGCGAACGCCGACGGCAGCGGAAGCTACTACGTGCTCGAGGACAACCTGCGCGTGCCCAGCGGCGTGAGCTACATGCTCGAGAACCGCAAGATGATGATGCGGCTGTTCCCCGAGCTGTTCAGCCAGCACCGCGTCGCGCCGGTGGCGCACTACCCCGACCTGCTGCTCGAGACATTGCGCGCCGTCGCCCCGCCGTCGGTGAACGAGCCGACCTGCGTGCTGCTGACGCCGGGCATGTACAACAGCGCCTACTTCGAGCACGCCTTCCTCGCGCAGCAGATGGGCATCGAGCTCGTCGAGGGACAGGACTTGTTCGTCAGGGACAACTTCGTCTACATGCGCACCACGCGCGGGCCGCGACGCGTCGACGTGATCTATCGCCGGCTCGACGACGATTTCCTCGATCCGCTCGCGTTCCGCCCCGATTCCACGCTCGGCTGCGCCGGCCTGCTCGCCGCCTACCGGGCCGGCAACGTGACGCTGGCCAACGCGATCGGCACCGGTGTGGCCGACGACAAGTCGATCTATCCCTACGTGCCGAAGATGATCGAGTTCTACCTCGGCGAGCAGCCCGTCCTGCAGAACGTGCCGACCTACCTCTGTCGCGAATCCGATGACTTGAATTACGTGCTCGATCACCTGTCCGAGCTGGTCGTCAAGGAGGTGCACGGCGCCGGCGGCTACGGCATGCTCGTCGGCCCGGCGGCGACGAAGCAGGAAATCGACGACTTCCGCGCCGCGCTGCTCGCCAAACCTGGCGGTTACATCGCGCAGCCGACGCTGGCCCTGTCGACCTGTCCGACCTTCGTCGACAACGGCATCGCGCCGCGCCACATCGACCTGCGGCCCTTCGTGCTGTCTGGCAAGACGGTGCAGATGGTGCCCGGCGGGCTGACCCGCGTCGCGCTGAAAGAGGGCTCGCTGGTCGTCAACTCGTCGCAGGGCGGCGGGACGAAAGACACCTGGGTGCTGGAGGGCTAGGCCATGCTGTCGAGGACCGCCGACCACCTTTTCTGGATGGCTCGCTATGTCGAGAGAGCCGAGAACACCGCCCGCCTGCTCGACGTCAACTACCAGATGGCCTTGCTGCCGCAATCACTGGACGCGGCGATCAACGGCTGGAAGGGGCTGCTCAGCATTTCCGAGCTCGCCGCCGACTACGCCCGGCGCTACGGCGAAGTCACCGCGCGCGACGTGATGCACTTCATGGTGCAGGACGAGAGCAACCCATCGAGCATCGTCAGTTGCCTGGCCGCTGCACGTGAGAACGCCCGCGCCGTGCGCGGCACGCTCACCACCGAGGTGTGGGAAACGCAGAACCAGACCTGGCTCGAATTCAAGCGCCAGCTCGCCGGCGGCACCGTTCTCGAAGACCCGAGCACCACCTTCGAATGGGTCAAGTTCCGCTCGCATCTGTCGCGCGGCGTGACGATGGGAACGATGTTGCAGGACGAGGCCTTTCACTTCATGCGCATGGGCAGCTTTCTGGAACGGGCCGACAACACGGCGCGGCTGCTCGACGTGAAGTTCCACGCCGTCCCGAGCGAATTCTTCGGCCCGGCGAACGGCAGCGAAGACGGCGCGGGCGAAGGCCACGAGTACGACTTCTATCACTGGTCGGCGATCCTTCGTTCGGTGTCGGCGTTCGAGGTCTATCGCAAGGCCTACCGCAACGTGATCCGGCCGGAAAAGGTGGCCGAACTGCTGATCCTGCGCGACGACATGCCGCGCTCGCTGGCGGCGTGCATGAACGAGGTGGTGAACAACCTGCGCATGGTCGCCAACGAGCAGTCGCAGGACACGCTGCGCCGCGCCGGAAGGCTGCGCGCCGACCTGCGTTTCGGACGCATCGACGAGATCCTCGCCACCGGGCTGCATGCCTTCCTCACCCAGTTCCTCGAGCGCGTCGGCACGCTGGGCCTGGGCATCAGCCGCGATTTCCTGGTTCCCGTCTGAGAATGACAACCCCCAAGCTCACTGCGTTCGCGCCCCCCCGAGGGGGATCTCAGTCGGCTCGGGAGCGGCCCAGCGCCGACTGAGGAAGCCATGTCCATCCACGTCGCGCTCAACCATGTGACGCACTACCGCTACGACCGGCCGATCGCGCTCGGCCCGCAGGTCGTGCGTCTGCGCCCGGCGCCGCATTCGCGCACGCGCATCCTCAGCTACTCGATGCGCGTGGCGCCGGCCGGACACTTCGAGAACTGGCAGCAGGACCCGCAGTCGAACTACCTGGCGCGGCTCGTCTTCCCCGAGAAGACCGACGAGTTCCGGATCGAGGTCGACCTCGTTGCCGAGATGGCGGTGCTGAACCCGTTCGACTTCTTCCTCGAACCTTCGGCCGAGAACTTCCCGTTCGAGTACGAGCCGGTCCTCAGGCACGAACTCCTGCCCTATCTCGAGAAGGCGCCGCCGACGCCGGCGTTCAGGCCTACCTGGAGCGGATCCCGCGGACGAAGAAGCAGACCACCAACTTCCTCGTCGAGATCAACCAGCGCCTGCAGAAGGACATCGCCTACCTGATCCGCATGGAGCCGGGCGTGCAGACGCCCGAGCAGACCCTCGTCAACGGCAGCGGGTCGTGCCGCGATTCGGGCTGGCTGCTGGTGCAGCTGTGCCGCCATCTGGGCCTCGCCGCGCGCTTCGTCTCGGGCTACCTGATCCAGTTGAAGAGCGACGTCAAGTCGCTCGACGGCCCGAGCGGCACCGAGGTCGACTTCACCGACCTGCATGCCTGGTGCGAGGTCTACCTGCCAGGCGCCGGCTGGATCGGCTTCGACCCGACCTCGGGCCTGCTCGCCGGCGAAGGCCACATCCCGCTCGCCTGTTCGCCCGATCCCGGCTCGGCCGCGCCGGTGACCGGTGCGCTCGAGGACTGCAAGACCGCCTTCGAGCACCACATGAAGGTTTCGCGCATCTGGGAAGCGCCGCGCGTCACCTTGCCGTACACCGATGCGCAGTGGACGGCGATCGAGGCGCTCGGCCACCAGGTCGACCGGGACCTCGGCACGAACGACGTGCGACTGACACAGGGTGGCGAGCCGACCTTCGTTTCGGTCGACGACCGCGACGGCGCCGAATGGAACACCGAGGCGATGGGGCCGACCAAGCGGCTGCTGAGCGCCGAGCTGATGGACAAGTTGCGACGCAAGTACGGCGCGGGCGGACTGCTGCACTACGGGCAGGGCAAGTGGTATCCGGGCGAGCAGTTGCCGCGCTGGTCGCTGAACCTGTTCTGGCGGCGGGACGGTGAACCGGTCTGGACGCACCCCGAGCTGTTTGGCGACGAGCATCGGGAGGATGGCGTCGACGAAGCGAAGGCGCGGCAGTTCCTGCAGGGTGTCGCGAGCCGTCTGTCGCTGGACGCGAAGTACGTCTTCCCCGCCTACGAGGACGTGTGGTACCACCTGTGGCGGGAGCGCAAGCTGCCGGTCAACGTCGACCCGTTCGATGCCCGCCTGGCGGAGCCGCTCGAGCGCGAGCGACTCGCCAAGATCTTCACGCAGGGGCTGGACAAGGCCGTCGGCCACGTGCTGCCCGTGGCTCGGCATCACAGGCCTGGTCCAGGCAGCGCACCGCGCTGGCAGACCGGATCCTGGTTCCTGCGCGGCGAGCGCTGCTACCTGGTCCCCGGCGATTCGGCGCTGGGCTATCGCCTGCCGCTCGACTCGCAGCCCTGGGCGTCGGCGGGCGACCTGCCCTGGGTGCATCCTCCCGACCCGACGCAGGCGTTCGCCGCGCTGCCGTCGTACCCGAAGTTGCGCTACCCGAACCTGCTCGGCCCCGAGGTCGAGCCGGGCAGGGCGGGCGTCGTGCCGGCGGGCGCAGCCGGTGTGCGTGGCGGTGCGAGCGCCGCGGGCTCGCCCGAAGCGAAGCCGCCGCAGCGCTTCGAGTCCGCCGCCTGGATCACGCGCACCGCGATGAGCGCCGAGCCCCGCGGCGGGCGGCTCTACGTCTTCATGCCGCCGACCTCCGCGCTGGAGGACTACCTCGAACTCGTCGCCGCGGTCGAAGACACGGCGGTGGCGATGAGACTGCCGGTGATCCTCGAAGGCTACGAGCCGCCAAAGGACCCGCGGCTGGCGGTGCTGCGCGTCACGCCCGACCCCGGGGTCATCGAAGTCAACGTGCATCCCGCACACAGCTGGCGTGAACTCGTCGAGCAGACGACACACCTTTACCAGTCGGCACACGAGACGCGGTTGTCGACCGAGAAGTTCATGCTCGACGGGCGGCATACCGGCACCGGGGGCGGCAACCACTTCGTGCTCGGCGGCGCGACGCCGGCCGATTCGCCGTTCCTGCGCCGGCCCGAGCTGCTGACCAGCATGATCGGCTACTGGCACAACCACCCGGCGCTGTCGTACCTGTTCTCGGGCCTGTTCGTCGGCCCGACGAGCCAGGCACCGCGCATCGACGAAGCGCGCAACGATTCGGTGTACGAGATCGAGATCGCGTTCGCCGAGATCCGGCGCCTCACCGCGCCCGGCCAGCCGCCGTGTCCGCCCTGGCTGATCGACCGCACGCTGCGCAACCTGCTGATCGACGTCTCGGGCAACACGCATCGCGCCGAGTTCTGCATCGACAAGCTGTACTCGCCCGACGGGCCCACCGGGCGGCTCGGCCTGCTCGAGATGCGCGCCTTCGAGATGCCGCCGCATGCGCGCATGAGCCTGACGCAGCAGCTGCTGATGCGTGCGCTCGTCTCGCGCTTCTGGCAGCACCCGTACCGCCCGGCGCGTCTCAAGCGCTGGGGCACCGAACTGCACGACCGCTTCATGCTGCCCCACTTCGTGTGGGAAGACCTCGCCGACGTGGTCGAGGAACTGCACGACGCCGGCACTCCGATCGAGCTCGAGTGGTTCGCGCCGCACCTGAACTTCCGCTTTCCGCAGCTCGGCGACTTCAGCGCGCGTGGCGTCGACGTCGAGCTGCGCCTGGCGCTCGAACCCTGGCACGTGATGGGCGAGGAGGGCGCGCCGGGCGGCACCGTGCGCTTCGTCGATTCTTCGGTCGAGCGCGTCCAGCTCAAGGTCAGCGGGCTCGTCGGCGACCGCCATGTGCTGACCTGCAACGGCCGCGCCGTGCCGATGCAGGCCACCGGCGTGGTGGGCGAATTCGTCGGCGCAGTGCGCTACCGCGCCTGGCAGGCGGTCTCCGCGCTGCACCCGACGATCGACGTGCAGGCGCCGCTGACCTTCGATCTCGTCGACACCTGGATGAACCGCTCGATCGGCGGCTGTCAGTATCACGTGGCGCACCCCGGCGGGCGCAACTACGACACCTTTCCGGTCAACGCCTACGAGGCCGAAGCGCGCCGCCTGGCGCGGTTCTTCCGCATCGGGCACACACCGGGCGAGATGAAGGTGGTTCGCGAGGAGCGCAACCCGGACTTCCCGTTCACGCTCGATCTCAGGCGCGCACCGACCTAGGGGCGGCGCGGAGGTGTCCGGCCCGAGCCGTTGGGCTGCGGTCGCTGTGACACACTGTCGCCGAACAGGCGACTTGCGCAATGCCCAGGAACCTTCTGAAGGACTATGCGGTCCCCGCCGACCGCTACGACGAGATGCTCGCCGCACCCGGCGAGCCGCGGCCGCACTGGGAGGCCTTCGTGCATGCGCTCGCCGCGCGCCGGGGCCGGGACGCCACGTCTTCGCGGGCGCAGGCCGTCGGCGACTCGCTCGCACTGACGGAGCGCGAGATCCGCGAGAACGGCATCACCTACAACGTCTATGCGGACCCGAAGGGTGCCGACCGGTTGTGGCAGATCGACCCGCTGCCGCTCCTGATTCCGCCCGATGAATGGGCGCAGATCGAGGCTGGCATCGCCCAGCGCGCCGATCTGCTCAACCGCGTGCTGGCCGACGTCTACGGCGCGCAGGAACTGCTCGCGAGCGGCGCGGTGCCACCCTCGGTGGTGTTCGGGCACAGCGGTTTCCTGCACCAGGCGCAGGGCATCCGCCCTCCTGGCGGGGTCCACCTCTTTGCCTACGCGGCCGATCTGGCGCGATCGCCAGACGGCCGCTGGTGGGTGGTGGCCGACCGCACGCAGGCGCCCTCGGGTTCAGGCTATGCGCTGGAGAACCGGCTCGTCGTCTCGCGCGTGTTCCCGCAACTCTTCGGCGAGATGCGCGTGCAGCCCCTGACGACGTTCTTCGACTCGCTGCGCGATGCACTGCGCCAATGGGCGCCCCGCGGTGACGGGCCGCCGTTGATCGGCCTGCTCACGCCCGGGCCGTTCAACGAGACCTACTTCGAGCACGCGCTGCTGGCGCGCTACCTCGGCTTCACGCTGGTCGAAGGCAGTGACCTCACGGTGCGCGACGGCAAGCTCTGGATGAAGACGATCGCCGGCCTCGAACGCGTGCATGCGCTGCTGCGACGGCAGGACGACGACTACTGCGACCCGCTCGAACTGCGATCCGACTCTGCGCTCGGCGTGCCTGGCCTCACCGATTGCGCGCGTCGCGGCAACGTGATGCTGGCCAATGCGCTCGGCGCCGGCGTGCTCGAGTCGGGCGCCCTGCTCGGCTACCTGCCGCGGCTCGCCGAGCAGTTGCTGGGCGAGCCGCTGCGCCTGCCGTCGGTGGCCACCTGGTGGCTGGGCGAGCCGGCTGCGCTGGCCGACGCGTGGGAGCGGATCGACCACCTGATCATCAAACCGCTCGACCGCGCGTCGGGCGAAGCGGCGGTCTTCGGCAGCGATCTGTCCGCTGCCGAGCGCGAGGCGCTGCATGCGCGCGTCTCGGTTCGACCTCAGCGCTACGTGGCACAGGAATGGGTTCGACTCTCGCAGGCACCGGTCCTCGACCGCGAGGCCGGCGAGCGCCCCGGCAGCCTGCGCGACAGGCTGGGTGCGCGCACCGTCGGGCTGCGCGTGTTCGCCGTCGGCACGCCCGGCGGCTACCGCGTGATGCCCGGTGGCCTGGCGCGCGTGGCCGGGGACGGCGATTCGCGCGTCATCGCGATGCAGCGCGGCGGGCGGGCGAAGGACACCTGGGTCCTGTCCGACGGGCCGACGAGCGCATCGTTCTCGCTGCTGTCGACGACGGTCGCCGCGCAGGATCTGGTCACCGAGCGCGGCAACGTCTCGTCGCGCGCCGCCGAGAACCTGTTCTGGTTCGGCCGTTACGGCGAGCGCTGCGATGCCATCGCGCGGCTGCTGCGCGTGGCGCTCGCCAGCGTCCAGGGCGACGCGACGCAGGCCGGCGACGGGATCGCGCCGGCCCTCGTGCTGGCCGCGCGCCAGCACCTGCTCGACCCGGACGACAACCCCACGGCCGGTCTGCTGCGCGCGGCGACGCAGCCGGGCCAGGGCCTGAACGAGGCCTTGGGACGCCTCTCGCGCGTGGCGTTCAACCTGCGCGACCGGATGTCGATCGACCATTGGCGGGCGCTGAACCGGCTGATCGCCGATCCGGTCTTTCGCCGTGCGCAAGGCATGTCCTTGCCGCTGACCCTGGCCTGGCTCGACCGAGCGGTCACCTCGATGATGACGCTGTCTGGCTTCGTGCTCGACGGCATGACGCGCGGAGCCGGCTGGCGCTTCCTGTCGATCGGCCGCCGCATCGAACGGCTGACGCAGCTCTGCGCTGCGCTCCAGGTGGCCAGCGGCGAGGGCCGCGCCAGCGGGCTCGACTGGCTGCTCGAGCTGGCCGACTCGGGAATGACATTTCGCGCGCGCTACACGGTGGCGCCCGAATGGCTGCCGGTGCTCGACCTGCTGATCCGCGACGAGACCAACCCGCGCTCGCTGGCGTTCCAGATGAAGGGCCTGGTCGAGTTCGTCGACAAGCTCGAGCGCGTGCACGGCCGCTTCGCAAGCGACGTGCTGGCGCCCGGGATGGCGACACTGCAGGGCCTCGCAGCGCAGGACCTGCACCCCGAGAGTGCGGCGCTCGCGGCCTTGCTCGAGCAGCTCGCGCGTGCCGCAGGCAAGACCTCCGACGAGCTGACGCTGCGGTTCTTCTCGCACGCCGCATCGCGCAGCGTGCTTTCGCTGGTGGCCTGATCCGATGCCGCCAGCGCGCTACAGCGTCGAACACGAGACGCGCTACGCCTACGCTTCGCCAGTCGCGCAGTCGTGGCAACTGGCGCGCCTGACGCCGCGCGTGCTGGCGTGGCAGCAGCTGCTGGCGCATTCACTGCAGATCGACCCGCCCCCGGACGAGCGCCACGACGCCGCCGACAGCTTCGGCAACAGCGTGACCCACTTCTCGCTGCACGGCGCGCACCGTCGCCTGACTGTGCGCATGCAATGCACGGTCGACGTGGGCGAGCGACCCCCCTGCCTTCCCGCCGGCGAGCCGTGGGAGGCCGTGCGCGACGCAGTGCGACAGCTCGCGCCGCCCTGCGGCCTGGGGGCTGCACGAATGAGCGAGCCGACGCCGCTGGTGCCGCTGTCCGAGGCGGCGCTCGCCTACGCCGCGCCGCACTTCACGCCCGGGCGCGACTGGCTGCATTCGGTGACTGCGCTGATGCAAGCGATCCATCGCGATTTCAGGTTCGACCCTCAGGCGACGACCGTCAGCACGGCGGTCGACGAGGTGCTGCTGCACCGGCGCGGTGTGTGCCAGGATTTCGCGCACCTGATGCTCGCCTGCCTGCGCGCGCACGATCTGCCGGCGCGCTACGTGTCGGGCTACCTGCTGACCGAGCCGCCGCCGGGGCAGCCGCGCCTGATCGGCGTCGACGCATCGCACGCCTGGGTCGCGGCCTGCTCGCCGCGTTGCGGCTGGGTCGAGTTCGACCCCACCAACGGCCAGCTCGCCGATGCACGCTACCTCACGCTGGCGTGGGGCGCCGACTTCGCCGACGTCGTGCCGCTGCGTGGCGTGATCCTCGGTGGCGGCGAGCAGACGCTGGAGGTGTCTGTCAGCGTGATGCCGTCCTGAGGTCGCGCTGGGCGCGCTGCGCTGTCGGCTTCAGCGCAGCTCGAGCACCTGCCGCCTGACGGCCTCGCCGAGCTCGAGCACCGCCATCGCGTAGTAGCTCGACCAGTTGTAGCGGGTGATGACGTAGAAGTTCGTGGTGCCGGCGACATAGCTCGGCGCGTCGTCGCCGTTCTGCAGCTCGACCAGCGCCAGCAGACCGTCGTGATCCTGTGCGGCGGGGCCGAGTTGCGCACCATGCTCGGCGAACTGCGCCGCGCTGAAGGTCGGCACGATGTCGGGCACGAGCAGGGTCGCGCGCGCCACGGTGTCCACCGGCGCCGCAACCTCGAAGCGCGTCGGCAGGCCGCGCTGCCAGCCGAACTCGGCCAGGTAGCGGGCGACGCTGCCTATCGTGTCGGCAGCGCTTGCGTGCAGGTCGATGCGACCATCATCGTCGAAGTCGACCGCGTAGCGGTTCGCGCTGCTCGGCATGAACTGCGGCATGCCGAGTGCCCCGGCAAAGCTGCTCTTCAGCGCCAGCGGGTCGCAGGTTTCGCGCTGGCCGGCGCCGCGGCACAGCACGAAGAGCTGCTCGAGCTCGTCGCGAAAGAAGGCGCTGCGGTCCTTGCGGCCTGCCGGGAAGTCGAACGCGAGCGTGGCCAGCGCGTCGATCGCGCGGAACCTGCCCATCTGCTGGCCATACAGGGTCTCCACGCCGACGACGCCGACGACGATTTCCGGCGGCACGCCGTAGACCTCTTCGGCCCGCTGCAGCCAGGGCTCGTTGGCAAGCCAGAAGGCCAGACCGGCGGCGATGCGCTTCGGCTCGATGAACCGGGCGCGGTAGGCCGCCCAGTTCTTCGCCGTGCCGGCCGGCGGCGGCATGATGAACCTGACGACGCTGGGCTGGAAGCGCGCCGCGGCCAGCACGGCCTGCACCCACTGCACGTCCAGGCCCTGCCTCTCGGCGAGCTCGGCGCCGAAGCGCTGCACGTCGTCGCGCCGGCCGTAGCTCGCGGCCTCGGGTGCTCTTTCTTCGCGGGCGCTGGCGGGCGGCTTCGCAGCGTGCCGCGCCGTCTTCTTCGCTGTCGTTGCAGCGCAGGCGGGCGCCGCAACGCCGAGCGCCAGGCACAGGCCGAGGCAGGTGAGATGTCGTCGCAGTTCAACCAATCGCGCAGTCATGCCGGCGATTGTCGCCGCGCCTCGCGCGGGAGGGCGCTCAGCCGGCTCGGGAGCGGCCCGCTGCCGGCTGGCGCGCCAGTTGCCTCGCCTCGCGGCGCAGTGCGCGCGTCAGCCCGGCCTGTGGGCGCGCGAGAGCCCGGCGGCCGTAGCGCTGTTGCTCGAGCTGCGCGAGCAGCGCCACGAGTGCGTCGCCCCGCGCGCCGAAGCGGCCTCGAATGCGCTGCGCGAGGACGCGTGGCGAGTCGTGCGGTCGGGCGTCCAGGCCCAGCGTTCGCAGCGCCCGCCGCAGTTGGGCGGATTGGCGCGCCCAGGGGTCCTGGTGGCTGGCGCTCCCACCAAGCCCAGCCGACACCGGCGGCGCTCAGACCCGTCAGCGCAACGATCAGCAGCAGCGCCAGGTCCTCCCAGCTCGGCGACGCGAAGCCGATGTCTTTCAGCAGGTCCATCTGCTGGTCGCGCGAGTAGTTCAACACCCACTGGTTCCAGCGGTTGTTCAGCGTCTCCCAGCCGCTGCGCAACTGTTCCAGCAGGGCCGGGCTCATGCCGCCGAGCACGCCGGCGACGAGGCCGGGCGCAGGCTGCAGCCTGCGGCTGCGCACGATGCGCTCGGGCGCGACGGCGGCGGTCGGGTCGGCACGCACCCAGCCGCGCCCCTGCTGCCAGTATTCGGCCCAGGCGTGGGCATTGCTCTGGCGAACGATCGTGTAGCCGTCCACCGTCGCGGCGTCGGCGCCCTGGTAGCCGGTGACGACGCGCGCCGGAACGCCCATCGCCCGCATCGCGACGACGAAGGCGGCAGCGAAGTGCTCGCAGAAGCCTTGCCTGCGGTCGAGCCAGAACTCGTCGATGGCGTCGAGCCCGCCGTCTTCGCCGTAGGCGCCCGGGGTCAGCGTGTAGGTGTAGCCTCCGTTGCGGATGTGCCGCATCAGCGCGTCGGCGAGCACCTGCGGCGGCGCGTCGGCGTGGCGCGGCTCGTTGCGCAGTGCGGCGGCCCAGGCCAGCGTGCGCGGATTGGCCGCCGGCGGCAGCGCGAGGTCCTCGTCCAGGCCTTGCACCGGATCGAGCGGGCCGTAGGCAAAGCTCAGCTGTGCCGCGGCGCTGAAGCGCAGGCGCTCGACGACCGGGCGATCGGTGCGCCACTGCAGGTCGGCCTGCTGGCGCACGCGGTAGCCCTGCAGCCGCGGCGCCGTGGCGGTGGCCTCGAGCAGCGGCAGCACGCTCAGGCGCAGCGGTTCGAGCGTCATCTCGTAGGGCAGGGCCGGACCGGCAGCGCGCAACCCGGCGAGCGGTTGCTGGCTCGCCGCGAAGCTGCCCGCTGAAGGCGCCTGCCACTCGCGGCCATCGAAGCGCGAGAGCACCGGTCCCCGGAAGTACAGCGCTTCGGGCGCCGGTCTGGCGCCGTTCGCAAATCGAACTCGCAGCGCAATGCTGTCGTCGATCGCCAGCTCGGCAAACCGGCCCATCTGCATCGAGTTGGACAGCCCTGTCTTCGCCAGGTCGTCGTGCGGCACGCCCCACAGCGGCCCGATGCGCGGGAACAGCACGAACAGCAGCACCATGACCGGCGTGCCGAGCAGCGCGCAGCGCGCCGAGAGGCCCGCCGCCTGGCGCAGCGCCGGCTGGCCGACCGGCATGTGCGCGAGCACCAGCGCCGTCAGCAGGCCCCACACGGCGACCAGCATGGCCAGTGCCACCGGCAGCGTCTGCGAGTAGAGGAACTGGGTCAGGACCAGGAAGAATCCCAGGAAGAAGACGACGAAGGCATCGCGCCGCGCGCGCAGCTCGAGGGTCTTCATGGCCATCAGCACGACGAGCAGCGTCACGCCGGCCTCCTTGCCGAGCAGCGTTCGATGCGACCACAGCGTGAGCCCGGCGGCGAGCAGCAGCACCGCCACCAGTGTCCAGCGCCCGGGCAGCGCGGCGTTGCCGAGTGCGAGCACGGCTCGCCAGAGCAGCACTGCGGCGGTCAGCGCGACACACCACCACGGCAGATGCGGCACGTGGGGCAGCACGGTCCAGCCGATCACGCCGAGCAGGAACAGCGTGTCGCGCGCCTCGCGCGGAAGGTCTCGCCAGCCGGGCCATCGCGGCATCGACAGCGGGTGTGCCGAGCCTGTCACCTCACGCCTCCGCTGCGCGGTGCCGATCTGCGGCACATGAAGTGGCGATGTTCGACGGGCGGCTTCTGGCCCATTGCAGTCCTTCGTCTCGACAGCTGGAGCGTGCCAAGGCCATCGGGTGGCCGACTCCGCTCATGTCCCCCGGCCCGGGCTGCGCCCGGCCCTCCTCCTTTACTTCGCTGCGTCAGCCACCCGACGCCCTTGGCCGGAGACGCTCGCGGTATTCGCTGCAGGACAAACCAGCGGTGCAGCGCGGCGGGCGGTGCCCGGTGGGGGCGATTTCTGTGGCGACGAGAAGCGCAGGCCCGGGGTCGGCGCGCGCAGCGCGCTTCGTAGACTGACTCGGCGCAGTTGTCCGAACGCAGAGAGCGCAGCGAACGCAGTGAGTTCTGCGACGCGACCCCGGGGCGAGCATCGCAGTGGAGTCGGCGCACAGCGCCGACCGTCACAGCATGAGCCCCTGCCGGGCACCGCCTGCCGCGCCGCGCTGACGCCCCCACAAAGCGGACGCCCGCGAACGACCGCAATGGGCCGAATGCAGACCTCCAATGGAGACGGGCTCGGGAGGACCGCATCTCACGGCCCTTGCCAAAGAGCCAGCGCCTCCAGGCTCGCGCGCCGTTGCGCTTCGCCCTGGGCGGGGGGCAGTTCGATGCCGGGCAGGCGCAGGCCGTAGTCGGCTCCGGCGCGCTGGGCGGTGATCACCCACGTGGCCAGGCGCGACAGGCGCGCTTCTTCGGGCAGGCCGGCACATTGTTGCCAGCTCAACCAGAGCTGCCAATGGGCCGACGAACTGCTGTCGCGGCTGACGAGTTCGCCGCCGGTCTCGAACGCGCGCGCGGCCTTCTTCCAGACCAGGAGCTTGAGCGGGTCGCCGCGCCGGTAGCCGCGAATGCCTTCGAAGTCGACGCCCTCGCTGCGCCGTGCCTGCGCCGAAGTGCCGGCGCTCGGGCTCGCGGCCGGCAGTGGCGCTGCCGGCCGTTCCAGCCGCGGGTAGACGAGCAGTTGCGAAGCCGGACGCCAGGCCGCCCAGGCGCGGAACAGGCCGAGCGGGAAGCGGGTCTCGGCGGCGAGTGTCGGCACGTCGTGGCGGCCGCGATGTTCGGGAGCGAAGCTCAACCGCACGGTGGCCTGCCCGCCTGCGGGCACGTCGGTCCAGGTGAGGGTGGACGCTGGCGCTGCTTCGACGCGCAGGCCGATGCCCCAGCGCGCAGTGCGCGGCGTGGTGAGCACGAGCTCGAGCAGGGCCGCATCGCCGGCATGCACCGCCTCGACCGGGTGCAGGTGCAGCGTCAGGCCGCGCAGCGTGCCGTGCGTCAGGTGCATCGACACGACGCCGCTGCCGGCGAGCACGAAGGTCAGCAGATAGCCGAGGCTGAGCTGGTAGTTGATGGAACCGACGAGCAGCAGCAGCAGCGTGGCGGCGAACACGAGGCCTGCGCGCGTGGGCAGGATGTAGACGTTGCGCTGCGTCAGCAGCAGCGTGTCGGTGCGCGGCAGTCGAGCCTGCCACCAGGCGCGAAAACGAGCGCGTGCCCGCGAGCGCAGCCACGCCAGCGGCGCCAGGAGCGGGGTGGACAGCGAGGCACTGCTCATGCGCGGGAAGCTAGGCCCTGTTCAGGCTACGGGCGGCGGCGTCGTCCATAGTGTCAACAGGCCCAAGTGCGATCGGCAGACGGCGTCAGGGCAGCGGCGTGGCCTCGACCATCGCGCGCACCTGCTCGCGCCGGCCGCGCCCGGCACCGGCCACCGGCACCAGGCGATGCGCGATGGTCTGGGCGAGGATGGCCTGCACGTCGTCGGGCGCCACGTAGTCGCGCCGCGCCAGCAGTGCGCGCGCCTTCGCGGCGCGCAGCACCGCGATGCCGGCGCGCGGGCTCAGGCCTTCGACGAACCAGCGGCCCGATCGCGTGGCGGCGATCAGTGCCTGCAGGTAGTCGAGCAGCGCCTCCGACGCGTGCACCGCAAGCACCGCCTGCTGGGCCGTCAGCAACTCGGCGCTCGACATCACGCTGGGCAGGTGTTCGATGGCTTCGCGCCGATCGCGCCCGGCGAGCAGCGCCCGCTCCGACGCCTGGTCGGGATAGCCCAGCGTGATGCACATCAGGAAGCGGTCGAGTTGCGATTCGGGCAGCGGGTAGGTGCCGAGCTGGTCGCTCGGGTTCTGCGTGGCGATGACGAAGAACGGGCGCGGCAGCGGGCGCGTCCGCCCGTCGGCCGTGACCTGGTGCTCCTCCATCGCCTCGAGCAGCGCGCTCTGCGTTTTCGGCCCGGCGCGGTTGATCTCGTCGGCGAGCAGCACCTGGGCGAACACCGGGCCGGGGTGGAAGACGAACTCCTCCTTGCTCCGCTCGTAGACGCTCACACCGATCAGGTCCGAGGGCATCAGGTCGGCGGTGAACTGCGTGCGCGAGAATCTGAGGCCCAGCGAGACGGCCAGCGCATGGGCGAGCGTGGTCTTGCCGACGCCGGGCAGGTCCTCGATCAGCAGGTGGCCCCCGGCCAGCAGGCAGGCGACGCAGTCCTCGATCTGTGGGCGCTTGCCGACGATGATCGTGCTAATCTGGTCGACGAGACGAGTGAGTTGCAGGGGCAGCGGGGTTGTCATGCAAACCACCATAACCGAAAACACCTTGCCCCGAACGCCGATGGTCACCGCGATCTACAGCCACCCCGATTGCCGGCTGCACGACATGGGCGCCGGTCACCCCGAATGTCCGCAGCGGCTCGACGCGATCCACGACCACCTGCTCGCCACCGGCCTGGGGGCCGCGCTCGAAGCGCGCAGCGCGCCACTGGTCGACCTGAAGTCCCTGTCGCTCGCCCATGAGAGCCTCTACGTCAGCGAACTGCGGGAGATGCTGGAACAGGTGGTCGCCAGCGGCGAGACTCGCCACATCGACCCCGACACCGTCGTCGGACCCGGCACCTGGCGCGCCGCGCTGCGCGCTGCCGGTGCCGCGGTGGCGGCGACCGACGCGGTGCTCGACGGCGAGATCGAGAACGCCTTCTGCGCCGTGCGCCCGCCGGGCCACCACGCGACGCGCAACGAGGCGATGGGTTTCTGCTTCTTCAACAACGTGGCCATCGCGGCGCGGCATGCGCTCGACGTGCGCGGCCTGAAGCGGGTGGCGATCGTCGATTTCGACGTGCACCACGGCAACGGCACCGAAGACATCGTTGCCGGCGACGAGCGCGTGCTGATGGTCAGCATCTTCCAGCACCCGCTCTATCCGAACAGCGGTGCCGTGCCGAAGGGCACCAACATGTGCAACCTGCCGATCCCGCCGTACACGCGCGGCGGCGAGGTGCGCGACATGATCGAGGCGATGTGGATGCCGCGCCTGGAGGAGTTCAAGCCGCAGATGATCTTCATCTCGGCCGGCTTCGACGCGCACCGCGAAGACGACCTCGGTCAGCTCGGCCTGGTCGAGGCCGACTACGAGTGGATCACCCAGCGCGTCAAGGCCGTCGCCGACCGCCACGCCAGGGGGCGCATCGTGTCGTGCCTGGAGGGCGGCTATGCGCTCGGGGCGCTGGCGCGCAGCGTGGCCGTCCATCTGCGCGTGCTGGCCGATCTTTGAGCGCGGCGCATCTCTGACATCGCAAGCATGGAAGGCCTTCAGGCGCTGAACGAGTTGCTCGATGGGCTGACACGCGTCGGCGCCCTGAAGGAGCTCGGCGTGCTGGGCGCGTGCATCGGGTTGGCCTGGCTCGTCACCTCGCAGTTGCGGCGCATGCTCGATGTCGACGGCGCGGTGCTGTTCGGCCGCCGCGTCGTCGACGGCGTGCTGTTCCCGGTGGTTGCACTGGTGCTCGCGTTGCTCGCGCGCGAGGCGCTGCGCAGCATCTTGCAGCCGGCGCTGTTCAAGCTCGTGATCCCGATCCTGGTCTCGCTGGTGGTGATCCGCCTGACCGTGCGCGTGATGTCGGCCGCGTTGCCGAAGTCGCGCTGGGTCGTCGCGGTCGAACGCACGGTGTCGTGGGTGGCGTGGATCGCGGTCGTGCTGTGGATCACCGGCGTGCTGCCGCCGATCCTGGAGCAGCTCGAAGGCGTGACCTGGAAGATGGGCGGCGCGAGCGTTTCGCTGCGCAACATGATCGAAGGCGCCATTTCCGCGGGCGTGGTGATGGTGCTGACGCTGTGGCTGTCGTCGGCGCTCGAGAAGAAACTCATCCGTGGCAGCGGTGGCAACCTGTCGACGCGCAAGATGGTGGCCAACACGCTGCGCATCGTGCTGCTCGTCGTCGGCCTGCTGATCGCGCTGTCGGCGGTCGGGATCGACCTCACGGCGCTGTCGGTGCTGGGCGGTGCGATCGGCGTCGGGGTCGGGCTCGGCATGCAGCGGATCGCCGCCAACTATGTGAGCGGCTTCGTGATCCTGGCCGAGCGGTCGCTGCGCATCGGCGACATGGTCAAGGTCGACACCTTCGAGGGGCGCATCACCGACATCCGCACGCGCTACACAGTGATCCAGGCTCTGAATGGGCGCGAGGCGCTGGTCCCGAACGAGCTGCTGATCACGCAACGGGTCGAGAACGCGACGCTGTCCAGCCGCGCGGCACTGATCAGCAGCCCGCTGCAGGTGGCCTACGGTACGGACGTGGCAGCGTTGCTGCCCGCGCTGGGGGAGGTGATCGCGGCGGTTCCCCGCGTGCTGAAGGACCCTGCGCCGAACGTGCAGCTCGCGGGCTTCGGCGCCGACGGGCTGGATCTGATCCTGAACTTCTGGATCGACGACCCCGAGAATGGACAGGGCAATGTCCGCTCCGAGGTGAACCTCGCCGTGTTGCGCGCGCTGGACGAGGCCGGCGTCGAGATTCCGTTCCCGCAGCGGGTGCTGCGCCACGTGAACGTCGCCGGTCCACCGGACGCGACACCCGGCGCGCCTGCGCCGGATTGACGGCAGGCGGCGTCAGGGGCGCGAACGCTCGTTCAACGGCCGGCCAGGATCGGCACGTCGATGCCGGCCTGCAGTCCGAGGACCGGGCGGTCGCCTCCGGGGTAGTGCTGCACCGACAGGCCGACCTGCCACTTGACGCCGCCCGGCGTCTCGCCGTCGAACGCGAGCGAGAACCCGCTCAACGATCCGGGCGCGCCGAACGCGGCATTGATCGACTGCGGCCCGGTCTCGCTCACGCGGCCGCGGAACAGCGTGCCGAACACGCGCAGCTCACCGGGATCGTCGACCGGGGTCCAGCCCAGCCCCAAGGCATAGAACTGTCCGCCGCCGCCGATGTGGGCTCCGATCGGCAGGCGCCCCTGGTAGTAGCCATCCGCATAGGCGCCGTGGGTGTAGGCAGGGGACGGAACCGCGCCGGACCCGGCAGCGAACCGGCGGTCCAGCATCGTGTCGGTCGCTTCGAGCGTGGCCTCGAGGCGCTGACCGACGAACACTGCCTTGCCCTGCACGCCGACCGTGCCGAACATCTTCGTCGGCAGGGACCCTGCCTCGTCTTCGCCGGCCAGGTGCAGGTAGGCGACCCAGCTGCCGCCCCAGCGGTTCGGCGCCGAGACCCGCAGGTCGAAGCCGGCGATGCCGTCGCTCGGGTCGTCACCCTGCGTCGTCGGGTCGTCGATGTTGCTGTTGCCGAGAAGGGCGTTGCGAAACGCGACCCAGTCGTGCGGCCGCCCCTGGCCGGCCCAGAGGAGCGAGCTGCTGGCACCGATCTCGACATTCGGCCATGGGCGCGTATAGACCCGCAAGCCGATCGTTCGCGTACCCTGCGGGTCGTAGTGCGCGAGGCGGCCGGCGGAAATCTCGTAGCCCCAGGGGCCGATCCAGTTGAGCCACGATGTCTCGGGCGCGGTGTCTTCGGCGCGGCGCACGAACAGCCCGGCGATCGGCCGTGCCGCGGTGGAAAGGATCGGGCTCGTGAACTGTCCAGGGCCCCACCGACGTTCCGCCACCCCCGCCGCGATCACGGTCCCCGGCAGCAGGACGGCGAGGTAGGAGCCGTCCAGGTTGCCCTGCTGGCCGCCCGGCGTCAGGCTGTCGGCGGTGGTGCCGAACATCAGTCGTCCGCCCCACTGCGGTTCGCCGGCGTAGAAGGCGAGCGAACCCTCGGCGGAACCCCTTGCCGCATCGCCGCCATCGAGCGACGGGTGGCGGGCCGAATTGACGCGCGCCGCAAGGCGCACGCTGTCGGTGCTCCGGCGCACCGCACGCTGCACACGCGCGAGCGCGTCGGCGTCGGCGGCATCGAGGCTGCGCACGTCGACGGCGGCCCAGGCGGCGCGCAGCGCGGTCGACGGAATCGGCCAGGTGCCGAGCGACACGCCGAGCACGCCGCGGTCGACCAGCCAGGCCAGGTCCGAGCGCAAGCCGCGGTCGGTCGGCGCGAGCAGCGACAGGCCTGGACGTGCGATCTCGGCGTCTTCCGTTGCCGAGCCGGACGCCCAGACCTGCCACGGCAGCGCGCAGCACAGCAGGAGCGGCAACTCCGCGCGACGAACCGCGGCGCGGGCAAGACGCCACACCGGGCCAGCCCGGCCGCGCCAGGCGTTCTGTGATCGCGGTCCCCTCGCGTGCTGTGCCATGTCGAACCCGAACCGGCTCCTCGGCAACGGCCCGCGGGCCGGGCACGTGATCGTCTTGTGCAGCAAGAGAAGCCGGATGATCCCGCCCTGCGGAATCCGGCCCGGCTCGATGCCTCGCCCCATCCAGCATGCCACCTTACCCTTGTCGCCGGGGGCAGTGTTGCTCTTTGTCACCGCACGGCACGACGCGCCCTTGCGCAAGGCGCGCAGCAAAGCAGAGGGCCCGCCAAAGCGGGCCCCCTCGCTGTCTCTGCAGGCTGCGCAAGCCTGGTCTACTTGACCATCGGCAGGAGCGGCACGATCAGCAGCGCGACGATGTTGATGATCTTGATCAGCGGGTTGATCGCCGGGCCGGCCGTGTCCTTGTACGGGTCGCCCACGGTGTCGCCGGTGACGGCGGCCTTGTGCGCCTCGCTGCCCTTGCCGCCGTGGTTGCCGTCCTCGATGTACTTCTTCGCGTTGTCCCAGGCGCCGCCGCCGGTGCACATCGAGATCGCGACGAAGAGCCCCGTCACGATCGTGCCCATCAGCAGGCCGCCGAGCGCGGCGGGCCCGAGCGCCAGACCAACGACGACCGGCACGACCACCGGCAGCAGCGACGGGACCATCATTTCCTTGATGGCCGCCTTGGTCAGCATGTCGACGGCGACGCCGTATTCGGGCTTGGCCGTGCCTTCCATGATGCCCTTGATCTCGCGGAACTGGCGGCGGACCTCGACCACCACCGAACCCGCGGCGCGGCCCACGGCTTCCATCGCCATCGCTCCGAAGAGGTAGGGGATCAGGCCGCCGATGAACAGGCCGATGATGACCTTCGGGTCGCTCAGGTCGAAGCTGACGTGCATGCCGCGCCCTTCGAGCGAGTGCGTGTAGTCGGCGAACAGCACCAGTGCCGCGAGGCCGGCCGAGCCGATGGCGTAGCCCTTGGTCACCGCCTTGGTGGTGTTGCCCACTGCGTCGAGCGGGTCGGTGATGTCGCGCACGCTGTCGGGCAGCCCGGCCATCTCGGCGATGCCGCCGGCGTTGTCGGTGATCGGGCCGTAGGCGTCGAGCGCGACGACGATGCCGGCCATGCTCAGCATCGAGGTGGCGGCCACGGCGATGCCGTACAGGCCGGCCAGCTGGTAGGCCGAGAGGATCGCGGCGCAGACGAACAGCACCGGCCAGGCGGTCGAGCGCATCGACACGCCGAGGCCGGCGATGATGTTCGTGCCGTGGCCGGTGGTCGACGCCTGCGCGATGTGCTGGACGGGGCTGTACTGCGTGCCGGTGTAGAACTCGGTGATCCAGACCAGGCCGGCGGTCAGGATCAGGCCGACGGCGCAGGCGCCGAACAGCTTCATGTGCGTGCCGGCACCGAGGGCGTCGGCCGGCATGAACAGCGTCGTCACGAAGTAGAACGCGACCAGCGACAGGATGCCGGCGACCGCCAGGCCCTTGTACAGCGCCGGCATCACGTTCTTCATGCCGGGGCTTGCCTTGACGAAGCTGCAGCCGATGATCGATGCGATGATCGACACGCCACCAAGCAGCAGCGGGTAGATCACCGCGGCCGTGGGTGCGGAGGCGACCATCAGCGCACCGAGCGTCATCGTGGCGATCAGCGTCACGGCGTAGGTCTCGAACAGGTCGGCCGCCATGCCGGCGCAGTCGCCGACGTTGTCGCCCACGTTGTCGGCGATCACCGCCGGGTTGCGCGGGTCGTCTTCCGGGATGCCGGCCTCGACCTTGCCCACGAGGTCGGCGCCGACGTCGGCGCCCTTCGTGAAGATGCCGCCGCCCAGACGCGCGAAGATCGAGATCAGCGACGAGCCGAAGGCCAGTCCGAGCAAGGGCTTGAGCGTTGCCGCCAGGCTCTTGTCGGGCGTCGTGTTGCCGTTGCCGGTGATGAACAGGTAGAACACGCCGACGCCGAGCAGCCCGAGCCCGACGACCAGCATGCCGGTGATTGCGCCGCCCTTGAAGGCGACGTCGAGCGCCGGCCCGATGCCCCGCGTGGCCGCCTGCGCCGTGCGCACGTTGGCGCGCACCGAGACGTTCATGCCGATGAAGCCGCAGGCCCCGGAGAGCACCGCGCCGACGACGAAGCCGGTGGCCGTCGTGCCGTCGAGGAAGATGGCGATGAGCACCGCGAGCACGACGCCGACGGCGGCGATGGTCTTGTACTGCCTCGCCAGGTAGGCCGCCGCACCCTCCTGGATCGCCTTGGAGATCTCCTGCATTCGAGCGTTGCCGGCATCCTGCCTGAGGATCCAGCTTCGCTGCACGAAGCCGTAGATCACCGCGGCCAGGCCGCAGGCAAGCGCAAAGTTGAGCGCCATCGTGGTGGACATCAGGGGTCTCCTTTTGGGATTTCGGGGATGAGGATCGGGTGGCTGGAAATCCTGGGCCTTGGCATGTGGCCAGACCCGGCATTGTATTGCCGGTGTCGCGGCCTCCCTGTAAGGGGCACGCAAGTGCAGTCCGTAAAATCGCCCGTCCCCAGCCCTCGGCGCGCACCACCATGAGCCTGCACCAAGTCACCCCGGGCGCGAACGCGCCGGACGAGTTCAACGTGATCATCGAGATTCCGATGAACGCCGACCCGATCAAGTACGAGGTCGACAAGGAGACGGGCGCAATATTCGTCGATCGCTTCATGACGACCGCGATGCACTACCCGTGCAACTACGGCTACGTCCCGCAGACGCTGTCGGCCGACGGCGATCCGGTGGATGTGCTCGTCGTCACGCCCTATCCGCTGACCCCCGGCGTGGTCGTGACCTGCCGCCCGATCGGTGTGCTGAACATGGAAGACGAGGCCGGCGGCGACGCCAAGCTGCTCGCCGTGCCGATCAACAAGGTGCTACCGATGTACTCCCGCTGGCAGAAGCCGGAAGACGTCAACGCGATGCGGCTGAACGCCATCCGGCATTTCTTCGAGCACTACAAGGACCTGGAGCCCGGCAAGTGGGTGAAGGTCCAGGGCTGGGACGGGCCGGAGGCGGCCCGGCAGGAGATCCGCTCGGGCATGGCGAGCTGGCGCGCGACACAGACCGACTGATCTCCGAGGTACGGCAAGGCGCTCGGTTAGGCGGCGGTTAATCGCGCGGGCGGCGGCGGAACCCTCGAGGGGCGGGCGGCTCTACACTGCCGCTCTTCACTCCGGGACCCCAGATGCTGAACCGACTGCTGTCCGTCCTGTTCGTCTTCTTCGTCGCCGCGGCCGGCGCGCAGGCCGGGCCTGCGTTGCAGGCGGTGCAGTCGGTCGAGGGCATCACCGAATACCGGCTCGGCAACGGCCTGCAGGTGCTGCTCGTGCCCGACGACTCCAAGCCGACGACGACCGTCAACATGACGTACCGCGTCGGCTCGCGCCACGAGAACTACGGCGAGACGGGCATGGCCCACCTGCTGGAGCACTTGCTGTTCAAGGGCTCGCCCGCGCACCCCGACCCGAAGGCGGAGTTCGCGCGGCGGGGCCTGCGCTACAACGGCAGCACCAGCTTCGACCGCACCAACTACTTCGCCAGCTTCGCCGCGAACGACGACAACCTGAAGTGGTACCTGGCCTGGCAGGCCGACGCGATGGTCAACAGCCACGTCGCGCGCAAGGACCTCGACAGCGAGATGACCGTCGTGCGCAACGAGATGGAGCGCGGCGAGAACGATCCCCAGCGTGTCCTCGTCGACCGCGGCATGGCCGGGCTGTTCCAGTGGCACAACTACGGCAAGTCGACGATCGGCGCGCGCAGCGACGTCGAGAACGTCGACATCCCGCGCCTGCAGGCCTTCTACCGCAGCTACTACCAGCCCGACAACGCGACGCTGGTGATCTCCGGCAAGTTCGACCCGCAGCGCGTGCTGGCATGGGTGCAGGAATCGTTCGCCGGCATTCCGGCTCCGAAGCGCGCTCTGCCGACGCTCTACACGCTCGACCCGGTGCAGGACGGGGAACGCAGTTTCACTCTGCGCCGCGCCGGCGGCGTGCCCATGCTGCTTGCGAGCTACCACGCGCCGGCGGCGTCGCATGTCGACTACGCTGCCAGCGAGGCGCTGGCCAACATCCTGCTCGACGAACCGTCCGGACGCCTTTACAAGCAACTCGTCGAGAAGCAGCTCGCCGCTTCCGTCTGGGGCTGGGCGTGGGACCTCGCCGATCCGGGCGCGATGATGTTCGGCGCCCAGCTTGCGCCGGGGCAGGACGTCGATGTCGCGCGCAAGGCGCTGCTCGCGACGCTGGAGTCGTTCGCCGCGCAGCCGGTATCGACTGGGGAGCTCGAACGGGCGAAGGTTCGCTGGCTCAACGAGTGGGATCGCCGCTTCACCAACCCGGAAGCGGTGGGCGTTGCGCTGTCTGACGCCGTCGGCCAGGGCGACTGGCGCTTGTTCTTCCTGCTGCGCGATCGCGTGCGCGCGCTGAAGGTGGCCGACGTGCAGCGCGTCGCGGCGGGCTACCTGGTTCCGTCCAACCTCGTGCTCGGCACCTACCTGCCGACCGAGCAGCCGTTGCGCGCGCCGGTGCCCGAGCGCGTCGACGTGGCGGCCGCGGTCAGGGGCTACAAGGGTGATCCGGCCGTCGCCCAGGCCGCGGCGTTCGATCCGACACCCGCCAACATCGACGCCCGCACGCAGCGCTTCACGTTGCCGAGCGGCCTGAAGGTGGCGCTTCTGCCCAAGGGCTCGCGCGGCCAGGCCGTGCAGGCCGTCCTGACGCTGCACTACGGCGACGAGAAGACGCTTTACGGCAGCGGCGATGTGCCCGGGTTCACTGCGGCGCTGCTCGACCGCGGTACCGCGAAGCTCGGCCGCCAGCAGATCCAGGATCGCTTCGAGGCGCTCAACGCGCAGGTGAGGTTCGGCGGCGGCGACACCAGCGCCTCGGTGAGCATCAGGACGACCCGCGACAAATTGCCCGCGGTGATCGCGCTCATCGGCGAGGTGCTGCGCGAGGCGAACTTCCCGGCCGCTGCGCTCGAGGAAGTGCGCCAGCAGACGCTGGCCGAGATCGAATCGCGCCGCCATGAACCCGAGGCGCTGGTCGACATTGCCGTCGATCGCCATGGCGACCCCTACCCGCGTGGCGACGTGCGCCATGCGCGCAGCTTCGACGAAATGGTCGCCGATGCGAAGGCGGTGACGGCCGGCCAGCTGCGCGACTTCCACGCCCGCTTCTACGGCGTGAAGAATGCGCAGTTCGCCGCCAGCGGCGAGATGGACGAGGCAGCCGTTCGCAAGGCGCTGGAGACCGCGTTCGGCGACTGGAAGCCGGCGCCCGCGAGCTTCACCCGCGTGCCGACGCCGCTCGTCGCGGTGACGCCCGAGCGCTTCATGATCCGCACGCCCGACAAGCAGAACGCGACGATGGCCGTGCGCCTGGCGCTGCCGGTCACCGACAACGACGCCGACTACGCCACGCTGGTGCTGGCGAACCGCATGCTCGGGCAGGGCGGCAGTTCGCGCCTTTGGCAACGCGTGCGCGAAGGGGAGGGCCTGTCCTACGACGTCGGCAGCGGCGTCGCGTGGAGCAGCCACGAACCCAACTCGATGTGGCAGGCCTGGGCGATCTTCGCGCCGCAGAACCAGCCGCGCGTCGAGGCGGCGTTCCGCGAGGAAGTGGCGCGCGCGCTGAAGGACGGCTTCACGCAACGCGAGCTCGACGAGGCGCGCAAGGGCCTGCTCAGCGAGCGCCAGCATGCCCGCGCGCAGGACGCCGTCCTGGCCGGCGCGTTGAATCGAAACCTGTACCTCGACCGCACGTTCGCCGTCTCGCAGAAGGTCGACGACGCGATCGCGGCGGCGACGCTCGACAGCGTCAACGCGGCGCTGCG
>CAWDIT010000003.1:0-177333 GCA_963802435.1 uncultured bacterium
GCTTTCATGTGCGGAGCTCCGGGTTGATGTGACTGCGGCTCAAGGAAGGCGGTCAAGCGATGACATTGTCGTGCTCCAGGCGTGCAGGAAGCTGCCGATGGCTACCGCTGCGGGCGAGCGCCGGATCAGGACGTCCAGCCAATGATTCTGTCCGGTTTCGATCCGCGACGCCCTGCGACCAGCCCGCCAGTCAATGCCCCCTTGTGCCAGCATAGACGCGACCCGCGGACGGCGCGCCAGGGCGCATCTCTTGCCTTTGTTCCCGAGGCAGGGCACAGTCGCCCGCCACCCCTGCTTGGACGCAATGAACCCGGGTTTCCTGCAGGCCGCCACGTCGCCGGCCCTCGAGGGGAAGTCGCCCTGCAAGGGCTGCGGCGGCTGGCTCTTCTAGACACTCAACCACGACACGGAGCACTCCATGGACCCCATTCGCATCGGCATTCTCGGCGGCAGCGGCCTGTACCGGATGGAAGGCCTGACCGACGTTCGCGAACAGGTGATGACGACACCCTACGGCGCACCGTCCGACGCCGTTCTGCTCGGCAGGCTGAACGGCGTCGACGTCGCCTTCCTCGCCCGCCACGGCCGCAGCCACGGTCTGATTCCGAGCCAGATTCCGTTTCGCGCCAACATCCACGCGATGAAGGCGCTCGGCGTGCAGTACCTGCTGTCGGTGTCCGCCGTCGGTTCGATGCGCGAGGACATCGCGCCGCTCGACATGGTGCTGCCCGACCAGTTCATCGACTTCACGCGCCGGCGCGAAGGCAGCTTCTTCGGCGACGGGGCGGTGGCGCACGTCTCCCTGGCCGACCCGGTGTGCAGCGTTCTGCGCGGCGTGCTGGCCCAGGCGTTCGCCGACGCGGAGCTTGCCGACATCCGGCTGCACGACGGCGGAACCTATGTGTGCATCGAGGGGCCCGCATTCTCCACCCGGGCCGAGTCGATCTGGTATCGAAGCCTCGGCGCCTCGGTCATCGGGATGACCAACATGCCCGAAGCCCGCCTGGCCCGCGAAGCCGAGATCGCCTATGCCACGATGGCGCTGGCCACCGACTGGGACTGCTGGCACCCGCACCAGGCCTGCGTCACGGCCGAGATGGCCTTCGCCAACCTGCAGGGCAACGCCCGGCGCGCCCAGGCCCTGCTCACGCACGCCGTACAGCGGATCGCCGCGAGCTGGCCGGTATCGGAGGCGCACAGCGCCCTGGGGTCCGCCCTCGTCACACCGCCTGCGTCGATGCCGGAGGCCGTGCGCGCCCGCTTGCACCCGCTGATCGCCCGGTTCCTGTGATCGCGCAATCATTTTTTCGACGGCCTGTAATGACGCGGGACCATCCTTCGTCTAACCGGCACGAAGCTCGGGTTGCGACTCGATCTTCGGAGCGTCTCACCTGCCGCGGCCCGTGCCGCACTCTCGCATCAACCGACTCCCGGAGAACGTCATGACACAAACCAGCACCCAACTTTCCGCTGTCGCCCTGGCCCTGGCTCTCGGCGCTGCATTCGCCGCCTTGCCGGCGGCTGCACAGACGGCCGACAAGGAGCACTGCTACGGCGTCGCCCTGAAGGGCAAGAACGACTGCAAGGCAGGCGCCGGTACCACCTGCGCCGGCACGTCCAAGGTCGACCATCAGGCCAACGCCTGGTCGATGGTTCCGAAGGGGACTTGCGAGAAGACCGCTTCCAAGACCTCGCCGACCGGCTACGGCCAGCTCGCCGAGTTCAAGGCGAAGAAGGCCTGAGAAGCCGAGAGGCCTTCGCAGCACGACTGCGCAGGTGCTTGGCTACGGCCTGAGCGAAGCCGCCTCGCGAAGCTGAACCCGCAGCGACCATGCCAAAGCCCACCCCGCGCGCTCGCCACGGCCTGCTTGCCGCAGCGAGCGCTGGCCTGGGCGGCATGGCGAACGGATTGCCAGCTCGCGCCGGCGTGGGCCTGAAGCCGGAACACTTCCGGGAAGTGCTCGACACGCGCCCGGACATCGGATTCTTCGAAGTGCACGCCGAGAACTACATGGTCGACGGCGGGCCCTTCCATCACTTCCTCGGCCGCATCCGCGAGCACTACCCGCTGTCGCTGCACGGCGTGGGGCTGTCGATCGGAGGCGTTGGCCCGCTCGACGAGGCGCATCTCGACCGTCTGGCAGCCCTGATCGATCGCTACGAGCCGGCATCGTTCTCGGAGCACCTCGCGTGGGCTAGCCACGGCGAAGCCTTCCTCAACGATCTGCTGCCGGTGCCCTTCGACCGCAGCACGCTGGACCGCGTGTGCGCGCACGTCGACCGGGTGCAGGAACGCTTGCAGCGCCGCATGCTGCTCGAGAACCCTGTCGACCTACCTCGAGTTCGAGGCCTCGACGATGAGCGAGGCGCAGTTCCTGAGCGAGGTGCTGCAGCGCACCGGCTGCGGCCTGCTGCTCGACGTGAACAACGCCTACGTGTCGTGCACCAACCATGGCCGCGATGCGCTCGCCTACGTCCGCGAGCTGCCGCTGGACGCGGTGGGCGAGATCCACCTCGCCGGGTTCGCGCGCGACCAGGACGCCGCGGGTGCGCCGCTGCTCATCGACAGTCACGGCACACCGGTCGACGAGGCGGTATGGAACCTGTTCGCGCAGGCCATCGCCAGCACGGGCGCCGTGCCGACGCTGCTCGAACGCGACCACGACGTGCCGTCGCTGGCCACCCTGCTGGCCGAAGCGCATCGCGCCGAGGACATGATGACGTCGCGCACGCAAGCCCAGCGCTGCAACGTCTACAGGGCTTGTTCATGACGCCCGCCGCCACCTGCAACCAGGCCGCGTTCGCGGCCGCGCTGCTCGACCCGAACCAGCCCTGTCCCCCAGGCTTGCGGGCCTGGAACGGCTCGGATCCCACGGCGCGGCTGGCGGTGTACCGCAACAACGTGGTCGGTTCGCTGATCGACGCGCTGGCCGATACCTTCCCCGTCGCGCAGGAACTGGTCGGCGAAGCGTTCTTCCGCGCGATGGCCGGTGTGTTCGCGCGCCAGGCGCCGCCACGATCGCGCATCCTGGCGCACTACGGCGAAGGCTTTGCCGAGTTCATCGAAGGCTTCGAGCCAGCGCGGTCCGTGCCCTACCTGGCCGATGTGGCTCGGCTCGAGCTGGCGTACGTGCGGGCCTATCACGCTGCGGATGCCGAGCCGGTCGCGAGCGAGGTGGTGGGGCTGGCGCTCGCCAGCGGCGAGCGCATCGGTGAGCTGCTGCTCGCCTGCCATCCGTCGGTGACGGTACTGAGCTCCGCCTACGCCATCGTGTCGCTGTGGGCAGCGCACCAGGGCGAGGGCGATCTCGGCGCGATCGACCCCGACCACGGCGAGGCGGCTCTGGTCCTGCGCCAGGACCTCGATGTCCTGGTGCTGCGCCTGCCACCCGGGGCGGCCGAGTTCGTGGCGGCAATCCAGCAGGGCGAATGCCTCGCCGAAGCCGCTGCCGTCGCGATGAAGACAGCCGCCGCCTTCGATCTGTCGGCAAGCCTGACGCTGCTGATGAGCCACGGAGCGCTCACGTCGATCCATCTACCGCGGAGACCTCTTTCATGAACACTGCGACCTCGAGCGACCGGGCCGCCGCCCCTGTCGGCTCGTCATCGCTGGCACGTCTGGTGACTTGGGTGATCGGCCTGTTCGAGCGCATCCCGAACACCTTCATCGCGCTCGTCGCGCGTCTATCCATCGCGTCGGTGTTCTGGACCTCGGGGCAGACCAAGGTGCAGGGCTTCGTGGTCAACATCATCACCGGCGAAGTGCACCTCGGCTGGCCGAGCTTGTCCGACTCGGTCGTCGCCTTGTTCCAGGACGAGTACAAGCTGCCATTCATCGCTCCTGCGATCGCGGCGCCGATGGCAGCCACGGCCGAGCACTTGTTTCCGCTGCTGCTGCTGATCGGCCTGGGCACCCGCTTCTCGGCGCTTGCGCTGCTCGGCATGACGATGGTGATCCAGATCTTCGTCTACCCCGACGCCTATCCGACACACGGCACCTGGGCGGCACTGCTGCTGTATCTGATCGCCCGCGGTCCCGGCGCGTTGTCGGTCGACCACTGGCTGGCCCGTCGCCATGCGGTGGCTCGCTGAAGCCGACCACCCTGCCTTCGACGATGCCCCTATCGGCTTGCGAGCACCCTGCGCATCAGCGCCTCGAACCCGTCTTCGATGAAGTCGTAAGCCATGTTCGGCTTCGGATCGGGCGGGCCCTCGGGCCCCCACTCGTCGGGCCGGCGCACGAACGCCGTGCGAAAGCCCGCCTGGTGCGCGGCATTCAGGTCGAAGTTGTGGCAGGCCACCATCAGGATCTGCGCCGGATCGAGCGCCATCCAGCGCGCCGCCGTGGCATAGGCTTGCGCGTGCGGCTTGTAGACGCCGATCATTTCGCAGGAGATAACGGCGTCCCAGACGATGCCGTTGCGGCGCGACACGTCTACCACCAGCGCCGTCGGCAGCATCGTGAACGAGATCACCGGGAACGCCTTGCGCAGCGCAGCCTGCGCTGGCGCAAAGTCGGGCCAGGCATCGAGTTCGTGCCACACGCGCCGCAGCCGCTCGCGCTCGTCCCTTGTCACCGCCTGCAGCCCGAAGTGCGCGAGCGATTCGTCCAGCGTGCGGCGGTGCACGTCGTCCATGTTGAACGCCGGCTGGGTCTGGCCGACGATGCCCTTCATCGCGCGGCGGCGCCAGTCGTTGGCGACGGCGTGCCAGTCGAGACTCAGGCCGGGGCGTTGCACCTGCGAAGTTGTGCAGCGAAGGCCTGAGCTTGAGTCGCCTGCTCTGCGCAATTGCATCGGCGCTTCGTTCCGGCGACTCACGCCATGGGCAGCGCCCGTGGCTGACAGGGCGGCCACCAGTCCGCCGTGCCAATCCAGAACCGTGCCACCGGTGTCGAAGGCCAGGGCCCTGATGTCCATCTCGTTCTCCTTGCGGCTTGCTTCGCCGATGCCGACGCTAGTCAGGCAGCGGCGAGCGCGTGATCCGGCGCGAACGTCGGGCCCCGGGTGATGCGTTCGAAGTAGGACTGCCAGGCGGGCGAGCCGGGTGGCCATTGCGCCAGGAACTCGGCGCACCAACGGTCGGCGTCGAAGCGCACCGGCAACAGCGCCACGTAGGCACCGGCGATGCGGAACTCCTGCAGCACGGGATGCGGTGACGGCGTCGTCGCGATGCGCGAGCACAGGCCAGCCAGGTCGCCGGCAAAGTTCGGCATGCCGGCAGCGCCGTTGTTCGCCACGCAGACCTCGCGGCCGGGCGTCACGACGAAGCGGCGCAGCGCCGGCAGGCAGGTATGCGTGCTGGCGAAAAGGTCCACGTCGGCCGTCGCAAACACCGACTGCAGCCAGGGCAAGGCTTGCGGATCGTCGAGCGACTTCACGTCGAAGCGCCAGCCGGCCAGCGAGTCGGCGTCGCCGTGCACCACGCCGATCCGGCAAGCACCCACCTGATAGCGAGCGAACATCGGCAGCTTCGAGATGCGACCGCGCAGCGCTTCGTGGCGCGCCGTGGTCTCCTTGAGCCGGGCGTGGATCCGGTTCGAGCGCTCGACGACGCCCCCAGCCACGCTGGCGGGATAGGCGCAACCGCAGCCGGCGTCATCGGCCGGGGAGTCGAGCTCGGCCTCGACGTTGCCGAGGATGGCATCTTTGGCCAGCACGCGCCGGTTGATCTCGGCGAAGTTGCGGTCGGCGACATTGAACCAGTTGAAGTCGCCGTTGAAGCAAAGCGTGGGAGCGGTGACCTCGCTTCGTGCCATCGCCTCGACGGCATCGAGCGCCGGGACATTCCCGTAGAGGCCGCCGATGACATAGAGCGTTTGCGCCTCGCGCGTCCTGGCCCGCGCGATCGCGGCCGCTCCGTAGCGGTAGCGCAAGGGGCAGACCCGGCCGGGCTCGCTCAAGCGGCGACTCCCGCGGGTCTGACGCGAAAGCGCGGCAAGGCGAGCGGCAGGAAGAAGCCCACCGTGCGCATCGCCAGGCCGTAGAGCTTGGTTCCGAGCAACACGCCGTACTTGCCGCCGACGACGCCGCAGGTCGCCCCCAGGTTGGCCGCGTTGGTCACCGGCTTGGCAAAGATCCAGCTGATTTCCTATTCCGCAGCCCGGTGCCGACGCGGTAGCAGCTTCAAGCGCGCCACCGCAGCTCGATCCCTGGCCGGCGGTGCAACCGAAGCAGTGGTCGGCGACACGGATGGGCTGATCTTCCATCTGTCCCGCGGTGATCTCGCTCAGGTGCACCCGCGGCTTGCCGGCGTCACGAATGGGCAGACCGAGCTGCTGGTTGAAGTCGCAGTCGTAGAGGTAGCCCTGCCAGTCCACGCTGACGAGACCGCGGCACGACTGTTCCGTGGTGGCTTGCGTTTGTAGACGGCTGCTCGGCGGATTCGTTACAGCCGATCGCGAGCCGGATGTAAGAAGACGGCAGGGACGAACGTCAATGTTCGGTCGGCAGGCCTGTCTGCCGGTCACCCGAACGCCGAGCTCGCCGAATGCGATGGTGCGTGATCGAGCGGAAGCGGTCGACCGCGGCGCCGTAGCATGCTGGCGTGCTCGAACAGGGAACCCATCGGCCAACACCGAACATGCCAGCCGCCCAACCCACCCCGCCTGCCGCTCCACCGGTACCGCTGTCCGCGTCGATGCAAGGCATCAGCGCCGAGGCGTTGCTGTCGCTGCGTGCCGACATGTTGCGCTTTGCCCAGATCCAGCTTCACAACACCGAGACGGCCGAAGACCTGGTGCAGGAAGCGATCGAGGCGGCGCTGCGCAAGTCGTCGTCGTTTGCCGGCCAGTCGACCCTGAAAACCTGGGTGTTCGCGATCCTGCGCAACCGCATCATCGACCACTTGCGCACTGCCGGGCGTACGGTGTCGATGTCGAGTCTCGTCGACGACGACGAGGATTGGCAGGAGCGCCTGGAAACGCTGTTCAACGAGCGCGGCCACTGGCGCGACGGGCCGCGGCCGGTGGCCTGGCCGAACCCGGAGGAGTCGATGCAGACGCGCCAGTTCTGGGTGGTGTTCGAGGCCTGCCTCGACCACCTGCCCGCCAACACCGGCCGGGTATTCATGATGCGCGAGTTCCTGGGCTTCGAGTCCGACGAAATCTGTTCTCAGCTGGGGATCACGACGAGCAACTGCCACGTCATCCTGCACCGCGCCCGGCTGAAGCTGAGGGGTTGCATGGACAGCGGCTGGGGACGGCCGGAGGGATCGACATGTTGAGCTGCAGGGAAGTGACCGAGGTCTGCTCCGCCGAGATGGACCGGCCCCTGAAGTTGGGCGAGCAGGTCGCGCTGCGCACGCACCTGCTGATGTGCACCGGGTGCAGGAACTATCGCAAGCAGATGAAGGCGTTGCGCCAGGTGATGCAGGCGTATGCGCAAGGCAAGGCGGAGACCGTCGAACCGAAGTCGGATGCACGCGATTGAGGCGCTGCCCGCATCGAGCCGAAATGGCCCGCACCGGGCTTGCGACGGCCCGAGCGGGTCAGCCGGTACCCGGCGCGGCGTCCAGCGCCGCCAGCTGGTCGGGCGTGCCGATGTTGTGCCAGGGGCCGGTCAGCACCTCGCCCGACAGCCTGCCGGCCCGCGCGGCGTCGAACAGCAGCGGACCGAGGGCCGCGCGCGTGCCCGCCGCGACGCCCGCCACCAGCGCGGCGCGGCACAGCGCGAGGTTGGCGTAGGTCCAGCGCCGGCCTGCGCCCTCGCGCGCAACCCTGCCCGCTGCATCGAGGGCGAAGTCGCCGGCCGCGTGGTACGGCGGGTTCGGCACCAGCCAGAGGTGCGCGAGGTCGCTGCCGCGCTCGAAGGCCTGGGCAGTTTCACGCTCGAAGCGGAAAGCGGGCGCATGGATGTCGGCCGAGACGAGCCAGAAGCAATCGCTGTCGCGGTCGACGAGCAGCGGCAGTGCCTTGGCGATGCCGCCCGCCGTCTCGAGCGCGCCGCCGTGGTCGCGCCCCTCCAGCGAATAGCGCAGCGCGAGGCCCCAGCGCGAGCCGTCGCCGAGCGCCTCGACGATGCGGTCTTCCAGCCACGCGGTGTTGATCACCACCTCGCGCACACCGCCGCGCGCCAGCGCCTCGAGGTGCCACTCGATCAGCGGCTTGCCGCGCACCGCGAGCAGCGGCTTCGGCGTGCGGTCGCTCAGCGGGCGCATGCGCTCGCCGCGCCCCGCGGCCAGGATCAACGCCTTGATCACCCTACTGCGCGCCACGCATGCGCCGCACCAGCGCGCTCGTCGAGTAGCCGTCGACGAAGGCGATCGCCTGCGCGCGCCCGCCCCAGCTGCGCACGAGCCGGGTCTCCGCGAGCGACTCGATGTCGTAGTCGCCGCCCTTGACGTAGCAATCGGGGCGCACGATCTGCAACAGCTGCAGCGGCGTCGCCTCGTCGAACAGCGTCACCAGCGAAACGGCCTCGAGAGCCGCGAGCACGCAGGCGCGATCCGTCTCGCCGTTGATCGGCCGTCCGGGGCCCTTGCCGAGGCCGCGCGCCGAAGCGTCGCTGTTCAGGCCGACGACGAGGCTGGCACCGAGCGAGCGCGCCTCGGCGAGGTAGCTGACGTGGCCGCGGTGCAGGATGTCGAACACGCCGTTGGTGAACACCAGCGGCCGCGGCAACGCCTGCAGGCGAGCCGCCAGATCGTCGCGCGGGCACAGCTTGTCTAGGAACGATGCCATGCGCGATTGTCGCCTGCGCGTCAGCGTGGCCGAAGCGACAGCGCATAGACTTCGCGCTTCTCACTCCCGTGGAGACTTCCCATGCTTACCCTGTGCGGCTTTGCGATTTCGAACTACTACAACAAGGTCAAGATGGCCTTGCTCGAAAAGGGCGCCGACTTCACCGAGGAACGCGTGGCGACGGGCAGCAAGGACGAGGCCGTGCTCGCCTGCACGCCGCTCGGCAAGGTGCCGTTCATCCGCACCGAGCACGGCGCGCTGTGCGAGAGCGAGGCGATCATGGGCTACGTCGAGGCCACCTGGCCCGAGCCGCCGCTGCTGCCCGCCGATGCCTGGGGCCGCGCCAAGGTGCACGAACTCGTGACCTTCGTCGACCTGCACCTCGAGCTGGTGGCGCGCCAGCTCTACACGCAGGCCTTCTTCGGCGGCGCCGCGCTGCCCGATGCCGACAAGGAGCGCATCCGCAGGCAGCTCGTGAAGAACGTCGCCGGCTTCAAGCGGCTGGCGAAGTTCGCGCCCTACCTGGCCGGGGAGCGCTTCACGCAGGCCGACTGCGCCGCCTACGTCAGCCTGCCGCTGGTGGCGTTGTCGACCAAGATCGTCTATGGCGAAGACCTGCTGGCTGCCGGCGGCATCGACTGGAAGCCGTACGCGAAGCTGATCGGGCAACGTGCCAGCGCGCAGAGAGTCGACGCCGACCGCAAGCTCGAGCAGGAGAAGATGGCCGCAGCGGCGAAGGCGAAGTCGTAGCCGCTCGCGGCGGCTCGTTCGCCACCCGCCGTTCGACGTTCAGCGCAGCGGCGCGGCGAACCAGCTGCGCAGCTGCGCGTAGACCCTGGAATCGCTCAGCAGCTGCAGATGGTTGATGCCCTCGGCCACCCATTGCCGCTGCGGTTCGAAGGCCAGCGCCAGGCGCGCGTCGTCGTGGCGGCCGAGCGCGCTGGCCAGCGGCACCAGCCCGTCGCCGACCAGGCGGCTGCGCAGATCGCCGGTGCGCTCGCCGGACTGCGCCGCCACGGCATAGCAGGCCACCGAAGCAGGCAGCGGCATGGGCTGTCGCCTGTCGCCGGCATGCGCGCCGTGCGCGAAGCGGTCGTGCCCGGTCCAGTCGGCATCGCGCACGTTGCCGTGACGCAGGTCGGTGATGCCGGCGCTGCGCAGCTGGCCGAGCCGCGCGAGCGGCGCGCTGAACTTGCTCGCGCCGAGCAGCAGGTCGACCCAGTGACCCCCGCGCTCCAGCGGTGCGCCGTGGTGCGGAGTGCCGAGGAAGGCCAGCCGATCGAGCCGCTGCACCCAGCTCATCCCGGCATCGCTTCCCTGCTGCCAGGCGCTGCGCGCGACCAGCCCGCCCATGCTGTGCGTCAGCACTGAGAGCTCTTCGATCGGCACCGGCCAGTGGCTGACCAGGGCCTCCATCAGCTCGGCGAAAGCGCGGCCGGTGGTCGAGATGTGCAGACCGCTGTTGTAGTGCAGGTAGACGGGCGTGTAGCCGAGGTCCCTGGCCAGCGCGGCGCCATGGTCGTGGCCTTCGCGCGTCCATTGCAGGTCGTTCATGCAGAGGCCGTGGGCGAGCACCAGCGGCTTGGGCCCCATGTCGGCGAGCATCGCCGCGAGCGACGCCCGCTCCAGACGCAGCGCGCAGCCGCGGCTGCGCATCGCCATGGTGATCGCCAGCGGGTTGCCGCTCGCCGCGAGCTTGTCGCCGAGCACGCCGTTCAGCGCCGCGACGATCGCTTCGCGCCTGGGGGACGGCGTGGCGTCGGGTTGGCGCGGTGCCAAAGCGGACGTCGCGCCCGCCAGCACATCGGCGCCTGCACCGACCAGCTTCGTGACACCGCGCACGCTGCCGTAGACCAGCCCGGTGATGCCGTTGGTGCGCGTCGCGGCGCCGGGTTTCGGTGGGCCGGAGAGCGGCCGCGCGATCTGGGCGTGCATGGCTTCGACGATGTCGGTCAAGCCGACAGTGGCGTCGCGAGCCAGCGCGATCGCGCCGCGCCAGTCGCTGCCGCGTGGCGTGCCCGCGGGTCGGTTCATCGCGGGACGGGTCGGTCAGGAATCACGCTGCGGCCGTGCTCGGCGCGGGGCCCTTGGCCGCGGCGGCGAGCGCCTGCGTCACTTCCTTGCGATAGCGGTTGAGCTCCTGCACGCTGGCGAAGCTGCGCTCCATCAGCAGGCTCATGTTGTGCAGGATGCGCTCGACGACCTTGCCTTCCCACACCGCGTCGAACTGGATCTGCCGGTCGAGCCACTGCTCGAGCCAGTTCGGGTCGGGCAGGCGGCTCTGCACGGTGTCGCGCGGGTAGAGCGCCTGGTTGACGTGCAGGTTGGTCGGGTGCAGCGCCTGCGCGGTGCGCCGGGCGCTGGCCATCAGCACGCCGACCTTGGCGAACGCCGCCTTCGCCTCGTCGCCGAAGCTCTGCAGCGCGCGCTTCATGTAGCGCAGGTAGGCGCCGCCGTGGCGCGCCTCGTCGCGCGCCAGCGTTTCGTAGATGGCCTGGATCACCGGCTCGGTGTGCCATTCGGCGGCCCGCCGGTACCAGTGGTTCAGGCGGATCTCGCCGCAGAAGTGCAGCATCAGCGTTTCCAGCGCCGGTGCCGGGTCGAACTCGAAGCGCACCTCGTGCAGTTCGGCCTCGGTGGGCACCAGCTCGGGCCGGAAGCGCCGCAGGTATTCCATCAGCACCAGCGAGTGCTTCTGCTCCTCGAAGAACCAGACGCTGATGAAGGCCGAGAAGTCGCTGTCGTCGCGGTTGTCGCGCAGGAACATCTCGGTCGCCGGCAACGCCGCCCATTCGGTGATGGCGTTCATCTTGATCGTCTGCGCCTGCTCGTCGCTGAGCTTGCTGGCGTCGAACGACGACCACGGAATGTCGCGGTCCATGTTCCAGCGCACGGCCTCGAGTTGCTTGAAGAGTTCAGGGTAGAGCATGGCGAGACCTCGAAATTGGCCCCATGTTAAACGCAGTCGCAGGTCGATGCAGTCCTGGACCGCTGCCTCGCGCGGCGGCTGTCTGCGTGCGCACGCCGCGTGTCGAGCAGCCGCCCCGGCTCAGGGGTGCGCCGTGCGCCACTGGCGCAACGCGTCCGGCAGTTCCATCAGCGACTTGATTGCCGCCACGCCGGGTGAAGGCCGACGCTGCAGCACCGGCGCCGAGCCGCCGACCCACACCTCGATCGTCGGCGCCAGCTTCGCACGCAGTTCGGCCAGCGCCTCGACGACCTTGTTCGGGTTCATGCAGCCGGTGAAGCTGAGGGCGACCAGGTCGGCGCGATAGGCCTGCGCCGCGAGGACGAGGTCCCACACCGGCGTCTGCGTGCCGAGTGGGAAGCACTGCGCGCCTTCGGCCGCGAAGAGCGCCTCGGCCATCAGCAGGCCCAGACCGTGCGGCTCACCGGTCAGCGTGCTCAACAGCACCCGTGGCCGCTGTTGCAGCAGCGCTTCCGGCAGGCTGTGGATGCCCGCGCGCAGCACGGCCTGCGCAGTCTCGGTATAGATGTGTTCCTGGAAGATCTCGAGCTGCCCGCGCATCCAGGCCTCGCCCACCAACGCGTTGAGAGGTGCCATCACCTCGGTCACGAAGGCGCCCAGCCCGAGTCGCACCAGGGCCTGCCTGAGCTCGCCGCGCAGCTGCGCGACCTTGTGCCCACGCAGCAGCGCCAGCAGCGACTGCAACTCCGCGCCGGCGCCCGGACCGTCCTGCGCCCGCGGCGCGTCGCCGCTGTGCTCGCCGAGCCGGTGCAGTTCGTCGACCGACATCGGAACCAGCCGGCCGGGACGGTGACCGGCATCCATCAGTCGCTTGACGACGCGCAGCTTCTCGATCTGCGGCACGGAGTAGGCCCGCTCGCCCAGGCTGTCTCGCACCGGCGCCGGGAAGCCGTAGCGGCGCTCCCAGACCCGAAGGGTCTCCTTGCTGAGGCCCGTTTCCCGCTCGACGGCCGTGATCGACAGCGTTTGCAGCTTCAAGGCGGGCACTCCCGCCGCGACGTCGCGTGGCTGGTCAAGCAGCCTTGCTCTCCATCTTTGTCCATGGACAAACAGTTGCATCATTGCGATCATTGCGCTATTATTCGCCATCACATCATACTTTTGTCCAGCACAAACAATGCTCAGTCGAACCTTACCCCGGCAGGCAGACTCCGCCAGTCCGGATCGCGTCGTCTGCCACTGCGATCCTGCGCGGACTCCGATGCAGGCACTCGCCGAGTCACACTGCCGGCCAGCTCTGGGTTCCTTCTCGACGGTCGCCATCGCGGTGGTCTCGGCTCTTGCCCTGATGCCTGTCGCAAGGCGGGGGTTGAGCCCATGCGCCGCATCGCCGTCGTCGGCTCGGGCATCTCGGGGCTCGCCGCCGCGCGCGAACTGGCCGCGCACGCGCCGCGTCACCCTGTTCGAGGCCGGCAACTACTTCGGCGGCCACACGCACACGGTCGACGTGACGATCGACGGCGCGACGCACGGGGTCGACACGGGTTTCCTCGTCTTCAACGAGCGCACCTACCCGAACCTGATCCGCCTGTTCGACGAGCTGCAGGTCGAGACAGCGCTGTCCGACATGTCGTTCTCGGTGCAGGCGCCCGGCATTGGCGCTTCAGGATCGCTGGAGTGGAGCGGTTCCGACCTGAACGGCGTGTTCGCGCAGCGGCGCAACCTGCTGCGGCCGCGCTTCTGGGGGATGCTGCGCGACCTGCTTCGCTTCAACCGCCTGTGCACCGGGCTGGCGGAGCGCAACGTCGAGAGCGAACTCGTGCAGCCGATCGGCGACTTCCTCGCCGAGCACCGCTTCTCGCACGAGTTCCGCGACTGGTACTTCCTGCCGATGATCGGCTGCATCTGGTCCTGCCCGACGGACCAGATGCTGCGCTTCCCGATCGCGACGATGATCCGCTTCTGCCACAACCACGGGTTGCTCCAGCTCGCCAACCGGCCGCGCTGGTTCACGGTTCGCGGCGGGGCGCGCAACTACGTCGAGAAGATCGTCGCGGGCTCACCGACGCCCGTCTCGCGACACCTGTGCGAAGCATTCGCCGGCTGCCGCCGGCCGGGTCGCGAGCAGGGGGCGGCAGCGCCGGGGTGCTGGTCGCCACCGACGCGGGCAGCGAACGCTTCGACGAGCTCGTGTTCGCCTGTCATAGCGACCAGTCATTCGCGCTGCTGGCCGACGCCACGGTCGACGAGCGCAGCGTGCTCGGCGCGATCGACTACCACCGCAACCGCGCCGTGCTGCACACCGACACCGCGGTGCTGCCGCGCCGCCGGCGCGCCTGGGCCGCGTGGAACTACGAGCGCGCGGCCGAGGACCGCGCGAGCAGGCGGCGGTCTGTCTGCACTACCTGCTGAACAGGCTTCAGCCACTGCCGTTCGCGAGGCCATTGATGGTGTCGCTCAACCCACGTGGTCGAGCCGCGGAGCGGTACGGTGCTCGGCGAGTTCGACTACGCGCATCCGGTGTTCGATCTGCGGGCCATCGCCGCGCAGCAGCGCGTGCCGTCGCTGCAAGGCCAGGCGAGGACGTGGTTCTGCGGCGCCTGGACGCGTTACGGCTTCCACGAGGACGGATTGAGCTCGGGCCTCGCGGTGGCGGCGGCACTGAAGGCGCAGTGGGCACTGGCGCCGGCGCGAAGCGGCACGGGAGGCCGCGTGAAAACGCCGGGTACAACGGCACCGCTTCACCAGAGGCGATCACGCCGCGGCCGCTGCTGGGCACCGGCGTCGTGCGCCACGCGCGCCTGCGCCCGGCGCTCAACCGCTTCGCCTACCCGACCTACTTCCTGATGCTGCCGATGCGCAGCCTGCGCGAACGCTCGCACCCGGCTCTGCACCGCAACGCCTTCGGGCTGATCGGATTCCACGACCGCGACCACGGCGACGGCCGCTCCGACAGCCTCGCCTGGATCGATGAACTGCTCAGTCGCGAAGGGTTCAGCGATGCGACCGGTGAAGTCTGGCTGCACTGCTATCCGCGCGTGCTGGGCTACGTCTTCAAGCCGGTGAGCTTCTGGTACTGCCATCGCAAGGACGGCAGCCTGGCAGCCATCGTCGTCGAGGTCAACAACACCTTCGGCGAGCGCCACTGCTACCTGCTCGGCGGGCCGAAGCTCGCCTACGGGCACGAGGTGCAGGCGAGCAAGCTGTTCCACGTCTCGCCGTTCTGCCGGATCGAGGGGCGCTACCGGTTCCGCTTCATGCGCACCGCGCGCCGCGACGGGAACGAAGGCCGCACCGTGGTGCGCATCGACCACGACGACGCCTCGGGTCCGTTGCTGCAGACCAGCGTCTCGGGCGAACTGCAGCCGCTGAGCGCAGCGAGCGCGAGACGCGCCTTCTTCGGCATGCCGCTGATGACGCTCGCCGTGATCGCCCGCATCCACTGGCAGGCGGCGAAGCTCTTCTTCAAACGCGTTCCGTTCGTCTCCAAGCCCGCGCCGCCGGCCACCTTCATCACTCACGCGCTGCCCTAGTTCGACGCCATGACCACGACCAGCATCCTGCCCCACGGCCTGCCGGCATCTTCGCCCGCTACGGCACGATCGGCGTTTCGCCTGTTGCGACGGCTGCATTACGGCTCGCTGACGCTGCACCTGCCCGACGGCAGTGCGGCGCTTTTCGGCAGCGCGCGCAGCGGCGAACCGCGAGCCGCGATGCGCCTGCACAACTGGAACGTCTTTGCCGCGGCCCTGCGCTCGGGCGACATCGGCCTTGCCGAGAGCTTCATCGCCGGCGACTGGTCCTCGCCCGACCTGACTGCGCTGCTGACGCTCCTCGTCGCCAACCGCGACCACTTCGAAAGCCTCGTCTACGGCACCTGGTGGGGCTCGCTGCTGTACCGCACGAAGCACCTGCTCAACCGCAACTCCCGCCGCGGAAGCCGCAAGAACATCCACGCCCACTACGACCTGGGCAACGACTTCTACCGCCTGTGGCTGGACCCGACGATGAGCTACTCGAGCGCCTGGTTCGAAGGCCGGCGCTCGGGCGACATGGTGCAGGCGCAATGGGCCAAGGTGCGCCGCGCGCTCGGCGAATGCGGCGTGCGGCCGGGCGACCGCGTGCTCGAGATCGGCTGCGGCTGGGGGGGCCTGGCCGAATGCGCGGCGCGCGAGTTCGGCAGCCACGTCACCGGCGTCACGCTATCCGCCGAGCAGCTTGCCTACGCGGAGCAACGCCTGCGCGACGCCGGACTGGCCGAGCGTGCCACACTGCGCTACCAGGACTACCGCGAGATCGGACTCGACGCCGCTGAAGGCAAGTTCGACGCGATCGTCTCGATCGAGATGTTCGAGGCCGTCGGCCGCGAATACTGGGGCAGCTACTTCGAGACGATCCAGCGCAACCTCAAACCCGGCGGCAAGGCGTGCATCCAGAGCATCACGATCCGCGACGATCTGTTCGAGCGCTACGTGAAGTCGACCGACTTCATCCAGCAGTACATCTTTCCGGGTGGCCTGCTGCCGAGCCCGGGCGAGTTCCGCAAGGCGGCCGCGAAGGCCGGCCTCGAGGTCGTCAACGAGCTGGACTTCGGGCTCGACTACGCGGAGACGCTGCATCGCTGGCGCGAACGCTTCCTCGACGCCGAGGGGCCGGTGCGTCAGCTCGGCTTCGACAGCCGCTTCCTGCGCATCTGGGAGTTCTATCTCGCGTATTGCGAGGCTGCGTTCGCGACCGGCAACACCAGCGTCATGCAGTTCACGTTGCAGCGCGACCCGTCGTGATCGATCCGCTGCCCCATTTGTCGCGCCGCGCGCTGCTGGCGGGGCTGGCCTGCGCCGCTGCGCCTGCGTGGGCGGCGCTGCCCTCGCTGCCCGAGTCGATCGCCGGCTTGCCTGGCGTGCGGCTGCAGGGTTCAGGGCGGATGTCCGTCTTCGGACTGCATGTCTACGACATCCGCCTCTGGGTGGGCGAGGGCTTCACGGCCCAGGCCTTCGCGCAACGCCCGCTGGCGATCGAGATCGAGTACGCGCGCGCGCTGGCAGGCAGCCGGATGGCCGAACGCTCCCTCGACGAGATGCGGCGCATTGCGCCCATTGACGCTGGGCAGGGCAGCACCTGGCTGGCGTCGATGAAGCAGGCCTTTCCGGACGTGATCGAGGGTGATCGGCTGATCGGCCTGCACCGGCCCGGCGAGGGCGTGCGCTTCTTCCACAACGGCAAGCTGCGTGCCGACGTGGCCGACCCCGATTTCGCGCGCGCCTTCTTCGCCATCTGGCTGTCGCCCAAGACCTCCGAGCCCAAGCTGCGCCTGGCCTTGCTGGGTGCCGGCGGGTGATCACCGCCGCCCTGCCCGCGCGCGCCTGGCACGGTGGCTGGCGCGATGGTTTGTCGTATGGTGGGCTCGGCCTGCCTCTCGCATTCGTGGCCCTGCCGCTCTATGTGCTGCTGCCCAACCACTACGCCAGTGCCTACGGCGTTCCGCTCGCGCTGCTGGGGGCCCTGCTGCTCGGCACGCGCTTGCTCGACGCGGTGATCGACCCGTTCATCGGTGGGTGGGCCGATGCCCTCTTCGGCCATTCGCCGCAGCGAGCCTGGCGAGCGTTGACGGCCGCTGCCGTGCTGCTGGCGCTCGGGTTTCGCGCGCTGTTCTTTCCGGTCGTCGAGGGCCAGGCTGCCTTGCTGTGGTGGTGTGCCGTGGGCCTGACAATCACCTACCTGAGCTTCAGCACGGTGAGCGTCATTCACCAGGCCTGGGGCGCGCGGCTGGGCGGCAATGAAACGCAGCGCGCGCAGGTCGTCGCGTGGCGCGAGGGGTTGGCGCTGGCAGGCGTCCTGGTGGCGAGCGTGCTGCCGTCGCTGGCCGGGCTCAATGCATCGACACTGACGTTCAGCGCGCTGCTGTTGGCCGGCACGCTGTTGCTGAGGCGGGCGCCGCTGCCCGCGGTGCCTCGGCAGGCATCACCGGCGGTGGCGCTGACGCTGCCCTGGGCCACGCCGGCGTTTCGCCGCCTGCTCGCGATCTACCTCTGCAACGGCATCGCCAGCGCGGTGCCGGCGACGCTGGTGCTGTTCTTCATTCGCGACCGCTTGCAGGCGCAGGCGTTCGAGCCGCTGTTCCTGGCCAGCTACTTCGCCGCGGGGGCGCTGTCGATACCGCTGTGGCTGCTGCTCGTCGCGCGCCACGGCCTGGCGCGCACCTGGCTCGCGGCGATGGTGTTGTCGATCGCGACGTTCGGCTGGGCGACCCAGCTCGGCGCCGGCGACGTGGCGGCGTTCACGGCGGTCTGCCTGGCCAGCGGGGTGGCACTCGGTGCGGACCTGACGCTGCCGAGCGCGCTGCTCACCGGCGTGATCCAGCGGGCCGGCCATGCGCAGCGCGCCGAGGGCGCCTACATGGGTTGGTGGAATTTCGTGACCAAGCTCAACCTGGCGCTCGCCGCCGGGCTCGCGCTGCCGGCCCTGCAGGCCTTCGGCTACGCGCCCGGCGTGCGCAACGAAGCCGCACTGTCGGCGCTGACCGCGGCGTACTGCCTGCTGCCCTGCGCGCTCAAGCTGGCCGCCGCCGCGCTGCTGAGCTTCACCTGGATCCGCAACGAGGAACTCGAATGACGAACCGACGCTGGCCCGCGATCCTGGCCACCCTGGGCGCGGCCTGCCTGATCGGCGCCTGCGCTGCGCCGACGCCGGCCGACTACGCGGCCGAGAAGCCGCTGCTCGACCTGCGTACCTACTTCAACGGCGACATCACCGCGCACGGGATCTTCACCGACCGGCAGGGCCTGGTCGTCAAGCGCTTCACCGTGCAGATGAAGGGAAGCTGGCAAGGCGACGACGGCGTGCTCGACGAAGCCTTCACCTACAGCGACGGCAGCACCGAGCGCCGCGTCTGGCGCATCCGCAAGCTGCCCGAGGCGCAGGGCCCGGGCCGCTACACCGGGCAGGCCGGTGACGTGGTCGGCACAGCCGAGGGCCAGGCCGCGGGCAATGCGCTGCGCTGGTCGTACGCCCTGCGCCTGAAGGTCGACGGGCGCGAGGTCGACGTGCAGTTCGACGACTGGATGTTCCTGCTCGACGAGCGCGTGATGCTGAACAAGGCCGTGATGAGCAAGTTCGGCGTGCGCCTGGGCGAAGTGACGCTCAGCTTCTACAAGCATCCGTAGGCCGGGGATGTCTCTGAATCCCCAGCTGTCCGACTGGACCGGCCGTTGTGCATGGCTGGTCGGCGCCTCGACCGGCATCGGGCGCGCGACGGCGTCGCTGCTGCATGCGCGCGGGGCGCGTGTCGTGGTCTCGGCGCGCAACGCGAGCGCGCTCGACGAATTCGTCGCCGCTCACCCTGGAAGTCTCGGCGTGCCGCTCGATGTGACCGATCGCTCGGCGGTGGCTGCAGCGGCAACGCAGGCGGTCGCCACCTGCGGCTCGATCGATCTGGTGCTCTATTGCGCCGGGCACTACAGGGCAATGCGCGCCACCGACTTCGATCTGGACGAGGCCTTGCGCCACGTCCAGGTGAACCAGGTCGGCGCACTGAACGTGATCGCCGCCATGCTGCCCGTCTTGCTCGAGCGGAGCGAAGGCCACCTGAGCCTCGTCTCCAGCGTAGCCGGCTACCGCGGGCTCCCGAACTCGATCGCCTACGGCCCGACCAAGGCGGCGCTCATCAACCTGGCCGAGACGCTCTACCTCGACCTGTCGCCGCGGGGCATCGGCGTCTCGGTGATCAACCCCGGCTTCGTCGAGACGCCGCTGACGGCGCAGAATGCCTTCGCGATGCCTGCGCTGATCAGCCCCGAGCGGGCCGCCCTCGCGATCGTCGAAGGTTGGGCGGCGGGACGCTTCGAGATCCACTTCCCGAAACGCTTCACGCTTTGGCTGAAGGCGGCGCGACACCTTCCCGACGCGCTGTACTTCCGGGCGATCCGTCGCGCGACCGGCCTGTGAACGCACAACTGCGTCACGCCGACGCGCGCATCGCGCGCATTGTCACGCTGTTCGAAACACTCACGCCGGCCGACGTGGCGCGGCTGGGGGAGTACTACACGCTCGACGCGAAGTTCAAGGACCCGTTCAACCAGGTCCAGGGCGTGACGCAGGTGCAGCGCATCTTCGGCCACATGTTCGATGCGCTGGCCGAACCGCGCTTCGTCGTGCACGACATCGTCGTCGAGGGCGACCAGTGTTTCCTGACCTGGGACTTCGTGTTCCGCTTCCGACGCTTCAGCGAAGGCCTGCAGACGGTGCACGGGAGTTCGCACCTGCGGCTGGCCGCCGACGGCCGCGTCGAGTTGCACCGCGACTACTGGGACGCCGCCGAAGAACTGTACGAGAAGCTACCCGTGCTCGGCACATTGATGCGCTGGCTCAGAAAGCGTGCCAACGGCTGAGCAGCAGCGCGGGGGCAGGCTTCGCGGGCGCCGCGGCCGCCGCCATCGCCGAGCTGTCGCGCGCCGCGCCCCCGCCTACAGCCAGCCCTTGCGCCGGAAATACCAGAACGGCGTGATCACGCTGACCGCCATCAACGCGAGCGCGAACGGATAGCCGAGCGACCAGTCCAGCTCGGGCATGGCCCGGAAGTTCATGCCGTAGATGCTGGCGATCAGCGTCGGCGGCAGCAAGGCCACGCTGGCCACCGAGAAGATCTTGATGATCTTGTTCTGGTTGATGTTGATGAAACCGACCGTCGCGTTCATCAGGAAGTTGATCTTGTCGAACAGGAAGGTCGTGTGGCTGTCGAGCGAGTCGATGTCGCGCAGGATCTGGCGCGCCTCCTCGAATTGCTCGGCATTGAGCATGCGCGCCCGCATCATGAAGCTGACCGCGCGCCGCGTGTCCATCACGTTGCGGCGGATGCGGCCGTTCAGGTCTTCCTCCTTGGCGATCGCTGCCAGCGCATCGCCCGCGACCTCGTCGTTGATGTTGCGCTTGAGCACGTTCGCACTCACCGCCTCGAGCGCGTCGTAGATGCTCTCGAGCGCGTCGGCCGAGTACTCCGCGTCGGCGTCGTAGAGCTTGAGCAGCACGTCCTTGGCATCGTCGATCAGCGCCGGGATGCGCCGCGCCCGCAGACGAAGCAAGCGAAACACCGGCAGGTCCTCGCTGTGCACCGAGAACAGCACCTTGTTGTGAAGGATGAACGCGGCCCGCACGTTGCGCGGATCCTCGTTGTCGTCGATCAGGAAGTCGGATCGGATGTGCAGCTCGCCGTTGTCCTCCTCGTAGAAGCGGGCCGATTCCTCCAGGTCTTCGTCGACGATGTCTTCCGGGATCGCCAGGCCGAAGCGGCTCGCGACCCAGCTCTTTTCCTGGGCCGTGGGCGCTTCCATGTCGACCCAGACCGGAGCGACATCCGTCAGCGCCTCGGCGCTGGCGATCTCTTCCTGAAACAGCCGGCCGTTGACCAGCGTGAACACGTTCAGCATCGAACTCTCCAGCACGGCTCGTGGCCGGCGGGGCGGGTGGCGTTTTCGGATCGCGACCGTCCCCCGTCTGACACTGGAGGGGACGGTCACCTAGGGTGTGACTTGTCCAAGATGGGCTTCAACATTGCGATGCGCGAATTATCGCATCGGGGCGCTGCGCGGCGTCGGCGGCGCCACTCGCCTCCGAGGGCTCAGGGCCGGCCGGGAACAGGAGGCCAGTCGAGCTGGTCGAGCCGGTCGATCACCGCGTCGGCGTCGACCGACTTCACCGGCTGGCCATGGTTGTAGCCGTAGCTGACGAGCACGACCGGGCAACCCGCCGCGCGCGCCGCCTGAGCGTCGTTGCTCGAGTCGCCGATCATCAAGGTGTTCGCGGGCAGGCTGGCCAGTGCCTCGCAGGTCTTGAGCAGCGGAAGAGGGTCGGGCTTGCGGCGCTCGAACGCGTCGCCACCGAAGACCCGGCTGAAGTAGCCGTCCAGTCCCTTGTCCTGCAGCAGCGCGAGCGCGAACGCCGTCGGCTTGTTCGTGAGGCAGGCCAGCTTCAGGCCCTGCGCCGACAACCGGTCCAGGCCTTCGACGACGCCCGGATAGACCGTCGAAAACTGTCCGTTGACGGTCCGGTAGTGGTGCTGGTAGCGCGTCATCGCCGCGTCGTACAACCCGGCGTCGGCACCCGCGTGCGCGAGCGTGCTTCGGATCAGATGCTCCGAGCCCTTGCCGACGGTGAGGGCGACGAACGCGCGGTCGACGCCAGGCAGCCCGAACTCGGCCAGCACCGTCGAAAGCGCGACGACGAAATCGCCCAGCGTGTCGACCATCGTGCCGTCGAGGTCGACGATGGCGGCCGCCAGTGTCGTCACCCCGCCAGCGCTTCGCGCACGAACTCGAGCCGGTCCTGGCCGAAGAACATCTGCTCGCCGACGAAGAAGGTCGGCGCACCGAACGCGCCACGGGCGACCGCCTCGTCGGTGTTGGCGATCAGCTGCGCCTTGACCTCGGCATCGGCCGCGAGCGCCGCAACGTGCGCGGGGTCGAACCCGCCGTCGCGCAGCACCTGCGCCAGCACTTCGGCGTCACCGAGCTTGCGCGGCTCGCGCCACATCGCGCCGAACACGACATCGAGATAACGCAGGAACTCGGCCGGCTCGCGCATCTGCAGGCCCACCGCGCCGCGCATCAACGTCAGCGTGTTGATCGGGAAGTGCGGGTTGAACACCAGGGGCACGCCGTAGCGGCGCGCCCAGCGCTGCAGGTCGTCGAGCATCCAGCGGCCCTTGGCCGGAACCGTGACCGGGCTCGCGTTGCCGGTCGCCTTGAACACGCCGCCGAGCAGCATCGGCCGCCAGACCACCTGCGCGCCGCACGAGGCCGCGAGCGCGGGCAGCTGCGTGTAGGCGAGGTAGGCCGTCGGGCTGCCCACGTCGAAGAAGAACTCGACTCGCTCGTTCATGCGCACCTCCGCTCGAAGAACAGGGCCCCCACCGGTGACAGCCGGTGAAGGTTCACCAGGGCTCGCTCCACGGACGCAGATCGAGCTCGTGCGTCCACGCGCTACGCTGCTGGCGGTGCAGCTGCCAATAGGCCTCGGCGATCGCGTCCGGGTTCAGGATGCCGTCGCTCGCCTTCAGCGCATAGCGTTCGGGGAAGTTGTCGGCGATGAAGCGGGTGTCGATCGCGCCGTCGATGATCGTGTGCGCGACGTGGATGCCCTGCGGTCCGAGCTCGCGCGCCATGCTTTGCGCCAGTGCGCGCAGCGCGTGCTTGGCGCCGGCAAACGCGGAAAAACCCGCCCCGCCGCGCAGGCTCGCCGTCGCGCCGGTGAAGATGATCGTGCCGCGCCCGCGCGGCAGCATCGCCCTGGCGACCTCGCGGCCCACCAGGAAGCCCGCAAGCGCAGCCATCTCCCACACCTTGCGATAGACGCGCTCGGTGGTTTCGGTGATGCCGAAGCGCACGTTGGCGCCGATGTTGAACACCGCGACCTCGATCGGCGCGATCTCGCGCTCGATTCTCTCGACGAGTGCAATCACCTCGTCTTCCTTGCGCGCGTCCGACGCAAAGCCGTGCGCCTGCCCGCCTTCGCTGCGGATGCGCGCGACGAGCGGCTCGAGCTTGTCGGCGCTGCGCCGCGTCGCGCAGGCGACGAGCCCCTCGCGCGCGAAACGGCGCGCGATCGCGCCGCCGGTGGCGTCGCCCGCACCGACGACGAGCGCAGCCCTGGATTCAGTCATTCGGCATCACCGCGCCGGCGGAACTTCATCGCGCCAGCTCCGCGCGCATCGCGTCGATCACTGCGCGGTAATCGGATTGCCCGAAGATCGCGCTGCCGGCGACGAAGGTGTCGGCGCCGGCGTCGAACGCGGCGCGGATGTTGTCGACCTTGATCCCGCCATCGACCTCCAGCCGGATGTCGCGCCCGCTGGCATCGATGAGCTTGCGCACGTGCGCAATCTTGTTCAGCGCGCCGGGGATGAAGCCCTGCCCGCCGAAGCCGGGGTTCACGCTCATGATCAGCACGAGATCGAGCTTGTCGAGCTCCCACTCCAGCGCGGACAGCGACGACGAGGGGTTGAACACGAGCCCGGCCTTGCAGCCCGCGGCCGTGATGAGCTGCAGCGTGCGGTCCACGTGCGCGCCCGGCCTCGGGGTGAAAGCTGATCAGGTCGGCGCCGGCGTCGGCGAAGGCCTGCGCCAGTGCGTCCACCGGCTGCACCATCAGGTGCACGTCGATCGGCACCCGGCTGCCGTCGGCGCGCATCGCGTGCCTGCGCAACGCCTGGCAGACCATCGGGCCGAAGCTCAGGTTCGGCACGAAATGGTTGTCCATCACGTCGAAGTGGATCCAGTCGGCGCCAGCGGCAATCACGTTGCGCACCTCCTCGCCGAGGCGGGCGAAGTCCGCGGACAGCAGGCTGGGGGCGATCAGGGCGTCGGGCATGGCGGCTCACCGTAGGTTTCAAACCCATTCTAGGGTGCGGGCAGCACTCTGCTCCCATAATGCACCGATGGCCCAACCCGAATTCACCTGCAGCGTCGCCGTGCGCCCGCTGCCGGAGCAGTCGCAGCCCGAAGCCGGCGTGCATGCCTTCGCCTACACGGTGACGATCCGCAATACCGGCGACGTGAGCGGTCAGCTGATCGGCCGCCAGTGGATCATCGAGGACGCCAACGGCAAGGTCGAGGAGGTTCGCGGCCTCGGCGTCGTGGGGCACCAGCCGCTGCTCAAGCCCGGGCAGGAATTCGAGTACACCAGCTGGACGCGCCTGGACACGCCCAGCGGCACCATGCAGGGCACCTTCTTCTGCATGACCGAAGAGGCCTATCCGTTCCAGGCACCGATCGGCGAGTTCGCCCTCGCGCTGGCTTCCGCACTGCATTGACGATGCGGGGGGTGGGCGCGCGCCGATCGGTCACCCATCGCTGTCGGGACTCGCATGCCCTCCGTCACCAGTGAAGTCGCCTACCTGCTGTTGATCTTCGGATTGATGGTGATCCCGCGCGCGCTGCAGCGCTTTCGCATTCCGGCGCCACTGACGAGTTTCGGCCTCGGCATGGTCGCCGCGATGTCCCTGGCAACTTTCACGCAGGACGAGACGCTGGCTTTGCTGGCAACGCTCGGGATCTCTTCGTTGTTCCTGTTCGCCGGCCTCGAGATCGATCTCGACGACCTGCGCCGCGGCAAGTGGCCACTGCTCGGCCACCTGGTGGTGCGCTCGATCTTGCTGGCAGCAGTGGGCTACGGTGCGGTGCATTTCTTCGGTTTCGCCTGGCAGGTGGCGGCCCTGCTGGCGCTGGCGCTGCTGACCCCATCCACCGGCTTCATCCTCGATACCCTGTCCGGGCTCGGCCTGAAGGAGGAGGAGCGCTACTGGGTCATGATCAAGGCGGTGGGCGGCGAACTGCTCGCGCTGCTGCTGCTGTTCGTCGTGCTGCAGTCGGGTTCGGCCGAGACCATGGCCCTGTCTTCGGTGGCGCTGCTGGCGATGATCGTCGGGCTGCCGCTGCTGTTCATGCTGCTCGGTCGCATCGTCGCGCCCCATGCGCCAGGCTCGGAGTTCTCGCTGCTGGTGATGGTCGGCGTGATCGCAGCGTACCTGACCTATCAGCTCGGGGTGTACTACCTGATGGGCGCGTTCCTCGCCGGTTTCACTGCCCGGCTGCTGCACAGGAGGCTGCCGGCACTTGCCTCCGACGAGAACCTGCACGCGATCCAGATGTTCGCGTCGTTCTTCGTCCCCTTCTACTTCTTTCACAGAGGCCTCAACGTACCGACCGACGCGCTGACCTGGAAAGCCCTGGGCTTGGGTTTGCTGCTCACGGCGGCGACCCTGCCGCTGCGCACGGGGTCGGTCTGGCTGCAGCGGCGCTTCATCCGCGGCGAGAGTTCACTGGGCAGCCTGCGCGTAGCCACCGCATTGATGCCCACGCTGATCTTCACGCTGGTGCTGGCCACCATCCTGCGCGAGCGGTTCCAGATTTCCGACACGCTCTATGGTGCGCTGCTGGTCTACGCCGGCGTTTCGACCATCCTGCCATCGCTGGTGCTGGCCAAGGCAATGGATTTCGACGCCTTCGTCGGGCCTCTTCCGCCGGCAGAATCAACCCGCGCCGCGCCTGCAGTGGTCGAGCGAGCCACGCCATCACCGAGGACAAGCGATGAACCTGCGTAACCTCTCCATCGCGGTCGCAATCGCCCTGCTGACCGTCTTTACGGCGCTGAACTGGACCGCCTTCACGACGCCGACCACGCTGTCGCTGCTGTTTGCGGAGGTGCAGGCGCCGCTGGGCCTGATCATGCTGGGGGTGGCCGGCGCGTTCAGCACCCTTTTCCTCTTCTACATCCTGTTCCAGCAGGCCGGCATCATCCTCGAGGCGAGGCACTACGCGAAGGAGCTGAAGTCGCAACGCGAACTGGCCGACAAGGCTGAAGCCTCTCGCTTCACCGAGATGCGGACCTTCCTCGATGCGGAGTTGCGCAAGCTCGAAGCGCAAGGAGCGGCCAGCACGCGCGAGCTGGGCGCACGCATCGAAGGGCTGGAGCAACAGGTGACGGACAAGCTGGCGGAGTCCACGCGGACGCTGTCGGCCTATGTCGGCGAGGTCGAGGACAAGCTCGACCGGATGCTGCCGAAAGCGTCGTAGCGCTGCCTTCCTGCCGGAGCGTCGGCCGGATGCCGTCAGGCACCGCCGTCGGGCGGCCCGCGTTCACCGCGGCGGCGTCCGTGAAACATGGTCCACCAGACGATCAGCAGCAGCAGTGCGAGCGCGCCGAGGGCTTCCAGCAGAATCACCCACATGTCCAACGTCCTTCCGAGCGCCGCCCAGGCCGCTGCGTCGCGGCGTCGCCTTGCTGGCCGCGCCGGGCCTGAGGCCCGCCCCGCTGCGGCTCGGCCCCCCCGAGGGGGAGCAAGGCGGGCGGCGCTGCGTTTCCTGCGCTGGGGTCGCGCCGCGGCGATTCTAGGCGCGCTCGCCAGCTGCGCGAGCGGCCCTCCGCCGCCCACTGCACCAGTCGACAAGGGCGCGCCCCCCGGCGTCGCCGCGCCCGCTGCGGGTGAAGCGCTGGTTCGCGGTCGTTCGCGCTGGGTACCGGTGCCGTTCAGCGAGCTGCCGGGTTGGGATGCCGACCGGCCTACCGAACTGTGGCCGGCGCTGCTTCGAGGCTGTGCGCGCCCGGCGCTCGACTGGCTGGCGTTCTGCCAACAAGCCGTGCCGCTGCCGCAAGGCGATGACGTGGCGCTACGGGCCTGGCTGCAGCAGCGGCTGCAGCCCTACCGCGTCGAAGCCTCCGACGGCGCGGTCGACGGCCTGCTGACGGGCTACTTCGAGCCGCTCGTCGAGGCCTCGCGCCAAGCGCGCGGCGTGTATCGGGTGCCGCTCTACGCGCCGCCGGCCGACCTGGCAGGCCGCAAGCCGACCTGGACGCGCCAGCAGATCGATACCCTGCCAGCGGCACAGGCCGCACTGCGTGGCCGCGAGATCGCTTACGTGGCCGACCCGCTGGACGCACTGGTGCTGCAGATCCAGGGCTCGGGGCGCCTGCGCATCAAGGGCGCGAACGGCAGCGAGCAGCTCGTCCGTGCCGCCTTCGCCGGGTCGAACGACCAGCCCTACAAGTCGGTCGGCCGTTGGCTGATCGAGCAGGGCGAGCTCAAGCCCGACCAGGCTTCGTGGCCGGCGATACGGGCCTGGGCGCAGCGCAACCCGAAGCGCGTCAACGAGATGCTGTGGAGCAACCCGCGCTACGTGTTCTTCCGCGAGGAGCCGCTGCCCGACCCGGCGCTCGGCCCGCGCGGCGCGCAGGGCGTGCCGCTGACGCCGGGGCGCTCGATCGCCGTCGATCCGCAGAGCATTCCCTACGGCACGCCGGTCTGGCTGGCTTCCACCGAACCCCTGTCGAGCGCGCCGCTGCGCCGGCTGGTGATGGCCCAGGACACGGGCAGCGCCATCACCGGCGCCGTGCGAGCCGACTATTTCTGGGGCTGGGGCGAGGCGGCCGAGCAGCAGGCCGGCCGCACGAAGCAGCCGCTGCGGATGTGGGTGCTCTGGCCGAGACGGTGAGTCAGGGCAACAGGCTGACGCGAAGCTGCAGCACGCGCCGCGTGGCGGCCTGGCCACTCGCAACGACGTTCATGTCGTCATCGTCCACACCCGTCGCTGCCAGCGTGACCCACTGTCCGATCGGAACAGTCACCGTCGTCACCAGTGCAGCCTCGGCCCGTTGGGGCAGTTCGGCGCTGCCGGGCGCGACTTGGGAATCCAGTCGGCTCGAATCCGAACCCAGCGTCACGCTCACCGGCTCGCGCCCGCCGGGCCAGCGCGGCTGCAGCGTCAGGCGTTGGCCGGCCTCGATCCATTGCGTCGTCGGCATCGGGACCGGCAACAGTGCACCGGGCACCAGCTGCCAGACCTGCAGCGGCCGGGTCACGGTCAGGCGCAGGCTGGCGCTGGCGCCGTTGCGCACCCGCAGCTGCTGCGCCGGCCGCTCGCGCGCGACACTGGCGTCGCCGCTGCGCACGCTCCAGCCGGAAGCACCCGCAGCGGCCTGGCTCGCGTCGGCCTCGCGCAGCTCGACCAGAAGGTCGCGCTGCGGCAACGGCGGCGCCGCACCCAGACTTACCGGCAGCAGCACCGCACACAGCAGCGCGAGCGACGACCGTCGGCCGCGACCGGCAAGAACTCGAATCGCATGCGAACATTCGGACATGGCAGGGGCTCCGGCTACCTGTCGATTCTTGCAAATGGGGAAGAGACTTCCAGAGTCGCTTTCCCTACACTGCGGCGCAACCCCTGCCTTTAGCCACGACGTGACTTGAGTGCAAGTCCGTCTCCACTGAAACTTCGTTCTCGCGCCGCCCCGGCCACGAGCCTGCCGGCGGTTGCGAACCCGCCCATCTGGAGCCCATCGCCCATGAACGCACCGCTTCCCGAATCCATCCGCAAGGCCCTGGAGAGCGTCTCGCTCGACGACAAGTACAGCCTCGCGCACGGACGCGCCTTCATGAGCGGCGTGCAGGCGCTGGTGCGGCTGCCGATGTTGCAGCGCCAGCGCGACGCTGCCGCCGGACTGAACACTGGCGGCTTCATCAGCGGCTATCGCGGCAGCCCGCTCGGCGGTTACGACCAGGCGCTGTGGGCGGCGAAAAAGCACCTCGCCGAGCAGCACATCGTGTTCCAGCCCGGCGTCAACGAAGAGCTCGCCGCGACTGCGGTCTGGGGCACGCAGTTGCTGGCCCTGACGCCGAAGGAGAAGACGGTCGACGGCGTGTTCGGCATCTGGTACGGGAAGGGGCCGGGAGTCGACCGTTGCAGCGACGTCTTCAAGCACGCCAACATGGCCGGCACGTCGCGCCACGGCGGCGTGATCGCCATCGCCGGCGACGACCATGTCTCCAAGAGCAGCACGGCGGCGCACCAGAGCGACCACATCTTCAAGGCTTGCGGGCTGCCGGTGTTCTTCCCTGCCGGCGTGCAGGACATCCTCGACATGGGGCTGCATGCGTTCGCGATGAGCCGCTTCTCGGGCGTCTGGAGCAGCATGAAGACGATCCAGGAAGTCGTCGAGTCGTCGGCCTCGGTGGTCGTCGATCCGGACCGGGTGAAGATCGTGCTGCCCGAAGATTTCCGGATGCCGGCCGGCGGCCTGCACATCCGCTGGCCCGACGCGCCGCTGGAGCAGGAAGCGCGGCTGATGGACTACAAGTGGTACGCGGCGCTGGCCTACGTTCGCGCGAACCGGCTGAACCACAACGTCGTTCAGGGGCCGAACGACCGCTTCGGCATCGTCGCCAGCGGCAAGGCCTTCAACGACACGCGCCAGGCGCTCTCCGACCTCGGCCTCGACGACGACACCTGCCATGCGCTCGGCATCCGGCTGCACAAGGTCAACGTGGTCTGGCCGCTGGAAGCGACGATCACGCGCGAGTTCGCGCAGGGCCTGCAGGAAATCCTGGTCGTCGAGGAGAAGCGCCAGGTCATCGAGTACCAGCTGAAGGAGCAGCTCTACAACTGGCGAGCCGACGTGCGGCCGAACGTGCTCGGCAAGTTCGACGAGCCCGACGGAGATGCGGCCGGCGGCGAATGGGGCATGCCCAACCCGAGCGAGAACTGGCTGCTGCGCGCCAAGGCCGACCTGACGCCGGCGATCATCGCCAAGGCGATCGCCAGGCGATTGAAGAAACTCGGCGTCGGCGCCGACATCGTGGCTCGCATGGATGCGCGCCTCGCGATCGTCGAGGCGCGCGAGCGCCAGCTCGCCGAACTGAAGACCGACACCGGAGACCGCGCACCGTGGTTCTGCAGCGGCTGCCCGCACAACACCAGCACCCGCGTTCCCGAGGGTTCGCGCGCGGTGGCCGGCATCGGCTGCCACTACATGGCGGTGTGGATGGATCGCAGCACCGCCACCTTCACGCAGATGGGCGGCGAGGGCGTCACCTGGGTCGGCCAGGCGCCGTTCACGAACGAGCGCCACATCTTCGCCAACCTCGGCGACGGCACCTACTTCCACAGCGGCTCGCTGGCGATCCGCCAGAGCATCGCCGCCGGCGTGAACATCACCTACAAGATCCTCTACAACGACGCCGTCGCGATGACCGGTGGCCAGCAGGTCGGCGAACGGCCCGAGGGCCATTCGGTGCTGCAGATCATGAAGAGCGTGCTCGCCGAGGGCGCGCGCAAGCTCGTGATCGTGACCGACCAGCCCGAGAAGTACGACGGCGTCGCGCTCGAAGCCGGCGTCACCGTGCAGCACCGCGACGAGCTCGACCGCATCCAGCGCGAATTCCGCGAGATCCCGGGCACGACCGTCATCATCTACGACCAGACCTGCGCCACCGAGAAGCGTCGCCGCCGCAAGCGCGGCAAGCTGGCGACGCCGGACAAGCGCGTCGTCATCAACGAACTCGTCTGCGAAGGCTGCGGCGACTGCAGCGTGCAAAGCAACTGCCTGTCGGTGGAACCCGTGGAGACCGAGTTCGGCCGCAAGCGGCGCATCAACCAGAACACCTGCAACCTCGACTTCTCGTGCCTGAAGGGCTTCTGCCCGAGCTTCGTCACCGTCGAGGGCGGTCAGCTGAGGAAGCCGAAGAAGGAGGCGAAGGGCGAGTTGTCGGCGCTGCCTCCGGTCCCCGAGCCGGCGCTGCCGCGCGCGGTGAGCGACAGTGGGCAGCCGCGGGCCTGGGGCATCGTGGTCGGCGGCGTCGGCGGCACCGGCGTGATCACGATCGGCCAGTTGCTCGGCATGGCGGCGCACATCGAGGGCAAGGGCGTCGTCACGCAGGACGCCGGCGGCCTGGCGCAGAAGGGCGGCGCGACCTGGAGCCACATCCAGATCGCCGACCGGCCCGAGACGATCCACACGACGAAAGTCGACACCGCACAGGCCGACCTGGTGATCGCCTGCGACAGCATCGTCGGCGCGACCAGGTACACGCTGAGCGTGATGCAGCGGGGTCGCACCTACGTGGCACTGAACACGCACGGCACGCCGACGGCCGCCTTCGTGAGGAACGCCGACTGGCAGTTCCCGGGCGGCCACTGCGAGGCGGCCGTGCGGGCCAGCGTCGGCGACGCTCTGGTCGGCGCATTCGACGCCGAGCAGGTGGCGGTGCAGATGATCGGCGACTCGATCTACACCAACCCGCTGCTGCTCGGCTACGCCTGGCAGCAGGGTCGCATTCCGCTCAGCCGCGAGGCGCTGATGCGGTCGATCGAACTGAATGCCGTGCAGGTCGACAACAACAAGGCCGCGTTCGAATGGGGCCGCCGCTGCGCGCACGACCTGACGGCGGTGCAGGCCCTCTTCAAGGCGCAGCAGGTGATCCAGTTCGTGAAGAAGCCGTCGCTCGACGAACTGGTCGCGACGCGCGTCGAGTTCCTCACCGCCTACCAGGACGCGGCCTACGCGGCGAGCTACAAGGCCTTCGTCGACAAGGTGCGCGCCGCCGAGGCGCCGCTGTCCAGCACCAGGCTCGGCGAAGCCGTCGCGCGCTACCTGTTCAAGCTGCTGGCCATCAAGGACGAGTACGAGGTGGCGCGACTGCACACCGACAAGCGTTTCCACGAGGGCATCGCGGCGCAGTTCGAAGGCGACTACAAACTGAACTTCCACCTCGCGCCGCCGGCAATCTCGAAGCGGAACAGCCGGGGAGAGCTCGTCAAGAAGGCCTACGGTCCGTGGATGCTGATGGCCTTCGGTGTGCTGGCAAGACTCAAGGGGCTGCGCGGCACCGCGTTCGATGTCTTCGGCCGCACCCAGGAGCGCAGGGCGGAGCGCGCGCTGATCGCCGAGTACCAGGCTTGCATCGACGAACTGCTGCAGACGCTGAACGCCGAGCGCCTGGCGCAGGCCGCAGAGATCGCGCGCATCCCCGAGGAGATCCGCGGCTACGGCCGTGTGAGGGAGCGCCACCTCGCGGCTGCCCGCGCGAAATGGGCGCAACTGATGGGTGCGTGGCGGGCAGTCCCGGCGCCGCAACGCCGCGCGGCGTAAGCGCGGCCTACCGTCCGCCGTCGCGCGCGCCGGCAACCAGGCGCAGCGCGACCGGCGTGCCGGCATCGCCGCCGATGTGCACCGCGTCGCGCCCGGCGCGCTTGGCGGCATAGCAGGCGGCATCGGCCGCGGCCAGCGCATCGGCCACGCCGTGCATGCCCGGCTCGATCTCGACCACCCCGATGCTGGCGCCGATCGTCAGCCGCTGTCCTGCGTGCGTGACGCCGATCTCGCGCGCGCCGGCCCGCACCTTCTCCGCAATCGGCAAGGCGGCAGTCGCGTCGCACTGTGGCAGCAGCACGGCGAACTCGTCGCCGCCGAGACGCGCCACGGTGTCGGTGCCGCGCGTGCTCGCCTGCAACAGGCACGCGACGGCTTTCAGGACCTCGTCGCCGGCGGCGTGGCCGGCGCTGTCGTTGATCTGCTTGAAGCGGTCGAGGTCGATGTACAGCAGTGTGGCCGGCACCGGCTGCGGCTGCTGCGCCATCAGCGCCTCGACCCGTTCGCCGAAGGCCTCGCGGTTGACCAGGCGCGTCAACGCATCGTGGCTCGCCGACCACGAAAGGCGCTCGCGCCTCAGGCGCAGCTCCGTCACGTCCTCGAGCAGCCAGATCGTGCCCGCGTCGGCATTGCCGGGCTCGACCGGCCGGCCCTGCAGCCGACCCCAGAACAGGCCGCCATCGGCACGCAGGAACTGCATCTCGTCGACGAACGGGCGACCGTCGCCGAAGGCCTCGCCGACACGGGGACCCAGCTGCCCGTACTCGTCCTTGGAGGCGAAGATTTCGCGTGCCGGACGCGATACCAGCCCGTCGACCGAGTAGCCGAGCAACTGTGCGAACTGCGCGCTCACGAGCTCGATCTTCTGCGCCCGCGAGAACGCAATGCCGATCGGCGCCGCGGCCAGCACCGAGTCCATCTTGCCCAGCAACTCGGCCTTCGCGGCGTCGCTGCGCAGGCGCTCGCGCAGCACGTGCTGGAGGGCAGCGCTGAGCTCGCCGATCTCGTCGTGGCCGCCGGGCCAGCCCTCGTCGGGCAACGCCGCAGGGTCGCCGAGCGCATGGGCGCGCCGCTGCAACTGGCGCAGCGGGCGCAGCAGCCAGGTCAGCTGCGCAAGCAGCAGCAACGCACCCCCGAGCGCCACGCCGCCGGCAAGGGCCAGGCTGTCCTGGCGTGCCGCAGCCACGCCGCCGAGCAGCACGTCGTCGTCCGCCACCCTGAACACCACCCAGTCGGCGCCCGGCACACCGGCCGAGGCGACGAACCAGCCGTTGGCGTGCAGCACGTCGGCCGTCGGCTCGATCGGGCGCCCCTGCTGCACCCAGCGTTGCAGTGCGGGCTGCAGCGACGGCTCCGACTCGGCGTCCTGCATCACGCGTTCGGACAGCGGGTGGGCGATGATCCTGCCCTGCTGGTCGACCACGATGGTGGTGACCGGGTCCCGCACGACCTCGCTGCTCTGCGCGAGGTCGTCGAGCAGGCTGCGCGAGCCGAGCCGCAGGAGTCCGATCAGCACGGCGGCGATTCGACCGTCGGCATCGTTGACCGGCATCGTGAGCACGATGACGGGCTCGTTGGCGGCCCGGGCCATGACCGGCTCGGAGACGATGGGCCGCCGCTCGGCCAGCGTCTTGCGGAAGTAGGCGCGATCGGCAAGGTTGAAGCCGGGATTCGGAGTTCCGCGGACGTCGCGCCGGGCCACCACCTCGCCGTCGGCGCGTGCCACCGTCACCACCGAGAACAGGGTCAGCAGCACCCGTTGGCTCTCCACGTAGGCCGCCAGTGCGGCGCGGTCGTCGAGGCGGGTCGTCGGCAGAGCGGCGCCTGCTGCGGCCAGCGCCGTCTGCAGGCCCACGACACGCCGTGCCAGCAGCGAGGCCATGCGCTCGGCGTTGCCGGACTCGAGGTCCATCACCGCCCGCGCGCTGCGCTCGTACACCTGGTCCAGGACGACGGTCGAGGTGGCGGTGACACAGGCAGCGATCACCAGCAGGCTGGCCAGGGCGAGCTTGAATTTCAGCGATGCGAACGCACCGCGCAGCGGATTCATGGCGCGATGCATTGCAGAGTCGCCTTCAACCGCGGCTCGGGCGCGGCGAAGGGTGGATCACCGGGTAGCGTGACGGTCGGGACCATTCGACCTCCTGCGTGGCGTGGCGGGGCACGCGGACCCGGGCTCTGGAACCAGCGCCGCGTTCAGGAGTTCTCGGCACTCCCACACCCCGCTGTAGCTGGGTCCGCGCCGCAATCCGGTCGCATTTCGCTAGCGCCGGCGTTCTGCGCTACGCTCGCCTCCTCGCGACCCACCTGGCCCCCCAGCCGCAGCGCCCCTGCCCCCACGCAGCGCTGCCCGGCTTGGGGCGGGCCGGCGCCGGACCCACTGCCATGCTCCCCACTGCACCACCCCGCTACACCGCTGTCGCCATCGCGCTGCACTGGCTGCTCGCCGCAGGGCTGGTCGCGGCCTTCTGCGTCGGCGTCTTCATGAGCGATCTGAGCACGTCACCGCTCAAGCTCAGGCTCTACAACTGGCACAAGTGGGCCGGCATCACGATCCTGGCGCTGTCGGTGCTGCGGCTGGCGTGGCGCCTGACGCACCCCCCGCCGCCCGATGTGGCGATGCCTGCCTGGCAGCGCAGCGTGGCGCATCTCACGCACCGGGCGATGTACGGCCTGTTCTTCGCCGTGCCGCTCGCGGGATGGGCCTACAGCTCGGCGGCGGGCTTTCCGGTGGTGCTGTTCGGCGTGCTGCCGCTGCCCGACTTCGTGCCCGCCAACAAGGCGCTCGCCAAGGCGATCGAACCTTGGCACGCCGCGCTGGCCTTTGCCCTCGCCGGCGTCGCGCTGGTGCACGTGGCAGCAGCGATCAAGCACCACTTCGTCGACCGCGATGGCCTGATCGGCCGCATGTGGCCGAGGTAGACCCGAGACCGAGATCTCGCGCAGCGCCTCCGGCGCCGGCTTCGGGCTATCAACCGAGACGACGCCCTGTCCCGCCCGGCCTGCAGACCGTCGCAGCCCGCTGGGTTCGACCGCCCGCGCTGGGTACAGTGCGCGCAACGACTCCGGAACGAGCCCATGGATCCCACGACCGCCCCACCCGGCGCCTTGCCGCCCAGCCACTGGCAGCGCTTCGCCGCCGCCAGCGTGCGCGCCTTCCACGCCTACGCCACCTGGCTGGTGGGGATCACCTGGAAGCGCTTCTTCCTGCTCGCGCTGCTGCTCATCATCGGCATGGCGATCCTGCAGGACCTGCCGCCGTTCACCTGGCGCATGTCAGAAACGGTCGAGCACGTCGCGCCGAAGTCGGCCAAGGTGGTCAAGAATCCGCGGGCGGCCGTTGCGGTGGACAAGCCGATCCACTACGAGGTGACGATCGACCAGAACGGCATCCGCATCCGCCCGGGCGCCGAGCGCGCGGCGAGCGCCACTGCGGGCGCGGCCGCCAGCACGGCATCGGGCGTGGCCGGCGTCGCTTCGGCTCCCGCGCGCAGCGGGTTGCCCTCGATCTCGATCGATCTGCCGCCGGGCACACCTTCCGACGAGATCCGCCAGGCGGTCGAGGAAGCGCGCCAGGCGCTGGAAGAAGCAGCAGCCGACGCGAAAGGGGCCGTCGCGGATGCAAGACAGGCGGCGGCCGACGCCGCCGAGGCCGCCGCGGAGGCCGAGCCGGGGCCGCGCACCCGGATCCGGGTGATGCGCCTCGGTGAGCCGCTGATGCCGATGACGATGCTGTTCATCCTCGCCTCGATCATCGTCAAGGTCACCTACAAACGTCAGATCCAGGCTGAAGCTCAGGCGGCGCAGGCGGTCGAAACGGCCGAGGCCGAATCTCTCAAGCGCCAGGTGGTCGAAGCCCGCATGGCGGCCATGCAGGCCCAGGTCGAACCGCACTTCCTGTTCAACACACTGGCCTCGATCGACCACCTGATCGAGACCGACCCGGCGCGCGCCAGCAGGATGCAGAAGAACCTGATCGCGCTGCTGCGCGCCAGCATGCCCACGCTGCGCGAGGCCGACACCAACCTCGGCCGCGAGCTGGCCGTGATCCGGCCCTACCTCGAGATCCTGAAGGTGCGCATGGAAGAGCGCCTGCAGACCGACATCCGGGTCAGCGACGGCCTGCTCTCGGCCGAGTTCCCGCCGATGATGCTGCAGTCGCTGGTCGAGAACGCGATCAAGCACGGCCTGGAACCGAAGGCCGATGGCGGCACACTGAAGGTCTCGGCCGAGATCGTGCACGGCAAGCTCGCGGTCAGCGTGGCCGATACCGGGCTCGGTTTCGGCAAGGCCGCCACGGCGGGCACAGGCGTCGGGCTGAACAACATCCGCGAGCGGCTGCAACTGCTGTACGGCAGCCGGGCGCAGCTCACGGTGGCCGAGAACCCCGCTGGCGGGACGACGGTGACGATCACCGTGCCGTATTTCGCGAAGCCGCGGGCGGGAGACGCTGCATGAGGAAACTGTTCCTTGCGATGGTGTTGCTGGCGCTGCTGTGTGGCGCTGCGCTGCTCGCGCTGGGGTTCGCGTTCGGCCCGCACGCCGACGGCATCCACCTGGTGATCAACGACCACGAAGTGCAGTGGGCCCAGCTGCACGGCTGGCACGCCGCGGCGGGCGGCCTGGCGGCGCTGTTCGCGGTGTGCATCGTTGCCGTGGTCGTGCCGCTCGCGCTGCTGCTCGGCCTGCTGCTGCCGTTGCTGCTGGTGCTCGCCGTGGCGCTGCTGCTCGCGGGCATGGCGCTCGGCGTCGGCGCGCTCGCGCTGTCACCGCTGCTGTTGCCGCTGCTGCTGCTGGCATGGCTGTGGCGCCGCTCGCGCCGGGTGGCGCCCGCTGCACGCTCGGCGGCCGGCACTACCATCGACGCATGAACTGCCGAGCCCTGATCGCCGACGACGAACGCCTGATGCGCGAGCAATTGCGCGCGCGGCTTGCCGAGGTATGGCCCGAACTCGACATCGTCGGCGAAGCGCGCAACGGCGTCGAAGCGGTGGAGATGACGGCGCGGTTGCACCCTGATCTGGTGTTCCTCGACATCCGGATGCCGGGCATGACCGGCGTCGATGCGGCACGCCAGATCGCCCAGTTGCCCACGGACGACGCCTGGCCCGGCTGCGAGATCGTCTTCATCACCGCCTACGACCAGTACGCGGTCGAGGCCTTCGAGCAGGGCGTGGTCGACTACGTGCTCAAGCCCGCCGAGCGCGAGCGGCTGCAGGTCACCGTCGAACGCATCAGGAAGCGACTTGCGCAGCGCGAGGCGGGCGACGGCACGGCCGAGGCCTCACCCATTGCGCTGCAGCAGTTGCTGAGCAAGCTCGCCGCGCAGATGGACCCAGGTGCGTCGAATCGGCTGAAGTGGATCCAGGCCACCGTCGGCCAGACGATCCAGATGATCCCGGTCGAGGACGTACTGTTCTTCATCAGCGACGAGAAGTACACGCGGGTGCAGACGGCGCAGCTCGAGGCGCTGATCCGAAAGCCCATCAAGGAGCTGGTCGAGGAACTCGACATGAACCTGTTCTGGCAGATCCACCGCTCGACGCTCGTCAACACCAAGGCGATCAGCGGGGTCACGCGCGACCTGCGCGGCCGGCAACTGGTAAGCGTGAAGGGTCACCCCGAGAAGCTAGAAGTGAGTCGCAGCTTTTCCGGATTGTTCAAGGGGATGTAGGCCGCGGAGCGAAGGGCAAGGGGCCCCCGAAGGGGGATCGACCAGCGCAGCGGCCGGCGAGCAAGACGGGCTCGATGCCCGCCTTGGGAGAGCACGGCGAAAGGCGCGGGACCCTGCCCTCAGCGCGGCACTGTCACCGGCGGCACAACTCCCAGCCTGTTGGCACGCCGTGCGAACTTGCGATCGTCGAAACTTGCCATCGCGTCGCAGGTTCGATAGCTGGCGTGATGGAGGGCGTCGGCGAAGTCCAGCCCGCTACGATGGCCGCCCAGCGCCGCCTCCACCGACAGGCGATCTTCAATGGTGACGTGCGGAGACGACAGCAAGTGCTCGAGCACGCCTGCAAACTGATCTCGCGTGATGGCGTAGACACCGCGCATGACCCACTCGAGCTCCAGCAGAACGGTCTTGCAGACCAGGAGCGGTTGGCCCGCTTCGATCAGGCGGCGCGCCACTTGCTGCTGCCTTGCGGTGGCTATGTCGACGTCGTGTCCGCCAAGGTAGTAACGCACCAGCACGTTGGTATCCAGGCCGATCACCGCAGGGGCACCCCGCTTCGCGGCCTTGATCGGCTTTGCCGACTTCGCGCTTCAAGAGACTGGCAACGTCGAAGTCGGCCGGCACGGCGGGCCCGGCGACTCTGATCATGCCGAAGCCACTTTTCGGCGTCGCACGCTCTGGCACAGCCGGCCGCAGCACGGCATGGTCGCCTTCGACGATGAACGCCACCCGTGTACCCTGCCGCAGGCCGAGTTGTTGCCGCACCGCCTTCGGGATCGTGACCTGACCCTTGCTCGTCATGGTGGTGGTTTCCACGGCACGCCTCCAAATGTATTACACGGTAAGGATTCTAGCTGGCCGCGATGCGCCGGACTGCGCTTCTATCGGCTACGTGCAGTCGGGCGCGCGGCTCACTGACCCGCTGGTGCTCGCAACGACCTCGCAATCAAGCCCTGCGCCAGCCAGTACGTCGCCAGGATCCACAGCGACGCGAGCGGCACCGGCGCGCCGAACTTGTTGAACGCGAGCAGGGTGTCGGACGTCATGAAGAGCAGGCCGCCGAGCGCCGCGCTGCGCGCCAGCGGCTCGGCCTCGCTGCCGCGCGCGGCGAGCCAGAGCACGCCGGCCTGCGCCGCCATGGCCGCCAGGCAGACCACGTAGGCGAGCACGGGCACGCGAAGTGTCGGCGGCACGCCGGGCCAGAGTTGCGACAGCAGCGCGGCGCCGATCAAAGCGTAGACGGCGAACGCGATCGGGCGCGCCGCGAACCGCGCGTTGCGCGTGAAGGCCGCGATGTAGGCCAGGTGTGCGAGCAGGAACGAGACCAGTCCCGGCAGGAAACCCTCGGGCCACATCAGGAACACGTCGCCCGCGAGCGAGAGCACGAGGCCCGCGCGCACCCAGCGCTGCATTGCAGGCACGTCGCCGCCACGCGGCCAGGCCCAGGCGATGATGAGCAGCGTCGTCGCCGGCTTGAAGACGAGCACCAGCAGCGGCAGCACGAGCAGGTTGCCGACGATGGCGAGCAGTGCCGACAGCACGGCAGCCCAGGGCAACAGCGACAGCAAATGGGCGGGCATCGTCTTCTCCGGCAACACGGTTCGCCGAAGCTAGCGGGGTTCAGGCGATCGCGCCCGAGGGATTGCCCTCGGGAGGCGCCACCGCAAGCGTCTCGGTGGCCAACTCGGCCGGCGCCGGGCCGCCCCAAGCCGGCCGAGATCCCCCTCGGGGGGGCGACGCCGCAGGCGTCTTGGGGGGCAACTCGGCCGGCGCCGGGCCGCCCCAAGCCGGCCGAGATCCCCCTCGGGGGGGCGACGCCGCAGGCGTCTTGGGGGCCAACTTCACGCCGCCGCGAACGCGAGCCGCGGGCGCTGCCACTGTTCGAACTCGTCCGCCGCCATCGGGTGACCGTAGAGGTAGCCCTGCGCCATCGAACAGCCGAGCTCGTCGAGCAGGCGGGCCTGCTCCTGCGTCTCGACCCCTTCGGCGATGGTGCGGATGCCGAGTGCGCGCGCCACCAGCACGGTGGCCTGGATCAGCACGCGGCGGTGGTTGCTCTGTCCGAGCGGCTTGACGAACGAGCGGTCGATCTTGAGCACGTCGACCGGGATCTCGTGCAGGCAGGCGAGCGACGAGTAGCCGGTGCCGAAGTCGTCCAGCGCCAGGCTCACGCCCAGGCCCTTGAGCTGGTGCAGCACGGCCAGCGCTCCGCTGTCCTGCATGGCCAGGCTTTCGGTCACTTCGAGGCGCAGCCATTGCGGCTGCATTCCGCTGCGCAGCAACTCGCGATGCACCATCTCGGTCAGGTCGCTCTGGCGGAGCTGGGCACGCGACAGGTTCACCGCGACGCTGGTCGGCGCAGCGTCGCCGAGAGTGGCGCGCCAGCGCATGAACTGGTCGCAGGATTCGCTCAGCACGCGAGCGCCGAGCGCGTTGATCAGCCCCGTCTCCTCCGCGATCGGGATGAACTCCAGCGGCGGCACCAGGCCGCGCTGCGGGTGCCGCCAGCGCGCCAGAGCCTCGACGCCGCGCAGGTGGCCGGTTTCCAGGTCGACGATCGGCTGGTAGACGACGAAGAACTCGTCGGTCTGCAGCGCGCGGCGCAGGTCGTTCTCGATGTCGAGCGTGCGTGCGACGCGTTCATGCATCGTTGCGTCGAACAGCACGTAGCGCCCGCGGCCGGCATGCTTGGCCTCGTACATCGCCGTGTCGGCGTCGCGCAGCAGCGCGTCGGCATTGCCGCGGTTGGTGTCGCTCGCGACGACGCCGATGCTGGCGCTGGAATGCACTTCGTGGGCGCCGATCTGATAGGGCTGCGACAGCACGAGCAGCAGGCGGCGCGCCACGAGCTCGGCATCCTCGACGCCGCGGATGCCGTCGAGCAGGATCACGAACTCGTCGCCCCCGATGCGCGCCGCGGTGTGCGTGCCTTCACCGGCCCGCGACAGCGTGTCGCCCTCGCGCAGCGCGAGGCGCAGGCGTTGCGCGATCTGGCGCAACAGTTCGTCGCCGACGTCGTGACCGAGGCTGTCGTTGACGAGCTTGAAGCGGTCGAAGTCCATGAACAGCACGGCGAAGTGGTAGTCGCGCAGGCGGCGCGCGCGCAGCACCGCGCCATGCAGCTTCTCGAGCATCGACACCCGGTTGGGCAGCTGCGTCAGCTCGTCGGTCAGCGCGGCGCTGCGAAGCTGCTCCTCGAGCTGCTTGCGCTGCGTGATGTCGGTGCGGATGGCCACGTGCTCGACCACCGTTCCGTTCTCGTCGAGCACCGGCATCACCGTTGCGTCGACCCAGTACAGCGAACCATCGCGCGCCTGGTTGCACACCTCGGCGCGCCAGCTGCGTCCGCGGGCGATGTGGCGCCACATGTCGGCCCAGAATTCCTTCGGGTGGATTCCCGAGTTGACGATCCGGTGCGTCTGGCCGAGCAGCTCGTCGCGACTGTACTGGTTGACCTGACAGAAGCGATCGTTGACGTGCGTGATGGTGCCCGAGGCGTCGGTCACGGTGACGGCGGCGTGCCGGTCGAGCGCCGCCTGGTAGGCGCGAAGCTCCGACAGCGCACTCTCGGCACGCGCTCGGGCCTCGTCGATCGCGGCCTCGGCGCGCTTGGCGCGGTCGATGTCGAGGTGCACGCCGGCCAGGCGCTTCGGCCGGCCGTCGCTGTCGCGCTCGACCACGGCGCCGGCGGTGAAGATCCAGGCCCAGTGCCCCTCGCGGTGGCGCATGCGCAGTTCGATCCGGTAGGCCACCGACGGGTCTTTCAGGTGCGCGTCGAGCAGTGCCTCGGCGCCCGGCAGATCGTCCGGGTGAACCAGCCGGCGCCAGGTCTGGTTGTCGAGCAGCAGATCGTGCGGCGCGTAGCCGAGCATGCGGCCCCAGCGATCGTTGAATCGGCCGACTCCGTTCGGAAGCTCGACCTCCCAGGTGCCCAGCGCGGCGGCGTCGACCACCAGCCCGAGCCGCGCCTCCTGCATCCTCTTCTCGGTCAGGTCCACCACGCAGGAGACGACGCCCTCGACGCTGCCGTCGAGCCCGAGCAGCGGCTGGGTGTCGATGGACACCCAGCGCAGCCCGCCATCGGGCAGGCGCAGCCCCTGCACCGAACCACTCACCGGCTGGCCGGTGCGCAGGCTCACCTGCACGGCATGAGCCTCGGGCGGGAGGTCGCTGCCGTCCTCGCGCACGCTCTGCCAGCGCGCGTCGTGCGCGTGGCGACCCAGCGCCTCTTCGGCGCTCAGCCCGCCGATTCGGCAGGCCGCCGGGTTGCATTCGGTGACCCGACCCTCGGCGTCGTAGACCAGCATGCCGACCGGCATGACCTCGATCAGCTTGGCCATGTGCTGGCGCTGCAGCAAGCGCTCGGTGATGTCGGACTGGACTTCGACGAAGCCCGCAGGCGCACCCTGCTCGTCGTGCAGGGGCTGCATGTCGATGCCGATCCAGTATTCGCTTCCGTCCTTCGCGCGGTTGCAGACCTCGACCTGGATCGCCTCGCGCGAGGCGATGGCCCGCAGCATGCGCTCCACGGTCGCGGGCGGCGTGCGCTCGCTGCCCAGCACCTCGCCCGGCGTGCGTCCGGCGACCTCGTGAAGCGCGTAGCCCGACAGTCGCGTGAACCCTTCGTTGATCCAGACGATGCGATGCTCGCGGTCGGTGAAGACCACGCCGTTGCCGGTGCGCTGCGCCGCCAGCGCCAGGTAGCGGGTTTCTTCGGCCTGAGCCACGAGCCGCCCCTGCTGGCGACGCAGCATTCGGACCAGCGGTTCGAGCACGGCGAGGGCCAGAACGGTGAGCAGGCCCAGCATCAGCAGCACCCAATGGCGGTTCGACTCGGCCGCTCGCTGGCTGCGTGCGTCGGCCTGGGCCTGCAGTTCGCCGGCGAGCGCATCCATGTCGCGCAGGAAGGCCTCGGCCTCGGCCTGCAGGCCGAGCGCGATCGGCGGCATCATCTCGGCATCGACCTTCGCCACGTAGGTGGCGTTCTCCCACAGCGATTCCTGCTGCACGCTGACGCGGCTGAGCAACGAGGCAACGCTGTCGGACGGCAGTCGGCTCGCCGCGCGCTGCTGCGCGATCAGCGCGTCCATCCGCTGGGCGGCCTGCTGCATCGCTGCCTGCGACTGCTGCAGCTCGGCCAGATGGACGGGCGAACTGCGCGGGGTCAGGGTCGCCAGTGCCGCCAGGCGGCCGATACGCTGGCTCTGCATGCGCTGGTGCCCGGCCAGCGTGATCAGCTCGGCGTCGACCTTGCGCGCCGCCTCGGCCTGCGCGGCCTGCCAGGCCTGCCAGCCCGCGGCGAGGGCGATCGCCAGCAAGCTGCCGTACAGCGCAACGCGCACCCAGCGCTGGCGAAAGGGCGCCGTCGCCTGCAAGGTCCGCGTCCAGCCCGCGTCGCGTTCGGCAGCCTGGCACTCCGCGCGGTCGCGGGTGCCCTTTGCATGCTCCGATTCGATCGTGCCTTCGCTCACTGGACGGACCCCTCGTTGCGGTGTGGCCTGGGCTCGTCCGGCTCGCGCCGGACCGAAGCACCCATGCAATGGTGCAGGGCAGGCGCGAGTTCGAGGCGCCGGCATCGCGTGCCGGTGGGTACCCACTTGCGTCGCATATCGGCGCCCGGGGCCGGAACTTGACCGGCGCGGGCACGTCCCCCGGACGCTAGCGACGCGGCGCCGCCTCGTTTGCCACGCGTGCGGCCTCGACACGCTGCGCCGAGGCAGCGCGCAGCGCCTTCAACTTCTCGCGCGGGTCTGTCGTCACTGCGCCCTCGTGCAGCTTCATCTCGGCGATGAAGCGGCTCGGCACGCCGGCGACGGTTTCGCGGCCACGCTTTCGGCGGCGCAACGCGCTCACGGCCAGCGTGCTGCGGGCGCGCGTGATGCCGACGTACATCAGGCGGCGCTCTTCCTCCAGCCGCTCGGGGGTCATCTCGTCGTCGTCGCTGGCGCTGGCGAAAGGCAGCAGGCCCTCGTTGACGCCGGCCAGCGTGACATGCGGCCACTCCAGCCCCTTGGCGGCGTGCAGCGTGGACAAGGTCAGCACGTCGCGATCGTCGCCGCGCTCGGCCAGGCTGATGATCACGCTGATCGACTGCGCAACGTCGAGCAGGCTCTTCCTCTCGCTCTCGAAGCGGCTGCCGTCTTCGGCGATCTCGCCGCCGCAGCGCCGCGCCACCCAGTCGACGAACTCGAGCACGTTGCCCCAGCGCGCCGCGGCGAGCTTCTCGCTGTCTTCGCCGTCGTGCAGATGCTGTTCGTAGTCGATGTCCTTGAGCCAGCCGAGCAGCAGTGCCTTCGCGTCTTCGGTGCCCTGGGTGTGCCGGGCGCGGTACTCGAGCTCGTTCACGAAGCGACCGAACTCGTGCAGCGATTCGATCGCCTTGCGGTTCAGTGCCACCGTCAGGCTGTCGGCGAACAGCGCCTCGAAAAGGCTCACCTTCCACTTGCCCGCAAACTCGCCGAGGCTGGCCAGAGTCTGGTGGCCGATGCCGCGCTTGGGCGTGGTCACGGCGCGCAGGAAGGCCGGGTCGTCGTCGGCGTTCACGAGCAGGCGCAGCCAGGCGCACAGGTCACGGATCTCGGCGCGGTCGAAGAAGCTCTGCCCGCCCGAGACCTTGTACGGGATCTGCGCCGCGCGCAGCTTCTGCTCGAACACGCGCGCCTGGTGGTTGGCGCGGTAGAGGATCGCGAAATCGCCGAACTTCACCGCACCGCCGCCCGGCGCGGCGGCAAGGCTGCCGCCACTCGCGCGCAGGACCTGGACGCGCGCGACGGCACGTTCGGCCTCATGCTCTTCGCTGTCGCACTCGAGCACCGCCACCGGATCGCCGTCGCCGAATTCGCTCCACAGCTTCTTCTCGAACAGCTTCGGGTTGTTGGCGATCACCGCATTGGCGGCACGCAGGATGGCGCCGGTCGAGCGGTAGTTCTGCTCCAGCGCGATCACCTTCAATCCCGGGTAGTCCAGCGGCAGGCGTTTGAGGTTTTCGATCGTCGCGCCACGCCAGCCGTAGATGCTCTGGTCGTCGTCGCCGACCGCCGTGAACAAGGGAAACTGCGGGTCGGCCAGCAGGCGCAGCAGCTCGTACTGGGTGGCGTTGGTGTCCTGCACCTCGTCGACCAGCAGGTAGCGCAGCGTGCGCTGCCACTTGGCGCGTGCCTCGGCGTCGGTCTGCAGGAGCCTGAGCGGCAGGCCGATCAGGTCGTCGAAGTCGACGGCCTGGTAGGCGGCCAGGCGCTCTTCGTAACGCTGCATCACGCGCGCCGCGCTGCGTTCGTGCTCGTCGGCCGCCGCCGCCTCGGCCTGCACGCCATTCAGGCCCTGGTTCTTCCACAGGCTGATTGCCCATTGCCATCGCCTGGCCTGTGCGTTGTCGGTGATCGCGCCGGCGTCCTTCAGCACACCGAGCACGTCGTCGGCGTCGAGGATCGAGAAGTTCGGCTTGAGCCCGACGCGCGCGCCGTCGCCGCGCAGGATGCGCACGCCCAGCGAGTGGAAGGTGCTGACCACCAGAGCACTCGCCGCGCGCGGCCCGACGAGCGCCCTGGCACGCTCGCGCATCTCCTGCGCGGCCTTGTTGGTGAAGGTGATCGCGGCGATCTGCGGCGCCTCGTAGCCGGCCTGCAGCAGGCGCGCGATCTTGTGCACGATGACGCGCGTCTTGCCCGAGCCCGCGCCGGCCAGCACGAGGCAGGGCCCCTGCAGGTAGTGCACGGCTTCGAGCTGGGCGGGGTTGAGGGTTTCGGCCATGTCGCACATGAAGGGCGGCGGATGATAGCGGGGCCGCCGCGCGGCAACTGTGATAGTGCCTGTCGGCCGGCGCCTGGCCGATCCCGAGATGGCTTAGCCCACCCGGGTGCGACGAATGAAGCGCGCTTGGCTTCGTCACTTCGGCAAGTTCACAGCACTTCGAGCGACCAGTCACACATGAAATGCTGCAGCGCTGAAGTTGACTGCTTCCGGCCCATTGCGGCCGTTCGCGGGTGTCCGCTTCCGGGTGGCTTCAGCGCGGCGCGGCAGGCGGTGCCCGCTCTGGCAGTTCGACGCGGGAGCGCCAGGCCGGGCTGGCGTGCTCTGCTCCGTGTCCCCCGGCGCCGGCCTTCGGCCGCCGCCTCCTCCTTTACCTGCGCAGAACACGCCAGCCCGTCCTGACGCTCTGCCACCTTTGCGGCATCGCTTGCGCAGGCACGTGTGTCGGCACGCTCCGCTGGCACCGGGCCGAGGGTGGCGGGCAACCGGCTGCCGCAGGTAAAGGAGGAGACGCCAGCCGTCAGGATGGCGTCGGGGGACACGGAGGCAGCCGGTTGCCCGCCGCCCTCGGCCACGCGCTGGCCTTGGCTCGCTCCAGCACTCAATACGAAGGGCCGCAATGGGCCGAAAGCAGACAGCCACAGGTGGGGCAGCGCAAGAGGGGTCTCGGGATCCCACTGAGGCAAACTCCAAGCGATGAAACGCAACCACCAGGACGTTGCCACCAACACAGTCGACACCGGCCGCCGCCAACTGCTGCAGCTGGCCACCGGCGCGACGCTCGCGCCGTTTGCGAGCCTGCCTTTCATCCGCCACGCGCGTGCGGCGGACATCGATCGCTTCACGCTCGGCGTCGCCTCGGGCTGTCCACGCCCCGGGGGCATCGTGCTGTGGACCCGCCTGCTCGGGGCCGACCTGCCCGAGCGCTTGCCCGTGGCGTGGGAACTGGCGCGCGACGAGGGCTTTCGCAACATTGCCGCGAGCGGCGTCGCGCTGGCCGAGATCGCGTCGGCGCACAGCGTTCACGTGGACGTGACAGGCCTCGCGCCGGGGCGCTGGTACTGGTACCGCTTCGGCGCGCTCGGCGGCCGAAGCAGCGTGGGCCGCACGCGCACGGCGCCAGCCGAGGGATCGAACACGACGCTGCAGTTCGCCACCGCCTCCTGCCAGCGCTGGGACCATGGTCACTACGCGGCCTGGCGTCACATGGCCGACGAGAACCTCGACCTCGTGCTGTTCCTCGGCGACTACATCTACGAGTCGGCGCCGGCCGCGGCGTCGGCCAGGCGCGTGCGCACGCACAGCGGTAGCGGAGCGACAACCACCTTGCAGCAGTACCGCGACCGCCACGCTCAGTACAAGGGCGACCCGGCGCTGCAGCGCATGCACGCTGCTGCGCCCTGGATCATGGTCTGGGACGACCACGAGGTGGAGAACGACTACGCGAACGCCTGGAGTTCGACGCTGGCGCAAGACTTCCTGGCGCGGCGCGCGGCTGCCTATCGGGCGTACTGGGAGCACATGCCGCTTCCCCTCGCATCGCGTCCGCGCGGTGCCGACATGCGCATCTTCGAGCGCTACGACTGGGGGCGTCTCGCGCGTATCCACGCACTCGACGGCCGCCAGTACCGCGACCCTCAGGTCTGCCCGCGCCCGGGGCGCGGCGGGGCGAGCACCGTGACACCGAACGACTGCCCGGCACTGCTCGATCCGCGGCGAACGCTGCTCGGCTCGGAGCAGGAACGCTGGCTCGCCGACGGCTGGAGCCGGCGCCACGGCTGGAACCTGCTCGCGCAGCAGACGCTGATGGCGCGCTTCAGCTGGCGCGAGCCGGAAGGCGCGCGAAGCACCGGACACTGCCCGGCGGCCTGTACTGGACCGACGGCTGGGACGGCTATCCGGCGGCGCGCGCGCGCCTGCTCGGAGCGGCTGTCGAGCGCCAGGCCGCGAACCTGGTGGTGCTCGGCGGCGACGTGCACGCGAACTACGTGGCCGACCTGAAGGTCGACTACGACGACGCGAAGTCGCCGGTCGTCGCCACCGAGTTCTGCGGCACCTCGATCACCAGCGAGGGCATGACGCAAAGCCGCATCGAGGCCGCGCTGCCGTTCAATCCGCACATCCGCTACGGCCATGCCGACCAGCACGGCTACACGCGCTTCACGCTCGATGCGGGTGCGCTGCAGGCGAAGCTGCGCGTGGTCGACGACGTGCTCGATGCGCAGAGCGCGATCCGCACCGCGGCGGAGTTCGTCGTCGAGGCGGGCCGCCCCGGAGCCCGCGCGGCCTGAGGGCGCGCGGCAAAGGGGTGAGCGGGCTCGACGCCGGTGACTGCGAGCGAGCCGGCGACCCTTGCGATACTCGGTTCCGATGCAAGCGATCCTCGGCGTCACGGTTCCTTTCTTCGCGCTCGTGCTGTGCGGCTACCTCGCCGCGCGCAGCCACACGCTGCCGCAGGCTGCAATTCCGGGACTCAACGCCTTCGTGCTGTTCTTTGCGCTGCCGTGCATGCTGTTTCGCCTCGGCGCCAGCACGCCGTTCGCGCAGCTGATCGATCCGACGCTGATCGGCCTGTACGCCGTCTGCGCGCTGGCGATGGTGGCGTTCACGGTGGCGATGACTCTGCGCAGCGAATCTGGCGGGCCGGGTGTCGACCTGAAGAACGCCGCCTTCGGCGCCCTCGTGGCGGCGTTCCCCAACTCCGGTTTCATGGGTGTGCCGCTGCTGGTGGCATTGTTCGGCGAGCGCGCCGCGGGGCCGGTGATCGGCACCTTGCTCGTCGACCTGTTCCTGACCAGTTCGTTGTGCATCGCGCTGGCCCAGATGCACACGCACCGCGCCGGCAGCCCCGAGCCCGACGGCAGGACGGCCGACGTGCCGCTGGCGACCGCCGTTCTGCGCTCGATCCGCGGCACGCTCGCCAACCCGCTGCCCTGGGCGATCGGCTTCGGCGCGCTGTTCTCGCTCGCCGGCTGGACGCTGCCCGGCGCGGTGGGGCAGATCGTCAGGATGCTGGGCGACGCCGCCACGCCGGTGGCGCTGTTCACGATCGGCGCCGTGCTGTGGCGCGCCGGACAGCACGCCCACACGCTGACGCCGCCGGCGCAGTTCGTGCCGGTGGCGCTGTTCAAGCTCTTCGTGCACCCGCTGCTGGTGCTCGGCGCCGGACTGCTGGCCCGCGCGACGGGCATGCCCGTGTCGGGCTCTGGCCTCACGGTGCTGGTGCTGGCCGCCGCGCTGCCGAGCGCGAGCAACGTGTCGCTGCTGGCCGAGCGCTACGAGGCCGACAACGGCCGCGTCGCGCGCATCATCATGACGTCGACGGTGCTCGCGTTCCTGAGCTTCTCGGCACTCGCCTGGGTCTTGGGCGCGCAGCCCGCGTCGTGAGGCCCGCCACGGCGAGGCACGAGCGTCAGGAGAGGCGGCGCAGCGGTGCGCCGAGTTCGGCGCGGCGCTTCGCGAACCAATCGTCGAGCCCGGTGTCGTCGAACTGCGCGGCGAGCGCATCGGCTGCGTCCTGCGCCCGGCTCGCTTCCTCTGGCAGGGCCATGTCGCGGCAGGCCCGCGCGTGCTCGAGCTCGATGAAGGCGCGGTCGACCTGCTCGGCGCGCTCGGCGTCGTGCTCGTCGAGCAGCGCCAGCGCGCGCGCCGCATGCCCGCGGGCCTGCGGCGCGTCGCCCAGCGCGTTGGCCACCATCGCGCGCAGGTAAGCGGCGCGCTCAAAATTCACCCAGTTGCCGGCGCGCAACCAGAATCGCTCGGCAAGCCGTGCGGTATCGGCCAGCGTGGTCCGCAGCGGCTCCTGCCGCAGTTCGGCCTGTGTTCGCTCGAGCAGGCTGGAGGCGATGTTGTTGGCGCAGGCGGCAATGGCAGCGTCGAGCGGGCTGGCCTGCTGCCACGACGGCGCCTCGAGCCCGTGCAACTCGCGCGCCACGATGGCCGCGGCGTCTGCCGAAGGCAGGCTTGGCGCGCAATACATCGCAGCGGTGAGTGCCACCGCCTCCTGCGCCTGGCTGGCGCTGGCACCCGAGGCAACCGCAAGCGCATCGCGCAGACGCGCCGCTGCCGCTTCGTCGCCGGCGAGTTGCGCTGCGCTCGCCGCCTGGCGCCACAGGGCGAGCGGCGGTTTCTCTCCGGCGGCGCGCAGCAGCGGGTCGAACAGCGCATGCGCCTCGCCCCAGGCGCCGAGCTTCTCGCCGAACACGTGGTTGAGCAGGAACGCCAGGCCGGGCCAGCGCTCGGCGGGCAGCGCTGCCGGGTCGACCCGGCGCAGCAATTCGGCCGCGCGAGCCGGGTCGTCGTCGTGGCAGGCCTGGGCCTGGTCGAGCATGGAAAGTGACGGGTCGTTCATCGGGCAAGCCTCCTTCGGGCAAACTGTAGCGAAGGAACCCCGATGCCCGCTCGCCTCTTCGTCGAATCCCCGCTGCAGATCGGCACCGACCTCGATCTGCCCCCCGGCGCGGCGCGCCACGCGCAGGTGCTCCGGCTGCAACCGGGCGCGAACCTGACGCTCTTCGACGGCCGCGGCGGCGAGTTCGCCGCCACGGTGACGCACATGGGGCGCAGCACGGTGCGCGTGCACGTCGGCGCACTCGATCCGGCGCAACGCGAGCTGGCGCGCCCGGTCACGCTGGCGCTCGGCATGCCGGCCAACGAGCGCATGGACACGCTGATCGAGAAGGCCACCGAACTCGGCGTCGCGACGATCGTTCCGCTCGTCTGCGAGCGCTCGGTGCTCAGGCTGCAGGGCGAGCGCGCCGAGAAGAAGCTGGCGCACTGGCGTGGCGTCGCCGTCGCAGCCTGCGAGCAGAGCGGGCGCACCCGGATTCCCGTGCTGTCAGCGGTGACGGCACTGCCGGTCTGGCTGCAAGCCCTGCCCACGCCGGGCGTCGGCGCGCGCTGGCTGCTCAGCCCGGGCGACGCGCCCGCGCTGGCGCAGGCGGCTGCCGCGCTGGCCGGAACGCTCGATCCGGTGCTCGTGCTCAGCGGCCCGGAAGGCGGTCTGAGCCCGAGCGAGGCGGCGCTCGCGCAGGGCTTCGGCTTCGCCCCGGTGAGCCTGGGGCCCCGCGTGCTGCGGGCCGATACCGCACCGCTGGCGGTGCTGGCCTGGCTCGGTCTCGCCCATCCCTGACGCACGCCGGCCGATCACGCCGCTGGCGTGATTGCTTGGCGGATCCCTATTGCTGCGATAGAGGCAATTGCCTTCGTGAATGAGGCCGGCGCCCTTAGCATTCGATCCATCGCGGCGCTCGCCGCACTGCCCGGAGATCGTCATGTCCAACCCCTTCCACAATCCAGACTCGGTGACCGTCAAGAACCTCGAAGCGGCCTTTGCCGGCGAGTCGATGGCGCACATCAAGTACCGTTATTTCGCCAAGCTCTGCCGTGCCGCGGGCGACGAGTCGACTGCCGCGGTGTTCGAGGCGACCGCCGAGCAGGAGATCCTGCACGCCTTCGGCCATGCCGACCTGCTGTTCCCGAAGGCGAACATGACGCCCGCCAAGGCGCTGCAACTGGCGATCGAAGGCGAGACCTACGAGTACACCGAGATGTACCCGAGCTTTCGCAACGCCGCCGTCGCCGAGGGCCATACGGCCGCAGTGAAGGAAATCGACGGGCAGATCGCAGAGTCGAAGGAGCACGCCGAGCTCTTCAAGGCCGTACTCGAGAAAGCCGCCAAGCGCTTTGCCGCACTGGCCAAGGTCGAGGAGCGCCACGCCAACCACTACCAGGCCGTGCTCGACAAGCTGAATGCCTGACCAGGCCGAACCCCGAATATCGAGGAACATCCCCATGAAGAGCTATCAATGCATCGTCTGCGGCTTCGTCTACGACGAGTCGCTCGGCCTTCCGGCCGAAGGCATCGCCCCCGGGACCCGCTGGGCCGACATTCCCGCCGACTGGGAATGCCCCGACTGCGGCGTCGCCAAGGCCGACTTCGAGATGGTCGAGATCTGATCGGCAATGACCGAAGCTGCTGCATTGCCCGTCGTCGTCGTCGGCAGCGGGCTCGCCGGCTACACGGCAGCCCGCGAGTTCCGCAAGCTCGACAGGCAGACCCCGCTCGTCGTCGTCAGCCGTGACGCTGCGGGTTTCTATTCGAAGCCGATGCTGTCCAACGCGCAGGCCGGGCGCAAGACGGCAGCCACGCTGGTCATGAAGACTGCCGAGAAGATGGGCGAGGAGCTGGCGGCGACGGTCCACGCGCACGCCGAGCTGCGGCAGATCGATACGACCGCGCAGGTGGTGCTGCTGGCCGATGGCGAATCGATCGCCTACCGCGATCTGGTGCTCGCGCTCGGCGCCGACCCGATCCGCCTGCCGCTCGAAGGCGATAGCGCCGACGGCGTGCTGTCGGTCAACGACCTGGACGACTATGCGCGCTTCGCCGAGCGGCTCGAAGGCGTGTCGCGGGTGGCGATCCTGGGTGGCGGCCTGATCGGCTGCGAGTTCGCGAACGACCTGCTCGCGCGGGGAATCGCGCCGACGGTCGTCGACCTGGCGGCGTGGCCGCTGTCGCGCCTGTTGCCGGCGTTCGCCGGCGCATGGCTGCGCGAACGACTGGAGGCGGCCGGGCTGCGCTTTCGCTTCGAAGTGGCTGCCACCCGGATCGACTGCAGCGCGAGCGGCTACACGCTCGGCCTGAACGACGGCAGCCGCATCGAGGCCGGACTGGTACTTTCGGCGATCGGCCTGCGGCCGCGCACGGCTCTGGCCCACGACGCCGGCCTGGCGATTCGACGCGGCATCGTCACCGACCGCATGCTCGCGACTTCGGCGGCGCACGTCCATGCGCTGGGCGACTGCGCCGAGGTCGAAGGCCTGACGCTGCCCTACGTGATGCCGATCATGCAGCAGGCGCGCGCGCTGGCGGCCACGCTGGCCGGCACGCCGACCGCAGTGATCTACCCCGCGATGCCGGTGGTCGTCAAGACACCGGCCTGCCCGACGGTGGTGTGCCCGCCGCCTCTGGACGCCGTCGGCGAGTGGTCGGTGCAATCCGACGCCCAGGCGCTGGTGGCGCGCTTCCACGGCGCCGACGGCAGGCTTCTCGGGTTCGCACTGATGGGCAGCGCGACGTCCCAGCGGCAGGCCCTTGCGGCTCAGGTCCCGGGGCTGTTGGCGTAGCCACCGTGCCCGTCGGGCCGCCGCGCCGGGCCGCCCCAAGCAAGGCCCGACCCTCACGGAGGGTCGATCACCGTACTCGGCGAGCGGGGTGTCCTATATCGACAGCGGGTCCACGTCGACCGCCCAGCGCAGGATGCGCTCGTCGGCCCCGCGTCGCTCGTTCCTCAGGGCGTGCAACTGCGGCAGCCAGCCGGCCAGCACACGCTGCAGCGTGACGCGCGAGGGAGACTCGATCAGCATCTGCATGCGCTCGACGTTGGCGACGCGCGCCACGCTGGCAGGCACCGGCGGATAGAAGGCGACGTCGGCGCTGCCTGCAGACGCGGCGCCGATTTCCGACGCCGCGCGCAGAAAGTCGCGCGCGGCCGCAGCGCTGTGCGCCTCGGCGCGCAGCAGGGCCAGGTGCGAATAGGGCGGCAGTCCGGCCATTTCGCGCTCGGCCAGCTGGCTCGCCGCGAAGGCCGCGAAGTCGTGCCCGCGCAGGGCCGCATAGAGCGCGTGTCGCGGGTGCCAGGTCTGCACCCACATCTCGCTGCGTGCGGCCTGCTCGGCATCTCGCCCGGCACGGCCCGCGGCCTGCAGCAGCAGCGCGAAGAGGCGCTCCGGGGCGCGAAAGTCACTGCTGAAGAGCGCGCTGTCGGGGTTGACCGCGGCGACGAGCGTGATGCTGCGGAAGTCGTGCCCCTTGGCGATCATCTGCGTGCCCACCAGCACGTCCACTTCGCCGGCGTGCACGGCACCGAGCTGGGCCTGCAGCGAGCCCTTCAGCCGCGTGCTGTCAGCGTCGATGCGCGCCACCCGGGCTTCGGGCAGGACCTGCGCAAGCTGCTCTTCGAGCCGCTCGGTACCGCGCCCGATCGGTGCGATGTCGGTGTTGCCGCAGTCTGGGCACGCGCGGGGCACTGCCTGCGTGAACCCGCAATGGTGACAGCGCAGCGAGCGGTCCAGCTTGTGGAAGACGCGCCAGGCGCTGCAGTGCGGACAGGCGCTCTTCCAGCCGCAGGCACCGCAGTGCAGGACCGGCGCATAGCCGCGGCGGTTCAGGAAGACGAGGCTCTGCTCGCCGCGTTCGATCCGCTGCTGCAGTGCCGCCACGAGCTGCGGCGAGAGCGCAGGCGACGAACCGCTGCGCGGCACCTGATTCATGTCGACCAGGCGCACCCGCGGCAGTGCGCCGCCGCCGATGCGCGACGGCATCGCCAGCCGCGTGTAGCGACCTTCCTCGGCGCGCTGCCAGCTCTCGAGCGACGGCGTGGCCGAGCCGAGCAGGACGGTCGCCTGCTCCAGCCTGCCGCGGTAGACCGCGAGGTCGCGTGCCGAGTAGCGGGCACCCTCCTGCTGCTTGTACGACGGGTCGTGCTCCTCGTCGACGACGATCAGCCCCAGCCGCGGCAACGACGCGAATACCGCCAGCCGCGTACCCAGCACCAGATCCGCGAGGCCCAGATGCGCCGCCAGCCAGTGGCGCAGGCGCTGCGCGGGCGTGAGACCGCTGTGCAGCGAGACGATGCGCCGCGGCGTCGGCGCGGCGCCAAAGCGTTCGGCGAAGCGCGCTTCGAGTTGCGGCGTGAGATTGATCTCGGGCACCAGCACCAGCACCTGGCGCCCGGCGGCGAGCACCTGCTCGGCAGCGCGCAGGTAGACCTCGGTCTTGCCGCTGCCGGTGGCGCCGTGCAGCAGCACGACGGGACTCTTCTGCGCAGTGCGCAGCGCGTCGATCTGGGCCAGCACCTGTGCCTGTTCAGCGCTCGCCGCAGGTACGCCGCTGGGCACCGGCCGCGACACGTCGGGCTGCGGGTCCGGCAGCAATGCCCTGCGCAGCCGATCGATTCGCCGCTGCAACTGCGCATCGTCGAGCTTGCGAAGCTCGGGCGGAAGCACGGAGAGCGCCACCTCGCCAATGCTGCGCTGGTAATAGGCGGCCGTGAAGTTCACCAGCTCGCACCAGCGCGGCGAGAGGGGGGGCAGCGACCGAACGACCTGCTGCACCGCTCGCAGGGTCATGGTCGGGGCGAGCACGGCAGGCATCGCCTCAGGCGTCACGTCGGGCTGCACCGCCGGCCACACCAGCCCGGCCACGTCACGGCGCCCGAGCGGCACACGCACCAACGACCCGGGAGCAAGCGGGTGCTCACTGGTGTAGTCCAGCGGACCGGTCAGGCCGCTATGCTGTGGCGCGTCGACCGCGACCCTGACCTGCTGCAGATCAACCATTCCCGACTCGCGGCGAGTTAGCGGCCAAAGCTCCAGTCTGCTTCAAGCAGCACCCCTAAGCCCATGATTCGGCAGACTTTTCCAAGCTGTCCACGGGTCCTGTGGATAACTTTGTGGGAAACCTGCGCCGCACAGCGCCAAAGGCTTGATCCACGGGGCCCACGCGCGCATTGCGCGGTTTCGCAGCACCGGCAGGCACTTCAATGAAATCAATGGCTTACGGGTCAGCAGCAAGTTTTTGGCGGCGCGACGCCGAAACACTGGCGGTTTGCCTGGAGGGCGCGCATTTTGGGGATAAGTCAAGCCCCGAAGGAGACTTTCTGAAGTCCGGAGAACCGATTTCGAGCGCTATTGCAATCGGGAAAATACTGCTTGCAGATGCCCATTGCGTCGCTTGTGCGACGCTCAGCCTGCGGCTGTCTGCGCGCCGCGCATGCGCCTCGAGTGTGCGTGGACCGCGTCTACCAGGACGGCGACGTTCTCCGCTGGCGTGTGCTGGCTGATGCCGTGGCCCAGGTTGAAGATGTGCCCGCTGGCCGCACCGGGCGGACCGAAGCTCTCGAGCACCTTGACCGCCTCGGTCTCGATCTGCTGCGGCGGCGCAAACAGCACGTTCGGGTCGAGGTTGCCCTGCAGCGCAATGCCCGTGCCCACGCGCGCACGCGCCGCCCCGAGGTTGACCGTCCAGTCCAGCCCGATCACGTCGGGGCGCAGCGCGGCAATGTCGGCCAGCCACGGCCCGCCGCCCTTGGTGAAGACGATGTGCGGCACGCGCACGCCGTCGCGCTCGGTCTGCAGCTGGGCCAGCACGCGCTGCGTGTAGGCGAGGCTGAACTGCTGGAATGCGCCATCGGCGAGCACGCCCCCCCAACTGTCGAAGATCATCACCGCCTGTGCGCCGGCGTCGATCTGCGCATTCAGGTAGGTGGCCACGGCGTCGGCGTTGACGGCGAGGATCCGGTGCATCAGGTCGGGCCGGCTGTAGAGCATGGTCTTGACGAGCCGGTAGTCGTCCGACCCCGCGCCCTCGACCATGTAGCAGGCCAGCGTCCACGGACTGCCGGAAAACCCGATCAGCGGCACGCGACCCTTCAAGGCCTTGCGAATGCTCGCGACGGCGTCGAAGACGTAGCGCAGCCGGGCCATGTCGGGGACCTCGAGCTTCGCCACCGCGGCCTCGTCGCGCACCGGGTGCGCAAAGCGCGGCCCCTCGCCGAGCGCGAAGCTCAGGCCGAGGCCCATCGCATCGGGCACGGTCAGGATGTCGCTGAACAGGATGGCCGCATCCAGCGCGTAACGCTCGAGCGGCTGAAGCGTGACTTCCGTGGCGTAGTCGGTGTTGGTGGCCAGGGCCATGAAGCTGCCGGCCTTCGCGCGCGTGGCGCGGTACTCGGGCAGGTAACGCCCGGCCTGGCGCATCAGCCAGATGGGCGTGTACTCGGTCGGCTGGCAAAGGCAAGCGCGTATGAAGGTGTCGTTCTGCAGCGGTGTGTTCATATGGTCGATTGTCTCAAACACCGAAAGACGGTCCGCTCCATAATGTGCGCCCACCCGCAGCCGTGCCTGCGGCGGCCCACCGGAGATCCGCCATGCCTGTCCAGAACATCCTGCAGACCATCGGCAACACGCCGCACATCCGCATCAACCGCCTGTTCGGCGCAACACACGACGTCTTCATCAAGAGCGAGCGCACCAACCCCGGCGGCTCGATCAAGGACCGGATCGCGCTGGCGATGATCGAGGCCGCCGAGCGTTCAGGTGCGCTCGAGCCGGGCGGCACGATCATCGAGCCGACCTCCGGCAACACCGGCATCGGCCTGGCGATGGTCGCGGCCGTCAAGGGCTACAGGCTGGTGCTCGTGATGCCGGACAGCATGAGCATCGAGCGCCGTCGCCTGATGCTCGCCTATGGCGCATCGTACGTGCTGACACCGCGCGAGAAGGGCGTGAACGGTGCGATCACCCGCGCCACCGAACTGCTCGCCGAAACGCCGGGCGGCTGGATGCCGCAGCAGTTCGAGAACCCGGCCAATATCGAAGTCCACGCACGCACCACCGCACAGGAGATTGCCGCTGACTTTCCCGCCGGCGTCGACGCGCTGATCACCGGCGTCGGCACCGGTGGGCACATCACCGGCTGCGCGCAGGTGCTCAAGGCGAAGTGGCCGCAGTTGAAGGTGTTCGCGGTAGAACCGAGCGCGTCGCCGGTGATCAGCGGCGGCAGTCCGAGCCCGCATCCGATCCAGGGTATCGGCGCCGGCTTCATCCCGAAGAACCTGCATACGGCGTTGCTCGACGGCGTGATCCAGGTCGAGGCCGAGGCGGCGCGCGAGATGGCACGCCGGGCCGCGCGCGAAGAAGGCATGCTGGTCGGCATCTCTTCGGGCGCCACGCTCGCAGCCATCGCGCAGAAACTGCCTGACCTGCCGGCCGGCGCCACGGTGCTCGGCTTCAATTACGACACCGGCGAGCGCTATCTGTCGATCGAGGGTTTCCTGCCGGCCGAATGATCACGCGCAAGGCAGCGCGGCCTTGAACATGCCACGCTTCCCCTCATCTTCAGCGCGCGGCCAGCACGGTTCGCGCAAATCGGGAGGACTGTCATGATTCGCTCACGTTGGCATTGGCTTTGGGCTCTCGCAGCCGCGCTGTCGCTCGGCGGCTGCGGCTACAACGAGTTCCAGCGCCTCGACGAACAGGTCAAGGCCGCATGGTCCGAGGTGCTGAACCAGTATCAGCGGCGGGCCGACCTGATCCCGAACATCGTGGCAACGGTCAAGGGCGAGGCCAGCTTCGAGCAGGACACGCTGACCAAGGTGATCGAGGCGCGAGCGCGCGCGACCAGCATCAACGCGACGTCGGAACTCGTCAACAACCCCGAGGCGTTCGAGAAGTTCCAGAGGGCGCAGGGCGAGTTGACCGGCGCCCTGAGCCGGCTGATGGTGGTTGCCGAGCAGTACCCGCAGTTGAAGGCCAACGCGGCCTTCCAGGACTTGCGCGTGCAGCTCGAGGGCACCGAGAACCGCATCACAGTCGCCCGCAACCGCTACATCAAGACGGTGGCCGACTACAACGTGCTGGCGCGCAGCTTCCCGACGAACCTGACGGCGATGGTCTTCAGCTATGCGCCGAAGCCGAACTTCACGGTGCAGAACGAGGCGCAGATTTCCGCCCCGCCTACAGTGAGCTTCGACAAACCGGCGTCGCGGTAACCCAGGGCGGTCCGTGTTCCGCTGGCCGACTGCACTGCTGTGCGCGCTGGCGATCGCCGCGGGCGCCCTGGCGCAGGACGTGCAACCCGTGCCGCCATTGAGCGGCCGGGTCATCGACCAGACTGCCACGCTGAGCCCAGCGCAAGTGCAGGCGCTCGACGCCCGGCTCGCAAGCGTCGAGCGCGAGCGCGGCTCGCAGATCGTGGTGCTGATGCTCAAGAGTACGCAGCCCGAAGACATCGCCGCCTATGCGCAGCGCGTGGCCGACAGCTGGAAGATCGGCCGGCGACAGGTCGGTGATGGAGTGCTCGTCGTCGTCGCGAAGAACGATCGGCGCGTGCGCATCGAAGTGGCCAAGGCGCTCGAAGGCGCCATTCCCGACCTGGCCGCGAGCCGCATCATCAGCGAGAGCATCACGCCGGCGTTCAAGGCCGGAGACTTCGCCGGCGGACTCACGGCAGCGGTGGAGCGGCTCGCCGCGCGGATCGGCAACGAGGGGCTTCCTGAGCCTGAAGCAGCGAGCCGTGAAGCACGGCGTACGGCTGAAGGCTTCGATTGGCAGGATCTGGCGATCTTCCTGTTCGTCGGCGCGCCGATCGTCGGCGCGATGCTGACAGGCCTGTTCGGGCGCAAGCTCGGCGCGCTCGCCACCGGCGGCATCGTCGGCGGCATCGGCTGGTGGCTCACGGCGAGCATCTTCGTGGCCGGCGTCGCGGCGCTGCTGGCGCTGCTGCTCGTCGGCGTCATCGGCATCGGCAGCCGGGCCGGAAGCCATGTCGGTCCGGTCATCTGGGGCGGCGGTGGACGCGGCGGCGGCTGGGGTGGGGGCGGTGGTGGCGGCGGCTTCAGTTCGGGTGGCGGTGGCGATTTCGGCGGCGGCGGCGCGTCGGGAAGCTGGTGAACTTGACATGAATCGCTGGCTGCGCATCCTCAAGCATCGCTGGGGCGACGAGGGCGATGCCCGGCGTGCGCTCGGCAGCGGCGCGCTCCAACGGCTGCACGAGCGGATTGCCGCCAGTGAGCGAACGCATAGCGGGGAGATCCGCGTCTGCGTCGAGGCCGGGCTGCCGCTTTCCTACCTGTGGCGTGGCGCGACGGCGCGCGAGCGCGCGGTGACGCTGTTCGGCAAGTTGCGGGTCTGGGACACCGAGCAGAACAACGGGGTGCTGATCTACCTGCTGCTGGCCGAGCACCGCATCGAGATCGTTGCCGATCGCGGGCTCGACCGACACGTCGGCGCGGTGCAATGGCAGGCCATCGTCGGCAGCATGCGCGAAGCCTTTGCGGCCGGACGCTTCGAGGACGGCCTGAGTGCCGCCATCGCCGCGGTGGACGCACTGCTGGTGCAGCACTTCGCGCTGAAGCCGGGGCAGGTCAATCCCAACGAGTTGCCCGACGCGCCACTCGTGCGCTGAGCCGGCGGCGCCAGGGCAGGCCGTCGATGCCGCCTACAGTCGCCGCACGATGACGCTGCCCACCGAGTAGCCGGCACCGAACGAGCAGATCACCCCCAGGTCGCCCGGCGCCAGATCGGCACTGTGCTCGTGGAAGGCGATGATCGAGCCGGCCGACGCGGTATTGGCGTACTCGTCGAGGATCAGCGGCGCAATGTCGGCATCGACATCGCGGCCGAGCAGCTTGCGCAGCACGAACTGGTTCATGCCCTGGTTCGCCTGGTGCAGCCAGTAGCGCCGCACCTGCTTCGGCGTCAGGCCCAACGCGGCGAGGTGGCTCTCGATATGCGCGGCGGCCAGCGGCACCACTTCCTTGAAGACCTTGCGGCCCTCCTGGCGGAAGGTCTTGTCGCGCGCGTCGGGATCGGTGTCCTCGCAGCGGTTGAGAAAACCGAAGTTGTTGCGGATGTTGTTCGAGAACTGCGTCGCCAGCTTCGTGCCGAGAATCTCCCAGCGTTGCGGCGCGATGGCGGTGTCGTCACCCTCGACGATCAGCGCGGTACACACATCGCCGAAGATGAAGTGGCAGTCGCGATCGCGCCACTCGAGGTGGGCCGAGGTGATCTCCGGGTTGACGACCAGCACGCAGCGCGCGCTGCCGGCACGCACCGCGTTGGCCGCCTGCTCGATCGCGAAGGTGGCCGACGAGCAGGCCACGTTCATGTCGAAACCGTAGCCGCCGGCGCCGATCGCCCGCTGGATCTCCACCGCCATCGCCGGGTAGGCGCGCTGCATGTTGGCGCTGGCGCAGAGCACGGCATCGACATCCTCGCCGCGCTTGCCGGCGGCTGCCATCGCCTGCTGTGCCGCCGCCACGCCGATCTCCGCCATCAGCGAAAGCTCCTCGTCGGCGCGGGGCGCGAAGCGGGGCCGCATGCGGTCGGGGTCGAGCACGCCCGACTTGTCGATCACGTAGCGTTGCTTGATGCCCGATGCCTTCTCGATGAACTCGACACTGGAGCCGACGATCGCCTCGACCTCGCCCGCCTCGATGCGCGCGGCGTTGCGGGCGTTGAACCGCTCGGCGTAGGCATTGAAGGCCTCGACCAGTTCGGCATTGGTGATGATGTGCGGCGGCCTGTACAGGCCGGTACCGCTGATGACGACGCGGGTCATGGACGATTCCATCTCGTGCGGTGGGGAGCCGCCAGTCTAGCGCCGTACGCCGTGGCGACCATCGGCGTCGACCCTCGCGCGGCCAGCACGAACGCCCGCTGCGAGGCGGATGTGTCCGCCTCGACGCAGGGCGCCGCAGCCGTGCGGCGGCTGCGTCGGGCTTACTTCTTGCGGAACTTGCGCAGCGCGGCGATCTGCGCGGCCATCGTCGCGAACTCGCCCTGAGCCTTGGCCAGGTCGACGTCGCTCTTCGCATTGCGCATCGCCTCCTCGGCCAGCTTCCTGGCCTCGGTGGCCTTGGCTTCGTCGAGATCGTGTCCGCGGATCGCGGTATCCGCGAGCACCGTCACGGTACCCGGCTGGACTTCGAGGATCCCGCCGGCCACGAAGACGAATTCCTCCTCGCCGTTGTCGGCGCGCTCTATCCGCACCGCGCCGGGCTTGATCCGCGTGATCAGCGGCGTGTGGCGCGGCAGGATGCCGAGTTCGCCGTTCTCGCCCGGCAACGCGACGAACTTGGCCTCGCCCGAAAAGATGCTTCCCTCGGTGGAAACGACATCGACGTGAATGGTGGCCATGGTCGGTCCTTCTCGACGTGTTGAAGAGGCGTCCAGCGGCTGCGCCTACTGGACCTTCTTCGCCTTCTCGAAGGCCTCGTCGATCGTGCCGACCATGTAGAAGGACTGCTCGGGCAGCGCATCGCATTCGCCGTCGATGATCATCTTGAAGCCGCGGATCGTTTCCTTCAACGGCACGTACTTGCCCGCCGTGCCGGTGAAGACCTCGGCCACGTGGAAGGGCTGGCTCAGGAAGCGCTGGATCTTGCGCGCCCGGCTCACGGCGAGCTTGTCTTCCGGGCTCAACTCGTCCATGCCCATGATCGCAATGATGTCGCGCAGTTCCTTGTAGCGCTGCAACGTGCCCTGCACGGCGCGGGTCGTGTTGTAGTGGTCCTCGCCGACCACGTTCGGGTCGACCTGGCGCGATGTCGAGTCGAGCGGGTCCACCGCCGGATAGATGCCGAGCGCGGCGATGTCGCGCGACAGCACGACGGTGGCGTCGAGGTGGGCGAAGGTCGTCGCCGGCGACGGGTCGGTCAGGTCGTCCGCCGGCACGTAGACGGCCTGGACCGAAGTGATGGAGCCGACCTTGGTCGACGTGATGCGCTCCTGCAGGCGGCCCATTTCCTCGGCCAGCGTCGGCTGGTAGCCCACCGCCGACGGCATGCGGCCGAGCAGCGCCGACACCTCGTTGCCGGCGAGCGTGAAGCGGTAGATGTTGTCGATGAAGAGCAGCACGTCCTTGCCTTCGTCGCGGAACGATTCGGCGATCGTCAGGCCGGTCAGCGCAACGCGCAGGCGGTTGCCCGGCGGCTCGTTCATCTGGCCATAGACCATCGCCACCTTCGACTCGCCGAGGTTGTCCTTGTTGACGACGCCCGACTCGATCATCTCGTTATAGAAGTCGTTGCCCTCGCGGGTGCGCTCGCCGACGCCGGTAAACACCGACAGGCCCGCGTGCCCCGTCGCGATGTTGTTGATCAGCTCCATCATGTTCACCGTCTTGCCCACGCCGGCACCGCCGAACAGGCCCACCTTGCCACCCTTGGCGAACGGGCAGATGAGGTCGATCACCTTGATGCCGGTCTCGAGCAATTCCTGCGACGGGCTGAGCTCGTCGTAGCTCGGCGCCTTGCGGTGGATCGGCATCGCCAGCTCGGCGCTCACCGGGCCGCGCTCGTCGATCGGGCTTCCGAGCACGTCCATGATGCGGCCGAGCGTGGCCTTGCCCACCGGCACCGTGATCGGGTTGCCCGTGTTGCTGACCATCAGGCCGCGGCGCAGGCCGTCGGAGGAACCGAGCGCGATGGTGCGCACCACGCCGTCGCCGAGTTGCTGCTGGACTTCCAGCGTCAGCGCCGAGCCGTCGAGCTTGAGCGCGTCGTAGACGTGGGGCATCTTGTCGCGCGGGAACTCGACATCCACCACCGCGCCGATGCACTGAACGATCTTGCCTTGTGCCATTTTCTGAAGTCCTTCAAAACGAATCTTGTATCGCGACCGCCGACGATTTGGTTCCGGCCGTTCGCTTCGCTCACTTAACTTTCGCTGCGCGAAAGTCAGCCTTCACCGAATCGTTGCCGCCGCATCAGCCAGAAATGGCTGCTGCGCCGCCAACGATTTCAGAGAGTTCCGTCGTGATCGCTGCCTGGCGGGTCTTGTTGTAGATGAGCTGGAACTCGGCGATCAAGTCGCTGGCGTTGTCGGTCGCGGCCTTCATCGCCACCCTGCGCGCCGCCTGCTCGGAGGCCATGTTCTCGGCCACGGCCTGATAGACCAGCGCCTCGAGGTAGCGGGTGAGCAGCGCGTCGATCACGCTCGGGGCGTCGGGCTCGTAGATGTAGTCCCAGCCGTATTGCGCCTTCTCGCCGGCCGACTGTTGCAGCCGTTCGTCGGCAAGCGGAAGGAGCTGTTCGATCAGCGGCTGCTGCGACATCGTATTGATGAACTTCGTGTAGCACAGGTGAACCGCATCGATCTCGCCGTCGGCGAAGGCGTCGAGCATCACCTTGACCGGGCCGAACATCTTGTCCATCGGCGGCGCATCGCCGAGCTGCACCGCGAAGCTCATCACGCGGGCACCGATGCGGGTCAGGAAGGCGTAACCCCTGTTGCCGAGCGCTACGGTGTGCACCTTGCCACCGCCCTGCTGCACCTCGCCCATCCGATTGGTCACGGCGCGAAGCACGTTGGTGTTCAGCCCGCCGCACAGCCCCTTGTCGGAGGTGACGACGATGAAACCGATGTTCTTCGGCGTGTCGACCTTGCGCATGTACGGCGACCGGTAGTCCGGGTTCGCCTGCGACAGGTTGGCCGCGATGTTGCGGATCTTGTCGGCATACGGCCGGGCCGCGCTCATCCGGGCCTGCACCTTGCGCATCTTCGACGCCGCGATCATCTCCATGGCCTTGGTGATCTTCTTCGTACTCTCGAAGCTCTTGATCTTGTCGCGTAGTTCCTTGCCGACCGCCATGACGGGTCTCCTTAGGCGAACGACTTCTTGAACGCAGTCAGCGCGCCGGCGAGTTCTTCCTCGGCGGGCTTGTCCATCGCCTTGTCGCTCTCGAGCCTGGCCAGCAATGCAGCGTGGCTGGACCTCAGGTGCTGGTGCAGACCGTGCTCGAAAGCGAGCACCTTCTTCAAGGGCACGTCGTCGACAAAGCCCTTGTTGACGGCGAACAGCGTCGCGGCCATCAGGCTGATCGGCAGCGGCGTGTACTGCAACTGCTTGAGCAGCTCGGTCACACGGGCGCCGCGGTCGAGCTGCTTGCGCGTGGCCTCGTCCAGGTCGGACGCGAACTGCGCGAACGCGGCCAGCTCCCGGTATTGCGCGAGGTCGGTGCGGATGCCGCCGGACAGGCTCTTGATCAGCTTGGTCTGCGCCGCGCTGCCGACCCGCGACACCGAGATGCCGGCGTTGATGGCGGGGCGGATGCCGGAGTTGAAGAGCGAAGTCTCGAGGAAGATCTGGCCGTCGGTGATCGAGATCACGTTGGTCGGCACGAAGGCAGACACGTCGCCGGCCTGCGTCTCGATGATCGGCAGTGCGGTGAGGGACCCCGTCTTGCCCTTCACCGCCCCGTTGGTGAACTTCTCGACGTAGTCGGCATTCACGCGGGCGGCCCGCTCGAGCAGGCGGCTGTGCAGATAGAACACGTCGCCCGGGTAGGCCTCGCGGCCCGGTGGGCGGCGCAGCAGCAGCGACATCTGACGATACGCGACCGCCTGCTTGGACAAGTCGTCGTAGATGATCAGCGCGTCCTGGCCGCGGTCGCGAAAGTACTCGCCCATCGTGCAGCCCGAATAGGGCGACACGTACTGCATCGCCGCCGATTCGGAAGCCGACGCGGCGACGACGATCGTGTAGTCCATCGCGCCGTGTTGTTCGAGCGCACGCACCACGTTCTTGATCGAGCTGGCTTTCTGCCCGATCGCAACGTAGACGCAGGTCATGTTCTGACCCTTCTGGTTGATGATCGTGTCGACCGCCACCGCCGTCTTGCCGGTCTGGCGGTCGCCGATGATCAGCTCGCGCTGGCCGCGCCCGATCGGCACCATCGAGTCGATCGCCTTCAGCCCGGTCTGCACCGGCTGGCTCACCGACTGGCGCGCGATCACGCCCGGCGCCACCTTCTCGATCACGTCGGTCATCTTGGCGTTGATCGGGCCCTTGCCGTCGATCGGGACGCCGAGCGCGTTGACGACGCGGCCGATCAGTTCGGGGCCGATCGGCACTTCGAGAATGCGGCCCGTGCACTTGACGACATCGCCCTCGGAGATGTGTTCGTACTCGCCCAGGATCACGGCGCCGACCGAGTCGCGCTCGAGGTTCAGCGTCAGGCCGAAGGTCTGCTGGCCGCCGGGCGTGGGCGGAAACTCGAGCATCTCGCCAGCCATCGCGTCGGACAGTCCGTGGACACGGCAGATGCCGTCGGCCACCGACACGACGGTGCCCTGATTCTTGATGTCTGCCGCGCTGGAGAGACCTTCGATGCGGCTCTTGATCAGTTCGGAAATTTCTGCGGGATTCAGTTGCATGGGGTTCTCCGGATTCACGCTGTGAGCGCGACCTTCATCTGTTCCAGACGGGCCCTGACCGAGGTGTCGAGCACCTCGTCGCCAACGACGGCGCGAATGCCGCCGATCAGTTCGGGATCGATCTCGACGCGGGCGTTGAGCCTGCGGTCGAAGCGCTTCTCGAGCGCGGCAACCACCTCGGCCAACTGGCCCTCGTCGATCGCGAACGCGCTCTGGATGGTGGCGTCCGACACGCCGTCTCGGGCATTGACCAGCGCCTGGAACTGCGCCGCAATCTGCGGCAGCGCAGCCAGGCGGCCGTTGTCGATGGCCGCCCGGAGCAGGTTGCCGATCTTCGCGTCGAGCGCCCCACCGGCAACGCCGGCGACGACGTCGAACACCTGCGCTGCCTCGACCTTCGGGTTGTCGGCGAACTGGCGCAGCTCGGGGTCGGCCGCGACCGCCGCCATGGCGTGAAGCTGCGCGCTCATCGCCGACGCATCGGCGCCCGCGGCAGCCTTGAACAGCGCCTCGGCGTAGGGCCGGGCAATGGTTGCAAGTTCGGCCATGTCAGGCCTCCCGCCGGGCCGCCACGGGGCGCGCTGTGGCCCCTGTGGCGCCATGGGAGGCCCGCGCCCTCTTGCTGAGCAGCGAACAATCGTGAGCTTCGGGGCGCATGGTCAGAGTTCCGCCTTGAGGCGGCCCAACAGCTCGGCATGCACGACCGCGTTGACCTCGCGGCGAAGGATCGCTTCGGCGCCCTTCACGGCCAGGCCTGCCACCTGCTCGCGCAACACCTCGCGCGCCTTGACCGCCTCTTGCTCGGCCTCGGCCCTGGCCGCGGCGATGATCTTGGCACCTTCCTCGCTGGCGCGGGTCTTGGCTTCCTCGACCATCTGCTGCCCCAGCCGCTCGGCGTCGGCCAGGCGCTTGGCGGCGTCGTCGCGCGCTGCGGCGAGTTGCTGCTCGACACGCTGGTTCGCCACCGAGAGCTCGGCCCTTGCCTTGTCGGCCGCCGACAGGCCGTCGGCAATCTTCTTCGCACGCTCGTCGAGCGCAGCCACGATGGGCGGCCAGACGAACTTCATCGTGAACCCGATCAGGATCAGGAACACGATCATCTGCGCAATGAGTGTGGAATTGATGCTCACGTCTCGCCTCTCGTTTCAGCGAAGGGTCTTGCGGCGCTGCGCGGTCTGCACAGCTGCTCGATCACTTCGGCAGGTTGGCGATCTGGGCCAGGAACGGGTTGGCCGTGGCAAACCACAGCGCGATGCCGGTTCCGATGATGAACGACGCGTCGATCAGGCCGACCAGCAGGAACATCTTGGTCTGCAGTTCGCCCATCAGTTCGGGCTGGCGCGCCGCCGACTCGAGGTACTTGCTGCCCATGATGCCGATGCCGATGCAGGCACCGATCGCGCCGAGACCGATGATCAGGCCGGCGGCCAGGGCGACAGAGCTGATGACTTCCATGGTGTTTCCTTCTTGGAGCTGGGGTGGGTGGGTGAAAGGGGAACCGCTGGGCTCAGTGGTGATCGTGGGCCTGCCCCACGTACACCAGCGCCAGCATCATGAAGACGAACGCCTGCAGCGTGATGATCAGGATGTGGAAGATCGACCACACGGTGCCGGCGACGATGTGGCCCAGGAACAGGGCGATGCCCGTGCCGCTGAACGCGAACGCGCCGCCCATCAGGCCGATCAGCAGGAAGATCAACTCGCCCGCATACATGTTGCCGAACAACCGCATGCCGTGCGACACGGTCTTGGAGATGAATTCGATGATCTGCATCGCGAAGTTCAACGGCCAGAGCAGGAAGTGGCTGCCGAACGGCGCGGTGAAGAGCTCCTTGACCCAGCCGGCCGGACCCTTGATCTTGACGTTGTAGTACAGGCAGACCAGCAGCACCGTGATCGACAATCCCAGCGTCATCGACAGATCGGCGGTGGGCACGACGCGCAGATAGGGCAGACCGAGCACATGCTCGCCGAACCACGGGAGCAGATCGACCGGCAGCAGGTCCATCGCGTTCATCAGGAAGATCCACACGAACACCGTCAATGCCAGCGGGGCGACGAACTTGCGGCTCTTCGCATCGTGGACGATGCCCTTGGCCTGGCTGTCGACCATCTCGATGAGGATCTCGACCGCTGCCTGGAAGCGCCCGGGCACACCCGAGGTCGCCTTGCGTGCCGCCAGCCACATCACCCAGCAGGTGAAGGCGCCGAGCACGATCGAGAAGAAGAGCGAATCGAAGTGGATGATGGAGAAGTCGGCGACAGCGACCTGCTCGCCGTTCTGCAGGTGATGCAGATGGTGAAGGATGTAGTCACCGGCGGTGAGTGCTGATTCGTGACCTTCTGCTGCCATGTCTTCCTCAACGACGCTCGTTCTTCTTTGCGCGACCCCGCCACAGCAGGGCCAGCCAGTTCACCTGCAAACACACCGCCACCGCCACCAGCAGCGCCGGCCAATTCAGGTTCGGCACCACCCTCGCGGCGCCCAGCAGCAGCGCCAGCGAGAGCAACATCTTCACGGCCTGCCAGCCGAAAAACCCGATCGTCCCCGCCAGTGGGCCGGTCCCGGCCAACCTGCCGACGCCACGGGCAAGCAGCGCCGCAGGCAGGACCACGATCACGGCGCCGTACAGTGCAGACCAGCCCACCGCATTGCGACCGCTGAGGCCCCAGGCCGCGACCGCCACCAGCACGCCCGCTGCCGCCTGCGACGCGACGACCTGCCACACCGAGATCGATGGCTGGCTGTCCCGCAAAGCCTGCGCCTGCGCGCGCGTCAGTGGGGTGACGTGGTCTGCCTGCTCTTCATCATCCCATCCGCCACGGTCGAAACGCTCGGTCATGGTGCTGCGATGATTCAAGGCCGGCAAAGCCTGGAAATTATACGTAAGAACCCCAGGGCCCCGAAATCGGCCCGTCCGGCAAATGGCCTGTGGGCTCAGTGCGTCGGCTGAATGTCGAGCACCATCCACGAATGGTGGCTCTGTCCTGGTTGCAGGGTCACCAGCCCGAGTGCACTGGGTGCCGGCTGGTTGATTGCATTGCTGACGTGGCTCACCGGCTCGACGGCGAAGAAGTCTTCACCCTGCGGTGTGCAGATCACGACCCTGTCCAGCGATGAACGCAGCGCGAGGGCGAAGAGCTCGTCGCGGATGCGTGCCTGCCCTGCCCAGCCCTCGAAGCAATGGTCGTAGTCGAGATGCGCCAGGTCGGCGTCGACGCCCGGCTGCGGCACGAGCTGTGTCGGCAGCTTGAACGGATCGAGTTCCCACCTGCCCGTGCACTCCACATGCAAGCGGCTGCGCTCGCGCCTGGGGAAGCAGCAACGCCACCCCAAGCCCATCGGCGCCGCGTGCTTCGCCGTGTTGGTGACACTCAATTCGATCCGCAGCGAGGTCGGGCCGAGCTGGAACAGCTGACGCGCCCGGAAGTCGAATGGCCAACCCTCGCCGGCGCGATGCTCGAAGGTCAGCGCCAGCTCCGCCGGCCCCATGGGCCCGATGGGTGGCTCGAACTCCCAGCGCGACAGATAACCGATGCCATCCATCGGGTGCGGGCCGTCTTCGACATCGTGTTCCAGCTGATAGGGTCGGCCCTGCCAGTTGAAGCGCCCCTGGGCGACGCGGTTTGCATACGGCACGAGCGCGTAACAGGCCGCCTTGCGTGCACGAGCCAGTTGAGCGGGCTCCTCCGATCGCATCACCGGCACGCCGTGGTGCCACAGGCCGGCAATGCTGCCGCCGAGGTCGGGCCTCAGCGCCAGGCGCAGCGCGCCGGCCCTGAGCTCGAATGTCTCCGTTTCATCCTTGTCGATCGCCGATACGGTCATGACCCTCCCGCCGCTTCTCGTTGCCCGAACAGCTGTCGCCGCATGCTACGCCGCCCGCCAATCAACGCGCGCTGCCCGTTTGCGTTCCGCCCGCCAGCGTGTGCACATGCATCGAGCCCTGCGTCCGCAACGATGCGATCGCAGCCTGCGCGGCATGGACCAGCAGACCGAGGTCGGAGGCGATGGCCACGTAGTCGAAGCCTATCGCGCGGTACTGCGCCACCATTTCCGGTGTGCCGCCGATCGTGCCGACCGGCTTGCCCAGTGCCTTGCAGCGCCGCACTGCCTGGGCCATCAGCTCCATCACGGCGGGATGGGCAAACTGGCCGACGTGGCCCATCGACGCCGACAGGTCGGCAGGTCCGAGGAACAGTGCGTCCACCCCCGGCACTGCGGCAATCGCTTCGAGCTGCCCGACCGCCGCCATCGACTCGAGCTGTGCGATCAGGGCGATGCCGCCATTGGCCGTGGACAGATAGTTGGCGACCGTGCCGAACTTCGACGCACGGCTGCCGCCGGCCATGCCGCGCACGCCCTCCGGCGGGTAGCGCGTCGCGGCGACTGCGGCGCGCGCCTCCTCGGCGCTCTGCACGAAGGGCACGAGCAGCGTGGTGGCGCCGACATCGAGCACGCGCTTGATCGTCACCGTGTCGTTCCATGGCACACGAACCACGGGAACCATGCGCGACGACGACACCGCCTGCAACAGGTGAACCACGTCCATCAGGTCGAGCGGGGAATGCTCCATGTCGATCACGCCCCATTCGAAGCCGGCGTGGGCAATCGCCTCGGCCACGAGCGGGCTTGCCGAGCTGATCCAGGTGCCCACCGGGGAGTGCCCGCCGGCGGCGGAAAGGAGGTGCTTGAACGGATTCATCGGGATCCCCCGGAGTCAGGATGGCGGCGTGGTTCACTCGGGCGCGTCCGGCGCCGGAGGTGGGTTCAATCGAGGTCCGCCTTCAGGTAGTGCGCGCCGGCGACCGGATTGAAGTAGTAGGGAGGGATTTCCTCGAAACCGAGCGTGGCGTACAGGCCGCGCGCGGCCTCCATTTCGTCGAGCGTATCGAGCAGCATCACCGAATAGCCGGCGTGGCGTGCGTCGTCGAGCAACGATTGCGCGAGCATCCGCCCGAGACCGAAGCGGCGAAATGCCGGCCGCACGTAGAGCCGCTTCATCTCGCAGGCGTTCGCGTAGTCGACGTCGTGCACGCCGCGCATGGCGCCACAGGCAGCGAGTTCACCGTCGACCAGCGCCAGCAGCAGCTGGCCGGCCGGTGCGCTGTACTCGCCCGGAAGGCCAGCGAGTTCGTCGTCGAAGTTCTGGAAGCACAGGTCGACCTGCAAGCTGCGCGCGTATTCGCGGAAGATCTCGCGTGCGGCGTCGATCAGGGGCGGCTTGTCGGCGACGACCAGGCGAATTTCGGGGGCTTGCATCCGTGACGGGGCGACCATGTCGAGACGAGGTCAGTTTACCTGCCGACGATGGTCACCAGGAACGCGACGACAGCGGCACAGACCGTCAGCAGCATGACGGCAAGCGCGCGCGTGCCCTGGTCGTCGTCGCTGGCAGAAGTGCCCGACGGCAGGAGCTTGTCGCCGCTGATCATCGGGCCGATCAGGTCCCTGCGCATCCGCAGCCAGTAGGTGAGGATGGCCGCCACGTGCAACAGGACAAGTCCGATCAGCACCCACTGCCCGATGTGCTTGTGATAGCCGGTGAGCAACAGGCCGGTCGCGCTCGAGACGAACTTGTTCAGCGGCCCGGTGGTGGCGATCTCGTCGTCGGCGAACAGGCCCGACGCCACCTGCGCCGAGAGAAACAGCAGCATCGCGAACACCGAGGCGCTGCCGAGCGGTGTGTGCCCGACATCGAGATGCTCTTCGCTGCGGCCCTGCCTGCGCAAGTAGCGCAGAACCGTGGCCGGGCTGTAAAGGAAGCTCGCGAAACGTGACCAGCGCCCGCCGACGAACCCCCATGCCAGCCGAAACGCGAGCAGCGCGAACACCGCGTAGCCGAAGCGCAGGTGCCAGATCATCGCGTTGCCGCCGATCTTGACGCTGGCGATGGACCCCACGAAACACAGCACGAGCGCCCAGTGGAACAGCCGTGTCGGCAGGTCCCACACGCGCACCGCCTTCAGGCCCGGCTGTTCCGATGCAGTGTTTCCCATCGCTACCGCCTCGCGTTCTGTCTGCGTTCAGTGGCGCAACGATACATCCAGCCGGTGCAGCCTGGCGCTGCGCTTGCAAGACCCGCCGCGCGGGAACAAACGGCGCGCCTGCTTCGTACACTGGACCGCCGGGTTCGTGGCGCCACGTCTTTCCGGCTCCCGGCCGAGCCTTCTTGTCACCTTCCCAATGGAGAACCTGCATGAAACGTATTCTTTCTTCGATGACGATCTCTGCCGCAGCACTGGCCGGCCTCGCCACTGCACTGCCTGCGGCCGCCCAGTTCGCCAAGCCCGAAGACGCAATCAAGTACCGCAGGAGCGCCATGTTCATGGAGGTCACGCACTTCGGCCGCATCTTTGCCATGGCCAATGGAAGGGTGCCGTTCGACGCCAAGGTCGTGGCCGAGAATGCGGAGATCCTGGCCGCCGTGTCGAAGTGGCAGTTCGCTGGCTTCGTGGACGGAAGCGACAAGGGCGATACCAAGGCCAAGCCGGAAATCTGGACCGAAATGGACAAGTTCCGCGAGAAGGCCAGCAAGAGCCAGGAGGACGTGGTCAAGCTCAATGCAGCCGCGAAGACCGGCAATCTCGACGCCATCAAGGCTGCCGCCGGCGCCGTCGGCCAGTCCTGCAAGTCCTGTCACGACGCCTACCGCAGGGACTGATGCGGTTTTGCATTCAATTGCCTAGATCAGGGCGCCCGCTTCGGTAGTTTGGCGCGCGAGCGTCAGGCCGAGCTGGCGTTCCGCCGCGCACGCAGGACTGTCCCACTGCCGCCTGGCCGAGGGCGGCGGGTGACCGGCTGCCGCAGGTAAAGGAGGAGACGCCAGCCGTCAGGCTGGCGTCGGGGGACACGGAGGTAGCCGGTCACCCGCCGCCCTCGGCCTCGCGCAGGCCTTGGCATCCATACAGCCGGGATCAAGGCGGCTTGTCGCACCGATCTCAACGAGTCCGAAGCCACTCCGGATTCCTTACTGCTTGAACGCGAAGCCGTATGAGGCTGTGCCGAGGGCAGTCCCCTGCGGACTCCCCAGTGACTGCCTCGCTAACCGCGATCGAACTTGAACACCGCCACGCTGGCGAGCAGGTTCGGCCAGCGGCGCACGGCCTCGCCGCGCTCGATACCGAAGGCCTCGAGGATGCGCAGCCCGTCCTTGCGCGCCAGCACCTCGAAGTCGGCGTAGGTGCCGACGCGGATGTTGGGCGTGTCGTACCACTGGTAGGGCAGCACCTTGGTCACCGGCATGCGCCCGGCCAGCACGCGCAGCCGGTTCGGCCAGTGGGCGAAGTTCGGGAAGCTGACGATGCCTACCCGGCCGACGCGGGCCGTCTCGCGCAGCATGCGCTCCGTGTTGCGAAGGTGTTGCATGGTGTCGAGCTGCAGCACCACGTCGAAGCTCTGGTCGGCGAACATCGCCAGCCCTTCCTCCAGGTTCAGCTGGATCACGTTGACGCCACGCTGCACGCAAGCCAGCACGTTGGCGTCGGCGATCTCGATGCCGTAGCCGCTGCACTGCCGCGCATCGCGCAGGTGGGCCAGCAACTCGCCGCTGCCGCAGCCGAGGTCGAGCACGCGCGAGCCCGGCGGCACCAGCTCGGCGATCAGCTCCATGTCGCGGCGGTCGCTCATTGCCGACTCGTCGTGCCAGTTCCTTCCCCTCGACGGGAAGGGAGCGGGATGGGGTGGGCTTGACCCCCGCCCGCAGGACTTGTCTCGAGCGCGATGCGCTCGAAGCACGCGCGCAGCAAGGCGTGGTAGCGCGGATCGTCGAGCAGGAACGCGTCGTGGCCGTGCGGCGCTTCGATCTCGGCGTAGCTCACGTCGAGCCGGTTGTCGAGCAGCGCCTTCACGATTTCGCGCGAGCGGGCCGGCGAGAATCGCCAATCGGTCGTGAAGCTGATCAGCTGGAACTTGCAGACGGCATTGGCAAGCGCGCGTGCCAGGTCGCCTCCATGTTCGCGTGCCGGGTCGAAGTAGTCGAGCGCACGGGTGATCAGCAGATAGGTGTTGGCGTCGAAGTACTCGCTGAACTTGTCGCCCTGGTGCCGCAGGTAGCCCTCGATCTGGAACTCGATCTCCTGCGTGCTGTAGCCGAGCGCGTCGCCCTGGAGCTCGCGCCCGAACTTGGCCTCCATCGCGTCGTCGCTCAGGTAGGTGATGTGGCCGATCATGCGCGCCACGCGCAGGCCCCGGCGCGGCAGCGTGCCGTGCTCGTAGAAGTGGCCGCCATGGAAGTCGGGGTCGGTGACGATGGCACGTCGCGCCACCTCGTTGAAGGCGATGTTCTGCGCCGAAAGGTTCGGTGCCGTCGCCACCGCGATGCAGCAGCGAAGCCGTTCGGGGTAGCGCAGCGCCCAGTCCAGCGCCTGCATGCCCCCGAGGCTTCCACCGAGCACCGCGGCCAGGCGTGCGATGCCCAGCGCATCCATCAGCCGCGCCTGGGTATCGACCCAGTCCTCGACGGTGACGACCGGGAAATCCGCGCCCCAGGCGCGGCCGGTCGCCGGATTGAGGTGCATCGGCCCGGTGGAGCCGAAGCACGAGCCGAGGTTGTTCACGCCGATGACGAAGAAGCGATCCGTGTCTAGCGGTTTGCCGGGTCCGACGAGGTTGTCCCACCAGCCCTCGCTCCTGGGCTGGCCTTCGTAGGTACCGGCCACATGGTGCGACGCGTTCAGCGCATGGCACACCAGCACCGCATTGCTGCGCTCGGCATTGAGCAAGCCGTAGGTCTCGTAGGCCAGCGTGTAGTCGGCAAGCCGTGCGCCGCTGCGCAGCGCGAGCGGCTGCGCGAAGTGCATCGCCTGCGGCGTGACGTGACCGACGGAGCCCATCGTGGGGGCGATCCCGGCGGCGAATCAGAGCCTGTGGAGGCGGCGCCGCGGGCTCAGGGGCGCGGCGGCGCGGTATCGATGAAGCTCGGCCGCGTGGCGAGCTTGTCGCTCAGCCGCGCCAGGTTCGGATGCGCGCTGCGCCAGTCGAGCCGCGGGAAGCGGAAGTCGAGGTAGCCGAGGGCGCAGCCGGTGGCGATGTCGGCCAGCGAGAAATGCGGCCCGAAGCACCAGGCCTTGTCACCGAGGCCCTGAGCCATCGCCAGCAGCGAGGAGCTGACGCGGCTCATCTGGCGGTCGATCCAGGCCGCACTACGTTGCGTCTCGGAGCGGCCGGGCCAGGTCTGTTCCAGCCGCGCCAGGATTGCCGCATCGAGCACGCCGTCACCCAATGCCTCCCAGGTGCGGACCTCGGCGCGCTCCCGCCCGCGCTCGGGGATCAGCTTGCCCACCGGCGACAGCGTGTCGACGTACTCGACGATGACCCGGGAGTCGAACACCGCCTCGCCACCCTCCAGCACCAGGCAGGGCACCTTGCCCAGCGGGTTGGACTTGAGGATCGCGTCGCTGGTCCACACGTCTTCGAGGACGAACTGGTAGTCGAGCTTCTTCTCGGCCATCACGACGCGGACCTTGCGGACGTAGGGGCTTGTGAGGGCGCCGATGAGTTTCATGCTGCGGGGGGTCCTGTTTCAAATCGATTCTATCGAAGGCACTGCATTGCCGCTGAGCGCCCTGACGTCGCATGGCGACACAGGTCGGGCCGCGCCCCCTGGCTGCCGGTGCGCGGCAGCCAGGGAGAGTCACAGAGGCGTCCAGTCGACAGACGCCGGTCGGCCAGGCAGATCGAGCACGGCGCGTGCTGCCGGCATGCGCGCGATCACCCTGGCGCGTCGCACGACGGCAAGCCGGGTTGCGCGCAGGCGGATCGCCTCGATAGCGTCGCGCGCCTGCAGCAGCACGAAGTCGGCGTGGCAGCCGACCTCGAGTCCGTAGCCGGCCAGGCCGAGGATCCGCGCGTTGTTCACCGTGACGGCATCGAAGCAGGCCCGCATCTGCGCCTGCGAGGTCATCTGCGCGACGTGCAAGCCCATCTGCGCCACTTCGAGCATGTCGCCCGAACCGAGCGGATACCACGGGTCCATCACGCAGTCGTGGCCGAAGCCGACATTGACGCCGGCCGCCAGCAGTTCAGGCACGCGCGTCATGCCGCGCCGCTTCGGGTAGCTGTCGTGCCGGCCCTGCAGCGTGATGTTGATGAGCGGGTTGGCGACGGCGTGCACTCCGGCCTCGCGCATCAGCGGCAGCAGCTTGCTCACGAAGTAGTTGTCCATCGAGTGCATCGAGGTCAGGTGGGAGCCCGTCACGCGATCCTGCAAGCCGAGGCGCTGGGTCTCGCTGACGAGCGTTTCGATGTGGCGCGATTGCGGGTCGTCGCTCTCGTCGCAATGCATGTCGACGCGCAGCCCGCGCTCGGCGGCGAGTTCGCACAGCAGGCGCACGCTCTGGGCACCGTCGCTCATCGTGCGCTCGAAGTGCGGGATGCCGCCGACCACGTCGACACCCATCGCCAGCGCACGCTTCAGGTTCGCCAGCGCGTTCGGCGAGCGCAGCAGGCCATCCTGCGGGAAGGCGACGAGTTGCAGATCGAGCCAGGGCTTCACCTGCTCGCGCACCTGGAGCAGCGCCTCGACGGCGAGCAGCCGGTCGTCGCAGATGTCCACGTGCGAGCGGATCGCGAGCAGCCCCTTGGCCACAGCCCAGTCGCAATACCGCATCGCACGATCGATCACAGCCTCCTGCGTCAGCAGCGGCTTCAATTCGCCCCACAACATGATGCCTTCGAGCAGCGTGCCGCTGCGGTTCACCCGGGGCAGCCCGGCGCTGAGCGTGGCGTCCATGTGGAAATGGGCGTCGACGAACGGCGGCGCGAGCAGCAGACCTTGTCCTTCGAGCACCGGAATGCCGGCAGGCGCCGCCAGCGCCGGGCCGATGGCCGCAATCCGCCCGTCCAGTGCGAGCAGATCGTGGTCGGCGCGCCCATCGGGCAGCGCCACGTTGCGTACCAGCAGATCGCTCACGATCGGTCTCCTGCGTTGACTCGCCGACGGGCCCGGCGAGCATGGCGACTGGCGAGGGCAGCCGGCCGCGCAGGGCCACGGCCTGTTCTCACCACGGGCGGTAGTGCGAACGGGCTCTACTCGTACACCTCGGCGTTCGGATCGGTTGCCTCGAGCTCATAGCTCGCCGCCACCATCGCGAGGCGCGCGATCACGCCGTACATGTAGAAGCGGTTCGGCGCGCTGGCACCCGGCTTCACGCCGGGTCGGGGCAGATGGTTGGCCTCGGTGAACGCCAGCGGCACGAAGCTCGATCCCGGTGCGTTCAGGTTCTCGTCCGTGCCGCGATCCGCGTGCACGCGGTAGAAGCCCCCCACCACGTAGCGGTCGATCATGTAGACCACTGGTTCGGCCACCGCGTCGTTGATGCGTTCGTAGGTAGGAACGCCTTCCTGCAGGATCACCTCGCCGAGTTCCAGCCCGTCCTCGACCACGCCCTGGATGCGGCTCGGGTCGGCAAGCTCCTTTGCATCGCGCACGGTCATGATGCCCTTGCCGAATGACCCTGCATCTGCCTTCACGATGACAAAGGGCTTCACCTGGATGCCGTACTCCTTGTACTTGCGGCGGATCCTGCCGAGCAGCGCGTCGGTGTTGCTCACCAGGCAATCGGCGCCGGTACCGGTCCTCGAGCGCACCTCGCCGCAGCGGGCGAACATCGGGTTGATCAGCCACGGGTCCATGCCGAGCAGCTTGGCGAACTTCTTGGCCACCTCTTCGTAGGCGTGGAAGTGATTCGTCTTGCGCCGCACCGCCCAGCCGGCATGCAGCGGCGGCAGCAGGTACTGCTCGTGCAGGCCGGCGAGCACCGGCGGGATGCCGGCCGACAGGTCGTCGTTGAGCAGGATCGTGCAGGGGTCGAAACCCTTGAGCCCGAGCCGGCCGCTGCGTCGGACCAAGGGCTCGAGCGTGAGCTCGCTGCCGTCGGGTAGCGCCAGCGACGTCGGCGCCTTGACGCTCTCGTCCAGTGAACCGAGGCGCACGTTCAGCCCGGCTTGATGGAAGATCTGCAACAGCCGCTGCAGGTTCGTCAGGTAGAACGTGTTTCGGGTCTGCTTCTGCGGGATCAGCAGCAGGTTCTTCGCCTCGGGGCAGATCTTCTCGATCGCCGCCATCGCCGCCTGCACCGCCAGCGGCAGCATCTCGGGCGTCAGGTTGTTGAAACCGCCCGGATAGAGGTTGGTGTCCACCGGCGCGAGCTTGAAGCCGGCGTTGCGCAGGTCGACCGAGGTATAGAACGGCGGCGTGTGTTCCATCCACTCGAGGCGGAACCAGCGTTCGATCGCGGGCATCGACTCGAGGACGCGCTGCTCCAGCTCGTTGATCGGGCCGGTCAGTGCAGTGATCAGGTGGGGAACCATGGACGAGCCTGCCGGGGGGTCATCGGCCCATTCTAGGAGCCGCGCGACGGCGGCGGGCGAATCCGGGGTGCACCCGCGCCCGCCCTCAAGGCCTGCGGGCGTTCTTCCAGTCGCGGTACAGGTCCAGATCGAAGCCGTCGGGATAGTTCAGGTAGCCCGGCAAGTGGCCCTTGACGCCGGTCACACCGTACTGCCAGATGATCTCCCTGGTCTTGCGATCGACCACGATGACGCGGTCGTGCAGATCATCGACGATCAGCACGTCGCCGGTCTCCGGCAACTCGCGCGCGATTGACGGGTGGTCGAGCATCTTCTCGCCATCGGCGTGAAAGTACTCCCAGCTCGGCTTGCCGGTGGCGGGGTCGAAGATCACCACGCGCCCGGGCTTGCTGAAGTCGGCCACGATCACCTGCTTGCCGTCGACCGTCGGAAAGGCGTCTGACGGGTAGCGGATCTTCGGGGCGCGCACGCTCCATAGCACCTTGCCTTCGCGCGTGATGCGCGAGATCCAGGCCGCGGTGATCTCGCTGACGAGGATGTCGCCGTTGTCCATCGGCGTGGCGCCGTTCGGATGCGCCAGCTGATGCGGAGGCTTGTGCTTGCACTTCCCGGTTCGACCCCACTGCGTGGCGATGCTGCCGTCCTTGGGGTCGATGATCAGGATGCGGCAGTTGCGGATGTCGGCGGTCAGGAACTTGCCGTCGGCCAGCAGATGGGCGTCGTCGGGGTAGTTCAGCAGGCCAGGCTGGCTGCCGCGCGTGTCGGGCACACCGTAGGACCAGGTGATGACGCGCCGCTCGTAGTCGACGATGTGCACGTCGTAGTTGTCTTCCTCGCTCACCGCAAGGAGCTTTCCGTCGGCCGAAAAGTTCACGTCTTCGTTGCCGCGATAGATCTTCAGGTTGGGCGACGGGAACTCCCACACGATGCGCTTGTCCGGCGTGACCTCGATCAGCCGGTTGTTGCGCCGGTCGGCAATCACGATCGGGTAGGGCAGCGGCTTGCCCCAAGACGCCACGGGGCTCTTGCGGCTGCCTGTCAACGGTGGAATCGGCGGCAGTGCAGTTCCGCTGGAAACGATGCCGGCACCCGTCATCTCCGGCGTCACCTCGACCGCCACGCCGGCGGCAATGGCCGGCGACGCAAAGAGCAGGGCGGCGGCGACGCCCGACCAGTACAGGCGCCGCAGCATGCCCGTGAGACCCATGATCCGATGCATGCCCTGCCCCTTGTCGGTGATTCCCTGCAAGGCTGCAGCATGGCTGATCGCCTCCACAGGCGACTTGACTCGAGTCAAGCTGCACGGCGGAAGACGCCGACAATTCTCTCGGTAGGGTCCGCAGCGGGCTCACGCTGCTCGCGGGAGGGGGACGGCAGCGGACCGCACACCCCTCCCCCTCGTGCCTATCCGTGATAGGCCGTCTCGCCGTGCGAGGCGATGTCCAGGCCTTCGCGCTCCTGCTCTTCGGTCACCCGCAGGCCGATCGTCATGTCGACGAGCTTGTAGGCCGCCAGCGACACGACGCCCGACCAGACGATCGTGACCAGCACCGCCTTGAGCTGAATCCAGACCTGTGTGCCGACGGGGTTCGAGATGACCGCGGCCGTGACCCAGTCTCCCACCAGGCCCGGACCGCCGAGCGCCTGGGTGTTGAAGACGCCCGTCAGCAGCGCGCCGACGATGCCGCCCACGCCGTGCACGCCGAACACGTCGAGCGAGTCGTCGGCGCCGAGCAGGCGCTTCAGGCCGTTGACGCCCCACAGGCAGGCGAAGCCGGCCACGAAGCCGATGATGATCGCGGCCATCAGGCCCACGTTGCCGGCCGCCGGCGTGATGGCGACCAGACCGGCCACCGCACCCGAGGCCGCACCCAGCATCGAGGCCTTGCCCTTCGTCAGCGCTTCGCCGAGGCACCAGGCCAGCACCGCCGCGGCAGTGGCCGAGAAGGTGTTCATGAAGGCCAGCACCGCGCTGTTGCCCGCTTCGAGCGCCGACCCGGCGTTGAAGCCGAACCAGCCCACCCACAGCAGTGCGGCGCCGACCATCGTCAGCGTCAGCGAGTGCGGCGTGAAGGCCTCACGGCCATAGCCGACGCGCTTGCCGATCATGAAGGCGCCGACCAGGCCGGCCACGGCGGCGTTGATGTGCACGACGGTGCCGCCCGCGAAGTCGAGCGCGCCCCACTGCCAGAGCAGACCCGCCTTGTCGTTCATCGCGTCGACGACCTCCTTGCTCGCGTAGGCGTCGGGGCCCATCCAGAACCACACCATGTGGGCGATCGGCGCGTAGCTGAAGGTGAACCACAGCGCCATGAACGCCAGCACGGCGGTGAACTTTGCGCGTTCTGCAAACGCACCCACGATGAGGCAGCAGGTGATGCCCGCGAAGGTGGCCTGGAACGCAGCGAACAGCAGCTCGGGAATGTAGACGCCCTTGCTGAACGTGGCCGCCATCGCAAAGCTGCCGGCGGCGGGGTCGAACACGCCCTTCATGAACAGGCGGTCGAAGCCGCCGACGAAGGCGTTGCCTTCGCTGAAGGCCAGGCTGTAGCCGTAGACCATCCACAGCACGACGATCATCGAGAACGTGACCATCACCTGCATCAGCACCGACAGCATGTTCTTGCTGCGCACCAGGCCACCGTAGAAGAGCGCGAGGCCCGGCACCGTCATCATGATGACGAGCAGGGTCGCGACGATCATCCACGCGACGTCGCCCTTGTTGGCCACCGGCGCCGATGCTGTGGCCTCGGGCGCCGAGGCCGCCGGTGCCGCAGAGGGGGCGGGCGCGGCCGCGGGCGCGGCCGCCTCGGCAACCGAAGCCGCGATGGCAGGTGCCGAGGCGGCATCGTCCGCCGCCAGGACGGGCACAGCGCCGCACAGCGCCGACGCGCCGAGGACGAGCGAAGCAAGAAGTCTTCTCATGGGGTTGCGTTCGAGGTTCATCACAGCGCGTCCTTTCCCGTCTCGCCGGTGCGGATGCGCACGACCTGGTCGAGCGCCGACACGAATACCTTGCCGTCACCGATCTTGCCGGTGCGCGCAGCGCCCTCGATCGCCTCGATCACGCGGTCGACGATGGCGTCGTCGACCGCCGCTTCGATCTTCACCTTGGGCAGGAAGTCGACGATGTACTCGGCGCCCCGGTACAGCTCGGTGTGGCCCTTCTGCCGGCCGAAGCCTTTGACTTCGGTCACCGTGATGCCCTGCACGCCGATGGCGCTCAGGGCCTCACGCACTTCGTCGAGCCGGAACGGCTTGACTATCGCGGTCACCATCTTCATGGCTTGATCTCCTTGTTGGGACGGGATCAGAAGGTCTTGCTGACCGAAAGCACGCCGGTGGCGCCGCTGATGTCCTTGTTGGTCGCCGCAGCGGTACCCGCCGTGTAGCTGCGGTTGGTGTCGATGTAGGCCAGGCCGATCACCCAGCCGTCGACGGTGTAGGTGGCGCCGAGTTTCCAGTCGGAGATGTTGTCCGGCCCGGGGAAGGTGCCGCCGATCTGGGCGGCCCGCGCATCGCCCTTCAGGAACTGGTAGCCGTAGTGCGCGACGACGCCGAAATTGCTGCCAAGGTCGTAGCTGAAACCGAGGTCGAGGTAGCTCGAGCCCTTGGAGTCTGGCGCACTGAAGAAATCGGTGACGGCGTAGCTGTACTTGAGCGTGACCGGACCGTAGCTGCCGCCGACGTAGAGCTCGGCGTTCTTGATATCCACGGTGCCATTGGCTCCCGATCCCGGGTAGTAGTAGTAGATCGCGCCGACGTCGAGACCGAATCCGCCTTCGAAGGCGTGCTTGTAGCCGCCGTAGAAGTCCATCTCCAGGTTGGCGCCGTTGTACATCGCGCTGTCGACGTTCGAGTTCCAGTTGCCGACGTAGAGGCCCGAACTGTGTGCGACATCGAACCCGCCCTGCAGCGCGGGCTTCTTGTCGGTCTGTGAAATGCCGCGGAAGCGATAGTCCGAGAACAGACCGAGGTTGGCGGTGAAGGCCCAGTCCGGCGCGGGCGCCGCTGCCGGCGCCGCGACGGTTTGCGCGACGGCGGGCAGTGATGTCAGTGCAGCGAGGGCAACAAGGGTGAGGGCGTTCGTCTTCATGGCGGTTGACTCCAGGGTTGCAAGGGGACTGCCCGTTGGATTGCAGCTTCCGTGCCAGGCGTGCGGCCGGCTGCATGGCGACCCGACGCCTCAATCCGGGGCGCGATGGGGCAGGCCCGCACCATCCATGCACCGCTTTGGTTCAATCAGTGCTTCGCGCTCGCCGGGCACCTGCAGCCGGGGCCCGCAATGGCGGCGCCGCCCGCACCGCGCGCACAATCGCGGCGGTGCGCACGTCGGGCGTCTTGCCGTGCGCACTGCCCGAGGGAGGACAAGCTCATGTCGCTGGCCGTGATCCGCAGCCGTTCGCTCGACGGGCTCGACGCACCCGAGGTCACCGTCGAAGTGCATCTGGCCAACGGCCTGCCGAGCTTCACGCTGGTCGGCCTCGCCGACACCGAGGTCAAGGAAGCGCGCGAGCGGGTACGCGCAGCCCTGCAGAACAGCGGCCTCGAGTTCCCTCACAACAAGCGCATCACGGTCAACCTGGCGCCGGCCGACCTGCCGAAGGAGTCGGGCCGCTTCGACCTTCCGATCGCCCTCGGCATCCTGGCCGCGAGCGGGCAGATCGATTCGCAGCCACTCGACGCGTTCGAATTTGCCGGCGAGCTGAGCCTGGCCGGCGACCTGCGTCCGGTGCGCGGCGCGCTGGCGATGGGTCTCGCGCTGCAGCGGCGTGGCGTGCGACGCGCGCTCGTGCTGCCCGAGGGCAGTGCCGAGGAAGCCGCGCTGGTCGAAGGCCTGCCGATCCATACCGCCGCTCACCTGCTCGACGTGGTGCGCTCGCTGCTGCCCGCAGACGCGGCGAGCCCCCTGCCGCGCGCCGTCGCTGCGTTGGCTGCCCGCGCCGAGAGCCTGCCCGACCTGCGCGACGTGAAGGGTCAGGCCGCCGCCAAGCGCGCGCTCGAGATCGCCGCGGCAGGCGGGCACAGCGTGCTGATGGTCGGTCCCCCGGGCACCGGCAAGTCGATGCTGGCGCAACGCTTCAGCGGTCTGCTCCCGCCGATGACGCAGGACGAAGCACTCGAATCGGCTGCCGTGTTGAGCCTCACTGGCGACTTCCGCGCCGAACGTTGGCGCCGACGCGTGCTGCGCTCGCCGCACCACAGCGCATCCTCGGTCGCACTCGTCGGTGGCGGCTCACCGCCGCGTCCGGGCGAAATCTCGTTGGCACACCACGGCGTGCTGTTTCTCGACGAATTGCCCGAGTTCCCCCGTGTCGCGCTCGAGGCGCTGCGCGAGCCGCTGGAATCCGGGCGCATCGTGATCTCGCGCGCCGCACGCCAGGCCGAATTCCCGGCCCGCTTCCAGCTTCTTGCGGCGATGAACCCCTGCCCCTGCGGCCATCTGGGCAGCCCGTTGCGGGCCTGCCGATGCACGCCGGACGTGATTGCCCGCTATCAGGGACGAATCAGCGGGCCGCTGCTCGACCGCATCGACTTGCAGGTCGAGGTGCCGGCGGTCGCCCCTGAAGCCCTGGCCGTGGCGTCCGACGGCGAGACCACTGCTCGGGTCGCCGAGCGGGTTGCGCAGGCCCGACTGCGCCAGCTCGAGCGCCAGGGCTGCCGCAATGCCGATCTTGCCGGGGACTTGCTCGAAGCACATTGCGCGCTCGACGCCGCGGCCTCGAAGTTCCTGCAGTCGGCAGCGGCCCGCCTGGACTGGTCGGCGCGCAGCTTCCATCGCGTGCTGCGCATCGCGCGCAGCGTGTCCGACCTGACCGGCGGTGCCACCATTCGCTTGGCGCACCTGGCCGAAGCGATCCAGTATCGACGGGTTCTTAGCGTCTCTTGATCGTCGCTCCGTCGATGACGACGATGTCGCCCGCCTTGAATCCGGGATCCGCGCTGTTCTCGAACGTGCGCACGCTGCCGTCCTTGAGCGTGGCGCGAGTCACCCACACGGTGGTCTTGCTCGCGCTCTTCTGCACCTCGTTGCCCGCATAGGCGCCGGCCGCTGCGCCGCCGACCGTGGCCAGCGTCTTGCCGACGCCGCCACCGATCTGGTGCCCGATGACACCCCCCACGACAGCGCCACCGACCACGCCCACCGCGCCGCCCTTGCCCTTGCGCGTCTCGGTCTTGACCTCGCTGACGATGGCGCAGTTGCTGCACAGCGCAGACAGCTTGTCGGCGGAAACGGCTTGCTGCGCGGCCTTGGCGCTCGCTGTCGCAGCGTTCGCTGCTGCTGGCATGGCCAGCGCCAGCAGGCCTGCGCAAACCCAAGCTTGCAGCTTTCGTTGATTTGCAGTCATGTTGACATCCCTCGAACGTGAATTGAATCCGGTGCACCGGATGGCGCCAGCCTACCCGATCGCCGCTCCCTTGCCAGCGCCTGCAGCTCGTTACAGTTGCGCAGCCAGCATTCTTTGCGCCTGCGCGAAGTCCAGCCGCTCGCGCCTGGCCCAGTCGCGCAACTGGTCGTCGCCGATCCTGCCGACGTTGAAGTAGGTGGCCGCCGGGTGCGCCAGGTAGAAGCCGCTCACGCTGGCCGCGGGCGTCATCGCCAGGCTTTCGGTCAGGTCCATGCCGATCTCGCGGGCCACCAGCACATCGAACATCGACGCCTTCACGCTGTGATCGGGGCAGGCCGGATAGCCGGGCGCGGGGCGGATGCCGACGTACTTCTCGGCCACCAGGTCGGCCGTGCCCAGCTTCTCGTCGGGCGCGTAACCCCAGAATTCGGTGCGCACGCGCTGGTGCAGGCGTTCGGCGAATGCTTCGGCCAGGCGGTCGGCAAGCGCCTTCAGCATGATCGCGCTGTAGTCGTCGTGGTCGTCCAGGAACTGCTTCTCCTTCTTCTCGATGCCCAAACCTGAAGTCAGCGCAAACAGGCCGATGTAGTCGGCCACGCCGGTCGCCTTGGGCGCGATGAAGTCGGCCAGGCAGCGGTTCGGGCGCCGCACGCCGTCCACCACCGGCCGCTCCGTCTGCAAGCGCAGCGGCGCCCAGCGCATCAGCACTTCGCTGCGCGACTCGTCGGCGTAGACCTCGATCACGTCGTCGTCGACGGTGTTCGCCGGGTAGAGCGCGATCACGCCGTTGGCTGCGAGCCAGCGGCCCTCGATCAGGCGTTGCAACATGCGCTGGCCATCGGAGAGCACGCGCCGCGCCGATTCGCCGACGGTCTCGTCGGTCAGGATTGCAGGGTAGGGTCCGGCCAGGTCCCAGGTCTGGAAGAACGGCGCCCAGTCGATGCAGGCCGCCAGCTCGGCGAGGTCGTAGTTCCTGAACACGCGGCGGCCGATGAACTTCGGCTTCGGTGGCACAGTGTCAGCCCAGTCGATCGGCGTCTTGTTCGCGCGCGCCTGCGCCAGCGTGACCAGCGGCGTGGCCTTCTTGCTCGCGTGCTGCTGACGCACGCGCTCGTAGTCGATCCCGAGTTCCGCGATGGTGGCGGCGGCCCTCTCGTCGCTGAGCAGGTCGCTGCAGACACCGACGCTGCGGCTTGCGTCCGGCACGTACACCACCGGGCCTTCGTAGTGCGGCGCGATCTTCACCGCCGTGTGCACGCGGCTCGTCGTGGCGCCGCCGATCAGCAGCGGCGTCTTGCGCAGGCGGAAGTATTCGTCGCGCTGCATCTCGGCCGCCACGTGCTGCATCTCTTCGAGGCTCGGCGTGATGAGCCCCGACAGGCCGATGATGTCGGCCCCTTCGGCCTTCGCCTTGGCCAGGATGTCCTGGCAGGCGACCATCACCCCCATGTTGATGACTTCGAAGTTGTTGCACTGAAGCACGACGGTGACGATGTTCTTGCCGATGTCGTGCACGTCGCCCTTCACGGTAGCCATCACGATCCTGCCCTTCGGCTTGGCCGCGCCACCGCCATCGACGAGCAGCCTCTTCTCCTCCTCGATGTAGGGCAGCAGGTGCGCGACCGCCTGCTTCATCACGCGTGCGCTCTTCACCACCTGAGGCAGGAACATCTTGCCCTGGCCGAACAGGTCGCCGACCACGTTCATGCCCGCCATCAACGGGCCTTCGATCACGTGCAGCGGGCGCCCGCCTTCGGCCTTGATGCGCTGGTAAACCTCTTCCGTGTCAAGGGCGATGAAGTCGTTGATGCCGTGCACCAGTGCGTGGGCGAGGCGCTCGTCCACCGGCTTCGCGCGCCAGGCGAGCCGGGCCGACTCGTCCCGGGCGGCGCCCTTGGCAGATTCGGCCACCTCGATCAGCCGCTCGCCGGCATCCGGGCGGCGGTTCAGCACCACGTCCTCGACACGCTCGCGCAGCACCGGGTCGAGGTCGTCGTAGACGCCGACCATACCGGCATTGACGATGCCCATGTCCATCCCTGCCTTGATGGCGTGATAGAGGAACACCGTGTGGATCGCCTCGCGCACCGGGTCGTTGCCGCGGAACGAGAAGCTCACGTTGCTGACGCCGCCGCTGACCTTGGCGCCGGGCAGATGCTGCTTGATCCAGCGCGTCGCCGCGATGAAGTCGACGGCGTAGTTGTCGTGCTCCTCGATCCCGGTGGCGATGGCGAAGATGTTGGGGTCGAAGATGATGTCTTCGGGCGGGAAACCGACCTCGTCGACAAGGATGCGATAGGCGCGCGCGCAGATCTGTGTCTTTCGCTCGAAGGTGTCGGCCTGGCCCTGCTCGTCGAAGGCCATGACCACCGCCGCCGCGCCATAGCGGCGCACCAGTTCGGCCTGCTGGCGGAAGGCCGCCTCGCCCTCCTTCAGCGAGATCGAATTGACGATGCCCTTGCCCTGGATGCACTTCAGGCCGGCCTCGATCACGCTCCATTTCGAGCTGTCGATCATGATCGGCACGCGCGCGATCTCGGGCTCGCCGGCGATCAGGTTCAGGAAGCGAACCATCGCGGCGGCGCTGTCGAGCATCGCCTCGTCCATGTTGATGTCGATGAGCTGCGCGCCGTTCTCCACTTGCTGGCGCGCGACGCCGAGCGCCTGCTCGAACTGGCCGGCCAGGATCATCCGCGCGAACGCCTTCGAGCCGGTCACGTTGGTGCGCTCGCCGATGTTGACGAACAGCGAGCCGGCTGCTATCGACAAGGGCTCGAGTCCCGAAAGCTTCAGCGGCGGAACGTCAGCAGCGCGGGAGGGTTCGGTCATGGCGGCGTGCTTCATGAGCCGCGGCTCTCACCGCGACCGTGCAAGTCGGGTGAGCGCCGTTGAAAGCGGCGGCCAAGCAGCCGCGCCGTGCCCAAGCCTGGCAGCGCGGGAGACTGTGCTCCTGCCGCTGTCGCAACGCTCCTTGGACGAGGCGCGATTGTAGGCTTGCCCCGGCGAAGCTTGCTCCCGCTGACTGAGTCAGCTGCCGCGATACAGAGGCACCTGCGCCTTCAGTGCACCGAGGTTGTCGCCCTCGATCAGCAGGTTGCCTTTGCCCAAGTCGCCTAACGCCGCGCCCGCCGGATGCGGCCCCAGCACGCGCGTCGGCAGGCGGTCGGCGATGCGAAACGCATCGTCGCGGTTGAGCCCGTAGAGGGGGGCATGGCTCAGCGCGGCCAGACAATGTCGAACGCGCGCCGGCCGTGGAGGCGATAGACGCTGAAATCGGCGCCGTCCAGCGTGGCGATCCTGGCGATGCCTGCCATCTCGGCCAGGCACACGAGTTCAGCGTCGGCCCAGTCGGGGTCGAGGTCGCCGTAGCGCTCCAGAAGCACCGCGACGCGGCCATAGACCGCGGCGTCGGGCGCGGACACGTGCATCACGCCCGCGGCCGCGGCGCGGGCCAGGGCCACGCGCGGCCTGCCGCGGAGGAAGTGCGCCGCCTCCACGACGACCGCGGGCACGGTCCACAGCGCTCGGCGCTCGCCGCTGAGCCAGGCGGCGGCCGACGCATGGAGCCGCTCGCGGCGGTCGAACAAGGCGACCAGGAAACCGGTATCGATCAGGACCGCATCGCGCGGCGGCAGCGGCCGGTTGCCGGCGCTTGCGCCGCGGTCGCGGGCCGTCATCGGGCCGCGCGACGCTTGATGCCGCTTGCCGGCCTGGTGACCGGCGCTTGCGCAGCACGCGCCTCTCGCGTGGCCTTCTTCGCCTCGAAGTTGCGGCGGATGGCTGCGCGCACCCCCGCCTTGTCTGCCGGGCCGACACCCTCCACGCAGCCGATCAGGCCCAAGGCCTCGAAAGCGCGGTAGTTGGCGCTGGGTTCGGCGGCTTGCGCGGGCGCTGCGGCGGGTCGCGCTCGGCGCTGCGCGCCCGGCCGCGCCAGGTACTCGGCCAGCACTTCCTGCACCACCAGGCTCTTGGTCACGCCGCGCTCGGCGCAGTGCAGCGCGAGCGCCGTTTCGAGTTCCGGAACCAGGCGAACGGTGAGCGTCACAGTCAACCCCCTCTTGTAATACACCAGCGGGCGCCAGTGTATTACAGATTGCCGCCGCACGAGCCCGTGCCCGCGCAGGCTCGCGTCCCGCTCAGGCCTTCAGCGCCGCCAGCACCTCGTCGAGCATCTTCTTGGCATCGCCGAAGAGCATGCGGTTGTTGTCCTTGTAGAAGAGCGGATTGTCGACCCCCGCATAGCCGGTCGCCATGCTGCGCTTCATCACGATCGAGGTCTTGGCCTTCCACACCTCCAGCACCGGCATGCCGGCGATCGGGCTGGTCGGGTCTTCCTGGGCCGCCGGGTTCACGATGTCGTTGGCGCCGATGATCATGGCGACGTCGGTGTCGGGGAAGTCCTCGTTCAACTCGTCCATCTCGAGCACGATGTCGTAAGGCACCTTGGCCTCGGCGAGCAGCACGTTCATGTGGCCAGGCATGCGGCCGGCCACCGGATGAATGCCGAAGCGCACGTTGACGCCCTTCTCGCGCAGGACCTTGGTGATCTCGTAGACCGTGTGCTGTGCCTGCGCCACCGCCATGCCGTAGCCCGGCACGATGATCACGTTCTTCGATTCGCGCAGCAGTTCCGCCGTCTCCGCGGCAAGGATCGGATTGACCTCGCCCGCCGGCTGCGCGCCGCCCGCGGGCGCAGGTGCGCCGCCCTCGCTGCCGAAACCACCCGCGATCACGCTGATGAAATTGCGGTTCATCGCCCGGCACATGATGTAGGAGAGGATCGCGCCGCTCGAACCGACCAGTGCGCCGACGACGATCAGCAGGTCGTTCGAGAGCATGAAACCGGTCGCCGCCGCCGCCCAGCCCGAGTAGCTGTTGAGCATCGAAATCACCACCGGCATGTCGGCGCCGCCGATCGCCATCACCATGTGGATGCCGAAGAGCAGCGCGATCACGGTCATCACGATCAGGGGCATCATGCCCGCGGCGATCGATTCGGCGAGCAGGAACTGCCGCCCGTACCAGATCACCACCAGCAGGCCCGCGAGGTTCAGCCAGTGACGTCCCGGCAGCAGCAAGGTCTTGCCGCCGATCTTGCCGGAGAGCTTGCCGAAGGCGATCACCGAACCGGTGAAGGTCACCGCACCGATCAGCACGCCGATGTAGATCTCCATCTCGTGGATCGACTTCGCGGCGCCGGTGAATTCCGCCGAGGCCGCCGGATCGATGTAGTTGGCAAAGCCGACCAGCATCGCGGCGAGGCCGACCAGGCTGTGCATCAGCGCCACCAGTTCCGGCATCTGCGTCATTCTCACGACGCGCGCGGCGTACAGACCGATGCCGCCGCCGACGACCATCGCGCCGATGATCCAGGCATAGCCGGTCGACGTGACTTGCGGCCCGAAGACCGTCGCCAGCACGGCGATGGTCATGCCGATCATGCCGTACAGATTGCCGCGCCTGGAGCTCTCCGGATTGGAGAGACCGCCGAGGCTGAGGATGAAAAGGATCGTCGATCCTATGTAGGAGGCAGTTGCAAGCGTTGCGGACATGAATCGCCTCCGTTACTTGCGGAACATCTGCAGCATGCGCTGCGTGACGGCGAAACCGCCGAACATGTTGACCGCGGTGAGCGCGATCCCCACCACGGCGAAGCCGAGAATCCAACCCTCGGGCCGGTCGCCTGCGGCTTGGGCCATCAGTGGCGGCGCGATCTGCACCAGGGCGCCGATGGCGATGATGCTGCTGATCGCGTTGGTCACGCTCATCAGCGGCGTATGCAGGGCGGGCGTGACGTTCCACACCACCATGTAGCCGACGAACACCGCGAGCACGAACACCGTGAAGTGGCCGAGGAACGCCGGTGGCGCATAGGCGCCGACGAACCAGAACAGCACCGCTGCGATCAGGAACGTGATCGCCGTGCTCTTGCCCGAGGCCGGCGCACTCGCCTCGCCATGCTTGGGCGCCTTGGCCGGCATGGCGGCCGGCTTGGCCGCAACCGGCGCCGCCTTGAGGGGCGGCGGCGGCCAGGTGATCCCGCCCTCCTTGATGACCGTCAGCCCACGGATCGCGTCGTCGTCCATGTTGACATCGATGATGCCGTCCTTGGTCTTGCAGAGCTCTTCGGCGACGCGGAACAGGTTGGTGGCGTACAGCGTCGACGACTGCTTGGCGAGGCGGCTGACCAGGTCGGTGTAGCCGACGATGGTCACGCCGTGCTTCACCACCGCCTGACCGGGCTCGGTCAACTCGCAGTTGCCGCCCTGCTCGGCCGCCATGTCGACGATCACGCTGCCCGGCTTCATGCTGCGCACCATGTCGGCGGTGATCAGCCTGGGCGCGGGCTTGCCGGGGATCAGCGCGGTGGTGATGATGATGTCCACCTCCTTGGCCTGCTTGGCGTACATCTCGCGCTGGGCCTGCTGGAATCCCTCGCTCATCACCTTGGCGTAGCCGCCGCCGCCGGAACCTTCTTCCTCGTAATCGACAGCCACGAATTCGCCGCCGAGCGACACGACCTGGTCGGCCACTTCGGCACGGGTATCGTTGGCGCGCACGATGGCGCCGAGACCGGCAGCAGTGCCGATCGCCGCCAGGCCGGCGACACCGGCACCGGCGATGAAGACCTTGGCTGGCGGAACCTTGCCCGCGGCCGTGATCTGGCCGTTGAAGAAGCGGCCGAAAGCGTTGGCGGCCTCGATGACGGCGCGGTAGCCGGCGACGCCGGCCTGCGAAGTCAAGGCGTCCATCTTCTGGGCGCGGGAGAGCGTCCGCGGCAGCGAGTCGATGGCCAGCACGGTGACCTTGCGCGCCGCCAGCTGCTGCATCAGTTCCGGGTTCTGCGCCGGCCAGATGAAGCTGATCAGGGTCTGGCCCTCGTGCATCAGCCCGACCTCTTCCTTGCTCGGGCCGCGCACCTTGAAGACGATGTCCGCCTTGGCCCAGAGTTCGGCAGCCGTTGCCACGACCTGTGCACCGGCAGCGCGGTAGCTGTCGTCGCCGCAGTTCGCGGCGTCGCCCGCGCCGCTTTCCACGGCCACCGTGAATCCCAGCTTGACGAGCTTTTCCACCACGTCGGGTACGGTCGCGACGCGCCTCTCCTCAGCCGCCGTTTCCTTCGGAACTCCAATAAGCAAAGCCATGAACTCAACTCCTCAGGTGTTTGGAGCACTTGCCCCACCGCCGGCGGCGGTCATCAGCAACGGGGGCTGCTCGCAACTTGCCGACTTGATGAACCGGCGAAGCTTACACAATCATTCCCCGCCGGCCACGCGAACCTTCTTGCGGCAGATCAACCTACCATCAGGGCCATGACCGACCGTTGGAAGCCGAGCGTCACCGTGGCCGCGATCGTCGAGCACGGCGGGCGCTATCTGCTGGTGGAGGAAGAGACGCCCGAGGGACTGCGCCTGAACAACCCGGCCGGCCATCTCGACGAAGGCGAATCGCTGTTGCAGGGCGTGGTTCGCGAGGCGCTGGAAGAAACGGCGCGCCGCTTCGAACCGAGCGCACTGCTCGGCGTGTACCTGTCGCGCTTCAGACGGCCATGGCTGGACGAAGACGTGACCTACCTGCGCTTCGCCTTCTGCGGCACGGTGGACGAGGCCGAGCCCGGTCGCGCGCTCGACGACGGCATCGTTCGCACGCTCTGGCTGACGCCCGAAGAGATCCGTGCCAGCCGTGCCCGGCACCGCAGCCCGCTGCTGCTGCGCTGCGTCGAGGACCATCTGGCCGGTCGGCGCTACCCGCTGGAGGTGCTCTTTGCCGACGGGACGCTGTACGCACCGGAGATCAAGGGCGAGCGCTTTGCCTAAGATGCGCGCATGTCGGAGCCGATGCGCATCGTCGTGGGGTTGAGCGGAGGCGTCGACTCCGCGGTGGCGGCGTACCTGCTGAAGAAGGCAGGCCACGAGGTCGTCGCCCTCTTCATGAAGAACTGGGAGGACGACGACGATGACGAATACTGCTCGTCGCGCCAGGACTTCCTCGATGCCGCGAGCGTCGCCGACGTGCTCGGCATCGAGCTCGAACACGTCAATTTCGCCGCTGACTATCGCGACCGCGTGTTCTCCGAGTTCCTGCGCGAGTACCAGGCCGGGCGCACGCCGAACCCCGACGTGCTGTGCAACGCCGAGATCAAGTTCAAGGCCTTCCTCGACCACGCGCTGCGACTCGGCGCACGGAAGATCGCGACCGGTCACTATGCACGCGTGCACGCACGCGACGGGCAGTTCGCATTGCTCAAGGGCCTGGACCGGTCGAAGGACCAGAGCTACTTCCTGCACCGCCTGAACCAGGGTCAACTGAGCAAGACCTTGTTCCCGCTCGGCGAGCTCGAGAAGACCGACGTGCGGCGCATCGCGGCCGAGATCGGGCTGCCCAATGCGAAGAAGAAGGACTCGACCGGCATCTGCTTCATCGGCGAGCGGCCGTTCCGCGAGTTCCTGAACCGCTACCTCGCCAACGCGCCGGGACCGATCGAGGACGACCGCGGGCGCACGATCGGCGCGCACGTGGGCCTGTCCTTCTACACGCTGGGCCAGCGCAAGGGCATCGGCATCGGCGGGCTGAAGGAACGGCGCGGTGACAAGGGCGGCAGCGTGCACGCGCCCTGGTTCGTCGCGCGCAAGGACATGGCCTCCAACACGCTCTATGCGGTGCAGGGGCACGACCATGCGTGGCTGCTGTCGCATCGACTGACTGCCGACGACGCAAGCTGGGTCGCCGGCCGGCCACCGCCCGCCGGCCGCTACGCCGCCAAGACGCGCTACCGCCAGGCCGACGCGGCCTGCGCGCTCGCCGAAGCGGCCTCCGACACCTTCACGCTTGCGTTCGACGCCGCGCAATGGGCCGTGACGCCCGGTCAGTCGGCCGTGCTCTACGACGGCGACGTCTGCCTGGGCGGCGGCGTGATTTCACGCGCCGCCTGAGCGCGCCGCCTGGCCAGCGTCAGCGCGACCGCGCCAGGTCCTGCGTCCAGTAGCGGCCATAGCGGCTGCCCGCAGCGCCCGCCACGCAGGCCAGCCCGACCTCGTCGAACGCAGGGTTCATCAGGTTCGCGCAGTGGCCGTCACTGTGAATCCAGCCGTCGATCACGCTGTCGACCGTGGCATAGCCGGCGGCGATGTTCTCGCCGAGGCTGCTCCACGCGTAGCCGGTCGCGTCGACGCGGTCGACCATGCTGCGGCCGTCGGCACTGGTGTGCGAGAAGTAGTCGTTGGCCGCCATGTCGGCCGTGTGCGCTGCCGCAGCCCGCGTCAGAAGCGCGTTCCAGCGCAGCGGCAACGCAGGCGCGAAGGCGCCCCGGCTGCCGCAGCTCGCGCCGGACGCGCGCAGCGCGTTGATGCGCTCCAGCGCGCTGGCGGCAAAGTCCTTCAGGCCGCAGGTCGCCGTAGCCTCGGCCATCGCAGGGTCGATGCCCCCTGCGGCGCCGGGCGCTGTTGCGCTCGCCGGATCGGACGCGCTCGTTCCATCACCTCCGCCACCGCAGGCCGCGAGCAGCGCCACGACGAGGCCGCACGCCAGCGATGCAGCGTGCCCGAAGTACGGCAAGGAGTCCGTGGTCTGGCGCATGGGACAAAGGCTAATCAGCCCCGCGAGCGTCAGGGGTAAGCGCGCGTAAGCGACACGACGCCAGTGCGGTCGCGCGTGACGCATGGCACACCCCGAACCCACGAGTGGCGATCAGAGCTTGCTCCTGAAGAATGCCACCACCGCGGCCCGCGCCTGCTCTGCGGCGTCTGGCTTGTGGCGGAACTTGACTTCGCCTCCCGCGCCCAGATGCGAGAACGGGTCGCTGATCGTGATCTCGGGCTCGCTCCGATCGAAAGCGTGTGTCGCGCCCGGGTACATCGCCAGGCTGGCGATGCCCGGCGCCTTGGCATCGGTCGCGGCGACGAGCCTGGCGCAGGTGTCGGGCAGGTCGTACGTATCGAACTCACCGGCCTGGATGAAGACCGGCGCGCCGGTCAAGGTGGTGAACTCGTAGCCCGGCACGCGGTTGTAGACCCAGCATACCGGGTAGAGCGGCGCGTGCGCCTTGAACTGGCGAGTTCCGCCCAAGTAGAGGTCGGTGTAACGCTTCGTCGCCGTGAGCATCGAGACCACACCGCCCCACGAGAAGCCCATGATGCCGATGCGTGCCGGATCGATGCTCCCCTGCCTGGCCAGGTACGCCAGCGCGCCGTAGGCGTCGGGCAACGTCTCGGGCACGCCGCGCGGCCGGTTGGCCCCGCCGGTGACGCCGCGCGGCGTCCACATATCGATCTCCAGCGTCGCGATGCCGGCCTGGTTGAGCGCCTCGATGTGGAACTTGCCGCGGCTGTCGATGCCCGAGGAACCGTGCACCACCACCACGGCGGCAAGATCTTTCCCCGCTGGCAGCCGCAACTCCGCCGGCACGCGCAAGGGCGCCGTGGGCGACAGCGAGGCGAAGCCGACCTGCGAGACCGCGACGGCGGGGCCGGTAGACACTTGCGACATCGAATTCTCCAGCTGTCCGCGCGGCGCCGAGACATCAGCCACCGAGCGAACAACGGGCATGGCGAAGATCAGTGCGGCTGCGGCGGAGCGCACAGGCATGGCGCGAAACATCGGGCCATCTTGCCAGAGCTGCGGGACAACCGGCCGCATCACCCCGCGCACAACGCTCGCCGGCTGCCCGGCTGCGACACAATTGCGCGGCCTCCACGGCGCAGCGCCGACTTGCCCGCCCGACCCTCACGCTCGCACACCATGACCGACACTCCGCCTCCCGCCGCCCCGCCGGCGCTGTCTTCCCTGCGCATCGACCGCAGCTCACTGACGCCGATGCGCAAGCGCCGCTGGGGCCGCTGGATGGCCCTCGCGCTCGTCGCTGCGGCCGTCGCCGCGGCGGCGCTCTGGCCGCGCAAGACGGAAGTGCAACTCACCTCCGTCGTCACCGCCTACCCATCGCAGCAATACGCGCAACTCACCGCGTCGGGCTACGTGGTGGCGCAGCGTCGCGCGGCGGTGGCGAGCAAGGCCACCGGCCGCCTGATCGAGTTGCGGGTGCGCGAAGGCTCGGTCGTCAAGAAGGACGACATCATCGCCCGCCTCGATGCGAGCGACGTCGAAGCGAGCATTGGCGCCGCGCAGGCCGGCGTTCGCATGGCCGAAGCAGGGCTGCGCCAGGCCGAGGCCGGGCTGCGCCAGGCGCAGGTCGAGCAGGCCAACGCCGACGCCGAGCTCGCACGCAGCAGGAGCCTGCAGGCGCAGGCCTTCGTCTCGGCACAGGCGGTGGACGCCGCGCAGCGGCGTGCCGATGCCGCTCGCGCGTCGGCCGCATCGGCCCAGGCCACGATCGCCCAGGCGCTGGCCTCGGTCGGCCAGGCGCAGGCGCAGCTCAAGGTGCAGCGCGTGAACGAGGATTACGCGCTGATCCGCGCCCCATTCGACGGCGTGGTGCTCGTCAAGAACGCCAACGTCGGCGACATCATCACGCCGTTCTCCAGTGCCGCGGGGACGCAGGGCGCAGTGGTGACGATGGCCGACATGAGCACGCTCGAGGTCGAGGCCGACGTGTCGGAGGGCAACCTCGCCAAGGCGCGCACCGGGCAGCCGGTGGAGATCACGCTCGACGCCCTGCCCGACGCGCGCTTTCGCGGCAACGTCGTCGGCATCGTGCCGACGGTAGACCGCGCCAAGGCGACGGTGATGACGAAGATCCGTTTCGAGAAGCTCGACCCGCGCATCCTCCCCGAGATGAGCGCAAAGGTGACGATCCTCTCGCAACCGGCCAGCGACGCCGACCAGCAACCGGTACTGGCGACCAATCCGGCGGCCGTGGTGGAGCGCGACGGCGGGAAAGTGGTGTTCCGCGTCAACGACGACATGGTCGAGGCCGTGCACGTGACGCTCGGCCGCAAGCTCGGCGAGACCGTGGAACTGCAGGGCAAGCTGAAGTCGGGCGACAAGCTCGTGCTATCGCCGCCCGAGAAGCTGCGGCCGGGCGCCAAGGTCGCGCCGGCGGGCAAGTGAGGCACTGCGCGCAGCCTGGCGAGGTGCCGTCGTGACCCAGGTCCTGATTCGAATCGAAGGCCTCGGCAAGGCCTACCAGCGCGGCGAGCAGCGCATCCCCGTGCTCGATGGCGTGAACCTCGAGGTGCAGGCAGGCGAATTCGTCGCGCTGATGGGGCCGAGCGGGTCTGGCAAGAGCACGCTGCTGAACCTGATCGCCGGCATCGACAAGCCGAGTGCGGGCCGCATCGAGATCGGCGGCATCGACATCGCCACGCTGAGCGAAGGCGAGCTCGCCGACTGGCGCGCCGCGAATGTCGGCTTCGTCTTTCAGTTCTACAACCTGATGCCGGTGCTGACCGCGTTCGAGAACGTCGAGCTGCCGCTGCTGCTGACACGGCTCTCGCGCGGCGAGCGCAACGCTCATGTGCTGGCCGCGCTCGACATGGTGCGCCTCTCCGACCGCATGGATCACTATCCGAACGAGCTGTCCGGCGGCCAGCAGCAACGCGTCGCGATCGCGCGCGCGCTCGTCACCGACCCGACCTTGATCGTCGCCGACGAACCGACGGGCGACCTCGATCGCGTGACCGGCGCCGAGGTGCTGGACCTGCTCGCCGAGCTCAACCGCGAACTCGGCAAGACCATCGTGATGGTCACCCACGACCCGAAGGCGGCGGCCCGCGCGCGGCGGCTGATCCACCTCGAGAAGGGCGAGCTGGTGGCGGACGATCCCTTGCTCATGCCCTGAGGCCGCGACCGGATGTTCCTGTTCCGCCTGCTGCTGAAGAACGCGTTCCGCCACCGGCTGCGCACGCTGCTGACGATGGTCGGCCTGGTCGTCGCGATCTGCGCGTTCGGCCTGCTGCGCACCATCGTCGACGCCTGGTACAACGGCGTCGAGGGCACCTCGAGCACGCGCCTCGTCACGCGCAACGCGATCTCGCTGACGTTTCCGCTGCCGCTCGCCTACGCGGAGCGAATCCGCAACGTGGCCGGCGTGACCTCGGTGTCGTGGTCGAACTGGTTCGGCGGCATCTACGTTACCGAGCGCAACTTCTTTCCGCAATTCGCCGTCGAGCCGGCGAGCTATCTGGCGCTCTACCCAGAGTACGTTCTGAAGGACGATCAGAAGAAGGCCTTCCTGCTCGACCAGCAGGGCGCCGTCGTCGGACGCAAGCTGGCCGAGCAGTACGGCTGGAAGATCGGCGACCAGATCCCGCTGCGCGGCACCATCTACCCCGGCACCTGGACCTTCACGCTGCGCGGAATCTGGGACGGCGTGGACGCCAAGACCGACGAGTCCCAGTTCCTGTTCCACTGGAAGCTGCTGTCGGAGACCACGCGCAGGCTGATCAGCGAGCGAGCCGACTACGTCGGCGTCTTCATCGTCGGCATCGGCGAGCCCGAGAACGCCGCGCTGATCTCGCAGCGCATCGACGCCCTGTTCAAGGACTCGCGCGCCGAGACGCTGACCGAGACCGAGAAAGCGTTCCAGCTCGGCTTCGTCTCGATGAGCGAGGCGATCCTGGTCGCGATCCAGGCCGTCAGCGTGGTGATCATCGTGATCATCATGGCGGTGATGGCCAACACGATGACGATGACGGCGCGCGAGCGCCTGGCCGAGTACGCGACGCTGAAGGCCCTCGGATTCGGGCCCGGCTTCGTCGTCAGGCTGCTGTTCGGCGAAAGCCTCGCGATCGCGCTCATTGGCGGCGGCATCGGGCTGCTCGTCACGCTACCCATCGCCGCGGCGTTCGCCCGGGCCGTTGGCACCTTGTTCCCGGTGTTCATCGTCTCGCCGCTGACGATGGCGCTGCAGCTGCTGGCGAGCATCGTCGTCGGCGTGGTCGCAGCGGCCTGGCCAGCGTGGAAGATGTCGCGGCTCAACATCGTCGACGGACTGAGGCACGTCGGGTGAAGGCCATTCCGCTCGCCTACATCGCGCGCAACCTGTGGGTGCGCCGCGTGACGACGCTGCTGACGGCGGGCGGCATGGCGCTCGTCGTCTTCGTGTTCGCGACGGTGCTGATGATGAGCGAGGGCATCCGCGCGACGCTCGTCGCCACCGGCCAACCCGACAACCTGCTGGTGCTGCGCAAGGGGGCGGGGGCGGAGATCAACAGCGGCATCGCGCGCTCGCAAGCGGCGATCGTCGAAAGCCTTCCCGGCATCGCCAGCAACGCGCTCGGCCAGCGCCTGCTGAGCAAGGAGCCGGTGGTATTGAACACGCTGCCCAAGCGCAGCAACGGCAAGCCGAGCAACGTGACACTGCGCGGCACGTCGGCCCTCGGCATGGAGCTGCGGCCCCAGGTGCACATCGTCGAAGGGCGCATGTTCCGCCCGGGCACGTCGGAGATCATCGCCGGCCGCGCCGTCGCGAACGGCTTTCAGGGTGCGGCCCTCGGCGAAACGCTGCGCTTCGGGCAGCGCGACTGGCTGGTGGTCGGCGTGTTCGACGCCGGCAAGAGTGGCTTCGACTCCGAGATCTGGGGCGATGCCGAGCAGATGATGCCGGCCTTCCGCCGCAACGCCTACTCGACGATCGTGCTGCGGCTGGCCGACCCGGGAGGCGCGCAGCGCGTGCGTGAAGCCGTCGAGGCCGACCCGCGGCTGAAGCTCGACGTCAAGCCCGAGATCGACTTCTACGCCGAACAGAGCGAAGGGCTGGCGACGTTCATCCGCATCCTCGGCCTGTCGCTCTCGGTGATCTTCTCGATCGGCGCCATCGTCGGCGCGATGATCACGATGTTCGCCGCGGTCGCGCAGCGCACCGCCGAGATCGGCACGTTGCGCGCGCTCGGCTTCCGGCGCAGCGCGGTGCTCGTCGCCTTCCTCGGCGAGGCACTGCTGCTCGCACTGGTCGGCGGCGTGATCGGGTTGGCGGCCGCTTCGGCGATGCAGGCGGTGAGCGTCTCGACAATGAACTTCCAGACCTTCAGCGAACTTGCGTTCCAGTTCAGGCTGACGCCGGACATTGCGCTGCGCACGCTGCTGTTTGCGCTGGCGATGGGCTTCGTCGGCGGCTTCGTTCCGGCCTGGCGCGCGGCCCGAATGAAGATCGTCGACTGCCTGCGCGAGGGCTGAGCGCCGCGGCCTGCAATGTGCAGCCCCCTACGATGGCGGTTCGCCGTTCCCCTTGCCGTTGCGCTTGCCTTCGTCGGCAAGCAGGGCGCGACGCTGCGCCTCGATCGCGCGCAGCCTGGCATCGACCACCGACGCTTCGATGAAGTCGACCTGCCCGCCGCTGCGGGCCAGGCGCTGCGCGGCGCGCAGGCGCTCGATGGCGCCGGGCAGGTCGCCGTTCGCCAGCTGCGCTTCGGCATCGGCGCGCAAAGCCCGAAGCGGCTGCGACAGCTGCGCCCAGACCTGGCCGAGCGTCTTCCATGCGAGGGCATCCTGTGGGTGCGTGGCGACCCAGGTCTGCAGCGATTCTGCGCTGCGCTGCAGCGCCGGCACGGCGAGCGGGCCCTGCTCTGAAGCTCGCGGATTGGCTACCGCGAACGCCTGCGCGTAGGCGCCGAGCGCGAGTTGCGCCTGCAACATCAGCACCGGGCGCGAGGCGTCGCCGCGCAGCGGCGCCAGCACCGCGGCTGCGCGCACGGTGTCGCCGCGCTCGAGCATCGACTGCGCAGACAGCAACTGGACCGCGCGCAGCGCCCGGTCCTCGCGGCGCGGGCTGCCTTGCACCAGGCTGAACGCCTGGGCCAGCGATGCGTCGGCGCGCGCCCAGTCGCGCAGCAGCGTCGCAGCGAGCGCGCTCGCGTAGGCGTCCGCCAGCCGGTCGGCCACGCTGCCGCCGACCGACTCGACCAGCACGTCGGGCAGGCGCAGGCCTTGCGCGTCGCGGGGCGGCTCGGTCCCGCTCGCGCCGGCGGGCATTGGTGCGGCCCTGCCGTCCTGACCTTCGAGACGGCGCAAGGCCTCATTGCGCGGGTCCATCAGCACGCGGGCGCGTCCCCGCGCCGTGGCGTGCTCGAGCGGGTTGATCGCTTCGCCCGTCGCGCTGCCCACGCCGCCACGCGAGCGCGCCTCGCCGATCCGCTCGACCGTCAGCGGGTGGGTGCGCAGGTACGGGTAGTTGCCGCTGTCGTTCAGGCGCGATCCCTTGTCGAGCTTCTCGAACATCTCCGCCATTCCCGCGGCGGAGAAGCCGGCCTGCGTCATCACGCCATAGCCGACGCGATCGGCTTCGCGCTCCATGTCGCGCGAGAAGTTGAGCTGGGTCTGGATCGCCGCCGCCTGGCCGCCGGCGATCACGGCGTTGGCCGCACTGGCGCCGTCGGGCCCGCGGCTGCGGCTCGCCGCGAGCACGCCGAGGATCGTCGTCACGATGCCGAGTATCGAGGCCTGCCGGCTCGGCGCGATGCTGCGCGCGATGTGGCGCTGCGTGATGTGCGACAGCTCGTGCGCGAGCACCGACGCCAGTTCGTCGCGCGAGGCGGTCATCGCGATCAGCCCAAGGTGCACGCCGATGAAGCCGCCCGGCAGCGCGAACGCGTTGACGCTGCGCTCGCGCACCAGGAAGGGCTCGAAGGGGTAGCGCGTGTCGAGTTCGACACCGATCTCGCCGCGCGCACGAGCCGCGGCGAGCAGCGGCTGCCAGATCGACTCCAGATACTCGAGCAGCACCGGATCGTCGAGATAGTCCGGGTCGCGCCGGATCTCGCGCATGATCTGCTCGCCGATCAGGCGCTCGGCGCCGACGCTGAGATCCTGCGAGACCGAGTCGCCGAGCGCCGGCAGCGCATTGGGCGACTGCGCGCTCGCCGCCGGCCAGCCGCCCGGGCCGAGCAGCGAGGCCGCGCACAGCAACGCGGTGATCCGCCTCGGTCCGCGGGGGCGGCAGTTCGGGGTCTTGGGACGGGGATTCATCGAATGGCAGCGGCGCAGGCGCGGGTGGCTATCATGCCAGCGCAACATTGCCGCTTTGTGTGGTTTCAACATGGTTCGCGTACAAGTGAGTCTCCCCTGACGCTTCCTTCTAGCTGCGACATAACTTGAGTACAGGTTAGTCTTCTCTGAAGCTTCGCTTTAGCTACGACATAACTTGGGTACAAGTTAGTCTTCTCTGAAGCTTCGCTTTCCCAGCCCCGCGCCCGCCATGACACCTCCCGAACGCCCGCTGACGCACTTCGACGCCCAGGGCCAGGCCCACATGGTGGACGTGGCGGCGAAGGCCGAGACCCACCGCATCGCACGCGCCGGGGGCTCGATCCGCATGAAGCCGTCGACGCTCGCGCTGATCGCGAGCGGCAGCACGAAGAAGGGCGACGTGCTCGGCGTCGCGCGCATCGCCGCGATCCAGGCGGCCAAGCGCACCAGCGAGTTGATCCCGCTGTGCCACCCGCTGCCGATCACGCGCGTTGCCGTCGAGTTCGAGCTCGATCCAGCCAAGAGTTGCGTGCGCTGCACGGCGCAGGTCGAGACGCTGGGCCGCACCGGCGTCGAGATGGAGGCGCTGACCGCGGTGCAGGTCGGCCTGCTGACGATCTACGACATGTGCAAGGCCGCCGACCGCGGCATGGTGATGGGCGAGATCCGCGTGCTCGAGAAGCACGGGGGAAAGTCGGGTTCATATGTTGCAAGCGAGTGAGTACAGACTTCCTTGAGGTTGGGGGAACGCTGAAGGCGAGCCTGTCCGATTCCCGTTGCACCGAGGAATGCACAGGCCATCGTTGCGGTCGCGCGGCCCGCGTTGGCATGCTTGCATCAGTCTTCAGGAAGCTCCCGAGTCACCTGAAGTCTTCATAGGTGAACTTGCGAGTCGGTACCTGGCACTGATAGGGCGCTGCCTCGACGTCGTCCTCCAGCAAGTCGCAGACCTCGAAGAACGGCTCGGCATCTGGGTTGCGGAACTCCTTCAGGCGCTGCGCCACGTGGCGCGCGGCGTCGGTCTGGCCGTCCTCTGCCAGCGCACGCGCCCAGGCCGTCATCAGCCGCGTGTCGAGCAGGTAGTGCGGCACGCGCGCGAAAGCCTGCTTCGGGTCGGCCACGTGCTCGGCGGTGGTGACGGCCGCGTAGTCGGCATGGTGGCCGAACAGCCAGCTGCGCTGTCCGGCGGCAATGCGCTCGGCCAACGGCGCCGCGTTCGCACCGGGTTCGAAGATCGCCACCACGCGGCTGTAGTCGTAGAGCGCCACGCAGCCACCGAGCAGCAGCAGCGCCGCAGCGGCCCGCAGCGGGCGCGCACCCCGCGTCGCGGGCGGCGTGGCAGCCGCGGCACCTTCGCCACCCAGGCACAGGCCGAATGCGAACGCCGTCGGCAACAGGAAGTGCGCGTACCACAGCGGGTACTCGAGCTGGCTGTGCACGGCCATCATCAGCACCATCAGGAAGGCCGCTCGCAGCGTCAGGCTGGTGGCGGGGTCGGCGCTCCCGGGCCCGGCCCTGAAGGCCCGCCACAGCGCCCAACCCATCAGCGCCAGCACCAGAAGCGCGAGCGGCACGCCGAGCTCGACCGCGAACTGCAGCGGCAGGTTGTGCGTGTGGTCGAAGAAGGCCACCGGGCGGGCGGGAAACGGCGTCAGCGACCAGGCGAAGTTGAACTCGCCCCAACCGACACCGAGCCACGGGTGGCGCGCGACCAGCGCGAGCGTGTTGGCCCAGATCGCGAAGCGCGAACTCGAGATGTCGCCCTTTGCCAGTTGTGCGTCGCCAGCGAAAGCGTGCTGGCTGCTGTGTGCCCAGGCCGCGAGCCCGCTCCACAGCAGCGCGAAAACGAACGGCAACGCGATCAGCAGCGCCCGCGAGCGGCGCGACAGCCGCCGGTCCAGCAAGCCCCATGCACCGAGCATCAGCACGCCGAGCATGCCGGTGCGCGAGGCACTGAGCACGATGCCTGCCAGCAACAGCACGCCCAGCCCCGGCGCGGCGAACTTGCCGACGCGCCCGCGCTCGGCCAGCCACGCGAGCGCCACCAGTGACCACAGCAGCAGGCTGCTCAGATGGTTCGGCTGGCGCAGGTTGCCGCTGGCGCGGCCGCCCGAGACCTGGGCGACCAGCCTGCCATCGGTCCACTGCGGGGCAAACACCTGGACCACGCCGATCAATGCCCCGAGCACGCCCGCCACGAGGAGCGCCACGCACAACGCGTGAAATGCCGCCGGTGCCAGGCCGGAGCGCGCCAGCGCAGCGCCGATCAGGACGAGCAAGGCCGCAGCCGCCAGCGTCCCGAGCGCCGACAGTGCGAGCGTCCACGGCAGGCCGGTCCACATCGGCGCCGCGCCCGCTGCCAGCGCGAGCAGTGCCAGCGCGGCCAGCAAGCCACCCAGCCCCCCGCGCCAGGGCTGGCCCGGCGTTGCGCCCGACGACGCGAGCAGCAAGGCCCAGACGCCCCAGCCGATGATGGCTGCGGCCTGGTTCAGGAACGTCGCCGACGGTGGAAGGTTGTAGGCCAGAAGCGTGGGAAGGGCCACCGCGACGCAGGCGGCCGTCGTCCAGGAAGCAGCGGGCAGTCCGGCGCTGGCGGACCGCTCGGGCGCCAGGGCGGAGCCGTAATCGGGCATGGTGTGTCGGGCGAGGGGCAGCGAGGGCAGGGCGGATTGTGGCGCACGCTCGGCGCGACGCCGCGCGCAACGTGTCGGTGCGCTCAGAGCGTGAGAGGGAGTCGAATGCACCCGCGCCGGGGTGGCCAAGGGCGCTGGGGTAGGCGCGGCGCGCAGCCCAGGCTCATGCCTGGGCAAGCGGCGCAACACCGCCCAGCGCTCTTGGGTGCCCCGGCCCGAAGGGTGAGGTCCCATATCGGACCCACTCGTCGTTGCAAATGCTCGCCGGGGGTCGCCCGCAGCCGACCTGCTCGCGCAGCGTGCAGGCGCAGGGCGACCACTGGCGTTGCTGCGCTGTGGGTTGCGCGCACGGCCGCTGCGCAACGCCACCCCGGCTCCGCTTTGCGCCTAGATTGGGCCCGATCTGGGACCTCACGCGGGTGCACTCGACTCCCTCTCACGCTCTCAGCCCAGCCGCAGCACCTGCCCCGCCGCCAGCGCATGGATGCGGTGCGGGCTGCCAAGGCGCGCGATCTCGGCCATCACTGCGTCCATCTCGCCCGGCTTGATGTGCGTGATGTGCACGTCCACGCTGGCATTGAGTGGGCCGCCGAGCTGCAACAGTTCCTGCCCGAGCGTCGACGGGCAGAGGTGGCTGCTGATGCGCGCAAGGGCTCGCTCTTCGTCGGCGAACGCCGTTTCGATGACGAGGTGTTCCACCTTCATGTCGCGCAGGCGCTGCCACAGCGTCGGGTTGGGCCCGGTGTCACCCGTGAAGACCCACCAGCCAGTGCGCCCCTCCAGCGCAAAGCCGCAGGCGGGCACGGTGTGGCTGGCGCTCAGCACCTCGATCGTCTTGCCGCCGAGCACGAGGCGCTGGCCGTGCTCGATCGGTACCAGTGCCAGCACCGGATGCTCCGCGCTCGGCAGGTGCGTGAAATCGGGCCAGATCACGCCGTTGAAGATGTGCTCGCGCAGGGCGGCCAGCGTGGCCGGCAGCGCGTGCACCCTCACCGGCGGGCGGTGCGTCGCCTCGCGCCGGCGGACCACGCTGTCTGCGAGCAGGCCGATCGCGAGCACGTGGTCGAGGTGCGAATGGCTGATCAGGATGTGGTCGATGCGCGCGAGTTCGTCTAGCGTGAGGTCGCCGACGCCGGTGCCGGCGTCGACCAGCACGTCGTCGTCGAGCAGGAAGGCGGTCGTTCTGCAACCGACGGCGATGGCGCCGGAGCACCCGAGCACGCGGATCAGCATGGTGCGAAGCGCCATCTCGGCGACAGCTGCTTGGGGGTGGGAAGGTGGGCGGCGGCCCTGGGGCTCTTCATTGGCGGCTCGGAGCGCATGGTGCCGTCAGCGAGCCGGCTGCGCAAGACCCTGAAGTCGCACCTGCCGCCCGATCGTCGCGACCCCGGCGCGCCGTCGCGGGCTGCGTGAATTGCGTCACGCGCCGCAGCCCGATGCCTCGACGCGGGGCTCGCGCCGGTGCGAAGCAAGCATGCCGCCGGGCAGCGCAGGCGCTCTCAGGCCTGCACGAACTGCATCTGCGTGCCGGCGAGTTCGATCACGTCGCCATTGCGCAGCGGCACGGTCTCGCCGACCAGCGGATTGCCGTTGACGCTCGGGCGCATCGCGCCCTCGACGTGCGCGAACACATAGCCGGTCGGCCGCCGGGTGATCGACGCCACCTGCACGCCGGGCTTTCCGACGGTGGTGACGACCTTCGTCAGCGTGACTTCGCGCCCGGCCGCGCTGCCGTTGAGGACCTTGATCAGCGCGGTGCCCGAGGGCGGCAGGGCGCCGAAGTCGGAATGTCCGAGCCCGCCCCGCTGCGACGGCGTCGCGGCGGGCAGCGCGCCGGGCGAGAGGATCATCGTCCGCTCGTAGTCGCTGCCCTCGTCGACCAGGTACTTCATCTTGTACTTGCCGATCTCCACCATGTCGTTGTGGGTCAGCAATTGCTTCTTGATCGCCTTGCCGTTGATGTAGGTGCCGTTCGTGCTGTTCAGGTCTTCGATGAAGACGTCGGCGCCCACCATCTGCAGCACCGCGTGCTCGCCGCTGACGGCGAGGTTGTCGATCACGATGTCGTTGTACGGGCGCCGGCCGAGCGTGGTCTTGTCCTTGGCGATCTGCACCTCCTTGATCACCACACCGTCCAGCGATACGACCAACTTGCCCATGCTTGCCCCCAATCAGCTCAGAACCCAATGCCCGGCGTCTGCACGACGGCCCTGTGCGGCCGTGCTAGCGCCGGAATGGCCACCAGGAGCGCGTGGCAGGCGCCGGCCCGCCGCCCACACGCGCCAGAATGACCGCGATGTTATCTTTTCCGCCAGCGTCGTTGGCCGCGTCGATCAGCGCAGCGCCCGCCGTGGCCAACGAACTGTGGTTGTGCAGCAGTTGGCCGATGCTCTCGTCGTCGAGCATGTCGGACAAGCCGTCCGAGCACAGAAGATAGACGTCGCCCGGCATCACCTCGTGCACGTGGGTTTCGAGCAGCACGGTGTCTTCGACGCCGACGGCACGCGTCACGAGATTCTTGTTCGCCGAGAACGACGCCTGCTCGGTGGTAATGAGCCCGGCGTCGATCTGCTCCTGCAGCAGGGAATGGTCGTGCGTCGCCTGGCTCAGCCGTCCGCCGCGCAGCCGGTAGGCGCGCGAATCGCCGACGTGCCCGATCAGCAGCCGTCCGGCCCGAAACACCGCGACGACGAGCGTCGTGCCCATGCCCGAGTATTGCGGATTGGAATTGGCGGCATTGAAGATCGCGCGGTTCGCGTTGTCGACGCAGATGTCCATCGCCCGTCGCACCTCGGCATCGGTCGCGCTCTCCGATGCCTCTTCCAGCCAGCGCCCGAGTTCGGTCTTGATGAACGAAGTGGCCATGCCACTGGCCACCTCGCCGGCGTTGTAGCCCCCCATGCCATCGGCCAGCGCAAGAAGCTTCGCACCCTCGTGCACGGCCACCGAATCCTCGTTGTTGTTGCGCGCGCGGCCGGTGTCGGTCGCGCTGAAGAATTCAAGGGTCATGGCATGCGGTGGCCGGGCGGGATTCACTCGCCGGGATTGTGCCTCGGATCGTCGCGTGAGAACTTCACGGTCGAGGCAAACGGGTCCACCTCGCGACGCACTTCGGGGGGCGGCGCGGGCTCCGCTGAGCCGACCATCCGGGCGGCAATCAGCTTCAGATCGAGCGCCAGCTGGCGCCCATCGGCATGACGCAATTCGGGACGCTTCTCCAGCGTCAGCGCCACCAGGTCGGCGAGCGCCGCGGGCAACTCGGGCCGCAGGCTGCGAATGTCGGGGGCGCGCTGGTTCACGATCTGGCGCATCAGCGCGGCCATCGAATCGGCGCGGTGCGGCAGCTGCCCGCAGAGCAGCTGGAACAGCATCACACCGAGCGAGTAGAGGTCGCTTCGGCCGTCGATGCGCCGGCCGGTCATCTGCTCGGGTGACATGAACGACGGCGTGCCGAGCACCATGCCGGTGCGCGTGCGGCTGGCGTCGGCGATGCGGGCAATGCCGAAGTCCGTCACCTTGACGCTGTCGGTGGCCAGATCGACCATCACGTTGGCCGGCTTGACGTCACGGTGCACCACGCCCTGGCGATGCGCGTAGGCGAGCGCGTCGGCAACGCGCGACGCGACGCGCAACAGCGTCGGGACCGGCAGGAAACTGCCGGGCAGCGCGTGGTGGGCGAGATCCCGCCCGGGCAGATACTCCATCGCGATCCACGCCAGGCCCTGTTCCTCGCCGCATCCGAGGATCGACACGATGTCCGGGTGCGCCAGGCGCCCTGCCGTCTGCGCCTCGCGCATGAACCGCTGGCGCGCCTCTTCGAGCGCCGCCCCGCCAAACTCCCGTCCCAGCGCCAGCGTCTTGATCGCCAGCGGACGATCGGTCTGCGGATCGAGCGCCAGGTAGACCGCACCCATCGATCCGCCGCCGATCCTGCGCTCGACCAGGTAGGGCCCGAGCCGCCGCAGACCGGGAGTCGCGCCGGGCTCTTCGTCCAGCATCGGCGCGTGTTCAGGGACTCGGGGCATCGGGCAGGGATCGGCGCGATTCAAGCGGTTCACGTTAGCACAGGGCCGGGCGCGCATCGCGGTCAAACTTGGCGTCGGGGCGTGCCGCGATGCCGCCTAGAATCTTCTGACGACGCAACACCAAGTACACGAACCGCTGCCTTCGCGGTTCCGTCCCGAACAAAGGCCAGCCACGTCCGAGACTGGCCTTCGGGCGAGTGACCATGAGAGGAGAGGCGATGAGGGTAGTCCGGCCATTCGACGATTCCGCTCGCGTCCGTTCGGGCCACAACAGCCACCGCTTCGCTGGTGGCCTGAGGGTCCACGGCCAGGGGCCACACTGAATGGACGCCCTGGCATGGCTGGCGATCGCGGTGTTCGCGATCACGATCGTCGCAGTCATCAGCAACGTCGTCGACAGCACGGTCGCCGCCCTGATCGGCGTCGTCGTGATGATCTGGATCGGCGTCATGACCGACGTCGATGCCTTCGGGCTCGTCGACTGGAACGTGATGGCGATCCTCGTCAGCGTCTGGATCATCGCGTCGTACTTCGGCAAGACGGGCGTTCCGAGCTGGCTGTCGGTGCAGGCGCTGCGGCTGTCGGGCGGTCGCCCCGGCGCGCTGGTCATGATCCTGTCCACGCTGGCCGGCGTGATCTCGATGTTCGTCGACAACGTCGTGGTCATCCTGATGATGGCGCCCGTCGCACTGCCGCTGGCGCGCGCGCTCAAGCTACCGGTGACGCCGCTGGTGCTGATGATCGGTTTCGCCGCCAACTTCATGGGCTCGGCCATGCTGCTCGGTGACCTGCCGCCGCAGATGCTGCACAGCGTGGCCGGTGCGGAGTTCATGGACTTCTTCTGGCAATACGGGCGCCCGTCGTCGTTCCCGATCCTGATGCTCACGTTCGCGCTCACGCTCGGCGCGATGTACGTCTACGGCTTTCGCGGTTACGGTCGCCAGGTGCTGGACCTCGGCAGCCTGGGCATCGAGACGCGCATCCCGAACAAGCTGTTCGCCGGCATCGTGGTCGGCTGGTTCCTGCTCACCGTGCTGGGCATGGCCTTGCGACAGGCGCTCGGCGTCAAGCTCGGCTTCATCGCGATGACCGGCGCCGTCACGCTGGTGCTGCTGCTCGAACTGCTGGGCAATCGGGTCAAGGCGCCGAGCTTCGAGAAGATTCTGGAGGAGCTCGACTGGCGGGCGATCTTCTTCTACATCGCGCTGTTCGCCCTCGTCGGCGGGCTGGAGAAGATGCACATCCTGGAAGCGCTCGCGAGCCATCTGCGTCCGATGTTCACCGAGAACTATGCGCTCGGCGCGACGCTGATGTTCTGGGTCACCGTGCCGATCGTGGGGATCGTCGAGCACGACGCGTACATCCTGACCTTTCTGCACACGATCAAGGACCTGAAAACCGACGGCGTGGCGCCGTGGCCGTTGTGGTGGATGCTGCTGTGGTCGGGCACGCTGGGCAGCAACCTTACGGTGGCGGGCGCGCCAGCGCTGTATGCCGCGCTGAACATCTGCCAGCGGGAGGAAAAGCGCAAGGTGTCGTTGCGCGAGTTCCTCTCGTGGAGCGTGCCGTTCACCCTGGTCGCTGCGGGGGTGTGTTACGCGCTCGGCATGCTGATCTGGGTGCTGCCGTTCGCTTCCAAGTGATGCATCGACGAGGGAACTGGTCATGTACAAGCACATCCTGATTCCGACCGATGGTTCGACGCACTCCGCGCACGCTGCGACAGATGGCGTCGCGCTGGCCAAGGCGACCGGGGCCCGGGTGACCGGGCTGTTCGTCGCGCCGGCGCCGACACCGCTGGTCTTCGAGGGCCTGCTGCCGGTCGCCTACATGCAGCCCGAGGAGCACGCCGCGCTCACCGCGAAGGCGGCAGCGCGCTACCTCGGCGCGATCGAGAGGGCGGCATCACAGGCGGGGGTAGCATTCCAAGGGGTAACCGTGACCGGCGAGTTCCCGGCGCAGGCCATCATCGATGCCGCCGCGCAGCGCAAGTGCGACCTGATCGTGATGGCCTCGCACGGCCGCCGGGGACTGGCAGGGGTTCTGCTGGGAAGCGAGACGCAGAAGGTGCTGACACACGCGAAGGTGCCGGTACTCGTCTGTCGGTAGATCACGGTCAGGGCGTCGTGGTGGCGCCGCCTCGGATCACCGAGGGTCCGAGGCCCGGCACGGGACTTCGCCGCAGACTTCGCCCCCGGGTTCACTTCACCAGCAATACCGGCACGCTCGCGTGCTCGATCGCGCTCTGTGCCACCGAACCGAGCAGGGCCGCGCCGTGCGATCCCAGGCCTCGGGTACCCATCACGATCAGGTCGCAGCCTGCCTCGCGGGCAACTTCGGCAATCGTCGGCCCGGGCTCGCCGACGCGCTGGTGGTCCTGATGCGCGAGACCGGCGCCGTCGAGCAGTGCGCGCGCCGGCGCCATGGCCTTCTCGCCGAGCTCATGGTGGTAGTCCTCGAGGGTCTGGCCGGGCACGAAGCGGGACACGTCACCTGAAAGCGGGCGTTGCACATTGACCAGGTGGACCTCCAGCGTGGCCCCCTGACGCAGATCGTCGCGCAGCGCGAGCAGACGGCGCACGGCATGGCCAGCACCCTCGGAGCCGTCGACCGCCAGCAGCACACGCTGCAAGTGGGGGGGGGCCAGCGCCGCGGCAGCCCCCGGCATCGCGGCCACTGCTTGCGCCGCCGTACGGGCAGCGTAGGCGGCAGTCTTGCGGGCGGCCAGCCACTTGCCGACGACGACGACACCGATCGCGCACGCCAGCGGCGCACCCCAGTGCAGGAACGCGGCCTCGAGATCAACCCACGGCTTGTCGACCGGATCGGTGACGGCCATGTCGCCGGCTACCCAGCCAAGCAGCCCGGCGCCGATCGTAATGATCACCGGGAAACGCCCCATCAGCGTCAAGAGCACCCGGCTGGCGAAGACCACCAACGGGATCGAGATCGCCAGGCCGACGATCAGCAAGGTGATGTCGCCCTTGGCCGCCGCGGCCACCGCGATCACGTTGTCCAGGCTCATCACCAAGTCGGCGAGCAGGATCGTCTTGATCGCCGCACCCAGGCCACTCACCGTCGCGCCGTGCTCTCCCTCGCCTTCTTCGGGCATCAGGAGTTGCACCGCGATCCACAGCAGCAGCCCGGCGCCGACGAGCTTCAGGTAGGGCAGGCGCAGCAGTTCGACGGCGACGATCGTCAACACGATGCGCATCACGACGGCGGCAGCGCTGCCCCAGGCGATGGCACGCTTTTGCTGGTCGGCAGGAAGGCCACGCGCTGCCAGCGCGATGACCACTGCGTTGTCTCCCGACAGCACGATATTCACGCCGATGATTTGCACCAGGGCGATCCAGAACGTCGGGTCCGTGAAGTTCATCGGTGCGGCTTTCGGCGCGGCATCGGCGCGGAATGAGCCGGCAGCACGGTGGCGGAGATGCGAAGCATGGGGATCGGCCGCGGCTCAGCCGACTCTACGTGCGCCGAAGTCGTTCGACACCTGCAAGCTCGCGCTCCCCGCCAAGCAGACGGCGCCCTGAGGGTCAGAGCAGGCGCTTCAGCAGGCGCCCCATCTCGCTCGGGTCGCGCGTGACGGTGAAGCCGCACTCTTCCATGATCGCGAGCTTGGCATCTGCCGTGTCCGCGCCACCCGAAATCAGCGCACCGGCGTGGCCCATGCGCTTCCCCGGCGGGGCGGTGACGCCGGCGATGAAGCCGACGATGGGCTTCTTCATGTTCGCCTTGCACCAGACGGCGGCGTCGGCCTCGTCGGGGCCGCCGATCTCGCCGATCATGATCACCGCGTCGGTCTCCGGGTCATCGTTGAAGAGCCGCATGATGTCGATGTGCTTGAGTCCGTTGATCGGATCGCCACCGATGCCGACCGCGCTGCTCTGGCCGAGGCCGATGTCGGTGAGTTGCGCCACGGCTTCGTAGGTCAGCGTTCCGGAGCGGCTGACGACGCCGATCCGGCCCTTCTTGTGGATGTGGCCCGGCATGATGCCGATCTTGATTTCCTCGGGTGTGATCAGCCCGGGGCAGTTGGGTCCGAGGAGCAGGGTCTTCTTGCCGCCCGCGGCCTCGCGCGCCTTCATCTTGTTGCGCACCACCAGCATGTCCTTGATCGGGATGCCTTCGGTGATGCAGATCGCGAGGTCCAGCTCGGCTTCGACGGCCTCCCAGATCGCGGCCGCGGCGCCAGCCGGCGGAACGTAGATCACGCTGACGGTGGCGCCGGTCTTCGCTGCGGCGTCCTTCACGGTGGCGAAGATCGGAATGCCCTCGAAGTCCTCGCCGGCCTTCTTCGGGTTGACGCCGGCGACGAAGCAGTTCCGGCCGTTTGCGTAGTCGCGGCACATCCTGGTGTGGTACTGCCCGGTCTTGCCGGTCATGCCCTGGGTGATGACCTTGGTGTCTTTGTTGATCAGGATCGACATGTTCAATTCCTTGCGGGCAGCGGTTACTTGAGGGCGGCCATCACGGCCAGCGCTGCCTCGGCCATCGAGTCGGCGCTGATGATGGGCAAGCCGGAATCGGCCAGGATCTTCTTGCCGATGTCCTCGTTGGTGCCCTTCATCCGCACCACCAGCGGCACCTTCAGGTTGGTCGCCTTGCAGGCAGCGACCACGCCTTCGGCGATCGTGTCGCAGCGCATGATGCCGCCGAAGATGTTGACCAGGATCGCCTTGACCTTCGGGCTGGCGAGCATGATCTTGAAGGCCTCGGTGACCTTCTCGGCCGTCGCGCCGCCGCCGACGTCGAGGAAGTTGGCCGGCTCGCCGCCGAACAGCTTGATCGTGTCCATCGTCGCCATCGCCAGGCCGGCGCCATTGACCAGGCAGCCGATGTTGCCGTCGAGCTGGATGTAGGCAAGGTCGAACTTGCTCGCCTCGAGTTCCGCCGGGTCTTCCTCGTCGAGGTCGCGGTAGGCGACGATCTCCGGGTGGCGGAACAAGGCGTTGGAGTCGAAGTTGAATTTCGCGTCCAGCGCCTTGATGCCGCCGTTGCCCTCGAGGATCAGCGGGTTGATCTCGGCCAGGCTGGCGTCGGTGTCCATGTAGCAGGCGTAGAGCTTCTTGAACACGTCCACCGCCTGCGCCTGCGAGGCCTCGGGCACGCCGATGCCCCGTGCCAGCTCGAGACCCTGCGCATCGGTCATGCCGGCGAGCGGGTCGATGAAGACCTTGAGGATCTTCTCCGGTGTCTTGTGAGCCACCTCCTCGATGTTCATGCCGCCTTCGCTGCTGGCCATCATCGCGACCGTTTGTGTCGTCCGGTCGGTGACGGCGGCAACGTAGTATTCCTTCCTGATGTCGGCGCCTTCCTCGATCAGCAGGCGTCGCACTTTCTGGCCTTCAGGGCCGGTCTGGTGCGTCTTCAACTGCATGCCGAGGATCTCGCCCGCGAGCGCACCCACCTCGTCGAGCGAACGGGCAAGCTTCACGCCGCCTCCTTTGCCGCGCCCGCCGGCGTGGATCTGCGCCTTCACGACCCACACCGGGCCGCCGAGCTTCTGCGCCGCCTCTGTCGCCTCGCGCACCGAAAAGGCGGGGTAGCCGCGCGGAACCGGTATGCCCGCCTGACGCAGGAGTTCCTTGCCCTGGTATTCATGGATCTTCATCGTGACGTCTCGTGCATGGGTTGTGGTGAGGGGAGCGGAGCCGGCGGCTGCGGCGCAGTGTCTGGGCCCGAGCTGACAGTGCCTTGACGGTACCAGCGTGGATAGTGGATGCGCACCGCTTCGCCGTCGGCGCGCAAAGCGTGGCAGCGGTCGATCTGGAACGGCTGCTCGGCCGTGTCGGCGTCGCCGCGGGTGTCGATCACCGTGCCGGCGAAGGCCTGCACGACGGCGGTCGGCAAGTCCTGCGTCATTTCGGTGATGTGGGTGCAACCGAGCACGCCACCCAGGCGCTGCTTGACGCCTTGCCGGAAGCGGTGCATCAGGTTCAAACCGGCCAGCCTGGCGTAGGCGTCGCCATGGTCGTTGCACATCCCCGGGTAGGGCATGGCGCGCGTCTCCGCACCGGCTTCGACGATATTGAAGCGCTCATCGACCACCAGGCGGAGCAGCATGTCGTGGATCGGCTGGCCCGCCGGAGGCGCCCCGGAGGCCAGCGTCGATGCGCGCGTCCTGAGATCGGTCAGCTGCGCGTCGACCTCCCATAAGCCATCGCCGCGTGCAAAGACCTCGATGGCGATGCTGCGGCGATGCTGGAGCGTTCGGGTGAGCGCGGCGGGGGGCAGGGCCATCGGTCGAGTGATCCCGGGGCAGACGCCGACAGTGGCGTGGCGAGCGGTGAAGCGGGCAATGTAGCATGCTGCAACGCAGCATCGTCTCGCCTGGCTTGCCGACCGCATCCGAGCTCAGTCGCCTTCGTCGCCCCGCAGCAGGCGTCTGATCACGTCGGCCGAGAATCCGCGGCCTGCCAGGAAACGCATCTGACGGGCGCGCCCCGCCGCGTCGCAAGCCGGGGCGTCGAACTTGCGGGCCCAGACCTGCCGGGCGCGTGCCAGTTCACTCTCCCTGAGCGCTTTCACTTCTTCGGGCGCGAGCTCCAGGCCGTGCTTTGCCAACTCCTGGTGGATGCGCAGGATGCCGAGCCGCGCTGCGCGCGCGCGCACCCGGGCCTCGACGAAACGGGCTTCGCTCAGGTGTCCCTTCTCGGTCAGCCAATCGAGCAGTGCGTCGACATCGGCCTGCGTCTCTGGTGTCGGCGGCAGCCGCCGAGCGAACTTCGCGGCTTCGGCAGGCTCGGCGGCGGGATCGGGCTTGGGCGTGCCGGCCATCACCTGATTCGCGTGCGCCAGCAGCTTGCGGCGCAGCTCGAGGCGGCTGTGCTCACGCTGCGCCAGCAACTGAAGCGCGCGTGCCTTGAGCGACAGGCGCGGCCCCATTGCACCAGGACCCGGAGCGTGACCGGCGGCCTACTCCCGGGTCGCCTTGCCCTTTGCCGCAGCTGCGGGCTCGACTTCGCCGGTCGGCAGCGGCGGAATGCCGACGGCTTCACGCACGCGGTTCTCGATCTCCACCGCCAGGCCATGGTTCTCGCGCAGGAACTCGCGCGCGTTGTCCTTGCCCTGGCCGATCTTCTCGCCCTTGTAGGCATACCAGGCGCCCGATTTCTCGACCACCTTGGCCTCGACGCCCATGTCGATGATCTCGCCCTCGCGACTGATGCCTTCGCCGTAGAGGATGTCGAACTCGGCGGTCCTGAAGGGGGGCGCCACCTTGTTCTTCACAACCTTGACCTTGGTTTCGTTGCCGATGACCTCGTCGCCCTTCTTGATCGAGCCGATGCGCCGGATGTCCAGGCGCACCGAGGCGTAGAACTTCAGCGCGTTGCCGCCGGTGGTGGTCTCGGGCGAGCCGAACATCACGCCGATCTTCATGCGGATCTGGTTGATGAAGATGACTGTCGTGTTGGTCTTCTGGATCGAAGCGGTGAGCTTGCGCAGGGCCTGGCTCATCAGGCGCGCCTGCAGGCCGGGCAGGCTGTCGCCCATGTCGCCTTCGAGCTCGGCCTTGGGGGTAAGCGCGGCCACGGAGTCGACGACGATCAGGTCGACCGCGCCCGAGCGCACCAGCGCGTCGACGATCTCGAGCGCCTGCTCGCCTGTGTCGGGCTGCGAGATCAACAACTCCTGCAGGTTGACGCCGAGCTTCTCGGCGTACTGCGCATCGAGTGCGTGCTCGGCGTCGATGAAGGCGCTGACGCCGCCCTGCTTTTGCATCTCGGCAATGACCTGCAACGTCAGCGTGGTCTTGCCCGACGATTCCGGCCCGTAGATTTCGATCACGCGGCCGCGCGGCAGCCCGCCCACGCCGAGTGCGATGTCGAGGCCGAGAGAGCCGGTGGAGACGACCTCGATGTCGCGGATCGCCTCACCTTCGCCAAGCCGCATGATCGAGCCCTTGCCGAACTGCTTCTCGATCTGCGCCAGCGCGGCCTGCAGGGCCTTGGCCTTTTCAGGGTTCATGCTCGATTGGGTGCTTGCGTCCATCGCTGTTTCTCCGGAATGTGGTTGCCATTATCTCAGGAACTGGATGTTTGTACAGTAGTGCATATCGCCGATCCATCCCCTGATCTAGGGATCGGACGCAAAGCGCCCCGGGCTTTCGGTGCAGACTCATATCGCGAAGCGATGTGATGTCGGAACCAATGCGCCCCGCGCTTCGGTGCAGACTCATATCGCGAAGCGATGTGATGTCGGAACCAAACATACAATGATCTCGCAGGGCCGCTCAGAGCCGCGCTTCCAAGCCGTCGCCGTCGAATGCGTACGGTTCAACAGGAGACAGGCATGCGCATCCTCATCGCCGAAGACGACCATGTTCTCGCCGACGGGTTGCTGCGGTCGCTGCGCAATGCCGGTTACGCGGTTGACCACGTCGGCAGCGGCAGCGAGGCCGATGCGGCGCTGGCGTCGCACGAATTCGACTGCCTCATCCTCGACCTCGGCCTGCCGAAGATGCACGGACTCGAGGTGCTGCGCAAGCTTCGGAGTCGCGGGTCGAGTGTCCCGGTGCTGATCCTCACCGCCGCCGACAGCGTCGATCAGCGTGTCAAGGGACTGGACCTCGGTGCCGACGACTACATGGCCAAGCCGTTCTCGTTGCAGGAACTCGAGGCTCGCGTGCGCGCGCTGACACGGCGCGGGCTGGGCTCGGCGGCGACGGTCATCAAGCACGGCCCGCTCAGCTTCGACGCCACCGGCCGGGTGGCCTACATCAACGACCAGCTGATCGACTTGTCGGCACGCGAGCTCTCGCTGCTGGAGGTGTTGCTGCAGCGCGCCGGGCGCCTGGTCAGCAAGGACCAACTCGTCGAGCGGCTTTGCGAGTGGGGCGAAGAAGTCAGCAACAACGCGATCGAGGTCTACATCCACCGCCTGCGCAAGAAGATCGAGCAGGGTCCGGTGCGCATCGCGACCGTGCGCGGGCTCGGCTACTGCCTGGAGAAGATCGCGAACTGAGCCGGGTGTCCGGCGCTATGCTCGGCACCACGATGCCGACCCCGGAAACGACGCGCAGCAAGGAGCAGCGCTCGCTGTTCGGCGAGATCCTCGACTGGATGCTCGCGCCGCTGCTGCTGTTGTGGCCGATGAGCGTGCTGCTGACCTGGCTCGTGGCGCAGAACATCGCCAACAGGCCTTTCGACCGCGAACTCGGCGCCATGGCGCAGGTCCTGGCGCAGCAGATCGCAGTGGAGGGAGCCGCGGGGGGGTTGCGGGTCGCCCGGTTTCGGCTGCCCGACGGCGCTACCGAGTTGCTGCGCAGCGACGAGACCGACGACATCTACTTTCAGGTGCTCGGCCTGCGCGGCGAGTTCATCAGCGGCGACACGACGATTCCGGTGCCGCTCGACACCGATCAAGGGGCGCCCGGCGAGGTGCGCTACCGCGACGACACGATCAACAACACCGCCGTCCGCGTGGCCGCGCTGTGGGTCTATGTGGACAGCGCGGGCGGCGAAGGCGCCAGCGGCACGCCACCGGGGCCGCTGGTGCAGGTGGCCGAGACGCTCGGCAAGCGCTCGCGCCTGGCCACCGAGATCATCAAGGGCGTGATCCTGCCGCAGTTCGTCATCCTGCCACTGGCGGTGCTGCTGGTTTGGATGGCATTGGCGCGCGGCATCGCCCCGCTGAATGCCCTGCAGCGTCGCATCCGCGGCCGCGAGAGCCACGACCTGAGCCCGCTCGACGAGCGCGACGTGCCGGAGGAAGTGTCGCCGCTGGTGCGCGCCATCAACGACTTGCTGGCACGGCTCGATGCAAGCATCGGCGCGCAGAAGCACTTCCTGGCCGACGCCGCGCACCAGCTGAAGACACCTCTGGCCGGCCTGCGCACGCAGGCCGAGCTGGCCCAGCGCGAGATCGACGCCGGAACGAGCGGACCGCAACAGCTGAAGACCTCGCTGCAGCAGATCGCCCGCTCCAGCCAGCGAGCGGCGCACATGGTCAACCAGCTGCTCGCGATGGCGCGTGCCGAGGACAAGGAACACTCGGCACGCAAGCAGGACGTCAACATCGCCAGCCTCGCGATCGAGACGGTGCGCGACTTCGTGCCGCGCTCGCTCGAGAAGCGCATCGACCTCGGCTACGAGGGGCCGGACGGCGACGTGGTGGCCGGCCAGCGCCCGGGGCCGGTGGTCACCGGGCATGCGCTGCTGCTGCGCGAACTGATCCGCAACCTGGTCGACAACGCGCTGCGCTACACGCCCGCCGGCGGCACCGTCACGGTGCGTGTGGTCGACGACCCGTTCGGCCAGGTGGTGGTGCTGCAGGTGGAGGATTCGGGCCCCGGCATCGCGCCGGCCGAGCGCGAACAGGTCTTCCAGCCGTTCTACCGCTCGCTCGGCACCGACGTCGACGGCTCTGGCCTGGGCCTGGCGATCGTGCGCGAGATTGCCACCCAGCACGGTGCGGAAATCACGCTGGCCGCAGCCAATCTGCGCCATCGGCCCGGTCTGAGCGAACAGGCCGGTGCGGCCTTCGGGCCCGGAGCACGTTTCACGCTGCGCTTCCCGGCCCATCCGCCGGAGGGGGCTCGTGTCGAGGACTCGTCCGGGGAAGCGCGCGCAGGCGCACCGCAGCGCGGACCTGCGGCCTGATCTGTCAGCGCCCCTACCAGTTCGCCTCGCGCTCCGGCGTGGCGGTGATGCGGTGGATGCTCAGGTCGGCCCCGTCGAATTCCTCTTCCTGCGACAGACGCAGGCCGATGCCGAGCCGGATCAGGCCGTACACGATGAAGCCGCTCGCCAGCGCCCATGCCACGCCGAGCAGCGTGCCGAGCAGCTGGGCGCCGAGGGCGACGCCGCCGAGACCGCCAAGCGCCTTGTTGCCGAAGATGCCCGCGGCGATGCCGCCCCAGGTGCCGCACAGGCCGTGCAGCGGCCAGACGCCGAGCACGTCGTCGATGCGCCAACGGTTCTGCGTCAGCGTGAACAGACTGACGAAGATGGCCCCGGCGACGCCGCCGGTGACGAGCGCGCCCAGCGGATGCATCACGTCCGAGCCCGCGCAGACCGCGACCAGGCCGGCGAGGGGACCGTTGTAGGCGAAGCCCGGATCGTTGCGGCCCATCGCCACTGCCACCAGCGTGCCGCCGACCATCGCCATGAGCGAATTGACGGCCACCAGGCCCGAGATCCTGGCGATCGTCTGCGCGCTCATCACGTTGAAGCCGAACCAGCCGACGGTCAGGATCCAGGCGCCGAGCGCGAGGAACGGGATGCTCGACGGTGGGTGCGCCGAGATCGCCCCGTCCTTGCGATAGCGGTTGCTTCGCGCGCCCAGCCACAGCACGGCCGGCAGCGCGATCCAGCCGCCGACCGCGTGCACGACCACCGAGCCGGCGAAGTCGTGCATCTCGGCGCCGGTCGCGGCTTTGAGCCACGCCTGCACGCCGAGGTTGCCGTTCCACACCACGCCCTCGAAGACCGGGTAGACGAGGCCGACGACGAGCGCGGTGGCAAGCAGCTGGGGGTAGAAGCGCGCCCGCTCGGCGATGCCGCCCGAGACGATGGCCGGGACCGCCGCGGCAAAGGTCAGCAGGAAGAAGAACTTGACGAGCTCGTAGCCGTTCCCCGCTGCCAGCGTCTCGGCGCCGCTGAAGAACTGCACCCCGTAGGCGATGCCGTAGCCAACGAAGAAGTAGGCCAGCGTCGAGACCGAGAAGTCGACCAGGATCTTCACCAGCGCGTTGACCTGGCTCTTCTTGCGCACGGTGCCGAGCTCGAGGAACGCGAAGCCCGAATGCATGGCCAGCACCATGATCGCGCCGAGCAGGATGAAGAGGGCATCGCTGCCTTGCTTGAGTGGCTCCATGGAACGTCCTCGGCGGATGGGAAGTGGCTCGAGCCGGTCGCCCACGCGCACCGGCTGCCCGCGCCGCGAGTCACGCAGGCGCGCCATGTTGAAGCAATCGATGTGCCATCTTGGGGCGCCGATTGATGCACCGCCGACGGGCTTTCGCGCACCACGAGGCAGCGCTTGCACCGCCCTGGTGCTGCGCAAGCGCTGCCTGCGCTCAAGTCGGCAGACCGCGGGCTTTGCCGTCGGCGGGCGCTGCTTCCATAATGCCCGGTTGCTCCGGATTCGCCGGGGTCCCCAGCCGCCATGCCTCAACCCGAAACCCCGAGCATCCGCATCCGCGGCGCACGCACGCACAACCTGAAGAACATCGACCTCGACCTGCCGCGCAACCGGCTCGTCGTGATCACCGGGCTCTCCGGTTCCGGCAAGTCCAGCCTCGCCTTCGACACGCTCTACGCGGAAGGCCAGCGGCGCTACGTCGAGAGCCTCTCGGCTTACGCGCGCCAGTTCCTGCAGCTGATGGACAAGCCCGATGTCGACGTGATCGAGGGCCTCTCGCCGGCCATCAGCATCGAGCAGAAGGCCACCTCGCACAATCCGCGCTCGACAGTCGGCACGGTGACCGAGATCCACGACTACCTGCGCCTGCTGTACGCGCGCGCGGGCACACCGTTCTGCCCCGAGCACGCGTTGCCGTTGCAGGCGCAGAGCGTGAGCCAGATGGTCGACACCGTGCTCGCGCTGCCCGACGACACCCGGCTCGCGGTGCTGGCGCCGGTGGTGCGCGACCGCAAGGGCGAATTCGCCGAGCTGTTCGCCGACATGCAGGCGCAGGGCTACGTGCGCTTTCGCGTCGACGGCATCACTTTCGAGGCGGCCGACCTGCCCGCGCTCAAGAAGGCCGAGAAGCACGACATCGACGTCGTGATCGACCGCGTGAAGGTGCACCGTGATCTGCACGAGAGCCTGCGCCAGCGCCTGGCCGAGAGCTTCGAGGCCGCCTTGCGCATCGCCGAGGGCCGCGCGCTGGCGCTCGAGATGGAGGAGCCCGGTGAGCCGGGCGCAGGGAGGCGCCAGGGCCGCGGCGAACACCTGTTCAGCAGCAAGTTCGCCTGTCCGGCGTGCAGCTACTCGCTGGCGGAGATGGAGCCGCGCCTGTTCTCGTTCAACTCCCCGGTCGGCGCCTGCCCCGACTGCGACGGACTCGGCGTGGTGACGGTGTTCGATCCCGAGCGCGTGGTTGCATTCCCGAGCCTGAGCCTGGCCAATGGCGCCGTCAAGGGCTGGGACCGGCGCAACGCCTACACGTTCTCGATGCTGGAAAGCGTGGCCCGACACTACGGGTTCGACATCGATACCGCGTTCGAAGCATTGCCCGGCGACGCGCAAGGTGCACTGCTGCGCGGCTCGGGGTCGACCGAGATCGAGTTTGTCTACGAAGCGGAGGGCGCCTCGGGCCGCAAGCGCACCGTCAGGCGCAGCCACCCGTTCGAGGGAATCATTCCGAACTTCGAGCGCCGCTACAAGGAGACCGACTCGGTTGCGGTGCGCGAGGAACTGGCACGCTACATGGCATCCAAGCCCTGCCCCGGCTGCGACGGCGCGCGGTTGCGCCGCGAGTCGCGACATGTGTTCCTGGTCGACGCGGCGGTCGACGATGCGAAGCCAGCCAGGGGCCGACCCATCTACGACGTCGAGCACGCCACGCTGCGCGACTGCCTGGCCTACTTCGATGGCCTGCAGTTGAGAGGCGCCAAGGCGGAGATCGCCGACAAGGTGGTGCGCGAGATCCGCTCGCGCCTGAAGTTCCTGAACGATGTCGGGCTCGCCTACCTGAGTCTGGACCGCAACGCCGACACGCTCTCCGGCGGCGAGTCGCAGCGCATCCGCCTGGCGAGCCAGATCGGCTCGGGCCTGACCGGCGTGATGTACGTGCTCGACGAGCCGAGCATCGGCCTGCACCAGCGCGACAACGCGCGCCTGATCGGCACCCTGCGCCACCTGCGCGACCTCGGCAACAGCGTGCTCGTCGTCGAGCACGACGAGGAAGCGATCCGCGCCGCCGACCATTGCATCGACATGGGGCCAGGTGCCGGCGTGCACGGCGGACGCGTCATCGCGCAAGGCACACCGGACGAAGTCGCGAAGAACCCGCAATCGCTGACCGGGCGCTACCTTTCGGGCGCGCTGAAGATCGCGTTGCCGCAGCGGCGCAAGCCATGGGGCACGGGCTCCCTCTCCCGCCCGGAGGGTCGGGAGCGAAGCGGGGCTTTCGAGCCGCGTGCGGCAAGTGAGGATGCCGTCAGCTCGGCCCAGCGGGCATCACGAGCCGCTGGCGACCGCCTGCGGATCGTGAATGCCCGAGGCAACAACCTGCAGGGCGTCGAGGTCGAGATCCCGGTCGGCCTGTTCACCTGCATCACCGGCGTCTCGGGCTCGGGCAAGAGCACGCTGGTCAACGACACGCTGTATGCGGCGGTCGCGCGAAAGCTCTACAGCAGTCACGCCGAGCCGGCGCCGCACGACCAGATCGAGGGGCTGGAAGCATTCGACAAGGTGATCAACGTCGACCAGAGCCCGATCGGCCGCACGCCGCGCAGCAACCCGGCCACCTACACGGGGCTGTTCACGCCGATCCGCGAACTCTTCGCGGAGGTGCCCGCGGCGCGCGAGCGCGGCTACGGGCCGGGACGCTTTTCGTTCAACGTGGCGGGCGGGCGCTGCGAAGCCTGCCAGGGCGACGGCGTGCTCAAGGTCGAGATGCACTTCCTGCCCGACGTCTACGTCCCTTGCGACAGCTGCCACGGCAAGCGCTACAACCGCGAGACGCTGGAGATCCTCTACAAGGGCAGGAACATCACGCAGGTGCTCGATCTCACGGTGGAGGACGCGCACGCCTACTTCAGCGCCGTGCCGGCGATCGCGCGCAAGCTGCAGACGCTGCTCGACGTGGGGCTCGGCTACATCCGCCTCGGCCAGAGCGCGACCACGCTCTCCGGCGGCGAGGCACAACGCGTGAAGCTGGCGCTGGAACTCTCCAAGCGCGACACCGGGCGCACGCTGTACATACTGGACGAGCCCACGACCGGACTGCACTTCGCCGACATCGACCTGCTTCTGCGCGTGCTGCACCAACTGCGCGACGCCGGCAACACGATCGTCGTGATCGAGCACAACCTGGACGTCATCAAGACCGCCGACTGGGTCATCGACATGGGCCCCGAAGGCGGCGCCGGCGGTGGCCGGGTGGTGGCCACCGGCACGCCGGAGGATGTGGCCGCCAACCCGGCGAGCCACACCGGGCGATACCTGAGGCCCCTATTGGCGATATGAAGTGCCGGCTCGCCGCGCCCGCCGGCAGACGGCGGCCGGTCCTTTGGCGTTCGCTCGGGAGTCCGCAGCGACGCCCTCGGTCACGCCTCAGTCGTGTCCCTTGTTCTTCCCGTTGCCTTGTCCGCCCTTGTTCTTGCCATTGCCGTGTCCGTGATGGCCTTCGCTTTCGTAGCGCTCGCGAACCCAGCTCTCCTGCACGAAGTACACCGGCTGCCCGCAGGCCTGGTACTTACCGCAGTACTTGCCCCAGCTCTTCTGGTGACCGGGCGGCACGTACAGGTAGACCGGTTGCTGCACGACAGCCACTCGGGGCGGCGCGTAGATGATCGGCTGGGCGTAGACCACCGGCGGTGGCGGCAGGTTGCCGATGTTGATCTGGCCGTAGACACCGGGCTGGTTGATGCCGATCGAGACTCCGACACTGGTCTGCGCGACCGCGGGCGACAGGGCTGCGGCGGCGAGCGCCAGGGCGAATAGCTTCTTCATCGGGCGTACTCCTTGAGGGCTTATCGGCAATCAACGCATTCCGGCGTAGCCTCGCCGACAGCCTGGGCACGACTCTGTCATGAATCTGCTGGCGATGTGTGTTCAGCCGTAACCGCCGGTGCGGCAGGGAATCTCGCGGCCCTGCTCTGACAGTGGGTACAGCACTCGCTAGACTGCGGCCCACGAGCAGGAGGCGACCCGCAATGAACGAGCGACTGACGGCCGCGGACGGCCACCGCTTCGACGCCTACATCGCCGTGCCAGCCGCGAAGCCGCGTGGCGCGCTGGTGGTGGTACAGGAGATCTTCGGCGTCAACTCACATGTGCGCTCGGTCACCGACGGTTTTGCAGCCGATGGCTATCTGGCGATAGCGCCCGCGCTGTTCGATCGCGTCGAACGCGGCGTCGATCTCGGCTATGACGATGCCGACATCCAGCGCGGCTTCGCGTTGAAGACGGCCACCGGCAACGATCGCCCGCTGCTCGACATCGCAGCGGCAATGGCCCACGTCGGCGGCGCGGGCAAGGTCGGCGTGATCGGATACTGCTGGGGCGGCCTGCTGAGCTGGCTCGCCGCCTGCAGCCTGGACGGCCTGGCCGCGGGCGTTGCCTACTACGGCGGCGGCATTCCAAGCCATGCATCGCGAGAGCCACGCTGCCCGGTGCTGGCGCATTTCGGCGACCGCGACAGCCACATTCCGCTCGACACCGTGGAGGCCTTTCGGACCGCGCAACCAGGTGTGACGGTCCTGCTCTATCCCGCGCTGCACGGCTTCAATTGCGACCAGCGCGCTTCGTACGACGCCGCGAGCGCGTCGCTGGCACGCGAGCGCACGCTGGCGTTCCTGCGCCAACACATCGGCTGACCCATGGGTGCGCTCGCTCGCGTGATCGCAGGGCTGCTGCTGGCCATCGTGACGCTGGGAATTGCGCGCGCCGAGCCGTACGCCGGTGCGCTGTTCGACGCCCACCTGCATTACAACGACGAGGCTTTCGCGACCTACCCGCTGCCCGACGTGCTCGCCCGCATGCAACGCGCGGGCGTGCGCGCGATCCTCGCCAACAGCCGACCCAACGACGGCACGCAGTTGCTCGCCTCGGCCCGGGCCCAGGCCGCCGCGGCCGGTGTAACGGTCGTGCCGTTCGTCCGGCTCTATCGCAACCGCGCCGACTACAGCGGCTGGTTCGCCGACGAAACGATCTACTCGATGGTGCTGGACGAACTCGCGCGCGGCACTGCTGCCGGCCCGTACCGTGGTCTGGGCGAATTCCACCTGTACGACAGCGCGAACGCCAATGGCGCGGTGGCGGCCAAGCTGATGCGCCTGGCGCAAGACCGGGGCCTGGCGGTGCTGGCGCACGTGGACGACCCGGCAATCGACCTGTTGATGGCGCACGCCCCGAAGGCGCGCCTGATCTGGGCCCATAGCGGCATCGGCGGCGCGCCGGTCGAGCGCGTGCGCGAGCTGATGCGCCGCCATCCGACGCTGCTCGGCGAGCTGTCGTACCGCCCCGGCCTGACCGGCGCCGACGGCCATCTGTCGGCCCCCTGGAAGGCTCTGTTCGCCGAGTTCCCGACGCGCTTCTTGCTCGGCTCGGACACCTGGGTCAACGCGCGCTGGAGCGAGTACGAAGCGCTGATGCAGGCGGCGCGGGTCTGGCTCGGTGACTTGCCACCCGCCACGGCGCAGCGCATCGCCTGGCGCAACGCGGCCGAACTGTTCGATCTGGCCGAACCGAAGTAGGCCAGCCCGCAATCCGCTCAGCCGCTGACGGGCGCGCAGAAAAAAGCCGGCACCCCGGCACCGGCTTTGTTCCCGCCGCGGCACTGGAGCCGCGTCGCGCGTTTCAGCTCAGATGGCTGTTGATCAGCTTGGTCATCTCGAACATCGACACCTGGGCCTTCTTGAAGATCTCCTTCAGCTTGGCGTCGGCGTTGATCATCGTGCGTTTGGCTGCGTCCTGCAGCTTGTTCGCCTTGATGTATTCCCACACCTTCTTCGTGACTTCGGTGCGCGGCATGGCCTTGGAGCCGATGATGGCCGCCAGAGCCGCGCTCGGGGTCATGGCCTTCATGAAGGCCGCGTTCGGCGTGCGCTTCTTGGCCGGAGCGGTCTTCTTCGCCGCCGCCTTCTTGGCCGGTGCAGCCTTCTTCGCCGCCGCCTTCTTGGCCGGAGCGGCCTTCTTCACCGCCGCCTTCTTGGCCGGAGCGGCCTTCTTCGCGGGTGCCTTCTTGGCCGGAGCCTTCTTTGCAGTTGCCATTGTGAGTTTCTCCATCAAGTGAGTGGTTGATGTGCGGGAGGTGGGTGAGAGCCGCATGAGCTCTCGTTTCCTCACTTGTCCTGCGCAGCGGATGGTACTGCGTGCGCACTGGTATGAGAAGCTGTTTTCATAGGAGAAACACGCATTCGAGCGCGGCGCATCGCGCTTTTGTCGCAGGATCGCATCACTCTGCTCAGCGCAGCGGCCCGCGGACTCTCGCGGCAATGCGTTCAGCGCGCGGCTTCGCGTTCGTCGGCGCGGCTTCGGCGCTATGCTTCGCGCATGAAGATCATCGTTCGCTGGCTGCTTCTTGCCGCCGCGCTGCTGCTGGTGGCGCACCTGTACCCGGGTGTCTCGGTGCCGGGTTTCGGTTCGGCGCTGATCGCGGCCTTCGTGCTCGGCTTGTTCAACGCGCTGCTGCGCCCCCTGCTGGTGCTGTTGACGCTGCCGGTCACGCTGCTCACCCTGGGCCTGTTCCTCTTCGTCATCAACGCTGCGATGTTCTATGCCGCGGCCGAGGTGCTCGACGGCTTCCACGTGCGCAGCTTCGGCGCAGCGCTGATCGGCTCGCTGCTGTACAGCCTGTGCGGCATGGTGATCGACGTGGCGATGGAGCGCCTCTTCCAGCGCCCTGCGTAACCGTCGCGCGGGCGCGCTAGACGGTCAGCCCGATCGATACGAAGCGCCGTCCAGCGGGCCCCACCCGTCAGAAGGGTATGTCGTCGTCCATGTCGTCGAAGCCGGTCGACGACTTCGCCGCCGGCGCAGCGGCCGGCTTGCTCGCCGCCGGGCGTTGCGCCGCCGGCCGTGGACCGCGCTCGCCGGCGTCGCCGCCTTCACGGGCGTAACCACGCGAGCCGCCTTCATCGCCGCCGCCCAGGCCCTCGCGCCCGCCGAGCATCTTCATCTCCTCGGCGACGATTTCGGTCGTGTACCTCTCGACGCCTTCCTTGTCCTGCCACTTGCGCGTCTTCAGGCGCCCCTCGACATAGACCGAACGGCCCTTCTTCAGGTACTCCCCGGCAATCTCGGCCAGGCGGTCGTAGAACACCACGCGATGCCACTCGGTCTCTTCGACCTTGTCGCCCGAGGTCTTGTCCTTCCAGTTGCGCGAGGTGGCAATCGTGACGTTGCACACCGCCGCGCCGCTCGGCGTGTAGCGCACTTCGGGGTCGCGGCCGAGGTTGCCGATGAGGATGACTTTGTTGATCGAGGCCATGGCGCTCTCCAGTGGTTCAGCTCAATACGCGTTGATCGATGATACCGGCGCGCCTGGCGCGCAAGGTCTGCATCATGCGCGAGACGGCACGGCGGCACCATGCCCACGACGGGTGCCCCCGTTGGGGGGTGCCGATGCGCCGCGTCCCCCGTCTTCGCGCCAACTGAAGCGAGCGTTCGTGCGATTTGAACCCCATCGGCCAGCGCTTGCGGACAATCGGAAGCTGCCGCGGGGCCAAACGACCGCGGGTCCTCCAACTCGCCGGAATCCATCATGTCGCACCTGTTTTCGAAGACCACCTTGGGCCCGCTCACGCTGCAGAACCGCCTCGTCATGGCACCGATGACGCGCAACCGCGCCATCGGCAATGTCCCCACCGAACTGATGGCGCAGTACTACGCGCAGCGCGCGTCCGCCGGACTGATCGTGACCGAAGGGGTGTCGCCGTCGCCAAACGGCCTCGGCTACCCGCGGATACCGGGCATCTTCTCGGCAGCGCAGACTGCGGGCTGGAAACTCGTCGCCGACGCGGTCCGCCCGCTGGGGGCCAAGATGTTCATGCAATTCATGCACTGCGGTCGCATCGCCCATACGCTGAACCTGCCCGCCGGTGCCCGCGTACTCGGGCCGTCGGCGGTCGCCGCCAGCGGAGAGATCTACACCGACGCCGAGGGCATGAAGCCCCACTCGATGCCCGAGGCGATGACCGACGCCGACATCAAGGCCACGATCGCCGAGTTCGCCCAGGCGGCCAGGAATGCCCTGGCCGCCGGATTCGACGGTGTCGAGCTGCACGGGGCAAACGGTTACCTGCTCGAGCAATTCATCCGCCCGACATCGAACCAGCGCACGGATCGCTACGGCGGCCCGATCGAGAACCGCACGCGCTTCGTGCTCGAAGTGGTCGAAGCCGTGGTCGCCGCGATCGGCAAGGACCGGGTCGGCATCCGCCTGTCCCCGTTCGGCGTGTTCAACGACATGCCGCTCTACGAGGCGATGGAGACCGACTACGCCTACCTGGCACGTCAGCTCGACGCTGCGGGGCTGGTCTACGTCCACCTGGTCGACCACTCGTCGATGGGCGCACCGCCCGTGCCCGACTCGATGAAGGCGACGTTCCGCAGTGTCTTCAAGCGCACGCTGATCCTGTCCGGCGGCTACGACGCCGCGCGCGCCGAGAGCGATCTGGCCGCGGGCAAGTGCGACCTGGTTGCCGTGGGGCGTCCGTTCCTCGCCAACCCGGATCTCTTCGCACGGTGGAAATCGGGTAGGGCAGAGAACGCGCCCGATTTCGGCACGTTCTACACGCCGGGGCCGAAGGGCTATATCGACTACCCGGCCCAGGCCGCATAGCAGAGAGTCGAGGCCCGGGGTTCAGTCGCTCGCGACCCTTGAACCCGGCCGGACGGGGCGTCGGTTGACGGACCCGGCGCATGACTGCGCGCAGTGGCCGTGCAAGCGGCTCGCTTACCATCGCGGGCCGCCCTGCCATCACTGCCCGTGAACCCATCCCGGAACGACGCCCGCCTGAACGATCTGCTGCACGAGGTCTTCGGCTACGCCGGGTTCCGCGGAGCGCAGCAGGCGATCATCGAGCACGTCTGCGCCGAAGGCGATGCACTGGTGCTGATGCCCACCGGCGGCGGCAAGAGCCTGTGCTACCAGGTGCCGGCCATCGCCCGCCACCGCGCCGGCCGCGGCGTCGCGGTGGTCGTGAGCCCGCTGATTGCGCTGATGCACGATCAGGTCGGCGCGCTCGAGGAAGCCGGTGTCCACGCCGCGTTCCTGAATTCGACGCTCACGTCGGAGGAGGCGGCCCGCGTCGAGCGCGAGATGATGGCCGCTCGCCTGGTGCTGCTCTATGCCGCGCCCGAGCGCGTCACGACGCCGCGCTTCCTGGCCCAGCTCGACTCGCTGCACGAGCGCGGCCTGCTGAGCCTGTTCGCGATCGACGAGGCGCATTGCGTCAGCCAGTGGGGGCACGACTTCCGGGAGGACTACCTGGCGCTGAACGTGCTGCACGAGCGCTACGGCGACGTGCCGCGCATCGCGCTCACCGCCACCGCCGACGAGCTGACGCGCGCCGACATCGCCCTGCGGCTGCAGTTGCAGGATGCGCGCGTCTTCGTCAGCAGCTTCGACCGGCCGAACATCCGCTACCGCATCGTCGAGAAGGACAATGCGCGGACTCAACTTCTGCGCTTCGTGCGGGACGAGCACGAAGGCGATGCCGGCATCGTGTATTGCCAGTCGCGCAAGAAGGTCGAGGAGACCGCCGCCTGGCTGAACGAAGAGGGGTTCTCCGCGCTGCCCTACCACGCTGGCCTCGACACCGGTGTGCGCAAGCGCCATCAGGACCGCTTTCTGCGCGAGGACGGCATCGTGATGATCGCGACGATCGCCTTCGGCATGGGCATCGACAAGCCCGACGTGCGCTTCGTCGCACACCTCGACCTGCCGAAGAACATCGAGAGCTACTACCAGGAGACCGGCCGCGCCGGCCGCGACGGGATGCCCGCCGATGCGTGGATGGTCTACGGCCTGGCCGACGTGGTCAACCAGCGGCGGATGATCGAGGAAAGCCCCGCCGCCGAAGAGTTCAAGCGCGGCCAGCGCGGCAAGCTCGACGCGCTGCTCGCACTGGCCGAGGCGCACGATTGCCGCCGCGTGCGCTTGCTCGCCTACTTCGGCGAACGGAGTTCGGACTGCGGCAACTGCGACAACTGCCTGCACCCGCCCGCCACCTGGGACGCCACCGAGGCGGCCCGCAAGGCGCTGTCGTGCGTCGTTCGCTTCCACCAGCACGGCGGCCAGCGCTTCGGCGCCGGCCATCTGATCGACGTGCTGCGCGGCAAGGCGACCGACAAGGTCGCGCAGCACCACCACGAGCGGCTTTCGACCTTCGGCATCGGCGCCGACCTGAGCGAGGCGCAGTGGCGCGCCGTGCTGCGCCAGTTGATCGCGCTCGGCCACTTGCGCACCGAGGGCGAGTACAACACGCTCGAGCCGACGGCCAGCGCACGAAACGTGCTGCGCGGCGGCGTCACGCTGCTGCTGCGCGTGGCGGTCGCCACGCCCAAGCGCGGCAGGATCGCCCGCGCGCCGGGTTCCACCCGCGGCAAGGAAAGACCGCCACCGCTGCCGCTGGACGATGCCGGGCTGGCGCGCTTCGCTGCGCTGAAGGTCTGGCGCACCGAGGTCGCACGCGAACACAACCTGCCGCCCTACGTCGTGTTCCACGACGTCACGCTGGCCGAGATGGCGCGCAGCGGCCCGACGTCCCTTGCCGACCTGGCGGGCATCAGCGGCGTCGGCGTGAAGAAGCTCGAGGCCTACGGGCGCGAGATCCTGCGCGTGCTGGAGCAGTCCATCGGCTGAGGCGGCCTCTCGAACAGGTGCAGCTCAACCGAGCGGCGAGACGCCGATCAGCCAGACATGCGCCTTGACCAGGAATAGCGCGTACAGCGCCAGGCCCCCGAGCACGGCCACTGCGTCGTTGATCGGCGACGGCCCGGCGCCGGGCAGGGCGCGCTGTGCGCGGTGCTTGAGCGAGATCCGGTCGGCCACGGCCCAGGCGAGGAAGCCGCCGAAGAGCAGCACGTCGGCCGCGTTGCCGTTGGCCAGCAGATGCGCCAGCGCCCACAGCTTGACCGCGAACAGCATCGGGTGCTTGGCCGCGCTCTTGATGCGCCCCGGCAGGTAGGCCGCCAGCAGCAGCGGGAAGACAGGCACCAGCAGCAGCAGCGCCAGGTGGCGCAGCCACACGGGCGGCGCGTAGAGCACGACGGGCTGCTGGCGTGCCATCCCGTAGCCAATGACGATCAGCGCGAAGCCGGCGACCGAGGCGACCGAGTACAGCCCTTTCCACGGGCCCTCGCCCAGGCGCGCCTGCATCGCGTCGCGCCAGGCCGGGGCCACGATGGACACCGAATGCACGCCGAGGAAGATGATCAGTCCGAGAACGAGGTAGGTCATGGTCAGCGGCTCCGGTCAACGCCCGAGGCAGGACGCGCTGCGAGTCTACCGAGTACGATGCCCTGGCGCCTCCACCGGCACAGTTCGCCATGCCCGCCGCCCCGGAAACCATCGCCGTCATCGACTTCGAAACCACGGGCCTGGCGCCCGCGGCCGGCGCGCGCGCGACCGAGATCGCTGCGGTGCTGGTGCGCGGCGGGCAGATCGTCGGCCACTATGCGAGCCTGATGCGCAGCGGCGCCTGGGTGTCGCCCTTCATCGAACAGCTGACGGGCATCAGCAATGCGATGCTCGAGAGCGCCCCGCCCGCTGAGCAGGTGATGCGCGAGGTCGCCGCGTTCGTCGGCGACCGGCCGCTGGTCGCGCACAACGCGGCCTTCGACCGTTCCTTCTGGTGCGCCGAACTCAGGCGCGCGGGCGGCGACGCGGCGCACCGCTTCGCCTGCACGATGCTGCTCGGTCGGCGGCTCTATCCGGAGAGTGCCAACCACCGGCTCGGCACGCTGGCCGCGCTGCACCGGTTGCCAACTTCCGGCCGCGCCCACCGCGCGCTGGCAGACGCCGACGTCACCGCGCAGCTGCTGTTGCAGATGCAGCGCGACGTCATGAAGCGCTTCGCCCTGCCCGCGGCACCGCACGCGCTGCTGATGCGCTTGCAGCGCGCTGCGCGCGACAATCTGGCAGCGTGCGTGGCGATGCACGAGGCGTGCGAAGACGAAGCGATCACCTGAACGCGCGATACTGGCTGGTCGCCGTCCGCCGCCCGCCCCGCTTCACCCGCCGCGTGTCTCGCGCAGCCGACGCCGACCGCATCAAGGACCCACCGAGGAGAACAGCATGTCCGACACGAAATCCCTGACCGCCGCCGAAAGCGCACTTCGCGAGGCCGCGCTCGACTACCACCGCAATCCGGTGCGCGGCAAGATCAGCGTCGTCGCGACCAAGCCGCTGTCCAACGGGCGCGACCTCTCGCTCGCCTATTCGCCCGGCGTGGCCTACGCCTGCCTGGCGATCCAGGCCGACCCGTCGCTCGCCGCCGAGTACACCTCGCGCGGCAACCTGGTCGGCGTGGTGACCAACGGCACCGCCGTGCTCGGCCTCGGCGACATCGGCCCGCTCGCCGGCAAGCCGGTGATGGAGGGCAAGGGGTGCCTCTTCAAGAAGTTCGCCGGCATCGACGTGTTCGACATCGAACTGAACGAGAAGGACCCCGACAAGCTCGTCGAGATCATCGCCTCGCTCGAACCCACGCTGGGTGGCATCAACCTCGAGGACATCAAGGCGCCGGAGTGCTTCTACGTGGAGAGCAAGCTGAAGGAACGGCTGAAGATCCCCGTCTTCCATGACGACCAGCACGGCACCGCGATCATCTCCGGAGCCGCAGTGGTCAACGGCATGGAGCTCACCGGCAAGCAGCTCGCCAAGGTGAAGATCGCCGTCAGCGGTGCCGGTGCGGCGGCGATCGCCTGCCTGGACATGCTGGTGCGCCTGGGCGCCACGCGCGAGAACATCTTCGTCTGCGACAGCAAGGGCGTGCTGCACGACAAGCGTGAAGACAAGCTCGATGAGTCGAAGCGCCGTTACGTGCAGCGCACCACCGCGCGCACACTGGCCGACGTGATGCAGGGCGCCGACGTGCTGCTCGGCTGCTCGGCCGCCGGCGCGGTGACGCAAGAGATGGTCAAGTCGATGGCGCCGCAGCCGCTGATCCTGGCGCTGGCGAATCCCGAGCCGGAGATCCGGCCCGAACTCGCCAAGGCAGTGCGGCCCGACTGCATCATCGCCACCGGCCGCTCCGATTACGTGAACCAGGTCAACAACGTCCTGTGCTTCCCGTACATCTTCCGCGGCGCGCTCGACTGCGGCGCGCAGCGCATCACCGAGGAGATGAAGGTCGCCTGCGTGCATGAGATCGCCGCGTTGGCGAAGGCTGAGATCTCGGCCGAGGTGGCCGCGGCCTACCCGGGCGAGGAGATGCGCTTCGGGCCCGACTACCTGATCCCCAAGCCATTCGATTCGCGGCTGATCCTGCGCATCGCGCCGGCCGTGGCGAAGGCGGCGGCCGAGTCGGGCGTGGCGACCCGGCCGATCGCCGACATCGAGGCCTATCGGCAATCGCTCGCCAAGTTCATGACGCACACCGGCATGTTCATGCGTCCGGTGTTCATGGCCGCTCGCGCCGCGCCCAAGCGAATCATCTTCGCCGAGGGCGAGGACGAGCGCACGCTGCGCGCGGTGCAGATCGCGCTCGAGGAAGGCATGGTCGAGCCGACGCTGGTCGGTCGCCCGGCGGTCGTCGCGCAGCGCATCGAGCGTGCCGGGCTGCACCTGAGGCCGGGCAGCGATTTCCTGATCGTCAACCCCGAAGACGACCCGCGCTTTCGCCAGTTCTGGGAGGAGTACCAGCAGATCAAGGGGCGCGACGGCATCACGCCGGAAATGGCCAAGGCGGCAGTGCGTCGCTCGAACACGCTGATCTCTGCGCTCGCGGTGCGGCTCGGCCACGCCGACGGCATGCTGTGCGGCCTGGTCGGCCGCTACGAGCAGCACCTGGATCACGTGAGCGCTGTGATCGGCAGGCGCGGCGACGCGCACCACTTCGCCGCGCTGAACGCGCTGATGCTCGACGACTACACGCTGTTCATCGCCGACACCTTCGTCAACGACGACCCCGACGCCGAGACCCTGGCCGAGATCGCCGTGATGTCGGCCGAGGCAGTGACCCAGTTCGGCCTCGTGCCGCGCGTGGCCTTCCTCTCGCATTCGATGTACGGCTCGAGTACGCGGGCGTCGGCCCGCAAGATGCGCGCCGCGCGAGACCTGTTCGTGCATCGCATGCCCGACGTGGAGGCCGACGGCGAGATGCAGGGCGACGCTGCGCTGAGCGAAGAAGTGCGCCGCGACTTCCTGCCCGATGCCACGCTCAGCGGTTCGGCCAACGTACTGATCTGTCCCAACCTGGACGCCGCCAACATCCTCTTCAACGTGCTCAAGATGACCGGCGGGCACGGCATCACCGTCGGCCCGATCCTGCTCGGCGCAGCTGCGCCGGTGCACATCCTCACGCCCTCGGCGACCGTGCGCCGCGTCGTCAACCTGACGGCGCTGGCGGTGACGGCGGCGAGGTAGCGCATGCCGCGGCGAGCGCCGCGGGCAGGGTGCCCGGACGGCCGCCGCACTCGCCTCGAAAGTTGAAGTGGCGTCAGCGCACAGTCGGCCGGCCCGCAAGGACGCCGACACTTGCGCTGCCGAGGCGAAGACTCCCGGGGCCGTCTGCGGTCGGCGTCGGGATAGACGAACACCTCGATCAGGAGCGTCATGCCCAGCAGCGCCGAGAAGCGCGTGCCCAGGCCGATGACCGACGTCACCCACCGCGCCAGAGATGGCGAGTCGTCAGGCGGTGCTCCGGCGGAAACAGTGCTGATAAGAGACCCCCGTGGTACGTGGATGGACGTGACCTTACCGTGGCTCTTCAGGAGCGTAGTGGTTGCCAACGGTTCGAAGTCGACCGAGGCGCTCACTGCGGCGCCGGCAGCGTCACCGAGTTCAAGGTCACACGACCCGATCCGGGTCCTGCAGACTGCGGAGTCCAAAGCCCGAAGCCGACGGTCAGCGCGCGATTCGACTTTCGAACGAGCGATCTGCGCCGCTCGACCGCTCGGCTCAAGACGCCGCCTGGAAGTCCCTGCCTGGATCAGCCGTGCGGCAGGCCGTGGCTAGCGTCCGCAGCCCTCGAAGCGCAACGCTGTCATGCCGCTGGGCAAGCTGGCGGGGATCTTGCCGCAGAATGATTCCGCGTTGGCGCGCCTGTCCAGCAGGCCGTTGCCAACGAACTTGACCAGATCGTCGATCTCGCCCTCGCTCAGGCGCAGCGGCATGGCCAGCAACGGGTCGAGAACAGCTTTCGGCCCAGGTCCGCCAGGCGCTTGTCGACTGGGCGACCCAGGCCTGCCGCCGACGTCAACTTGCTCTCGATGCGGCCCGTGAAGCCCACCTTGTTCAGCGCGATCGCCAACTGCGCGTCGAGGTCGTCGTGCGCCGCCAATGCCGCCGAGCTCATGGACGCCAGCGCGGCCGCCGCGAAAGCGCCTGTGCGTCGGAGCGTCCTCACAGACAATTGGGCCTTTGGGAAGCTGCGCGCGCCAGGGCCGTCGGTCTCGTCGGTCATGAGGTGCTCCCACAGGCTGTGGCAGGTCACTGGCGCTTGAGGCACTGGCGTGGCGGCGAAATCGCGTCGGCGCGAATCACCCGCCTGTTGCCGCGTCACGACGCCCGTTCCCGCTGCGCCCTCGAGGATGCGCGCAGACCTGCGCAGCGCAACGCGACAAACTGGATCAGCGGCGCAGGGCTCGAAGATGCGGGCCGAGGAACTGCTCGGCCGCCATGAGTCAAGCGCCGGCCGGCACTCAGGGTCGGGCCAGATGCCAGATGTTGTTGAAGCCGTCGCCGGTGCGGTCCCCGGGCTTCTGGTCTTTGCCCCAGAAGTAGAGCGGCTTGCCCTTGTAGGCCCATTGCCTGGACCCGTCGTCGCGGGTCACGATCGTCCAGTCGCCGCTCGCGCTCGTGCCAGCGTTGGCCATGAGCGGCGGCCAGTTGGTGGCGCAGGGGCCGTTGCAGACGCTCTTGCCGGAGCCTGCGGCGTCTCGGTCAAACGTGTAGAGCGTCATTTCGTTGGCGCCGACGAGCACCCCATCGGCCGCCTTGGCCGGCGCGTTTCCGCCCATCGAAGCACAACCGGCGGCGATCAGCCCCGCGGCGAGGACGAGCGAGATACCTGTTCTGCGAATCATCAGAGAGCTCCGAAGTTGGGGGACACCACGGTAGACGCGGCAAACACCCGTTCTATTCCATCACCCAGGGGTAACGACATCTGCCGGGCAGGGTTGGCGGCTCGCCGCCTCGAAGTTGCGATGTGCTCGCAAGAGCGCAAGCGCGTCGGATGCACGCGCCAAACTACAATCCCGCCTGCACCCGTCATTGGGGAGTAGCCGCCCTGCACCTGCAGGGGTCCGCGTCAACACGCTTGGCCACCATGGCCGTGGCGCGGGCAGCGTCCAGCCTGGCAAGACCTTTGACTGCACTGCCTCCGGTCGGGCCGGGGATGCAGCGCAGTCCTGGTTTTCGCCGGCCCTTGGAGTTCTCGTGGAAGCTCTGCTCGTTTCAATTGGCGTGGTTGCCCTCGGCGAGATGGGTGACAAGACCCAACTGCTCGCCATCCTGCTGGCGGCCAAGTTTCGCCGGCCTGTTCCGATCATCCTCGGCATCCTGGTCGCCACGCTGGCGAATCATTCCTTTGCGGGCGCGGTCGGCAACTGGGTGGCGCAGGCCCTCGGGCCGGACATCCTGCGCTGGGTGATTGGGGTGTCATTCATCGCCATGGCGGTGTGGATGCTGATCCCCGACGAAGTCGATGAACGGGCCACAGGCGGCAAGCAGCGATTCGGTGTCTTCGGCACGACGACGCTGGCCTTCTTCCTGGCCGAGATGGGCGACAAGACCCAGATTGCCACGGTGGCACTGGCCGCCCGCTACGATGACCTCGTGGCAGTGGTTGCCGGCACGACGCTCGGCATGATGCTGGCGAACGTCCCCGCGGTCTTCCTCGGCGACGCGATCTCGAAGAAGGTGTCGATGAGACTCGTGCACGGCATCGCAGCCGCGATATTCGGCGCGCTGGGTCTGCTCACGCTGCTCAACGTTGGCCATCTCTTCTGAAGGGCACGGTCCTGCGCCGGCAACCTGGATGTGGGCCGCACTCCCGTCTACCCTGCCGCAGCCGCATTGCTGGAGGCTCGACGCGCGCGCAGTGAACCTTCCCGGCCCGCCCGGATCCACCAGCCTCTGCATCGAATCGGGACAAAAAGATGAATCGTCGTGACTTCGCTCTCGGCCTGGCGGCGGCCGGCGTGACCGCGGCAGTGTCTGCGCCGGCACGGGCCCAGGGCGAGCCCACCGAAGGCCGCGAATTCACGCGGCTCCCGTCGCCTGTACCGATAGCCGTTGCCGGCAAGATCGAAGTGGTGGAATTCTTCGGCTACTGGTGCCCGCATTGCAACAACTTCGAGCCCGCGCTCGATGCCTGGGCGCGAAAGCTGCCCGCCGATGTCAACTTCCGGCGCATCCCGGTGGCGTTCGCGACGGCGCAGGAAACCTTGCAGAAGCTGTACTTCGCCCTCGAGGGGCTGGGCCTGCTCGACTCGCTGCACCGCAAGGTGTTCGCGGCCGTGCACGTTCAACACCTGCGTTTCGACAAGGACTCCGACGTCGTCGGTTTCGCCTCGGCCAATGGCGTCGATCCGAACAGGCTCCTGGATGCGGTCCAGAGCTTCGCAGTCGCCACCAAGTGCCGGCAGGCGAAGCAGCAGGCCGAGGCCTTCCGCATCGACGGCGTGCCGACTCTCGGCATCCAGGGCCGCTACTTGACTTCGTTGTCGCTCGCCGGCGGCGCCGAGCCAGCATTGCTTGTGACCGACGCCCTGATTCGCAGGGCCAGGCGCGGCTAGGCGTACTCGAACGGGCTCTGACAGCCGGGCTCGTTCGCCTGGCTTGTAGTCGTGCCCCGGGGGTATCGGCGGACCTGCGATTTCGTATGCTGGTCCGGCCCGGCAACCGCGGTCCGATACCAAGTTTCGCGACAGTCAGCAATGTGCGACGCGGAATATTCGCTGAACCCGGCACGTATACCCAAGCAAGCGTCAAGGCGGCGAACGTCATCCGAGCGCGCCGCGGCGAACCTCGATGTCGCGCAGTTGGGAATGCTCAAGGCGGGCACAGCGGTCACAGCGGTCACGGCGACCACGTCGACGACCGAGGCCCATTCACATGCCGTGACGGTTACCTGCGTGTAGCAGTTGGCCCCAGCGTGCCGTATCGAGACTTGGGAGGAGCCATTCATGAAGCGCAATGCAATGGGTTGGACCGCGACGTTGATCTTGTGCTCGGGGGCAGCGATTGCTGCTGGGGGAGGAGGCGGGGGTGGTGGTGGTGGCGGTGGCGGCGAAGCTGCGCTGGCAGTCACTGCCGACCCAGACTTCAGTGCGGGCGTCGCAGCGGTGGCAGCCAAGAACTGGCAGCAGGTCATCACCCGCATGGGCACTGTGATCCAGCGCGACCCGAAGAACGCTGACGCCTGGAACTACCTGGGCTACGCCCATCGTCAGATGGGCGAGATGGACAACTCTTTCAAGTGCTACGAGACGGCCTTGCAGCTCAATCCGAAGCACCGCGGCGCGCACGAGTACCTGGGCGAGGCCTACCTGCTGGTCGGGAAGCTCGCGAAGGCCGAGGAGCAGTTGAAGGCCCTCGACAAGCTCTGCGTCCTCCCGTGTGAGGAGTACAGCGACCTCAAGGAGCACATCGCGAAGTACAAGCGCGAACACCAGCCAAGCGCTTCTCTGTGACGCAGGTTATCGGTCACACGCATGGGAGCCGTCATTGCGATCGCGTTTGCACTGGCAATGGCGCAGCCGACCCAAGCCGCGCGCGTCACCGTCAGCGCAGAACGCGGCGTCGATATGTCACTTTCGAGATCAACGAATTTCCGCCGAGCAGACTTCTATCGCGTGCAGTTGCCGGAAGCCTACGAGCGCTCACAAGTTGCTACGCGCTGACACCTATCCCATCGGGGATACGGCTGGATTACCTGGGGCAAATTGCACCGGGGTTCGAGATCTTTGGACACATGGAGCAGACGACCGTCGAACGGAACATTGGGCGTCAGTTTCAGGCGCTCGCCGAGGAGATCGAACGTCAGGGGGCGGTTACGCGCTCGCACTCGGTTGAGGGAGTGAGATGACAAGCCTGCAATCAACTCGAGACGGAAGAGATGCCAGCCAGCTACCTTCGTCGTCGCACTTGAAGGGCACGGCTTTGGTCTCGGAGAACAACTCTTGGGCCGCACGCTCGCGCACCTGATCAACCAACATGTTGCGAAACACTGAACTCTCGTGGGGCACACCCGCTAAGCTGTTGCACTGGGCAGTCGCGGCGCTAGTGTTTGCGCAGATCGTGCTGGGCTGGGCCGCGGTGACCTGGCGACTTTCGCCAACGAAGCTCGACCTCTTCGTCCTTCACAAGTCGATCGGCATTTTGGTCCTGTTGCTCATGGTCATCCGTGTCGCATGGCGCGCATTCAATACCGCGCCGTCGCTGCCTGCCGACATGCGGCCCCTGGAGCGACGTGCCGCACATGTGAGCCATTTCCTTCTCTACCTGCTGTTACTGGTCATGCCCGTGACGGGTTGGCTCGTCACTTCGGCTGCCAACATCCCGTTTCGCATCTTCTGGCTGCTTCCCTTGCCGGCCCTCGTGGAACCGAGCAAGGCAATGTCGGATGCAGCGGCGCGGATGCACGTCGTGCTTTTCGTGGCACTGTCATTGCTGCTGGCCCTGCACATCGGGGCTGCGCTGCGACACCACTTCCTCCATCACGACAACGTGCTCAGGCGCATGTTGCCCGGCACAGAAGGCGTCAAGTGAACCGCCCCTCCTTGCTCGCTTCTGCCTTGCTGGTCGCGACGTCCCTTTCGGCTCAAGCGGCCGACTGGAAGATGGACGCTGCCGCGAGCCGCCTCGAATTCGCGACCACTTTCGAGAAGACGATTGCGCCCGGCGTCTTTCGGGAGTTCGATACCCAGATGCGCTTCGATGCCGACACGCCGGCAGATTCACGACTCGACGTCACGATCGCCATGAAGAGCGCCGATATGAACAGCGTCGACGTGAACAAGGCGATTGCAGGTGCCGAGTGGTTCGACTTCGCACGATTTCCGCAAGCGGAGTTTCATGCCACGGACATCGCCAGGACAGGGGTCGGTCGCTACTTGGCGCGCGGGACGTTGAAGGTCAAGGGTGTGCAGCAGCAGGTCGACGTGCCGTTCAGCTGGAGTGAGGCCGGCGACGCGGCGAAGCTGGAGGGCGAGCTCATCGTCAAGCGCAGTGCTTTCGGCATCGGTACTGGTGAGTGGGCAGTCACGAGCGTCATCGGTGCCGACGTGAAGATCAAGTTCAAGCTGCGGATGCGCAAGAGTGGCTGACCGGCGCACATTCCTGGCAGTCGCCGCGGCCTTCATCGCGCTGCTGGTCGGGTGCGCGGCGCAGGTCGCGGCGCCTGGCATCGACAAGCAGGAACCGGCTGAGTTTCCCGCTGCGTATTACCGAGGGTTGCTGGCGCAGGGCAGACCCGTGTTCCGCGTCGACCCCTCCCGCTCACTGGTGGTCATCGAGGTTCGGCGCGGAGGATCGCTCGCCCAATTCGGGCACGACCACGTCGTGACAAGTCACGATGCCGAAGGAAGCATTGCGCCGGAAGACGGTCGCGCCGACCTCTGGGTGCCGCTCGATGCGCTGGTCGTCGACGAGCCGCAGCTGCGCACCGAGGCAGGCTTCGACACGCAACCGTCGCCCGACGACATCGCCGGTACCCGCCGCAACATGCTCGAACGTGTGCTCGAGACGGACCGGTATCCCTACGCACTGGTCTCATTGAACGAAATTGGTGTCAACGGCGGTGCGAAGAGACTACGGGTCACGGTGACGCTTCACGGAACGACCCGTTCGGTTGAGACCGAAGCTCAGCTCGACAAGACGGCGGATGAGGTTTCCGCGGCCGGAACCATCGCAATCGATCAATCCCAATTCGGCATCACGCCGTTTTCCGTCTTTGGCGGAGCGATTGCCGTGCAGGATCGCGTGAACATCAGGTTCCGAATACGCGCGCGCCGCATCGAATATCCCGCCAGGCCGAATTCGCCCATTGCCTTGAACGCGATGACCGGACAAGCCGCACAGGGATCGCCGTTCGGTAGGCCTCTGGCGGCCCGCCCGAGACCGGGAACGCGTCTGTCGCGCCGGGATCGGTTCACGCCCATGCCCTTTGAAGGAGTATCCACATGAGCCCTGAATTCGCTGCGGCCTGGACACCACGCGCGCTGGCTGTGCTGCGCATCGTCACAGCCTTCTTGTTCCTGCAACACGGCACGGCCAAGTTGCTCCACGTGCCACATGTCTCGATGTTCGATGGCCTGCAACTGCTATCCCTGTTCGGCTTTGCTGGCGTGATCGAGATCGTCGGGGGAGTGCTGGTGCTGCTCGGCTGGTTCACGCGCATGGCTGCATTCGTCCTGTCGGGCGAAATGGCGGTCGCGTACTTTGTTGCGCACGTTCCGCTAGGCAACTTCCTGGTACCGATGCTGAACCAAGGGGAGTCGGCGGTGCTGTTCTGCTTCATCTTCCTGCTTCTCTCGGTCGCGGGCGCCGGAAGTTGGAGCCTGGACAAGTCGCGCTCTTGAGGGCAATGCATGGCTCACAGAACCGCATCCGTGCGGGCGGGGATGCGATCCATCGTCGGCACCGTTCAACGACCCACTTGGGACCCCGTTCAAACCAGCTGGGACCGGCCGTTGCTGAATGCCCGCGTCTGTGACCGGGTCCCGCACCAGAGCATCGCAGGCTCAGGGTCGGCTGGACAGCGGTTTGCGACGACGAGGCAGGAGCGCCGGCATCGACTGGCCCTTCGCTACCGTCCGATCCCGCGGCTACCCCCTACACTCCCTGGCCTCCATCGAGCAGGCCCGAGACGCTCTCCCATCGGCGCCTCGGCCCCGGCCACGCGGCGGCGCGCCGCGGAAGCCCATTCGCCCCGCTATCGCCGCGCCTCGAGGAGTTGCCTGCGCCGGACTTCACCCTGGCGCTCGAACATCCAGCCCGGGTATTCCGGCGGCAGGCGGCTGGCCGCTTCGAGCTGACTGAGCTCTTCGGCGCTCAACGCCACCTGCGTCGCCGCCAGGTTGTCGGCGAGCTGTTCGGGCCGCTTCGCACCGACGATGACGCTCGTGACCTGCGGCTGGTGCAGAAGCCACGCCAGTGCGATCTGCGCCACCGACACACCGCGTGCCTTGGCGATCGGGCGCATGGCGTCGATGCAGTCGTCGGCCCGCTGCCGGTCGACCGGCGGGAAGTCGAAGCTCGTGCGCCGGCTGCCTTCCTCGCCCTGCTGCCCGTGGCCGTACTTGCCGCTGAGCAGGCCACCGGCGAGCGGACTCCACACCAACAGGGCGACGCCTTCGCTCGCCAGCATCGGAATCAGCTCGCGTTCGAGGTCGCGGCCGGCCACCGTGTAGTAGGCCTGCAGCGACTCGAACCGCGCCAGGCCCAGCCGCTCGGCGATGCCGAGCGCCTTGGCGATCTGCCAGGCCGCCCAGTTCGACACGCCGACGTAGCGCACGAGGCCCTGGCGCACCAGCTGGTCGAGGGCGCGAACGGTTTCCTCGATCGGCGTGGCCGGGTCGAAGGCGTGGATCTGATACAGGTCGACATGCTCGAGCTGGAGCCGCTTCAGGCTCGCCTGCACGCCGTCGAGGACATGGCCGCGCGAGGCGCCCCGCGCATTCGGCCCGGCGCCGGTCTCGCCGAAGACCTTGGTCGCGACGACCACGTTCTCGCGCGGCACCTTCAGGTTCTTGAGCGCCTGCCCGGTGATGCGCTCCGACAGCCCGCCCGCATAGACATCGGCGGTGTCGATGAAGTTGACGCCGGCGTCGAGCGCCTGGCCGACCAGGCGATCGGCATCGGCCTGCTGCAGGTTGCCGATCTGGCCCCAGATGCCCTTGCCGCCGCCGAAGGTCATGGTGCCGAGGCAGAGCTCGGACACGAAGAGGCCTGTACGGCCGAGTGGGCGATTACGCATGACAGGAGTCTCCATCGTTGGGTCAATTGAACGGGCCCGGAAGGGACGGTCACGCCGGTCGGGTCGATCGACAGTCCGCAGGATCGTGCTCGCGCTATTCTGAGCCCGCTTCGGCTTCGACCAGGACATGAACATGAGCCCGCTCTTCTCGCCCTTCGCCCTCGGCGCGCTGTCGCTGAAGAACCGCATCGTCATCGCGCCGATGTGCCAGTACAGCGCCATCGACGGCGAGGCCAGCGACTGGCACCTCATCCACCTCGGCCACCTGGCATTGTCGGGCGCGGGCCTGCTCACCATCGAGGCGACCGCGGTCGAACCCGTGGGGCGCATCTCGCCCGGCGACCTGGGGCTCTGGTCCGACACCACGGAAACCGCGTTGCGCCGCGTGCTGGAGGCCGTGCGCCGGTATTCGCCGATGCCGATCGCGATCCAGCTCGCGCATGCCGGCCGCAAGGCCTCGAGCCACGCGCCGTGGGACGGCGGCCAGTTGATCGCTCCCGGCGACGGAGGGTGGCAGACCGTCGCGCCGTCAGCCGTGGCCCACGGCGCGGGCGAGGCCCCACCGCTGGCGCTCGACTTCGCCGGTCTGCAGCGGATCGAGCAGGCGTTTGCCGCGGCCGCGCAGCGCGCCCATCGCCTGGGCATTGCCGCGATCGAACTGCACGCGGCGCATGGCTACCTGCTGCACCAGTTTCTCTCGCCGCTGTCGAACACGCGCTCGGACGAATACGGCGGTTCGCTGGCGAACCGGATGCGCTTTCCGCTGGCGGTGTTCGACGCGGTGCGCGCCGCCGTCCCGGCAGACATGCCGGTGGGCGTGCGCATCTCGGCCACCGACTGGGTCGAGGGAGGCTGGGATCTGGAGCAGAGCGTGTCGCTCGGCCACGCGCTTCGAGAACATGGCAGCGCCTTCATCCACGTCTCCAGCGGCGGCGTTTCGCCGCGCCAGCAGATCCCCCTCGCCCCGGGCTACCAGGTGCCGCTGGCCGAGCGGGTTCGCCGTGAAACCGGCCTGCCGACGATCGCGGTCGGTCTGATCACCGAACCTGCGCAGGCGCAAGCGATCGTTGCCAGCGGGCAGGCCGACCTGGTTGCGCTGGCACGCGGCATCCTCTTCGATCCGCGCTGGCCCTGGCATGCCGCTGCCGCGCTCGGTGCCCAGGTCGAGGTTCCCCGCCAGTACTGGCGTTCACAGCCGCGGGGCATGAACGCGCTGTTCGGCGACGTGCAGATCGGCCAGCGCTGAGAGCTCGGGGAAACGCCGGACCGCTCCAAGTTTCCTCGCCCCCCTCGGTGGGCGGGCTGGGCGCAGCCCTGCCCTGGGGGCGCTCAGATCCGGATCACCCGCGGGTCCGCCGGTTCCGCGTAGAGCGCCGCCACCTCGGCGGCACGGCGCGAGAGCACGGCACGCTGGTTGACGTAGCCCTTGTCGGTGATCTCGCCGGCGTCCACGCTCGGGGGTTCTTCGAGCAGCAGCACGCGGGCCGGGCTCTGCGAGGAACCGACGCCTGCGATCTTCATCGCGCGCAATGCCGCTGCGATCTTCGCGCGCAGCTCGTCGGGCGACGCGGCCCTGGCCTGCGGGCTGGGGAACACCAGCAGGCCCACTTCCTCGCGGTCGTGGCCGGTGACGACGACGTCGGCGGCGAACGGCGTCAGCGCGCTGACGGCGTTCACGCGCAGCGTGCCGACCGAAATCCAGGTGCCCGACATGATCTTGAAGTCCTCGGCCACGCGGCCGTCGAAGGCAACACCCTTGCACGGGTCGGCCGGGTCCACGAGCCGGCCGGCGTCGCCGATCCGGTAGTACCCCTCCGCGTCGAAAGCCTCGGCGGTGAGTTGCGGCGCGTTGCGGTAGCCGGGGAAGACGTTGGGTCCGCGAACGCGAAGCTCGAGCTTGTCGCCGTTCGGGACGAACTTGAGCTCCACGCCGGGCAGCGGCGCACCGATGCATCCCGCGCGGTCGATCGGCCAGTGCACGCTGGTGACCGCGGGCGCCGTCTCGGTCGCGCCCCACGCCGACGTGAACCAGAGCGGCCGGTCGCGCGCACTCTGCGCCACGGCGACGATGCGTTCCCACAGGCTCTGCGGCAGCGCAGCGGCGGCGTAGAAGATGCCTTCCAGCCGCTCGAAGAACGCGCTCGCGAACGTGGCGTCCTGCTCCAGGAAGGGCAGCAGCAGGTCGAGGCCGCGCGGCACGTTGAAGTAGAAGTTCGGCCGCACCTCGCGCAGGTTCGCGACCGTCTTCTCGATCAAGCCCGGCGCCGGCCGGCCCTCGTCGATCGCCAGGCTTCCGCCATGTGCGAGCACCATGTTGAAGTTGTGGTTGCCGCCGAAGGTGTGGCTCCACGGCAGCCAATCCAGCAGCCGCAACGGGTGGCGCGTGACGAACGGCCAGACCTGCGCTACCTGCTGCTGGTTGGCGGTGAGCATGCGGTGCGTGTTGATGACGACCTTCGGGTGGCCGGTGGAGCCACTCGTCAGCAGGTACTTGGCGTGGTGCCCCGGACGGACCGCCGCGAAGGCCTGCATCACGGCTGGCGTCTCGACGCCAGCGGCCAGGCTGTCGAAGGCGATCGCCCCCGGATGCGCTGGCGCATCGATGGAGAACACGGCCGGCACGCGGCCGCTCCACGACGCGACGACCGGGCCGTAGACCTTGGGGTCGCTGGCGTAGACCAGCGCCGGGCCCAACGTGTCGAGGATGGCGTGGATGCGCGCGTGGTCCTTCGTCAGGCGCGTGTAGGCACTGGAGACGCTGCACACGGGCCGGCCCACGTGCATGCAGGCCAGCGCCATCAGCGCGTGGTCGACCGAGTTGTCCGACAGCACGGCGACCGGCCTGCCGGCGGGGAGGCCGAGGTCGAGCAGGCCCTGCGCCACGCTGCCGACGAGCGCGCGTGTCTGCCCGTAGCTCAGCGTGCGCCACCCGCCCGCCGGATCACGCTCCGACAGGAAGGGTGCATCGGGTGTCGTCTGCGACCAGTGCTCGAGCCAGTCGCCGATGCAGCGGGCGAAGGGCTGCAGCGGCTCGGGGTGGCTCAGCACGAAGGCGCCGTTGCCGAGGTCCCGGCGCGTCACGCGCGGTGCTGCGAGAGCGGCGGGGTCGTTGAACAGTTCGAAGCTCATTGCGATCTCCTTCGCGTTGCGGCTCGTTCGCCGCGTTACCCGCTCAGCCCTACCCGCCCAGCAGCGGAATCGAGCCGTCCGACTCCCGGCCGAGCAGCCCGGCCCGGGTGTAGACCGCCAGCTTGTCACGCGTGTCGGCGATGTCGAGGTCGCGCATCGTGAGCTGGCCGATGCGGTCCGCCGGCGTGAAGGCGCCCTCGCCCTTTTCCATCGTCAGCCGCTCCGGGTGGTACGTCAGGTTCGGGCTCGTCGTGTCGAGGATCGAGTAGTCGTTGCCGCGCCGCAGTTCGAGCGTCACTTCACCGCTCACCGCACGTGCCACCCAGCGTTGCGCCGTCTCGCGCAGCATCAGGCATTGCGGGTCGAACCAGCGGCCCTGGTAGAGCAGCCGGCCCAGCCGACGGCCGTTGTTGCGGTACTGCTCGATCGTGTCTTCGTTGTGGATGCCGGTGACGAGCCGCTCGTAGGCAATGTGCAACAGCGCCATGCCCGGCGCCTCGTAGATGCCGCGGCTCTTCGCCTCGATGATGCGGTTCTCGATCTGGTCGCTCATGCCGAGGCCGTGGCGGCCACCGATGCGGTTCGCCTCTTCGAACAGTGCGACCGCGTCGGCGAACGTGATGCCGTTCAGCGCGACCGGTTGGCCTTGCTCGAAGCGCACCGTCACCGTCTCGGCCTTCACCGCCACGTCGTCGCGCCAGAACGCGACGCCCATGATCGGATTGACGATCGTCATCCCCTTGTTCAGGAACTCGAGGTCCTTCGCCTCGTGCGTCGCGCCGAGCATGTTGGAGTCGGTCGAGTAGGCCTTCTCGGTGCTCATCTTGTAGTCGAAGCCGTTCTCGACGAGGTACTCGCTCATCTCCTTGCGGCCGCCGAGTTCGTCGATGAAGCGTTGGTCGAGCCAGGGCTTGTAGATGCGTAGCGCCGGGTTGGCAAGCAGGCCGTAGCGGTAGAAGCGCTCGATGTCGTTGCCCTTGTAGGTGCTGCCGTCGCCCCAGATGTTGACACCGTCCTCGCGCATCGCCACGACCAGCGAGGTGCCGGTGACGGCGCGGCCGAGCGGCGTGGTGTTGAAGTAGGTGGCGCCGCCGGTGGAGATGTGGAACGCGCCGCACTGGATCGCGGCAATGCCTTCGGCCACCAACTGCGGCCTGCAGTCGATCAGGCGCGCGATGTCGGCGCCGTAGGCGCGGGCCTTGCGCGGAATGTCGTCGTAGTCGGTCTCGTCGGGCTGACCCAGGTGCGCTGTGTAGGCGCAGGGGATGGCCCCCTTGGCGCGCATCCAGTGCACCGCGGCGCTGGTGTCCAGGCCGCCCGAGAAGGCAATGCCGACACGTTCGCCGACGGGAAGCTGCTGCAGGATGTTGGCGGGCATCGGGTTCTCCGAAAAGCCGAATCCTACGTGAGTCGCTCCGGGAAGGACGGCCGGCAACGGCTGGAGACCGTCGGTGCAAGGGGCCGTCCATGCAGAATGCCCGGGTCGGAACTTGCGGGAGCGCACATCATGAACGCACGGGAGCGCAACAAGCTTGTGCAGGTTGCCGAGACCTACTTCCGCTCGGGAAGCCACGATCACGCGAAGCTCGTCCTGGACAACCTGATCGCCGCCGGCAACGCGCCGTCGAAGGCGCACGAACTCCTGGGATACATCCATGGCAATGCCGGCGATCTGGCGCTGGCCCACGAGTGTCTGGAGGAGGCGTGCCACCTGCCCGGCCGCTCGGCCGAAGCGCTGTACTACCTCGGGGTCTCGTATCTGAAGCAGGAGCGGTTCGAGGCCGCGATCAGCGCGTTCGACAAGTCGCTGGCGCTCGCGGGTGCCGTCTTCGAGGCTCTGCACGACCGCGGCACTGCCTACTCGCTGCTCGGCGACAGCGCATCGGCGCTGCAGAGCTACCTGAAGGCGCTGCGCTTGAAGAGTGATTCGTTCGATCTCGTCTTCAACATCGGCAAGACTTACGACAGGCTCAAGAACCTCGAGCGCGCGCTCTTCTTCTATGACCGAGCGCTCGAACTCCAGCCGCAGGCTGCCGACGCGTGGGCCCACCGGGGCGCCGTACTCTACGACGCGAAGCGCTATGCCGAGGCGATCGCGAACTGGGAGAAGGCGCTCTCGCTCGCGCCCGACATCGAGTTCCTTCCCGGATTCCTGATGGCCGCCCGCCTGAGGCTGTGTGACTGGAGCGCCTGGGAACGCGATGTGATCGATCTGCCGCGCCGCGTCGAGAACGGCGAGAGCGCATGCGGCCCGTTCGAACTGCTCGCGCTCTGCGGCGCGGAGCGGATCCAGTTGAAGAGTTCGCAGCGCTGGGTCGCGGTGAACTCACCGGGCGAGAAGCCTGCCGCTGCGGCTGCGGCCACCGGGCCCGGGAAGATCCGTGTCGGCTACTTCTCCGCGGACTTCGGACGTCATGCCGTTTCCTACCTGACGGCCGAGCTCTACGAGCTTCACGACCGGGACCATTTCGAGACCTTCGCGTTTGCTCTCGAAGGGGCCGCCGACGGCGACGAGATGAGGGCCCGACTCGTTCGGGCGTTCGACCATTTCATCGACGTCAAGGACAAGTCGGACGCCCAGATCGTCGAACTGGCGAGGAGGCTCGGCATCGACATCGCGGTCGACCTCGGCGGACACACCAAGGGCAGCCGCACCGGGCTGTTCCGCGACCGGGTAGCGCCGGTGCAAGTGAACTACCTGGGCTACCCGGGCACGATCGGCGCCGGATTCATCGACTACATGGTCGCCGACGAAACGACCGTCCCCGAGAGCAGCAGACCTTTCTACACGGAAAAGATGGCCTACCTTCCGCGATGCTTTCAGCCGTCCGATGGCCGGCGGGTGCTGCCGGCGTCGGACCCGCCGAGGAGCGCGTTCGGGCTTCCGGACAGCGGCTTCGTGTTCTGCTGCTTCAACAACTCGTACAAGATCAACCCGGAAGTCTTCGGGACCTGGATGACGATCCTTCGCGAGACCGAAGGCAGTTGCCTGTGGCTGCTGGCGGACTTCGAACAGTGCGAGACGAACCTGCGTCGCGAGGCGCAGCGCCTGGGCATCGACGGCGCTCGCCTGGTCTTCGGCGGCAGTCTGCCCTTGAGCGAGTACCTGGGCCGATACCGCCGGGCCGACCTGTTCCTCGACACCTTGCCCTTCAACGGGGGCACGACGACGAACGATGCGCTGTGGGCCGGCCTGCCCGTGGTCACCCGGCCCGGCGACTCCTTTGCCGCAAGAATGGCGGCCAGCCTGCTGACGGCACTGGACCTGCCGGAACTGATCGGCCACAGCCGTGAGGCCTACGTGTCGACGGCGATCAGGCTGGCGCGCGATCCCGTCGAGTACGGGAAGATCAAGGCCAGGCTGCAGCTGAATCGGGAACGGAGCCCGCTGTTCGACATGCCGACCTACACGCGGCATCTGGAAGCCGCGTACCGCGAGATGCACCGACGCAGCTTGGCGGGGCTGCCGCCGGACCACATTCACGTCGCGCAACTGCCTGCCGTCCCGCGAGTCGGCGGCCAGCCGCCAGCCGGCAGCGCGTGAGCTTGACGCTGGCGCCGTCGCTGGTGGGCGTGCCGGCCACGCCAGGCGGTCGACGCTGCGTGGGCGGGACACGGGGTCGGGCTACCCTGGGCTTGGGGGCGTTGTGTCGGAGATGGAGTTGCGGGAAGCTGCCGACCATGCCCGCGCGTGGCTGACCGTGTGCGCTGCGGGTCCTTCGCGCGGTCGCCAGCGTGCGTGGCGGCTGGTGCACGTCCGGCGGCAGGCGACAATGCGCGCCGATGCGCCAGCGCCTGTCCCTGTACCTGCAACTGATCCGCTGGGACCGTCCGGCGGGCTGGTTGCTGTTGCTGTGGCCGACGCTGTCGGCGCTGTGGATCGCTGCCGGCGGCTTTCCGGGTTGGCATTTGCTGGCGGTGTTCACGTTCGGCACGATCCTGATGCGCAGCGCGGGCTGCTGCATCAACGACGTCGCCGATCGCGCCTTCGACCGCCACGTCGAGCGCACCGCGCAGCGCCCGGTGACGAGCGGCGCGATCAGTGCGCGCGAGGCACTCGCCGTGGGCGCGGTGCTTGCGCTGCTGGCCTTCGCGCTGGTGCTCACGACCAACGCGGCGATGGTGCTGTGGTCGTTCGCGGCCCTGGCGGTCACTCTGATCTATCCCTACACCAAGCGCTTCCTGCCGATGCCGCAGGAGGTGCTCGGCGTGGCGTTCAGCTTCGGCATTCCGATGGCCTTCGCCGCGGTCCATGGCGGTCGCTCGTGGGACTTCTCGACCGTGCACGCCGCAGTGCCGCCGCTCGCCGCCTGGCTGCTGCTCGGCAATGCCTTCTGGGTGCTGGCCTACGACACCGAATACGCGATGGTCGATCGCGACGACGACCGCCGGATCGGCATCCGCACCTCGGCGCTCACGCTCGGCCGCTTCGACGTGGCCGGAGTGATGGCCTTCTACGCGGCCTACATCGCCATCTGGGCGACGATCGGTTCGCGGCTCGATTTCGGCGCCGCCTATTTCGCCGGCCTGGCCGCTGCGGCAGCGCAGGCATGCTGGCACTTCACGCTCATCCGCACGCGCTCGCGCGACGGCTGCTTCAAGGCCTTTCGCCTCAACCACTGGCTGGGTTTCGCGGTGTTCAGCGGGGTCGTACTCGACGCCCTCCAGCGGGGCCGTTGAGGGTTGCGCCGGGCCCCGGCACCTGGCGGCTCAACCGAACTCGTCGCCGAGTTCCTTCGCGCGCCGTTGCGCCGCCATCAGCGCCTCCACGAAGGCCGCCTTGACGCCTGCGGATTCGAGCGCCTTGATCGCCGCATGCGTCGTTCCGCCCTTTGACGTGACGCGCTCGCGCAGCAGTTCGGGCGCCTCGCTCGAGCGGCGCGCGAGTTCGGTCGCCCCGGCGAACGCGGCGAGCGCCAGCTCCCTGCCCTGCTCGGCGGAAAGGCCCATGGCGACGGCGGCCTCGATCATCGCTTCGACGAAGTAGAAGACGTAGGCCGGGCCCGAGCCTGACAGTGCGGTCACGGCGTCGAGGTCTGCCTCTCGCGCGACCCAGAGCGTCCGGCCTGTCGGCGCGAGCACCTGCTCGACGCGCGCGCGGTCGCCGGCGGTGACGGCGCTGCGCGCATAGAGCCCGGCGATGCCCTGGCCGATCAGCGCCGGCGTGTTCGGCATCGCGCGCACGACGCGCTCGGTGCCTGCGGCGTGCGCGATCGAATCGCTTCGGATGCCGGCCATCACGCTCAGCTGCAGCGCGCCGGCGATGTAGCGGCCGCAGGGTGCGGCGGCCTCCATGAACAACTGCGGCTTGACGGCCCAGACGACGAGCGCTGCCTGCGCGAGCGAAGCATCGGCCGCCGCGATCGCATTGACGCCATGCGCGCTGCGCAGCCGCTCGCGCTGCCCCTCGAACGGCTCGACGACGAGGATCGATGCGGCGCTGCAGCCGCTGGCGACGAGCCCGCCGATGACGGCGCTCGCCATGTTGCCGCCGCCAATGAAGGCGAGGATCTGTTCCATCCGCTCAGTGTAGGGGCAGGCCCGCCAGCAGCGCCGCGTTGCCGCCGGCCGCCGCGGTGTTGATCGTCAGCGTCTGCTCGGCGCAGAAGCGATAGAGGTAATGCGGGCCGCCGGCCTTCGGGCCGGTGCCCGACAGGCCCTCGCCGCCGAAGGGCTGGACACCGACCACCGCGCCGATCATGTTGCGGTTCACGTAGACGTTGCCGATGCGCGCGGCGCCCGCCAGGCGCAGGGCGCGCGAATCGATGCGCGTCTGGATGCCGAGCGTCAGGCCGTAGCCGAGCGCGTTGACCTGCGCGACGACAGCGTCGACGTCGCCCGACCAGCGGACCACGTGCAGCAGCGGGCCGAAGATCTCCTCCTTCACATCGGCGATGGAGACCACCTCGAAGGCGATCGGGCGGATGAAGTGCATCGCGCTCGCCTGCGGCGCCGGGCTCTCGCCGATCAACCGCGCCTGCATGCGCAGTCGTTCCACATGGGTCGCGATCGCCGCCTGCGCCTCGGCGTCGATCACCGGGCCGACATCGGTCGCCAGCAGCGCGGGGTCGCCAACCTGCAGCTCGGCGAGTGCGCCGGCGATCATCTCGATCACGCCGTCGGCTGTCGCCGCGTGCACGCACAGCAGGCGCAGCGCCGAACAGCGCTGGCCGGCGCTGCGAAAGGCGCTCTGCACGACGGCGTCGATCACCTGCTCGGGCAGCGCCGTGCTGTCGACGATCATCGCGTTGATGCCACCGGTCTCGGCGATCAACGGCACGATCGGGCCGTCCTTGGCGGCAAGCGCGCGGTTGATGATCTTCGCGACCGCCGTCGAGCCGGTGAAGCACACGCCTGCCGTGCGGGCGTCGGCCACGAGCGCGGCGCCCACCGTCTCGCCGGGGCCGTGCAGCAGCGCCAGGGCGTCGGCCGGCACGCCGGCCTCGTGCAGCAGCGCGACCATGCGTGCAGCGACGGCCGGCGTCTGCTCGGCCGGCTTCGCCGCCACCGTGTTGCCGGCGACGAGCGCCGCGGCCACCTGGCCGGCGAATATGGCGAGCGGGAAGTTCCACGGGCTGATGCAGACGAACACGCCGCGGCCGTGCAGGCGCAGTTCGTTGCTCTCGCCGGTGGGCCCGGGCAGCACCTGCGTGGCGAGCCGGTTCTCAGCCTCGTCGGCGTAATAGCGAAGGAAGTCGATCGCCTCGCGCACCTCGGCGACGCAGTCGGCCAGGGTCTTGCGCGCTTCCTTCACGAGCAGGCCGCAGAACTCGGCCATTCGCACTTCCAGCGCATCGGCGGCGCGCCGCAGGATCGCCGCGCGTGCCGCCACGCCGCACGCGTTCCAGGCCGCAGCGGCAGCGTGCAGGCGCGCCATCGTCGCGTCGATCTGCTCCGCGCCGACCTCTTCGATCGCCTCGACGCGCGCGGCGGCAATGGCCTGCTGCAAGGGTTCGAGGTGCGCCAGGCAGGCGAGGTCGGCTCCGCGCGAGTTGCGGCGCCTGCCGAAGAGCTCGAGCGGCATCGGCAGCGAAGGCGCCTCGGTGGGCACGAGCGGCGAGGCGAGCAGCGTGTCGATCTCCACCGCGTCGTCGGCCAGTTGATGCACGAACGACGAGTTGGCGCCGTTCTCGAGCAGCCGGCGCACGAGGTAGGCGAGCAGGTCGCGATGCTCGCCGACCGGCGCATAGATCCGGACCGGCACCGTGTTCTTTGCCAAGCCCCCCGCTCGAGTGGCGGGAGCGGGGGGTGTGGTCGTCGAACCGGCCGCGGAAGCGGTGTCCCGCGAAACCTCGCGATACACCGCTTCCGCCATGCCGTGCAGGCGCTGCATCTCGAACTTCGCGCCCGCATCGTCTGCCATGTTCAGGATCGCCGCGATCGTGCCGGCGTTGTGGGTCGCGAACTGCGGGTAGATCACGTCGGCGTGTCCAATCAGCGCCTTCGCACAGGCCAGGTACGCGATGTCGGTGTGGTGCTTGTGCGTGAACACCGGGTAGCCGCCGAGCCCGAGCTCCTGCGCGCGCTTGATTTCGGCATCCCAGTACGCGCCCTTGGCCAGCCGCACCATGAAGCGCAGTCCATGCTTGTGCGCGATGCGCGCCACCTCGTGCACGACGTCGAGCGCGCGGGTCTGGTACGACTGCAGCGCCAGGCCGAAGCCGCGCCACTGCGGGAACTGCTGCGCGATGCGTGCGGCGAGCAGTTCGAACACGTCGAGAGACAACTCGAGGCGATCACTTTCCTCGGCGTCGATGGTCAGGTTGATGTTGGCTCGTGCGGCCGGCTCGACCAGTTGCCACAGGCGAGGCAGCAGTTCGGCGAAGACGCGCTCGCGCTGCGCGTCTTCGTAGCGCGGGAAGAGCGCGCTGAGCTTCATCGAGATACCGTCGGCGCCTTCGGGATCGCTCGCCACGCACCCGCCGGCGATCGCCCGGATGCCGTCGAGGTAGGACGCCAGGTAGCGCCGGGCATCGGCCTCGGTGCGCGCGCCCTCACCGAGCATGTCGTAGCTGAAGCGCAGTTGCGGCGTCGCCTTGCGCTGGTTCCCGGCCTGTCCCATCGCCTCCTCGATGTTGCGGCCGAGCACGAACTGATGTCCGAGCAGTTGCACCGCCCGCACCGTGGCGGCGACCACGGTCTGCGCGCCGAGCCGCCTGAACAGGCCGCTGTCGGCGTCGGCCTCGGGCAGGAACTTCTTCGACAGCGCGATGGCGCTGGCCGACAGGCTGGCCAGCATCTTGTGCGGGCCGCCGGAGCTGGCGTCGAACGCTGCCTTGCCAAGTTGGTCTGCGGTGAGCGCGATCGCCGTCTCGATGTCAGGAACGCGCAGCAGCGCCTCGGCCAGGCGCATCAGCGCCAGTCCCTCGGCGGTGGAGATCGGATACTCGCGAAGCAGCGACTCCATGGCCCAGAACGGGGGCGGGTTGGCCCTCACCGCCTGCACCCAGGGGCGCGCACGCCGCGCCGCCGACGGCCAGTCGAATCCGCTGCCCTCGCGGAGCGTCTGGAGCAGCGGGAGCAAGGCCTCCGCCTCGTCGCGATAGGGGAACGGCAGGCGGGCAGCGGGCGATGGGATCGAACTCATGGCGTGACGTCCTTCGTTGCAGATATATCTAGGCTAGCGTTTCGCTGGTAGCATTTGTCTCCAAGAATCAAGCATTCTGCGGATGATTGTCAAGAATGAAGACGCAACCGGAAGGGATCGACAAGATCGACGCGAGGATTCTTCGCATCCTGCAGAAGGATGGGCGGATATCGAACCTCAAACTGGCCGACGAGGTGCACCTCTCGCCCACGGCGGTGCTCGAGCGCGTCAAGCGGCTGACGCGCGAGGGCTACATCCTCGGCTACGAGGCGCGGCTCAATCCCGACAAGCTCGGCGCAGGGATGCTCGTCTTCATCGAAGTGGTGCTCGACCGAACGACGCCCGACGTGATGAACGAGTTCAAGGCGGCGGTGCAGGCGCGCCCCGAGATCCTCGAATGCCATCTCGTCGCCGGCGGCTTCGACTACCTGATCAAGACCCGCGTGGCCAACATGGCCGCCTACCGCGAGTTCATCGGCACGGTCGTGTGGGCGCTGCCGGGGGTGCGCGAGACACACACCTACGCGGTGATGGAAGAGGTGAAGAACACGACGGCGCTGGCGCTGTAGCGGCGCCGACCGGCTCGGGGGCCGCGCTAGGCCGTGCGCTCGCCAAAGATGGCCGTGCCCACGCGCACGAGGGTCGCACCCTCGGCGATGGCCGCTTCGAGGTCGACGCTCATCCCCATCGACAGCGTATCCAGCGCCAGCCCGTCGTCCTGCAGCGCGAGCAGCAATTCACGCAAGGCACGGTGCGGCGCGCGCTGCGCCGCGAAGTCGGCCGCCGGTTCGGGGATGGCCATCAGCCCGCGCAGGCGCAGCCCGGGCAGCCGCGACACAGCGCGCGCCACCGCGGGCACCTCGGCAGGAGCGAGACCGCTCTTGCTCGCCTCGCCGCTGATGTTGACCTGCAGGCAGATCTGCAGTTCGCCGAGCCGAGGCGGGCGCTGCGCGCTCAGCCGTTCGGCGAGCTTGAGCCGGTCGACGCTGTGCACCCAGTCGAACTGCTCGGCGACGGCGCGCGTCTTGTTGCTCTGCAGCGGACCGATCAGGTGCCATTCGACGGCGCGGCGCAGGTCGGCGAGCTGCGCCATCTTGGCCAGCGCCTCCTGCACGTAGTTCTCGCCGAACCGCGTCTGTCCGGCGGCATGGGCCTCCCGCACGCTCTCGGCCGGGCAGGTCTTGCTCACCGCCAGCAACGTGACGCTGTTGGCAGAACGACCCGCCGGCGCGCAGGCCCGTTCGATGCGAAGACGCACTCGCTGGAGCCGGGAAGCGATCGTCGCCATAATGCGCCGGGAGTATGGCCTAGGCTGCAGCGCCGGGGTGCCGGCTCAAGACCCCATTGAATCAACCGACATCCCTTCATGGACATCACCCAACTGCTGGCGTTCTCGGTCAAGAACAAGGCGTCGGACCTGCACCTTTCTTCCGGCCTGCCGCCGATGATCCGCGTGCACGGCGACGTGCGCCGCATCAATATCGACCCTCTCGAGCACAAGCAGGTGTACGAGATGGTGTACGACATCATGAACGACTCGCAGCGCAAGGCCTACGAGGAAACGCTGGAGTGCGACTTCTCGTTCGAGATCCAGGGCCTGGCACGGTTCCGCGTCAACGCGTTCAACCAGAACCGCGGCGCGGCCGCGGTGTTCCGCACGATTCCGAGCAAGATCCTGACGCTCGAGCAGCTCGCCACGCCCAAGGTGTTCGCCGAACTGTCGTTGAAGCCGCGCGGATTGGTGCTGTGCACCGGACCGACGGGCTCGGGCAAGTCGACCACGCTGGCGGCGATGGTGAACCACCTGAACGAAAACGAGTATGGCCACGTGCTGACGGTGGAGGACCCGATCGAGTTCGTCCACGAGTCGAAGAAGTGCCTCGTCAATCAGCGCGAGGTCGGGCCGCACACGCTCTCGTTTGCGAACGCGCTGCGCTCGGCGCTGCGCGAGGACCCCGACGCGATCCTGGTCGGCGAAATGCGCGACCTGGAGACGATCCGCCTGGCGCTGACCGCCGCCGAGACCGGCCACCTCGTTTTCGGCACGCTGCACACCAGTTCGGCCGCCAAGACGATCGACCGCATCGTCGACGTGTTCCCGGCGGGCGAGAAGGAAATGGTGCGCGCGATGGTCTCGGAGTCGCTGGTGGCGGTGATCTCGCAGACGCTGTGCAAGCTCAAGGACGGCTCGGGCCGCATTGCGGCGCACGAGATCATGCTCGGCACCGCGGCCATCCGCAACCTGATCCGCGAGGCCAAGGTGGCGCAGATGTACTCTTCGATCCAGACCGGCAACAGCGTCGGCATGCAGACGCTGGACCAGAACCTGGCCGAGCTCGTCAGGCGCAATCTCGTGGCGCCGGCCGAGGCGCGTGCCAAGGCCAAGTTCCCCGAGAACTTCCCGGGCTGACCCCAACGTACTGCGAAGGCTTCGCATGGAAATCGACCAGGCATCCAAGTTCGTCAACGACCTGCTGCGACTGATGGTGTCGCGCAACGGATCGGACCTCTTTCTGACCTGCGATTTTCCGCCGGCTATCAAGGTCGACGGCAAGATCACCAAGGTCTCGCCGCAGCCTTTGACCGGCCAGCACACGCTGGCGCTGGCACGCGCGCTGATGAACGACAAGCAGGCGGCCGAGTTCGAGCGCACCAAGGAGTGCAACTTCGCGATCTCGCCGCAGGGCGTCGGGCGCTTCCGCGCCAACGCATTCGTCCAGCAGGGCAACGTCGGGCTCGTGCTGCGCACGATTCCGAAGACGCTGCCGACAATCGACGGGCTGAACCTGCCCAAGGTGCTCAAGGACGTGGCGATGTCCAAGCGCGGCCTCGTGATCTTCGTCGGCGGCACCGGCTGCGGCAAGAGCACCTCGCTGGCGGCGATGGTCGACTACCGCAACGAGAACTCGTTCGGCCACATCGTCACGGTCGAGGACCCGATCGAGTTCGTCCACCCGCACAAGAACTGCATCGTCACGCAGCGCGAGGTCGGCATCGACACCGAGGACTGGGAACCTGCGCTGAAGAACTCGCTGCGCCAGGCGCCCGACGTGATCCTGATGGGCGAGATTCGCGACCGCGAGACGATGGAGCACGCCGTCGCCTTCGCCGAAACCGGCCACCTGTGCCTGGCCACGCTGCACGCCAACAGCACGAATCAGGCACTCGATCGCATCATCAACTTCTTCCCCGACGAGCGCCGGGCCCAGCTGCTGATGGACCTGTCGCTCAACCTGAAGGGACTGGTGTCGCAGCGCCTGCTTCCGCTGCAGAACGGCAAGGGCCGCATCGCCGCGGTCGAGATCATGCTCAACTCGCCGCTCATCACCGACCTGATCTTCAAGGGCGACGTCCCCGAAATCAAGGAGATCATGAAGCGCTCGCGCGAGCTCGGCATGCAGACCTTCGACCAGAGCCTGTTCGATCTCTACGAAGACAACCTCGTCTCCCTCGAGGATGCCTTGCGCAACGCCGACTCGATGAACGACCTGCGGCTGCAGGTCAAGCTCAACAGCAAGCGCGCGCGCAACACCGACCTGGCCGCCGGCACCGAGCACATGTCGATCGTCTGACCGGGCACGTCCCTGGACCCCACGGCCTCATCGGAGGCCGTTGTCGTTTTCAATCTGGAGAATCACGCATGACCAACAGGATCTACGAACCCACCCCTGCGCGAAGCGTCGCCTTCCTCGGCCTCGGGGTGATGGGCTACCCGATGGCCGGCCACCTGGCGCGCGCCGGGCATCGCGTGGCTGTCTACAACCGCAGCCCGGCCAGGGCCGCGGCCTGGGTCGCCGAATACGGCGGCAAGCAGGCACCGACACCACAGGAAGCGGCGGCCGAGGCCGACCTCGTCTTTGCCTGCGTCGGCAACGACGACGACGTGCGCGCCGTCACGACCGCAGCGAACGGCGCCTTCCACGGCATGCGCCCGGGGACCGTGTTCGTCGACCACACGACGGCCTCGGCCGATGTGGCGCGCGAATTGAGCGCGGAGGCGCACAGACGCGGGTTCGAATTCGTCGACGCCCCGGTGTCGGGCGGCAACCTGGGCGCCGTCAACGGCGCACTGACGGTGATGTGCGGCGGCGATGCGGCGGCTCTGGCGCGCGCGCAGCCGGCGATGCTCGCCTATGCGAAAGCAGTGTCGCTGCTGGGCGCAAGCGGCGCCGGGCAGCTGGCGAAGATGGTCAACCAGATCGCGATCGCCGGGCTGGTGCAGGGCCTTGCCGAGGCGATCGCCTTCGGTGAGAAGTCCGGCCTCGACATGAAGGCGGTGCTCGAGGTGATCGGCAAGGGGGCTGCGCAGAGCTGGCAGATGGACCAACGCGGACCGACGATGATCGCCGGCCGCTTCGACTTCGGCTTCGCCGTCGACTGGATGCGCAAGGACCTCTCGCTCGTGCTCGACGAAGCTCGGCGCAATGGCGCCCGCGTGCCGGTCACCGCACTGGTGGACCAGTTCTACGCCGACGTGCAGGCCGCGGGCGGGAAACGCTGGGACACATCGAGCCTGATCACGCGGCTCAGGTAGCGCGGCGCCTCGTCACCGTCAGGGCTTGACCGCAGGTGCGCTGGCCGGGGCGGCCGCCTGGTTCGCAGGCACGTCGGCCGCAGTGACGATCTGGAACACGCGAACCACCTTCTGCACGCCGCCGACGCCGCGCGTGATCTCGACGGCGCGCTTGGCCTCGGTCTCGGTGACCAAGCCCATCAGGTAGACCACACCGCGCTCGGTGACGACCTTGATCGAGTTCGTCGAGAGGTCGCTCGCGCCGACGAACTCCGCCTTCACCTTGCCGGTGATGAGGCTGTCGTTGGAGCGGTCGGTGTACGAACTGTTGGGCATCACTGCGAGGTCGTTGACGATCGAACGCACGTTCTCGATCTGCGAAACGGCCTTCGCGACCGCGACCCTGTCGGCTTCTGTCGGCACTTCGCCTGTCAGCAACAGCATGCGGTTGTAGCTGGTGGCGTTGACATGCGCGCGCTCGACCAGCAGCGTGCCGACGGCGTTGCTGGCCTTGGTTTCGATGACCTGGTCGTCGACCTGTGCGCCCGCGCTGCGGCGGTCGGTGGCCATCATCGTGCCGCCGACCGCGGCGCCGCCGATCAGCAACGGGGCGCAGGCGCCCAGCAGTCCAGCGGCCAGTAGCAACGCGGCCAGGCCGGCCCGCCGCGGAATGGAAATCTCGAATGTCATGGGTTGTCCTGTTCGCCCAGCAGTTGAAGATCGACCGCGTCACACAGGCAATGCACGACGAGGATGTGCACTTCCTGGATGCGCGCCGTGCGCTCGTGCGGCACGCAGATGTGCACGTCGGTTTCGGTCAGCGCCTCACGCATCTTGCCGCCGTTGCGGCCAGTCAGCGCGATCACGGCCATGTCCCTCGCCTGCGCAGCCTCCACCGCGGCGAGCACGTTGCCAGAGTCGCCGCTGGTGCTGATGGCGAGCAGCACGTCTCCCGGCGCACCCAGGGCCTGCACCTGCTTCGCGAACACGGCATTGAAATCGTAATCGTTGGCGATGGCGGTGAGGATCGACGTGTCGGTCGTCAGCGCAATCGCGGCCAGGCCGGGCCGCTCACGCTCGAAGCGACCGACGAACTCGGCTGCAAAGTGCTGGGCATCGCCGGCCGATCCGCCGTTGCCGCACGCCAGCACCTTGCCGCCGGCAGTAATGCAGCCGAGCAAGGTCCGAACAGCGTCGGCGATCGGACGCGACAGCATCTCGGCAGCCGCGTACTTCAGATCTGCGCTATCGAAGAACTGCTGCTGGATGCGTTGTTCGAGCATGGGCACGCATGATATGACACCGCTCTTCGAGTCGGGTTCCACGAGCTACGAGGTGTCGAACGCCCCGCGCAACCACTGCAGCGTGCTGCCGTCGATCGCCACCACGTCGAACCGGCAGGCCGGCGGCGCGGCGAATCGCATCAGGTAGTGCCGCGCCGCAAGCACCAGGCGACGTTGCTTGGCCGCGCCGACACTCGCCGCCGCACCGCCGTGCGAAGCGCTGGCGCGCCGTCGCACCTCGGCAAAGACGATCGTGCCGTCGCGCTCGCGCAGGATCAGATCGACTTCGCCGCCACGCCGGCGCGGCCCGGCGGCGACGCGATAATTGCGCTCCACCAGCGTCAGACCGTGCCGCAGCAGGTGCGCCAGCGCACGTGCCTCCGCCTCATCCCCCAAGCGCTTCGTCGTGACCATGTCTGATTCTTCGTTGCTGCGCGCGGCTGCAGATGCTGCGGGCGCACAGCAGTATCCCGCAGGCGCGCTCTACGTCGTGGCGACGCCGATCGGCAACCTCGCCGACCTGAGCCTGCGCGCGGTGCACGTGCTGGCGCTGGCCGACGCCGTGGCCTGCGAGGACACGCGCCACAGCGCGCCGCTGCTGCGCCAACTGGGCCTGGACAAGCCGCTGCTCGCCGTGCACCAGCACAACGAGCGCGACGCCGCACGGGGGGTGCTGGTACGCCTGGCCCGCGGCGAGCGCGTGGCCTACGTCAGCGACGCCGGAACACCGGCCTTGAGCGACCCCGGGGCAGTGCTCGTGGCCGCCGTGCGCGATGCCGGCTTTCGCGTGTTGCCGATTCCCGGCGCCAGCGCAGCCCTGGCGGCGCTGAGCGTGGCCGGCGACGTGAACGCAGCGTCCTTTCGCTTTGCCGGGTTCCTGCCGGCCAAGGCCGGCGAGCGCGCCCAGGCTCTCGCCGCGCTGCTCGCGCAGGCCGACGCGCAGGTGCTGTTCGAGGCGCCGCACCGCATCGAATCGCTGTGCCGGGCGCTCGGTGCAGCGTGCCCGGAACGCAAGGTTACCTTGTGCCGCGAGTTGACGAAGCAGTTCGAATCCGTGGTCACGCTGCGGGCGTCCGAACTGGCCGGCTGGCTCGCCGCCGACCCGAACCGGCTGCGCGGCGAGTTCGTCCTCGTGCTCCACGCGCCGCCGGTCGTCGAGCTTGCCGCGCAGGATCACGACCAGACGCTGCTGACGCTGCTGGCAGCGATGCCGCTCAGGCAGGCGGTTGCGCTTGCCGTGCAGCTGACTGGTGCGCCCCGGAATGCCTTGTACGAACGTGCGCTGGAGCTGAGGGAATCCGGCGCGGTCTTGCGCTGAGCTTCGCCGCCCCTTGCGGCGGCGTCAGCTGCGCCGGTCCGATCAGCGCGACGTGGGCGCAGGCGACGCGCTGAGCAGGCGTGGCCCGCTCCTACAATGCCGCGCAGCACCCCGAGGACGCCGCCATGATCTCCCGCGAACCCACGATCGAACGGCTGGCCATTGCCCGCACGCTGCTGCTCGAGCCCTTCGGCCTGTCCGACGCCGTGCTGTCGCGGGCGTTGAAGGCGATCGCCATGCACCGCATCGATGACGCCGACCTGTATTTCCAGTACACGCGCAGCGAGGGCTGGGGGCTGGAAGAGGGCATCGTCAAGTCCGGCAGTTTCGGCATAGACCAGGGTGTCGGCGTGCGTGCCGTGGCAGGCGAGAAGACGGCGTTCGCCTACTCCGACGACATCTCCGAGGCAGCGCTGATGGACGCCGCGCACACCGTACGCACGATTGCGGCGGCAGGGCAGAGCCGCGCTGTGAAGGTCGGCGGACGCCACTGCATCGCCAGGACGCGCATGCTCTACGCGCCGACCGACCCGATTGCCACGCTCGACAGCACGCAGAAGGTCGCGCTGCTCGAGAAGGTGGAGAAGCTCGCCCGCGCGAAGGACCCGCGCATCAAGCAGGTGATGGCCGGCCTGGCCAGCGAATACGACGTGGTGCTCGTGGCGCGCGCCGACGGTACGCTGGCGGCCGACGTGCGGCCGCTGGTGCGCCTGTCGCTGACGGTGATCGCCGAGCAGACGGTGGCCGGCGAATTGCGTCGCGAGTCGGGCAATGGCGGGGGGGGCGGGCGCTTCGGCCTCGGCTACTTCCAGGACAGCGTGATCGAGAGCTATGTGCACGACGCCGTGAACGCGGCGCTGACGAACCTCGAATCGCGGCCGCTGAAGGCCGGCCAGATGAGCGTCGTGCTCGGCCCGGGCTGGCCCGGCGTGCTGCTGCACGAGGCCATCGGCCACGGGCTCGAGGGCGACTTCAACCGCAAGGGCTCGAGCGCGTTCTCCGGCCGCATCGGACAGCGCGTGGCAGCCAAGGGAGTCACGGTTCTCGACGACGGCACGCTGCCGGACCGGCGCGGCTCGCTCAACGTCGACGATGAGGGCAATGCGTCGCAGCGCAACGTGCTGATCGAGGACGGCATCCTCAAGGGCTATCTGCAGGACTCGCTGAACGCACGCCTGATGGGCGTGGCGCCGACCGGCAACGGCCGCCGCGAGAGCTATGCCGCGGTGCCGATGCCGCGCATGACCAATACCTACATGCTCGGCGGCGACAAGACCAAGGAAGAGATCATCGCCGGCCTCAAGCGCGGCCTGTACGCGACGAATTTTGGCGGTGGACAGGTCGACATCACGAGCGGCAAGTTCGTCTTCTCGGCGAGCGAGGCGTTCTGGGTCGAGGATGGCCGAATCCAGTATCCGGTGAAGGGCGCAACGATCATCGGCAACGGACCCGACGCGCTGACGCGAGTCTCGATGATCGGCAACGACATGAAGCTGGACACCGGCGTCGGCGTGTGCGGCAAGGATGGGCAGAGCGTGCCGGTGGGCGTGGGCCAGCCGACGCTGCGCATCGACCGACTCACCGTCGGCGGTGCGGCGTGACCCGGACGGCGCGTGCAGCATGAGCGCCACCGCGCAGCTCGCCGCATTGCAGCAAAGGCGTGCTACATTTCCAACCCATGCATCGCGCCCCCTCCTCGTTTGCGTTCTTTTGGTTCTCGCACCGCACCGGCGGCGGAGAGGCGAACGCATAGGCAAGTGCCGAGCGAACGAATCTACCGAAACCGCCGGGCAACCCCCGGCGGTTTTTTTGTGCCTTCGCCGCGACGATCGAACGGCGACCCGGAAGCGAGAAGGAGAAGTCGCACATGAACGCCAAGTCCAGCAGTCCCGCCGAGGGCCGGAATCCGCCCGTCGACAAGACCGGCCCGACCGACGACGAGAGGATCAGCGACATAACGCCGCTGCCGCCGCCCGAGCACCTGGTCCGCTTCTTCCCGATCCGCGGCACCTCTGCCGAGCGATTGATCACCGGCGCGCGCCGCGCCATCAAGCAGATCATGGCCGGCAAGGACGATCGGCTGCTGGTCGTGATGGGGCCGTGCTCGATCCACGACCCGGCCGCGGCGCTCGAGTACGCGCAGCGCCTGCTGCTGCAGCGCCAGAAGTACGCCGATACGCTGGAGATCGTGATGCGCGTGTACTTCGAGAAGCCGCGAACCACGGTCGGCTGGAAGGGCCTGATCAACGACCCCTACCTGGACGAGAGCTACCGCATCGACGAGGGGCTGCGCATCGCGCGCCAGTTGCTGGTGGAAATCAACCGCCTCGGGCTGCCGGCGGGCAGCGAGTTCCTCGACGTGATCTCGCCGCAATACCTCGGCGACCTGATCAGCTGGGGGGCGATCGGCGCCCGCACGACGGAGAGCCAGGTCCACCGCGAGCTGGCATCGGGCTTGTCGGCACCGATCGGCTTCAAGAACGGAACGGACGGCAACCTGAAGATCGCGATCGACGCGATCCAGGCTGCATCGCGGCCGCACCATTTCCTGTCGGTGCACAAGAACGGGCAGGTCGCGATCGTCGAGACGCGCGGCAACCGGGATTGCCATGTGATCCTGCGCGGCGGCAAGGCACCCAACTACGACGCCGCCAGTGTGGCCGCAGCCTGCGCCGAAATCGGCGCCGCCAAGCTGCCACGGCATTTGATGATCGACGCCAGCCACGCCAACTGCGGAAAACAGCACCAGCGCCAGCTCGACGTGGCGCGCGACATTGCTGCGCAGCTGGCCGCAGGCAATCGATGCATCTTCGGCGTGATGGTCGAGAGCCACCTGAAGGCCGGTGCGCAGAAGTTCACGCCCGGCAAGGACGACCCGGCCAGACTCGTTCACGGCCAGAGCATCACCGATGCGTGCATCGGCTGGGACGATTCGCTGACCGTGCTGCAGGGGCTGAGCGACGCGGTCAGGCTGCGGCGCCGCGCCTGATCGGCGCCGCAAGCGCCGCCGGGATGCTTCCCAGTTGACGCCGTCGCGCGCCAGAGGCCTGGACCTGACGCATACTGCCGAACCAGGAGGTTCCACCATGCGATCCGAAGTGACCGTGCGATACGCACCCGACAGCGAATTCGACATCCCGTTGGCGGCAGGTGAGTCCATGCCTGCCGACGTGGCGCGGCGCTGGCTCGATGAACAGTTCGTCGCCAACGACTGCGAGCCGCTGCGCGCCAGCGGCAAGGTGCTCACTGCCGACAAGCTGCTGGCGATCGCCGCCGCCGTCGGGCCTGGGCGCTTCGAGACCGACGACGCGTTCCGCCACGGCTATGCGCGCGCGGCTGCCGGCGCCCTGGGCAAGCCGGTGGTGTGCATAGACGTCGACGCGCGATCGATCGATTTCTGAGCGCCGCCGGGGGTCAGCGAGGAAGCCCGGGGCGGCGCGGCGCTCCCTTGAGGGTCAGCCCGGGCAGGGCAGGCGGCTGCCACTCTCGGTCCAGGTTGGCTGCAGCTGCGACCGTGGCGCGTTGACATCGCGTCGCGACGTCAGCCTGCGCCACAACGGCCTCCTGCCGTTGTCAGCCCGCCCGCTGGCAGGCGGTCGTGCCTTCGGCAGGCGCTCGGGAGTCCGCAGGGACTCCCTCGGTCCGGCCTCAGAGCGTGAGAGGGAATCGAATGCACCCGCGCCGGGGTGGCCAAGGGCGCTGGGGTAGGCGCGGCGCGCAGCCCAGGCTCATGCCTGGGCAAGCGGCGCAACACCGCCCAGCGCCCTTGGGTGCCCCGGCCCGAAGGGTGAGGTCCCAGATCGGACCCACTCGTCGTTGCAAATGCTCGCCGGGGCCCGACCCCGGCTCCGCTTTGCGCCTAGATTGGGCCCGATCCGGGACCTCACGCGGGTGCACTCGATTCCCTCTCACGCTCTCAGTCCTGCTGCGCGGCCAGCCTCGCGCTCTGCCAGTACACATCGTCGCCGCCCAGGCCATCGAGGTTGGCGCGGTTGAGCACACGCGCCAGCACGAAGAGCAGATCGCTCAGGCGGTTCAGGTACTGGCGCGGCTCGTCGCGCACGCGCTCGGCAACGCCCAGGGCCACCAGCGAGCGCTCGGAGCGCCGCGCCACCGTGCGCGCCACGTGCGCGATCGCCGCGCTGCGCGTGCCGGTCGGGAGGATGAATTCCTTCAACCGCGGCAGCGCAGCGTTGTAGTGCGCCAGCGCCCCATCGAGACGCGCAACGGCTTCGGTCTTGAGCAGTTCGAAACCCGGTATCGACAACTCGCCGCCGAGGTTGAACAGCTCATGCTGGATGACGACGAGCAGCTCGCGCACGTCGTCGGGCAGCGGCTCGGTCAACAGCAGGCCGAGCGTCGAGTTCAGCTCGTCGACGTCCCCCATCGCCTGCACGCGCAGGTGATCCTTGGCCACCCGCGTGCCGTCGCCGAGGCCGGTAGTACCGTCGTCGCCGGTGCGGGTCGCAATTTGAGAAAGCCGGTTCGCCACGCGACGATGCTAGCAGGGGCTGGCGCTGCCAGTAGCCAGACGGGCTCCTAGAATGCCCTGCCACTCGCGGAGACCCCGATGAACGCACCCGTGCCTGCCCAAGTGCTGCCGCAGTTCGAAGCGCGCCCTGTTCCCGCGGAAATGCTCGCCGCGCTGAAGACGCGCTTCGGCGACCGCTGCTCGACCACGCTCGCGGTGCGCGAACAGCACGGGCGCGACGAGTCGCCATTCGACGCCCCACCCCCCGAGGTGGTGGTGTACGCCGAGACGACCGCGGACGTGGCCTTCGCCGTCGGCCTGGCGAACCATCATGCGGTGCCGGTGATCCCGTTCGGCGTCGGCTCCTCGCTTGAAGGGCATCTGCTGGCGGTGCAGGGGGGCGTCAGCATCGACTTGTCGCGCATGAACGCGATCGTCTCGGTGCAGCCCCAGGATCTGACGGTGACGGTACAGGCGGGCGTGACGCGAAACCAGTTGAACGACGAGATCCGCCACAGCGGCCTGTTCTTCCCGATCGACCCCGGCGCCGACGCGACGATCGGCGGAATGAGCGCCACGCGGGCCAGCGGCACCAATGCCGTGCGCTACGGAACGATGCGCGAGAACGTGCTGGGTCTCACCGCCGTCACCGCGAGCGGCGAGGTGATCCGCACCGGCACCCGTGCCCGCAAGTCGGCCGCAGGCTACGACCTGACGCGTCTGTTCGTCGGCAGCGAGGGCACTCTCGGGGTGATGACGGAGATCACGCTCAAGCTCTATCCGCTACCCGAGGCCGTGTCGGCCGCGGTCTGCCATTTCGCCGACATTGCCGCGGCAGTGAAGACGACGATCCAGATCATCCAGATGGGCGTGCCGATCGCGCGCTGCGAATTGCTCGACGCCAATGCAGTGCGCGCCGTCAATGCGCACGACCGGCTCGCCCTGCGCGAGAGCCCGATGCTGCTGATGGAGTTCCACGGCAGCGCGGCGGGAGTGCGGGAACAGGCGGCGACGGTGCAGGAGATCGCGCGCGAGTTCGGCGGTGAAGACTTCCAGTGGGCGAGCACGCCCGAGGAACGCACGCGACTCTGGACGGCGCGCCATCATGCTTACTTCGCCGCGCTGCAGATGAAGCCCGGCTGCCGCACCGTGACGACGGACACCTGCGTGCCGATTTCGCGTCTGACCGAGTGCGTGACGCTGGCCAAGGCGGAAGCCGAGGCGGAGGGATTGCAGCACTACATCGTCGGACACGTGGGCGACGGCAACTTCCACATCGCCTACCTGATCGACCCTGACGTGCCGGCAGAGCGTGAGGCGGCCGAGCGGCTCAACCGCGCGGTGGTTCGGCGGGCGATCGCGATGGATGGCACGTGCAGCGGCGAGCACGGCATCGGCCTGCACAAGCAGGGCTTCCTCGTCGACGAGGCCGGTGCCGGCGCGGTCCAGATGATGCGCTCTCTGAAGCACGCGCTCGATCCGAGGAACATCATGAACCCGGGCAAGATCTTCGCCGCCTGACGCTCGACCAGGGCGTTCCCGAGGGCGCGTTCACATCCTCGGCGCAACACGCGCACCGGCCGTTCAGCCCGCGTTCCGGCGAAGCTTCTCGATCAGACCGTTGAGTTCGTCGAGCGAGCCGAAGGCGATCGTCACCTCGCCCTGATCGCCACGTCGCGTGCGCTTCCTGATGCGGATATCAACCGGCGCGGTGAGCAGGTCCGAAAGCTCCTCTTCGAGGCGCAAGACGTCGCGCGACTTCGGCTGCTTGACGCGCAGCAATGGCTGCTGGCGGGCACTTCCTGCGGCGCGCGCGACGAGCCGCTCCGCCTCTCGCACGCTGAGCTTGCGGGCAACGATCTCGCTGGCGTGAGTGATCTGGCGTGCCTTGTCGAGCGCCAGCAGCGCGCGTGCATGGCCCATGTCGATGTCGCCAGCCATCAGCATCTGCTGCACCGGTTCGGCCAGGTTGAGCAGGCGAAGCAGGTTGCTGGCAGCGCTGCGCGACCGGCCGACGGCCTTGGCGGCGTCTTCGTGAGTAAGCCCAAACTCCTGCGTCAGGCGCTGCAAACCCTGCGCCTCCTCCAGCGGGTTCAGGTTCTCGCGCTGGATGTTCTCGATCAGCGCCATCACCGCGGCGGTCTCGTCGGGAACGTCCTTCACCAGCACCGGCAGTTCGTCCAGACCCGCGAGCGAGGCGGCTCGGAAACGCCGCTCGCCGGCGATGATTTCGTAGCGCCCGCCAGTCAGCGGCCTCACGAGCACTGGTTGCATGATGCCCTGGCTCCTGATGCTTTCGGCCAGTTCGTACAGCGAACCTTCGTCCATCCGGGTGCGCGGCTGGTACCTGCCGGGCTGGAGTTGCCCGAGCTTCAGCACGGTGGGCGCACCGTCGCCCGCGCTGCTCGCATCCTTCACTTTCGGCCCGAGCAATGCTTCGAGGCCGAGGCCGAGGCCCTTGGGTTTCTTCGTGACCATGCTCGATGTTCCTCGGGGTGATCAATCGTCGCTTGCGCTGGCGACGCCGCGCGCTCCGCCCGGCGATTCGGCGCAAGGGACAGCCAGCGAACGGAGCAGGGCCATACCCTGCGGCCAGTCGCCGAGGCCCGAGTCGCCATTCAGGTGTCCGCCCACGCCCGCCAGCACCAGCGCGGCTCCCCAGTCGGCGGCGAGCGCCTCGCTGCGCCGTGGTGCGCAATACGGATCGTCGCTGCTGGCAACGACGATGGCGGGGAAGGGCAGTGGCTGGCGCGAGATCGGCCGCCAGGTGTGCAACTGAGGTGGGATGTCGTCCCGCTCGGTATCGGGCGGCGCGACGAGCAAGGCGGCCCGCACGCGGGCCGTGTGCCGCGACCGGGCGGCCCACGTCGCGACAAGCTGGCAGCCGAGGCTGTGCGCCACGAGCAGCGCCGGCGTGCCGGATCCGATCAGGACTTCCTCCAGGCGCGCCAACCAGTCGCCGCGGCGCGGCCAGAGCCAGTCGTCCTGCTCGACACGCTCGAATCCGTAGGTCTGTTCCCAGCGCGTCTGCCAGTGGGTCGGGCCGGAACTCAGCCAGCCGGGCAAGGTCAGCACCGACAGATTCGCGCGTCCGCGGCCAGTGGGTTCGGCTTTCGCGGCCAGAGGCAGAGTCATGCAGCCTCCGAGGCGCATCGATGCTGCGGCACAGGTGCCCGTCGGCGGCCGGCATCGAGCGCGGCGTCCTCGATTCGCGCCGTGTCGGCAGGGCTCCAGCGCGGCATGGGGTGCGTCACATCGTCCGGGTGCGCTCGACCATCTCGCCCGCGAAGGCAACGAAGGCCTGCGCGCCCTTGGACGACGGGTCGAACACCACGCCGGGCAGGCCGTAGCTCGGCGCCTCGGCGAGCCGGACGTTGCGCGGGATCACGGTGTTGAATACCTTGTCTCCGAAGTGCGACTTGAGCTGCTCGCTGACCTGCTGCTGCAGCGTGATGCGGGGGTCGAACATGACGCGCAGCAAGCCGATGATCTGCAACTCGCGGTTGAGGTTGGCATGCACCTGACGGATGCTGTTGACCAGGTCCGAGAGTCCTTCCAGCGCGAAGTACTCGCACTGCATCGGCACCACGACACCATGCGCGCAGCACAGGCCATTGAGCGTCAGCAGGCTGAGCGACGGCGGGCAGTCGATCAGCACGAAATCGTAGGATGCGGCGACGCTCTCGAGCGCCACCTTGAGGCGCCGCTCGCGCCGCTCCAGACTCACCAACTCGACTTCCGCCCCAGCGAGTTCGCGGTTGGCGCCGAGCACGTCGTAGCCACCGCGGGGGCTCGCGACGCGCGCCTCGGCAATGCTCGCGCTCTCGAGCAGCACGTCGTAGACACTCAAAGTGAGTGAGCGCTTGTCAACTCCGGAGCCCATGGTGGCATTGCCTTGCGGGTCGAGGTCGACCACCAGGACACGCTGTCCGACCTGAGCCAGACCAGCCGCGAGATTGACGGTGGTGGTCGTCTTGCCGACGCCACCTTTCTGGTTCGCCACACAGAAGATGCGAGCCATGACTTCAGTTGCTTCCCAGGCGGATCCCGAAACCGACGAGCAAGACCCCGGCCGTTCGCTCGAGCCAGCGGGCTGCGCGACGGTTCGCCCTGACCTTGCGCGCGACCGCCTGGGCAAAGGCGCACAGCGTCAGGCAGTAGACAGCGGTCAGCGCGGCGATCGTGACTGCCATGGCGAGAAAGGTGACTCCGCCCCGATGGGTCAGCGGATCGATGAACAAGGGGAAGAACGCCATGTAGAAGACGATCGCCTTCGGGTTGAGCAAGGTGATCAAGAAGGCCTGGCGCGCATAGTGGCGCGGCTCGATGTGGACCGGCGAGGACTTGCCCTCACGGGCGAAGATGAGCTTCAGCCCGATCCACGCCAAGTAGGCCGCGCCACCGTACTGCACCGCCTTGAAGAGCGCAGGATGGGCAGTGAGCAGCGCCGCGACGCCCGCAACGGCCAGCCACAGCAGCATCTGGTCACCGGCAATCACGCCAAAGGTGGCGGCCGCTCCGGCGCGAAGGCCCCCTTTGGCGGTCGACGTCAGCAATGCGAACGTACCTGGCCCGGGCAAGGCCAGAAACAAGAGCACCGCCGCGCAGAATGCGCCGTAGTCTGAAATGCCGAACATCGATGCCCCTCCGGGCCTGAAGTGTAGAGGCAGCGAGACTCGCCGCTGCGCGCGCATGCTTATTGTGGTGTCAGCGTCTTGCCCTGTGGGTGCAATTGCAGACGCTCGAGGTCGTAGCCCTGTTCCCTCAGACGTACGCGGATCGTCGCTTCGTCGTCAACGGACAGCGCCGGTGTGCGCGAGAGCACCCAGAGGTACTGCCGCGAGCTTTCGCCGACCACGGCGTAGCGATAATCCGGGGCCAGTTGGATCACCCAATACGCACCCCAGCCCCAGTGGCCCATGTCCTGCGCCCAGCGCAGCCAGGAGGGCAGAAAGCTCACCTCCAACTGAGCTGGTTTCAGGATGCCCGCGGTGAGAGTGCCGGTCGGGCGTGCGTAGCCGATCGCCTCGTCCCAGTCGCCGCGTTTGTCGCGGCAGCGGTTGAGCACCTCGACGGCGCCATCGCTGCGCTGACGATAACTGGCGGTCGTGTCGCTGGCGCACTGCGCCTGGAACCGGTTCGGGATCAGCGCGACCTGGTACCAGGTACCCAGGTAGCGCGGCAACTCCAGTGCCGCGATGGGTTCGATCGCCGCCGTCGAAGCGCCCTGCACGGGAGCAACGTTGCCGAGTGCCCCGCAAGCCAGGGCGAATGCAAGCCATGTGCGCATCATCTTCCTTCTCTCATCCAGATGAGGCAGCGCGAGGCGTCCTGGCCAGGCACTGCCAGTTGTTCCACGTGAAACACGTCGACCGCCTGCGGTAGTGCGGCCAGCTCTTCGGCCGGAAGCCGCCCCTTCATCGCCAGCCAGACGGAACCCATCCCCACATGGCGCCGTGTCAGCGAAACGAAATCCGCCAGGGACGCGAAGGCGCGCGAAACGATCACGTCGAACGGCTCATCGACCAGCGCCTCGACGCGCGCATGCACCGCGTGCAAGTTCTTCATCGTCAGTTCAGCAGCGGCCTGACGGATGAAGGAGGCCTTCTTGCCCACGGCGTCGACGCACGTGACGTCAAGCTCCGGCATGAGCAGGGCGATCACGATGCCCGGCAAGCCTGCGCCACTGCCGACGTCGAGCACGCGCGCAGCCTTGCCCTTTGTCCAGCGCCGCAGGGGCCCGACCACGGCGATGCTGTCCAGCAGGTGCTGCACGATCATCGCGTCCGGGTCACGCACTGCGGTAAGGTTGTAGACCCGGTTCCACTTGGAAAGGAGCGCGAGGTACGCGAGCAGCGCGGCCAATTGACCGGGGCTCAGCGAAACGCCGAGCCTACCGGCGCCGTCCATCAGCGCTGTCGAGTCAGCTAGCTGCATCGAATCGGTCGTCTTCGACGACGTCGAGTGACTTGACCTGGCGCTTCTTCAGGTGGATCAGCAGCAGCGAGATCGCCGCCGGCGTGATGCCAGAGAGGCGCGCGGCCTGACCCAGCGTCTCCGGGCGCTGCTGGCTGAGTCGCTGCCGCACCTCATGAGACAGCGCGACGACTTGTGCGTAGTCGAGATCCTCGGGCAGTCGCAGCTTTTCATAGTGTGCTGCGCGGAGCACCTCTTGGTTCTGCTTGTCGATGTAGCCAGCGTACTTGACGCTGACCTCGACTTGTTCGATCACCGTCCCGGCAAGTCGTGCCCCTAGTTCCTCTTGGAGCCGTTCGCGCGAGACCTCTGCCTCCGGTCGGGCGATGCCGGCAACCGCTGCGATCTGGTCGAATCCCACCCCGGGCCGGCGCAGCAATTCGGCCAGGCTGTATTCATGCTCGACAGACTTGCCAAGCAGCCGCTCCGCGTCGGCGGCGGGCAGCGACGACGGGCCGACCCAAGTCGACTTCAGCCGTTCTGTTTCACGTGAAACAGCGTCGCGCTTGCGGCAGAACGCCGACCACCGCGCGTCGTCGACCAGGCCCAGCGTTCGGCCGATTTCCGTCAAGCGCAGGTCGGCATTGTCCTCACGCAATTGCAGGCGGAACTCCGCGCGGCTGGTAAACATCCGGTAGGGCTCGCTGACCCCCTTGGTGATGAGATCGTCGACAAGCACGCCCAGATACGACTCGCCGCGCCCGGGCATCCACGCGTCGCGTCCACGCGCGCGCAGTGCGGCGCTGAGCCCGGCGAACAGCCCCTGCGCCGCAGCTTCTTCGTATCCGGTGGTGCCGTTGATCTGTCCGGCGAAGAACAGCCCCGCGATCGAACGCGTCTCGAAATTCGCCCGCAGTGCCCTCGGATCGAAGTAGTCGTACTCGATCGCGTAACCCGGCCGCAGGATGTGCGCCTGCGCCAATCCCTGAATCGAGCGAACGGCAGCGAGTTGCACATCGAACGGCAGTGAGGTCGAGATGCCGTTCGGATAGACCTCGTGCGTGGTCAGCCCTTCGGGCTCGAGGAAGATCTGGTGCGAGCGTTTGTCGGCGAATCGATGCACCTTGTCCTCGATGCTCGGGCAATAGCGCGGGCCGACGCCTTCGATCACACCGGTGAACATCGGGCTGCGGTCGAGGCCCGAGCGGATGATCTCGTGGGTTTGTTCGTTCGTGTGCGCGATCCAGCAGGGCACCTGCCTCGGGTGCTGGCTCGCGTCGCCGAGGAAGCTGAACACGGGCACCGGGTCCAGATCGCCGGCTTGCTCCGCGAGGAGGCTGAAGTCGATGCTGCGGCCGTCGATGCGCGGCGGCGTGCCTGTCTTCAGCCTGCCCTGGGGTAGCTTCAATTCCTTCAGCCGCGCCGACAGCGACAGCGCCGGCGGGTCTCCGGCCCGCCCGGCGGAGTGACTCCGCAGCCCGACATGGATGCGCCCATCCAGAAAGGTCCCGACCGTGAGCACCACTGCCTGCGCCGCAAAACGGATTCCCGCTTGCGTCACGACCCCGGTCACGCGCTCGCCCTCGACTCGCAGGTCGTCGACTGCCTGCTGGAACAGCCACAGATTGGGCTGGTTCTCGAGTCGGCGCCGGATCGCTGCCTTGTACAGGATGCGGTCCGCCTGTGCCCGCGTTGCCCGCACGGCTGGCCCCTTGGATCCGTTGAGGATACGGAACTGGATGCCTGCCTCGTCGGTCGCCGCGGCCATCGCACCGCCGAGCGCGTCGACTTCCTTCACCAGGTGACCCTTGCCGATGCCGCCGATCGACGGATTGCAGCTCATCTGGCCAAGCGTTTCGATGTTGTGCGTCAGCAGCAGCGTCGCGCAACCCATGCGCGCTGCAGCCAGGGCAGCCTCGGTGCCGGCATGCCCGCCACCGACGACGATCACGTCGAATTCCTTTCGGGTACAGCATCAAGTGGCTTCCTGGGTCGCCCCAACGCCGCTCCGGCCACCCGGCCGGATCCCCGCCGCGAGCGTGATGCTCGAGCCGGCTTGGCAGCACAGTCCTATGCGACCGGCCCGCTGGCCGGACCACGCCCTCGTGCGGCCGTCTACTGACGGCACTCGGCAGTCAAGAACAGATCCACACGCGCCGCCTTCGCGCTGCCGACGCTCGGCGCATCCGAGGCGCACCGCGGTGGGCAGCTTACAGCCCAGAGCGGACAGTGAAGATCGCTCGCTCTTGGTCTGAGTCGGCGGGAGCACCGTCCCAACCGGGAGTGGGGTCGTCGACGCAGTAAATGAGAATTCCCTGAACGGAGCCGGCGACCCCACTCCCGGCTGCAAGCGCGCCGCCGACAGCAATGGGTCGGAAGCAGACAGCCACACAACGTTGCATTGCAAACGTTTCATCCTCGAGAACTGGAAAAGCAGCCAAGCCACGCCGGTTCGGCGACTAGTCTGTCAAGTGATTGCTTACATCGAGTTTGACGCAATGTCAACGTCACTTTGATCGCTCAGTGCTTCGACATGCGCCGTTCGCTGTGAGGCGCGCTCGAGGGCGTCACACTCCCCCATCCTCGACGCCGTCGAGCGCCACTCGGGCACCGTCGCGAAACTCACCCCAAGTGCTGGTCGCGGGCCGCTGCTCGAACCTCGATGGCCCGAACACTCTGGTCACGCATGGGGACCGCCATCAGTGAAGGGCCGCTAGTGTCGCCCCCACTCCGGGCGCAGCGAGGCTAGGAGCGCCAGGCTCAGGATTGCTCGGCTTTCACCGCCAACACCGGGCACGAGACCGAGAGCAGGATGTCCTGGGCCACGCTGCCCATGATGAGTTTCCCCACGGGGGTGCGCTTTCGCAGGCCGATGATCAGGACCGAGACCTGCAGCGACTCGACCAGCGCCTCGATTTCCGAGACAGCGCTCTTGCCTCGAACGAACTGCTTGAATTCCGCATTGAGGCCACACCCTGCGAGAACCTTCTCGACTCGCTCGACATCCTGAACGTCCGCCAAGGATGGATCTTCCTGTGTTCCCCCGGGGCTGGCATTTACCACCACCAGACGTTCCTGACGGCGCTTCGCAATTTCTATCCCTTTGTCCAGGGCGGCCTGCCCTTCCGGACGCGGCACATAGGCTACAAGTATGGTCATGGTTTCTGTCCTTCTCTTTGGAACGCATGCGGTGAACTTGTCATTGTCCACATTTGGCTCGCATCCGCGCGGACACCCGATGGCGGGCGCTCGTTCGAGGCCCTGCAACGCCGCGCCCTGCGAGGGCAAGGCAGAGGGGGTCCACGGATACGACGTCAGATGCTACCCGTGTCGCAAGGGTTTCGATAGGCCGCTTACGGCGCTGGCACCTGCCCGGCCGGTCCGAGCGCGACCTTCGCGGTCGCGACGCGGCGTTTCAGGCGGGGCGCAGCATCTCCAGGTGCGGGATGCCGTCCTCCAGGTACGGCGAACCCTCGGCAGCGAAGCCGAAGCCGGCGTAGAAGCGTGCCAGACGCTCCTGCGCCGAGATACGGATGGCGTGTCCGGGGTGAACCGCCGCGCTGTGCAAGAGCATGCGGCACAGCAGCTCTCTCCCCAGCCCCAGTCCGCGCGCCGGAGCGGTCGTGATCACACGCCCGATCGAGGGCTCGGCGTACTTGCCGCCCGGCTTCACCAGCCTTGCGTAGGCAAGCGGTGCGGCATGATAGGGCGACCAGGCGGCAAGGTGGTGCGACTGTTCGTCGAACGTATCGGCATCGAGATAGATGCACTGCTGCTCGATCACGAACACTTCCTGGCGGGCGCGGTAGATGCGCGCGAGCTCGACGGGACTCAAGTCGTCGAAGCGGCTGAAGCGCCAGCTGATCTCGGTCTGCAGACGTTCGGACACGGCGTCTTGCGCTCCCGTTCGCGTCAAGCCAGATGCGCTGCGGCGAGCAGCGCGCGCGTGTACTCGTGCGCGGGAGCGTCAAACAAGGCCAGCGCTTCCCCCCGCTCGACGATGTTGCCGTCCTTCATCACCAATACGCGGTGAGCCATGGCCCGCACGACGGCGAGGTCGTGGCTGATGAACACATAGCTCATGCCGTAGCGCTGCTGCAGTTCCGCCAGCAGCGCGAGCACCTGCTGCTGCACCGACACGTCGAGCGCCGAAGTCGGTTCGTCGAGGACAAGCACCTCGGGCCGCAACACCACGGCGCGCGCGATCGCGATGCGCTGGCGCTGCCCACCCGAGAACTCGTGCGGGTAGCGCTGCAACACGTCGAACAGGCCCTCGGCCTCGCTCAGCCCCACTTCCGCCAGCATGGCCAGCACGCGCTGCTCGCGTTGCACCGTGGTCAGCCCGGGCAGGTGCAGCGCGAGACCTTCGCCGACGATCTGGCCGACTGTCATGCGCGGGCTCAAGCTCGCGAACGGATCCTGGAACACCACCTGCATCCGCCGGCGCATGGCCCGCAGTGTCGAGCGGTCGGCGGCGTCGATCCGCGTCGGACCCATCGCGATGCGGCCATCGGCAATGGGCTGCAATGCGAGCAGCGCCATGCCCAGCGTCGTCTTGCCAGAGCCCGATTCGCCGACGATGCCCAGGGTCTCGCCACGCTGGAGTTCGAGCGTGGCGTCGCGCACCGCGACGAAGCTGCGCTTGCGGAACCAGCCGCTCGAGGTCTCGAACTCGACCCGGATGTCTTGCCCCGACAGCAGCGTCGGCGCATCTGTCGGCACCGGCCTGACGACACGCTGCGGCCGGCTGGCGAGCAGGCGCTGGGTGTAGGCATGGCGCGGGTCGGCGAACACCTTGGCCGTCACGCCGATCTCGACCAGCCTGCCACGCTCCATCACGCCCACGCGGTGGCTGAAGCGGCGCACCAGGTTCAGGTCGTGGGTGATGAACAGCAGCGCCATGCCCATCTCCTGCTGCAATTCGTCGAGCAGCGCCAGGATCTGCGCCTGGATCGTGACGTCGAGCGCGGTCGTCGGCTCGTCGGCGATCAGCAGCTTAGGACGGCAGGCCAGCGCCATTGCGATCATTGCGCGCTGGCGTTGCCCGCCCGACAGCTGGTGCGGATAGGCCTCGACGCGACGCTCGGGGTCCGGGATGCCGGTGCGGGCCAGCAGCTCGATCGAACGCGCGCGCGCCTGCATCTTGGACAGCCCCTCGTGCAGTTCCAGAACCTCGCCGATCTGGTTGCCGACCGTGTACAGCGGGTTCAGCGCCGTCATCGGCTCCTGGAAGATCATGCTGATCGCCGCGCCGCGAATGCCGCGCATCTCGCGCTCGCTCTTCGCGCAGAGGTCAACGCCTTCGAAGCGGATCGCACCGCTCGTCGCTGCAGCATCGACCAGGCGCAGTACCGACAACGCGCTGATCGACTTGCCCGATCCCGACTCTCCGACGAGCGCGAACTTCTCGCCCGGCGCGATCGCGAACGACACGTCGTCGACGACCTTCGAGTCGCCGAAGCTCACGCTCAGGCGCTCGACCGACAGCAGGGGGCTGGCGCTCATCGACGCGGACCTCATGACTTGCGCGTGTCGAAGGTGTCGCGCAGCGCATCGCCGATGAAGGTCAGCAGCAGCAGCGTCACCACCAGCACCATGAAGGTCGGGAAGATGATCCACCACGCGTCGAGGTTGGCCTTGCCCTGCTCGACCAGGTCACCCAGCGAGGGCACGGAAGGCGGGACACCGAGGCCGAGGAAGTCCAGCGCCACGAGCGACAGGATGGCGCCGCTCATTCGAAACGGCAGGAAGGTGATGACGGCGTCATCGAGTTCGGCAGCACATGGCGCCAGATGATCTGCAGGTTCGAGAGGCCCATGGCCCGCGCCGCCTTCACGAACTCGAGGCCGCGGTTGCGCAGGAACTCCGCGCGCACGTAGTTCGACAGTCCGATCCAACCGAACAGCGACAGCAGCACGAGCAGCAGCAGCAGCGAGGGCTCGAAGATCGAGGCGAAGATGATCAGCAGGTAGAGCTCCGGGATCGAGCTCCAGATCT
>CAWDIT010000004.1:0-527157 GCA_963802435.1 uncultured bacterium
AGCTCCTGCTGCTGCCCTATGTGGCGGGGCCGTTTGCCTGGGCCACTGTACGCAGGCTTTGCGTAAACGCGGTGGCGCATGTGGCAAGGCACAATGCGAGGTTGTTGTTTTCAGTGGGCCGTTAGCTCAGTTGGTTAGAGCAGAGGACTCATAGCGAAAGTTGTGCACCGGGATGCGAAAGCGCCCGCGTGAATGGCGTCAAATTCGGCGAACCCTGACGGCCGCAAGGCACAAGGCAACGCCGAGCCAAGCCCCGTGAGGGGAAGGTGTAGAGACTAGACGGCGCCCGCCTACAGGCTTCACAGCCCATGGCGAAGGCATAGTCCAGGGAGTCCAGAAATGGGCACAAACCGGAATCCTTTGGTCGCTGGTTCGAGCCCAGCACGGCCTACCACTCGAAGCACGCCATGGGAGGGCGCATGAAACGCGACTGGGATGTAATCCGAGACGTGCTGATTGAGGTCGAGAGTCTCAGTCCAGAAAGGCGCAATAGCTTCACCTACGCCGAGAACGCGGGGCAGAACGCCTCCAAGGTGGAGCATGCCCTACTCCTGTGGAAGGCTGGCTTCCTTGAGGGGATGGACGCTAGTGCAATGGGCGGTGCTGTTCTGTTGTGCCCCGAGCTGACTTGGCAGGGCCATGATCTGCTGGACACGCTGCGTAGTAAGCCCGTATGGGACCGCATCAAGACCACGGCGAAAGAGAAGGGTCTTGAGCTGACCTTCGACACTGTAAAGTTTCTGGGTCAGATGGCGCCGGAGTACGTCCTGAAGCAGGCCGCTTGACGGCTCGCTATGGGCCCCATCGCACTCTTCGATAAGTCATTTCTCCAATCGCTCTCGGTCGACGAGTCGGTTTGGTTCGATCACTTCTTCTACCCAACGGTCTGCCCGCTCTTCTACGTCGAGACTCTGGCGGATCTGGCGAAGGCAACCGGGGCATCCGGCCGCAGTGCTGAAGACGAGGTTCGCATCATTGCGGACAAGACCCCCGTGTTGTCGGGCGGACCTTGCGTTCATCACCGGGAACTGTGCATCTCGAATCTGATGGGGCGTCCCGTACCAATGAACGGGCAGATTCCTATGGCGGGCGGCCGACCCGTGAAGGCACCGGACGGCAAGCGTGGCGTCGTCTTTGACGATTCACCCGAGGCCCAGGCTTTCTCTCGCTGGCAGCACAGCGACTTTCGCGAGATCGAACGAAAGTTCGCGGCGGGTTGGCGCCGGATGCTGACCACGCTTGACTTGGTGGCGACCGCGGAGCGCATGCGCACGTTGGGTATCAATTCCAAGGAGTGCAAGTCAGTCGAGATGGCACACGCCATCGCGACCGCCTTGGTGCATCAGCGAGATAAGCCATTCGACCAGATTGCGCTGCTCTTTGCATTCCTGGAGATTCCGCCAGATTTGCAGCGCGCTGTTCTTCAACGGTGGTCGGTTGACCAGTTTCGCCCACTTGCCGATTACGCTCCATACGCGGCACATGTACTAGTCGTCGAATTGTTCTTTCAAATCGCGTTGGCGGCGAATCTCATTTCAGCGGAGCGCGCCTCCAATCGAATCGACATCGCCTACCTGTGCTACCTGCCGTTCTCCATGGTTTTTGTTTCCGGCGACAAGCTCCAAAGAAAGTGTGCACCCGTGTTCCTCAGGAAGAATCAAGAGTTTGTGTGGGGCCCTGATCTCAAGGCCGACTTGGGCCGATTGGACAGGGAATTTGCCAAGCTTCCCGTCGAAGAACTGGAAAGAGGGCTGATGAAGTTCGCTTGGGCACCGCTGGGTGAGCCGAGCGATCTGTTGGTTGGACTTTGGGATAGGCACACGCCCGGGTGGCGCCGTCGAGGGGAAGTTCCGACACCGATGGAGCCTGAAGCTCAGAAGAAGTTGGTCAAGCACCTGCGTCAGTTCACGGACGCTCCTGCGGACGAATCTGCGATCACTGGCGATACTGATACTGACACCATGGATCAGCTAGCGATTCAGCGGCTCGTCCCAAAGCGGAAGGGCAACTGGTGGCTATTGCCAAAGGACTTAAAGGTCGATGGCAACGGTGAGGAGACCGCCTGATCGCGGGTGGCCGCCGGGCGCCAACCTTCGCCAGCGGCCGAACGGGAGCCCCTCGGCCATCGTTCGACTCTCGTAGATCTCGGTCCTTCGGCGATCGAACGAGGGGCATCCGCCCAACGCAACCGGAGCCCACGATGTGCAAGCTGAAACGAGATTGCCAACTACAGCATGCATGCGAATCTTCGGGGACGGTGATCGGTGCCACGGGTAAACCTGGCGGTTGTTGATCACCGAAGTGGTGTAAAGTGGTGCAACGCTGCTCCACAACTCCATCATGGCCACGAAGCGCAAGGCGAAAGTACCCGCTTCCAAGCGCATGACGCGCATGTCGGTCGGTTTCCCACCGGAGCTTGTCCACACGTTGGAGCAGATCGCGGATAAGCAGAAGGTGTCTATCGCGTGGATCGTGCGCGACGCCGCAGAAAGATACGTCAGCGACCGTTGGCCGTTGCTGACCCAGAAGGGGTAGAGCCCGCCATGGTCGCTACACCATCCGTCCGGGGTCAGCCGGAGAGCCTGGCCAGGCTGATCGAAGCAGCGCGCGACGCGTCGCCGATCGCCGGCCTCACGCACAACTTCTACCGCTACCCTGCGCGCTTTTCGCCGAAGCTGGTCCGCGCCGCGATCGAGGCGTTCACTGAGCCAGGCGATCTCGTGCTCGATCCATTCGTGGGCGGGGGTACTACCCTGGTCGAAGCCATGGTCAGTGGGCGGAACGCGATCGGCACTGACATCAGCTCGCTCGCCACGTTCGTCAGCGAAGTGAAGACGACGATCCTGAGCGAGGACGAGCTGGCGCGGCTAACGCGCTGGGCGGACGGCATCGCCGACGGTATCAACATCTGGGATCCAGTCGAGCGCGACGCGGACTATGAAGATGCGGGCTACACCCGCCACCTCGACAGTGCGGCGAACTGGCGGCTAAAGAGGGCGATAGAGCAGGTCATGGCGAGCGCGCGCAGGCTCAAGCCACAGCGACTAGAGGCCTTTGCTCGGTGCGTGCTGCTGCGCACGTCCCAATGGGCGCTAAACGGCCGCAAGAAGCTGCCTACGATTGACGACTTCCGCGACATGCTGCTGACCGATGCCACAGCAATGATCGCCGGCGCGCGCGAGCTGCGCGAAGCCGTACTGAGCGCCGGTCACGGGGCAACGCGCGTCGCTTGCCTCAACCGGGCAACCAAGGGCCTGGACGGCGACGCGGCCTTTGCCGATGGCCGTCGACCGCGCCTGGTGGTGACATCGCCGCCATACCCCGGCGTGCATGTGCTATATCACCGCTGGCAGGTCGACGGCCGCAAGGAAACGCCAGCGCCGTTCTGGATCGCCAACCGGCTCGACGGCGACGGCGCGGCTTACTACACGATGGGCGCGCGCACGAAGGAGTTGAACAGCTACTTCGCCAACCTGAAGGCGTCGCTGCAGTCAGTAGCGGCGCTGTGCGACCGCGACACCATGATCGTGCAGGTCGTGGCGTTTTCGCAGCCAGAATGGCAGCTCTCGCGTTACCTCTCGGTCGCCGACGACGTTGGGCTGACCGAATGCCTGCTACCTAGTGGCACCTACACGCCGGACGGACGCCTATGGCGCACCGTGCCAAATCGGCGCTGGTACGCCGACCAGCGCGGCAAGACGAACGGCAGCCAGGAAGTGGTGCTGTTCCACCATTCCAGGGCCTAGCGGCGAGTAACGCGCCGGCTGGAACTGCCGGGCGCTAGGCGGCCGCGAGGACCTTGGACTTCTTCTTCGGCAGCTTGCTAGGCAGCGACAGACAGAGCGGCACGATCACTCGCGCGATGCCGCTGGCGGTTTGCTGGATGCGTTCGCGACAGCCCGCCTGGTCAGATTCCCATTCGGGCGTTTTCTTCGCGGCGTCGATCAGCCCCATCGCCGTCAGCGCGAGCCCGTACTTGAAGACGAACTCGACTGCCGCGGCCTCTTCGGGCGGGCGCATTGCCTTCGCCTGTTCCAGCAGGGACGACTGCACGTTGAGTAGCAGCCGGAGCCGGTCACTCTTAGGGTCCTTGTCGATCGTCAAGGGCGGCTCATCGGGGCCCTTCTTCACTTCCTTGATGTCCGGCCGGCTCGGCGCGGCGAGTGCCTTGGGCGGCTTCTGAGGCTTCGGCTTTGACGGTACCTTTTCGACCGGTGTGGCCACGGTGATCTGCAGGTCAAGCTTGAACGGACCGCTGCCCTTGCTGTCCGTTATCGTGACATGGCAGCCGAGCTTGGTGCCCACCGGCAGCTTCTTGTCGGCGCCGAAGGTCAGCGTGTAACGCCCGTTGAACAGGCGCGTCGTCGGAACGATGTCGCCGGTGAAGGTTGGCATGCCCCGCGCACGCTTGCGAGTGAAGTAATCGTTGCGCACGTCAGTGAGGAAGGAGACGCGGCCGAGCTCGCCCTGCTCAATCTCGGTCTCAACCACTGTTGCGCCGTCCTTCCTCTTGAAGAAGGTGGGGTACTGCGCGCCCTTGAAGTCCTTCGCAGCATGGTCGATCGGCCCACCGGGCCCGTCGGTGACCAGCTTGGCGCCGGCCTTGCCGGCCTTCATCGTGCCGAACAGGTCGGCAAGATCCGGGTCCGTTAGCAGCAGTTCTTCGAGCGCCTTGACGCCGTCATCGTCGCTGATCGCGTCCTTGACTTTGTCCTCGTATCGCTTGTTGTTGAGATCGTTCAGCCCCTCGTGGCTCCTCAGCTCGCGCTGCACCTTCTTGAACAGATCCTGCAGCAGCGGATCGTCGCGAAACGTCTCGCGGTTGCTCATAAAGATGGCGTTGCGCGAGGACTGGCTCAGTCTGGTGCAGTCGAGCAGCACCAGCATGCTGCCGGCGATGTGCTCCTTGTCGACAGCATGAGTCTTGAAGAACTGCGTGTCGCGCTTCGCATGCGATTGGCCGTTGATTAGCGCGCGCAGGCCGGTCTGTCGGTCGGGATCATCCTGGAGCTCGCCGTCCTTCTTGACCGCCTTGTAAACGAAGACCTCGACCGGGATCGTTTCACCGGTCTCTAGCTGCACCGACACGCTGGCGCCGCTCTCGAACCCCGGTTCCATGCGGTCCTTCCGTGTGGCCAGGCGGTCCCAGACCGTGTTGCGCATGACGTTGGCCTTGTAGCCTTCGCGGCACTCGATCATGCGCAGCGGGAGCGGCGGCCGCAGCACGAACTCTTCAATCTTGCGGTACAGCTCGCCGCAGATGTTCGACAAGGGCGCCTTGAAGTCGTACATCTTGATCAGCGTGCCGGATTCAACCTTCCGCTCGCGCGGCGGCGTCAGCTCACCGGCCTTGACGTTCGCGCGCGGCAGTAGCCCCATAGGGTCTTTGCCTGCGGTCATCACTTGCCCGTCTTCGCCTACCAAGTAGTGCCACGAAGGGTTCTGCTTCGATGGGAAGAAGCAGATCAACGTGAAGCCCCACTCGTGATCATTGCCGCCGGCCACGTCCTTCGGCACGCGCGAAACGATCAGCTGCATCTTGTGCTTCTCGGAACAGAACGGCAGGACGCCACTGCTGCCCATGCCAAAGCGCCCCTGGACGAAGGGTATGGCACCTTTATACGAACCGCTCGCATCACCGAAGATGAGCGAGCAGAACGTGGCCGGAAAGTGCTGAGCCAGTTGGCCTTCCCCGCCGTCGTACAGTGAGAGTGACGGGCGAGACTTCGTGCCCGTGGCATAAAGCACAAGGTTGTCCTCGGCATACGCCCGGCGGGCTTCGCGTGCCTTCGTCTCGTTGTCGGGGTTACTGAAGGCCTCGGCCTTGGTGTCGAGGAACTTGTCGACCGCATCGGCCATGGTCTCGGGCGCCTGAGTACCGCGCGGATCGATGCCGGCGGCCTTGCAGTAGCGCAGCAGCAACGCATCCTGTCCGTTGGTGAACTTCTCGACCAGGGCCGCGGCCGGCGTGCTTTGCTGGTTGAGCACGATCGACTGGTTGTTGGGCATGTTGCCCAGGTACTTCCAGCGTGACCGGTTCTTTTCTTCCAACAGGCCGCGGGCCTCGAGCACCTTGACTAAAGCATCCTCGGTCTCGGCGGCCAGGAGAGCCTCCAGCAGCGTCATGTCACGCATGGTCTTGGGGAGCGACGCTGAAGGCGGCGCAGTAGTTGATGTTGACAGATTGATGGACGTCGAGGTGGGCTAGAGGGTGAACTCCACCTGGGCCTTGCCGCCCTGTTCGGACATGCGGGCCTTGAGCGCGTCGATCTCCTTGGTGAGCGCGCTGACGATCTTCTTCACGTCCTTCTCGTCGTACTCGTAGTGCGATTTGTTGCCCAGTTTGCCGATCACGCGGATCGCGCGAATGGCGTTGACCGTGCGGCTCTGGGCCAGTTGAACGAACTTTTCACGCTTTTCGCTGGCAGCCTTCTTGGGCGCCTTGATGCTCTTGACCTGTGCATCCATGGCTCGACTCCTGCGCCAAATGCGGCGCGCTGGAGCTTGATCATATATACAACTATGTGTGGCGTCAAAGAATCATCAAAAATGCTTCTAAATGCCACAAGTTATAGGGCAAGAAAGCGGTGTCCTGGGTCATGCTGGCGCTGGGCCAGGGAGCGGCTCAAGGAACCGCATGAACACGGGAAGACCAGCCGGGAGGGCGCGGCGCGCGAGCGCGTCAGCGTTCGCCGGCGGCGCGCTGGCAAAGCATGCCGACGATGCGCCGGGTGCCGGTCATGGCACCGATCTCGCTCGTCGCACTACCCCGCCGTGGAGAACGCAGGGGTGCCAAGACTGTCCAAGGGGCTCAGACAGGCATAGGATGGTCTATCAGTAACCGTAGCCCCATTTTTGCTCGAATCGGAACCAGACCTCATGCCGCGTAGCATGGCCTATCGGTGTTATGAGTCAGTTCTGTGCCCAATGTAGGCTTAGACTTCAACGAGACGCACCATGTCGCTTTCAACCGCTCAAATCGGCCGGTGCGGCGAGTTGCTTGTTCAATACGAGTTGCTCTTGCGCGGTATCGAATCTGCATCACTGAGCACGGACGCCGGAGTCGACCTTGTGGCCTACGCGCCCAAAGCACATGAGGCGCAGACAATTCAAGTCAAGTCGAACCACAAGGCCAAGCCGAGCGGCGGCAAGGGAAAAGCGGCGCTCGACTGGTGGATCGCACAAGATAATCCTGCACAACTGGTAGCACTTGTCGATCTCTCGTCAAAGCGCCTTTGGGTCTTCATGAAGGAGGAGATCGCAGTCCTCGCACAGCAACACTCGGGCGGTCGCTTTCACATTTACATGTACACAGATCCGACGCACAAGCCAAAGAGATCAGATCGCCTCGCACACGTGCATGAGTTCGAGAAGTACCGTCTGGAGAATCGAGCTCATGAGCTGTTCGGCGTCTAACCCAGCGCACCGCCCGCAACAGTACAAGAAGCGGACGTGACACTCTTGACGAGCTTTAGCGTGACATGGCGAGCGAAGACGAGCCTAAGTCGTTGATAAATATGGGCTAATTCGCCCTCATAATCCTTTGGTCGCTGGTTCGAGCCCAGCACGGCCTACCAACATTCGATGGGAGTGTGCGGTAAGCGAGCACTAACAGCGCATTCACTGGCAGGCGCATGGTTGGTGCTTGCCCTCTTCCCCTCTTCATCTGGCAAGAGTCAATAGATCGTCTGACAGCACCTCGGATTGCTTCGCTGGCGCGGCCCACATGTAACGCTGAGCGCCGACTGGCGGTCCGGGAATCCCGGGGGCGCGATACGGGCCTCGTCGGGCGTTCCGCACCTTTGACCAGACTCAACAGGCGAGCGGTCCAGCCCCGCCAAAGTCGGCAGCATGGTGAAGACCGAGAACTTCAAGATGTGGGAGCCCGTGGACCCGCTGCCCGAGCCCACGCCCGGGGCGCAGTTCATGCGAAGGCGCGCGGCCAGACAACTGCTAGACGAGCACACGACCGTGCTGCTGGTGGGCCGGGCGCCCGCGCCCCGTCTGGACACGCGCTACACCCAGCGCGTCAGGTTCCTGCCCGCCACCTGGCCGGGCGCGGAGCACTACGGGGTCGAGGTGAACGTGAGGACCGGCACCGGGGCGTGGGCGCGGCGGGTCGTTGCTTACATCGTCGACCGTGATCTTGAGGATCTGGGCGTGATTGCCTGGTCGATGCCGCTGTACATCGACTCGCTGGTCGCGGCGGCCGCGTGGGAGAGGCGACCCCGCGACCCGGTCGACGTCGCGGACCCCGACTGTGGCTTGGACGTGCTGATCGACCACGGCGCCGGCAGGTTCACCGACGTCAATCTGGCGCCCGAGCCGTCGCCGCTCGGCGACGCGCGGTGGCTGCGGTTCGCCGCCGACCACCCGCTGATCGACGTGCTGGCGCGCACACCGCGAACCTTCGATATCGGCTGATCGGGCGCTTGTGGAGATCGGCACCCGTCAACAGCGTGGTGGTCGTCGCGCCTGCCGCGCGTCGAACATTTCGACCGGCGAGACCCGCGCCGCCCCCTACCGGCGCAGCGTGGCCTTCAGCGTGATCTCCGGCACCCCGCCCAGTGCCTTCGATACCGGGCAACCGGCCTTCGCGCCCAGCGCGAGTTCCTGGAACTTCGCCTCGTCGATGTCCGGCACGGTGGCGCTCATCACGAGCGCTATGCGATCGATCGCAAAGCCGCCGTCCTTCATCACGAGGCGCACCGATGCCGTCGTGTCGATCGATTGCGTCGCGAAGCCGGCCTTGTCGCAGGCGAACGAGAACGCCATCGAGAAGCACCCGGCATGCGCCGCGGCGATCAGCTCCTCGGGGTTGGTGCCGCGCTTGTCCTCCTCGAAGCGAGTGGAAAAGCCGTAGTTCGCATCCTTCAGCGTTCCCGTTTCGGTGCTGACGCTTCCCTTGCCTTCCTTGCCGCGACCCTGCCAGCGGGCGCTGCCCTTGCGTTCGCTCATCTCGCTCTCCTCGTCGTGCGCATCTCGATACTCGGGCTTCTACACCAGTTTGCATGCCTGCGCGTCGGGCAGGGTCAGCGCTTGTCGCGAGTCTGGGCGACGGACTTGGTTGCGGCGCGCCTGGTGCCGGCAGCCTCGCGGGTGGCTCGTGGACGCCGTGCCTTGCGAGAGGGCTGCGGCCGCAGAAGGAATGCGGCTTCGAGTTCATCCATCGCCTCGGCCGTGTACACGGCCAATCTTTGCAGGCTCGGCACCGACGAGTGGCAGCCGGTGAAGCCGAAGTCCATCCAGCCGGCATAGCTCTGGCAGGTGATGTTCAGCGCCTGCCCCTGCGTGACGATGGACACCGGGTAGATGGCCAGCAGTTCGGCGCCGCGGAAGTACAGGGGCTTGTCCGGCCCGGGCACGTTGGAGATCGTGACGTTGAACATCGGCCGCATGCGCCCGCCGATGCCAGTGAGCATCGTGATGATGGTAGGAGCCATCAACAGCACCGTGTACTGCTCCATCGCCTGCTTGGGCAAGCTCTGGACATGCTCCTTCGCGTGCCGAACCGAGCTGCGGATGGCGGCAAAGCGCGCTGCCGCATCGGCAATGTCGGTGCCCAGCGTCGCGACGATGAAGGTGATCGCGTTGCCGCTGCCTTCGTCGTCCTTGGGTCGTATGGAAACCGGAATGCCGGTGGTCAGGGACTTCTCCGGCAGGCTGTCGCGCTCCAGCAGGAAGCGCCGCAGCGCGCCGCCGCAGACGGCCAGCACCACGTCGTTGAGCGTGCCATGTGCTGCCACCGCCAGCGTGCGCAGGCGCTCCATCGGCAGCCGCTGCGTGGCAAAGCGCCGCTTCTCGCGGACCCGGCCGTTGAGCACCGAACGCGGCGCGTCGAAGGGAACGACCATGCCTTCGCCCCGGTCCCCCACGCGCCGCAGGATCTTGCCGAACGCCGTGATCAGCTGCGGCAGCGACCGCGCCTGGCCGCGCAGTGCCTGCAAGGCCGCGGCCGCGGCGTTGGCCATGGTAGGCATCGGGGCGGCGGGGCGCCCGGCACGCACCGCAGGTTCCGACCCTGAAGCCCAGAACGGCGGCAGCGCGAGGCTTTTCTCGCAGTCGGTTGACATGCTCCGCTGCAGCAGCTTCATCCCGCTCACGCCGTCGATCAGCGAATGGTGGATCTTGATGAACAGCGCGAAACGGTCACCCTCCAGCCCTTCGATGATCGTGCACTCCCAGGGTGGCCGGGTGAGGTCGATGGGCGTGCTGTGCAGCCGGCCGACCAGCTCACCCAGCTCGCGCTCGCCTCCCGGCCAGGGCAACGCTGCGTGCCGCACGTGGTATTCGAGGTCGATGTCGTCGTCCTCGATCCACACCGGCAGCGGGTTCTTGTTGAAGGCGACCTTCAGGCGCCGGTTCCAGGGCGGAGTGAAGCGGCGCTGGCCGCGGAACTCCGTCATCATCTGCTGCAGAAAATCCTTGGGCGCAGCCTCTGGCAGTCTGAACTGCAGCAGGCCGCCAACGTGGTTCGGTGCGGCGCGCGACTCGGTAATGACCCAGGATGCGTCGAGCGTGTTCAGGCGAACGGTGTTCATGGCGGCTTACGGTAACGACAGCACGATGGACCGATTCTGTCACTGCGATGGATTCAGCTGTCGGCTGAGTGCGACTCGCCCATGCGGGGCATCCCGCAGTGCCGGGGGGCGTTGAAGTCCCTATGCCCTGGCGCGGATGGTTCGGCTATTCTGGCGTGGCCAGGGCAAGATGCAGGCAAGTCGCCTGCCGGGGTGGCACGAACGCTGGAGGGGTCCGTGGCCAGGAAGTTGTCTGCCGTGCCATGGGTCGCCGATCTCGGCGCCGATGTCGAGTCCGACTCCGTCGACTGCATCGCCTCGAAGTGGATGGTCCCGAACACCGTGCCCCCTCTGCCCAGGGCCCTGCCGGGTTGAGCGAGCGAGATCAAGGGACACGCATGCGGATTGCGGTATTGGGTGGGGGCAACGGAGCCTACGCGGCGGCGGCCGATCTGGCCGGGATCGGGCATGAGGTACATCTGTGGCGGCGCGATCGACTCGCGCTCGCGACGCTGCAGACGACACGTACACTGAGCCTGAAGGACGCCGCGGGGCGCCGCGACGTCGTCCTGGCTGGCGTGGCCAGCGAAATAGGCGAGGTGGTACGCGGCGCCGAGTTGATCGTCGTGCCGGCCCCGGCGTTCGCGCAGGAGGACATTGCGCAGGCGCTTGCGCCGCATCTCGCAGACGGCCAGGTGATCTTCCTGCCGCCCGGCACGTTCGGCAGCGTCGTCATGCTGCGCGCGCTGCGGCGCGCCGGCAGTGCGGCCGAGGTATCGATTGCCGAGACGGGAACACTGCCATGGCTGGCGCGCAAGCACGGGGCCTCCGAAGTGGCCATCACGATCCGCGCGACGCGGCTGCCAACTGGGGTGTTCCCGGCCCGCAGCGCGCCGCAGGCCTTGCCGGTATTGCGGGCGGCGTTCCCTTCCGTGGAACCGATCGAGGACGCGCTGGCCGCGGCGTTGATGAACGCCGGACCGATCATCCACCCGCCCTTGATCCTGATGAATGCCGGACCGCTCGAGCATTTCGAGGCCTGGGACATCCACAACGAGGGCACGCAGCCCTCGATCCGGCGCGTGACCGATGCACTGGATGGCGAGCGCATCGCCATCCGCAAGGCGCTGGGCTATGTCGGCGAACATTTCCCCCTGAGCGACCACTACCTGAACGACCGCTGGATGTACGGAGATGCGCACAAGCGCCTTGTCGACAGCGGCGACTGGCGCGAGCACATCGTGTTGACTGAGCACCGCTACATGACCGAAGACGTCCACTTCGGGCTGGCGTTCCTGGTCTCGGTCGCCGATTGGGCTGGCGTGCGGGTGCCCGTGGCCGGAGGCTTGCTGGCGATGGCCGCCGCGATTTGCGGCAAAGACCTGCGCCGCGGCAGGCGCACGCTCGAGGCGCTGGGGCTGGCCGGCCTTTCCCGCGCGCAGATGACGATGCTGCTCGAGCAGGGTGACGCCGCGTGAGCCGCGAAAGAGGGGCCCCACGCAGTGGGGATCGAAGCGTGGGAATGCGGCGAGCTGCCGAGCGCGCGAGCGCTTCGATGGGCGTTAGTGCCCCGGAGGCAGCCGCATGAGCGACGCCTGCGTGGCCGTCTTGGGCGCCGGTCGCATGGGGCGCGGTATCGCGCTGTCGTTCGCCTGCGCGGGGCACGAGATCGTCGTCATCGACGCCAAGGAGCGCAGCGCCAGCGAGTTCGAGCAGCTTCGCGACGACGCGCTCCGCGACATCGGGGCCCAGATCGAGGTGCTGGTCGATCTCGAGATCGTCCCCCCTGGGGCCGTGCGAAGGATTCTGGCGCGCATCGAGGTCAGCAACCGCGACGCGGCATGCGACCGGCTTTCGAAGGTCGATCTGCTGTTCGAAGGTGTACCGGAAGTGATGGCGGCGAAGTCGCAGGCCTTGGCCTTTGCCGACCGGTGGCTGCCGGCCCGAGCCATCGTGGCATCGACATCGTCGACCTTCGTTTCGACTTCGCTGGCCACCATGGTGAGCAGCCCGCAGCGCTTTCTCAACGCCCATTGGCTCAACCCGGCGCACCTCATCCCGTTGGTCGAGCTCTCGCCGCACCAGGGCACCGAGCTGCAAGTCACACAGCGTCTACAACGAACGCTCGAAAGTATCGGAAAGGTCGCCGTGCTGTGCACGGCGACGCCCGGCTACATCGTGCCGCGCCTCCAGGCGCTGCTGATGAACGAGGCGGCGCGGATGATCGAGGAAGGCGTCGCCACAGCCGAAGACATCGACCGGGCCACGCGCTACGGTTTCGGTATTCGCTACGCAGCGATGGGAGTGGTCGAATTCATCGACGTCGGCGGCAACGACATCCTCTACTACGCCAGCCGCTACCTGAGCGAGGCACTTGGCGACCAGCGCTACGCCAGCCCCGAGATCGTCGGTCGCCTCATGGCGCAAGGGCAGAACGGCCTGCGCTCCGGCAAGGGCTTCTACGACTGGTCGGACAAGGACATTGGTGTCTATCGGCGGCAGAGCACGGCCCGGCTGATTGAGCTCTTGCGCATCGCCAACAGGCTGCCAGTCGTCACCGATTGAGGGCGTGGATGTCTGCGGCAGGGACCCGTCCAGTCGCTTGGCACAGTGCCGAAACCCTTCGTGCCTCACGACGGGGCGGAAGAGGATCGGCAGGGCGCTCGCCGGAGCTTGACCAGTCCGAGCTTCTCCGGGCCTATGGTGCCGTAGCGGTACTCCACAAAGCCCAGACTGCGGTACAGGCTCAAGGCCGGGGTGTTCAGCGCCGTGGTTGCCACGGCGAAGGCGACGTGATCACCTCCTTCAAGTGCCTTGAGCATGAGTGACCGTGCAATTCCTCGTCGCTGCTGTTCGGGATGAACGACGAGCGACGCAACGAGAATCTGGTCTGGCTCGTCATCGGGCTCCAGACTGATGATGCCAAGCAAGGCTTGTTCACGTGAGGCACCAAGGTAGCACTCGTTGCCGGCCTGAATGTCTTCGACGGTCAGCTCCAGCGCGGCGATGTTCGCGACCTGAAGCAGGCCGGCTTCCTGGGCATGCGCCCGGAGAAGAATCGCGTGGATCCGCGACGCGACTTCGAAGTCTCGATGGTCGATGAGCTCTATGCGTACCACGGCTGCAAGCACGTTCAACGATGGAGTCCGACTGGCGCCAAAGGCCGCCCGGCTGCCGATCTTGCGGTCCGACCGAGAGCGGAGTCAGGCAGTCGTATCGAAGAATGCCTGACGTTCGGTCACATTGTGCGACCACACGTTACCCGACATCCTTTCCAGCGCCAGCAGGATCTGCATCTTCGGCGCCAGCACCGGCACGACCTTGTGTTGCGCGAAGGCATGGATCGCCTCCAGCATGACCACGCGCGACGGCTTGTCGACTGCCACGATCATCCGCCCCTTGTCGATCATCAGCGGTATTGCCCGGTAGCTCGACGCGAAGCGCTTCGGCAGCTTGGACGCGGCTGCTGCGTCGACGGGGAAGCGCGTCAGGTCCACCAGCGGATAACCCATCTTGTGTGCAATCGCGGTCTGCAGGTCGGCGCGCGAGATCACGCCAGCAGCGACGAGCGACTCGCCCAGGGGCATTTCGTCGGGTTGCCTGGCCAATGTGCGGTCGAGCTGGTCCCTTGTCACCAGACCCAGCGCGAGCAGCGACTCGCCGAGCGGTCGCACCGGCTTGCGCTCTTGAAGGTCAATCGCCTCGAGCAGTTCGCACGGGCTGTCGATCCAGAGCCTGGCGGCGACCTCCGCTGCGGACGGGCCGAAGTCACAGCGGAGGTAGGAAGACCGCGGAACGAACACGCGCTGCAACGACGACTCTTCCCCGACCGGTGCGAACAGATACATCCCCTCCGCCGCCTCCACGTGGCCGGCTGTCCGGCCGATCAGCGGCGCGGCAGCGCCATTCGAGTGCAGGGTGTATTCGCGTTCCTGCGCCGCCGCCGGCACACGTTCGACGGGATCTCCGGCGGACCGCTCGAGCGGCAGCAGCGGCGTGGTCAACGTCAAGCGGAGAACGCGCGAGAACGGCACCGATACGACCGGGGCATCGGCACGCAGTCGGAAGATGAGCTTCCGCCCGGCCGGTTCGAAGCTGAGCATCTCCCCTACCGCCGACGTACCCGACTCGACCTCGATCCGGCAGGGCTGCGCGACATCGTTGCCCGGGGCCGGCTGGTGTCGCCAGGCGAACGGCGGCGCCGGCCATTCCCATTGGTAGGTGGCCGCATCCAGCAATGGAGGGAAGGAGAGCGGTTGAACTGGCACGGTGTGGCAGACCTGAGAAGACTTCACGGCATTTTGAGTCGCTCACGCGGGAGAACGCTCCCCCCGATTCGGGTGTCCGACCTCGGCAACGCGAGATCGAATGCCGAAAATTCACGCCACAGCCGGTGATGGGGTCTGCGATTCGCTTCCGCGTCGAGTTTCAGACCTGGTCGGAGCCGGCGTTGCCGCCTCTCTGATCGCCCGGCTTCCCTTCCGGGGATTCGCGCCCGTGTTGAGCATGCGCAACGTGTTCGATTGGCGCAGCTCCAAGATGGGCATGGACTTCAGATTGGCAGGTTCGTCCGGTGCGACGGCGCTCGCGGGAGGAGCGGGTCGGGAAAGTGCCCGGAACGCGGCCCGTGGGTCCGGCGATGCTTGGGGGCGTGTGCCTTCATCATCGGGGAGTCGTTCTTGGGAGGCCGCATGGATTTCCGGCACAAGACACCACGACCAGCGAAGACTCTGGTCTGGCGCATCTCCCCGGACGCACCGAAGGGCGAGTGGGTCGACCCCGCCACCACTCCTGCCGAGAAGTTGAACGAGGCGGAGTTCGAGTCGGGTGCCTGGCTGATGTCCTCGTTCGATCTCCAGTACGGCGCGGACATTCGAGATGTCACGGATACCGTGCCCGAAGAACTGCTCGACGAACTGTTTCCGCCGAGGGACATCCCCCCCGAGACCCCGCGAAAGTAGTGCCCGAGCATCGTCTCGCAGTTGCAGTTCCGACATGGCCGCTCCGCGCCGGCGAGGCAACCCGGAGCGGTCTCGCACGCATAGACTCTCGCATCGTTCATTCGGGAGGGGAAGATGAGCAGCAATTCGAGCGGCCGCAAAGTCGCGATCGTGACCGGCTCGGCGACCGGAGTGGGTGCTGCCACTGCACTTGCGCTGTCGCAGCGTGGCTATGACCTGCTGATCAACTACTCGAAGAGCGAGCGAGAGGCAAGGGAATCCGAGGTCGCCTGTCGGGGCGCCGGCGCGGACACCCTGCTGATGCGCGGTGATGTAGCCGACGACGCCGACTGCCGCAACATGGCAAAGGCCGTGCACGCGCGCTGGGGCCGGCTGGACGCCCTGGTCAACAATGCCGGCGTCTCCACTTTCGGCGGGTCGGCGAGCTGGGACGCGCTGGATGCGTCCGCATTCCAGCGCATTCTCGGCGTCAACGTACTCGGCGCGTTCCAGATGATCCGTGCGTGCCTCGCGCACCTGAAGGCTGCGCGCGGCGCCATCGTCAACGTGTCCTCCGTTGCCGGTGCGCTGGGCGTCGGTTCTTCGGTGCCGTACGTCGCGTCGAAAGGGGCCGTCAATTCGATGACGCTTCACCTGGCACGGGCACTTGCGCCGGAGATCCGCGTCAACGCGGTGTGCCCGGGTCTCATCACCACGCGATGGTTCGTCGACGGCATGGGGCAGGAGGCCTTCGAGGCCCTCAAGGCAGGTTACGAACGCGGCACGCCGCTCGGGCGCGCCTGTACTGCGGAGGACGTGGCCGAAGCGGTCGTGTGGCTCGTCGATGGCGCCCGCACCGTGACCGGTGAGCTGATCCTGCTCGATTCCGGCATGCATCTCGGCGGCGCTCCGCGAGCCGCCGTGGCAGCGAAGAGTTGAGGCCGAAGGACCGAAGAGCATGGGCAAGCAGCAAGGAATCGCTGAATCGAGATTGGTGGCAGCGGGACAACGAATGTCCACACTGCCCCCGCGGCGGCGCTCGATAGGCAGGTCCTAGCTCCAACGCAGATCGATCCGGCGGAGCGGCATCTGGCGAACCCGCTTGCCGGTGGCCGCATGGATCGCGTTGCAGACGGCCGGCGCAAGCGGTGGGAAGGCCGGCTCTCCGAGGCCGGTCACCGGATGGTCGGTCTTCAGGAAATGCACCTCGACCCTGCTTGGCGCATCGGACATTTCGATCATCGGGTAGTCGCTGAAGTTGCCTTGAACGACGCGCCCGCGCTGGATGTCGAGTTCCTGGAACATCAGGGTGCCCAGGGCGTCGATGACCGAGCCCTGCACCTGGTTCTCCGCCCCACTGAGGTTGACGATCTGGGCGCCGATGTCGCACACGACGACGACGCGATCGACCTTCAGGGCCCCCGCCTTCGAGACCGTGACCTCCGCGACCTCCGCCACGTAGCCGCGGTGGCTGAAGTGGAACGCGATGCCCTGCCCCTGGCCGCGTGGCAGACGTTTGCGGCCCCAGCCCGCCTTGTCGGCCACTTCGCGCAGAACGCGTTTCATGCGCACCGCGCTGTAGGGCAGGCCACGATCACCCGTCACGGCCACGACGTCGCGTTCGCCCAGCAGGGCCAAGCGGAACGCCAGCGGGTCGCGATCCGCGGCGTGGGCCAGTTCGTCGATGAAACTCTGGATGACCCAGGCGAAGACGTTGCTGCCCGGGGCTCGCCACGGCCCCATCGGGATGGCGCATTCGATCGGCGTCTGCTCGAGCAGGCAATTCGAAACCCAGCGGCCGGGGAATTCGTCGCCGGAGAGACTGGCGCCGCTGCCCGGCTGCAATGCCGCCCTGCCGTCGCGCGGGATGCGGTTGCCAAACGTGATGAAGTGGTTGTGCCACCCCGTAAGCCCGCCACGTGAATCGAGCGCGCCGCGCAGGAAGTGGAAACCGCCCGCGCGATAGTGGTCGTGCCGAAGGTCGTCTTCGCGCGACCAGGTGAGCTTGACCGGCGCGCCGACGCGCTGCGCGATGGCCGCGGCCTCGACGACGAAGTCCGCGCTCAGGCGGCGGCCGAACCCACCGCCGCTGCGCATGATGTGCAGCGTGATCCTGTCCTTGGGTACGCCCAGCGTGCCAGCCACCAGGTTCTGGCCGGCTGCCGGGTTCTGGGTGGGCGCCCAGATCTCCAGCGCGCCGTCGCGGAACCACGCCGTGCAGTTCTGCGGCTCCAGGTTGGCATGCGAGATGAAGGGGTAGCTGTACGCCGCCTCCACCGTCTGCGCCGCAGCGGCGAAGGCCGCGGCCGGGTCGCCGTCCTTGCGCAGCAGCGTCGCGCCGGGCTGGCGCGCCAGCGCCTGGGCCTGGGCGACGAAACCGTTCCAGCTCTGGTCGGCCGCCGTGCCCTCGTCCCACGACACTCTGAGCTGCCTGCGGGCGCTGAACGCTGCCCAGGTCGACTCGGCGACGATCGCCACCCCCGGCATCAACCCCGTCAGGTTGGCCGTGCCCTCGACGACGAAAGCGTCGCGAACCCCTGGTAGCGCCTTGATGGCGTCCAGGTTGGCGCTCACGACCCTGCCGCCGAACACCGGGCACTTGTCGTAGACGGCGTAGAGCATGCCGGGCAGCCTGACGTCGATGCCGAACAGCGGCTCGCCGGTGACCACGGCCGCGTTGTCCACGCCGCCGACGCGGGTGCCCAGCAGCTTGTAGGCCGTGGGATCCTTCAGCTTCACGGTGGCGGCATCGGGCACCGGCAACTTCGAGGCGATGCTTGCCAGGGGGCCGTAACCCAGAGAGCGCCCGCTCGCGCGGTGATGCACCGCGCCGTCGGCCGCAACGCACTCGCCAGGTGGCAGCTTCCATGTCTGTGCCGCGGCCAGGACGAGCATCGTGCGGGCACTGGCGCCGAGCCGGCGGAAGTCGTTGTAGTTGTTCGGCGTCGAGGTCGAGCCCCCGGCAGTCTGGCCGCCATAGGCGGCGTCGAGGTCGCCCTGGACGACGACGACGTCCCTCCAGTTCACCTCGAGTTCCTCGGCGATCACCATCGGCAGCGAGGTCTTGATGCCCTGGCCGATCTCGGGTTGCTTGGAGATGAGCGTGACGACACCCGAGGGGGCGATGCGGATGAACGCGCTCGGCTGGAATGCCGCGGCGGCGGCCGCACCCTTGGTTGCGGTCGATGCATTGACGACGCCGCCGGCCGGGCCCAGGGCCACGCCGAGCCAAAGGCCGCCAGCGCCCACGGACGTCTGACGCAGGAAGACGCGCCGGCCGAGGTCGGGAGCTGCGGGCGAGCCTTGCGACACACGCTTCATGGCTTGCCCCTGGTCCTGGCGGTGATCTCGGCAGCACGGTGAATCCCTGCCCGGATGCGCAGGTAGGTGGCACATCGACAGAGATTGCCGGCCATCGCCACGTCGATCTCTGCGTCGCTGGGGTTCGGCTTGTCCTTGAGCAGCGCCGCGGCCTTCATGATCTGCCCGGTCTGGCAATAGCCGCACTGCGGCACGTCGAGTTCCTGCCAGGCCTGCTGCAGTGGATGAGCCCCTTTCGGGTCCAGGCCCTCGATGGTCACGACCTGACTGCGTCCGACGTTGGCCACCGGCGTCCTGCACGACGGCGTGGGCACCGAATCGATATGCACCGTGCAGGCTCCGCACTGGCCGACACCGCAGCCGAACTTCGTGCCGACGAGGCCGAGGCTGTCTCGCAGCGCCCACAACAGCGGCGTGTCAGGCGTCGCCTCGACCTCGTGCATCCGACCGTTGATGTTGAGCGTGTAGTGAGCCATGCTGCTGGAATCGATCGCACTGCCAGATCACCGTGCGGCACACAAACTACTCTACGCCTCGCCTCAGGCTTTGATCAAGCGCAACTGGCATCGCCCTGTTCCTGCGCCGTCAACGGCCACCCGATGACGCGGCAGGCCTACGCGTGAGTGCGGGGCGCGGGGGTGATCATCGCTGCCAGGTAGGCCCGACAGAACTCCTCCGGCATGCGACGCACGCGCCCGCTGCTCAGTTCGATGCAAACCAGATTCCAGCGGCCGCGCAGGATGGTTGCCTGGTCTCGATCGCGGACCAGCTGGAACCCGCGCTCCATCGTCAGTTTGCCGTCGCTGGCGAGCAACCAGGTGGCGACTGTGAGTCGTTCACCGAGCGCCGTGGGCAGCAGGTAGTCGTATTCACCGCGCCGAATCGCCATGGCGCGATCGAGGCGCCAATAGTCGGCCAGGCTCAGGCCGAGCGCTTCCGAATGGGCCCACGCAACCGCCTCGCACCACCGAACATAGACCGCATTGTTGGTGTGACTCAGGCCGTCGATGTCTTCGCCGCGCGGCACGACGGGCAAGGTGAAAGCTTGCGGATAGTCCCAGACCATGAGGGCACCTCGAATGTCGAGGTCGCATCGTACCGGGCTGTCGGCGCTGCCCGCTGCGCAGAAGGCAGCGTTCAGCGGCAGGCGAGGATGCTGGTGCTGCGAAGTCCGTTGCGAAACCCCGGCACACCGCAGCGAACCCCCGGGTCAGGCGATCGTCACCCGATATCTCGCCAGTCGCTCGATCTCGACCCGAACCTCGGCCGGAAAGCCGTGTCGCCTGCCGCGCCGGTCGGTCAACAGGCTGGCGAGCAGGCTCTCGCAATCGCCGCGCTTCGCCCAGCTCTGCGCAATCGCGTTGGCGACGCGCGGGAACCGTTCGCACAGCACGATCGGTCGCACCTCGGCAGGCAGGTGGACGACCCAATGCATCGCTTCGCCGGTCAGCGCGCGGTCCGTCGGGACCGGGGGCCGCCGCCTGGGCGTCCAGTAGTCCGGGGCCATCTGCTGAGCCTCGATCACGCCGTCAGGAGGCTGGTCGAGGATCCGGCGCGCATCGCCCAGGTCCGTCAACTCGAAGTCGAGTGAGTCGGGCGGAGGCTTGCTGTTCGACATGGATGGCGGGACGGTTGGAACCGGCGCAAATGGTACCGCTGTCGCTGCGTCACTGGCAACCGGACCACTCCCGCGAGCGTGAATAACTTGCACCCCGAAGCGCGGGGGGCTTCGCCTCGGCGGCGCAACGCCACGGCGGCGTCATGCGCGATCCGAACGGGGCGTCAGTAGGTCTCGAGGTGAAGCCGCCCTTCGTTCTTCAGCGCGACGGCGAGCGCATCCCACGCCATCCCGGCCTGCTGCGCCACGTCGCGCAGCGCGAGCACGACACCGTCTTCCATGCTCTTCAGCCCGCAGACGTAGATGAAGGTGTTGGCGTCCTTCAACAGCAAGGCGAGGTCGGCTGCGCGCTCGCGCATCGCGTCCTGCACGTAGCGCTTGGGCTGGCCGGGCGTACGCGAGAACGCGAAGTTGATGTCGATGAAGTCCTTCGGCAGGCTCTGCAGCGGGCCGAAATAAGGCAGTTCCTCCTTCGTGCGGGCGCCGAAGAAGAGGATCAGCTTGCCGCCCTCGAACTTGCCCGTGGCGCGCAGGCGGCGTCGCCACTCTGTCATCGCGCGCATCGGTGCGCTGCCAGTGCCGGTACAGATCATCACGACGTTCGACCTGGGGTGGTTGGGCATCAGGAAGCTTGAACCGAACGGGCCGATCACCTGCACCGTGTCGCCGACCTTGAGGTCGCACATGTAGTTCGATGCCACGCCACGCGCCGGATTGCCTTGATGGTCTTCGAGCACGCGCTTGATCGCCAGCGACAGGTTGTTGTAGCCCGGCCGTTCGCCGTTGCGCGGGCTGGCGACGGAGTACTGGCGCGCGTGGTGCGGCCTGCCCTGGGCGTCGGTGCCGGGGGGCAGGATGCCGATCGACTGGCCCTCGAGCACCGGGAACGGCACGGTCCCGAAGTCGAGCATGATGTGATGGGTGTCGTATTCGCGGCCGACCTGGGTGACACGCACGTTGCCCACCACCGTCGCGGCGATCGGCTTCTTCGGGCCGTAGAGATTCGTGTACGGGTGCGCTGCCGACCACGGTGGCACCGAGGCGCCGTACGCCGCAGCGCTGAATGCCGTGTCACCGCTCTCGGCGGCGGGCAGCACCGGGGGCACCGGTTCGATGGCCGGGTCCGCATCGGCGGTCACGCCCTCGGCGGCCAGTTGCTCGGCGCTGAGCTCGGCGGGCAGTGCATCCCAGCCGAATTGCTCTTCCAGCGTGTAGGCCTTCACGCGCGGCATCGTGCGCCAGTTGTCGATCGAGCCGGTCGGGCACGGCGAGATGCAGTCCATGCACAGATTGCATTTCGCCGCATCGACCACGTAGTTGCGCGAGTCGTGCGTGATCGCCTTCACCGGGCAGATCGACTCGCAGGTATTGCAGCGGATGCAGACCTCGGGGTCGATCAGGTGCTGCTTGATGACGACCGTCGTGGCCACGTCCATCGGCTTGTCTCCTGCGCGGGCAAACGCTGCGCCAGCTCAATTGAACCGCACGTACTCGAAGTCCACCGGCTGGCGGTTGATGCCGATCATCGGCGGGGCGATCCAGTTGGCGAACTTGCCCGGCTCGACCACGCGGCCCATCAGCGAGGCGACGAACGCGCGGTCGGCGCCCGAAGGCAGCCACGCATCGACGTTGGCGTTCCACTCGGCTTCGCTCACGACGCGGCCGTCCGGCGCCACCTTGGCACCCGCCAGCGCACCGATGTTGCGGTGGAATGCCTTGTGCGGCACCTTCAGCCGGAACGCGATGCCGGCCTTCTCGATCACCCTGTTCCAGCGCTCGACGCCGCCGACCGAGTCCTTGATGTAGTCGTCGCGAAGCACTTCGTTGAGCGCGTTGAGCATAGGCACCTCGCGCTCGACGAGATCGCCGCCCTTGAGCGACAGCACCTTGTAGATCTGTCCCTTCAGCACGTGATCGTCGGCTCGCTTGCCTTCCTCGAAGCGCCCCTTCAGCCCGCTCGAATAGAAGGTCGCCGCGTTGCTCGACTCGTCGGCGCCGAAGAGGTCGATCGTCACGCTGAAGTGGAAGTTCAGGTAGCGCTGGATCGTCGGCAGGTCGATCACGCCGGCAGCGCGCAGCGTGGCGACGTCGTCGGTCTTCAGTTCGTTCATCGCCGCACAGGTGCGCTGGATCACGCGCGACACGCCGCTCTCGCCGACGAACATGTGGTGCGCTTCCTCGGTGAGCATGAACTTCGTCGTGCGTGCGAGCGGGTCGAAGCTGCTCTCGGCGAGCGCGCAGAGCTGGAACTTGCCGTCACGGTCGGTGAAGTAGGTGAACATGAAGAACGAGAGCCAGTCGGGCGTCTCCTCGTTGAAGGCCTGCAGGATGCGCGGATGGTCGTGGTCGCCCGAGCGGCGTTCGAGCAGCGCCTCGCCTTCCTCGCGGCCGTCGCGGCCGAAATGCTTGTGCAGCAGGTAGACCATTGCCCACAGGTGGCGACCTTCTTCGACGTTCACCTGGAACAGGTTGCGCAAGTCGTACTGGCTCGGCGCGGTCAAGCCGAGGTGGCGCTGCTGTTCGACCGACGCCGGCTCGGTGTCACCCTGCGTCACGATGATGCGGCGCAGGTTGGCGCGGTGCTCGCCGGGGACGTCCTGCCACGCGGCCTCGCCCTTGTGATCGCCGAAGTGGATCTTGCGATCCTTCTCGCCGGGGTTGAGGAAGATGCCCCAACGGTAGTCGGGCATCTTCACGTGGCCGAACTGCGCCCAGCCCTGCGGGTCGACGCTGACAGCCGTGCGCAGGTAGACCTCGAAGTTCTGCGAGCCGTCGGGTCCCATGTCGCCCCACCACTTGAGGTAGTTCGGCTGCCACTGCTCGAGTGCGCGCTGCAGCGTGCGGTCTTCGCTGAGGTTGACGTTGTTGGGGATCTTGTCGCTGTAGTTGATGCTGCTCATTTCACTCTCCAGTTGATTCGAAGCGGGCCAACCCGTCGCCGGGCCGCCCCAAGACGGGTTGGCATCCCCTTGGGGGATCGCAGTCGGTACTCCGCCGACGAGGGGCCGTCATCAAACACGCGTCCAGTCGAATGCCGCCTTCTCGCCCTTGCCGTAGACCTTGAGGGCGCCCTTCTCGCCGACGGCGTTCGGGCGCTGGAAGATCCAGTTCTGCCAGGCGGTGAGCCGCCCGAAGATGCGCGTGGCCATCGTCTCCTGGCCGTTGAAGCGCAGGTTGGCCTCCATTCCGGTCAGCGCGTCGGGCGACATCGCCACCCGTTCCTCGACGGCAATGCGAATTTCGTCGGTCCAGTCGATGTCATCGGGGATCGACGTGACGAGTCCGAGCCCGAACGCGGCGTCGGCGTCGAGGGCCTGGCCGGCCTCGGCCCGCACTGCTTCGAGCGCGGGCTGCTCGTCGTAGAAGCGGCGGCCGAGCCGAGACTGGCCGGTGGCCATCGGGTAGAGCCCGAAGTTGGCTTCGCTCGCCACGATCTTCGGTGCACGCTCGGGTTCGTCGGCCAGCGCCAGGTGGTAACTCCGGTCGCAGGCCAGCGCCAACTCGAGCAAGCTGCCCACGAAGCACGACCCCGTGTCGATCAATGCGAACAGGCTGCGCGAAGACACATCGAGCCGGCTGAACGTGCGGCGCAGCAGGCCGATGGTCTCGCGCACCAGCCAGTGGTCCTTGTTCGCGAGCAGCGTCGCGTCGCAGGCGAGCACCGCAGCGGCGTCGCCCTCGGTCTTGATGAGCCAGGTGCCGATTTCGAGCTCGTTGGTGCGCATCTGCAGGATCGCGTCTTCCAGTTCGCGCGCCATCTGCAGTGGCCACCAGGCGACGCCGGCCTCGACGATCGCCTGCGTCGTCTGCGGCTGCGCGGTGCTCGGCGCCTTGACGGTGAAAGTGGCGGTGCGTTTCGCGCGGTCTATCTCGACGGTGACGAATCCGTAGCGCAACGCATCGGGTTCCAACGTGCGCTGCAGTGCGGTCAGCTTCACGCCCTTGGCATCCGCCGGGCGGTCGCTCTGCGCCGCCAGCGCCAAGGCGCGCTCCTGCACCTTCTGGGCGAAGACCTGCGGCTTGGCGATGTCGTCGACGAGCCGCCAGTCCAGCGCCTTCTGGCCACGCACGCCCTCGGTGGTGGTGCAGAAGATGTCGGCCAGGTCGTGCCGCACGTGGCGCTTGTCGGTCACGCGGGTCAGGCCCCCGGTGCCTGGCAGCACGCCGAGTAGCGGCACTTCGGGCAGGCTCACGGCCGATGAGCGGTCGTCGACCAGGACGATCTCGTCGCAGGCCAGCGCCATCTCGTAGCCGCCTCCGGCGCAGGCGCCGTTCACCGCGGCCAGGAACTTCAGGCCCGAGTGCTTCGACGAATCCTCGAGCCCATTGCGCGTCTCGTTGGTGAACTTGCAGAAGTTCACTTTCCACGCGTGGCTCGAGACGCCGAGCATGAAGATGTTGGCGCCCGAGCAGAACACCCTGTCCTTCAGGCTGGTGACGATCACCGTGCGCACTTCGGGATGTTCGAAGCGGATCCGGTTCAGCGCGTCGTTCAACTCGATGTCCACGCCCAGGTCGTAGCTGTTGAGCTTGAGCTTGTAGCCGGGGCGCAAGCCGGCGTTCTCGTCGATGTCGACCGCCAGTGTGGCGATCGGGCCATCGAAGCTAAGCTTCCAGTGCCTGTACTTCGAGGGGTCGGTCTGGTACTCGACGCGACTTAGGGTGCTCATGGGCAGATCTCCGTGAGACGAATGGAAAAATAGTGCATGCTTCTCAAAGCAGAGTAGGCACTATAGTGCATATTCAGAGGTTCGTCAATCCAATCCTTGAAGGTTCATCCAAGCCTTTCAGGCCGGCTGCCTCAATGCCTCCCGGACCATCCTACGCAACGCCTGAAAGGTCGATTCGAGCGGCTGCGCGCTGGTGTCGAGCTTCATGTCCGCCTTCGAATAGAACGCCGCACGGCCGGCGAGGATCTGCTGCAGGTCGTTCATCGCTTCCCGGCTTGCCGCCATCGGGCGCAGATCACCCTGTGCCGCGACGCGCTGCATGTGGTGTTGCGGGTCGGCGTGCAGCCAGACCGTCGTGCAGTGCGTCAGCAGCAGGTTGAAGGTTGCCGCGTCGGACACCAGCCCGCCCGGAGTGGCAATCACCGCCTCGGGGTAGATCTGGATCGTCTCTTCCAGCGCGCGGCGCTCGTAACGCCGGTAAGCATTCATGCCGTACAGCGCCTGGATCTCGTCGATGCTGCAGCCGGCGAACTTCTCGATCTCGCGGCTCAGCTCGACGAACGGAACCTCCAGGTCGTCGGCCAGCATCTGTCCGAGCGTCGATTTGCCGGCGCCGCGCAGGCCGATCAGGGCCACTCGCGGGTTGCGTGCCGCCTTGGCGCCGCCGGTTCCCAGCATCTCGCCGATCGCCACCCGCGCACGACGCAGCGTCGATTCGTCGCAGTGCTCGAGCAGTTCGCGGATCAGCAGCCATTCGGGCGACGAGGTCGTCACGTCGCCGATCAGCTCGGCCAGCGGGCAGTGCAGGGCCGCGGCCACCTGCTGCAGTACGAGGAACGATGCGTTGCCGATGCCGTATTCGAGATTCGCGAGGTGGCGCTCCGACACGTTGGCCGAAAGCGCCACGGCCTTGCGCGTCATTCCACGCCGGGCCCGCAGGTGCCGCACCCGCTCGCCGAGTGTCGACAGCGAAGGGTTCCTTTCGTCGCGGCCGGGCTCCGCCGTTGCCGTTGCCGGCCCTGCTCGTGAAGCCCGGTCGACTGCGAGCTCTTCGCGATGAAGTATAGTGCTTGACATGGCCTGTCGTGGGCAGTAATCTGCAATTTGATGCACGATACTTCATATCGCCTGGGGCCGCAAGCCGGCGCAAGAATTGGAGAAGAAGCCGTGTCACAGACCGCACAAGCCGAATTCCGCCAACGCCTTGCCGAGCTCACGGCGCAGATCGCTGGCCGTCCGCTGGATGCTGCGCTCGACGTCTGGCTGAACGCCGAGCACGGCGCCGCTGGCTCCACTTACAAGAGTCTGAAGCAGGCCTGCCAGCAAGGCGCGGCCGAAGGCTGGTTGTGTGACCGCGAAGGGGGCGGCATCCGCTACGGCCGCGTCTTCAAGCCGGCTGACGATCTGCACGGTTTCTCGGTCGACGTGGTCGACATGAAGAACATTGCCGGCCCGCACCATTCGCACCCGAGCGGCGAAATCGACCTGATCATGCCGATCGACGGCAGCGCCACTTTCGACGGCCGTCCCGCCGGCTGGCTCGTCTGCCCGCCGGGTAGCGCGCATCGGCCCACGGTGGCGAACGGTCGAGCGCTGGTGCTATACCTGCTGCCCGAAGGGCGCATCGAGTTCACGCGCTGAGCCGCCCATATCCGAGGAGACATCCTGATGACGCAGCCCGCAGTGTCCGCACCTGGCGAGAAGTTCAACTTCGCCCAGCACCTGATCGCCCGCAACGCAGCGCGCGGCGCCAAGACCGCCTACGTCGATGACGCCGGATCGCTGAGCTACGGCGAACTGGCCGAACGCATCCGGCGCATGGCCGCCGCGCTGCTTGCAGCGGGTCTGCGGCGCGAAGAACGCGTGCTGCTGCTGATGCACGACTGCAGCGACTGGCCGGTCGCCTTCCTCGGCGCGATGTACGCCGGCATCGTGCCGGTGGCGGTGAACACGCTGCTCACCGCCGACGACTGCGCCTATTTCCTGGGCCACAGCCGCGCGCAGGCGGCGCTCGTCTCGGGCTCGCTGCTGCCCACGCTGCAGGCGGCAATGGCCCGGGCGTCGCATGAAGTCAAGCGGCTCGTCGTCTCGCGCTCCGGCGCTGCGCTGCCGCCTGACGCGACCGACTTCGAAGACTTCATCGGTTCGCAACCGCCTCTCGGCGCGCCGGCCGCCACCGGCCCCGACGACCCCGGCTTCTGGCTCTATTCGTCGGGCTCGACGGGCCGCCCGAAGGGCACCGTGCACACGCACGCCAACCCCTACTGGACGGCCGAGCTCTACGGCACGCCGGTGCTCGGCCTGACCGAAAACGACGTGTGCTTCTCGGCCGCCAAGCTGTTCTTCGCCTACGGCCTCGGCAACGCGCTGAGCTTCCCGCTGAGCGTGGGCGCGACGGTGCTGCTGATGGCCGAGCGACCGACACCCGATGCGGTCTTCATGCGCTGGCGCGGTGACACCCCCGCGCAGGGCGCAGCACACCGACCAACCGTCTTCTTCGGCGCGCCCACCGGCTATGCAGGCATGCTTGCGTCGCCCAGCTTGCCGGCACGGCACGAGGTGGCCCTGCGCCTTTGTTCGTCGGCCGGCGAAGCGCTGCCTGCGGACCTCGGCGAACGCTTTACCGCGCACTTCGGCTGCGAGATCATCGACGGCATCGGCTCGACCGAGATGCTGCACATCTTCCTGTCCAACCTGCCGGGCAAGGTGCGCTATGGCACGACCGGCTGGCCGGTACCGGGCTATGCGGTCGAACTGCGCGGCGACGACGGCCGGCCGGTGCCCGACGGCGAGACGGGTGACCTCTACATCCAGGGGCCGACGGCTGCGCTGCTGTACTGGGGCAACCGCGAGAAGTCCCGTGAAACCTTCCAGGGCGCATGGACGAAGAGCGGCGACAAGTACGTGCGCAACGCCGATGGCAGCTACACCTACTCCGGGCGCAGTGACGACATGCTCAAGGTCAGCGGCATCTACGTCTCGCCGTTCGAGGTCGAGGCCACGCTGGTGCAGCACCCGTCCGTGCTCGAGGCCGCGGTGATCGGCGTACCGGACGACGAGGGCCTGACGCGCGCCAAGGCCTACGTCGTGCTCAAGCCCGGCCAACACGTCGGCGCCGACGAACTGAAAGCCTTCGTCAAGGAGCGCCTCGCGCCGTACAAGTACCCGCGACAGATCGAGTTCATCGCCGAACTGCCGAAGACGGCCACCGGCAAGATCCAGCGCTTCAGGCTGCGCGCGAAGGAAGCCGCGGTTCGATGAGTCCCGGCGGCGACGAGTTCGTCGAGATCGACTGGGCCGGTCGCCGCGTCCGCATCGAACACCAGTGGCTTGCCCGCGAGCGGGACGCGTCGCCCCTGGTCGTGTTCCTGCACGAAGGGCTCGGTTCGCTCTCGATGTGGAAGGATTTTCCGCAGCGCCTGTGCGACGCCGCCGGTTGCCGGGGCCTGGTTTATTCGCGTCCGGGCTACGGCCGCTCCACGCCGCGCGCGGCGGAGGAGGTCTGGGGGCTGGACTTCATGCATCGCCAGGCGCACGAGGTGCTGCCGGCGCTGCTGCAAGCCTTGCAGGTCAATGTCGTTGCCGAGCCGCCATGGCTGTTCGGCCACAGCGACGGCGGCTCGATCGCACTGCTCTACGCCGCACGCTTCCAGTCGCAGCTGGCCGGCGCCATCGTCGTCGCGCCGCACATCCTCGTCGAGGACCTCTCCGTGCGAAGCATTGCCGAGGCGCGCCGGGCCTACCTCGACACCGACCTGCGCGAACGCCTGTCGCGCTACCACGACGAACCCGACTCGGCGTTCTGGGGCTGGAACCGCATCTGGCTTCACCCACCGTTTCGCGACTGGTCCATCGAGGACGAGGTCGGGGCCATCACCTGCCCGTTGCTCGCGGTGCAGGGCTTCGACGACGAGTACGGCACGCTCGAACAGGTTCGCGGCATTGCCCGCCGTCTGCCGCAGACGCAACTGCTCGAACTCGCCCACTGCGGGCATTCACCGCAGCGGGATCAACCCGAGAAAGTGATCGAGGCCAGCGTCGCGTTCATCGCGCGGCACGGATCACGCAGGCAAGCGTGAGCGGGCACGGCACGGCGTGAGCCGTCCCGATGCCGCGTCCATGTAGGGACAAGGCGCTCCTCCAGCCCACTCGACTCGTGCCGATCGCAGATTTCGATGCGGTTGATGCCCGTCAACGGAGGTTTGCGGTGACGCGGGAGACTTCCCGGTGATGGGCTTACCGCGTGCAACGGTTCCGGTGCTGCGCACGCTCACGACGAAGGAGAACCGCATGTCCCACCGCATCGAGAAAGACTTCCTCGGCGAGAAGCAGATTCCCGACGGCGCCTACTACGGCGTCCAGACGTTGAGGGGCAAGGAAAACTTCCACATCACCGGCATCCCGATGTCGACCGAGCCCTACTTCGTCAAGGCATTCGGCTACGTCAAGAAGGCCGCCGCGCTCGCCAACCGCGACCTCGGCGTGCTCGACGCGAGGGTCGCCAACGCGATCGCTGCGGCCTGCGACCGGCTGATCGCCGGCGAGATGCGCGACCAGTTCGTCACCGACTTCATCCAGGGCGGTGCCGGCACCTCGACCAACATGAACGCGAACGAGGTGATCGCCAACCTCGCGCTCGAGCAGCTCGGCCACAAGAAGGGCGAGTACCAGTTCGTCAACCCGAACGACCATGTGAACTTCGGGCAATCGACGAACGACATCTACCCGACCGCATTCCGGCTCGCTCTGATCCTGCGGCTCGGCAGCTACATGGAAGCCTTGCGCCAGCTGCAGGCGGCATTCTTCGCCAAGGGCAAGGAATTCGCGAGGGTCCTGAAGATGGGCCGCACGCACCTGCAGGATGCGGTGCCGATGGCGCTCGGCCAGGAATTCCACGGCTGGGGCACGACGATCGGCGAGGAGGTGCAGCGCATTGCCGAGGTCCGCCAGTTCCTGCACGAGATCAACCTCGGCGCCACGGCGATCGGCACCACCGTCACCGCGGCGCCGGGCTATCCGGAGCTGGCAACGAAGTACCTCTCCGAACTGACCGGCACCACGTTCATCCTGGCCGGCGACCTGATCGAGGCGACGTCGGACACCGGCGCCTACGTGCTGCTCTCGGGCGTGCTCAAGCGCACCTCGTCCAAGCTCACGAAGATCTGCAACGACATCCGCCTGCTCGCCTCGGGCCCGCGCTGCGGTTTCAACGAGATCAACCTGCCGCAGATGCAGCCGGGTTCGTCGATCATGCCGGGCAAGGTCAATCCGGTGATTCCGGAGGTCGTCAACCAGACCGGGTTCCTCGTCATCGGGCTCGACCTGACGGTGACGCTCGCCGCCTCGGCCGGGCAGCTGCAGCTCAACGTGATGGAGCCGGTGATCACGTTCGCGCTGTTCACGTCGATCTCGACGATGGAGAACGCGGTCAACAGCCTGCGCGTCAACTGCATCGCCGGCATCACGGCCAACGCCGATCGTTCGCGCGACATGGTGCTCAATTCGCTGGGGATCGTCACCGTGCTCAAGCCCTCGCTCGGCTACAAGCTGTGCGCCGAGATCGCGCGCGAAGGCTACGAATCAGGCAAGTCGCTGCACGACATCGTCGTCAACGAGCGCAAGCTGCTGACGCAGCAGAAATGGGACGAGGTGTTCTCGTTCGAGAACCTGATCAGCCCGAAGTTCGAGCAGTGACGCACCGGGAGAACGGATCATGACGCTCGCCATCGTCCTGCAGTTCGTCGTCGTGCTCGCCGCCATCTGGATGGGGGCGCGCTACAGCGGCGTCGGCCTCGGCCTGTGGGGAGCCGTCGGGCTGCTCGTGCTCGTCGTCGCGTTCGGCGTCAACCCGACCTCGCCGCCGGTCGACGTGATGCTGATCATCCTCGCGGTCATCATGGCTGCCTCGGTGATGGACGCTGCCGGCGGCATCGACTTTCTCGTGCGCATCGCCGAGCGTGTGATCCGCGCCAATCCGAAGTACGTGACGATCGTCGCGCCGCTTACCACCTGGTGCTTCACCTTCGTCGCCGGCACCGGCCACATCGTCTACCCGCTGCTGCCGGTGATCTACGAGACGGCGCACCAGAACGGCATCCGTCCCGAGCGGCCGATGGCGGTGGCGACGATCGCGTCGCAGCAGGCGATCACGGCCAGCCCGGTCGCCGCCGCGACTGCGGCGATGATCGGCCTCTTCTCCGAGAAGGGGCTCACCCAATGGGGCCTGCCCGAGATCCTGATGGTCTGCGTGCCGGCATCGCTGACCGGCGTGGTCGTGGCGGCGATCGTCTCGATGTTCATCGGCAAGGACCTGAAGGACGACCCCGAGTACCAGGCACGGCTCGCAGCCGGCGACATCCCGAAGCCGCAATCAGCGGCCGAACGCCCGCCGTTGAAGCCCGCGGCCAAGGCCTCCGCCTTCATCTTCCTCGCGGGCGTCGCGCTGGTCGTGCTGTTCGGCTTCTTCCCGGGCCTGCGCACGCTGCCCGGCGCGAAGAGCGCGCTGCAGATGCCCGTCGTCATCGAGATCGTGATGATGGCGGTCGCCGCGGCGATGCTGCTCGCGACGAAGGTCGACGTCGACAGCATCCCGAAGACGGCGACACTGCGCGCCGGCGTGGTCGCGGTGATCGGCATCTTCGGCCTGGCCTGGCTCGGCGACAGCTTCATCGCCGCGCACAAGGACGTCATCGTCCCGGCAATCGGCCAGTGGGCCGAGGCGGCGCCGTGGACCTTCGCGTTCGGCCTGTTCTTCGCGTCGGTGCTGCTGTACAGCCAGGCGGCGACGACGCGAGCGCTGATGCCGCTGGGCATGGCGCTCGGCATTCCGCCGCAGTTCCTGATCGCGATGTTCCCGTCGGTCAACGGCTACTTCTTCATCCCGACCTACGGCTCGCTGATCGCGGCGATCAACTTCGACCTTTCGGGCACGACGAAGATCGGCAAGTACGTGCTCAACCACTCGTTCATGATTCCGGGGCTAGTGGCCACCGGCGTGACCGTCGTTACGGGCCTGTTCCTGGCGAAGATCATGTTCTGAGCCCGACAGGCTCCTCAGGGGCCGCTGCACGGCACCTTGCTGCGAAGTCACGACCCTAAGAACCTATCCGTGAATAAGACGGCCCTGCGTTGTGACGACAAAGCGATGGATGCAAGGCGCAAGCCGCCGTCCAGGGTCGGCCCCTGGGCAAGGCTTGCAACGCCGCAGACGCGCTTTGTCGTCGCAACCCTTCGGGCCGGGGCCGGAACGGGCGCATGCGGGTGTCGCGAGCCGCTTGTGGTGATCGGCACCACGGCGCGACTCGCTCCTACGCCTGCGCCCGATCCGGCCCCGGCGCAGGGTCGCCTTATTCACGGATAGGTTCTAAGGCGCGGGTGCCATCCCGAGGAAACGCCGCAGTTCGGCGACGCTGCGCGCAGGGTCTTCCTCTTGCGGCACGTGGCCGAGCCCGTCGAACAGCACCAGCCTGCTGCCGATGATGTCGTGCGCAAAGGCAAGCCCGCTGGCGGGTGGATATAGCCGATCGCGCCCGCCCCACAGGATCAGCGTCGGAACCTTCAGCGTGGCGATCAGCGCCGAGTCAGCGCCCGGCTGCAGTTGCCTGTAGCGCTGCGCCAGCGCCTTTCGATTGCCTTCACGAAGCACCAGCTCGTAGTAGCGATCGATCAGAGTCTCGCTGACGCGCGACGGTTCGCCGTAGACGGCGCGCACGCTTCGCGCGACCAGGCTGCGTGGCAGCACGTTCCGGGCAAGTCCGCGCACCACCAGCATCCGGGTCAGGCGGAACCCGAGCCGAACCCAGCGCTTCGTGAATGCGTAACCGCCAGCATCGACCAGCACCAGGCGCTCGACACGCTGCGGAGCCAGCACAGCCGCATGCCACGCAATCTCGCCGCCGAGCGAGTTGCCGACCAGGACGCAGCGTTCGATCTTCAGTGTGTCGAGCAGGTCGAGCAAGAAGCGCGTGTCGGCCGCAACGCCGTAGTCGCCGCTCGCATTCGGACCGGTCAGGCCGAAGCCGGGCAGGTCGAAGCTGACGACGCGCCGCTCGCCACGCAGCGCGGCGGCCCAGCCCTCCCAGGTGTGCAGGCTGGCCACGGTGCCGTGGATCAGCACGATCGGCACCGGATCGTCGCGCGGGCCCTCGTCGCGCAAGTGGACCTGCAGCCCGCCGACGTCGATGAAGCGTGACGGAGCCCCCGCCCAGCGTGGCTTCAGGGAATCGACGGGACGGTCGGGTGCCCACGCTGCAGCGATCCCGCCGGCGAGCAGCACGAGCACCAGAAGAGCGAGGAAACCGAGGATGCGACCCAAGCCCTTTCCTGTTCTCGCCAATTCGCCGATCAGGTCGCGAGTGACTCGAGTGCGGGGTCAAGTGCCTCGCGCTCATCGAACACGAAGCAGCGGTCACACCGTTGCGGCGCATCTCGAGTCTGCTCGAAGTCGGCGAGGATGCGCTCCATCAGGCGGATTCTACGAACCTGCCGAAGGCGCGAAGCTGACAGCACTCCGGCCCTGGCCCGCTGGAAATCCCCAGGGCCCTCTTCGCGGGCAGGAATTTCAAGCGCCCTGGAGTGCCGGGCCTGTTCCAACTACGGGGTCCGGCACCTTCGCATCGTCTAAGATGCCAGTCTGAATTCACGTCGCTCGTTCGGCTGGCGCGCGAGTAGGCAAATGTCGCAAAGTCAATGAGAGACCTGCCCTGCATCGCTTTGGCGGCGACGGTCTGGGCGTACTGGTGCTGCGTCGGCGCCATGATCGTCCGGGTACGCCGGCGCACCCGCAAGCTCTCTGGCATCGTCCCCAGCCAGCGAGTCGAGCAGTTCATGTGGATCGTCTGGGTTCCGCTGGTCGCGGCGTGGATGATCCTTCCCTACCTCGCAGCAACGCCGGCAGGCCCTCCGCGTGGGCTGCCGGAATTCGCGCGTGAGGCGCCGGTGACCGCGTTGCGCTGGGCAGCCGTCGGGGTGGGCCTGGTTTGCCTGGCGCTGAGCATCGACTGCTGGCTCCGCATGGGCAAGAACTGGCGCATGGCAGTGACTCCCGATCAGCAGACCGAGCTCGTGACCACAGGCCTGTATGGTCATGTGCGGCACCCTATCTATGCATTGAGCATCCTGCTGATGGTGTGCACGGTCGTCGTCGCGCCGACCGTGCCGGTTGCGGTGATGGCGGTCATCCACATCGCGCTGATGGTCTTCAAGGCGCGCAACGAGGAGCGATTCCTGTCCGTGCGGCACGGTGCGTCGTATCGGCGCTATCTCGCGCGCACGGGCCGTTTTGTGCCGCGTCTGCGCGCCGGGCGCACCGAGCAGAGCGGATCGCCATGACGGTGTGCCGATCGCGTCTGTGCGCGCTGTTCGCGTGCATGTTCATGGTGTCCGTCGCGCCGTCCGGGCCGGCCTTCACTCAGGTGGCGGTCGGGCTCCCTGCGGCCCTCCAGGGCGATGAACTTGACGCGCAGCTCGAGGAGCGCCTGCTCGCCCTCGACCCGCTGAGCATCTCCGAGCAGGACGTGCGCGAGGTGCTGGCGCGGGTGCCTGCGCCGCGCATCATCGCGCTGCACGGCAGCATGCCGATCCACACGATGGCGCCCTTTGCCGAGTTCCTGGTCGCCATGGGTTATCCGGCCGAACGCTTGCGCAATCCGCGCGACGGCCGCCTGACCTACAGCAGCTTCGTCGACAGCCGCGAGCTTGCCGGCACCATCGCCTGGCACTACGAGCGCGACGGCGTGATGCCCTTGCTGATCGGCCACAGCCAAGGCGGCATGGTGGCGATCAAGGTGTTGCAGGACCTGGCCGGCACCTCGGGTGAGCAACTGCCGGTATGGGACCCGGTGCGCGGCAGGGCCGAGAACCGCCATTCGATCGTCGATCCGCGCTCGGGCGCGGAACGCCCTGTGGTCGGCCTGCAGCTGCCGTACGCAGTGGCGCTGGCGACCGGCAGCTTGATGCGCGTCCTGCTCGGCCAGTGGGACATGGTTGCGCGCCTGCGCAGCGTGCCGGATTCGGTGGACGAGTTCGCCGGCTACTTCATCGCCTGGGATCCGATCGCCGGCACCGGCCCCGATGCTGCGCGCGACGATCCGTACCGGGCGACCGGCAGCGCTCGGGTGCGCAATGTCATGCTGCCGGCCGACTATGGCCACATCACGCTGCCGCTCGCGCGGCACCTGGCCGACGATCCGCTGACTCGACGCTGGATCAGCGGCTTCGACCCGCGCGTGCAGCCTGTCGTGCCGCCCGTGATCCCCGGTGCAGACCTGCGCAATATCGTGCACGCCGCGGACATCTGGTTCAGCATCAGGAAGCACTGGTGCCTGGAGGCGCAGCGCTACGTTGGCGCGAGCCGCACATCGCGTCGGCTGCGGAGCTAGCAGCGCATGGGTGCGGGCGCGCGATTCAATCTCTTCCAGCGCATGATGCTGCGCTGGCGCGATCTGCACCCGTACAACCCGGTTCACGTCGTGCGCGTGCCCGCTGTGCTCGAACCCGGGCGCCTGCGTGCCTGCATCGCCGAGCACCTCGAGGTGCAGGGTCTGGCAGGCCTCAGTGTCGACCCGACCCGCTGGCGATTCCGGTACGAGGGCGGCCCGGCCACCGTGGAACTCGCCGTCACCGCAGCCGGGGGCGACGCACTCGCGGAACTGTCGCGCACGATCGAACGCGAGTTCGACCGGCCGTTCGCGCCGGGACGGCACGAGAATCCGTTCCGTTTTGTCGCCATCGACGAGGGCGATGCATTTCAGCTCGCGCTCGCCTACGACCACTACGTGGCGAGCGGCGATTCGATTGCGCGCCTGCTCAGCAGCATGGCCTGTACCTACCTCGGTGCTGGCGAACGGCCCATGCCGATGGAGCGATATTCGCCGACCTACCGCAACCTCTTCCTGCGCCATCCGCTGTGGGTGATGCGCTCGATCCTGGGCCTGGTGCGCATGGTCGCCACCGCACGCCGCGCCTACCGGGTGCAGTACGACAAGGTCGAGGACGGCCACAACGCATTCACCTGCCTGCGGCTCGGGCCGCCGCGGTACGGCGCGCTGCTCGCGACGTCGAAGGCCTGGGGCGTCACGCTCAACGAGCTCCTGATGGCCAGCCTGATGCAGGCACTGTCGCCGCTCGCCGCGCAGCGACGCAGCGAGCACCGCCGCAACGAACTGGCGATCGCCTCGATCCTGAGCATGCGCCCGGACTTCGGCCCCGACGCGCTCGATGCACTCAGCCCGCTGCTGGCGGCCTTTCGTGTGGCGCACGAGGTGCCCGAGGGCATCGGACTGCGCGAACTGGCGCTCGACGTCCACGACGAGGCGGCACGCGTCAGGCGCAGCCACCTCTATCTGCAGAGCATCATCGCCCTCGGCGTGTCGGCGCTGATGTGGCCGTGGCTTTCGGCAGCGAGGCGCCACGGCCTGTACGCGAAACACTTTCCGGCGTGGGCCGGCATCACGTCGCTCAACCTGAACCCGATCTGGGTGCGCACCGGATGTGCGGGCACGGCGCGGCTCGACTACCTGCGCGCCGTGCCGACCGGCCCGTTGTGCCCGCTGGTCCTTGCAGTCACCATCGCGCACGACGTGCTGCACATCGGCATCGCCTATCGCACCGCCGCGTTTTCCCGTGCGGACGTGGACCAGGTGATTGCCGTCTTCATGCATTGCATCGCCGACTTGCCGGCCGCGTCCTCGGCATGAACGCGCTCGCGAGAATCGTCGCCCTGGCCTTTGCAGCCGTCGTCACCGGCTGCGCGACGCTGCCCTACGGCGATCGCGGCGCCGCCGCGACGCAGCCCGCCAGCCCCCTGGCGGTACTGCGCGGCACGAACCTGGACGAGGCGATCGCAGCGCGCATCCTGGCCCTCGATCCCGAGCATGTGTCCGACAGCGACGTGCGCACGGTGCTCGCCGCGGGTCCGACGCCGCGCATCGTCGCACTCCACGGCGGCATCTATCCGACGCACCTGTTGATGAACTCGTTTTCCCGCTTCCTCGCCGGAATGGGCTATCCGCAGGCCAAGCTGCGACATCCTGGCGACGGGCGCCGCTCGCACAGCCCCTACGAAAGCAGCACGCAGATTGCGGGCCTGATCGCCTGGTACTACGAACAAGAGGGCATGATGCCCATCCTGGTCGGCCACAGCCAGGGGGGCATCCAGCTGGTGAAGGTCCTGTACGAACTCGCCGGAGACTTCAGCGCCGCCATCCCCGTCTGGAACCCGAAGACAGATGCCGCCGAAGATCGTGTGACGATCATCGATCCGTACGCGGGCGTCGAGCGCCCGGTGGTCGGGCTGAGGATCGGATACGCGTCGGTCGTGGGGTCGGGCGGGTCGGCCCTGCTGCTTCCCAATCAGTGGAGCATGACCAAGCGGCTGCGGGCGATTCCCGATTCAGTCGACGATTTCACGGGCTATGTACTCGGCGTGGACCTGATCGCCTGGGACCTGCCGGGCGCGGGTACGGCCTACCGGGCCAAGGGGTCCGCGCAGGTACGCAACGTCGAGTTGCCGGCGGACTATTCGCACGTCTTCGTCGTGGCGACCTCGGCACTGGCGGGTGATCCCGCGATGCGGGAGTGGCTCAACGCCTACGTTCCGGGGCGCGCCGTCGAACTCCCGGCAAGTGCACGATCGACCGAGAGCAGCCTCTGGGCGGCCGACGTCTGGTACAGCATCAAGAAGCACTGGGTGCTCGAAGCTCAGAAGTTCGTGCGCGCACAGCGCGAACTGGCCGTGCCGCGATAGAGTGCCTCTGCCGGGTGACAGGCGCGCCACTCGAGGGGAGGGACGTGCACGGGCGCCGTTCAGGGCCGTGTCCTGAAGGAGGCGCTGCGGCTGCGGCCATTGATCTCGACGTCGCGACCGGGCGCCTGTCGGATGCGTCCGCCGCTCGCCGTCGATGTTACGCGCCCGATTGCTTGCCTTGTTGGGCGGTTCCAGTCAAGTTGCACGGAAACATCAATTGCACAGGGAATAACGGGAGCCCCAAGCATTTGGCATTCCTTCACGGACCTCAGCCTGCCTATACTGCCCCGCGTAACTTCATCTATGAAGTGGACGGTTCATGCTGGATGAAGCCAGTCAAGCCAACAATCCGAGTGAGCGACTACCGTTCCGGGTCAAGATCGCGACTGCTGACGAGTTGACGGCGGTCGCACGCCTGCGTGCGGCAGCCTATGGCAAGCACCTGCCTGCGTTGGCGACGCGCCTGCTTGAACCGGAAGCGGCCGATTTCGAGTTGGGCAACGAAGTCTTTGTCGCCGTGTCCAAATTGGACGGCTCGATGTTGGGGACGATCCGCACGCATTCCAATCTGTTCAAGCCTCTGCCCTTGGAGGCATCGATAGAGCTGCCGGCGCATTTTCAAGGGCGTCGATTGATCGAAGCAACGCGCTTGAGCGTGCTGGGCAATCTGCAGGCATCCTTGGTCAGGAATGCCCTATTCAAGACCTTCTTCCGGTATTGCATGTCGCAGAAGGCGGATTGGATGCTGGCCGCGGGCCGCCGCCCGGTCGATCGCCTGTATGACACCATGCTCTGGCGCGATGTGGACGGCGTCGGCAATCTGTACCCGATGGCTCATGCAGCTGGAGTGCCACATCGCGTGATGTGCATGGCGCCCGACGAGGCCGAACCGACCTGGCGTACAGCGGATCACCCGCTGTTCCGCTTTGCGTTTCAGACCGTGCACCCGGACCTGGACTTTGCGGGCGTGCGGTCCTTGGATGCGATGTTGCCGATCGTCGATACATCGCGGGGTATCGCCAACGCCATTGCCCAGGCCCTTGGCGAGCCGCCTGTTTCGCCCGTCATGCTGCGCTTGCCTCAGTGCAGCGTCACGGACGCCCACGCGTCGCCAGACTCGGCAATTGCCGACAGACTCTCTGCAGGCTGACTCTGCAATTGCTGGATGTACTCGAAGATCGTCGGATCCTCGATGAATTCTGCCGCTGAACGGGCCCCCAGGATACGTTCCGGTAGGACGGGTTTGCTAATGCCGTAGCCTTGCGCGTAGTCCACACCAGCGGCGACCAGGGCCTTGATTGTTTGCAGGTTTTCTGCAAACTCGCCGACAGACTTCATGCCGAGATTGCGTGCCAGGCCGCCCAACGCACCGAGGATGGCCACGCCCGCCATCGTCTTAGCCGCGTCCTTGACGAGGGACCCATCGAGCTTGAGTGCGTCGACGCTCAGTCCCTTCAGGTAGCCAAACGAGGAGTAACCCGCCCCGAAGTCGTCGAGGCCGACCTTTGCGCCGATCGATTGCAGGCGGCCGATCAGTCGCTGCATGTGACGCATGTCGGTGAGCGCAACGGTCTCGGTGATCTCCATGCACAGCATGGGCACGACGCGCGGGTGCTTCCCGAGCAGCGCGATCAAGGCTTCCACGAAGGCTTCGTCATTGAGCGAACCACCGGACAGATTGACGCCGACGAACTGCGTATGGGGAAGTTGCTCGCGATGGGCCTCCAGCCATTGCAGCAGTGTCGTCATCACCCACATGTCGATGATTGCCGTCTTGCTGTGGGCTTCGGCGGCTTCGATGATGACCGAGGCGGGAATGACCTCGCCATTAGGCTTGCGCATGCGCACCAGCGCCTCGAAGTTCAGCGAATCGAAGGGCTGCGAGAGCGAAAGCTCGGGCTGCATCAACAGGAACAGGCCGCGCGGCGTCTGCCCTCGCTCCAGACAGGAAATGAGCTCCAACTCTACCTTGTGATGCTGCAAGAAGGCGCTGCCGCTCTCCATGACCACGAGGCGCTCGGGTGGTCGCTTCTTGGCGACGCGGCAGAGGGTGTCGGCCGCCGTGACCACTTCCTTCAAGGTTGAAACCTCCAAGTGCTCGGTGGTCACCAAGCCCGCCGAGATGCTCAATGCAAACCGCTGGGCGTCGATCCGAAATGGCGTCGAGGAAATGAGCGAGCCGATCTTCAGGCAGCACCTCTTGGCAGCCGCGAGACTGGAGTCGGAGAAGGTAATGACGAACTCGTCACCACCGACACGCGCCAGACAGTCGTCGGGCCCTAGTTGGGTTCGCATGCGCTCGCACACCTGGCGCAGCACGGCATCGCCGGCCGAGTGACCATACAGGTCGTTGATCAGCTTGAAACGGTCGAGGTCGAAGTAGGCGAGTGCCTTCGCGTGCTGATGCGAGCGCTCGAAGTGGCGTGCAAGGCCGCGAAGATTCAGGCACTCGGTCAGCGGATCGTGATTGACGAGGAACTCGAGCCGATGCGTGGCGCGAACTTTCTCACTGATGTCCTGCAGAGACCCTTCGACGACCTCGCCATCCTGGGTCAAGAGCTTGATCGCGAACCAATGCGCTTCCGACGCGCTGGCGCCGGGGGGAACTAGCGACGTTTGCAGCTCGAGCGTGGCAGGGCGGGGCTGAGTGCGCAGGTTCTGGACCTCGTTCGCCACATCGGCGCCGAAGATCTGCGAAAGGCGCATCTTCTCGACCGGCTTCAGCGCGCCCAACATGCCCCTGAAAGCCGGATTGCTGTTCACGATCTTGTCGCCGTCACGGAGCGTGAACAAGCCGATCGGGGAGTCGTCATAGGCCGTCTTGAGCGATTTCTGGGCGGCGATCATCTGCTTGCGACCCAAGCGCATATGCTCCGCCGCCGCAGCGAAGACGAACAGCGCCGAGGTCAGCGCCGCCGATACGCTATTTAGCCAGCCGAGCACGCTGGGCAGCCCCATGGCGGCCGCAATCACCTCGTTCAAGCTGGCCAACAAGGTGGTCACGATCGACAGCGCGTACCAAAGCGCCATCGCCGTGAAGTTGTGCTTCAGGATGCCGTACAGGTAGTACAGCATGATGCCGGTGCCGGCCGCGGACGAGACCCACACCACCGGCAGAATCTGTTCGAAGCGCAGCAGCGGGCAAGCGGCCAACAGCGCGATGGCACTGAGCTGCAGTCCGCTCAGAAAATAGCGCGAACCAGTGCCGGCAAGATGGGCCTTGAACAACTGACAAAACAGCGCCACTGTGGCAGCGGAGTACATGCAGACCGTCCACTGACGGATCGGAATCAGCCAATCGGGAGGGATTGGTACACCCAGCCAGTCGAAGTCGGTCCCTGCAGACAAGCTCGCCATGCGCATACTCAACAGCAGCCAGACCACCAGGGAACCATAGAGCGCGCTGCGATTGATGATGGCCATCAGCAGCATGGCCAGTGCCAGCAGACCCAGGCCAGCTTCGATCATCGCGCCGGCCCTGGTGTGCGACAGCTGGACCGCCTTCAAGGCGTCCGCGTCCCAGGCCAGGGCAGTGAGCTTGGCCGGTCCACGGAAGCTCGCCCTGCAAAGCACAGTCGCTCCGCGCCTGTCTTGCGGCATGTTCAGCGCGAAGCCGCCACGGCTGCGCTTGAACAGGCCATCTTCGTCGCTGCGACTGGCGAGGCCCATTCGGGTATCGGTGTCGCGATCCCAGCACTCGATTCCCACCGCGTGGCGCGAAGGAAACTCGATAGCCCATCGCGAATTCGGTTGCGGGGCGGTGGCGCTCAACACCAGCCAAAACGGGCGAGTCGAGAGTTTCGTGGAGACCGAGGCGCTCGTGGGCGATCGCTGGAGCTCCGTCGCGATGCGGGTGTGCTCGACGGCCGCGTCCCCCGCACGCTCGAGAGCCTTGAACAAAAGCTCGGTACCCTGAGGCGCCTGCGCTTGCTCGAGATAGCCATACAGCGCGACCGCGGAAGCGCACAGCAAGACCACCGGGAAGACCACCACGGCGAGCCTATTCAGCGCTTTATCAGCGATTTGACGCAACAACATCGGACGTCCGTTGCAGTGCTGCTCAGCCAGAGCGAGCTCGAAGCCTGGTTATCGGCAGCTTTCCGGCAAAGTTCACAGCGTCCGGCGCAAAGCGCCAGCGCGAGCACGGATTGCGTTATGCTTGAACTTCGCCGCAAGAGGGCGTCGACCGTTCCCGGTGACCGGTCAGCGGAACTGACCCATGGACGATCCCAGTGACGGGCGTACCCACTTCCTTCGCGCCACCGCCCTGCAAGGCGTCGGGCGGGTCCTGGGTCCGTAGCGGTTGCTGCACGGCCCAGGTCGAAAGTCGGCAATCAGCCTCTGGCCGTGCTCGGCGACAGGGACTCGTCCGCCGGTTCGCGCCCGGCAACGCTCAACCGGTGATCAGCAGGATCCACGCCGTGCCGACGACGAGGAAGACGACGAGGAAGAACAGCGTCATCAGCAGCCCGAGCCGGTAGAGCTCGCGCTGAGTCAGATAGCCGCCGCCGACGAAGATGACGTTCTGGCTGCCGCCCTGCGGCGTGATCACCGAGAAGTAGCTGCTCGCGAACAGCAGCGCGAAGGCCATCAGTGGCGCGGGAACGCCGCCGCGGATGCCCACGTCGAGGAAGACGCCCAGCAGCGCGAGGACCTGCGACGACTGGCTCACGAACATGTAGTGGATCGCGACGTAGAGCACGACCAGCGTCACGTAGGTCACCGGCCACGAGAGGCCACCAAGGTGCGAGGCCAGGCGCTGGCCCACATAGCCCATGAAGCCGAGCTCGTTCAACTGCGCGCTCAACGCGAACAGCACGGCGAGCCACAGGAAGGTGGTGAGCGTGTCGCCCTGCATGGCGATATCGTCGAGCGTCAGCACGTTCGTCATCAGCAGCAGGCCGAGCCCTCCGAAGGCAATGGCGGTCACGTTCAACCCCAGGCTGTCGGCGAAGATCCAGCCCGAGACCATCAGCACGAACGCCACCGCGGTGATCCGTTCGTCGCGCGACAGCGGCCCCAGCGCGGCGAGAGCCTTGCGCGCGGCCAGCGGGGCTTCCGGAGTCTTGCCCACGCCGGGCGGGTAGAGCCGCGCCACGACGCGCGGCAGCAGCAGGATCGCGGTCAGCGCGGGGACCGAGGCCGCGATGAGCCAGCTGCCGAAGCTGATCTGCAGCCCGAATTCCTTCGCGATCTGGATCCCGATCGGATTGGCCGACGTGGCCGTCATCCACAGCGCGGACGAGACGGCCAGGCCCGCCATCGCGCAGAACATCAGGTAGCCGCCGAGCCGCCGGCCCTCGGGATCGTCGGGTCGCGAACCGGACCCCTGGGCCACCGACAGCACGACCGGGTAGAGAACGCCGCCGCGCGCCGTGTTGCTCGGGAATGCCGGCGCGATCACTGCATCGGTGAGCACGATGCTGTAGGCCAGGCCCAGCGACGAGCGGCCGAACAGGCCCACCATGAAGAGGCTGATGCGCTGCCCGAGGCCGGACTTGACGACCGCCTGCGCGACGATGAAGGCGATCACCACCAGCAGCACGCTCGCGTTGGCGAAGCCACTGAACGCCTTCGCCGGGGAGATCGTGCCCGTGAGGACCACCGCGGCCGCGGCCAGCATCGTCGACGTGAGCAGCGGAAACGCGCCGGCGAGCACCGCGGCGATCGCCGCGATGAAGATGGCGAAGAGGTGCCAGGCCGGAACGCTCAGCCCGGCCGGGACGGGCGCGAACCAGATGCCGATCGCCAGCGCGAAGGGCAGCGCGCGCTTGAACCACACGAGGGGGCTGGTCATGGCTTTGGCACTCCTGCGACGGACGCAGCGGGCGGCATGCCGGCTCGCACCCGACCCTTCAGGCCGAGAGATTGGCCCTGCACGTTTCCTTCCTCGGACTCGAGTACGAAGCTCCAGGAGAACTCGTAGCTGCCGGTGGCTCCCGCATAGCGCCCAGTACCGCCGAGGAAGTTCCCGGCGATGCGGTTGCCCGTCGCCGTGCCTTCGCCGCGCAGTTCGCTGTAGACCTGGTCGCCGCGCTCGTCGGTCCAGACGGCACGGCCGACCATGCCGGTGGTGCTGTCGTTGAACACGACAACCTCGGCGCGGAAGCCCAGGCCCGGGCGCGAGGGCCCGGCAAGCAGCAGCGTTCCGTCCAGGTTCGCGATCGAGGCGCGCCGATCATTGCCGAGGGGGATCGTGTGGCGGCTGCCAGCCGCCGTCCACGTTCCGCCGAACTCGCGCCATTCAGCCGCAGGAAGAACAGCCTCCGGTGGGGTGTTCGAGGGAGTGCAGCCGGCCACTGCGAGCAGACCCGCGACAGCAAGTCTGCGCAATCCGCGGGTCAGCGAAATGGCCTCCCCTGGCGCGACTGGTACAGCCGGCTCGTCGTCGGCGACGAGCCGCTTCGGAGCGAATTGCGGAACTCTGGACACGGTGCTGTTCTCCCGCACGAGTGCAGGGGCCGTAAGATGCATCCGCTGTGTCGACCTGCCTGCGGGAACACTCTATCAGCGAACATGCTGCGCTACCACACGATTCCCGTCACCCCGTTCCAGCAGAACTGCTCCGTCGTCTGGTGCGACCTGACGATGGAGGGCGCCGTCGTCGACCCCGGTGGCGACCTGCCTCTGATCCGCGCCGCGGTGCTGCGCCTGGGCGTGACGCTCAGGCAGATCCTGCTCACCCACGCGCACATCGACCACGCCGGTGGCACGGCGGCACTGGCCCGCGAACTGGCGCTGCCCATCGTCGGCCCTCACCCGGGCGACCAGTTCTGGATCGACGCGCTGCGGCAGCAGGGGCAGATGTTCGGGCTGGCGGCCGCCGAGCCCTTCACGCCGACGCGCTGGTTGCACGATGGCGACACGGTGCAGGTCGGGCGCAGCACGCTGGCGGTGCGCCATTGCCCGGGACACACGCCCGGCCATGTCGTCTTCCACAGCGCCGAGGCCCGTCGCGCTTTCGTCGGTGACGTGCTGTTCGCCGGCAGCATCGGTCGCACCGATCTGCCCGGCGGGGATCACGAGACGCTGCTCGCGAGCATCACGCAGCGGTTGTGGACCATGGGCGACGACACCGTGTTCATCCCCGGCCACGGCCCGGAGAGCAGCTTCGGCCGGGAGCGGCGAACGAATCCCTTCGTCGGCGGGACCTGAGCCGGCCGCTGCGAACTCGCTACTTGGCGACCACTGCGTCCTCGATCATCACGGCATAGGTGTAGCCGGAGCCGACGTCCACGTCGGTGCGCACCTTGCCCTTGGCGGTAACGATGTCGCCGATCGCGGCCTCGCTCTTCGTCGTCACGACGATGTCGTTCGTGCCGTCGGCCGCCGAGCCCGAACCGTCCTGCACGTGCAACCAGTTCTTGCCGAGGATGCCGAGGCTGACCTTCACCACCTGGGCGCGCACGGTGACGGGCTTGTCCTTCAGAGTGGACTTGCCCTTGAACACTTCGGCAACGGTCCTGGCATCCGGGCCGGTGGCCTTGGCCACCTTGGCGACCGGGGCCGCGGCGCTGGCGCTGCCGGCGGACGCTGCGCCATGCGGCGTGGCGGGCTTGGCGTTCGGGTCGACGAGCTGGCCGAACACGATCCTGTCGAACTTCTTGTTGAGCGTCTTGCTCTCGAAGTTCTCCATCGTCATCGGATTGGCGATCGTGACCTGGGCGCCCTTCTTTACGGTGGTCGTCGGGACGGCCGCCCAGATCTCGCCGCTCGCGGTCTTGAGGCGCAGGTAGGTATAGCTTTCGACGCTGCGGGTTTCGAGCACTTCGCCCTTCACGGGGGCGGCCTGCTGGGCGGGCGCGGCCTGTGCGGCTAGGCCGGCGGCGGCGAGGAGGAGGGCGGCGAACGACGGTGACGGGTTTCATGACGGATGCTCCATGTGGTGATGCCTGCAATGATAGGGTTTGCCCGGGTGCGGGCTCGTGATCGCAGGCGGGCCTCCCGGTCGGGCGCTGTTTCGAGCGGACAATGCGCTGCCATCCGCCTCGCATCTGCGTCTTCCCCTCCCAGCCATGCCCACGCTCGACGACCCCCTGCACGACCGCGAAATCGGCACTCGCGACGGCACGCTCGACACCACCCGCATCGACGACGTACGCATCGGCGCCGTCCGCCCGCTGATCACGCCCGCGCTGCTGCAGGAGCGCGTTCCCGTGCGCGACGACACGCTCGGCCTCGTCGAATCCAGCCGCGCGGCCATCGCCGACGTGCTGCACGGGCGCAACGATCGCGTCGTAGTCGTCGTCGGCCCCTGTTCGATCCACGACCACGACCAGGCGCTCGATTACGGCCAGCGCCTGAAGGCCGTCGCCGACGAACTCCGCGAAGACCTTCTGATCGTGATGCGCGCCTACTTCGAGAAGCCGCGCACGACGGTGGGCTGGAAGGGCTACATCAACGACCCCCATCTCGACGGCAGCTTCGCGATCAACGAAGGGCTGGAGCGCGCCCGCCGCCTGCTGCTCGAGCTGACGACGCTGGGCCTGCCCACGGGAACGGAGTTTCTCGACCTGCTGAGCCCGCAGTTCATCTCCGACCTGATCGCCTGGGGCGCCATCGGCGCACGCACGACCGAGAGCCAGAGCCACCGCCAGCTCGCCTCGGGGCTGAGCTGCCCGGTCGGCTTCAAGAACGGCACCGATGGCGGCATCCAGGTCGCTGCCGACGCGGTGCTCGCAGCAAGGGCGCCGCATGCCTTCATGGGCATGACGAAGATGGGCATGGCCGCGATCTTCGAGACCCGCGGCAACGACGCCTGCCACGTCATCCTGCGCGGCGGCAAGTCGCCCAACTACGACGCGAAGCACGTGGCCGCGAGCTGCGAGACGCTGCGTGCAGCCGGCCTGCGCGAGCAGGTGATGATCGACCTCTCGCACGGCAACAGCAGCAAGCAGCACCGGCGCCAGATCGTCGTCGCGCACGAGGTGGCCGCGCAGATCGGGGCCGGGGAACGGCGCATCATCGGCGTGATGATCGAGAGCCACCTCGAAGAGGGGCGGCAGGACCTGGTGGCGGGCGTGCCGCTGAGGCGCGGCGTGTCGATCACCGACGCCTGCCTCGGCTTTGCCCAGACGGTGCCGGTATTGCAGGAACTCGCCGCCGCGGTGCGCGAGCGGCGCGGACACGTCAGGTACTGAGGCGCCGTACTGGCATCGAGCGACCCGGGGAGTTTGCATGAACACTCGTCAACGCCAGCCCGAGATGCCCGACCTGCGGGTGTTGCCCGTGGCCAACCTGCTGTTGCACGAGCAGCACGATCCGCTGCGCAGCGGGCCGCTGATGGAACGCCTGCAGGCCGACGGGGTGCTGAAGAACCCGACGATCGTGGCTGCCGTCCCCGGCGAAGAGCGCTATGTCGTGCTCGACGGCGCACACCGCGTGACGGCGATGGGGGAGATGGGAATCGCCCACATCGCGGTGCAGGTGGTGGATTACGAGGACCCGGAGTTGATCCTGGACAGCTGGCATCACCTGGTCAAGGGCGTCGGCGACGGCGACTTCAAGCGCCTGCTCCTGTCGGTGCAGGGCGTCACGACGAAGGCCGCCGATTCGGTCCACGCACGTGCGCAACTGGCCCGGCGCGAGATTCTGGCGTTCGTCGAGTACCCGGACGGCGAGGTCTGCACCGTGAAGGCGGAGGGCAACCTGCACCTGCGCACCCAGCGCCTGAACGAGATCGTCGATCTCTACAAGCTGCGCGGGCGGATCTTTCGCGCCAACACCGACCACCTGCCTTCGCTGCTGCCGTTCTACGACGACGTCAGCGCGCTGGTCGTCTTTCCGCGCTTCGCACCGGCCGAGATCATCGACCTGGCCCGCGTCGGCGCGTGTCTGCCGGCGGGCATCACGAGGCACCTCATTCCACGGCGCGCGCTGCGCATCAACCTGCCGCTGACGCTGCTCGGCAGCGACGCCAGCCTGGCCGAGAAGAACGCCTGGCTCGACCGACTGGATGAAGCAGAAAGTCGCCGCCAAGGCGGCCCGCTTCTACGCGGAGTCGACCTTCCTGTTCGACGAGTGAGCGCGAAAGAGGGGCCCCGCGAAGCGGGGATCGAAGCGCGAACTCGGCGGGATCGCCGACCCCACGGTTGAACCGGGCCAATGGGCTCGGCGGAGGCGATCAGAGTGAGCGCGAAAGAGGGGCCCCGCGAAGCGGGGATCGAAGCGCGAACTCGGCGGGATCGCCGACCCCACGGTCGAACCGGGCCAATGGGCTCGGCGGAGGCGATCAGAGTGAGCGCGAAAGAGGGGCCCCGCGAAGCGGGGATCGAAGCGCGAACTCGGCGGGATCGCCGACCCCACGGTCGAACCGTGGCCCATGGCCCAAGCTGCGCCGAGGAGGGATGTCGCCAGCAATCGGATGGCTGGCGACGGTCTCGAAGCCGAGCGGGCGCCTACCGATAGAACGCCTCGACCTTGCCCTTCAGCTTGATGAGCACCGGCTTGCCTTTTCGGTCCACCGTCCGGCTTGCAGGCAGCTTCACCCAGCCCTCGCTGATGCAGTACTCCTCGACGTCGAAACGCTCGTTGCCGTTGAAGCGGATGCCGATCTCGTGTTCGGCCACGGCGGCAACGTAGTGCGGACTGCGTGGGTCGACCGACAAGCGGTCGGGCAGCGGGGGAGTTTCGTTGGCTTCCTGCATGGATGACGCCTCTTGGGGTTGGTGTCGGTAGTTCGCCATTCTCCAGGACTCGTTGCGGCACGACGCCGCGCCGCGATGACCGAACTCCCGGTCCGCCGGCCCGAAGCCGACGACGCTCGCGACAGACGCGGCAGTTACCGGTTCGGCCATTCGACCTCGACACTGAGGCCGCCCAAGGCACGTGATCGGCCGACACGGACCTCGGCCCGGTGCACGGCCGCGATGCGGCGCACGATCGACCAGCCCAGGCCGCTGCCGCTTTGTCCGCTGCCGACGACGCGGAAGAAGCGCTCACCCATCCGCGCGATGTCGGCCTCGGCCATGCCGGGTCCGCTGTCGTCTACCGTCAGCCGGACGCTGCCCGGCCGGCGCGCCAGCGTGAGCTTCACGGCGGCGCCGGGTTCGCTGTAGCGGATCGCGTTGTCGGCGAGGTTGCGCACCAGCACCGCAAGCAGCGTCGCGTCCCCCGGCACCGAACAGGGTTCAGCCGCGTCGACCTCGACCGCTTGCTGCCGCTGCAGGGCGGACGGCACCAGATCGCCGGCCACGCGCCGGATCAGCGCGCTCAGATCGACCGCTGCGAACGCGGGCGTCGCGCCGGCTTCCAGGCGCGACAGCGTCAGCAACTGGTCGACCAGCCGGGCCGCGCGGTCGCAGCCCTGCAGCGTCGCCTGAAGCGCGTGGTTTCGCAGCGCGTCGTCGGCCTCGCCCATCGCCACCTGGGCCTGCGCCCGGATGGCGGCGATCGGGGTCCGCAGTTCGTGCGCGGCGTCGGCAGTGAAGCGGCGCTCCGATTCCATCAAGTCGGCGATGCGCCGGAACAGTCCGTTCAGCGCCTCGAGCATCGGGGTCATCTCCGACGGCGCACCGTCGACGACGACGGGCTGCAGTGCCTGCGGCTGGCGCTCGGCCAGCGTGCGCCCCAGCTGGCGCAGCGGCGCCACGCCGCGGAACACCGCCCACCAGGCCGCCAGCGCCAGCAGCGGCAGCGCCACCAGCATCGGCCCGAGCATGCCGCGCAACATCGCCCACAGGATCGAGTCGCGCGAGTCCACCTGTTCGCCGACGTAGACCTGCACGTCGCGCTCGGCGCCGCGGGTCGCGAACACGCGCCAGGCCCTGCCGCCGATCTGCACCGTCCTGAAACCGGTCCGCAAGTGCTCGCCGGTTTCGACCATTGGCGTCATGGGCGCATTGGCCGAACGCAGTGCCAGCCGGTCTTCGTGGAAGACCTGGAATGCCACCTTAGGCGCGTAGCGGTGAAGCGTCGGCGCATCGATGGCGTGGTCGTCGTCCCCCACCTCCGGCGTCTGCTGCGCTACCAGCAGCGCGGCGGCCTGCGCAAGGTGGCTGTCGAGCAGTTCATCGAGCTCGTGGCGCACGTCGAACCAGGTCATCGCCGCGGTGCCGAGCCAGACCGCCGCAACCAGGCCGACCACCAGCACGAGCAGCCGCCCTTGCAGCGAGCGCGGCAGCTTCATCGCGGCCCGCTGCCGTCGCGCACCAGCATGTAGCCGACGCCGCGCACGGTCTGGATCAACTCGGCGCCCAGCTTGCGCCGCAGATGGTGGATGTGGACCTCGACCGCATTGCTCTCCACCTCCCGGCCCCAGCTGTAGAGGTGCTGCTCGAGCTGCTCGCGCGACAGCACGCGGCCCGCATTGAGCATCAGCGCGTGCAGCAGGTCGAACTCGCGCGCCGGCAGGGTCACGGTCGCGCCGGCCTGCTGCACGGTCCGGGAAGCCGGGTCGAGCGTCACGTCCTGCGCGGTCAGTCGCTCCTGCGGCTGGCCGTGCGCGCGGCGAACCAGCGAGCGAAGCCTGGCTGCCAGCTCGTGCAGGTCGACGGGTTTGACCACGTAGTCGTCGGCGCCGCCGTCGAGCCCGCGGATGCGGTCGGGCACCGCGTCGCGCGCGGTCAGCACCAGCACCGGCAGCGACACTCCGGCGCGACGCACGGCGGCCAGCACCTCCATGCCGTCCTTCTGGGGGAGCCCGAGGTCGAGCACCGCGGCGGCGTGCGACTCGGCCCGCAACTCGCGTTCGGCGGCCGCGCCGTCACGTACCCAGTCGACCTGGAAGCCGAGCTGGCGCAGGCCCGCGCGCAGGCCGTCGCCGAGCAGTGGATCGTCTTCGACGAGCAGGATGCGCATGGGATCGATTGTGTGCCGCCAGGCGGTCTCTAGGGCCTGTTCACACTATGGACAGCCGTGCGAAGGGGCCGATTGGGGCGCAGAGCAAGGCGCAGTTCGCCGCCCGCACTGGCGTGCGGGCAAGGGCTGCAACGCCGCGCTGCGCCCCAAGCGACCCCTTCCCGAAGGGTTGCGGCCAGAAAGGCCGTGCGCGGCGTTGCAAATCCTCGCCGGGTGTCCAACCCGGCTGCGGTTTACGCCTTGCTCACGACCTTTCTGGCTGCAACGCATCTGCTGTCCATAGTGTGAACAGGCCCTAATCTGCATCGCGATCGTGGTGCTCGAACTTCATCGAATCAGCAGGCCGACCGGCAAGGCCGCCGCCCGCTGGCGCGCTCTGCCACTGCATCCACCAGAAGGCGAGCACTGCGGCCATCATCAGCACTGCGACGCTGCGCCAGGCGCTGCGGATGGCATCCTGCGGCCGACCGGTCTTGCGCCCGGTGACCATCGCGCGCACCAGGTTCTCGCGCTCGAGCCAGCTGCCGAACAGCACGCCGCCGACGTGGACGCCGGCGACCGTGAGCATCACGCCGGCCACGGCCTCGTGGACCTCGTTCAGCCATTCGCCGCCCAGATCGTTGAAGCCCGCCCATCCGGTTGCGGTCACTGCGAGCGTCAGACCGAGCATGGCGAGGATGGCGAGCGTCCCGGTCGGGTTGTGGCCGGCGTGCTGCTCGGGCCGGCCCCGCAGCATCGCGCGGACGTGCCGGGCCACGGCCGCCGGGCCGCGCACGAAGTTCGAGAAGCGCGCATGGCGCGTGCCGACCAGGCCCCAGACGATGCGAAACGCCACCAGAGCGGCCATCGTGTAGCCGAGCGTCACGTGCGGCAGACGAAAACGCTCGCTCTCGGCCGTGAGCCAGGCGCCGGCGAAGCACGCCACCATCAGCCAGTGGAAGACGCGCACTGGCGCGTCCCAGACCAGGATCTTCCGGCCTGGCGCCGCTGCAGCCGAGGCCTGGGTCGGCGCCGCAGGCGTCCCGGGGTACCGGTCAGCGGGGGATGCGGACGTTGCGCTCATTGAAATCTCCTTGTTCGGCCTGCGCATGGCAGGCGGTGCAGTTGGCGGCGCTCTTGACTGCCGGCAGCTTCCAGGTGGCGGCCGCCACCTCGTCGTGCTTGCGAATGAACCATGGCGAGAGGCTGATGCGGTCCTGCGGCGGCGCCCCGCTCACGCGCTTGAAAGTACCCGCGTTGGCTGTCAGCCAGGCAGTGAGCTCACCCACCGTGGCCGGGTCGAGCGAGGCGTCGGCACCGAAGTGGCGGGACAGATTGCTCATCACGCGCTGCCACGAGGGCGCGGGCAGCAGGCCCGGCGGGTAGGCCAGGTGACAGGCGGCGCATTCCTGCCGGTACTTCGGCATCGGGGGCACGGCTACGCGCCTGCCGTCGTCGGCCAGGGCGGCGCCCAGGGCGAGGCTGGCGAGCAGGCCGCACAGCGCGCGCGCAGCCGGCAAGAGGGGTCGTTGGGGCATGGGTTATTCCTCCGGAAGAGATTTGTCGGCCGGCTTGCCGTCAGGGCCTGAGCGTCATCAGCCAGCTCAGTACGTCGGCCTTCTCGGCGGCGCTGCACTCGCGGCCGACGACGTCGTTGCAATTGCGGCGAAACCACTTCTCCGTCTTCGCGGCGTCGGTGAAGCGTTCCGGGTTGAAGGCCGGTGCCAGCGCGGCGATCGGTTTGCCCGTGCCCGCATGCTGGCCGGCCTGCGTGGGGACGGCACCGTGGCACGAAGAGCAACTCCACTCCCTGCCATGGCGGGTGGTGAACAACTGCTGGCCGCGAGCCGGGACCGCCGCGGCGCCGGCCTGCGCGCTGTAGTCGGCCAGCAACTGCGCCGGCGTGGCGGCGTGCGCCGCCGGGGCCAGGCCCGCGCCGGCGACGAGCGCGGCGATCAGGCATCGGGTCAGCGTAGCGAGCACGCCGCACCTCGCCTCGGATTCCTCTCGTGCGGCGATGCGATCTGGAAACGAATGGTTCATGGCAACTCCTTTGTTGTCATGATGCGTTCGGCACCTTAGGGCAGTCTTAGCTCAGACTGCCTTAAGACGAGGCGACCAAGATCCGGGGACCGATCCACTCCTGTCCAGAGGTCCTTCCATGTTCAACCCCCTGCGCACGTTCATCTGCCAGTTCGTCGGCGTCGTTGCCGCTGCGCTGTTGCCGGTCGCCCTCGTCGCCTTCCTGTCGATCCCGTTCGCGCTCGGTGGGCATCCTGGCGAGGCGCACCCGGCCGACACGACGGTCGGGCGACACATGACCTGAGATCATGTGAATCGCGGTCGTGATTCCTCTGCGCGCAGACTCCGGGCCGGGCGGAGCTGCTACGCGTCCTCGGTTCGTCGGCTGAGGCTCCTGTAGATTCGGAGGGTGGGTTTGCCGATCCGGCGCCTGCGACGACACGAAACCGACCGCGAAACCCGCGTCAGCCACCATGAACTTCACCGACCTCGCCGACGATCCCGAGGACGACCAGCACAGTCCGGCCGAGCGCGCGGCAGCCGCTTCACGCAGCACCTGGGTCAGCGTCGCGGTCAACGTCGTGCTGACCGCCACCCAGATCGCGGTCGGTGTGCTGGCCAAGTCGCAGGGCCTGGTCGCCGACGGCATCCATTCGCTGTCCGATCTGGTCGCCGACTTCGTCGTGCTGTTCGCCGGCCACCACAGCAGGAAGGACGCCGACGCGGACCACCCCTACGGCCACCAGCGCTTCGAGACGGCTGCCTCGCTGGTGCTGGGCGGGCTGCTGCTGGCGGTGGGCGTGGGCATGCTGTGGTCGGCCTTCCGCAAGCTCGAGGCGCCCGAGACGGTGCCGACGGTGCACGTCGTCGCGCTCTGGGTGGCCGGCGGCGCGCTGGTCGCGAAGGAACTGCTGTTCCGCTACATGCTGTCGGTGGCCAAGCGCGTCAAGTCGAGCATGCTGGTGGCCAACGCCTGGCATGCACGGTCCGACGCGGCGTCGTCGCTGGTGGTGGGAATCGGCATCGTCGGCAACCTTGCCGGCTACCCGATCCTGGACCCGATCGCCGCGCTGATCGTCGGCTTCATGGTCGCGCGGATGGGCTGGGGGTTCAGCTGGGATGCGTTGCACGACCTGATGGACCGCGCGGTGAACGAGCAGGAGGTCGAGGCGATCCGCCGCACGCTGCTCGAGACGCCTGGCGTCAGCGGCGTGCACGATGTGCGCACGCGAAAGATGGGCGACATGATCGTCGTCGACGCGCACCTCGAGGTCGATGCCGCGATCAGCGTCGAGTCCGGCCACGACATCGCCGTCGAGGCGAGGCAGCGCGTGCTGCAGCGCCATCGCGTGCTCAACCTGATGACGCACGTGGACCCGTGGCATCGACCCGATCTGGACCATGCGCCGCCGGGGCTGCCGGCGACGCGCTGATTGGCGATGGGCCTTCGTCGGCCGCGCACGGCGCCGTAGCGCCGGGTCAGGATTCGCGAAGCCGCGCGAGCAGCCCGGAGTGGCGCCGCGTCGAGGTCTCGATCGCGCCAGCCAGCACCGCCGCGTCGGCGCACAGCGTCACGCCGCGGCGGGCGCGTGTCACGGCCGTGTAGAGCAGTTCGCGCGTCAGCACGCGGCTGCGCTGCGCCGGCAGCAGCACCAGCACCCCGTCGAATTCGGAACCCTGCGCCTTGTGCACCGTCATCGCGAACGCCGTCTCGTGCGCGGGCAGGCGCAGCGGTGCGATGGCCCGCCAGCCGCCGTCGGTCTGCGCAAAGAAGACCCGCAGCGCGCCGCCCTCGTCGGGCAGCGTGATGCCGATGTCGCCGTTGAAGAGCTTGAGCACGTAGTCGTTGCGCAAGATCAGCACCGGCCGGCCGGGGTACCACGCCGAGCGTGCATCGCGGTCCAGGGCGCCGAGCGCCTGCCGGAAGCGCCGCTCGACATCGGCGTTGACGGCCTCGACGCCGCGCGGCCCTTGGCGCACCGCACACAGCACGCGAAAGCGCGCGAAGGCGTCGGCGATCGCGGCACGGTCAACGCTGCTGTCGCGCACGCTGGCGAGGAACGGTGCGTAGCCCTCCATCGCGCGCGTTGCGGCCGCCGCGAATCCGGCTGCGGAACTCGCGCCTGCATCGCCGCCGATCCAGCTCACGTCGGGGCCGCACGCCGCGCGCAGCCACTCCAGCGTGTCGCCGGCGCTGCCGCCATTGATGCACGCGGCGAGGCGGCCGATGCCCGAGTCGGCCGCAAAGCGGAAGTTGTGCCTGAGCCAGACCACCGCGTCGCGCAGCGCGCTCGCCTCGACGGGCTCGGGCGGCACGATGCGCCCCGGGCGGCACGCCGCATAGCGCGGCGAGGTCCCCGCGGCAGTCCGTGCTCAGCGACGGATCCGCGCTCAGCTCTGCGAACACCGCGCCCGACTCGACCGCGGCGAGCTGGTCCTTGTCGCCGAGCAGCACGATGCGCGCCGAGGCCGGCACCGCTTCGAGCAGCTTCGTCGCCAGCGCGAGGTCGAGCATCGATGCCTCGTCGACGACCAGCGCGTCGATCGCCAGCGGGTTGCCCGCGTGGTGCACGAAGCCGCCCGCCGCCGGCGTGACACCGAGCAGGCGATGGATCGTGAACGCCTCGGCGGGCAGCCGGCTGCGGATCGCCTCGGGCAGGTGCTCGGCACGCTGGCGGATCGCGTCGGTCATGCGCGCCGCGGCCTTGCCGGTCGGCGCGGCGAGCGCAATGCGGCAGTCCGCGTCCTGTGCGATCAGGCAGGCGAGGAGGTTGACGACGGTCGTCGTCTTGCCGGTTCCCGGCCCGCCGCTGACGATCGCGAGGCGCCCGCGCAGCGCCAGCGCGGTGGCGATCCTCTGCCAGTCGACCTCGCCGGCGGGCTGCAGCTCGCTGGCGGGGAAGAGGGCGTCGAGATGGCGACGCAGCACATCGTTCGCCGCGGCCTCGTCGTGCCGATGCGCCGAATCCGCGCCCCGCTGCGCCCGCATCAGCCGTTGCGCGAGGCGGCGCTCGTAGTCGAAGTAGCGGTGCAGGTAGAGCCTGTCGTCGAGGTCGAGGATGAGCGGGCAGGCCGCGGGCGCCTGCGCGGTGCCGACGACGCCGGACGCGAGCAGCGCCTGGCGCCAGGCAGCGGCGTCACCGGGCCCGCCGTCGCTGCCGCAGATCTGCTGCAGCGCGATGCACACATGGCCGTTGGCGGTGGCCACGCTGACGGCCCGCGCAGCGATGCGCGCTGCGCGGGCAATGTCTTCGGGGGCCCCCTGCGCGAGCGCCCAGCTCTGCACCTGCTGCGCAAAGCCTTCGGCGAGCAGCAGGTCGGCCGATTCGGGACGGTCGGGCGTCATTTCTGGTCCCGGGTCGTGTCGAACAGCGCCGACAGGCGCCGCAGGGTCGCCGGCGCGGGGCGCTGGAAGTGCAGCCCGGCCGGCGTGCCGTCATCGTTCATCCAGCCGGGGCGCACACCGCGCACGAACAGGTACAGCGCACCGCCGAAATGCCGGGCGGCGTCGTAGTCGGGCACCCGGCGCTGCAGCAGCCGGTCGAGCGCCACGCTGTACAGCAGCGCCTGCAGGTGGTAGCCCTGCGCGGCCATCGCCGCGGCGAGCGGCGCCGCGCCGTAGTCGGCCGCCGAGTCGCCGAGGTGGTTCGATTTCCAGTCGACGATGAAGTAGCGTCCATCGTGCTCGAGCACGAGGTCGATGAATCCCTTCAGGTAGCCGCTCAGCGAGGCGAACGACAGGCGGGGCGCCGCAACGCCGAGCTCGATCAGTGCGGCGTTCAGTGCATCGGCCTCCAGGCGGTGCGAAGGCAGGTGGAACTCGAGCTCGGCGAGCCGTCGCTGCCGCGGCACTGTTGCGAGCCGCAGCGGCTGTGCCGTGCCCACCGGCAACCGCGTGGCGAACACGTCGTGCAGCATGCGGCGCAGCATGCGCTCGCGCAGCGCGTCGGCATCGGCCTGGCCGCCGAGTGCCGCATGGTGGACGCGCAGCGCGTCGGCGACGATGCGGGGCCAGCCGGCGGGATCGTCGAAGTCGACACGCTCGAACACCGCGTGCACGCACTCGCCGGCCGCTGCGCCGCGCGGGAAACGCAGGATGTCGTCTTCGTCGCGCCGGGCCTCGGACGCCGGCGCGGCAGCGAGCGTCGGCGTCGCGCGCAGGTCGTGATCGACGGCAGCGTGCTCGTGCGTGGCGCCATGGGCGAGCGCGCTGTAGCTGCCGATCCGCCACGCCGGTGGAATGTGGCGCGGCGGCGCCAGCGCGGCGATCGCGTCCGCTGCCGCCCGGTCCGGCGGCACGGGTCTGGCGGGTGCATTCGGCAGCGTAGAGACGTCGATTGCCGGGCCGTGGCGCGCCGCCAGCGCGGCCCAGGCGGCGTCGATCGCGGGAGCGTCGAGCGTGCCTTCGAACCATTGCTCGGGCGTGCGCCCCTGGCCCGCGACGAGCCAGTTGAGCAGGCTGCGCGAGCTCTCCGCCGTGCTCGCCTTGCCGAAGGACATCGTCAGGTAGCACCCCGCGACGAGCACGCAGCGGTGCACGGCGCGGGTCAGCGCGACGTAGACGAGGCGCAGGTCTTCGGCGGCGCGCTCGAGCCGCATGCATCGCTTCACGTCGGCATCGTCGAACTCGCCGGCGAAGCCCTTGCGGTAGTCGATCACGGCGCGGCCTGCGTCGTCGTGGAGCTCGACGCCGTCGAGCCCGTCGGGGAAACCGCTGCGACGCCCGTCCCACAGGAAGGGGCAGAACACGACCGGGTACTCGAGCCCCTTGGACTTGTGGATGGTGACGACCTGCACCAGGTTCTGGTCGGACTCGAGGCGCAGCTGCGTCGCGTCGTCGCTGCGATCGTCGCGGCGCTGGGCCTGGAACCAGCGCAGCAGCGCGTCGGGCGCCGGGTGCGCCTCGGCCGCCTGCTGCAGGCATTCGGCCAGGTGCAGCAGGTTGGTCAGGCGTCGCTCGCCATCGCTGTGCAGCAGGAGCCGTTCGGCGACGTGCCCGGTGCGCATCAGCTCGCGCAGCATGAAGCCCACGCCGCGCGCGAGCCAGGCGTCGCGCCACGCGGCGAAGCGCTGCACCCAGCCGACGAGGCCCTCCTCGTCGGCGGCGAGCGACTCGATCGCCGCGGCGTCCAGGCCCATCAGCTCGGTGGCGAGTGCTGCCTTCAGCAGCCGCTCGCGCGTCGGCTCGAGGATCGCCGACAGCAGGCGGTCGAGCTCCACGGCGTCCGGACTGCGATAGATGCTCGCCTGCGACAACTCGACACTGCCGACGCCGAGTGCCGAAAGAGCCTGGCGCACAGAGCTGCCCTGCGCGTGGCTGCGCACCAGCACGGCGATGTCCCCGGCGCGTAGCGGCTGGCCGCCGAGCGTGATCCTGCCGTCGCCCGCGGCGACGAGCAGCCGCGCGATCTCGCCCGCGGTGGCGGCGACCACCGCCGAGCGTGCCTCTCGCTTGGGCAGCGGCCCGCCAGTCACCGGATTGCCCGGCAGCGCCCACACCTGCAGCGGCGCGCGCGCCAGCGTGCTGTCGACGAGGGTCTGGCGCGGCCTGGCACCGAGGCTGGCGTGACGGTAGTCGAGCCCGGGCAGCATGAAAGCCCGCTCGTTGGCACCGAACAGGCCGTTCAGCGCGGCGATCAGCGGCCCGCTCGCGCGCTGGTTCGCGACCAGCGTGTACACGGCCGCCGCCTGCGCCCGCGCCTGCAGGTAGGTGTGCAGGTCGGCGTTGCGGAAGCTGTAGATCGCCTGTTTCGGGTCGCCGATGAGGAACAGCGGCGCGTCGACTTGTCCGTAGATCGACTTGAAGATCGCGAACTGCAGCGGGTCGGTGTCCTGGAACTCGTCGATCAGCGCGGCCGGGAAGCGCGCCAGCAGCGACGCGGCGAGGCCTTGCCCATCGCCGCGGCCGAGCCGCTCGTGCAGGTTGAACAGCATGTCGTCGAAGGCGACGACGCGCCTGCGCAGCTTCGCCTCGCGCAGCGCCCGGCTGCCTTCGGCGAGCAGGTCGCGCAGCAGGGCGAGGCGGGTGAGCGCGAGCGAAGCCGCGGTGCTCTCGCGCAGGTCGAGCAGGCGCTGCGCCGCAGCAAAGAACGCGTGTCCGGGTGCGGCGTGGCCCTTCTTCGGCTTGAGCCTGTCTCTGCCGAACAGCTCGACCTTGTCCGGCGTGTCGGCCAGCGCGGCGATCGCGTCGGTGCCGGCGAGCAGCTTGTCCCAGCCGACAGCCGCGGCCTTCAGCGCCTGTGGCTTGTAGCTCACCGCGTTGAGTGCCGGCAGGGCATCGAGCAGATGCTGCACGATCGCATCGCGCTGCGCCCGCCACAGCGTGCGCGCCGCCTCGTGCGCTGCGGCGAGGGCGCCGGCGTCCACGGCGTCCGGCGTGGCCAAGGCCGCCGGCCAGAGCGCGAGCGACAGCGGCTTCGCGAGATGGCGCCGCAGCAGCCTGGCGAACTTCGCCGGCGAGTCGTTGCGCGCGACCAGGTGCGCCGCGAGCGCGGGGTCCAGCGTGCCGCCGGCGACACGGCGGCGCCAGAAGTCGTTCGCGGCTTCGGCGATCAGCTCGCCATCGTCCTGCACCAGCTCGAGCGCGAGCGGCATCCGGGCGGAGAAGGGCGTGTCCGCCAGCGCGCGCTGGCAGAAGCCGTGGATCGTGAAGATCGCCGCCTCGTCGAAGGTCTGCAGCGCGAGCTCGAGGCGCCTCGCCATCTCGCCGTCGGCCAGGCCGTGCCTTCGGCGCAGCGTCTCGACGAGGCGGGCGACGAAGGGGTCTTCGCCCGCCGCAAGACCGTCGCGCACGAAGGCGAGCGTCTCGACGATGCGGTTGCGGATGCGGTCGCGCAGTTCGGCGGTCGCCGCGTTGGTGAAGGTCACGACCAGGATGTGCTGAACTTCGAGGCCGCGCTCGAGCAGCAGCCGCAGGTACAGGCCGCACAGGTTCCAGGTCTTGCCGGTGCCGGCCGAGGCTTCGATCAGGCGCGTGCCGTCCAGCGGACAGGCGAAGACGTCCAGCTCGGGGGCGATGCTCACTGCAACTCCGGATCGTCGAGACACGCGAGCAGCGGGTCGAACACGGCGTTCGCGCAGGCGCGGAAGTCGCCCAGACCTTCGCCCAGCGGGTCGGGCCGGCCGCGCAGCGCCAGCTGGATCGCGGGGTCGGCGTCTTCGCCGAACGGGCGGTCCTTCGTCGAGCGCCAGGCAGCGTTCGCGGCCGACACGCTCCCGTCGCTCGTCACGTACTTCCACGCGGTCTTGGCAAAGAAGTACAGCGGCTCGCGCAAGCCGCGCTCGTAGAGGCCGAGCAGGTCGCGCAGCACCGCCAGCGGCTGCTCGCATGGCCGCAGGCTGAAGCGCGCGTCGCGGGCCTGCCAGCGGGTGTGCAGGGCCATCCCGGCGGGCGGTTGGGCGCACAGCAGCAGGTGGGGCAACCACGCCGCCAGCCGGTCGGCGGCGCGTGGCTCGTCGTAGCGCGACCGCACCAGCCCGCTCGCACGCAGGTCGGCAAAGTCGGCATGCACGCGCCACGGCCCGCCGCCGACCACGAGTTCGATCGACACCGCGTGCGGCGCCAGCAGCGGCTCGCCCGTCAGCGCGCACAGCTGGGTGGCGAATGCCTGCAGCGATGCGAGCTCGCGTTCGAGCAGGTTGCGGCCGAAGGCGCCGGCGGGCAGCTCGGTGCCGGCGAGCGCCAGGGCGCGCACGCTCGCGACGTCGGCACCGGCGAGCAGCGCCGGCAGCAGCCGTGCGGCCAGTGCGCTGCGGCCCGCCGCGTCGGGCAGGAAGGGCTCGTCGTCCTGCAGTTCCTCGGCGTCGCGGGCGAGCTCGATGCCGAGCCGCTGGCGCAGCAGGAAGCGGCAGGGGTTGCGGAAGAACTGCAGCAGGCGCTGCAGCGACACGTCGCGCCACTCGTCGCCGGGCGGCGCGAGCGGCGTGCGAAAGAAGGGCTGAGCAGGTTCGACGCCACGATCCGCGTCGTCGTCGCCGGCCGCGTCGACGTCCGCCGCCGGCTGCAGTGCCCGGGTGTCGGCTGCTGCGGGCCGCCGCTGGCGCAGCGCATCGGCGTACTCGCGATGGAAGCTGCGCAGCCGCGGGTCGCCATCCGGCTGGAACGCCGACGCCGAGAACGCCTGCAGTGGATGCTCGACGACGAGCCTGGTCCGCGCCTGGTCGCTTGACGCGGCATCGGCGGGATCGTCGGCGATCGCCGGCACGAGGTACTCGAGCAGTTCGGACACCAGCACCGAAGGCGGCAGCGCTGCGTTGTCGCGCACACTGCGGCCGACATAGCTGAGGTGGAGCTGCACGCGCGCCGCGAGCAGCAGGTCGAGAAACAGGTTGCGTTCGTCGATTCGCCGCTGGCGGTCGCCGCGCCGCGGCTGCAGCGCCATCAGGTCGAACTCGGCCGGCCGCGTCGCGGTGGGGAAGGCGCCGTCGTTCAGGCCGATCGCGCAGATCACCTTGTACGGCAGGTTGCGCAGGCTGCTCATCGCCGAAAACGTGACGGCGCCGGTCGGCACGCCGCCGCGCGCCGGGTCGGCCAGCGCCTGCTCGAGCGCGTTGCGCACCACGTCGAGCGGCAGTGCCTGTGTGAAGTCGCTGCGTAGCAGGTGCCCGGCGAAGACGTCCAGCGCGGCCAGCACCTCCTGCAGATCTTCGAGCTCATCGTCGCGTGGGGCGACGAAGCGCTGCAGCGCTTCGGCGAGCAGCGCGGGCCACGAGGCGGCGGCCCGCGGCGCCGAGACGTTGCGCCGCAGCGCTGCGAGCGCATCGATGAAGCGCCACAGCGCGCCCAGCGCGAGAGCGTCCGAGCCCTCGGCATCACCCGCCGGAAGGCTGCCAGCGAACGGCGCATCGGCCTGTGCCGGCAGCGCGTAGCCCAGGAACAGGCGCTCCAGGCCGTCGGCAAAGCTGTGCCGGGCCGCGGCCGGCAGGCCGAGCCCGGCGCGGTGCTCAGCATCCAGCGCCCAGTGCACGCCGGCGTCCTGCAGCCAGCCGTGCACGCGGTCGAGGCCGGCGTCGTCGAGGTCGAAGCGGCGCGCGACGAGCGGCTGCTGCAGCAGGCCGAACACCGCGCTTGCCGTGCAGCGCGAGCCCGCCAGCGCGAGCAGTTCGAGCAGCGCGCGCGCCGAGGCGTTGACGCGGCTGCGCGCGCGGCCGGTGACGGCGTAGGGGATCTGGCGATCCTTCGGAGCGGTGCCGAAGATGGCTTCGACGAGCGGCGCAGCAGCATCCAGATCGGGCGTGACGACGAGGATGTCGCAGGGCTCGAGCGCTTCGGGCCCGGCGAACAGCGCGAGCAGCCGGTCCTGCAGCACCTCGATCTCGCGCGCCAGCGAGTGACAGACGTGCACTTCGATGCTGCGGTCGTCGGCGCCGAGCACCACCGAGCAGGGGGCCAGGTCTTCGAGATCGAGAATCGAACGCTGCAGCCGCGCCAGCAGCGAACCGCCCGCGGGTGCGTCGAAACGGGCATCGTCGATCACGGCATCGCCGCAGGCCTCGACCAGCAGGCCGAGCTGCGCTTGCGTCTGCTGCCCCCACGCGGCGAGCAGGCGATGCCCGACCTCGTGATGGTCGGCCCGGCCCCGCGCGGCGAGGTAGGCCAGGCGACGCCGGTCGACCACCTCGAACCAGTATTCGCGGCACGGGTTCAGCGCGTAGAGCTGCACGTCGACGCAGCCGCCGAGCGCCCGAAGCAGTCCGAGGTGCAGCGGCGGCACGGCCGACAGGCAGAAAACGTGCACCGTGGCAGGCAGCGCGCCGGCGGCCAGCAACGCCGCGCCACGGGATTGCAGCGCCCGCGTGAACGCCGCTGTCGGGGCGTCGGAACCGGTCTCCGCGCTCAACCGGCGCCACAGCGCGGCCTGCCAGGCCTGGTCGGCCTGCGCGGTGGCGTCGCGCGCGCCGAGGTCAACCGATTCGCCGCGCGACCACGCCGCCAGCCACTCGGGGCGGAAGGTGATGTACTGGTCGAACAGGCCGGCGAGCCTGGTCGCCAGTTCGTAGCGCATCACGGCGTCGGAGTGCTGCAGATAGGCCGCGAGGCGCTCATGGCCGGCGCTCCATGCTGGCTCTTCGAAAGCCGCAGCGATGCGCCAGGCGAGCACCGCGGGATCGAACGGCGACTCCGCCTGCACGCCCGGAACGACGCGCGCAATCAACTGCCACAGCCACTGCGCGAGGTAGTCGAACTGCACGTTGGCGCAGATGCCGTGGCGCTGCGCCAGGGCCAGCGTCAGCTGGCGCCGCACCGCGGCGCTGGGCGCGACGACCTGATCGGCGACGAAGACCGAACGCGCGCCCGCGCCGAGTTGTTCGACCAGCAGGCCGCAGAGCGTCTCGTAGCGGTTGGCAAAGTGGATCGTGAGCATGGTGCGCGGGCGGCGCCGCTGCGGCATTGTCATCGTCGCGGTCCGCCATTGCGCAGCGGCGCTGCACGCAGCCTGCTCCGCCAGGAGCTCATGGGGTGAGCCAGTTCGCTGCGGCCGGCCGGCGAGCCGTCAGTCGATCAACTCGTCGGCGCGAATCTGCAGCGACTGCGGGATGCGGATCCCCAGCGCCCTGGCTGCCCTCACGTTCAGGACCATTTCGAACCGCGTCGGCCCTTCGACGGGGAGATCCTCGGGCCGCGCGCCCTTGAGAATCCTGTCCACGTACCCCGCGATGCGATGGGCGATCTCCGGCAGGTTCGGCCCGTAGGTCATCAGGGCGCCGTCGTCCGAGAAGATCCTCCACGCGGACATCACCGGAATGCGGTGCTCGGTGGCCAGAGCGACGATTCGCTTGCGGTTGGCAATGGTGAACCCCCCCGGTACCAGGACCAGGGCCTCGGCCCGCCCCTGACGAACCGCCGACATCGCCCTCTCGATCTCGTCGGAGCGGACCGGTCGCGGCACCTCGACCGAGTGCAGTCGGACACCCAGGCCGTTCGCCACGGCCTGCATGCCCCTGAACTCGTTGTCGATGTGCGATGGCTCCCACAGGACGGCGACGCGAGACATCGCGGGCATCATCTCCTTGAGAAGTTCCAGCCGCTTGGCGGACAACTCGTCGGTGAGGTAGGTCGCCCCCGTCATGTTCGCACCAGGGCGGCCGAGGCTCGCGACGAATGCCGTGCGAACCGGGTCGGCACTGGTGCCGAAGACGATCGGAACGGTCTTGGTCGCCTGCTTGGCGATGCTCACGCCAGCACCGAAGGTCAGAATGAGATCGACCTTCAGGCGGACGAGTTCTGCAGCGTGCTCCGCAAGCAGGGCAGGATCGCCTCCCGCAAAGCGCCGTTCGATCAGCAGGTTCTTCCCCTCGATCCAACCGAACTCACGCAGGCTGTCGAGCGTCTGCTTCTCCGGGAACTGCGCCGCATCCGCCGAATTGCTCAGCAATCCGATGCGCGAGACCTTGGTCGCGGGCTGGGCGCCGACGATCGGCAACGCAGCGCTGATGGCGAGCAGGACCAGCACGGTGGCGCGTCTGTTCATGAGATTCCCTTGATCCGCTGCAAGGCCATGCCTACAAGGCGAGAAGCCTCCTCGACCCGTGCCGCGTTCAGTCTACGCGGCGAACGCGTCGTCGTCTGCGCTTACTACACTGCCCTTCATGCTGAGAGCCTACTCAACCGACGAAGTGCACGCTGCGCTGCCCTGGCCGGCGCTCGCCCGTGCACTCGAGACAGCCTTCATCGCCGGCGCCGACGTGCCGCTGCGCCATGGGCATCACCTGTCGGCGCACGACACGCTGCTGCTGATGCCGGCGTGGAACGCGCGGGTCGTGGTGGTGAAGCTCGTCACCGTGCTGCGGTCGGCCGCGGCTACCGTGCAGGCCACCGTCCTCGTCGTGGACAGGCAGACCGGCGAGCCGCTGGCCGTGCTCGACGGCGAGGCCCTGACGCTGCGCCGCACCGCCGCCACATCGGCGCTCGCCGCGCAACGGCTGGCGCGGTCCGATGCGAAGACCCTGCTCGTCGTCGGCACAGGCCGCCTCGCGCTCTGGATGGCGCGCGGGCACGCCGCACTGCGACCGGGCTTGAGCCGCATCGTCGTCTGGGGCCGGCGCGTGGAGGCGGCGCAGGAGCTGGCGCGAGACCTCGTGGCGGACGGGCTGCCAGCCGAGGCCGCGGGCGATCTGGAGAAGGCCACGCGTGACGCACAGATCGTGTGTTGCGCTACCACCTCCACCGATCCCCTGGTGCGCTGCGCCTGGCTCGCGCCGGGAACGCACCTCGACCTCGTGGGCGGTTTCCGGCGCGACATGCGCGAGGTCGACGATGCGGCCGTACAGCACGCGCGAGTCGTCGTCGACACCTATGCCGGCGCGCTCGCCGAGGCCGGTGACCTGACGCAGCCGCTGGAGCGCGGCGCGATCACGCGCGAACACGTCGTGGCCGAGCTGGCCGAGCTGCTGCGCGGGGAACGCACCGGGCGGCGCAACGACGACGAGATCACGCTCTTCAAGTCGGTGGGAACGGCGCTCGAGGATCTGGCTGCGGCGCAGCTGGTCGTGGGCTTGCCCTGAATCACAGTAGCGCTACGCCCAGGCCCCCCTCAACGCCACATGGCTCGCACATCAGCCGTCAGGTCGATTCGCGCGCCTGGCGCTGCGACCGCACCGGGGGCTTCGCCCTTGCTGGCGGCGGCAGGCCCGAGGAGCTCGAACTGCCGCGCCACCGGCTCCGGAATGAAGCGCGTCAACGCGCCGTACACGTGGCGGTCGCCGAACTGCGATTGCTGGTGGACGTAGAAGCGCTGCGGCACGAGCAGATGCAGGTGATCCCTGGCGCGCGTCATCGCGACGTAGAGCAGGCGGCGCTCCTCCTCGATGTCTGCCGCACTGCCGGTGGCCAGGTCCGACGGCATGCAGCCGTCGACGACGTTGAGCACGAACACCGCGTTCCATTCCTGGCCCTTCGCCGAGTGGATCGTCGAGAGGATTGCATAGTCCTCGTCGAGCCCGGGAACGCCGGCCTCGTCGCTCGTCGCGTCGGGCGGGTCGAGCGTGAGCTCGGTCAGGAAGCGCTCGCGCGTCGCATACCCTGCGGCGATGCGGGCGAGCTGGGTGAGGTCTGCCTGGCGCATCGCGGCGTCGTCGTGGCGGCGCGCGAGCTGCGGAGCGAGCCAGCGGTTGACGTCTTCCATCTCGGCCGGCCAGCCGGCTTCGTTCGCGCGCAGCCCGGCGTAGAGCGCGGCAAACGCCTGCCAGTCGGCGCTGGCCGCAGGCGGCGGCCTGAATGCCTGCAGTGCCGCTGCCGCGTCGCCGTGCTGCTCCATCGCGTCGAGCAGTCGGCGCGCCGAGGCCGCTCCGATGCCCTGCACCAGTTGCGCGACGCGAAAGCCGGCCAGCCGGCTGCGCGGGTTTTCCGCCCAGCGCAGGATCGACAGCGCGTCCTTGATGTGCGAGGCCTCCAGAAACTTCAGGCCGCCGAACTTGACGAACGGGATGTTGCGCCGCGTCAGTTCGAGCTCGAGTGCCGCGCTGTGATGCGAAGTGCGAAACAGCGCTGCCTGGCGCTTCAGTGCGAGGCCGCACTCGCGATGTTCGAGCATCCGGTCGGCGACCCATCGCGCCTGCGCGGGCTCGTCTTCCACCGTCACCAGTTGCGGCCGCTCCGACGACGCCCTGTCGGTCCGGAGGCTCTTCGTGAAGCGCTCCGTGGCGAGCGCGATCACGGCGTTGGAAGCGTCGAGGATGGGCTGTGTCGAGCGGTAGTTGCGCTCCAGCGTAACGATGCGCGCGGGGGTCGCGAACTGCTGCGGAAAGTCGAGGATGTTGCGCAACTCGGCGGCGCGGAACGAGTAGATCGATTGCGCGTCGTCGCCGACCACCGTCAGCCCGCGGCCGTCGGGCTTGAGCGCCCGGAGGATCGTGGCCTGCAGCCGGTTCGTGTCCTGGTACTCGTCGACCAGCACGTGGTCGAAGCGCTCGCCGATCTCGCGTGCGAGCGTGGCGTCGGCCATCATCCGCGACCAGTAGAGCAGAAGGTCGTCGTAGTCGAGCACGTGCTGTTGCTGCTTGGCTTGGACGTAGGCGCCGTACAGGCCATTGAGTTCGTCTTCCCAAGTGCTGCACCACGGATAGCGCTGTGTCAGCACGGTGGCAAGAGGCGCCTGGCTGTTGACGACGCGCGAGTAGATCGCCAGGCAGGTGCCCTTCAGCGGGAAGCGGTTCTTCGTCGCGGCCAGGCCGCGCTCCTGGCGAACCCAGCCCATCTGGTCTTCGGCGTCGCCGCGGTCGTGGATCGTGAAGTTCTCGGCCAGGCCGATCCTCTGCGCATGCTCGCGCAACAGCCGCGCACCGACGCCGTGGAAGGTGCCGGCCCAGGGCAGGGCCGGCGGCCTCTGCGTCGAGGGCAGGCCGAGCGCCTGTTGCAGCACGCGGCCGGCACGGCGCTCCATCTCCTGCGCGGCGCGGCGCGAGAAGGTCAGCAGCAGCAGGCGCTGCGGGTCGGCGCCCGACAGCACGAGACGTGCCACGCGCGACGCGAGCGTCAGCGTCTTGCCCGATCCCGCGCCCGCGATGACGAGCAGCGCGCGCGCGTCGTCCGCGCCGTGTTCAACGGCGTCGCGCTGGGCGTCGTTCAGCGCGGCGAACGGGTCGGGTCGGGGGGTGAGGGTGGCAACGGTCATCGTGGCTGGCGTCGAGGCGCGAACGAGCTCGTGAGACTGTACAGGCATCCAGTCTGGGCGCGGCGCGGCGAACGCGGCGGTGGGAGCTGATCGGCCCGGGGTGCCGACTTCGGGCATCATGCGCGGGCACTCCCTTCAGGTGAACCATGAACCGAATCAAGACCGCGCTTGCCGGCACACTGCTGGCCGCATCCGTGAACGCCTGGGCCGAGGCGCCGCCGGACTACCTGTTCGTCAACAAGTCTTCCGAGGTGCTGGTCGACGAGGCCACGGCAAGGAGCCTGTTCGGCGAAATCGTGTCCGCCAAGCTCGCCAAGCTGTATCCCACCTCCAAGTGGGGCTTCGCGGCGCAGGTCGAGGGCGGCATCACCCAGGCGAACACCTGTGTCGTCGTGGCGCGCGTGATGCTGCTGCCGCGCAACCAGCCCACGGTCACCAAGTTGCTGCTGTTCAAGCCGGGCAAGATGGCCACCGCCTTCGATGCCTTGCCCAATGCCTCGGCCGCACAATGCAAGGAGCTTGCCAAGAGCAAGCTGCGCGAGGCGAACCAGGCGATGCTTTCGGCGCTCGTCCCAGGCTGATCAGACGACTTCGGGATAGCGGAGGGGACTTCGGGTCGCTCTCAGTCGCGGGCATCGAGCCCGCTCCTTCGCCGATCGCTGCGCTGGTCGATCCCCGCGAGCGGGGCCCCTCGCCCTTCGCTCTGCGCTCTATCCGCGCAGCCGGCTGCTGCGCGGCACGCTGGCGAGCAGGAACTCCATCTGGTCGGCGAGGATGCGGCGGCCGCGCAGGATCATGTCTTCGTGCAGGCTCGGCACGTAGGGCAGGTACATCAACGACAGGTGCGCCTCGCCCGGCAGCCGGTTGCCCTTGTGGCCGTTGCAGTGGCGGCAGGCGGTGATGCAGTTCATCCAGCTGTCCAGGCCGCCGCGGGAGGTCGGCACGATGTGCTCGCGCGTCAGCTCGTCGGCCGGGAAGCGCCCGCCGCAGTAGGCGCAGACCATGCGATCGCGGGCGAAGAGCTTCTGGTTCGACAGTGCCGGCGCTTGCCGCCAGGCGCGGCTGGGGATGTTGCCGCGCACCGCGATGATCGGATGCACCTCGATGCGCGACTGCAGGCCGGTGCGCCGCTGAATGCCGCCGCGCAGCACGCAGAACGGCGCGCCGAGCGTCCAGCCGACGCCGTCGCTGGCGTAGATCACCGCCGCTTCGCGGGACGAGATCCACGACTGTGGACGGCCCGAGACGTCGAGTTGCAGCACTTCCACGAAGGTTCCCCCGTGTGCGAAGCGTAATCGATTCCGCTCCGATCGCCGCAGCGCGCTGCGAAGGCTGTCATGGAATTCACTGACGGCCGGTCGGCAGACATTCACTACAGTCGTCGATGCTGGAAGGTTCGAATCCCGCGAACGCAAGGCACCGCCCTGCGCACTGCCATCGAGACAGGAGACAACGCATGCATCACCGTCCCATCACCAAGGCATTGAGCGCCATGCTCCTGGCGGCGTTGCCGATGGCGCCTGCGCTGGGCGAGAACGTCACGCTGAAGGCCTCGCACCAGTTTCCCGGCGGCAAGGGAGACGTGCGCGACGAGATGGTGCAGATGATCGCGCGCGATGTCGCCGCGGCCAACGTCGGCCTGGAGATCAAGGTCTTCCCAGGTTCCAGCCTCGTCAAGGCGCAGGAGCAGTGGAAGGCGATGCTCAATGGCCAGATCGACATGAGCTCGTTCCCGCTGGACTATGCCTCGGGCTTCCACCCGCAGTTCGGCGCCACGCTGATGCCCGGCCTCGTCAAGGGCCACGCCCACGCGCGGCGCATCAACGACTCGGCATTCCTGAAGGAGATCAAGGCGATCGTCGAGCAGGCGGGCGTCAAGGTCCTTGCCGACGCCTGGCTGGCTGGCGGCTTCGCCGGCAAGGAGAAATGCATCAGGAAGCCCGAGGACGCCGCCGGCATGAAGGTGCGCTCGGCCGGCGCCACCTTCGCGCAGATGTGGGCGGGGGCCGGCGCCTCGGTCGTCTCGATCCCGTCCAACGAGGTCTACAACGCGATGCAGCAGGGCGTGATCCAGGCCACCGACACGTCCACCGGCAGCTTCGTGTCGTTCCGCCTGTACGAGCAGGTCAAGTGCGTCACCGCGCCGGGCGACAACGCACTGTGGTTCATGTACGAACCGGTGCTGATCTCCAAGCGCAGCTGGGACAAGCTGAACGACGCGCAGAAGAAGGCGCTGCAGGCCGCCTCGGTGAAGGCCGAGGACTTCTTCGAGAGCGAGTCGAAGAAGCTCGACGACAAGATGGTCGAGACCTTCAAGGCGAACAAGGTCGAGGTCGTCACGATGACCGATGCCGAGGCCGACGCCTGGCGCGCGGTGGCGCAGAAGACCTCGTACAAGACCTTCGCCGAGAAGGTGCCCGGTGGCAAGGAACTGATCGAGAAGGCGCTGAGTGTCAAGTGAAGCGCCGATGCCGCCGATGCCCCGCTGGGTGATGGCGGTGCACGCGGCGTCGCGCGCCTTCGGCGTCGCGGCGGCGGGGCTGATCCTGCTGTCGGTCGGCGTGGTCTGCCAGATGGTGTTCGTGCGCGCGGTGCTCGGCCAGTCGTCGCTCTGGCAGACCGAGTTCGTGACCTTTTCGCTCGTCGCCGCCACCTTCCTGGGTGCGCCGTACATCCTGCTCACGCGCGGCCACGTGGCGGTCGACGTGCTGCCGCTGATGCTGGCGACGCCGGGGCGGCGGGTGCTGCATCTGCTCGGCAGCGCCGTGGCGCTGATCTTCTGCGCCTTCTTTCTCTACGCCGCCGTGCCCTGGTGGTTCGAGGCCTGGCACAACGGCCAGACCACGGCGTCGATCTGGCGTGCGCGCCTGTGGATCCCCTACCTGTCGGTGCCGGTCGGCCTGGCCTTGCTGTGCCTGCAGTTCATCGCCGAAATGAGCCTGGTGTTCACACGCCGGGCCCATCCGTTCGGCATCGCTCCCGACGTCAGGCTATGACGCCGCTGACCATCGGCCTGCTGATCTTCGTCGTCACGACGGCGCTGCTGGCCACCGGCTTGCCGATCGCCTTCGGCCTCGGCGCGGTGGCGCTGTTCTTCATGGTCGTCTTCGATGGCTGGAACTCCGTGAACTTCCTGCCCGAGACGATCTTCGCCGGCCTGTCCGACTTCACGCTCGTCTCGCTGCCGATGTTCATCATCATGGGTGCGGCAGTGGCCTCGTCGCGCGCCGGCAGCGACCTGTACGAAGCGCTCTCGCGCTGGCTGCACCGGGTGCCGGGCTCGCTGGTCATCAGCAACATCGGCGCCTGCGCATTGTTCTCGGCGCTCACCGGTTCGTCGCCGGCCACCTGCGCGGCGATCGGCAAGATGGGCATCCCGGAGATGCGCAAGCGCGGCTACGACGCCGACCTCGCCACCGGCGCCATCGCGGCCGGCGGCACGCTGGGCATCCTGATCCCGCCCAGCATCACGATGATCCTCTACGGCATCGCCTCGGAGACCTCGATCGGGCGGCTGTTCATCGCCGGCATCATTCCCGGCCTGATGCTCACGGTCCTGTTCATGGCCTGGGCACTGTTCCTGAGCTGGAAGCGCGGGACGCGGCTCGTCGACGAAGACCGCGTCTATTCGCTGAGGGAGAAGTTCGAGCTGCTGCCCAGGCTGCTGCCCTTCATCGCGGTCATCGTCGGCGTCGTCTACGCGCTCTACGGCGGCATCGCCACGCCGTCGGAGGCAGCCGGCGTCGGCGCCGCGCTGTGCCTGGTGATGGTGGTGGCGATCTACCGCGTCTGGACGCCGAGCGCGCTGTGGGCAATCCTGCGCGACGGGCTGCGCGAGTCGGGGATGCTGCTGATGATCATCGGCACGTCGATCCTGTTCGGCTACATGATGTCGTCGCTGCAGGTCACGCAGGCAGTGGCGCAGTCGATCGGCGAGCTGCAGGTGAACCGCTGGTTGGTGTTTGGCGCGATCAACCTGATGCTGCTCGTCGCCGGCTGCTTCCTGCCGCCGGCGGCGATCATCCTGATGACCACGCCGATCCTGATGCCGGTGATCACCGCGGCCGGGTTCGACCCGATCTGGTTCGGCGTGATCCTCACCATCAACATGGAGCTCGGCCTGATCACCCCGCCGGTGGGCCTGAACCTGTTCGTCATCAACGGCATCACGCCCGACGTGAGCTTGCTGACGATCCTGAAGGGTGCGTTCCCGTTCATGCTGTGCATGGTGCTGGCCATCGGCATCCTGTGCGTGTTCCCTGAGCTGGCCACCTGGCTGCCGGCGAGGGTGATGGGATAGGGGGCGATGCCCCGCGATGCGATCGGCAGGTTCTTCGACAGTGTCGGCCGAGGGCCAGGGGCAACGTCTTCCACTTGGTGGTGACACGACCCGCGTGTGCCGTGACCCTGACGCCTCAAGGGAGGATGCGCCAATCGGCGAGATCGCAGTTACTCTCGGCGCACCGATCGCGGCCAGCATCGCAGCGAGGAGCGAAAACCATGGAACAGCTACTGCTGCATCTGATGGGAGACTACGTCCTCCAGACCGACTGGATGGCCCGCACCAAGACCAGCACGACCTTCGCCGCGCTGTGCCACGCGCTCGTCTACTCGCTGCCGTTTCTGCTCCTGTCGCCTTCAATCACGGCGATCATCGTGATCGCGCTGTCGCACTTCCTGATCGACCGCTTCCGACTCGCCCGCTATGTCGCCTTCGGCAAGAACAAGCTGACCGACTGGCACCTGAAGTGGGCCGATTGCCGCGCCACCGGGTTCCCTGCCCACTTGCCGGGTGGACACGCGTTCGTCCTGATGATCCTGATCGACAACACCATGCACCTGTCGATCAACTACGCGGCCCTGCGCTGGCTGTGATCTGGACGACCGACTGCGCGACGCCGCGCTCTGGCGCCATGCTTGGCACCTGATCGGGCCGGTGCACGATAGCGAGATCACCAAGGCGGTCAGCGCCATGTCCTGATCGATCGCGAAGATGATGAAAGTCATGGGAACAATGCTGTGGATGGCCGCCGCCTGCCTGGTTTTGCTGGCAGCGATCTTCCTGTGGCAGGACCGCCTGCTCTACTTTCCCGCCAGCACGACGGTGGAGCGCGTGGCCAGCGGCGGACTGCGGGCGTGGCCGTCGCCGCAGGACTTTCGGGGCCTGGTCGCCGAGCCGGCAGGCGCCGTGCGTGGCACTGCCATCGTCGTCCACGGCAACGCCGGGCATGCGGGCCATCGCGCGTTCTACGCGCACGCGCTGACGCCATTGGGCCTGCGGGTGATCCTCGCCGAATATCCCGGCTACGGCCCGCGCGGCGGCAGGCTCGGCGAAGCGAGCCTTGTTGCGGATGTCGAAGAGACGATTGCGCTTGCCCATCGCCAGTACGGTGGGCCGCTGGTGTTGATAGGTGAATCACTCGGCGCGGCCGTGGCGGCCGCTGCCGGCGCGCGGCGTCGGGACCTCAGCGCCGGCCTGTTGCTCATCACGCCCTGGGACCGGCTCGCGCGGGTAGGTTCGCACCACTACCCATGGCTGCCTGTGAAATGGCTGCTGCGCGACGAATACGACTCAGTGCAGAACCTGGCACTGTTCGACCGCCCGGTCGTCGTGATCGTCGCCGAGCGCGACACGATCGTTCCCGCGCACCTGGGCGTCGCGCTCCATGCCAGCCTCGGCGGCCCAAAGCAGCTGGTGACGATCAAAGCCGGCGGCCACAACGACTGGCCCGATCGCGTCGATGCGATCTGGTGGCGAACTGCGATCGCGTTCGCGCTGGGTGAAGCTTCCTGATCCGGTGCGATGCGACAAGCCAAGCATCAAGCGTCTTGGCACCCAGGCCCGAACGGGCCTACATTGGGCCCTCGTCCAACCTGGAGCGCTGACCTTGCCCACGCGCGCTGAACCGCCCCTTGCTTCCCGGGGGGCAACCAACGCTCAGTCAGCCGCTCGCATCCGACGCGAAGCGGCATCTTCCATGAGGGCGACATGCACGACATGAAGAAGCGATTGATCTCACTGCTTGCCTGCATCCTGATTCCAGCAGGTCAGGCACTTGCGGCCGATCTCGATGCGCCCCATACGCCGACCCGTGCGGAATGGCTTCGCGTCTACCTCGCCGAAACCATCAAGATCACCACGGACGGCTGGCCGTTGCGGGTCAGGGTCATGGTGACCGTCGTCAACCAGAACCAGCAGGTCATGATCACGCTGAAACCAGCGGACGGCGAGAAGAAGCCGACCAGGGAGCAGCGGGATGCCTGCATCGCCGCTGTCACCGACATGGTGAATCGTGCACTCGCGAGCTACTCGTGGTCGAAGGATCTGAAGGTCAGCGTGTCGTTTGTCTAGTCGCGACACTTGCCGATCGCCTGCTTGACTCCAGGCGGACGTGCAATCGGCACTCGAGCACTCGGGCAAGGCTGGACGCATGTCGACGCACGGTCGTTGCACCGAGACGGCAATCGCCCAGCGCCAGGAGATTCGGTTTCCTTTCGGATTGCTGCGAGAGCTGATCGGCGAGTGATGGAACGCCCGGATGCACGGGCTCAGGAGACGACCGATAGCGCTAGACCGGATCCTGTCGCTCGCGACTGGTAGGTATCGAGCATCGCATCGTGCCGCATCTCTCGGCGACTGGTTGGGTTCATGAGCAGCGTTGGCTGGCACGGCCCTGCCTCGCGGTAAGTCGACGCAACGAACCGATCAGCACAGCGTCGCTTGAGGTGATCGATCAGAGCCCACGTGGCGTTTGGTTGCGCCTGCTCAACTTGGTGCGAGTCCTTCGTGCCACGCTGACGAAGCGCAAGCACAGGACGGTGAATTGCTGACGCATCGGTGGTGTTGACGAACCGACCATGGTTGCGCAATGCACCAGGGCGTGACCTCGAGGACCCGCATCGCGCCGTCGGTAGCCGCCAACTTTATGAAATCTTGATGCCGACCAGGCGAATCTCTACACCTACTTGATACCCATTCTCCTAGGCTTCAGGGCTGGATTGGGACATCTGGAGAAACCATGGACCTTGTCTTTCTGTTCGGGGCCGCAGTCATGTTTGTGGCCATGTTGGGCATGGTGATCGGCTGCGAAAAGCTGGGGGCGCGCAAATGAGCTGGCTCTATTGGCTCGCGGGCCTCTCCTCGCTCGTCTTGCTGGTCTACCTTGTCTACGCCCTGTTGAGGGCGGAGGAATTCTGATGAACACGCAAGCATGGATCCTCCTGGTCGCCTACCTAGGCGTCCTGTTGGTACTGGCGTGGCCGCTCGGCAAATGGCTGGTTGCGGTGGCCGATGGCCGTCTGCCGCGCTGGATGGCGCCGTTCGAGGCCGCCGAACGAGGCCTCTACCGCCTGGCTGGCGTCGATGCGTCGGCCGGCATGGGTTGGCGCCAATACGCCTTCGCGCTGATCGTCTTCAATTTCCTCGGCGTGTTGGCGGTCTACGCGCTGCAGCGCCTGCAGGGCGTGTTGCCGCTCAACCCGCAGGGCATGGCCGGTGTCAGCGTCGATTCGTCCTTCAACACCGCCATCAGCTTCGTGACCAACACGAACTGGCAGGGCTACGGCGGCGAAGCCACGATGAGCTACCTGACGCAGATGCTGGCGCTGGCGGTGCAGAACTTCTTCTCGGCGGCGACAGGCATCGTGGCTGTCATCGCGCTCGTCCGCGGCTTCGTTGCTCGCTCGTCGGCGTCCATCGGCAACTTCTGGGTCGACGTCACCCGCGTCACGGCCTACGTGCTGCTGCCACTGTCTCTGGTGTTCGCGGTCTTCCTGGTCAGCCAGGGCGTGATCCAGAATTTCTCGCCGTACAAGACCGTGGCGACGTTGGAGGTCACCGCCTATCAGCAGCCGAAGAACGGCCCCGACGGACAGCCGTTGAAGGATGCCAAAGGCAACCCGGTGATGGAGGACCTGAAGGCCGAGAAGCAGACGCTCGCCATGGGGCCGGTGGCTTCGCAGGAGGCGATCAAGATGCTGGGCACCAACGGTGGCGGCTTCATGAACGCGAACTCGGCGCACCCGTACGAGAACCCGACGCCACTGACGAACTTCTTCCAGATGCTCTCGATCTTCCTGATCCCGACCGCACTGGTGTTCATGTTCGGGCGCATGGTCGGTGACCTGCGCCAAGGCTGGGCGGTACTCGCGGCGATGACGGCGATCTTCGTCGTCTCGGTCGTCGTCGTGACGACGCAGGAACAACAGGGCAATCCGCTGCTCGCGCAGCTGGGTGCCGACCAGACGGCCAGCGCGACACAGCCTGGCGGCAACATGGAGGGCAAGGAAGCGCGCTTCGGCATCGCCGCCACGGGCCTGTTCGCCGCCATCACTACTGCCGCCTCCTGCGGTGCGGTCAACGGCATGCACGACTCGTTCACGCCAATCGGCGGCTCCGTGCCACTGGTGCTGATGCAGCTCGGCGAGGTGGTCTTCGGCGGTGTTGGCAGCGGCCTGTACGGCATGCTGATCTTCGCCATCCTGGCCGTATTCATCGCCGGGCTGATGATCGGCCGCACGCCCGAGTACCTGGGCAAGAAGATCGAGACCTACGAGATGAAGATGACGTCGATCGCCATCCTCGTCACGCCGATCCTCGTGCTGGCCGGCACCGCCGTGGCCGTGCTGGCCGACGGTGGCAAGGCGGGCATCGCCAACCCGGGTGCGCACGGCTTCTCCGAGATCCTCTACGCCTTCACATCGGCGGGCAACAACAACGGCAGCGCCTTCGCGGGCCTGTCGGCCAACACGCCCTTCTACAACACGATGCTGGCCATCGCGATGTGGTTCGGCCGCTTCGGCGTGATCGTGCCGGTGCTCGCCATCGCCGGCTCGCTGGCGGCGAAGAAGCGCATGGCCGTCACGGCGGGCACGTTGCCTACCCACGGGCCGCTGTTCGTGACCCTGCTGATCGGCACCGTGCTGCTGGTCGGCCTGCTGAACTACGTGCCGGCACTGGCCCTGGGGCCGGTCGTCGAACACTTCATGTTGTGGACCCCGAAGTGAGCCAGTGGAACCGCAACACCGGGACACCCTCATGACAACCGTGAAAACCTTCTCCCTGCTCGACCCGGCGCTGGTCAAGCCGGCCATCGCCTCCGCGTTCGGCAAGCTCGACCCGCGCGTGCAGTGGCGCAACCCGGTGATGTTCGTCGTCTACGTCGGCAGCGTCATCACCACCATCCTGTGGTTGCAGGCCCTGGGCGGCCAAGGCGAGGCACCGCAGTCCTTCATCCTGGCCATCGCCCTGTGGCTGTGGTTCACCGTGCTCTTTGCCAACTTCGCCGAAGCCATGGCCGAAGGCCGCAGCAAGGCGCAGGCCTCTTCGCTGCGCAGCATGAAGCGCAAGGTGATCGCCAAGAAGCTCGAGAAACCGGTCCACGGATCGTCGTGGCATCCGCAAGAGGCCGATGAACTGCGCAAGGGCGCTGTGGTCCTGGTCGAGGCCGGTGACGTGATCCCGCTCGACGGCGAAGTGATCGAAGGCGTGGCTTCGGTCGACGAGAGCGCCATCACCGGCGAGTCGGCGCCCGTCATCCGCGAATCCGGCGGCGACTTCGCCTCGGTGACCGGTGGCACACGGGTGCTGTCGGACTGGCTGGTGGTGCGCATCGACGTCAACCCGGGCGAGTCCTTCCTCGATCGCATGATCGCGATGGTCGAGGGTGCCAAGCGCCAGAAGACCCCCAACGAGATCGCGCTGACGATCCTGCTGGTGGCGCTGACCATCGTGTTCCTGGTCGTCACGATGACGCTGCTGCCGTTCTCGATCTTCAGCGTCGAGGTCAACAAGCTCGGCACGCCGGTCACGATCACGGCCCTGATCGCGCTGCTGGTCTGCCTGATTCCCACCACCATCGGCGCGCTGCTGTCGGCCATCGGTGTGGCCGGCATGAGCCGCATGATGGGCGCCAACGTGATCGCCACCTCGGGCCGCGCGGTGGAAGCCGCTGGCGACGTCGATGTGCTGCTGCTCGACAAGACCGGCACGATCACGCTGGGCAACCGGCAGGCCTCGGCCTTCATCCCGGCCAAGGGCGTCACCGAGCAGACCCTGGCCGATGCCGCGCAGTTCGCCTCGATGGCCGACGAAACCCCGGAAGGCCGCAGCATCACCGTGCTGGCCAAGCAGAAGTTCAACTTGCGCGAGCGGGATCTGTCCAGCCACAAGACGATCTTCGTCCCGTTCACGGCACAGTCCCGAATGAGTGGCGTGGACATCGAAGGCGACGGCGGCAGCTTTCGCAGGCTGCGCAAGGGCGCCGGCGACGCGATCCGCAAGCATGTCGAGTCGCTGGGCGGCAACTTCCCTGCCGACGTGCAAGCCGCCGCCGAAGACGTGGCGCGCAAGGGCAGCACGCCGCTGGTGGTGTCCGACGGTGTGCGCGTGCTCGGCGTCGTGGAACTCAAGGACATCGTCAAGGGCGGCATCAAGGAGCGCTTCGCCGAACTGCGCCGCATGGGCATCAAGACCGTGATGATCACCGGCGACAACCGCCTCACGGCTGCTGCCATCGCGGCCGAAGCGGGCGTCGACGACTTCCTGGCCGAGGCCACGCCCGAGGCCAAGCTGAAGATGATCCGCGACTACCAGGCCGACGGCCGGTTGGTCGCGATGACCGGCGACGGCACGAACGACGCGCCAGCCCTGGCGCAGGCCGACGTGGCGGTGGCCATGAACACCGGCACCCAGGCGGCCAAGGAAGCCGGCAACATGGTCGACCTGGACAGCAACCCGACCAAGCTGCTGGAGATCGTCGAAACCGGCAAGCAGTTGCTCATGACGCGCGGTTCGCTCACGACCTTCTCGATCGCCAACGATGTCTCGAAGTACTTCGCGATCATTCCAGCGATGTTCGTCACGACCTACCCGCAGCTCGCTGCACTGAACGTGATGGGCCTGGCCAGCCCGTCGTCGGCCATCCTGTCGGCGGTGATCTTCAACGCCATAGTGATCGTGTTCCTGATCCCGCTGGCGCTCAAGGGCGTGAAGTACCGCGCCATCGGTGCCGCTGCGCTGCTGCGCCGCAACGTCCTCGTCTACGGTCTGGGTGGCCTTGTCGTGCCGTTCATCGGCATCAAGCTCATCGACCTGATGCTGGTCGCCGTGCATCTCGTCTGAAGGAGTCGACATGACAACTTCCATCGTTCGTCCGGCCCTTGTCACCTTTGCAGTACTGACCGCCCTGACTGGCATCGCTTATCCGCTGGTCGTCACCGGCGTCAGCCAGGTTGCCTTTCCGGACCAAGCCGCCGGCAGCCTGGTCCAGCGTGACGGCAAGCCGGTCGGCTCGTCGCTGATCGGGCAGAACTTCAGCGACCCGAAGTACGTCTGGGGCCGCCCGTCGGCCACCGGGCCCATGGCCTACAACGCCAGCAACTCCGGCGGATCCAACCAAGGTCCGCTGAACCCGGCGCTGACCGACGCGGTCAAGGGGCGCATCGCGGCGCTGCGCGCCGCCGACCGCGCCAATACCGCTCCGGTGCCCGTGGATCTCGTCACTGCGTCGGCCAGTGGTCTCGATCCGCACATCAGCCTGGCCGGCGCGCTGTTCCAGGCGGCGCGCGTGGCGAAGTCTCGAAGCCTGCCGCTGCCCCAAGTCCAGCAGTTGATCGAGAGGCACAGCGAGGGCCGGCTCCTTGGCTTCGTTGGTGAGCCACGGGTGAATGTGCTGCAGCTCAATCTCGCTCTGGACGCTATTCGCAGCTGAACACCCGGCGCAGGCGCCGGACCCACAATGGCCGCCGGACATGACTGACGACCACCGCCCCGACCCCGACGCGCTGCTTGCGCAGATCCGCGAGGACGAGCAACGCGAGAGCCGCGGCAAGTTGCGCATCTACTTCGGGTCGTCGGCCGGTGTGGGCAAGACCTACGCCATGCTGGTCGCGGCGCGCAAGCTGCTCGCCGATGGCGTGGACGTGGTGGCCGGAGTCGTCGAGACGCACGGCCGCGGCGAGACCGCGGCCTTGCTCGAAGGGATTCTGCAGCTGCCTCCTGCGCAGATCGAGTACCGCGGTCGGCAACTTTCCGAGTTCGACCTCGATGGTGCGCTGGCACGCAAGCCGGGTCTCATCCTGGTCGACGAACTGGCGCACTCGAACGTCGCCGGTTCGCGACACCCCAAGCGGTGGCAGGACGTGGAAGAACTGCTGGCTGCGGGCATCGACGTCTACAGCACGCTGAATGTCCAGCACCTGGAGAGTCTGAACGACGTGGTCGGCGGCATCACCGGCATCGTGGTACACGAAACGCTGCCCGACACCTTCTTCGACCGCGCCGACGAGGTGGTGCTGGTCGACACGCCGGCCGACGAACTGATCGCTCGGCTGGCGGCCGGCAAGGTCTACCTGCCGGCGCAGGCCGAGCGCGCGGCGAAGAACTTCTTTCGCAAGGGCAACCTCATGGCCCTGCGCGAGCTGGCCTTGCGCCGAACCGCCGACCGCGTGGAAGACGACGTGCAGGCCTACCGAGTCGATCGGTCGATCGCGAAGGTCTGGAAGACCGAAGGTGCCTTGCTGTGTTGCATCGGGCCGCAGGAAGGTGCCGAGCACGTGGTGCGCAGCGCAGCCCAACTTGCCAGGCAGCTGGCGGTCACGTGGCATGCCGTATACGTCGAAACCCCGGCCCTGCAGCGCTTGGAGCCTGGCCGGCGCGAGGGGATCCTTCAGACCGTCAAGCTGGCGCGGGACTTGGGCGCCAGCACGGCCGTGCTGTCCGCCCAGGGCATCGCCGGTGCGCTGGTCGAGCATGCACGCCAGAACAATCTGGCCAGGATCGTGCTGGGTCACAGTGATCGCAACTCTTGGTGGCCAAGGCGGTCACTCGGGCAGGCCGTGGCCAGGCTGGCGCCAGACATCGATCGCATCGAGGTCGGGCAGTCGCCACGCGCCCGGCCCGCTCCGGTCGCCTGGGGAGCCGACTTGGAGGCCAAGTCGAACACCGGCACCCAGATTCGCCGCTACGGCCTGGCCGCTGCCGCCTGCGCCGCCACGACGGTGCTGACGCACCTGCTCGTGCCGTACTTCGACCTGGCGAACATCGTCATGGTGTTTCTGCTGTCCGTGGTCGGCGTGGCGGTGTGGCTGGGCCGTGGGCCGTCGGTCCTGGCAGCGTTCACGAATGTGGCCGCCTTCGACTTCTTCTTCGTTCCACCGCGACTGTCGTTCGCGGTGTCCGACGTGCAGTACTTGCTGACCTTCTTCGTGATGCTCATCGTGGGACTCGTCACTGGTCAATTGACGGCCGGCCTGCGCTTCCAGGCCAGCGTTGCCACGCATCGGGAGGCGCGTTCAAGGGCGCTGTTCGAGGCGGCCCGCGACCTGTCCAACATGCTGACCAACGAGCACGCCATCGACGTGGCCCGGACCGTCATTGCGCGCGAGTTCCGGGCTCAGGTGGCGATCTACGTACTCGACATGAAGGACCGCCTGCTGCCACCCAACGACGAAGCCAGCGGGCTGGACCGAGGGACTGCGCAATGGGCGCTGGACCACAACCAGGCCGCCGGTCTCGGCACGGACACGCTTGCCGGCAGTGCCTGGCTCTACTTGCCACTGAAGGCGACGATGCGCTCACGTGGCGTGCTCGCCGTGCAGCCGCGCGAACCGCGTTTCCTGCTGATCCCCGAGCAACGGCAGCAATTGGAGACCTTCGCGGCGCTGACCGCCATGGCATTGGAGCGGGTGCACTACATCGAGGTCGCGCAGAGCGCGACCGTTCAGATGGAGTCCGAGCGATTGCGGAACTCCCTGCTCGCCGCGCTCTCGCACGATCTGCGCACGCCATTGGCGGCGCTGGTGGGCACGGCTGAGATGCTGGCGGTCAGTCAACCCCGCCTCAGCGCCCAGCAACTGGAGATGACAACCAGCCTCAGCGAGAAGTCCCAGCGCATGGCTGACATGGTGACCAACCTGCTCGACATGGCCCGCATCCAGAGCGGCGAGATCCGGCTGCGGCTGGATTGGCAATCGATGGAGGAGATCATCGGCGGTGCCGTGAAGCATGCTCAGGGCGCCTTGGGGCGGCGTCCGCTCAGCATCCACATCGATCCCGGCGTGTCGCTCGTGGAGTGCGACGCCGTCCTGATCGAGCGCGTGTTGGCCAACCTGCTCGAGAACGCCGGCAAGTACACCCCCGCGCAGACGCCGGTGGAGATCCACGTGCGCGCGGCGGACAACGAACTCCTTGTCAGTGTGCGCGACAACGGGCCGGGCGTGGCCAAGGGCCAAGAGGAACTCGTCTTCGAGAAATTCACGCGCGGCCATGTCGAATCGGCTACCCCCGGCGTCGGCCTGGGCCTGGCCATCTGCCGCGCCATCGTCGAGGCGCACCGCGGACGCATCTGGGTAGAGCCATCACATCCCCAAGGTGCCACCTTTACCTTCAGCCTGCCGCTGGGCACACCACCGACAGTCGATCTGTCAGGCGATGTTCCTGCCGCCTCGCAGAGGCTGGGGCACTGATGGCCACCCCGACGCCCATCGCCCTGGTGCTCGAAGACGAGCGCGAAATCCGGCAGTTCGTGCGCACATCGCTCGAATCGGAAGGGTGGCGGGTGGTCGAGGCGTGCACCATCAAGCAGGGGCTGGTGGAGGCCGGCACGCGGCGGCCCGACCTGATCATCGCCGATCTCGGCCTGCCCGACGGCGATGGTGTCGACTTCATCCGCGAGGTACGGACTTGGTCTGGGGTGCCGATCATCGTGTTGTCGGCCCGCACCCATGAACGCGACAAGGTCGCAGCCCTGGATGCGGGCGCAGACGACTTCATCACCAAGCCCTTCGGCGTGGCCGAACTGCTGGCCCGCACGCGCGCGAACTTGCGGCGCGTGCGGGTCGGCCGCGCTGCGCCGGATTCCACGTTTCGTTTCGGCGATGTGGAGGTCGACCTGGCTGCCCGCATCGTGAAGAAGCGGGGCTTTGAAGTGCACCTGACGCCCATCGAGTACCGCCTGCTTGGCGTGTTGATCGCCAACACCGGAAGGGTACTCACCCACCCCTATCTGCTGCGCGAGGTGTGGGGCCCGACCCACTCGCAAAGCACGCACTACCTGCGTGTATACATGGGCAATCTGCGCCAGAAGCTGGAAGACGAACCGGCGCAGCCCACGCACATCGTCACTGAGACCGGAGTTGGCTATCGGCTGCTGGTCGAATGAGGCGGGCTGTCGAACGGCGGCCTCGCGGAACTCAATTCCACCGACGGAAGGGCTGCAGTGGGTCGCAAGCAGCCAATCGCAACGCGTCCGCCTTTCCTGGGTCACGGGCCGTGCACCGCACGGTGCAAGACCGAGATGCGGCACATCGAGCGCGATGCTCCGACAACCACCGACAGCCTCTCAGGTTTCCAGCGATTCAGCCGGTGTCGGATGGCGCCTCGCCGGTACGCCGAAATAGACACTGTTCTCGATCGTGTCGCCCGTGACCACGGCACCGGCGGCCAGCAGGCAGCGGTCGGCCACGTTGACGCCGTCGCGCACCGTGCTGTTCACGCCGAGGAAGCAGCGCTGGCCGATGCGCACGCCGCCTGCCACCGTCGCGTGGGGAGCGAGATAACAATGGTCGCCAATCTGGGCGTGGTGCGACACATGGGTGCCGCTGCCCAGCAAGCAGTTGTTGCCGATGATGGCGAAGGGGTTGACCTTGGCGCCGTCGAAGATCATGCAGGCGTCGCCGACGTGCAGGTCGGGCCACACCAGCGCCCGCGAACTGATGTACGACGCGAAGCTGTAGCCACGCGCCTTGGCATCCAGGTAACGCGCGCTGCGCAGACGGTTGACGCCGTGCGCGCCGACGGCCAGGACCAGGCTGACCTGTCCGGCCGGAAACTCCGCTTCGAGCGTGTCGAACGGGACCACCGGCAAGCCCTGCAAGCGGCGTTCGGTGCAGTACGCGCGATCGGCGGCGAACGCGACGACACGGTGAGGGCTGTCGTGGCTGAGCATGTACCACACGACGCTGGCGAACGAGCCAGCGCCGAAGACGACGACGTCCATGATCTCGATTCCGTTACCCGGGTCCGGCGGAGTTGCCGTAGAGGCCGCGTGTTCGCGCCATCAGCCGCACGAGCCCGAGCAGCGCGCCGATCGCCGGCGTCGCGACGCCGACGCGCAGCCCGATCTCGTGCACCGCAGTCACCAGCGCATCGATCTCGAGCGTGCGGCCTGCCTCGGCGTCCTGCAGCATCGAGGTCTTGAACGCGCCGAGCTGGCGCGTGACGGCCATGCGTTCCTCGCCCGACTGCGCGATCGGGCAGCCGATCCGTGCACCGATCGCCGCTGCCTCGGCCATTGCCTGCAGCGCGAAGTCGCGCACCAGCGGGTCGTCGAGGATGCGGTCGCAGGTGGCACCGGTCAGCGCCGAGACGGGGTTCATGGTCATGTTGCCCCAGAGCTTGAACCAGATGTCGCGCCGGATGTCGGTGCTTGCCTCGACCGTGAAACCGGCTTCGCGCAACACCGCGGCGACCGTCTCGACACGGGACGCCGGGCCACCCGCCGGCTCACCGATGATCAAGCGTTCGCCGAAGCCGTGTTGCACGATGCCGGGTTGCGGGCTGCTGGAGGCGAAATGGACGACGCAGCCGAGCACGTTCGCGAGCGGCAGCGCCGCTTCGATGTGCCGCTGCGGGTCGATGCTCGCGAGCCGCCGCTCGTTGGCACGAAGCTGCCCGGTCATCGACGGCGTCTGCAGGAACCACCAAGGCACGCCGTTCATCGCCGGGAGCACGACGGTGTCGGCTCCGATCAGCGGCGCGAGCGTCACGGCGACGCTGCCGAGTGCCGGAGCCTTGACGGCGACGACCACAAGATCCTGCACACCGAGCGCGTGCGCATCGTCGGCCGCGAACAGGCTCGCGCAGCGCTCCTGTCCGCCCATGCGCAGCGTCAGTCCGCGCTCGCGCAGTGCCTGCAGCGTGTTGCCGCGCGCCAGCGCGGAGATCGTGTGCGCAGCGCCTGCTGCGCTCGCCAGTGCGAGGCGCGCGGCGATGAAGCCGCCCACGGCGCCGAGGCCGACCACTGCGATCTTCATGCCGGGATCCTCCTTCCTGCTTCGTCGTCGATCGTACGGCGTGCACACGGAGTCACCGAGCCTCGGGTAAACCCGAGAGAGCCCTCATGCTGCCCCGCGTTCTAGGCAGGATGCCCTAGAAAAACCGAGGGCCGTCACCGCCGCGGCGGACAGTTTCTTCTGCAAAATAGAACGGTCGTTCGATTTTGTCGCCCTTGCCACCTCACACCCCGCTGCCGTGACCCACCTCACCCACGCTTCGGCCAGACCCGCTCGCGACGACGCGAGCCCGCCCAGGGCATTGCAAAAGGGCCAGCAGACGCGTGCCACGATCCTCGAAGCAGCTCTCGCGCTGGCATCGCAGATGGGCCTCGAGGGCCTGTCGATCGGCGCGCTGGCCGAGGTCACGCAGATGAGCAAGTCCGGCGTCTTCGCGCATTTCGGCTCGCGCGAGGAACTGCAGATCTCGGTGATCCGCGAGTACCACGCCAAGTTCGAGGAGGAGGTGTTCTTCCCCTCGATCAGGGAGGCGCGCGGCCTGCCCCGGCTGCGCGCGCTGTTCGACCGCTGGGTGCGCCGGGTCACGGTCGAGCTCGACTCCGGCTGCATCTACATCAGCGGCGCAGTGGAATTCGACGACCGCCCGGGCCCGGTGCGCGACGCGCTGGTCACGATGGTGCAGACCTGGCACGCGGCGCTCGGGCAGGCCATTCACCTCGCGATCGACGAAGGTCACCTGCGCGCCGATACCGACCCGCAGCAGATGCTGTTCGAGATCCACGGCCTGATCCTCGCGCTGCATCACGACGCGCGCTTCCTGCGCAGCGTGGGCGCGGTCGAGCGCGCGCGCGCCGGTTTCGAGCGCACCGTGAATCACTACGCCATCACCGAGCCCGCCGCGTCGCGCCTGCCGGCGCCCGCCGCCGGGCGCTGACCCCCTTTCTAACCGAGGAGCCTCACACCATGGCCACGTATACCCCGCCATTGCGCGACATGCAGTTCGTGCTCCATGAGCTGCTGAACGTCACCACCGAACTGCAAGCCCTTCCGCCGCACGCGGAGACCGACCTCGACACCATCAATGCCGTGCTCGAGGAGGGCGGCAAGTTCACCGCGGAAGTGCTGTTTCCTCTGAACCAGACCGGCGATGCCGAGGGGTGCAGGCTGGATGCGGCGACGCACGAGGTGACGACGCCCGCCGGCTTCAAGCAGGCCTACCGCCAGTTCAGGGAGGCCGGATGGCCGTCGCTCAGCTCCGACCCGGCCTTCGGCGGCCAGGGCCTGCCGGCTTCGGTCGCGGTGTGCTTCGCGGAAATGCAGAACTCGGCCAACCAGGCCTGGACGATGTACCCCGGGCTGACCCATGGCGCCTACGAGGCGCTGCATGCGCACGGCACGCCCGAGCAGAAGGCTCAGTACTTGCCCAAGCTCGTCAGCGGCGAGTGGACCGGAACGATGTGCCTGACCGAGCCGCACAGCGGCACCGACCTCGGCCTGCTGCGCAGCAAGGCCGAGCCGCTCGCCGACGGCAGTTTCCGGCTCACCGGCGAGAAGATCTTCATCTCGGCAGGCGAGCACGACCTGGCGGAGAACATCATCCACCTCGTGCTCGCGCGCCTGCCCGAGGCGCCGCAGGGCGCCAAGGGCATCTCGCTGTTCGTCGTGCCCAAGTTCCTCGCCAATGCCGACGGCAGCCTCGGCGCGCGCAATGCGATCTACTGCGGCGCGATAGAGCACAAGATGGGCATCAACGGCAACGCCACCTGCCAGATGGTGCTCGACGGCGCGGTCGGCACCATGGTCGGCCAGCCGAACAAGGGCCTCGCGGCGATGTTCGTGATGATGAACGCGGCGCGGCTGGGCGTCGGCATGCAGTCGCTCGGCCTGACCGAGGTGGCCTACCAGAACGCCGCTGCTTATGCGAAGGAGCGCATCCAGATGCGCTCGCTCACCGGCGTGAAGGCGCCCGACAGGCCGGCCGACCCGATCATCGTGCACCCCGACATCCGCCGGATGCTGCTCACCGCGCGCGCCTATGCCGAGGGCGGGCGGGCGCTGGCGCTCTACGTCGCGCTGTTGATCGACAAGGAACTCAATTCCCCCGACGAGTCGATCCGCAGGGATTGCGCCGACCAGGTGGCGCTGCTGACGCCGATCGTCAAGGCCTTCCTGACCGACAACGGCTGGATCGCCACCTCGCACTGCATGCAGGTGTTCGGCGGCCACGGCTACATCCGCGACTGGGGCATGGAGCAATATGTTCGCGACGCCCGCATCAACATGATCTACGAGGGCACCAATACCGTCCAGGCGCTCGACCTGCTGGGGCGCAAGGTGCTCGGCGACAACGGCGCCAAGCTGAAGAAATTCGGCAAGCTCGTTGCCGCGTTCATCGAGGAGGAAGGCACGAACGAGTCGATGCAGGAGTTCGTCAACCCGCTCGCCGACCTCGGTGACAAGGTGACCAAGCTGACCACCGAGATCGGCATGAAGGCATTTGCCAATGCCGACGAGGTGGGAGGCGCCGCGGTGGACTACCTGCGCATCTGCGGCCACCTGGTGTTTGCCTACCTGTGGGCGCGGATGGCCAAGGTGGCGCTGGAGAGGCAGAGTTCGGGCGACCCGTTCTACAGCGCCAAGCTCGCCACCGCGCGCTTCTACTTCGCCAAGCTGCTGCCCGAGACGGCCATGCTGATCCGCACCGTGCGTGCCGGCAGCAAGCCGCTGATGGACATCGAGGAAGCGCTATTCTGAGCACCCCGCACCCCCTTCTGGAGAAACGCATGAAGAAGCTGATCCTTGCCTCCGCGCTGTGCCTTTCGTCGACCCTGGCGCTGGCCCAGGCCACGCCCGCGGGCCTGTGGAAGACCATCGACGACGAGACCAAGCAGGAGAAGTCGCTGGTCCGCCTCGTCGACGCCGGAGGCATCCTGACCGGCAAGGTCGAGAAGCTCACCGACCCGGCCAAGCAGGAATCGAAGTGCGACAAGTGCACCGACGCTCGCAAGGACCAGAAGGTGCTCGGCATGACGATCGTCGAGGGGGTGAAGAAGAATGCAGACGAACCCTACTGGGACGGCGGCACGATCCTCGACCCCAACAACGGCAAGGTCTACAAGGTACGCATGACGCCCAAGGATGGCGGCAAGCTGCTCGAAGTGCGCGGCTTCATCGGGCCGTTTTTCCGCAACCAGACCTGGCTGCGGGTGGAATGAATTCGAAGGGAGTTTTCATGAGTCGATTCAATGTCCGCAAGGTCGCCGTGCTCGGCGCCGGCGTGATGGGTGCGCAGATCGCGGCCCACCTGGTCAACGTGGGCGTGCCGGTGGTGCTGTTCGACCTGCCGGCGAAGGAGGGCCCGAAGAACGGCATCGTGACCAAGGCCGTCGAGGGCCTGAAGAAGCTCAAGCCCGCGCCGCTGGGCATCCCCGAGGACGCCGCGCTGATCCAGCAGGCGAACTACGAGGAGCACCTCGCCCTGCTCGGCGAATGCGACCTCGTCATCGAGGCGATCGCCGAGCGCATGGACTGGAAGCTCGCGCTGTACGAGCGCATCGCGGCGCACGTCGCGCCGCACGCCATCGTCGCGAGCAACACATCGGGGCTGTCGATCACCAAGCTCTCCGAAGTGCTGCCCGAGCAGATCAGGCCGCGCTTCTGCGGCATCCACTTCTTCAACCCGCCGCGCTACATGGCGCTCGTCGAACTGATCGCGACGCCGACGACGAAGCCCGAAATCCTCGACCAGCTCGAAACCTTCGTGACGAGCGCCGTCGGCAAGGGCGTCGTGCGCGCGAAGGACACGCCGAACTTCATCGCCAACCGGGTCGGCATCGCCGGCATGCTGGCGACGATCAAGGAAGCGGAAACCTTCGGCCTGAGCTACGACGTGGTCGACGACCTGACCGGCAAGAAGATGGGCCGCGCCAGCAGCGGCACCTTCCGCACGGCCGACGTGGTGGGCCTGGACACGATGGCGCACGTCATCAAGACGCTGCAGGACAACCTTGCCGACGATCCGTTCTTCCCGAGCTACGCCACGCCGCCGGTGCTGGCCGCGCTGATCGCCAAGGGCGCGCTCGGCCAGAAGACCGGGGCCGGCTTCTACAGAAAGGTCGGCAAGGATATTCTTCGCCTCGACCCCGCCAAGAGCGACTACGTGCCCGGCGGAGGCAAGGCTGACGAGATCGTCGCCCGCATGCTGAAGAAGCCACCCGCCGAGCGGCTGAAGCTGCTGCGCGAATCGAGCAACCCGCAGGCGCAGTTCCTGTGGGCGATCCTGCGCGACAGCTTCCACTATGCGGCGGTGCACCTGGCCGAGATCGCCGAATGCGCGCGCGACGTGGACTTCGCGATGCGCTGGGGCTTCGGCATGAGCCAGGGCCCGTTCGAGCTGTGGCAGCTCGCGGGCTGGAAGCAGGTGGCCGAATGGGTCAAGGCCGACATCGATGCCGGCAAGGCGTTGTCGAAGGCGCCGCTGCCCGATTGGGTGTTCGACGGTCGCGACGGGGTGCACACCGCCGATGGGTCGTGGAGCCCGAAGCAGAGCAAGTACGTCGCGCGCAGCAGCCTGGCTGTGTACCAGCGCCAGCACTTCCCGGAGAACGTGGTCGGCTCGGGCGCCATCGACGCGCTGAAGAGCGGCACCGAGCTGTACAGGAACGAGGAGGTCCGCGTCTGGACGCTCGACGGCGAGGTGCTGATCGCCAGCATCACCGCCAAGCTGCACCTGATCAGCCCGACCGTGGCGGAGGGCCTGCAGAAGGCGCTCGAGCTCGCCGAACAGAGCTACCAGGGGCTCGTGATCTGGTCGCCCGACGACGTGTTCTCGGCCGGCGCCAACCTGGAGGCGCTGATGCCGGTGTTCATGAAGTCCGGTGCCAAGGGCATCGCGCCGGAGCTGAAGAAGTTCCAGGACTTCATGCTGCGCGTCCGTTACGCGCAGGTGCCGGTGGTCAGCGCGGTGCGCGGCATCGCGCTCGGCGGCGGTTGCGAACTGGCCGTCCACTCGGCCCGGCGCGTCGCGGCGATGGAGTCGTACATGGGGCTCGTCGAAGTCGGCGTCGGCCTCGTGCCGGGCGGTGGCGGCCTCGCCTACATCGCCCGTCGCGCCGCCGAAATGGCCGCCGCGGGCAACGCGAACGCCGACATTTTCAAGTTCGTGACGGACGGCTTCACCAACGCGGCGATGGCCAAGGTGGGCACCAGCGCGATCGAGTCGCGGAAGTGCGGCTACCTGCTGTGGAGCGACGTGATCGTGCCGAACAAGGACGAGTTGCTCTTCGTGGCGATCCAGCAGGCGCGGGCGATGGCCGCGAGCGGCTGGCGTGCACCGGCGAAGAAGCTGTTCCCGGTCGCCGGGCGCAACGCGATCGCGACGATCAAGGCGCAGCTCTCGAACATGCGCGACGGCGGCTTCATCAGCGCGCACGACTTCCACATCTCGACGCTGATCGCCGACGTGGTGTGCGGCGGTGACGTCGATGCCGGTTCGCTGGTCAGCGAGGAGTACCTGATGGCGCTCGAGCGCAAGCATTTCTGCGCCCTGCTCGAGCACCCGAAGACGCAGGAACGGATCATGGGGATGCTGCAGACCGGCAAACCGGTTCGGAATTGATGAAGCTACTGCGCGAACGCCATGCGTCGTTGGGCGGTGCTCGGAATCCTCACGTACAGAAAGTACGTTCCGGTTCCTGCGCTCCGTCCGCCTAGCCTGGCGTCCGCTCGCTACGCTTCCTCAACACCGAACCCAACTCTTCTTTAGACACTGATCACCATTCGAAGGGTCGGAAATGAACAAGCAAGTCCAAGACGCCTACATCGTCGCCGCCACCCGCACCCCGATCGGGCGTTCGGGGCGGGGCTATTTCAGGAACACGCGGCCTGACGACCTGCTGGTCGCGGCGATCCGCAGTGTGATGAAGCAGGTGCCGACGCTGGACCCGGCGGCGGTCGAGGATGCAATCGTCGGCTGCTCGTTCCCGGAGGGCGAACAGGGCATGAACATGGCGCGCATCGCAGTCGCGCTCGCTGGCTTTCCGAAGCCGGTCGGCGGCGTCACGGTGAACCGCTTCTGCGCGTCGGGTCTGACCGCGATCCAGATGGCAGCCGACCGCATCCGCGTCGGCGAGGCCGACGTGATGATCGCCGGCGGCGCGGAGTCGATGAGCCTGGTGCCGATGGGCGGCAACAAGCCCTCGTTCAACCCCGAGGTGTTCGCCAAGGACGAGAACGTCGGCATCGCCTACGGCATGGGCCTGACGGCCGAGAAGGTCGCCTCGCAGTGGAAAGTCGGCCGCGAGGCGCAGGACGCGTTCGCGCTCGAGTCGCACCTGCGCGCGCTGAAGGCGCAGGCGGCGGGCGAGTTCGGCGACGAGATGACGCCGATCGACGTGGTCGATCGCTTCCCGAACCTGGCGACGGGTGAACAGGGCACGAAGACGCGCACCGTCACGCTCGACGAGGGCCCGCGTGCCGACACCTCGCTCGAAGGCCTGGCCCGGCTCAAACCGGTCTTCGCCGCCAAGGGTTCGGTGACTGCCGGCAACAGCTCGCAGACCAGCGACGGCGCCGGCGCGCTGATCCTGGCCAGCGAGAAGGCCGTCAAGCAGTACGGCCTGAAACCGCTGGCGCGTTGGGTGAGCTTCGCGGCGCGCGGCGTGCCGCCCGAGATCATGGGCATCGGCCCGATCGAGGCCGTTCCGGCGGCGCTGCGCTATGCCGGGCTGAACATTGCCGACATCGGCTGGTTCGAGTTGAACGAGGCGTTCGCGGCGCAGTCGCTGGCGGTCATCAACACCCTCGGGCTCGACCCGGCGAAGGTCAACCCGATGGGCGGCGCGATCGCGCTCGGCCATCCGCTGGGCGCCACCGGAGCGATCCGCGCCGCGACCGTGATCCACGCGCTGCGCCGCCACGGCCTCAAGTACGGCATGGTGACGATGTGCGTCGGCACCGGGCAGGGCGCGGCGGGAATCTTCGAGCGGGTCTGAAGGACGACCGGACGATGAGCATCAAGACCGCCATCCTGAATGGTGTCGCGACGATCGAGATCGCGCGCCCGGAGAAGAAGAACGCGATCACCGGTGCGATGTACCTTGCGATGGCCGCGGCGGTCGATGCAGCGGTTTCCGATCAGGCGGTGCGCGCGCTGCTCTTTACCGGGCAGCCGGGCATCTTCACCTCGGGCAACGACATCCAGGACTTCATGCAGCGGCCAGCCGCGGATGCGGACGCGCCGCCGTTCGTCTTCATGAAGGCACTGCTGGCCTGCGACAAGCCGGTCGTTGCCGCGGTCACGGGTGCGGCGATCGGCATCGGCACGACGATGCTGCTGCACTGCGACTTCGTCTTCGTGGCCGACGAGGCGCGGCTGGCGATGCCGTTCGTGAGCCTCGGACTGGTGCCCGAGTTCGCCTCGAGCCTGATCCTTCCGCAGCTCATGGGCAATGTGCGTGCAGCGGAGAAGATCCTGCTCGGAGAGCCGTTCACCGCCGCGGAGGCGGTGGACTGCGGCATCGCCAACGCCGTGCTGCCGGCCAGCGAGGTGGTGCGGCATGCACGCCGCGTGGCCGAGCGTTTCAATGCGCTGCCGCCCGGTGCGGTGCAGGCGAGCAAGAGGCTGCTGCGCCGCGCCCGTGCGCAATCGGTGGCCGAGGCCATCGCCGTCGAGAGCGAGATCTTCGCGCGCCGGTTGCGCAGCCCCGAGGCGCAGGAGGCCTTCAGCGCCTTCTTCCAGAAGCGCAGGCCGGATTTCTCCACATTCTGACGAAGCCCTCTCCGCGGCCCGTGTCGCTCGCGCTGAAGGTCGCGCTGGCGCCGTTGCTGCTGGTGCAGGCGGTGGCGACGCGGCGGCGCGCGCCCGTACTGCCAGAGGCGGCCGGGCCGCGGCAAGGAAGCGTGGGGCAGGGCGAGCACCCTGTGCGCCTGCTGATCGCCGGCGACTCGTCGGCTGCCGGTGTCGGCGTGTCGCACCAGGGCCAGGCGCTGGCCGGGCACCTGACGCGCGCGCTGCACCGTCTCACCGCGCGGTGCGTGAACTGGACGCTGCATGCGCGCTCCGGATTGACGACACGGCAGGTCCACGCGCTGCTGCGCTCGGAGTCCCTTCCGCCGGCCGATGTAGCCGTGGTGCTGACGGGCGTCAACGACGTGATCGACCTGGTTCCGGCGCGGCGGGCTGTCGAGCACCGCGAGGCATTGGCCGACTGGCTGATCGGCGAACGCGGCGTGGCACACGTCGTGTTTGCGCCGCTGCCGCCGGTGCATCGCTTCGTGCTGCTGCCACAACCGCTGCGGCGCGTGTTGGGCGACGATGCGCGCCGCCACGACGATGCGCTGGCGCGCTGGGCGGCGACGCGCGGCAACGTGTCGCACCTCGCGATCGAGTTCGATCTCACGCCCGACGCGCTGGCGAGCGACGGCTTCCACCCCGGGGAGCAGGTGTACCGTATCTGCGGCGAGGCACTCGCTGCGCACGTCGCGGCACTCGACACCAGGCAAACCAGGTCACCGGTCCCGGCAGCAAGAGCCTCTTGAACCCCGCGGCAGCGGGCCGCGAGCCGCCGGTGTCGATGGGTCGGCTCGGGGCCTTCTCGAGGCTGCGCTCAGGCCGAGATACCGGCGCGCCGCAGCAGCGCCCGCAACTGCTCGATCTGGTCCATCAGCTCGAGCATGACCGCGACGCTGTCCAGGTTCGCCTCGAAGTCGCGCTGCAAGCGCAGGATGCGCCTCACGCGCGCGAGTTCCTCGCCGCCGAAGCGCCAGGCGGGCTGCTCGATCGCCGGGCGCACGAGGCCTTCGTCGACCAGCAGCCGGATCACCTCCGCCGCGGTGCCGCAGGCCTGCGCGAAGGCGTCGAGCTCCAGGCCCTGCTCATCGCTCAGGCACACGCCGACCAGCATCGTGTCCTTGTCCATGATTCAGGCTCCGAGGTGGCGGCGCGGGTCGAACGCCAACTCCTGCGCCATCTGCCGGTACAACGCACGCGCCTTGTCGCTGTCGGCAGGGGGAAGGACCACCTCCAGCACGACGTAGAAGTCGCCTGGCGGGCTGGCCGGAATGCCGCGGCCGCGCAGCCGCAGCTTGCGACCCGATTGCGAGTGCGCCGGCACGTTCATCTCGACGCTGCCGTCCGGCGTCGGCACGCGCACAGCCGCGCCGAGCGCGGCTTCCCACGGCGCGACGGGCAGCGTGAGGTAGAGGTCACGCCCGTCGACGCGGTACAGCCGGTGGGGCGCGAACTCGATTTCGAGGTAGAGGTCGCCCTTCGGTCCACCACCGAAGCCGGCCGCGCCCTGGCCCGCGAGGCGGATCTGCTGCCCGGCACGGATGCCCTTCGGAATCGCGACCTGCAGCTTGCGCTCGCGCAGCGTCACCTGGCCGGCGTCGTCGAATTCGGGGCTGTGCAACGCCAGTTCGCGCGTCGCGCCGTGAAAGGCGTCCTCGAGCGGGACGACGATCTTGGCATGGTGGTCCTGCCCGCGCATCGCATGGCCGCCATGCGGCTGGCGTCCGCGGGTACCGCGCATGGCGCTGCCGAAAAGCGCCTCGAAGAACGCGCTGTGGCCCGCATCGGCGGACTCGCCGGGCGCGCCGCTGAACTCGAAACCGGCATCCCAGCCCGGCGGCGGACGGAATTCCTGGCCGCCCTGCAAGCCCTGGCCCACCTGATCGTAGGCGGCGCGCTTTTCCTTGTCGCGCAGCACCTCGTAGGCCTCGTTCAGATCCTGCATGCGGGCCTGTGCGTCGGGTGCCTTGCTGACATCCGGGTGGTGCGCTCCGGCGAGGCGACGGAAGGCCTTCTTGATCTCCGCGTCGCTCGCGGTGCGCTCGACGCCGAGCACCTTGTAGTAGTCCTTGAAGTCCATGATGTGGCGATCGTGCCACTCGCCGCCGCGGGTGGATTGACGCAAGTCACGACCTCGACCCGGGCGGCGTCGATGCCGCGACGAACCCCAGCTTCGTCGAGCGTCTTCAGCCTCGCCCGCGCGCCCAAGCTCGATAGCGCGCCAGGTTTACTTCGTCGGGCGGATACAGCCCGGGCAGGCGCTGGCCGGCCTCGACCTCCCTCATGATCCAGCCTTCCAGGCGTTCCTGTTCGACCGCCAGGGAGACGACTTCGTCGAGCAACGCCGCTGGGATCAGCACCGCGCCGTCTGCATCGGCGACGATGACGTCGTTCGGATACACCGCGACGCCGCCGCAGCCTATCGGTTCCTGCCAGTTGACGAAGGTGAGCCCGGCCACCGAAGCCGGCGCGGCGACACCCTGGCACCACACCGGAAGACCCGTCGCGAGGACGCCCGCGACGTCGCGCACAGCGCCGTCGGTCACCAGCGCCTCGACCTCGCGCCGGCGCATGCGCGCGCAAAGGATGTCGCCGAAGATCCCGGCGTGGCCCACGCCCATCGCATCGACGACGGCGATCACGCCGGCAGGCATCGCTTCGATCGCCGCTCGGGTGGAAATCGGCGCGCCCCAGGACGCGGGGGTCGCGAGGTCTTCGCGCGCCGGAACGAAGCGCAGGGTGAACGCCCGCCCGACCCGCCGCCGAGGCGTCGCCTGCAGTGGTCGCGCGTTGCGCATCCAAACGTTGCGCAAGCCCTTCTTCAGCAGCACGGTCGTCAGCGTCGCGGTGCAGACGCCGCGCAGGGCCTCGACCACCGGCTCGGCCAATGGCAACGCTGCAGCTTCGTTCATGGTCGGGCTCTCCTTCATCCGGACGTCGACGGCAGGGCGGCTCCGATTCTGATCGCAAACGAGCTTCGAAGACCCGGTGGCGCACGACATCTTTCGAGGCTACGTAGTTACTACGATTGCCGCAGGCAATCAATCGCGGGACACTGAGCGCCTCGAAAAGGAGGTTCTCATGATTGCCAGACTCGTTCGCATCGCGCTTCTCTTGGTTGCAGGAATGTCGGCGATTTCCGGCGTGCGCGCCGCGGACTTCATCAACGTGCTGACCGGCGGCACCAGCGGTATCTACTACCCGATGGGCGTTGCGCTGAGCCAGGTGTACGGCAAGGCCATTCCCGACGCCAAGACCGCCGTGCAGGCGACCAAGGCCTCGGCCGAGAACCTGAACCTGCTGCAGGCAGGCCGCGGCGAGATCGCCTTCACGCTCGGCGACGCGCTATCCGATGCCTGGAAGGGCGACGCCGAATCGGGCTTTGCCACGCCGCTGAAGAAGCTGCGCGGCCTGGCCGGCATCTACCCGAACTACATCCAGATCGTGGCCAGCGCCGACTCGGGCATCAAGACCCTGGCCGACCTGAAGGGCAAGCGCATCTCGGTCGGTGCGCCGAAGTCCGGCACCGAGCTGAATGCGCGCGCCGTGCTGAAGGCCGCGGGGCTCACCTACAAGGACTTCGCGAAGGTCGAGTACCTGCCCTTCGGCGAATCGGTCGAGCTGATGAAGAACCGCCAGCTCGACGTGACGCTGCAGTCGGCCGGCCTGGGCGTCGCGTCGCTACGCGACCTCGCGGTGTCGATGAAGATCGTCATCGTCGAGATCCCCGCCGACGTGGTGGCCAAGGTGGGCGACCCGGCGTACCTGCCGGCCGTCATTCCCGCCGGCACGTACGAAGGGCAGGCGAAGGACGCGCAGAGCATCGCGATCCAGAATTTCCTCGTCACCCACGAAGGCGTGTCGACCGACACGGTCTACAGGATGACCAAGGCGCTGTGGGAGAACCTGGACGCGCTGGTCGCCGCGCACGCCGCCGGCAAGAGCATCAAGAAGGAAAGCGCACTCAAGGGCATGCCGCTGCCGCTGCACCCCGGGGCGGAGAAGTACTACCGCGAAGTCGGGTTGATGAAGTAGCGGTGGCCGGCGCAGTCAGCCCCCTGATGAGCGACCACGACCTTCTTGCGCCGACTGCGCCCGCGCCGGGTGACGCGGCCGCCGAGTTCCTGGAGCACGGTGCGCAGCGTCGCCTCGGCGGCCTGACGCTGAGGGTCCTGAGCGCGGCGGCGCTGCTGTTCTCGACCTACCAGTTGACGGTGGCGGCCTTCGCGCCGCTGTCGAGCCTGATCACGCGCTCGCTGCACGTGGGCTTCCTGCTGCTCATCATCTTCCTGCTCTACCCGGCGTTCAAGCGCGGCAAGCAGATGACTCGCGTACCGCCGCTGGACTGGCTGCTCGCCGCTACCGGCTTCGTGCTGGCGTTCTACCAGTGGATCTTCGAGGCCGACCTGATCCAGCGCGCCGGCGATCCGACGACTCTCGATCTGGTGGTCGGAACCGTCACCATCATCCTCGTCTTCGAGGCGGCGAGGCGGGTGCTCGGCATCGCGTTGCCGATCGTCTGCGGGCTGTTCCTGCTCTACGGGCTGTTCGGCGAGCACCTGCCCGACGTGCTCGCGCACCGTCCGTACGCCTTCTCGCAGATCGTCGACCAGCTCGGCTTCGGCACCGAGGGCCTCTACGGCATTCCGACGCTGGTCTCGGCGACCTACATCTTCCTCTTCATCCTGTTCGGCTCCTTCCTCGAGCACGCGGGGATGATCCGCCTGTTCAACTCGCTGGCGCTGGGCCTCGTCGGTCACACCCAGGGCGGGCCGGCCAAGGTGGCGGTGATCTCGTCGGGGCTGATGGGAACGATCTCTGGCTCGGGCGTGGCCAACGTGCTGACCGTGGGCCAATTCACGATTCCGCTGATGAAGCGCTTCGGCTACAGCCCGGTGTTCGCCGGCGCGGTCGAGGCCACGTCGAGCATGGGCGGGCAGATCATGCCGCCGGTGATGGGCGCAGTGGCCTTCATCATGGCCGAGACCCTGAACGTGCCCTACGCCGCCATCGTCAAGGCCGCGGTGATCCCGGCCTTCCTGTACTACTTCACCGCGTTCACGATGGTTCATCTCGAAGCGGGCCGCGCACACCTGGTCGGGCTGCCGAAGGATCAGTGCCCCAACCCCTGGCACGCGCTGAGGGACAACTGGTACCTCGTGCTGCCGCTGGCGGCGCTGGTCTACATGCTCTTCCACGGCTTCACGCCGATGTTTGCCGGCATGGTCGGCCTGGCGCTGACGGCCATCATGATCCTCGGTGTGGCCATCGCGGCGCGCACCTCCGTGGTCGCCTTCCGCTATGCGTTCTGGCTGGCGCTGGGCCTGGGGGCTTCGACCTTCGTCAAGTGGGGCATCGAGCCGGTGCTGATGCTGATCGCGCTGCTCGTGGTCGCCTGTGCGTTCGTGAAGAACGGCCGCAAGACCTTGCACACGCTGAGGATGAGCCTGGTCGATGGCGCCAAGCAGGCGCTCGGCGTGGGCATCGCCTGCGCCATCGTCGGCGTGATCATCGGCACGCTGACCCTCACTGGTGCCGCGTCGACTTTTGCCGGCTTCATCCTCAGCGTCGGCGAGCGCAGCCTGTTCCTTTCGCTGGTGCTGACGATGATCGTCTGCCTGATCCTCGGCATGGGCATCCCGACGATCCCGAACTACATCATCACGAGTTCGATCGCCGCGCCGGCGCTGCTCAAGCTCGGCGTGCCGCTGATCGTCAGCCACATGTTCGTCTTCTACTTCGGCATCATGGCCGACCTGACGCCCCCGGTGGCGCTGGCGGCCTTCGCCGCGGCGTCGATCTCCAAGGGGTCGCCGATGCGCACGGGCTTCAAGGCGACGCAGATCGCCATCGCCGGCGTGGCGTAGGCGCCGTAGTGCGTGCCCGTCACGCCGATCAGCAGGACCACGATGGGCAGCACGGCGCGGCGCCGACGAGGGCGACCATGCCGATGCCCAGCGCAGCGCGATTGCGACTGAGAGTCATGGTGTGTCTCCGTTCCAGGTTGACAAGGAACTCGCCCACCACGCGCCGGAATGAACCCGTCGCCCGTCCTGCAGGCGGCCGTGGCAGGTCTCGACCTGGGACAGATCGTAGCGGCAGTTGGCCGTGAGGCCTCGAGTCAGGCTCAGAATGCGTCGTGCCGACGACAGAGGAACGGAGCCCCGATGCCACTGACCGCGGATGCCAAAGGCGTCTATCCGATCGCACCCACGCCGTTCCTGGGCGACGGCCGGATCGACGACGCATCGATCGACCGCCTCGTCGATTTCTATCTGGCCATCGGCGCGACGGGACTGACCGTGCTCGGCCAGTTGGGCGAAGCGCCCAAGCTGACCCACGCCGAGGGCGTCGAGGTCGCACAGCGCATGATCCGGCGTGCGCCGTTGCTGCCGGTGATCGTCGGGGTGTCGGCGCCCGGCTTCGCGGCGATGCGCGAACTGGCGCATGAAGTCATGGCCAGCGGAGCGGCCGGCGTGATGATCGCGCCCCCCAGCACGCTGCGCACCGACGACCAGATCGTCGGCTACTACCGTCAGGCGGTCGAGGCCCTCGGTGCCGACGTTCCCTTCGTGATCCAGGACTATCCGCTGACCTTCTCGGTGCAGATGACGCCGGCCGTGATCCGCAGGATCGTCGAGGAACTGCCGTCCTGCGTGATGCTCAAGCACGAGGACTGGCCGGGGCTGGAGAAGATCTCGGCGCTGCGCGGTTTCGAGCGCGAGGGGTCGATGCGCCACATTGCGATCCTGTGCGGCAACAACGGCCTGTTCCTCGACTACGAGATGGAACGAGGCGCCGACGGGGCCAACACGGGGTATGCGTTCCCCGACATGCTGTGCGACGTGGTGCGGCTGTCGGTCGCCGGACAGCGCGAGGCAGCACACGACCTCTTCGACGCCCACCTGCCGCTGCTTCGCTACGAGCAGCAACCCGGCGTCGGGTTGGCGGTGCGCAAGTACCTGCTGATGCGCCGCGGTCTGCTCACGAGCGCGGCGATGCGCCAGCCCGCGGGCTCCCTGTCGGCGACGGCTGGCGCCGAGGTCGAGCACCTGCTCGGCCGCCTGTCGCGTCGCGACGAGCGCGCGCGGCTGAAGCCGCTATGAAGTACGCCCTGCCGGGGGCTGGCGAACCTGAGCCCAGCGCGTCTGATCGGTTCGCGGTCAGTCGGTCAGGGCGCACAAACGACATCTTTCCGCAGAGACGTTCTGCAAAGCAGACGGCCGGGGGCCTTGAGATGAACTCGGGTCCGCCCTTCGATCCTCCCGCCGGCAGACTGTTCACGCTGCTCGGGACGAAGGTGGCCGTCTCAACGACCCCGCGGTGTTCGACGGCAATATGGAGAACAACTATCCGGATGACACCAAGCAAGGCCCCAGCCCCTGGTCATTGGGGGGCGCCGGTGCCATGTCGGTTGCCGTCTTAGTGGCTGACGCGCGAATCGCGTGATTGGCGAGGCGCCTCCAATCCTCCGTCGCCAGCACTGCCACGCCAGCGGCGTGCCGATAGCGCGGTCGAACAGCGAAACGGCAGGTCGCCCGGTCGAACGTAAGTCAGCGCGCGCTGGGCGCCCGCTTCAGGGGCTTTCGGGGCGGCGGCCGTCCTTCCCGTTCGATGCCACGCTTGTCCTTCGGCGACTCGCGAATCCGCAGCAGATTCGCTAGCCGCTCGGCGGAATTCAGGATGTCCTGGTTGATCGCCTGGCGCGCCGCGGCCGGATCGTGTCGCCGCAGCGCATCCAACGCGTGCAGGTGATTGCCGAGCGATTCGACCAGGCTGTCGCGGTCCGGAAGCATCAGCCTGACGTAGGGGCCGATTCGCATCCACGTCGGCTCGATCATCGATACCACCAGTTGCAGCCGGCTCGCGCGATAGATCGCCAAGTGGAACGCCCAGTTGGCACGAAGATAGGCACTCGAATCGCCCGCCTCGGCCGCGACGGCGAGCTCGTGATAGTGACCCTCGATCTCGACGAGTTCCTCGGCAGTGATCCGCAGCGCAGCACGCTCGGTCGCCATCCCCTCGAGCATGACTCGCACGTCGCGCAACTCGATCAGCGCCGCGTAGGTCATCTCGGGTACCCCGAGCGTGCGGTTCGACCGTGCTACCAGCGCGTGCTCGATCTCCAGCCGACGCACTGCGTCGCGCACCGGCATCGGGCTGGTGCCCATCACGTCGGCTGTTGCGCGCAGCGTCAGGTTCTGGCCCGGAGCGATCACGCCGGTCATCAACGCTTCGCGCAGCTTGTTGTATGCCTGGGCCTGAAGCGTGTCGCGAACGACCGGCGACAGTGAGGCGACTCCCGCGCCCACCGATCTTCTGATCCGGCTGCTGCTTGCGGACACGGGCTTGTGGGACGACGAGAAGGCATCCTTCGAAACCGACGCGGTTCGTCTTGCCATTGCTGCCGAATCCCTCTATTCGTGGCCGGCGCCGGCCGGCAATGAGAATCTGCGTGCTTGCGAAGCGGAGCCTCGCTGAAGCGGGAAACCCGAGTCGCCGTCGCGGACCTCGCATAGTATCTGACATATCATATCGCAAGCGTCGCAGCGACAGCCCATTCGGTGCTCAATAATGGGGTCTGCAGTGCGCGATCGAGGGGCGTTCGGTAAGTGCCGGATAGCGGGGAAAGCGAGTTCCCTTGGGACGGTGGCGTGCAGTGGCACTGCGGTCTCGGTCCGCGATCACCCCAGAGGGCCCAAGAAGGGAGATTCGAGACATGACGATCATCAATTGCGACATGGGCGAGGGCTTCGGTATCTACCGGCTCGGGGACGACGAGGCAATCATGCCGTTCATCGACGTCGCCAATGTCGCCTGTGGCTTCCACGCCTCCGACTTCAATCACATGCGACGGACAGTTCGATTGGCCAAAGGCATGGGCGTCAAGGTCGGCGCCCACCCGTCGCTTCCCGACCTGCAGGGCTTTGGTCGCCGCGAGATGAAGATCGGGCGCGAAGAACTGACAAACTGCCTCATCTACCAGATCGGGGCGCTGAAGGCATTCCTCGATGCAGAGGGGATGCCGCTCAATCACATCAAGCCGCACGGTTCCCTCTACGGGATGGCCGGACGCAGCGAAGAGATCGCGCACGCGGTCTGTGATGCCGCCGACGTGTTCAGGGTGCCGCTGCTCGGGATGGTCGGGACTCTTCACGAGAGCCTCTATCCGAAGCGGGGCCACGCCTTCCTGTCAGAGTTCTACACGGACCTCGACTACGGAGACGACGGCTTGCTGGTGATCACCCGCGAACACGCGGCGGTCGATCCGGCAGCGGCCGCGGCACGCAGCCTGCGCGCCATCCGGGAAGGCCTCACCCGCTCGATCGGGGGCAAGGACGTGAGAGTGCGCGCCGACACCATCTGCGTGCATTCCGATACACCCAATGCGCTCGCGATCGCGAAGGCGGTGAGGGAAGCGCTGGCTGCATAGAGGGCTGTTGCCCGCAGTGTCAGCCGCCGAACCGGCGTGCCACGTGCCAGGGTTCATCGAATCCCGAACTCGGTCGATAAGCGAGGATGCACATGAAGCTCGAAGGCAAGGTCGCGATCGTCACCGGCGGCTCCCAGGGAATCGGCGAGGCGATCGCCGTGCGCTACGCGGCGGAAGGCGCCCGCGTCGCGATCGTGTATCACCGCAATGCCGCGAACGCCGACCGGGTCGTCGATCGGATCGTGGGGAACGGCGGATTGGCCAAGGCGATCAAGGCGGACTGCTCGCGCGTCGCCGAGATCGATGCGATGGTCGCCGAGGCGATCCGCCATTTCGGTACCGCCCACATCCTGGTCAACAATGCCGGCGTGTTCCGGACCGTGTCGGTCGCGCAAACGACCGAGGAGATCTGGGACGAACAGCTCGACCTCAACCTGCGCGGCGCCTTCTTCTGCGTGAAGGCGCTGCTGCCGGAGTTTCTTCGCAATGGTGGAGGCAAGGTGATCAACGTCACCTCGATCGCTGGCGTCGGCGCGTTTCCCAATTGCCCGGCCTACTGCGCGTCGAAGGGTGGGCTGGAGAACTTGACGAAGGCACTGGCCGTCGAGCTCGGCCGCCAGGGCATCAACGTCAATTCATTGGCACCCGGCAACGTCGCGACGCCCCTGAACGCCCACCTGCGCGGACCAGGGCAGGAGGAGTACATCCGACAGATGAAGCTAATGACGCCGACAGGCCGCGACTTCCTCGAGGTCGACGAAATGACCGGTGCAGCGGTGTTCCTCGCCTCCGACGATGCGTCAGCTATCCACGGCGCCACGCTGATGGTCGACGCCGGCTGGTCGGCCTGGTAGGCGCGGCTCAGGGCGGGGCGGGGCCTCAGCGGTCTTGGCGGTCTTGGCGGCGGTACCCCGACAGGAAGACCCCGGCGAACATCAGCAGCATCGCCAGGAAAAAGGTCAGTGTCAGCCGCTCGCCGAAGACGATCGCGCCCCAGGCAATCCCGGCCAGCACCGCGAGGTAGTTGAACTGGGCGAAGAACGTCGGTCCGGCGCGCCTGATGATCTCGAAGAATAGGACCAGGAAGCCGGCGTTGACCGCGATGGCGAGCAGCGTGGCGATCGTTCCGTCGTCGAACGTGTGCGGCACCCAGCCCTGCCCGGTGGCCAGCATCAGCGGCAGCAGCACCAGCGACGAGCCCAGGAGGACGCCAGTGGCCATCGCCGCCGACGAGGCGGCGGGCGGGGACAGCACTGCGGCGGCGACGTTCGACGACGCGAACAGCAGCGGCGCCACGAGCGCGAACAGGAACCACTTCCACGCTTCGGGCGATCCCAGCGTCGCTCCCGGCAGGACGACGACCACGACCCCGACGAAGCCGAACAGCAGGCCGACCAGCCCGATCAGCCGGAAGCGCTCGAGTCGCACGAGCACGCTCAGCATGAACGTGAAAGGCGGCGACAATGCCAACACCAGCGTCATGACCCCGGCAGGCAGCCTCGGCGCGATATAGGTCAGCAGCGTGATCGGGATGCCGATCACCAGCGCGCCGATCACGATGTACCCGACCAGGTGCTGGCGAGTCACGCCCAGCCGATCGCCCTTCAGCGACAGTCCGAGCCACAGGACGACCCCGGCGCCGAAAGACTGCCAGAACGAGTACGCGAACGGCGGAACGCCGGCGGTCGCGGCGAGCTTGTTGACGGTGAAGATCGCGCCGTAGATGAGCGCCGCTGCCACCAACATCGCGTAGATCGCCGGCGAACCGGCGGGTCGCGCGACGTTCACGGCGTCTTCCCGATCGACGTGTCCTTGAGTTCGATCTCGACGAAGACCATCTCGGTCGGACCGTTGTTGATGACGTCGTGCTCGACGCCGGCGTTGCGGAAATAGGACTTCCCCAGGCGCAACTGCGCGGTCGACACCTCGCCCTTGGGGCCGATCAACTTCAATTCGCCGTCGCGCGCCGGCACCACCACGTAGTCGTGCTCGTGACGGTGGAACCCGGTCGCCGCGCCAGGCGCGAAGCTCCATTCGGTGACTCGCAGGTGGTCGTTGTCGATCTGCACCGTAGGTACTGCCATGCCCTTGTTCATGATCCGATCTCCTTCGCAAAGCTCGCTGCCGCGCCGGTCGCGGTCACGAGCGGGTCACGCGGATGCGGTCGAGGAATACCGCGCCGATGATGACGCACCCGAGCAGGATCTGCTGAACGTATCCACCCACCTCGAGAAGGTTCATCGCGTTGGACAGCATCGTGACGAACAGCGTGCCGAGGATGACGGGAATGATTCCGCCGACGCCGCCCTGCAGGCTGACGCCCCCGATGACCGCGGCTGCGATGCTCTCGAGCATCAGGCTGCCGCCCAGGTTCGGTTCGCCGGAACCCGTGCGCGCGGTCAGCATCAGCGCTCCGAAAGCCGCCAACAGCGAACACGTGAGGTAGGCGAGTATCAGGAAGCGCCTGCTCGGCAGGCCCGCCAGGTGCGCCGCACGGGGATTGTTGCCGATCAGGTAGAGCGCGCGCCCGAACACCGTGTGGTCGAGCAGGAAGTACAGGCCGACGCAGACGAGCAGTGCGAGCAGCAGCGGGATCGGAACGCCCGGGATCAGCTTGCCGTCGTACAGCAGGTGACTGAAAGGATCGGGAACGTTGAAGACCGGCCGTCCGCCCGAGAGGGTGGTGGACAGCCCGAGGCAGATGTTGAGGCTTCCCAGCGTCACGACGAACGGGTTGATTCGCAGCCACGACACGAAGAAGCCGTTGAACAGTCCGACCAGGGCGCCGAACCCGAGACCGGTTCCGATCCCCGCGACCACGATCCACCAGTCGGGGGCGCCGCTGGTTGCTAGGCCGGTCATTACCATCGCGGACGCGACGCTGATCGCCGAGACCGTGGTCCCCAGTGAAAGGTCGAAGCCCCGGGTGAGTATGACTACCATCTGCGCCGATGCAAACACCAGCAGGTAGCTCGACTGGACCAGGACGTTGACGATGTTGCGCGGCGAGAGCACCCGCGGTTCCAGGGAGTACACCGCCAGTTCCATCACCACCATGAGGATCGGCAGGATCAGGACCAGCACCCAGCGAAGCGTGCCGCGACCCCCCGTTTCGGCGGACGGGGCGGAAACGTCGGCTTCAGACAACGGGGGTCCTCCGCTTGGCCATCTCGTCCATGGCCACCGCCAGCACGACGATGCACCCGAGGAAGATGGTCTGGATTCGCGGGTCGATCTTGAGCAGGTCCATCGCGTCGGTGAGGATCAGCAGGAAGAACGCTGCGAGGGTGACCATCTCCACTTTGCCGACGCCCCCTTTGAGGCTCACCCCGGCGATGACCGCCGCCGCGATGCTCTCGAGCGTCAGCTGCGAACTGATCACTGCCTGGCCCGATCCGATCTGCGCGGTAAGTGCGAGGCCGGACACCGACGCCGCCATCGAACAGATCGCGTACGCGAGGACAAGGTAGGTCTTCGTGCGCACGCCCGAGACGACCGCTGCCTGCAGGTTGCCGCCGATCGCATAGATGTAGCGTCCCATGCGGGTGAAGTTCTGCATGACCCACATCAGCGCGACGACGGCCGCCGCGAGGTAGACCGCAGTGGGGAGTTCGAGCCACAGGCCGCGGCCGAATTCGTCAACGTAGGCCTTGGGCATGCCGTAGACCGGGATGCCGTTGGTCAGCAGCAAGGCGATGCCGGTGGCGATCGTCGCCGTACCCAGCGTCACCATGAACGGCGAGATTCGCAGGAACGCGACGCACAGGCCGTTGATCAGCCCGACCGCGAGGCCGCTGCCGATTCCGGCTGCAACCCCGAGCAGAACGATGAGGCCGGGCTGGTCTCCCAGCGCGTCCTTCAGCCCGACCATCGCGAGCGCGCTGGTGACGCTGGTCAGCGCGACCACCGCGCCGACCGATAGGTCGAAGCCACCGACGATCAGAACCAGCATCTGCCCCGCGGCCATGATGACGAGGTAGGACGAAGTGCGCAACACGTTGAATATGTTCTGCAGCGCGAGAAAGTGCGGCACGAACAATGCGAGAACGATGATCAGGATGACCAGCGCGATCGGAAGAAACCCGACCATCTCGTACACGCGGTACAGCCGGTCCGCGGTAGTGGCCTCGTTGGGATCGCTCCTCGCGCGCGCAGTCATTGCCGTTCCTTCGCGGTTTGCCGGAATTGCGCCACGTCGTGGGGCAACTCGCGGAAGAAGTGGGACAGGACCTCGGGCTCATTGATGTCGGCGCCAGTCAGTTCGGCGACCATCCGCGAGCGGTGCATCACGTAGAGCCGGTTCGCAAGATGCAGGACTTCGGGAAGCTCGGAAGAGACCAGGACGATGGCGACCCCGGTCGCGAGCAGAGCCTTCATCAATTCGTAGACCTCGACCTTGGCGCCGACGTCGATCCCGACGGTCGGCTCATCGAAGAGGAAGACCGAGATGTCGCGCGTCAGTCCGCGCGCGAGCAGGACCTTCTGGCGGTTGCCGCCGGAGAAGTTGGCGACCGCGCGCTCGATGCGGGGCGGCCGCAACTTGAGCTTGTTGACGATGGCCTGGATCGTGCGCCGCTCGCTGCCGCGCTGCAGCACGTGGTGCATCGAGTAGGTGGGTAGGTCGAGCGCGGCCATCGACGCGTTCTCGCGCACCGGCCGACCGAGCGCCAGGCCCTCGGCGACCCGATCCGACGGGAAGTAGCACAAGCCACGCTTCAGCAGCGCTGCCGGGGAGAGTTGCCTGATGACCTCGCCATTGACTTGGATCCTGCCTGAAGAGATGACTTCCAGCCCGTAGATGGCGCGCACGAGTTCGGACTTCCCGCAGCCGACCAGGCCCGCGATTCCGGTGATCTCGCCGGCCCGCGCGTAGAAGCTGACGTCGTTCACCGAGTGGTTGGCCAGCGTCAGGCCCTCGACGTCGAGCAGCTTCTCGCCCGGGTTGTGGTCGATGTGCGGGAACAGGACACCGATCTTGCGCCCGGTCATCAGCTCCACCAGTTCGCCTTCGGACACGTCGTCGGCCCGAACCGTGGTGATCTTGCGGCCATCGCGCAGCACCGTAATGCGGTCGGCGATCTGCTTGATTTCGCGCATCCGGTGAGAGACGTAGATGATGCCGACCCCGGAGGCCTTCAGCTTGGCGATCAGGTCGAAAAGCTTCCTCGCCTCGGACTCCGTCAACGACGCCGTCGGCTCGTCGAGAATGAGCAATCGCACCTCGGTCAGGAACGCCTTGGCGATCTCCGCCATCTGCTGGTGCGCGCGAGACAGCTCGCTGACCTTTCGATCGGGATCGAGGTCGAATCCGAGGTCATTGATGACCTGGATCGCGCGGGCGCGCATGGCCGGGCGCAGGAGGAACCCGGCTCGGCTCAGCTCGCGGCCGAGGAACAGATTCTGTTCGACCGTGAGGTCGGGGACGAGACTGAATTCCTGGAAGACCGGGCTGATGCCGATGACGCGTGCGGCGTGCGGCGTCAGGTTGCCGACGTCCGTACCGCGGTACTTGATCGAACCACCATCCGGCGGGTAGGTGCCCGCGATGACGTTGATGAGGGTGGACTTGCCGGCGCCGTTCTCGCCGAAGAGAACGTGGACCTCGCCGAAGCGCAGGTCGAAGTCGACACCGTCCAGGGCGACGACACCGGGGAAGCGTTTGGATACCCCGGTGATCTCCAGGAGAAGACCGCCGTCGCGGGCCGACTCATCGGCCCGCGACACTTCAGCCGTGATGGACTCCGAAGCGACCATTCCCTGGATCGCGAGGATCCCTTCGACCGGTCAGGGCGCCTTCACCTGGTACACGGCCTTGAAGGAGGCAGGGGCCAGTACCAAGCCCATATCGATCGACTTCAGGTTGTCCTGGGCGATCATGTCCGGGACGGCCATGAGGCTCTTCACGAATGGCTTCTTCTCGAGCGCGCGGACCGCCATGTCGATCGCGATGCGACCCTGCATGACCGGATACTGGGTGGCGAAGCCGAGGATCTCCTTCTTGTTGAGCGCGTCGAGCATGGCCTGGTTTTCGTACGACGACATGATCAGTGCGCCCTTGCGGCCGGCCTGGGCCACCGCACCAACCGCGGCTTCGGCCGCCGGCGCGCACCCCCAGATCACGTTCATGTCCGGATACGCCTGCAGCGCGTTCTGGATCAGGCCGGACTGCACCGCGACGCCGGAATCACCGAACTTGTCGCCGAGCACCGAGACGTTTGGCTTGCCGGCGACGGCCTTCTTGAAGCCGTCGAGGAAGGCCTCAGCCCAGCCCGAACCCGCAGGACCCGGGAAGGTGACGACCTTGGCGGTCTTGCCCTTCAGGTGGTCGACCAGATACGTGCCGGTCTTCTCGCCCATGTTCGTGAAGTCGACGGTGGTCTTCGCCGTCACCGTGGCCTTGGACACCGGGTTGACGGTGCTGACAATGATCTTGCCCGCCTTGACGCCCTCGGCGAACTTCTTGTCGAGACCGGCTTCGGAAATCGGGCCGACCACGATCGCGTCGAAGTTGCCGGCCATGCAGTCGTCGAACTGCGAAAGTTGCTTGGGCAGGTTCTCGTAGCCGCCGGCCTCGTAAAGGGTCATGTTGACCCCCATCCGCTTGGCTTCTTCGACCACGCCGTAGTCGACCGCGACCCAGAACGTGTCCTTCATGTGCGGGAACAGCACGCAGATGTTCCAGGCCTTCGCAGCCTTGGGCAGCGGCGTGTACTGCGAAACCTTCGGCGAGCCGGAATCCAGGTCGTACACCTTCGCCGGCCACCAGTTCTTCTGCGCGTTCGCACTGGTGCCCACCGTCAGCGCCGCAACCGCGACCGCGGTTCCCGCCATCAGAGTTCTATATTTCATTTTCCAACCTCCGCGATTGATGAACTGAATGACCAAGAATGATGACCGCCTGCTCGCATCAGAGAGCAGGCGCCTAGGGTAGCAAGAATAGGCCGGTGTCGCAATCTGATATTTGAGATATCAGCAAGAGCCGCGCGACGAACCCGGGCCGACGGGTCTTGGAGACACCTTGCCGTCTTCCCGCGCAGGTCCGCCCGCGGCGCCGATTCGCCGACGATTCATCCCGGTATCGCGCCCAATCGATCAGGCGCTTCGTGCCGACTTCCTGCGAGTGATGACGTACGAGCCGCTCGAGTCGAGCCGCGCGGACCAGCCGGGTTCGACGACGATCGTCGTTGTCACCTCTTCGATGATTGCCGGTCCTTCGACAGTGGCGCCGGCGCCGAGACGGGCGCCGTCGTACACCGGGGTTCGCTGAGCCTTGCCGCTCGCCGAGAAGATTGCCTTGCGGTGGCCCTTGAGCGCCTTGGCCACGGGCGTTCCGCGGCCAATCTTGGGCGGCTTCGGCTTTTCCACCCGGCCGAACAGTGTGCTCTCGATGTTGACAGCCTCGATCGCGTTGTGGCGCTCCGAGTAGGTGTAGAGCTCCTCGTGGCGCCGGTGAAACGCCTCCTTCACCTTGGCGATCGTGTCGGCGTTGATCGCGAAGTTGCCGATCTCGACGGTGCACTCGTGCACCTGCCCGACGTAGCGCATGTCGATGCTGCGCTGGATGTCGATCTGTGCCCGCGCGAATCCGTCGCCTTCCAGGTGCTTGACGCCCTGCGCCTCGATCTTCTTGAACAGCTTGTCGATCGTCGCGTAGACCGCCGGGTTGTCGAGGCGGACCGGGCAGGTCGCCATGTAGTTGTACTTGACGTCCGAAATGATCTGGCCGAACGCGCAAAGGCCCGAGGCCAGTTTGGGCAGGATGACGGTGTCGACCCCCATCTCGCGGGCGAGCGACGTGATGTGCGCCGCGGTCGCGCCGCCGGCGCCGACCAGCGCGAAGTCGCGCGGATCGTATCCGCGTTCGACCGACACGCGCCGGATGCCGTTGACCATGTTGTTGTTGACGATTGCGTACATCCCGTAGGCCGCGCGTTCCACCGAGATCCCGAGCGGGTCGGCGACGGACTTGATCGCGGCGCGTGCCTTGTCGGCGTCCAGCGGCAGCCGCCCGCCGAGCAGGCCTTCGGGGTTCAGGTAACCGAGGACCAGGTTGGCGTCAGTGACCGTCGGCAGCTTTCCGCCGCGTCCGTAAGACGCCGGTCCGGGATCGGCGCCGGCGCTTTGCGGGCCGACTTGGAGGAGTCCCATCGTGTCGATCCAGCCGACCGAACCGCCACCCGCGCCCAGGGTCTCGACCTGGATCATCGGGATGCCGATGCGGTAGCGCAGGAAGTCGATGTTCTTGGAAATGTTGGTCAGGCCGTCCTTGGTCAGCGTGATGTCGAACGACGTACCGCCCATGTCGACGGAAATGACGTTCTTGCGCTTCAGCGGCGCGGCGACGAACAGCGCCGCCTGCGGCGCCGACGCCGGCCCCGAGTTGATCGCGTATACGGCGCGGTCCGTGAGTGCCTTACCGATGGCGAGGCCGCCGTTGGACTGGAAATACCGGACCGGGTTCTTCGCTCCCAACTTGCGGAAGTAGGCGTCGATCGCGGCCACGTAGCGGGACAGGATCGGCGCCAGGTACGCGTTGACGACGGCGGTCGACGTACGCGTGTACTCGCGAACCTGCGGATACAGTTCGCTGCCGACCGTGAGCGCGGTGCGGGGCATCATTTCGCGCACGATCTGGGCAGCGCGGCGTTCGTGCTTCTGGTTGAGAACCGACCACACGAACGAGATCGCGACCGCCTCGACTCCTTCCTTCAGGAACACCTCGCACGCGGCGCGGACGTCGTCCTCGTTCATCGGCGTCTTGATCGAACCGTCCGAGACCACGCGTTCGCGCACGCCACGGCGCAGGTAGCGCGGCACCAGCATGACCGCCGGCGGATACTCCGGGTCGTAGCGGTAGCCGTCCTCCTTGTGGCCGAGCCGGATCTCGATCGAATCCTCGTGGCCGGCCGTGCAGATGAGCCCGGTCTTGCCACCCCTGTGCTGGATCAGCGCGTTCAGGCCGACCGTCGTTCCGTTGATGCAAAGGTCGCACTGGGAGATGATCGACGCCTCGCTCTCCTGCAGATCCTCGGCGATCAGCTTCAGGCCGTCCTTGATCGCCTGGGTCGGATCGGACGGCGTCGAAACCACCTTGAACAGCCGCACATTGCCGGACTGGTCGGCGAGGACGAAATCGGTGAAGGTACCCCCTGCATCGATGCCGAGGCGATATCGCGAGCGCATGATTTTCGACCTATCTCTGTTGATTTCGAATTGATCAGCCCGTGCGTCAGCCGGCCGCCGCCACTTCGCGGCCGCGCAGCTTCGCGGTCGCCTCCAGGTCCACGTCGAGGGTGTCGGTGTCGTTCACGACCACGCCGTAGTCCTCGCGTGCGCCCCGAAGCGAGACCAGCCGGTTCCTGACATCGGCGACGACCCGATCGATCGGACGTTCGTAGGGGTTGCCGTAACCGCCGCCGCCCGGATTCATGTTGGTCACGGTCTCTCCGGGCTTGAGCGTCTCGATGACGTTCTTGCGGATGGTCTCGACCTGGTCGCCACGACGTACCTCGAGCCGCCCCACTTTGCTGTCGATCATCCTCGACACGGCACCAGCGGCGCCGACCGCGGGAATCCGTCGACCGTCACCGAAAGTGATGAAGGTCATATCGCGGTCCGTGGGCTCAACCTCCCAGGCCGTGCCTGAGCCGCCGCGGAACTTGCCGGCGCCACCGGAATCCTCGAGCAGCGCATAGCGGTGGATGATGATCGGATACGAGTACTCGAGCAGTTCGACGTCCCCGGAGGTCAAGGCGCCGAAGCAGCACTCGGGTCCACATGCGTGCCACCCGTCCTGCTGCGGGGTCGCGCCGGCGCCCGAGATGATGGTCGCGAGCACCATCGTCACGTATTCCTCGTTGGTGCGCGTATCCCAGCCCGAGATGTTGAAGCCGTTCGAGTGGCCCCACGATGCTGCGACCTTTGAAGGCATCGCTTTCTCGAACGCCAGCCGCACTGCGTCGGTGAGAGTCTCCATCGGGGTCGTCGTGCAGTTCATGTGCGGCGCTGGCTCGACCGCGTTGCAGATCGTACCTTTGGGTCCGAAATCAACGCTCACGCACCGGTACAGCCCCTCGTTGTACGGCGGGGGCAGCTGGGCGAACATCATCAGGCCCAGATAGACGCCCGAGTGTGAGTTGCCCTCGTAGGAATTGATGAAATACGGAATCTGCGGCGGGCTCTTGATCGCGATGTGACAGGTGTCCTTCTTGATCGACACGGTCGCCGTGATCTCGAAGTCGCCGTGGCCGTGGCCCGCGTCCTCGAGGATCGCCGTTCCCACGTACACGCCGTCGGGAACGCCCCTGATGAGCGTTCGCATGTGCCGGTCGGCCATCTCGAGCAACTCACCGATGCAGGCGTCGACCACGCCGAGTCCATACTTGTCGAGCATCGCGATCAGGTTGCGCTCGCCCGACCTTGCAGGCGCCGATCAGGGCATTGAAGTCGCCCTCTTGGTCGCGGCGCGCCCGCATGTTGGAGAAGATCAGGTTCATTACGTCATTGCGCGGCACGCCTCGATCCCAGATCTTCACCGGCGGAATGCGCAGGCACTCGGCGTAGATTTCGGTGGCGTTCGGGTTGTACCCGGCCGGCACTGGACCACCGATGTCGGTGAGGTGGCCCTTGCACACCGTCCAGTAGCGCAACTTGCCCTTATAGAAGACGGGCTTGTACATGCAGACGTCGATTGCGTGGCTGCCGCCGTACGCCGGGTCGTTGTGCAGGATCAGGTCGCCTTCGTGGATGTCGCCTTCGAAGAAGCGGGCGACCGCCTTCATCGCCGGAATCAGCGAGCCGAGGTGGATGGGAATGTCCTGTCCCTGCAGGATCATCTCCGGCACGTGATTGAACAGCGCCGTCGAATAGTCGTGGGCGAGATTGAACACGCTCGAGCGCGCAGTCTTCTCGAGCGACAGCGTCATCTCGCGCTGGGTGGTTTCGAGCATTCCGCGAATGACCGACAGCGTGATCGGATCGACCTTGCGAGCCATGTGCATCTCCCAATTTGCAGGCCGTCAGGCCATTGAACTACTTCACCGCCACTGCGCCGCACCGTCCCGAGGGGCGATCGAAGCGCAAATCAAGATTCTCCGCACCGAACGAGACTTCTCGTCGATCCGGGTAGGCGTCGGGACACGGGCCCGGTTCGCGGCGACACCGGACGATCCTTGCATGTTCAGGGCCGGCCGCACGTTCACCGACGTGCCCCGTCGCGGCTGCGGCGACCCGCGCTGCTCGGTCCGGGATGGTCAAGCGAGCGCACTGCGCATCCTTTCGATGCGCGCCCGGCGTTCCCGCCTAGCGGCGAGGGCTGCATCCATGTCGATCGGGATGAACCGCGTCGGCATATTGGGCTGCAGCTGGCCGACCAGGTCCATGTCGGCGGAAACGACCGTGCCGATCATGAAGTAGCCGCCGCCCGACACGGCGTCCCGATGCAGGACGATCGGTTCCGTTCCGCCGGGTACCTGGATCGAACCGTATGGGTAGCAGCTGTCGACGATATTCGAGGGATCGGATCCCGCGCCGAACGGTTGCTCTCGCGCATTGAACTCCAGCGGATGACCGCCGCGGAAGCGGTAGCCGATACGGTCGGCCTCCGATGCCACCTTCCACGTGTCCTCGAAGAAGCGCCGACCCGCCTGCTCGGTGATGCGGTACCAGTAGAGTCCGGTCAGCACCCGCAGTTCGGCCGGCGACACCAGCGTACCGCGCAAGTCGGCCGCGAGCGACTTGCCCTCGCGCGTCGCGCGCTTGGCCGCACCGACGGGGAGGACGTCACCCGCCTTAAGCGCCCGTCCCTGATAGCCGCCGAGCGCCCCGAGAATGTAGGTCGAACGGCTGCCGAGCACGACCGGAACGTCGATCCCACCTGCGACGGCGATGTAGGCGCGCGCGCCGCTCTTCAGGAATCCGAACGACAGGACTTGACCGGCCTTGACCCGCAGCATCGTCCACGTGGGCTGCTCGACCCCGTCGATCTTGGGCGGCAGCTCGGCGCCGGTGATCGCGATCGCGGCGTCGGCGCCGAAGCGCAGTTCGGGGCCCATGAGCACCGCTTCGAGCACCGCGTCGCCTTCGTCATTGCCCACCAGCAGGTTGGCCGCGCTGAGCGCAAATTGATCCATTCCGCCGGACAGCGGAATACCCAGATGGTAATAACCGGGTCGGCCGAGATCCTGGACGAGCGTCCCGAGACCGGGTTTGACGACCTCAATGGCCATGGAGCGCCTCCAGCAGCTTGGCGTTATTGGCGGCAGGATTCGTGTGGAACTCGTCGAGGGAGAAAGTGACCGGGCGGCTGAGCGGCTCGAAGCGGCCAGCGGCTACTTCGGCCACGTCGTGGTCGTATTCGGCGCGGTCGATCGGCTTGAACTTGACGATGTCGCCCGGCTTGAAGAAGACCATGAATTCGCGCAGATAGCTGATCTGCTTGTTCGGGTCGAAGATGGGCATCGGCGTGATGCCGAACATCTGGTAGCCGCCCGCTCCGCGCACCGAATAGATGCATCCGAAGCAGCCGCCGTGGCCGATCGTCAGTTTCGGCGTGTCGATCCGCGGCCGCAGGTACTTGGGAACCTGGAGCTGCTTGCTGCGTTCGACCAACTGGTACGTCCAGGGCAGCCCGGCGACGAAGCCGACCATCGACACGAACCACGGCGAACCTGCGTGAGCCGCGATGAACGACTCGATGTCCGGGAAGCCGTTGATTCGCGCGCCGTATTCGAGGTCGGTGGACTTCGGGTCCTGGTGGCGTTCGCGGAAGCGCATCAGCGTTTCGCGCGTCCACGGATCATTGTAGAAAACCGGGACCTCGACGATTCGGGTGGAGATCGCCGGGTCGGATCGGCCGGCGGCCGCCTCCAGTGACTTGATCTCCGCCATCATGTCGTCGGGGGAGATCACGTCCGGGTCGAACTTCACCTGGAGCGACGCGTTCGACGGGCAGATCTCGGTGACGCCCCGGATGCGGCTCTCACGCACTGCGTTGGTCAGAGAAAGGCCCTTGAAGAAGGCCTCCAAGGACATCTCTTCGTCGACCTCGACGAAGACATGTTCGTCACCCCCGAAAGAGTATCTCGTCTTCATTGCTGCAAGGTTCCTCGTCTGGACGTCGGAGCAGGAAGCTTGCCGCGCCGCAACGCCCGCTGCCATGGGGAACAAATCCCTCGTGCCGTCACCCCGCGATCGACCGGAGACGCCATACCGCGGCAGCGTACCAGATTGTCGGCCGCGAACCCGTCTTCGTGACTGCGCTGTCGCATTCGCATCGCCGGATGGAAGACCCGATGCGAGTCGCCCGGGTCAGACCTCAATCTCGACGAGCGCCTGCCCGGCCATGATCGGGTCTTCGTTCTCGGCGACGAAACGCACCACGCGACCCGCGATCTCGGACGCCAGCGGCGTGAATGTCTTCATCACCTCGATCATGCCTATGAGGTCGCCGACTGCGACGGGGTCGCCGTCGTTCTTGTAGGGCGGCTGGTCGGGCGCCGGCCGTCGATAGAAGGTGCCAGGAAAAGGTGCTTGGATCGTCTGGATGGCCATCTGAATCCCTCCGCGAAAACTCGACGCTCGCCAATGATGGTGGCCGATGCGCCGACGGCCACGGCGTCGTCGCCGCCCCGGCCGGGTGTAGTTGGCATATGTGATGTCAAACGTGAGCGAGGCGATGGTACCAAATGTCGATCCACCGCGGCGCTCGCTGGGCGAGAACCTGTGGCGCCGGCGCTTTCCAGAACTCGGCATCGGGCGCGCGTCGCGCCGGACGCGAACCGATGGCCGTGCGCCGATCCGCGCGGCGCCCGCGTAGCGACGGCGGAACGGCCCCCGGCGTGGCGCGCAACAAACCAGCGCGAAAGGGCATTTGATATATCATATTTCATGGGTTACGATGCCGCATCGGTCTGGATGCAATCGCACGCGGCGCCCGCCGGCCGCGCCTGCGGTGCGCAATGGCGCTGCATCCTGTTCGTGCCGGATGACGGGAACGTCGGCCGAAGGGGCGCTAGGCGCGCTCGAGACGATGGTCGGTGTGGTGGGCATTTGTCGTGAGAACGCACCAGGAGGTACGCCGGTGACAAGCACGGTGGTCAATTCGTTGGCGAGTCGAGACATCGATTCGCTGCTGCATCCGTACACGAGCCTGAAGACGCACCAGAGCAAGGGGCCGATGATCATCGCCCGAGGCGACGGGATTCACGTCTTCGACGATCGCGGTGAGAAGTACATCGAGGCGTTGGCGGGCCTGTGGTGCGTGTCGTTGGGCTTCAGCGAGCCACGTCTGGCTGAGGCGGGGCGGCGGCAGCTGACGACGCTGCCGTTCTACCACGGGTTCGCGCACAAGTCGCACGAGCCGGGGATCGAACTGGCCGAGCGTGTGCTGTCGATGCTGCCGGTACCGATGTCGAAGGTGTTTTTCGCCAATTCGGGGTCGGAGGCCAATGACACGGCGGTCAAGATCATCTGGTACTACAACAATGCGCTGGGGCGGCCGAAGAAGAAGAAGATCATCGCGCGCCAGCGTGCCTATCACGGGGTGACGGTGGCGGCGGCGAGCCTGACGGGGCTGGCGAACAACCACCGGGACTTCGATCTGCCGATCGCGGGGATCTTGCACACGGGGTGTCCGCACCATTACCGGAATGCGGCGCCGGACGAGAGCGAGGAGCGGTTTGCCACGAGGCTGGCGCAGGAACTCGATGAGCTGATCGAGCGCGAGGGCCCGGGGACGGTGGCGGCGTTCTTCGCCGAGCCGGTGATGGGTGCCGGCGGAGTGGTGGTGCCGCCGAGGACATATTTCGAGAAGATCCAGCCGGTGCTGCGCAAGCACGACGTGCTGCTCGTGGCCGACGAGGTGATCTGCGGGTTCGGGCGGCTGGGGGCGATGTTCGGGATGCAGCGCTTCGGGCTCGAGCCGGATATCGTGACGATGGCCAAGCAGATCACCTCAGGGTACGTGCCGCTGTCGGCGACGGTGATCAACGCGCCGATCTACGAGGCGTTGGTGCGGCAAAGCGAGAAGATCGGGCAGTTCGCGCACGGGTTCACGTACTCGGGCCACCCGGTGGCGGCGGCGGTGGCCAACGAGACGCTGCGCATCTATGAAGAGCGCGACATATTGGGGCACGTTGCCGCTGTCCAGGGGCACTTCCAGCAGCGGCTGCGAGGGCTGGGCTCGCACCAGCTCGTGGGCGAGGCGCGCGGGGTGGGGTTGATCGGGGCGCTCGAACTGGTGGCCGACAAGGCGACGAAGCGCCCGTTCGAGGCGGCGCGCGGCGTCGGCAACGCGGCCGCGGAGCTGGCGCAGGAACAGGGGATCATCACCCGGGCGCTGGGCGATACGCTGGCGGTGTGCCCGCCGTTGATCATCGACGACGCACAGATCGACCAGTTGTTCGATCGGATGGGCGCGGCGCTCGATCGCCTGGCCGATACGCTGTAGCGCGGCGCGCCCGGGTCGCGCCGTGTTCACCAAGCTGTTCATCGCCAATCGGGGAGAGATCGCCGTGAGGCTCGTGCGCGCCGCGCATGAACTCGGTATCCAAGCGGTAGTCGGCCACAGCAGCGCCGATGCCGACAGTCTCGCGGCACGGCTCGCCGACGAGGCGGTCGAGATTGGCCCGCCGCACCCGACCAAGAGCTACCTCAACGCCGAGGCGGTGATCGCCGCAGCGCGCTCGGTCGGTGCCGGCGCGGTGCACCCGGGCTACGGATTCCTGTCCGAAAACGCCGCGTTCGCGCAATCTGTCGAAGACGCCGGAATGGTGTTCGTCGGCCCGACGGCGCAGGCAATACGGCTGATGGGCGACAAGTCGGCGGCACGGGCTGCCGCGAACGCCGCCGGCGTACCCACCGTTGCGGGTAGCGACGGTGTCGTCGCCGATCTCGCAACCGCGTGCCGGATCGCCGCGAGCATCGGCTACCCCGTGATGATCAAGGCGTCGGCAGGCGGTGGCGGGCGAGGCATCCGTGTGGCCGACGACGAAGAGCAGTTGCGCCAGTCGCTGCCGTTGGCGCAAGCCGAGGCGCGGGCCGCGTTCGGCGATCCCGGCGTCTACCTGGAGCGATTTGTGCGCCGGGCCAAGCACATCGAGATCCAGATCCTCGGCGACGGCATCGACGCGGTTCACCTGTTCGAGCGCGAGTGCTCGCTGCAACGGCGCCGCCAGAAGGTCATCGAAGAAGCTCCCTCGCCTTCGCTGGACACCGCGTCGCGCTCGGCGCTTTGCGACGCGGCGGTGCGTCTGGCGAAATCGGTCGGTTACCGAAGCGCCGGCACGGTCGAGTTCATCTTCGATGCCGACGCGCGGCAGTTCTTCTTCATCGAGATGAACACTCGCATCCAGGTCGAGCACCCGGTAACCGAGATGATCACCGGCGTCGACATCGTGCGCGAGATGATCCGAATCGCGCGCGGCGAGCCGCTGCGGCTGCGCCAGGCCGACATCTCGGTTCGGGGCGCGGCGATCGAGTTCAGGATCAACGCCGAGGACCCCGACCGGAACTTCGCGCCGTCGCCCGGCACGATCGCATCGCTGACGCTGCCTGGCGGGCCGGGCGTGAGGATCGACTCGCTGATGTTCGCCGGTTGCCAGATTCCGCCGTTCTACGACTCGCTGCTCGCCAAGCTGATCGTCTGGGACGAAAGCCGCGCGTTCGCGCTGGAGCGCGGCCGGCGTGCGCTCAACGAGTTCAAGGTCGAAGGCGTACCGTCGACCATCTCGCTGCATCTGCACATGCTCACCGACCCGCAGTTCCGCGCGGGCGATTACGATACCGGCTACCTGGAACGCTGGTTCGCGGCGAAGCAATGACGGGAATGCAGGGTGCCCCAGCCAAACAGGGAATATGGCGTTGGCACCGGCACGTCACGCATTCGGGGCGGACGAACACGTCTTCGTCGGATTGAGCGAATCCATGTCGCTGGACGTGTTCTTCAAGGGGAAATCGATCACCAGCGCCCTCTCGCGGCCGGTCATTCTCATGTGCCAAGGACAGCCACAAAATGATCCATGACGAATTCAGTAACTTCGCGGTCATCGCCGCTACGCTACGTCAGCGCTGCTTCTCTCGCTAGCGACCACCTGGAACTTCGAAGGGACGATGATGACAACGACGAATGCTCAATGGATGACGCGCCGCCAGGCGGCGCTGCCCCGCGGCGTGGGCCAAGGCCACCCCGTCTTTGCCGTGCGTGCGAGCAACGCCGAACTATGGGACGTGGAGGGGACCCGCTGGATCGACTTCTGCGCGGGCATCGCCGTGGTCAACACGGGGCACAGCCACCCGAAGGTGATAGCGGCGGCCAAGGCACAGCTCGACAACTTCACGCACACCTGCTTCCAGGTCGTCGCTTACGAGGGCTACGTGACGCTCGCCGAGCGGCTCAACGCGCTGGCGCCCGGGCCGACCCCGAAGAAGACATTTTTCATGAACACCGGCGCCGAGGCGATCGAGAACGCTGTCAAGATTGCGCGCGCGCATACCAGGCGCCCGGGGGTGATCGCGTTCAACGGCGCGTTCCACGGCCGGACGATTTACACGCTGGCGCTGACCGGCAAGGTCGATCCGTACAAGACCGGCATGGGGCCGTTCCCCGGCGAGGTCTTCCACGCTCCGTTCCCCAGCCCCTTGCACGGCATCAGCGTCGACGACGCGATCGACGGGATCGAGACGATCTTCAAGAGCGACATCGAGGCCAGCCGCGTCGCGGCGATCGTCATCGAGCCCGTCCTGGGCGAGGGCGGCTACATTCCGGCACCCGCTGAGTTCCTGCAGCGGCTGCGTGCGCTGTGCGACCAGCGCGGCATCGTGCTCGTCGTCGACGAGATCCAGACGGGCGCCGGGCGTTGCGGCAAGATGTTCGCCGTTGAGCACTCCGGCATCGAACCCGACATCATTGCGATGGCCAAGGGGCTCGGCGGGGGCACGACGATCTCGGCGGTGATCGGCAAGGCGGACCTGATGGACTCGGTCGCGCCGGGTGGCCTGGGCTCGACGTATGCGGGCAATCCCGTGGCCGTCGCCGCGGCACTGGCAGTGCTCGACGTCATCGAGGAGGAGAAGATCTGCGACCGATCGATCGCGCTCGGCGAGACCTTGCGCGCCCGCCTGAACGATATGAAGCGGCGATGCCCTTCGATCGCGGAAGTGCGCGGCCTGGGCGCGATGACCGCGATCGAGTTTTGCCACGACGGCGATCCGAAGCGACCAGCCACGGAGCTGGCAATCGCCCTGAAAGCCGAGGCTGCAAAGCGCGGCCTGCTGCTGCTGACCTGCGGCAACTACGGGAACATCATTCGAATCATGGTTCCGTTGACGATCACCGACGAGATCCTGTCCGAGGGACTGACGATCCTGGAGGCCGCGATCGCAGCGACGCAACGGAGCTAGGCCCGCCAGGGGCCTTGGACGCCTTCACGGATTCGCGCCGAACAGCCGCAATCGAGTACGCACCTTTCAACACAGTTCCCGACGAAAAGATTCGCATGAAGCTCGTCTAGAGGACACGATTCCACCTCACCTGCCGGACACGCGCGTCGTCGTGATCAAGCAGCCGGTCGGGGTCTGCGCGGCCTTTGCCCCCTGGAACTTCCCGCCGGCGATGGCCACGCGCAAGGCTGGCCCGGCGCTCGCCGCCGGCTGCGCGATGGTGCTCAAGCCCGCGAGCGTGACGCCTTTGTCGGCGCTGGCGCGGGTTGAATTGGCCGGGCAAGGAGCACTGACCAAGGGCTTGTTCTCGGTCGTCACCGGTTCGGCGACCGCGGTCGGTGGGGAGATGACCTCCAACCCCACGGTGCGCAAGCTCACGTTCACCGGCTCGACCGAGATCGGCAGGGTACTGCTCTAGCAATGTGCCGACACGGTCAAGAAGACCTCGATGGAGCTGGGCGGCAATGCACCGCTCATCATGTTCGAAGCTGAGCGTTTGAATCAACCGAGGCGACTTCGGCTTGCCCCTTCACGTACGTGCTCCATAGCAGACGTCATCGCGACTTGGCTACCCGCGCCATGGCGCGGGGGCTTCACTTCGGGGGGCCGGGCAAGTAGGGGTTGCCTGAAGTGCCGGTGCGCGCCGTCTGTTCGAGTGCCGGCGACCTGACGCCTAGAAATGCGCGCCTCCATCGAAATCCAAGCCGGCAGATCCATCGGCGGCGAACAGTGGTTCCCGCTTCATTGCAACCACCCAAGAGGTCCTCATTGATCGATCGGACCGCGGCGAAGGCCGACGCGCCCGCATCAATCCTTCGGTATCGTTCGCGGCTGCCCGTTGCGGTCGATCGCCACGTAGGTGACATTCGCCTCGGTCACCTTGACGACCCGCAGGTTGGCCGGGTTGCGCTCGGCGTAGACCTCGACCCGCACGGTGATCGAGGTGCGCCCGACGCGAACGACGTGGGCGTAGAAGCTCAGCAGGTCGCCGATCGACACCGGCTGCTTGAAGACAAACTCGTTCACCGCCACGGTCGCGATGCGGCCCTTGGCGATGCGCGCCGGCAGCACGGCGCCGGCGAGGTCGACCTGCGCCATGATCCAGCCGCCGAAGATGTCGCCGTTGGCGTTCGAGTCCGCGGGCAGCGGCATCACGCGCATGACGAGCTCGTGGTCGGTCGGCAGGGCGAGCGGCGCGGCCGCGGCTGCGGTATGGTCGATCGTTGCCGCCTTGTCGCGGCTCGAGTGGCCTGTCATCTGCTTCACCTTCTGCCCTTGTCCTGACGACCGATTCTTTCACGACCGCCCTCCGATGCGAACCCACGCCCTTCCCCTGCCTGCCGAACCCGCAGCCGCTGCGCCGCGGTCCGACTGGGCCACGCTCGAGCGCCTGCTGCCCTACCTGTGGCGCTACCGCTGGCGGGTCGCCGTCGCGCTGGCGTTCATGGTCGGGGCGAAGGTGGCCAATGTCGCCGTGCCCCTGCTGTTGAAGACGCTGGTCGACAACCTGTCGCTGAAGCCGGGCGACGTTCGCGCGGTGCTCGTGGTGCCGATCGGCTTGCTGCTCGCCTACGGGGGCCTGAGGCTGTCGACTTCGCTGTTCACCGAGCTTCGGGAGCTGGTCTTCGCCAAGGCGACCGAGGGCACGGCACGCAGCATCTCGCTCGCCGTGTTCCGCCACCTGCACGCGCTGTCGCTGCGCTTCCACCTCGAGCGCCAGACGGGCGGCATGACGCGCGACATCGAACGCGGCACGCGAGCCGTGCACTCGTTGATCTCGTATTCGCTCTACAGCATCGTGCCGACGATCATCGAGGTGACGATGGTGCTGACGCTGCTGGCGGTGAAGTTCGACGCCTGGTTCGCGTGGATCACCCTGGTCGCGCTCGTCGTCTACGTCAGCTACACCGTCTCGCTGACCGAGTGGCGCACCAAGTTCCGGCGCCAGATGAACGAGCTCGAGTCGATGGCGCACAGCAAGGCGATCGACTCGCTGCTGAACTACGAGACCGTCAAGTACTTCAACAACGAGGCCTTCGAGGCCGGGCGCTACGACGAGAGCCTCGAGAAGCTGCGCCGCGCTTCGCTGAAGAGCCAGAGCTCGCTGTCGATGCTCAACACCGGCCAGCAGCTGATCATCGCGGTCGCGCTGGTGACGATGCTGTGGCGGGCCACGCAGGGCGTCGTCGACGGGCGCATGACGCTCGGCGACCTGGTGATGGTCAATGCCTTCATGATCCAGCTGTACATCCCGCTGAACTTCCTGGGCGCGATCTACCGCGAGATCAAGCAGGGCCTGACCGACCTCGACAAGATGTTCCGGCTGCTCGAGCGCGAGCGCGAGGTCGCCGATGCGCCCGGCGCCCAGCCGCTGCGGGTGACGCAGGGCGTGGTTCGGTTCGAAGGCGTCGGCTTCGCCTACGACAGCGACGCCGAGAACGCACGCACCATCCTGCACGAGCTGAGCTTCGAGATTCCCGCCGGCAAGACGGTGGCGGTGGTCGGGCCGTCGGGGGCGGGCAAGTCGACGCTGGCGCGGCTGCTCTACCGCTTCTACGACGTGAACGCCGGGCGCATCAGCATCGACGGCCAGGACATCCGGGCCGTCACGCAGGCCAGCCTGCGCGCGGCGATCGGCATCGTGCCGCAGGACACGGTGCTCTTCAACGACACGGTCGAGTACAACATCGCCTACGGCCGGCCCGGCGCCAGCCACGCCGAAGTGGTGGCGGCGGCCCAGGCAGCGCGCATCCACGAGTTCATCGTCTCCACGCCGAAGGGCTACGCAACGATGGTCGGCGAGCGAGGCCTGAAGCTGAGCGGCGGCGAGAAGCAGCGCGTGGCCATTGCACGTACCCTGTTGAAGGACCCGCCGATCCTGATCTTCGACGAGGCCACGTCGGCGCTCGACTCGGCCAACGAGCGAGCGATCCAGGCCGAACTGCAGGGCGTGGCGCGCAACAAGACCGCGCTCGTCATCGCCCACCGCCTGTCGACGGTGGTCGACGCGCACCAGATCGTCGTGATGGAGCACGGCCGCATCGTCGAGCGTGGAACGCACGCCGAACTGATGGCACGCGACGGCCGTTACGCCGAGATGTGGCGTCTGCAGCAGGCGGGCAGCGAAGGCTAGCTGCAGACCTGACCGGCGCCGCGGGCGTGAAGCGCTGGCGAGGAGGGCTACGGAAGCAGCACTATCGAAAACCCCCATTTCGAGAAGAGCGCGCTCGGGATCGTGCCCAGGTCACTAGAATCCGGGAAGCCCTACTCTAGTGCCCGATACCACCCAAGGAGCCCCAAATGATGTTAACGAAATCGATTCTGGTCCTGCTTGCCGCGCTGGCGGTCGGCGCCGTGCAAGCGCAGGACACGCTGAAGAAGATCAAGGACAGCGGCAGCGCCACGATGGGCGTGCGCGAGTCCTCCGGCGCGCTCGCTTTCACGCTCGGCGACGGCAAGTACACGGGCTTCCACTACGACGTCTGCCAGCACGTGTTGGCTGACATCCAGAAGCAGCTCGGCCTGGCCAAGCTCGACATCAAGTACCAGCCGGTGACCTCGCAGAACCGCATTCCGCTGGTGCAGAACGGCACCGTCGACATCGAGTGCGGCTCGACCACCAACAACGCGACGCGGCAGAAAGACGTCGCCTTCGCGCCGACGATGTACGTCGAGGAAGTGCGCATCGCGGTGAAGGCCAATTCGGGCATCACCTCGATCAACCAGCTCGCCGGCAAGACGGTCGCCACGACCACCGGCACGACCTCGGTGCAGCTGCTGCGCAAGCACGAGAAGGCGACCGGCGTCGACTTCAAGGAAGTCTTCGGCAAGGACCATGCCGACAGCTTCCTGCTGCTCGAATCCGGCCGTGCCGACGCCTTCGTGATGGACGGCCAGATCCTCGCCGGCCTCATCTCGAAGTCGAAGAATCCGGCCGACTTCAAGATCGTCGGCGAGGTGCTGTCGGTCGAACCGATCGCGATCATGTACCGCAAGGACGACCCGGGCTTCAAGAAGGCCGTGGACGGCAGCATCGTGGCGATGATCAAGAGCGGCGAAGTCGCGAAGCTGTACGACAAGTGGTTCATGCAGCCGATCCCGCCGAGCAACACCAAGGTCGGCCTGCCGCCTAGCGATGCGACCAAGGCTGCGTGGGCGAACCCGAACGACAAGCCGGCTGAGGACTACGCCAAGAAGTAGCGCGCCAAGGCGGCCGTGAACCGGGCTTGCGCGCCCGGCGGCGCCGGGCTCGACGGGACGGCCCCGGCCGACCCGCAAGACAGCAGGGGAGGCGGCGTTGAGCAGCAAGTGGGACTGGCAGGTCTTCCTGCAGGACACCGGTGGCGGCCGAAGCTACCTCGAGTGGCTGTTCTCGGCCTGGGGATGGACGCTGTCGGTCTCGGCCGGCGGCCTCGTCGTCGCGCTCCTCGTGGGCTCGCTGATGGGCATCCTGCGCACGACGCCGAGCAAGGTGCTGGTGCTGCTCGGCAACGCGTGGACGGAGCTGTTCCGCAACATCCCGCTGCTGGTCCAGCTCTTCCTCTGGTATCACGTGCTGCCGTCGATCTTTCTCGTGCTGCGCGGCGTGCCGAGCTTCGTGCTGGTCGTGTTCGCGCTGGGCTTCTTCACCTCGGCTCGGATCTCCGAGCAGGTCAAGGCCGGCATCGAGTCGCTGCCCAGGGGCCAGCGCCACGCCGGCCTCGCGGTGGGGCTGACGCTGCCGCAGACCTACCGCTACGTGTTGCTGCCGATGGCTTTTCGCATCGTCGTCCCGCCGCTGACCAGCGAGTCGATGAACATCATCAAGAACTCGTCGGTGGCGTTCGCGGTGAGCATCTCCGAGCTGACGATGTTCGCGATGCAGGCGCAGGAAGAGACCTCGCGCGGGATCGAGATCTACCTCGCGGTGACGCTGCTCTACTTCCTGTCGGCGTTTGCGGTCAACCGGGTCGCGCTCTTCATCGAGAACCGGGTCCAGGTGCCCGGGATGATCGGCGGGAGCAAGTGATGGCGCCCCCAAGTTCACTGCATTCACTGCCCCCCGAGGGGGCGCAGCCCCCCCTTGGGGCGGCCCGGCGGGGGGGCTGACATGTTCAACGTCGACTTCGGCTTCCTGAGCTGGCAGGTCGTCAGCAGCTTCATCGTCAAGGGGCTCGTCTTCTCGGTCCAGCTCACGCTGGTCGCGATGGTCGGAGGCATTGCGATCGGCACGATGCTCGCGCTGATGCGGCTGTCGGGCAGGAAGCCGCTGGTGCTCGTCGCGGCGTTCTACGTGAACACGCTGCGCTCGATCCCGCTCGTGATGGTGATCCTGTGGTTCTTCCTGCTGATCCCGATGCTGATCGGCCGGCCGCTCGGCGCCGAGGTGTCGGCGATCATCACCTTCACCGTCTTCGAGGCGGCGTACTACTCGGAGATCATGCGCGCGGGCATCCAGTCGGTGCCCAAGGGCCAGGTCCACGCCGGCTACGCGGTCGGCATGACCTACGGCCAGACGATGCAGCTGATCGTGCTGCCGCAGGCCTTCCGCAACATGCTGCCGGTGCTGCTGACGCAGACCATCATCCTGTTCCAGGACACCTCGCTGGTCTACGCGATCGGCGCCTACGACCTGCTCAAGGGCTTCGAGGTGGCGGGCAAGAACTTCAACCGGCCGGTCGAGATGTACCTGCTCGCAGCGGTCCTCTATTTCGTCATCTGCTTCAGCCTGTCGATGCTCGTTCGGCGGCTGCAGAACAAGATCCGGATCATTCGCTAGGGTCTGTTGACATATGAATCGCACCCGCGTGAGCGCCTGCAAGGGGCGCAATCTAGGCGCGAAGCGGAGCTGGGGTCGGGCCCCAGCGCGCATTCGCAACGACGAGTACGCCCCTTGCAGGCGCTCACCCTCTGGGCCGGGGTACCCAAGGGCGCATGCGGGCGTTGCGGCCCTTGCCCAGGCGGCCAGCCTGGGCTGCGTGCCGCGCCTACGCCTGCGCCCTTGGCCACCCCGGCGCGGGCGCGATTCATGTGTCAACAGACCCTAGCCAGAGAAATCTTCATGATCGACATCAAGAACGTGTCCAAGTGGTACGGCAGCTTCCAGGTGCTGACCGATTGCAGCACGACGATCAAGAAGGGCGAAGTGGTCGTCGTCTGCGGCCCGTCGGGCTCCGGCAAGTCGACGCTGATCAAGACCGTCAACGCGCTCGAACCCTTCCAGAAGGGTGACATCGTCGTCGACAGCATCTCGATCGCCGACCCCAAGACCGACCTGCCGAAGCTGCGCTCGCGAGTGGGCATGGTGTTCCAGCACTTCGAGCTGTTCCCGCACCTGTCGGTGACCGAGAACCTGACGCTGGCGCAGATCAAGGTGCTCGGCCGCAGCGCCGACGAAGCGCGGACGCGCGGTCTGAAGATGCTCGACCGCGTCGGCCTGATGGATCACAAGGACAAGTTCCCCGGGCAGCTCTCGGGCGGCCAGCAACAGCGCGTGGCGATCGCCCGCGCGCTCAGCATGGACCCGATCGTGATGCTGTTCGACGAGCCCACCTCGGCGCTCGACCCCGAGATGGTCGGCGAGGTGCTCGACGTGATGGTGCTGCTCGCCAAGGAAGGCATGACGATGATGGTCGTCACGCACGAGATGGGCTTTGCGCGCAAGGTCAGCCACCGCGTGATCTTCATGGACGCCGGCCGGATCGTCGAGGACTGCAAGCGCGACGACTTCTTCGACAATCCCGACGCGCGCACGCCGCGGGCGAAGGAGTTCCTCTCGAAGATCCTGCAGCACTGAGGCTGGAGCGAGTGAGCTCGTCGCGAGACGCGCCGAGCCTTCCCCAGGCGACAGACAGGCCGCAGGGCCTGCCTGTGTCCCGGTGCAGTCCCTGCGGACTCGCGAGTGCCTGCCAAGGCCGGCGGGCCTGAAAGCCCGATGGCTGAGCGCCGCGGCCCGTGGCGTCACCGACGCGCGGCCGGCGCCCGTCGGCCGAGCAGCGACACGAACGCAAACGCCACCGCCAAGATGCCCGCCGCTCCGAACGCGAGGAACATCGCCGTGCCGGTGCGCCCGATCAGCCATCCGCCGAGAGAAACGCCGGCAGATTGCCCGAGGAAGAAGCACGACGCGAAGGCCGACACCGCTGCGCCGCGCCGCTCGGGGACCATCTGCGTTGCGTTCACCTGCAGGGTGTTGTGAAGCATGTAGAAGCCGAGCCCGGCGACGAAGCACCCGGCGAGCGCCCACCACCAGGACGGGCCGAATGCGATCGCCACGAGCGCGGCGCTCATGAACATGCCGCCCCACCTCGCCAAGCCGAGTTCGCGCAGCCGGGGCACCAAGCGGCGTGACGAGACGGCGAAGACAAAGCCGCCAAGGCCGAACAGCATCACGAGCGCGCCGGAGTTCGACAGCGAAAGCCCGAAGCTTCGGTGAACGTGTGTCGGGATGAAGGCAAACGGCCCGTAGAAGGCGAATGCCTCCAGGAAGACGAGCGAAAGGATCACCCGCGCCCAGGGCTGCGACAGGACGGCGGCTAGCTCGGCTCCGATGCGCCGCAACGGCGATCCCTCGCCCGACCTCGTCAGCCGTGCGTGCGCCGGCAGCCGACGGTTGAAGGCGAACAGCGCCAGTCCCACCCCGGCAAAGATCGCCACGAGCAGGACGTACGGCACACGCCAGCTCAGGTGGTCTGCTGCGAACCCGCCGAGCCAGACCCCGGCAGTCAGTCCAGCGATCTGGCCGATCAGGAACCGCGCCAGCACGGGTTGGCGCTGCTCATAGGCGACGACGTCGCCGATCCACGCCATCGAAAGGGGAATGATCGCTGCCGCGGTCATGCCGGCCAAGGCCCGAGCCACGAGCAGCGTCTCGAACCCGGGTGCCAGAGCGCAAAGCAGCGACGTGGCGGCGCATGCCGTCGAGGCCCACGCAATGACGCGGTACTTTCCGAAGCGGTCGCCGAGCGGTCCGAAGATCAGCTGGGCCAGCCCGTATGCCGTCGCGAAGACGCTGATCACCTGCGATGCTGCACCGAGCGAGACGGTGAACTCTTCGGCAAGCTTCGGCAGCAGAGCGTCGTTCACCCTCAGCGAGAGGCCGCTGCCGAACGCGGCCAGCGCCAAGCAGGCAACTGTCCCGCGCGGAATCGAGCTGCCTGCAGCGGCAAAATCGGAAGGCATCGCGAGCTCTTTGCGCGACATGAAGGAAGGCCGCGCACTTTCCAGCGAGCCGCCGGCCGGATCCGGAGGATCCGTGCGCGGCGACCGCGCCGCCGTGGCGACTCGTCAGACGCGCTCGAAGATGGCAGCGATGCCCTGCCCGCCGCCGATGCACATCGTCACCAGCGCGTAGCGCCCGCCGGTGCGTTGCAGTTCGTAGACCGCCTTCGTCGCGAGGAAGGCGCCCGAGCAGCCGATCGGATGGCCGAGTGCGATCGCGCCGCCGTTCGGGTTGGTCTTGCTTCATGTCGAGCTCGAGCCCGCGCGACACCGCGATGGCCTGTGCCGCGAACGCCTCGTTGCTCTCGATCACGTCCATCTGGGCGAGCGTCAGGGCAGCCTTCTTCAGCGCCAGTTTCGTCGCCGGGATCGGACCTTCGCCCATGATCTCGTTCGGCACGCCGGCCACGGCGTACGACACCAGCCGTGCCATCGGCTTGTGGCCGGCAGCGGCTGCCACAGACGCGTCGGCCAGCACGAAGAAGGCCGCGCCATCGTTGATGCCCGAGGCGTTGCCCGCGGTCACCGAACCGTCCTTCTTGAATGCCGGCTTCATCTTTGCCAGCGTTTCCATCGTCGTGTTCGCCTTGACGTGCTCGTCGGTGTCGAAGGTCACTTCGCCTTTGCGCGTCTGCTTGACGATGGGCACGATCTGCGACTTGAAGCGCCCGTCGGCGATTGCCGCCGCCGCGCGGCGGTGCGACTCGACCGCCAGCGCGTCCTGTTCCTCGCGCGTGATGCCCCACTTGGTGCACAGGTTCTCGGCCGTGATGCCCATGTGGCCGACGCCGAACGGGTCGGTCAGCGTGGCGACCATCATGTCGATCAGCTTGGTGTCGCCCATCCGCGCGCCGCTGCGCATCGCCGGCGACAGGTAGCCGCCGCGGCTCATCACCTCGACGCCGCCGCCGACGCCGTAGTCGCAGTCGCCGAGCAGGATGTTCTGCGCCGTCGTCACGATCGCCTGCAGGCCCGACGAGCACAGCCGGTTGACCGCCATCGCCACCGAATCCATCGGCAGCCCGGCCTGGATGGAAGCCACGCGCGCCACGTAGGCGAAGCGGCCTTCGGTCGGGATCGTGTTGCCCACCGTCACGTAGTTGACCGACTTCGGATCGACGCCGGAGCGCCTGATCGCTTCCTTCATCACGGTGCCGGCGAGTTCGGCCGGCTCGATGTCGGCCAGCGCGCCGCCGAACGTACCGATCGCCGAACGGGCTGCGCCCAGGACCACCACATCACGCTTGCTCATGTCCATCTCCTCGTTGGCGGGTGTGCCGAAGCCTGGAGGTTAGCCCTCTCGAACGGGCACGCGCCTTACGCCAGATCAAACCGAAGGTCTTTCACCGCCGGCCGCGCGTCCTGACCGCACCGGCACCCGTTCGATGGAACGGTCAGGACCCGACAAGCACGGTGCCGCAGTGGGTCGGGTCGACGCGGGTGCGAAAATTCGCAAATGACCGAGACGCTGACGATCACCCGGCCCGACGACTGGCACGTGCATCTGCGTGACGGCGCGGCGCTGCAGGTCGTCGTGCCTCACACGGCGCGCCAGTTCGGCCGCGCGATCGTCATGCCGAACCTGAAGCCACCGGTCACGACGACCGCGCTGGCCGTGGCCTACCGCGATCGCATACTCGACGCGGTGCCCGCGGGCGTCGCGTTCGAGCCGCTGATGACGCTGTACCTCACCGATGCGCTGCCCCCCGAAGAGATCCGGCGGGCGCGTGACGCAGGCGTCGTCGCCGTCAAGCTCTACCCCGCCGGCGCGACGACGAACAGCGACGCCGGCGTGACCGATCTGCGCAAGACCCGCGGCACGCTAGCGGCGATGCAGCGCGAGGGGCTGCCGCTGCTGGTGCACGGCGAGGTGACGGACCCCGCGGTGGACCTGTTCGACCGCGAGGCCGTTTTCATCGAGCGCGTGATGCTGCCGCTGCGCCGCGACTTTCCGGAATTGAAGATCGTCTTCGAGCACATCACGACGCGCGAGGCGGTGCAGTACGTGCAGTCGGCCGACCGTCTCGTCGCGGCGACGATCACCGCGCACCACCTGCGCTACAACCGCAATGCGATCTTCCTCGCCGCGAATGGGTCGGCGGCACTGCGGCCGCACTGGTACTGCCTGCCGGTATTGAAGCGCGAGGAGCATCGCCTGGCGCTGGTTGCCGCGGCGACATCGGGCGGCGACAGGTTCTTCCTCGGCACCGACAGCGCGCCGCACGCGGCGCACCTGAAGGAACACGCCACAGGTTGCGCGGGCTGCTATACCGCGCTGAGTGCGCTGGAGCTGTACGCCGAAGCCTTCGAGGCGGCCGGCGCGCTCGCCCGGCTCGAGGCCTTCGCCAGCTTCAACGGCCCTGCGTTCTACGGCATGCCGCGCAACCGCGGCATGGTGACCTTGCGCAGGCAGCCGTGGACCGTGCCCGAGGCGCTGCCATTCGGCGACGCCACACTCAAGCCGCTGTGCGGCGGTGAAACCCTGAACTGGAGACTTCAATGAACCCGACCCCCCGCGTGATGCTGCTCGTCGACGCCGACAACGTGTCGGCCGATGTGGTCGAGCAGGCCTTCGCCAGGGTGATGGACGAGCGCGGCGCGATCCACGTGCGGCGCGCCTACTGCACCGCCGAGTCGGCGCTGAAGAACCTGCAACTCTTCAAGCGGCTGTCGATCCGCCCGATGGTCAACCTCTCGACCGGGAAGAATTCGACCGACATCGCGCTCGCCGTCGATGCGCTCGACCTCGTCGTCGCCGAGCGTCCCGACGTGGTCGTCATCGTCTCGTCGGACTCCGACTTCGCGCCGCTCGTGATCCGCCTGCGCGAGAAGGGCTGCCGCGTCGAAGGCATCGGCCAGGAAGGCAAGACTGGCGACGATGCCAAGCCCGTCTACGACAGCTTCGTCGATCTGCGCCACGGCAGGGCCCGGGCCGCGGCGAAGACCGCGAACCCGGCCGAGCCCAGGCCGGCCGTCAAGCGGGCGCCCCGAGGGCGGGCTTCCAGCGCAGCGGCGGCGCTGGCTGCCGAGCCGGCGCTACCCCAGGCGCGCACGATTCCGGTCGAAGCGCGCAAGAGGCGGGAGCGAACCGCCGCCCCGGCTGCCACGCCGACCAAGGCCCGGCTGCCGAAGGACGTGCAGGACATCCTGGAAGTGGTCCCGCAACTCAGGACTGGCGGCTGGATCGAACTGCGAATGGCCGCAGAGCCGCTGCGCAAGGCCAAGCTGCTCGGAAAGGCCGCCGCCTCGACCAAGCTGTTCAAGAAGCACGCGGCGCACTTCGCGCTGCAGTCTGAGAAGCAGCCCCACCAGGTGCGCTTCCTGGCTGCGGACGAGAACTGATCGGCGGGTGCCGGCCCGCCACGGCGAGGGCTTTCGCGACGATCCGGCGCCGGCGCGGGCAGCGGCGCGGATAATCCGCAGTGTGAAGCGAGCCAGACCGCCGCCGGTGCGAGACCCGAAAGGGTGCACTGGAGGAAGGTCCGGACTGCACAGGGCAGCGCAGCAGCTAACGGCTGTCCACCGCGAGGTGAGGATCAGAGCAACAGAGACGAGTCAGGGCGGGCTCCCGAATTGGGTGGTCTGCGAGGCGCCTGCGCGAGCAGGCGGTCCGTGAGGCAACGCCGCACGGACTCGGGCGAGAGCCCGAACCGAGCAGCACCCAGGGCGGGCACGGCCCGCCCTGGGTGAAACGGGCAATCTCTGCGCGCAGCAACACCAAATAGGCACACGGCGACCCGGCCCGGCGAGTGTGCGGGTAGGTGGCACCGAGCCGTGCAGCGATGCACGGCCCAGAGGAATGGCGGTCACGGCGGGTCGCGCGCAAGGGCGATCTGCCGCACAGAATCCGGCCTATCGGCTCGCTTCACAACATTTTCTGCATGGCGGTCGTCCCAGGACGGCTGTGTCCCGAACCGGAAGGTCGATGAACCCCGACGCAAGCACCCTCTGGCGCGCCCCGCGCTGGGCACTCGCTGTCCTGCTGGCCTGCCTGGCCATGCTCGGCCCGTTCTCGATCGACACCTACCTGCCGGCCTTCTCCGGCATTGCGGCGTCGATCGGCGCGACGCCGGTGCAGATGCAGCAGACGCTGTCGGCCTATCTGTTTGGCTTCGCGGTGATGAACCTGTTTCACGGCGCGCTGTCAGACAGCTTCGGCCGCCGGCCGGTCGTGCTGTGGGGAATCGTGCTGTTCACGGTCGCTTCGGCCGGCTGCGCGCTCGCCGAAGGCATCGGTGCGCTGGTCTTCTGGCGCGCAGTGCAGGGCATGTCGGCGGGTGCGGGCATCGTGGTGTCGCGCGCGGTGATTCGCGACATGTTCCCGCCCGCCGACGCGCAGCGTGTGATGTCGCAGGTGACGATCTATTTCGGTGTCGCGCCGGCCATCGCACCGATGATCGGCGGCTTCCTGTTCATCCACGTCGGCTGGCACGCGATCTTCTGGTTCCTGACCGGCATCGGCGCCTTGCTCTGGCTGGGCAACTACAAGCTGCTGCCCGAGACGCTTCACAAGTCGCAGAAGCAGCCGTTCAACGTCTCCAACCTGATGCGCGGCTACTGGCACCTGGGGTCGAACCCGCGCTTCCTGATGCTCGCGCTCGCGAGCGGCATCCCGTTCAACGGCATGTTCCTCTACGTGCTGTCGGCGCCGGTATTCCTGGGCGACCACCTGAAGCTCGGCCCGGGCCAGTTCTTCTGGTTCTTCTGTCTCAGCATCGGCGGCATCATGTTGGGCGCCTGGCTGTCGGGGCGATTGGCCGGGCGCATCAAGCCCAAGCATCAGATCCGCCACGGCTTCGTCGTCATGGTTTCGGTGTCGATCGTCAATGCGGTGCTGAACCTGCTGTTCGTGCCCGAGGCCTGGTGGGCCATGCTGCCGATCGCGATCTACTCGTTCGGCTGGGCGCTGATGGTGCCGGTGGTCACGCTGATGGTGCTCGACCTGATGCCCGAGCGGCGCGGTATGGCCTCGTCGGTGCAGGCCTTCATCGGCAGCGCGGCCAACGGTTTCGTGGCCGGCGTGATCGCGCCGCTGGTCATGCACTCCACCGTGGCGCTCGCGTTGACCTCACTGGCGATGATGAGCGTCGGAGTCTTCGCCTGGCTGTGGGTGAAGCCGCGCGTGACCTGAGCCCCAAAGCTTGCGGCCGTGCCGGTTCGCAGCCCGGCGGCGGGCTGGGCGAGCTCAATCGCCGGCCCGCGGGGCCGATATCCGACAGGCACCCCGTGTCGCAACCCAGTCGGAGGAACCCCATGCGATGGTCCGTGGCCTGCCTTGCCGCAGCGCTGTCAAGCGTTGGCCTGACGACGTTTGCCGCGGGGGGCAGCGCGGTGCCGGCAGCGGCTGCCTCGGCCGTCGCCGAGGGCAAGGGGCAGGTTCCGGCGCGCAAGGGCTTCCAGGACCCGATGGAGAGGCTGCGCGAGCGCCTCGCCGAGAAGCTCGGCGGCGGCAAGAGGGACGGTTCCGACCCAGGTCTCGTTCGCGTCGTCACCCGCGGCAGCGGACCCGGCCCCGTCGTGGCCGCTGCTGGAACTGCCACACCCGCCGGCGCAGCGCCGCGCGAGCGTCGCGCCGGTACGCATCCGTCCACCGAGGCGCTTCATTGGGACTACAACGGGCCGGGGGGCCCCGCGCACTGGGGCCGGCTCAAGTCCGAGTTCGCCACCTGCGCCAGCGGCAGGCGGCAGAGCCCGATCGACATCCGCGACGGCATCAAGGTGCAGCTCGAGCCGGTTCAATTCGACTACCGGGCCAGCGGCTTTCGTGTCGTCGACAACGGCCACACGGTGCAGGTCGATGTCGCAGCGGGCAACGCCATCGAGGTGCTGGGCCGGCGCTATGAGCTCGTCCAATTCCACTTCCATCGCCCTGCGGAAGAGCGGATCGAGGGCCGCCAGTTCGCGATGGTCGCGCACCTGGAGCACAGGAGCGAAGACGGCCGTCTGGCCACGGTGGCGGTGCTGCTCGAACCCGGCAGCGCCCATCCGGTCGTGCAGGCGGTGTGGAACAACCTGCCGCTGGACCGGGGCGAGGACGTCACGGCCAGGACGACCCTGGACCCCGGCGGCCTGCTTCCCGAGAACCGCAGCTACTTCACCTACATGGGCTCGCAGACGACGCCTCCGTGCAGCGAAGGCGTGCTGTGGATGGTGATGCGCCAGCCGGTGCAGCTCTCGCCCGAGCAGATCGGCGTCTTCGCCCGCCTGTACCCGATGAACGCGCGGCCGATCCAGCACGCAAGCGGACGGCTGATCAAGGAATCCGACTGAGGAACCAAGGGCCGCTTCAGACGACTCCGGTGTCGACTACGAACAGCGCCGCGTCTCCGACCTCGCCGAAGACGGTAGGATTGCCCGCATGAACGACCCGAATGGTTTCTCCGTCACCCAGGGCGACGCCTGGCAGGCGCTGCAGGCCCACCAGCACGAGCTGCAATCGCTGCATCTGCGCCAGCTCTTTGCGGCCGACCCCAGACGCGGCGAGCGGCTCACGCTCGAGGCGGCCGGCGTCTACCTCGACTACTCGAAGAACCGCATCACCGACGAGACGATCCGACTGCTGCTCGCGCTGGCCTCGGAATCTGGCCTGGGCGCGCGGATCGACGCCATGTTCCGCGGCGACCGGGTCAACACCTCGGAGAACCGCGCAGCGCTTCACGTCGCGCTGCGCGCGCCGCGAGGGGCTGCGTTCCTCGTCGATGGCGAGAACGTCGTGCCGGCGGTGCACGAAGTGCTGGGGCGCATGTCCGACTTCGCCTACCGCGTACACAGCGGAGCCTGGACGGGTCACACCGGCAAGCGCATCCGCAATGTCGTGAGCATCGGCATCGGAGGCTCGGACCTCGGGCCGGTGATGGCCTACGAAGCGCTGCGCTACTACAGCGCGCGCGACATGGTGTTCCGCTTCGTCTCCAACATCGACGGCACGGACTTCATCGAGGCGACGCGCGACCTCGAACCCGCGGAGACGCTGTTCATCGTCGCGTCGAAGACGTTCACGACGCTGGAGACGATGACCAATGCGCACACCGCGCGCGGCTGGCTGCTCGACGGGCTCGGCGGCGATGCGCGCGCGGTGGCCAGCCACTTCGTCGCCGTATCGACGAATGCGGCGGAGGTGTCTGCCTTCGGCATCGCCGTCGACAACATGTTCGGCTTCTGGGACTGGGTCGGCGGGCGCTATTCGATGGGTTCGGCGATCGGACTGTCGACGATGATCGCGATCGGCCCCGAGAACTTCCGCGCGATGCTCGCCGGCTCCCGCGAGATGGACGAGCACTTCCGAAGTGCGCCTTTCGATCGCAACCTGCCGGCGCTGATGGGGCTGATCGCGCTCTGGAACAACAACTTCCTCGGCGCGCAGACGGTCGCGGTGCTGCCCTACGAGCAGTACCTGAAGCGCTTTCCGGCCTACCTGCAGCAGCTCGCGATGGAAAGCAACGGCAAGCGCGTGCGGTTCGACGGCCTGCCGGTCGGCTGCGACACGGGCCCGATCGTCTGGGGCGAGCCCGGCAGCAATGGCCAGCACTCGTTCTACCAGCTGCTTCACCAGGGCACGCGACTCGTCCCGTGCGACTTCATCGCCTTCGGCCAGCCGCTCAATCCGCTGGCGCCGCATCACGACCTGCTGCTCGCCAACGTGTTCGCGCAGGGCGAGGCTCTGGCCTTCGGCAGGACGGCCGAGGAAGTCGCGGCCGAGGGGACCGCTGCCGCCCTGGTGCCGCACTGCACGTTCGAGGGCAACCGGCCGTCGAACACCCTGCTGCTCAAGAAGCTCACCCCGGCGGCGCTCGGCAGGCTCGTCGCGCTGTACGAGCACAGCGTGTTCACGCAGGCCGCGCTGTGGCAGATCGACCCCTTCGACCAGTGGGGCGTCGAGCTCGGCAAGCTGCTTGCCAATCGCATCGTGGGCGAGCTCGCCGGCGACGCTGCGGCGGCCGCGCACGACAGCTCGACAAATGCCCTGATCGCCCGCTATCGCCTGCTCAGGGGAGCCTGACGACGAAGGGCCAGTGGTCGGGCTGCCCGATAATCACGGGGTCGCCGTGAGGCAAACGGCGCGGCCCCCCTATCGTCAAGAGGAGAACTCGATGCTGAACCGCCTTCGCTCGCGCCTGACCGTCGCCATGATCGCCCTCGTGCTCGCCGCCTGCGCGACGCAGCAACCGGATACTCTGGAGATCCGCAAGGGTGTTATCGAGCAGATCGTCGCAACCCAGATCGACACCAATCAGCGCGTCGGCGTCGGCGCGGTGCTCGGTGGCCTGGCCGGCGTGGGTATCGGCAGCCTGATCGGCGGCGGCACCGGCCGCGACGTGGCAATGGTGGCTGGGGCCGTCGGCGGGGCGATGGCGGGCAACGAGGTGCAGAGAAGGCACACCCAGCCGATCGACGGGCAGCAGATCATCGTGCGCACGAGCTCGGGCGTGCTGGTGGCTGTCACGCAGCCGGTCGGTCCGAACCTGTTCGTCGGTCAGAAGGTCTTCATCCAGGGCAAGGGCGAGGAAGCGCGCGTCACGCCGCAGTAGCCCTGCGGGCGCGCCGCCGCCGCATCTTCAGGCCGCGGCCGCGACGAGCTGCCCGCGCAGTGAGTGCGCGCGGGCCTCGGTGATCAGGACATCGGCCATCTGGCCGGCGAGCCGCGGTGGCGCGGCAAGGTTGACGGCGCGGTTGCACTCGGTGCGCCCCATCAGCTCGCTCGCGTCCTTGCGCGAGGGCCCTTCCAGCAGGATGCGCTGCACCGTGCCGACGAGCGACTCGCCGATGCGCGCTGCGTTGGCGTCGATCGCGGCCTGGAGCCGCTGCAGCCGGGCCAACTTCACCGCTTGTGGCGTGTCGTCGGCAAGCGCCGCGGCCGGCGTACCAGGCCGCGGGCTGAAAACGAAGCTGAAGCTTGCGTCGAAACCGATCTCGTCGATCAGCTTCATCGTCTTCGCGAAGTCGTCGTCGGTCTCGCCGGGGAAGCCGACGATGAAATCGCTGCCGATCCGAATGTCGGGCCGAACCGCGCGAAGCCGGCGCACGATGCTCTTGTACTCGAGCACGGTGTAGCCGCGCTTCATCGCCGACAGCATGCGGTCGCTGCCGTGCTGCACCGGCAGGTGCAGGTGGTTCACGAGTTGCGGCACGCGGGCATAGACGTCGATCAGCCGCGGTGTGAATTCCTTCGGGTGGCTCGTCGTGTAGCGGATGCGCGCGATGCCGGCAATGGCGGCGACGAGCTCGACCAGCAGCGCGAAGTCGGCGATCCCGCCCGTGCCCTCCATGCTGCCGCGATAGGCATTGACGTTCTGTCCGAGCAGCGTCACTTCGCGCACGCCCTGCTCGGCAAGTCCCGCCACTTCGGCCAGCACGTCGTCCAGTGGGCGCGATACCTCTTCGCCGCGCGTGTAGGGCACGACACAGTAGCTGCAGTACTTCGAACAGCCTTCCATGATCGAGACGAAGGCGGTCGCGCCGTCCACGCGCGCCGGCGGCAAGTGGTCGAACTTCTCGATCTCGGGGAAGCTGATGTCCACCTGCGGGCGCCGCTGCCGCTCACGCCGCGCCAGCATCTCGGGCAGGCGGTGCAGCGTCTGCGGACCAAAGACCACGTCGACGTAGGGCGCGCGCTCGATGATCGCCGCACCTTCCTGACTGGCCACGCAGCCACCGACGCCGATCAGCACGCCCCTGGCCTTCAGGTGCTTGACGCGGCCAAGGTCGCTGAACACCTTCTCCTGCGCCTTCTCACGTACCGAACAGGTGTTGAACAGGATCAGGTCGGCTTCCTCGACGTCGGTCGTCGGCGTGTAACCTTGGGCGGCGCCGAGCACGTCGGCCATCTTGCCGGAGTCGTACTCGTTCATCTGGCAGCCGAAGGTCTTGATGAAGACCTTGCGGGTCGCTGCCGTCACTTGCGCGTCCAGGTCTGGGCGGCTGCGTCGAATTCCCAACGCGCGGCTTCCTCAGGCGTGCTTGGCCAGGGCTTCCTGCTTGCCTCCACGGGGGTAAGGATCCACACGTCCTTGACCTGGCCGTTCATGTCGAACGTGTAGTTCACGAGCAGACGCTGTCCGGCGAGCGAGCCCGACAGCGCCAGCATGTTGTTCTGGCCACGGATGCGCGCGCCTGGCGCAAGGCGCGCCGGCTGGCCATTGAGCGTGATCCCGGGCGCGTCACCGACGACGAGGGCGCCGCGCAGAGCGTCGGCAGGGAAATTGCGCAGCAACTGCGCCGTCGCCGGCAGGGCGGCGACGCCCAGGCACAGGGCGGTCAAGAAGGACAGCACGCGGTGGATCATGACGGAAGAATGGTCCTGGCAATCAACGCCTTGCGGGGCTACTTCCGGTTCGCGGGCAAGGCCGCGAAAAGGCCCGCGCGAGTGTAGCAGTGCAGGGCGCCTGGTCGGCCTTCAACCGCTCGCTTCGACGACCGCCCAGATCGCGCATGAACCGCCCGTCGCATTGGGCGCTTCCTCACACGCGACGGGCAAGCGGACCCAGGCTCAGACGTTCGAGCGCCCCGAGTGCCTGCTCGAAATCGCGTGATTCCAGCATCGAGTTGCGAATGAGTCCGGCCTGTACCGCGCTCGCGTGCTGGAACCGAATCGTATCGAATGGCAATGCAGCAATCGCCCTGGCAAGGCTGCGCGCCGCGGACAGCGAGGCGACGAGAGGCACCTGACCTTCCGCCTCGCGAGCCCGGAACTCCGAGTCGTTCGGTGAGCGGAAATTGCCCGTGCACATCGTCTGCTTCCTCAGCGGGCGTACAAGCCCAGAGCGATAGGCGCCACATTCCCGCGGCCGCGTTCGTCGATGTCGCGCATGCGCCGTTCGAGGTCGCAGATGTCCACGGCCCCGGCCAGGTAATCCTCGTCGCGCTCTTGCTGGGACGCGATCGTCGGAAGGAAGGACTTGAGAATGTTCAGGATTGTTTTCATGTTCAATGGGCGGCCGGCTCGACGCAGGCCGATTTGCGGGTTTACCCTTGGTTCAGTATACGGGCTGGTGGTTCTGGCTGGTGCCCGAACAGTTCCGTCAATTCTGTGGACACAGCGTATTGATAGCGTGCGCTCACTATTTACACACTACCAGTAAGGCAGTCCATTCGATCGATCGTTCAGTCTCAGCGGACCGCTCGAGCAACTGCCGGAACTAGGGGCATCTCCCGAAAGAGACGTTGCGGTCGCGCCTCTCGGGGCGCAGCGCAGTGGGTCACGATCGAGTCTTGGGTGTTTCGCGGGGGGCAATCCGTTGCGAATATTGATGATCGACGCGACCGGATTGATCGGTCGGGAGCTCGGCAAGGTCTTGAACCATGAATGCTTCAGGTGATGGCCTGCAGCGTTTCGTCGATGCACAGGGCCCGGTCTATGCCGGGGTCCTCGACGAACTGGCGGCTGCGAGGAAGCGAAGCCACTGGATGTGGTTCATCTTCCCGCAGCTCAAGGGGCTTGGACGGAGCACCTTGGCCCGGCACTACGGCATCGACTCGATCGGCGAGGCACTCGCATACTGGCAGCACCCCGTCCTGGGTCTGCGCCTGAAGGAGTGCACCGAACGGATCTTGTGCGCGCCCGTGCAGTCGGCGCACGAGATCTTCGGCTCGCCCGACGACCTGAAACTCCGCTCCTGCATGACGCTGTTCGCCGAGGCTGCAGGCGAGGAACCCGCCTTCAGGCAGGTGCTCGAGCGCTTCTTCGACGGGAAGCCCGACGCCCGCACGCTCGCATTGCTGCGGCAATAGGCTAAGGTGCGGGGAGTGGCCCGATTCGGGGCCGCATCCGCACCAGCGCAGCCCCACTGGGATCAACCATGTCAGACGAAAGCCAGACCCTCGTCCCCCGGTCCTTCGTCGAGCTCTTCGTCCCGGCGGGCGCGATCAAGCCGCGCGAGCCTCGCGACGTCGTTGCCGCCCGCTACGACCTGTGCGAAGACATGGCTCAGATGCTCATCGAGCACGCCCGGTCGAAACTGTTCGAGCTTGGCGTGGCCGAGCAGGACGTGCTCGATCGCATCCACCGAGGGCTCGTGAGCGAGGGCTCGGTCGTCGCACGCGACGAGGCGCGGTGGGTCACCTGTCGCCTGGCCGAACTGCTGGACTGGCCGCTGCCGAGACCCGCCGACGAATTCTGGTTGCGGTAGCGAACATGGAGATGCCCCAGTGAGCCTTGCCCATCTGCTGGTTCGGCAGGCACGGCTGCAAGCGGATCGGCCCGCGATCTTCTGCGGCAGCGGCCTCCATGCCACCTACGGCGAATGGGCGTCCCGCAGCGCGGCGCTGGCGCAGCGCCTGCGGGACGCGGGACTGAACCCTGGCGACCGCTTGGTATTGTTCATGCGCAACCACCCGCGCTACCTCGAGATCCTGTGGGGTGCCTGGTGGGCCGGCCTCGTCGTCGTGCCGGTCAATGCCAAGCTGCACCCGAGCGAGGTCGAGTGGATCATCGACAACGCGCAGGCCCGTTGGGCCTTCGTCACGGCGGATGCCGCACCGCGCGCGCTGGCGGGCCTGGAGCGACAAGTCGAAGCGGACTCGGCGCAGGCGGATGCGCTGCTTCGGCCGGCAGCGGACGAGTTGGCCATCGCGCCGGCCAAGCGAACCGCCGACGACGTCGCCTGGCTGTTCTACACGAGCGGTACGACCGGACGCCCCAAGGGCGTGATGATCACGCATCGCAACCTGACGACGATGGGCCTGACGTACTTCGTCGACGTCGATGCCATCGATGCTTCCGACGCGATGGTGTACGCCGCGCCGATGTCGCACGGTTGCGGGATCTACGCGATACCGCATCTGATGGCCGGCGCCCGGCATGTGGTGCCGGCGTCGGGCGGTGTCGATCCGGCCGAACTGTTCGAACTGGGCCGGGTGCTCGGTCCGCTGTCGACCTTCGCGGCGCCGACGATCGTCAAGCGCCTTGTCGACCACGCCGAATCGCAGGGGCTCACCCCCGATGACGCGGCCGCATCGTTCAAGACCATCGTCTATGGCGGCGCACCGATGTACGTGGCCGACATCCAGCGCGCGCTGCGAGTCATGGGGCCGCGCTTCGTGCAGATCTATGGCCAGGGCGAAACGCCGATGGTCGCCACGGCCTTGTCGCGGGAGCTGCATGCCGATGCAACGCATCCACAGTACCTCGAGCGCCTGGCGTCGGTCGGCGTGGCGCAGACGCCGGTCGAGATTCGCATCGCAACCGCGGGCGGCAGGGACCTGCCGAACGGCGAAGTCGGCGAAGTCCTGGTTCGAGGCGATACCGTGATGCGCGGCTACTGGGGCAACGCCGAAGCCACCGCCGCCGCGGTGCGCGAGGGTTGGCTCTACACCGGCGACGTCGGCAGCGTGGACGATGCCGGATTCCTCACCCTCAAGGACCGCAGCAAGGATCTGATCATCAGCGGCGGTTCCAATATCTACCCGCGTGAAGTGGAGGAGGTGCTGCTCACGGCGCCAGGTGTCGCCGAAGTGGCTGTCGTGGGGGCAACCGATCCGGAGTGGGGCGAGGTGGTCGTCGCCTTTGTCGTTGCGCAGCGAGGGGCCCGCATCGTCGATGCCGATCTCGACACGCATTGCCTGACTCGCATTGCCCGCTTCAAGCGCCCCAAGCGCTACGTGTTCGTCGACGCGCTGCCCAAGAATCACTACGGCAAGGTGCTCAAGACCGCATTGCGCGAACGGCTGCGGGCGCCGGGTGCGCAGCCGGTGGCTGGGTTCCCGACTGGCACGTAGGCTCACCCTTCGGGTCACGGTCCGATCGGGCCCAAGGGGGCAGCGAGGACGCGCGAGCGGCCCGACTCGATTGCTCCCGGCATCTCCGACGTTCACTTGGCCGGCGCGCCACGTTGCGTCCTGCAGTTCGCGCGCACAGCAGCCCGAGGGCAGGCGCCGTCAGCGGCGCCGAAATGCGGCCCACCCACCCGGGATCCGTTCCGCCGCTGCAGGGCGCGCTTCGGGCCCGACGTTGATAGCTGTCAACTCTGGCGCTGCCCGTCGGGCAGCAAAATGGAAACGGGTCGTCGGGCGGTAGTGAAGCCACGACGGATACAGCGCATGTCAGTTCCACATCATGTTTCCCCAATGCCGGACGGCGGACTCTGTCCGGCCTGCGGCTCTCCGCTCGTGCGCCTGCACCGGCATGCGCTGCATCGCTGGGTCAGCGTCTTCCTGTCGGTGCATCGCTACCGCTGCACCGATCCCACCTGCGGCTGGGAAGGCGTGGTCGGGCGCGAGCCCGCAGACCCGGCGCCGGTAGCGGCCCCGACGTGGCGTGGCCGGCTGGCGTGGCTGCTGGGCGGCGTCGCCCTGGCCATGGCCGGCATGATGCCCGTGCTGCTCGCCACTCAGGGGAGGCCGACGGCCAAGCCAGCAGTTGCATCGCCTACCTCCGAAGGAGTGTGGGAGAGTGGCGCCGAGACGTTCCCGGAAGCGCCGGGCCTGCACTACGAGGGCAGCGAATTGCTGCGCGCCGACCCCCGCGTCGTCAAGAACTCCACGCCACTGACCTTGCGGCGCAGTTGCGTCTGGGGCGTGCCCGGCCGCACGCCCTACCGCGGCAGCGTCGAACACGCGCTCAAGGCGACGCAGTTGCTGCCGCCCGAAGTGGTGCAGCGCATCAGCGAGATGGCCGCGTACGGATGGACCAAGGAGCGTGTGGAGATCTCGCGGACCGCCATCCGGTCCATCGACGGTCGCCGCGTGTTCAGGCCGCAGATCCCGGCCATGGCCTTCGGCGATGCGTTGTGTTTCGACACGCGGGTAAATTTTCCGGCCGGGCACGTCGAGTACGCGGCGCTGTACGAAGCCCAGGACCGGGCGGGCAAGACCTATTCGGTGATGGTGCCGTTCGTCTGCAATAACGTCTCGGTGCTCGGCGTGCGCGCCGAACGCGAGTTGCCCGGACCTGTCCGCCAGGTGCCCGAGCCGGCGGGCTGGTTGATCGTCGGCACCGCGCTCGGCGTGCTGGCGTGGCTGCGACGACGCGCATCAGGGGGGCCGGCATGAAGACCCGGTGGTCCCTCGCAGCCCGTCTATTGGCGTCCGCGTGGCTGGCCGCGCTCGCCGGCGGCGTGTTGTCGATGGAGCCGGCCAAGGTGGCGCAAGGGGCGGCCCCGACGCCTTCGATCGCCAGCCTGCGCGAGCGCTCGGCGGCAGGCGCTGCCGACGCGCAATACGACCTGGGCGTCGCGATGCTGTGCCGGCGCGGACTTGCGCGCGATCCCGGCGAAGCCGCGCGGCTATTGCGCGGCGCTGCCCAGCAGGGGCATGCGGGGGCGCAGAGCGTGCTCGGCTGGATGCTGATGAGCGGTCGCGGCGTGCCGCGCGACAGCACGCTGGCGGCTGCTTGGCTGCAGCGCGCCGCCGAGGCGGGTGACACCGCGGCGCAGAACAACCTGGGCGTCCTCTACGCGACGGGCCAGGGGGTGGCGCACGACGACGCGGCCGCAGAGCGCTGGTTCCGCGCCGCCGCAGACAAGGGCGCCGAGATGGCGGCGGAGAACCTTGAAGTACTTCGTGGCGGCGGAGGGAGCCGGGCCGCGACGGGGAGCAAGTCGGGAGGCTTGCACCCGGCACTGGCAGCCGCCGGCTGCCGCGCCGCGGCGTCGCGCAGCTGATGGGCGAAAGACTCCGCGGGATCGGTCCGACGGCATAGTGGGTGGCTCGTCATCGAGCCTTGCACGGTTCAAGAAGCGGGTGCGACGGTCGATAGAGACCGGCAAGTGCTTCCTCGACCCAACCCATGCGCAAGCTTCTGACCGCCCTTGTGATCACCATCGCGACGACCGCCCCGGCCTGCGCGCAGTCGATGGACGGCTTCGGCCGCCACCTGGCGGACCTGATCAACAGCTACCGCCAGAACCAGGGCCTGGCGCCACTGGCTCTCACGCAGGACCTGGTGACGATTGCCACCGTACACAGTACCGACATGGCGGTGCGCCGGCAGCTGTCGCACGATGGTTTCAACGATCGATTCAACCGGACCGGCAGCCGCATCTGCGTCGAGAACGTCGGCCGGAACTATCCGACCGCCGAAGCCCTGCTGGAGGGCTGGCGCCATTCACCCGACCACCACCGCAACCTGCTGGAGCCCAAGGTGTCGCGCATGGGCATCGCCGCCGATGCGCGCTACGTGACCTTCTTTGCCTGCGGCTGAGCGGGAGCGCGGCGCAAGTCGGACCGCGGTTCGCCGCCGCGGGGTCCGGTGGGGTCTTCCGGCGCATAGACCAGCCCGGACAGTGTGTCCTGCACCCGTGCGCCACAGTCAGCACCCGAACAGTTCCAGTGCAGTCTCAGGTCGCGCCAGAATTGTGGGCGGCAGGATTGGTGGCGCTTCAGGGACTCGAACCCCGGACCTGCGGATTATGATTCCGTCGCTCTAACCAACTGAGCTAAAGCGCCACGAGCGAAAAATTATAGCGGCTCAGCCCGGGGTCGCCGTGCAGCGCGGCACCCGTCACCGAAAGCACCATGTTCAGCTTTTTCAAGAAGAGGCCGCCCGCGCGCGAGCCCGTGATCGCCCCGTCGCCGGCGCTGCCGGTCGCTGCCGAATCAGCGGTGGTCGAGACCTTGGATGTCATGCCGGTCGTGACGGAGCCGATGCCGCGCACGGGCTGGGTAGACAGGCTGCGCAGCGGGCTGCGCAAGACGGGAACCAGCATTGCGCAGGTGTTCACCGGCGCCCGCATCGACGACGCGCTCTACGAGCACCTCGAGACTGCACTGCTGATGGCCGATGCCGGCGTGAAGGCGACCGAGTTCCTGCTCGCGGAACTGAAGCGGCGCGTCAAGGAAGCGCGCGCCACCGAGCCGATCGCCGTGAAGGCGCTGCTCGTCGATGCCATCGCCGAACTGCTGGCACCGCTCGAGGGTGCGCTGCAGGTCGGACGCGACGCGCCGACGGTGATCATGGTGGTCGGCGTCAATGGCGCCGGCAAGACGACGAGCATCGGAAAGCTGACGCGCCATCTGGCAGCGGCGAACCAGAAGGTGCTGCTGGCCGCGGCAGACACCTTTCGCGCCGCGGCACGCGAGCAGCTTTCGGTATGGGCCGGCCGCAACAACGTCGAGATCGTCAGCCAGCAGGGCGGCGATCCGGCTGCCGTGAGCTTCGACGCGGTGGTGGCAGGCAAGGCGCGTGGCTGCGATGTGGTCATCGCCGACACCGCCGGACGACTGACGACGCAGGCGCACCTGATGGAAGAGCTGAAGAAGGTGCGACGCACGATCGCCAAGGCGCAGCCGTCGGCGCCGCACGAGGTGCTGCTCGTCGTCGACGGCAACACCGGCCAGAATGCGCTGGCGCAGGTCCAGGCCTTCGACGAGGCGCTCGGCCTGACCGGCCTCATCGTGACCAAGCTCGACGGGACAGCCAAGGGCGGCGTGCTGGCCGCGATCGCGCTGTGGTCGCGCCAGCGGCCGCGGCCGGTGCCGGTCTATTTCATCGGCATCGGCGAGAAACTCGAGGACCTGCAGACCTTCGGCGCGCGCGAGTTCGCGCAGGCACTGCTGAGCTGATTCAACGCATGCCGGGTGGCATGCCCTTCATGCCACCCATGCGCTTCATCATCTTCATCAGGCCTCCGCCCTTCATCTTCTTCATCATGTCGCGCATCTGCTCGTACTGCTTGAGCAGGCGGTTCACTTCCTGCACCTGAACTCCGGCACCGGCGGCGATGCGGCGCTTGCGGGTCGCCTTCAGCAGATCGGGCTTGCGTCGCTCGAGCGGCGTCATCGAGCAGATGATGCCTTCCATGCGTTTCACGTCGCGCTCGGCGCGGTCCATGTCGGCCTGGCCCGCCTTGGCCGCCATCTGCGTCGGCAGCTTGTCGATCAGGCCCGAGAGGCCGCCCATCTTCTTCATCTGCGTGAGCTGCATGAGGAAGTCGCTCAGGTCGAACGCATCGCCCGCCTTCACCTTGTCGGCGAGCTTCTGCGCGGCTGCGACGTCGACGCCCTTCTGCACTTCCTCGACCAGGGCGAGGATATCGCCCATGCCGAGCACGCGACCGGCATGGCGGTCGGCGTCGAAGACCTCCAGCCCGTCGATCTTCTCGCTGGTGCCGGCGAACTTGATGGGCGCGCCGGTCATCTGTCGCACCGACAGCGCGGCGCCACCGCGCGAGTCGCCGTCGGTCTTGGTCAGCACGATGCCGGTCAGCGGCAGCGCCTCCTTGAACGCCTTGGCCGTGTTGATCGCATCCTGGCCCTGCATCGCGTCGACGACGAACAAGGTCTCGACCGGGTTCAGCGCCGCGTGCAACTCGGCGATCTCGCGCATCAGCGCCTCGTCGATCGCCAGCCGCCCGGCGGTGTCGACGAGCAGCACGTCGAAGTAGTGCTTGCGCGCGTAGTCGAGCGCGGCCATGACGATCGCCACCGGCTTGTCGTCGGCGCTGGACGCGAACCACTCGGCGCCGGCCTGCTGCGTGACGACCCTGAGCTGCTCGATGGCGGCCGGACGGTACACGTCGGCCGAGACGGTGAGTACCTTCTTCCTTCGCTTGTCGATCAGGTGCTTGGCCAGCTTGGCGGTGGTCGTCGTCTTGCCTGCGCCTTGCAGGCCCGCCATCAGGATCACGGCCGGCGGCTGCACGGCGAGGTTGAGATCGGCCACTCCCTCGCCCATCGTTGCCGCGAGCTCGCGATTGACGATGCCGACGAGCGCCTGTCCGGGGGAAAGCGAGCCCACCACCTCGGCACCGAGCGCCTTGTCCTTCACGCGGGCGATGAAATCGCGTACCACCGGCAACGCGACGTCCGCCTCGAGCAGCGCCACGCGCACCTCGCGCAGCATGTCCTGGACGTTGTCTTCGGTGATGCGGGCCTGGCCGCGCATCGTCTTGACAAGTCGGCTCAGGCGGTCGGTCAGGGTGGAGGCCATAGATGCTCTTAGTGGGCGCCGCAGCGCACCAGGCCCATCACTCCCCGGCGGGGGTGGCACGGCGGGCGCCTTCAGGGCGAATGGCCCGGGCGGGCACGCGTCAGTACACTGTAGGGATGATTCTATCGTTCGGTTCCGCAACGCCGCTCCTGGCCGTGCCGAGCGCGATCGCCCTGGCAGGCTATGTGGCCGCAGCCGTGCTCAGCGGGCGTGCCGGCACCTGGCTGCGCGCGGCATGGATCGTCGCCTGGGTCGCGCACGGGCTGGCCATCATCGCCGACGTGGCAGGCATCGGGGCCGAGTTGCCCGGCGCCCGCTTCGGCTTTGCCCCTGCGCTGTCGGCCACGCTGTGGCTGGTGCTCGCGGTGCACGCCGTCGAGAGCCGCTTCGTCCCGCTGCCCGGCGTGCGGCGCACGCTGGCGCTGATCGGTGCGCTGGTGGTGGCGCTGGCCTGGTGTTTTCCCGGTGAGTCGCGGCCGCACGCCGGTTCGCCGTGGGCGCCGCTGCACTGGGTGCTGGGGCTCACGTCCTACGGGCTGTTCGGTGCCGCGGTGCTGCATGCCGCGCTGCTCAGCAACGCCGAACGCAAGATGCGCCTGAAGCTCCCCAGCTTGCCGGGCGCCGCCGCCCCGACCCCGCTCGGGCTTCCGTTGCTGCGGCTGGAGAAGCTGACCTTCCGCTTTGTCGAGGCAGGCTTCTGCGTCCTTTCGGCGACGCTGCTGCTCGGCTGGTGGTTCGCCCAGCCCTGGCGCTGGGACCACAAGACGGTCTTTTCGATCCTCGGCTGGATCGTCTTCGCCGGCCTGCTCGCGGGCCGCCATGCCTTCGGCTGGCGCGGCCGTCGGGCGACGGGCGGGGTCTATGCCGGCGCCGTGCTGCTGCTGCTCGGCTACGTCGGATCGCGCTTCGTGCTCGAGGTCGTGCTGCAGCGTTCTACTGCCGGCTGAGCGGCCGAGGGCGATCGTTCATGATCATCAGGGTTCTCCTCCTGCTGGCGGTGGTCGTCGCGGTGCTCTGGCTGGCGCGGGGTGGACGGCGCCGCGAAATCAGCCGGCGCGATCCGGCGTCGCCGCCCACGCCCCCGCGCGAAGAGATGGTGTCGTGCCAACATTGCGGCCTGCACCTCCCGCGCAGCGAAGCATTGCCAGGCCGTGGTGGCCTCTTCTGCAGCGAGGCGCACCGTGCGGCCTACGAGCAGACGCAGGGCTAGCATGAAACGACCACCGCGCTCAGGTCTTCCGCTGCTCCCCGAGGGGGCGTGTCAGTGCCTTGGGGCTGCACGGCGGTCCTGACATGACTTCGCTCGCCGCACCCGCGGGCTCTCGGCCGGCACGGGACTCCGACCCGTTGCAGGCTGACTGATTCGAGCGCAATGAAGACGGGTCCTCCCTCGCCGCCGGCCCACGCGCGCGGCTCAACGCGACCGCCGGTCGAACGCCGCCGGAGTGACCGGCGATCTCGCGAGCGCCGGTCGGCAAGGCGACAGGACGTCGACGAGTCCTGGTTCGGCGCCCTCGGCACCGGGCCCGACACGCAATGGCGCGACGAGGGCCTGGCCGCGGCCGAGTCGCGCTTCGGCGACGCATGGGCCGATGCGGCCGGTGTGCCGGCCGATTCGCGGTTCCTTTCGGGACAGGCGCAGCGCATCGTCGGCGCCGGCCAGACGGCGTTCGAGCGCCTCTACCGCGCATTCATCTCCGCACGCGCGGCGCTCGGCCTGGCGCTGCTGTTCACGCTCGGCGCTTCCGGCGTGTTCGGCGTGTTGCCGGGCCTGCCGGTGCTGCTGCTGTGCCTCGGCTACGCTGCGCTGACGATCAGCATGTGGCTGTTGCCGCGCCTGCATCGCCCGGCGCCGCCACCCGCGCCGGCGCGGCTGCGCGGCCGGCAGTGGCTGGCGACGATCGGCGCCGACATCGTCTGCTTCAGTGCGCTGCATGCGCTGGAGCCCGTTGCGGGACTCAACTACGGCGCGCTGCTGGTCCTGCCCGTGCTGATGGCCGGCGTGCTCACGCCGCGCTTGAAGGCGATGGCGACGGCGGCGGCCGTCACGCTGATCCTGCTCGCAGTCGCCTGGATCGACTGGCTGGCCGGCCGGGACGCGACGCTGTTGATGACGCAGGCCGGTCTGGCCGGCACCGGCCTGTTCGTCATCACCGTGCTGGCCAGCGAGCTGGCCGGCCGCCTTGCACGCGAGGAACTGACGGCGCGCGGTGGTCTGGAACTCGCGCGTCAGCAGGCTCAGCTCAATCGCCTGGTGATCGAGGAGATGCAGGATGGGGTGCTGGTCGTCGACCGCGGTGGCCGCGCGCGAACCGCCAATCCGGCAGCGCGCGCGCTGCTCGCGCCCGAGGGCGTTGGAGATGCAGCCCCTTTTGCGATGCACGGCGTGCCGGCCTGGGCGGCGCTGTTCGAGGCGGTCGAACGCGCCTTCGCCGAAGGCACGTGGCCGGAAGCGGGCCGCGACGTGGTGCTCGACTTCGGCGCCGGGCTGTCACGCACGCTGCGGGTGCGGGTTCGGTTCACGCGGCGCCGCGACCTTCCGGGGAGCGAGGAGTTCTGCGTCCTGTTCCTCGAGGACGTGCGCAGCGTGCAGGCGCGCAGCCGACAGGAGAAGCTCGCCGCGATGGGGCGTGTCTCGGCCGGCATCGCGCACGAGATACGCAATCCGCTGGCGGCGATCGCGCAGGCAAACGCCTTGTTGTCGGAGGACGCGGCAACGGCCGAACAGCGCCAGCTCACGCGCATGGTGGCCGACAACGTGGAGCGGCTCAAGCGCATCGTCGACGACGTGATGGAAGTCGCGCCCGCAGCGCACCAGGAGGCCAGCATCGTCGATGCCGGAGCACAGGTGGCGGCGGTCTGCGGCGAGTGGTCGCGTACGAATGGCGTCGGGCTGGACGGGCAGGGCGCACTGCAGGTCTCGCTGCCGGCCGAGCCGCTGAACGTGGTGTTCGACCCCGAGCACCTGCGCCGCGTGCTCGTCAACCTGCTCGACAACGCGCGCCGCCACGCGACGGGCACTCCTGCGTCGCTCCAGCTGCGCCTGCAGGGTCGCGATGCCAATGAGGCGAGGCTCACGCTGGCCAGCGATGGCGCGCCGATCACGCCCGACGTCGAACGCTTCCTGTTCGAGCCCTTTTTCTCGACGCGCAGCCGTGGCGCGGGCCTGGGCCTGTATATTTGCCGCGAATTGTGCGAGCGCCACGGCGCGCGCATCAACTACCGGCTGCGGCCGGCAAGCGAGCGGCATCGCAACGAATTCTCGATCGCGATGCGTCGCCAGGCCGCCGGCGCCGCCCGCATGGCCGATGTCCGCATGAAATGACGACTCCTTCCCCCCCGAGCCTGCTGGTGGTCGACGACGAGCCCGACCTGCGCACGCTGTACGAGCTGACGCTGCTGCGAGAGGGCTACGACATCGATACCGCGGGAAGCGTCGAGGAGGCGCTGGGACACCTCGAGAGCCGCGGCTACAGCCTGCTGATCACCGACATGCGCCTGCCCGACGGCACCGGCCTGGACCTGCTGCGCCGGCTGGAAGACGCGGGTCGGAGCGAAAAGGCGATCGTGATCACGGCCTACGGCTCGGCCGAGAACGCGGTCGAGGCGCTCAAGGCGGGCGCCTACGACTACCTTACCAAGCCGGTCGACCTCAAGCAGTTCCGCGCGGTCGTCGCCTCGGCGCTGGGGCGCGGCGCGCCGGCGCTTCCCAGCATCGTGCCGGCGAGCCTGCCTTCGGTCCCGGGCGCCGCGCACTGCGCCCCGCCCCGGCCACCGCGCGTCGCGCCCGTCATGCCGGCGGGCAGCCCTGCGCTGGCCCGCATGGCCGGCGAATCGGCGGCCATGCAGCATGTGCGTGCGCTGATCGACAAGGTGGCGCGCAGCATGGCACCGGTGCTGGTCAGCGGCGAATCGGGCACCGGCAAGGAACTCGTGGCGCGCGCCGTGCACGAAATCAGCCCGCGTTCGGCCGGCCCGTTCATCGCGGTCAACTGCAGCGCGATTCCGGATCACCTGCTCGAGGCCGAATTCTTCGGCTACCGCAAGGGCGCGTTCACCGGCGCCGCCGAGGATCGAGAGGGCGTCTTCCAGGCCGCCAACGGCGGCACGCTGTTCCTCGACGAGATCGGCGACTTGCCGTTGGCGATGCAGTCCAAGCTGCTGCGCGTGATCCAGGAGCGCGCCGTGCGGCAGGTGGGCGGGGTCAGCGAAGTGCCGATCAACGTGCGCATCCTGAGCGCCACGCACAAGGATCTCGGTGCCGAGGTTCATGCGCAGCGCTTCCGGCAGGACTTGTACTACCGGCTGAACGTGATCCAGATCACCGTGCCGCCGCTGCGCGAGCGCCTCGAAGACCTGCCCGCGATCGCGGCGCGCGTGCTCGAGCGCATCGCGCAAGACGCCGGGGTCGTGCCGCCGCCACGCCTGACGCCCGAGGCACTGATCCACCTGAAGCGACATGCCTTCCATGGCAACGTGCGCGAGCTCGAGAACCTGCTCCATCGAGCCGTCGCGCTGTCGGGTCGCGACTCGATCGACGTGGCGGACCTGGACCTTCCGGACGCGTCTTTGGTCGAAGGCGAGACCGGCCAGCGCGGGCCTGCGACGGCGGTGCAGGGCGGTGCCGAAATCGAAGCACTGCCAGCTGCCTGCGCAGGCGCGGTCGAGCCACCGGCCGCAGCAGAACTGCCCGCCGACCTGGCCATCTACCTCGACGCCGTGGAGCGCGACATTCTCGTGCGCGCGCTCGAGCGCCATCGCTGCAACCGCACGGCAGCGGGCGCCAGCCTGGGCCTGTCGCTGCGGCAGATGCGCTATCGCATGGCGCGCCTCGGCGTGGTCGTCGACGGCGACGGTATCGGTCCAGAGGGCGGATGACGTCCCCGGGCTGGATGGACGGCGGCTGGTTCGCGACCGCGCGCCACTGTGTGTCTCCCAACCGCAGCGCGCGTCCGCCCGGCATGCAGGTCGAGTTGGCGCTGATCCACTCGATCAGCCTGCCGCCGGGTCGCCATGGCGGCGACGCGATCGAGCGGTTGTTCACCAACCGCCTCGATCTGGACGCACACCCGTACTTCCGCACGCTGCGCGGACTGCAAGTGTCGTCGCACTTCGTGCTGCGGCGTGACGGCGAGCTTCTGCAGTTCGTCGGCTGCGACGAGCGCGCCTGGCACGCCGGAGCCTCGCAGTGGCGCGGGCGCGCGGCCTGCAACGACTTCTCGGTCGGCATCGAGCTCGAGGGACTCGAGGGATTGCTGTTCGATCCCGCCCAGTACGCCTTGCTCGTGCGCCTGCTGCGCGCGCTGGCAGCGCGCTATCCGATCGTCGGCGTCGCGGGGCACGAGCACGTTGCCATGGGTCGAAAGCACGATCCGGGTGCTGGCTTCGACTGGGCATGGCTGCAATCCGAACTCGGCTGGCCCACTCGGTACTTTCCCGATTGCCCAGTCGACGCGGCGTGATCCTGTGCGCTCGCCGCGCGGCAGCCCTTCGCTGCTGAGCGGATTCCTGGCGCCAGGTTTCGAGGGCCTCGCAAGGCCAAACTGCGCTGCAGCGCAGCGGGCACGCGGCTCGGCCAGCGGCCGAGTCGCAATCGCGCCTCGCGACGGAACGGTCGCGCCCGATGCGGCGGATCGCGGCGCCGCAAAGGGCCCTCTGAAGGCACGCCGGGCTCGGGCTCGATACGCTATCCGTAGTGCTTGAAGTGAGATTCGACCCCAGATATAGTGTGTGCGCGTGCTATTCTGTTGCCTGCTTCGGCGCGTGCCGCGATGCGGGATTCCGGCGCCGGCAAGGCACCGGAAGTGGCGACCGGCGCCGCCCGACGTGTGTCGGGCACGGAGCCCCTGCCGGGTGCCGACGGATCGCACGCGAGGCCTGGTCCGAAGCCACCCATCGACAGACATTTCACAAGGCAAGTCCATGCAAGCAGTTCATGACGCAGCAGCGGCCGGTGCCGCGCCCGACATCGCTGTCACGGCAGCGCACGCGACAGCGGATGCCGGCAGCACATCGGCCTATCAGGGCTACCAGATCATCCGTCGCAACGGCGCGGTGGTGGTGTTCGAGCCGAACAAGATCGCGGTGGCGCTGATGAAGGCATTCCTGGCCGTGCATGGCACGCAGGGCGCGGCCTCGGCGAGCGTGCGCGAGACGGTCGATCGCCTGACCGAACTGGTCGTGCGCGCGCTGTTGCGCTCGCGCCCGGGCGGTGGCACCTTCCCGATCGAGGACGTGCAGGACCAGGTCGAGCTCGCGCTGATGCGCGGCAGCCATCACGAAGTGGCCCGAGCCTACGTGCTGTATCGCGAGCGCAGGACGCAGGAACGTGCGCGCCAGGCGAAGGCCGTTGTTGCCGCCGAGCCGGTGCTGATGGCCACCGATCGCGGGCAGCGCGTTCCGCTCGATCTTGCGCGCCTCGGGCGGCTGATCGAGTCGGCCTGCGAAGGCCTGGGTGCGGACGTGCGGCCCCAACCGATCCTCGCCGAGACGAGGCGCAACCTGTACGACGGCGTGCCGATCGAAGAGGTGCACAAGGCGGCGATCCTCGCGGCGCGCACTCTGATCGAGAAGGATCCGGGCTACGCGCGCGCTACTGCACGCCTGCTGCTGCATACGATCCGCAAGGAGATCCTCGGCGAGGAAGTGGCGCAGGCAGAGATGCAGAGCCGCTACGGCGAGTACTTTCCCGGCTTCATCAGGAAGGGCGTGAGCGCCGAACGGCTGGACGAGCGCCTGCTGCAGTTCGACCTGCCGCGGCTGGGCGCGGCACTCAAGGCCGATCGCGACCTGCAGTTCGACTACCTCGGGCTGCAGACGCTGTACGACCGCTACTTCCTGCACATCGAGGAGCAGCGCATCGAGTTGCCCCAGGCCTTCTTCATGCGCGTGGCGATGGGCCTGGCGCTGGGCGAGATCGATCGCGAGGCGCGCGCGATCGAGTTCTACGAGGTACTGTCGAGCTTCGACTTCATGTCGAGCACGCCGACGCTGTTCAACGCCGGCACGCGCCGCTCGCAGCTGTCGAGCTGTTACCTGACGACGGTGTCGGACGACCTCGACGGCATCTACGAGGCGCTGAAGGAGAACGCGCTGCTGTCGAAGTTCGCCGGCGGCCTGGGCAACGACTGGACCAATGTGCGCGCGCTCGGCTCGCACATCAAGGGCACCAACGGCAAGAGCCAGGGCGTGGTGCCGTTCCTGAAGGTGGTGAACGACACGGCCGTGGCGGTCAACCAGGGCGGCAAGCGCAAGGGTGCGGTCTGCGCCTACCTGGAAACCTGGCACCTCGATGTCGAGGAGTTCCTCGAACTGCGCAAGAACACCGGCGACGACCGTCGGCGCACGCACGACATGAACACCGCCAACTGGGTGCCCGACTTGTTCATGCGCCGCGTGATCGAAGGGGCCGAGCACCCGCAGGACGAGAACAAGGGACAGTGGACGCTGTTCTCGCCCTCGACCTGCCCAGACCTGCACGACAAGTTCGGCAAGGCCTTCGAGGAGGCCTACACGCGCTACGAAGAGAAGGCGTCGCGCGGCGAGATCAAGCTGTTCAGGAAGATGCGCGCCGCCGACCTGTGGCGCAAGATGCTGACGATGCTGTTCGAGACCGGGCATCCGTGGATCACGTTCAAGGACGCCTGCAACGTTCGCTCGCCGCAGCAGCACGTGGGCGTCGTGCATTCCAGCAACCTGTGCACGGAAATCACCCTCAACACCAGCGAAACCGAGATCGCGGTCTGCAACCTCGGTTCCGTCAACCTGGTGCATCACCTGATGGAGGGCTCCGGCGGGTGCAAGGTGATCGACCATGACAAGCTGAAGCGGACCATCGCGACGGCGATGCGCATGCTCGACAACGTGATCGACATCAACTACTACGCAGTAAGGAAGGCGCGCGACTCGAACTTGCGCCATCGGCCGGTCGGTCTCGGGATCATGGGCTTCCAGGACGCGCTGTACGAGTTGCGCACGCCGTACGCGTCGCAGGCCGCAGTGGACTTCGCCGATCGCTCCATGGAAGCCGTCTGCTACCACGCCTACTGGGCCTCGACCGAGCTGGCGGCAGAGCGGGGCCGCTATTCGAGCTATCGCGGTTCGCTGTGGGACCGTGGCATCCTTCCGGCTGACTCGCTGGCCCTGCTGGCCGAGCAGCGCGGAGGCTACGTCGAGGTGGATGCCTCGTCGACCCTCGACTGGGACGCGCTGCGCGTCCGCATCGCCGAGCACGGCATGCGCAATTCGAACTGCGTGGCCATCGCGCCGACGGCGACGATCTCGAACATCATCGGCGTCAGCGCGTCGATCGAGCCGTCGTTCGGCAACCTGTCGGTGAAGTCGAATCTGTCGGGCGAGTTCACGATCGTCAACGAGTTCCTGGTGCGGGACCTCAAGCGCCTCGGTCTGTGGGACGACGTGATGGTGATGGACCTGAAACACTTCGACGGCTCGCTGCGCCGCATCGACCGCGTGCCAGAGGACTTGAAGTCCTTGTACGCGACGGCGTTCGAGATCGAGACGCAATGGCTGGTAGAGGCCGCTGCGCGGCGCCAGAAGTGGATCGACCAGGCGCAGTCCCTCAACATCTACATGGCGGGTGCCTCGGGCAAGAAGCTCGACGAGACCTACAAGCTCGCCTGGCTGCGCGGGCTGAAGACGACGTACTACCTGCGCACCGTCGGCGCGACGCATGCGGAGAAGGCGACGGTGACGTCGGGCCGGTTGAACGCGGTGTCGAGCAATGCGGCGTCGCGTGGCGATGCGGGTGCAGTGGCGGTGCAGGTCCTCGAGCCGGCGAGCGACGTCAAGTTCTGCGCGATAGACAACCCCGACTGCGAGGCGTGTCAGTGAATCGAGCCGTCGATGAAGTGGCCACGCGTGGGCGACAAGAGGTTCACGCCGCGCGTGATGCACATGCTCGTGTTCGCGCGCGTCGTTTCGCCGATGCAATGACGCAACATCGGTCGACATCGATCGCACTGCGATGTCAATAAGTGCTTGGTGTTGGAAAGCAACACTCCGATAATTCGAACGCACAGGAAATTCGCCATGCTGGTCTGGGAAGACGAAGTCAAACCAACGAACTCTCACATTGCGAGCACCGCGCAGAACAAGCCTTCTGCCGCGCGTGTGGCACCGCCGCCTTCCGACTCTGCTCTCCCCCTGCATCTGCCGATGCTCGGCGCCGTGCCGTTGTTCGACTCGGGCTTCGTCGCGCCCACGACGCCGAGTGCCGCGACGGCGGGCGGGCGCCGCGTCAGGGCCGACGACAAGCGCATCATCAATGGCCAGACCGATGTCAACCAACTGGTGCCGTTCAAGTACAAGTGGGCGTGGGAGAAGTACCTCGCCACCTGCGCGAACCACTGGATGCCGCAGGAGATCAACATGTCGCGCGACATCGCGACGTGGAAGGATCCGAACGGGCTGAGCGACGACGAGCGGCGCATCGTGATGCGCAACCTCGGTTTCTTCACGACCGCCGATTCCCTGGCGGCCAACAACATCGTGCTCGGCACCTACCGCCACATCACGGCGCCTGAATGCCGCCAGTTCATGCTCCGCCAAGCGTTCGAGGAGGCGATCCACACGCACGCGTATCAGTACATCGTCGAGTCGCTCGGCCTCGACGAAGGCGAGATCTTCAACGCCTACAACGAGATCAAGTCGATCCGCGACAAGGACGAGTTCCTCCTGCCGTTTATCGCCGCAGTGATGGATCCGCACTTCCACACCGGCACGCCGGAGGACGACCGCACGCTGCTCAAGAGCCTGATCGTCTTCGCCTGCCTGATGGAGGGCCTCTTCTTCTACGTCGGCTTCACGCAGATCCTGGCGCTCGGGCGGCAGAACAAGATGACCGGCGCGGCGGAGCAGTACCAGTACATCCTGCGCGACGAGTCGATGCACTGCAATTTCGGCATCGACCTGATCAACCAGATCAAGCTCGAAAATCCGCAACTCTGGACAGCCTCTTTCAGGGCCGAGATCGCCGCGCTGTTCCGGCAGGCGGTCGAGCTCGAGTACCGCTACGCCGAAGACACCATGCCGCGCGGCGTGCTCGGCCTGAACGCGTCGATGTTCAAGGGCTATCTGCGCTACATCGCCAACCGGCGGGCGACGCAGATCGGGCTCGCGGAGCTCTTTGCGAACGAGGAAAACCCATTCCCGTGGATGAGCGAAATGATCGACCTGAAGAAGGAGCGCAATTTCTTCGAGACGCGCGTCATCGAATACCAATCGGGAGGCGCGCTCTCATGGGATTGACGTCGCTGCGCGGATCGATGGCAGCAGGTCGCGAGATCGAGATAGTTGCTGCGCGTGCGCTGATCGAGGCGCGGGTGCAGCATGACCCCATTCGTCGTATCGGGGCGCCCCTCCTGGGCAGACCATCGAGCGATGAATCGCTGTTCCGCTTCGACACCTTGTCGGCACGGGACGGTGTTTCTTCACCTTGATCAAGGAGAAATGTAATGGCAACTGCAAAGAAGGCACCGGCCAAGAAGGCCGCAGCGAAGAAGCCGGCCGCGAAGAAGGCGCCGGCGAAGAAGGCCGCGGCGAAGAAGCCGGCTGCCAAGAAGGCCGCGGCGAAGAAGCCGGCCGCGAAGAAGGCCGCCGCGAAGAAGGCCCCTGCCAAGAAGGCTGCTGCGAAGAAGGCTGCTGCGAAGAAGGCGCCAGCGAAGAAGGCTGCTGCGAAGAAGGCGCCCGCGAAGAAGGCCGCCGCGAAGAAGGCCCCTGCCAAGAAGGCTGCTGCGAAGAAGGCTCCGGCCAAGAAGGCGCCGGCCAAGAAAGCAGCGAAGAAGCCGGTTGCGAAGAAGGCTGCCGCCCCCGCGCCAGCTGCGCCCGCAAAGACCGCGTTGAACCCGCAGGCCGCATGGCCGTTCCCGACGGGTACCAAGCCCTGAGCCTTCGGGCGCAGAGTTCTCACAACCCGGCGCAAGCCGGGTTTTTTGTCTCCGGCATGACTTCGCTGCGCGAAGTCAGCCTTCGACGCAACGGTCCTTCGGCCCGTTGTGTCTGCGACCATGACGCGCTGGTGACTGCGGCAAGACTTCGCTGCGCGACGTCAGCCTTCGACGCATCGGTCCTTCGGCCCGTTGTGTCTGCGACCATGACGCGCTGGTGACTGCGGCAAGACTTCGCTGCGCGACGTCAGCCTTCGACGCATCGGTCCTTCGGCCCGTCTTGTCTGCAACCATGATGCGCTGGCTCCTGCGGCGGGCGCTCCGCGCCGAGTATCAGGGCGACTGCGACAGGCGCGCCGTCTCGAGCGCAAGACAGAGGTCGTCCCACGCGCGGGCCTTGTCCTGCGGGTTGCGCAGCAGGTAGGCCGGGTGGTAGGTCACGACCAGCGGCACGCCCTGATAGCGGTGAACGCGGCCGCGCAGTCGACCGACGGGCTCGCTGCTGCGCAACAGCGCCTGCACGGCGAAGCGACCCATCGCCAGGATGATGCCGGGCTGCACGAGTTCGATCTGCCGAATGAGGAACGGCTCGCACTGTGCCAGCTCGCCAGGCTCGGGGTTGCGGTTCGCCGGCGGCCGGCACTTCAACGTGTTGGCGATGTAGACCTGCCGCGCCGGCGTGTCCTCTTCGCGTGTCAGCTGCAGCGCACGCAGCATGCTGTCGAGCAACTGCCCTGACTTGCCGACGAAGGGCTCGCCCCGCAGATCTTCCTGTTCACCGGGTGCCTCGCCGACGATCATCCAGCGTGCCTGCGGATTGCCGCTGCCGAACACCGTGTTCGTCCGGCCCTGGCAGAGGCCGCAGGCAGTGCACGAAGCCACTGCCTCGCGCAGCGCTGGCCAGTCCATCGACGCGATCCCCGGCGGGCGTTCGCCAGGCGCAGGCTTCGATGACGCATCGGATGGGGGCGTCGCGGCGGCGGGGCCCGCGCGCTGCGCTGCTGCCGCTTCGGCCGCGGCCGGAGCGTGCCGGCTCGGGGGCGGTTGCGCCGCATCGGATGCTTCGGTCCGCTCCGCCGGCGGCGACCAGACGTGCAGGCCCATCTCCTCCAGCATCGCCCGCTGACGCGCCGTCCAGCTCATCGCGTGGACCCGCCCAGCTCCAGCCTCATCACGACGGCGTCTTCCCGGGCGCAGCCGGGCAGGGCCGGGTAATAGGCCTTGCGCAGCCCCACGTCGGCGAAGCCATGGTGGCGATACAGGCGTCGGGCGCGCTCGTTGCTCGCGCGCACCTCGAGCCAGAGTTGCGCTGTGCGGCCTTGGCGGCAGTCGACGATCAATGCATCGAGCATGGCGCTGGCGTGCCCGCGACCTTGCTCGCCCGGAGCCACCGTCAGGTTGAGCAGATGCGCCTCGCCGGCTGCCTGCATCACGACACAGTAGCCCGTCACGACCCCTTCGTCGTCGAGCAGGCACTGCGCGAGGTGTCCGCCGGCGATCGAGTCGACGAAGTTCCCGCGCGTCCACGGCAGCGCGTAGGCGGCCTGCTCGATCGTCATCACGGCGTCCAGCCGTGCCATCGTCATCGGCGCCAGGCGGCGCTGCACCAAGGTCGCGGGCGGCGTCCCGGCCGCGGCTCTCGAGATCGCGCTCATCACCTGGCGCGGCCTGCCTTGGCGGCCTCGCGCTCTGCGCTGGTCAGTGCCACGCGGTCGCGCAGATAGAGCGGCAGCGCCAGCGCCGCGTCGGTGGCCGAGCCTCGCGCCCAGGCCGTCTGCGCGCAGGTCAGCAGCGCGGCGGCCGCGGGGCGGGCGTCGCCCACGATCTGCGCTGCGCCGCCCTCCAGACGCACGCCGAATGCTGCGGGCGCGGTGCCGGCAATTGCCTGCGGTGGCCTCTCGCGCCAGTTCGCATGCAGACCTTCCAGCGTGAACAGAGCGGGTGCGACGACGGCTCGCCATGCGCGGTCGGCCCAGAAGTAGTGTGCGGCATAAACCTCGTCCATGCGCGCATCCATCGCAACCCAGACGTCACGCAAGCCGGCGCGCGTGCGAGCGTCCTCGGCCACCGCCATCAGCGTGTCGAGCGACAGCACCGGCCTGTTCGCGCCGAACGCAAGGCCCTGCGCCACCGAGCACGCCGTTCGCAACCCGGTGAAGGCACCGGGACCGCGGCCGAAGGCGATCGCGTCGAGGTCGCGCAAGCCGATGCGCGCCTCTGCCAGCAAGCCGCGCAGTGCGGGAATCAGCGACGACGACGCACGGGCACCGCCCTCGCTGTCGTGCAGCCACACGTCCGCGCCCACCGCGAGGCCGATGTGGAGCCGTTCGGTCGCGGTATCGAACGCGAGCAGCGCGGCCATCAGCCGGCGGCCCCGGTCGCCGGCGGGGGCGGCGCCTCGCGAGCGACGGCGGAAGTCATTTGCCAGGAAAGCATGGAGCGAGTTTAGGCCGGTTCGCGCCGCTGTCAGTCGCGCGAGCAAGCCTGGCGAAGGGGACGCACCGACCGCTCTTTCGGCGCGGCGATGGGTGCGCCGTAAGATCGCATCCTCATGCTTGCCTGGCTTCGCCGTCGCGCCGTTCTGGCCTGCCTCGTCGGCAGCCTGGCCGTGTCGCTGGTCGACGCGGCTGCGCAGACGACGCTGCCGCCGGATGTGGTTGCCGCACTCGGCCGTGCGAAGGTGCCGCCGGCGGCGTTGTCGGTCGTCGTGCAGGAAGTCGGTGGCGCCGTCCCCGACCTTGCCTGGCACGCCAACGAGCCTGTCAATCCGGCCTCGGTGATGAAGCTCTTCACCACCTATGCGGCGCTCGACCTGCTCGGGCCGGCATGGACCTGGTCGACGCCGGTGTGGCTGCACGGCAGCGTGCAGAACCCCGGCGCAGACGGGGTGCTCGACGGGAACCTCGTGATCAGGGGCAGTGGCGATCCGAAGCTCGTGCTGGAGCGCCTCTGGTTGCTGCTGCGGCGGGTGCGGCAGGCCGGCGTGCGCGACATCCGCGGCGACATCGTGCTCGACCGCAGCGCGTTCAGCGAAGGCGGGTCGTCGCCCGGCGATTTCGATGGCGAACCGCTGCGGCCGTACAACGCGCAGCCGGACGCGCTGCTGCTGAACTACAAGTCGCTGCTGCTGAGGTTCACGCCCGACGCGGTGCGCGGCGTGGCGAGTGTCGTGTCCGATCCGCCGCTGGCGGGCTTGCGGGTCGACGCCTCGGTGCCGCTCGTCGCCGGCGCCTGCGACAACTGGCGCACCGCGCTGAAGGCCGACGCCAACGACCCGTCACGCATCCGTTTCCAGGGCAGCTATCCCGCAGCCTGCGGCGAGATGCTCTGGCCGCAAGCCTACGCCGATCCTGGGAGCTACAACGCGCGCCTCATCGAGGCGCTGTGGCGCGAGTCGGGCGGCACGCTCAGCGGCAGCGTGCGCGACGGCAGTGCACCGGACACCCGGGCGAGCTTCGAGTTCAACTCGCCGCCGCTGGCCGACGTGGTGCGCGACATCAACAAGTTCAGCAACAACCCGATGGCGCAGCAGCTCTTCCTCACCCTCGGAGTGCAGCTGAAGGGGGTGGGCTCGTTCGACGCGGCGCGCGAGGTGCTCGACCGATGGCTGCGCGACAAGCTCGGCGATCGCGCCGCGGAGGTGACGCTCGTCAATGGCTCGGGGTTGTCGCGCGACTCGCGCGCTAGCGCGGACGCACTGGCGCTGCTGCTGCAGCGCGCATGGGCGAGCACGGTGATGCCCGAATTCATCAGCTCGCTGCCGGTCAGCGGGATCGATGGCACGCTGCGCCGCTCGCCGGGAATGGCCACGGCTACCGTCGCGGGAAGGGCGCACCTGAAGACCGGCTCGCTGCGCGACGTGAGCGCCCTCGCGGGCTACCTGCTGGCGTCCGACGGCAGACGCTACGTGCTGGTGGCGATCGTCAACCACCCGAATGCCGGTGCCGCCAGACCCGCGCTGGACGCGCTCGTGGCGTGGGTGCTGGAGCGGCGCGCGCCGACAGCACGCCGTCGCTGAGCAGCTGCGAACTCGTGCACGATCGCCCGTGGGACGACCGCCGCGAGGCGGCTGCCCGGAGTCAGAACGGCTGGTTGTGGGCGCGGGTCACTGCGAGATTGCCGAGTTGCGCGTGGCCCTGAGGGCTCAGCTGCAAATCGCTTGCCCACAGCCAGGTGGTTGCGGTGGCCGGAGTGCCGCTGTCCGGGTCCGTCGTCAGGGTACTCGTCGTGCAGTTCAGCGTTATCGGGGGCACGCAGGCAGCATCCTTCACGTTGACGTAGCCGTATCCGGGGGGCGGCCCGACCGCAGCGATCAGATACGGGTTGAGCTCGATCAGCCCGATCTTGCGTCCGTCGTTGTTGATGGTAATCAGCAACTTGCCGTTCACGCGCTCCGTCAGCTTGGTCAGCCAGGCCATGGCGGTGGCGCCCTTGGCTCGTGCATACGGGGTCACGCCCACGTTGGGGACGGTCGAAATGACCACCCTGCCGCCGGCGTTTGCGATGCGATTGACCTGCGTGGCGATCGCCACGCCGGCCTGTTCGGCCGCCGCGATCGCCTCCGCTTCACTGATCCCACCCGCCTCGAAGCTCTCGTACGCGGCGACGATGTCGTTCACGCCGATGAATACCGTCGCCATGTCGTTCGACGAGATGCCGCCACCGGCGTCGGCGGGCAGTTCGAGCTGCCGGGTGACCTGCCTGGCGAGGTCGATCTCGCCCGAACCTCCGGCCATCGCGCCGGCCAGGGCGAGGATGCGGCTGGTCGGCGCGGCAGTGGCGGACGTCCCGGGACACTCCGCAAACACGAGCCCGTAGGAACTGGCGAGCCCCTGCGTCCAGATCGGGTGGCTCACGCAGTTGACCGTGCCGTCGGCATTCACCGCATTGATGGTGTACTTGCGGCCATCGGCGGTGATCACGCTGGCCTGGTCGCCGAACACGAGGATCCGCGCCGGAACGAACGCGACCAGGCCGTTGCTCGTTCCTCCGCCGCAGGATGCGAGCAGCGCCGCCGTCGCGACTACGCATGCCACGCGCAGCAGGGTCAATCTGAACTTCATTCAATCTCCAAGGCAGATGATTCGCTTCGAACCGCTCGTCTTCAGGCTGCCGCAGCGCGGCGCAGCCGGTCGCGCACCCCTTCCCATTCCGGCGTGTCGGGTGGCTGTTCGACCCAGACGAGAGTCGCTCCCGTTTCGTCGAGTTCACGCAGCACGGCGAACAACTCGTGCCCGGCCGCCGCCGCGTTGTCTGGCATCGTCCTGACGCGAGGGTTCGAACCGTTTCGCAGTCGCGATGCGCCCAGCGCCTTGCGGGAATATACCGCCATGCCGGGCGGGAGCGGGCCCAGCACCTGCAGCGCGGTTTGAAGTGCGTCGGATGACATCAGACGCAAGCTGGCGCGCGGCGCGTAGTGCGCCTCCAGTGTGCCCGGCGCGCGCGCCGAGCCGGCGTCACGATCTTGCAGGGGCTGGCCGGCGGCTGCTTCGATCTGCGCGCGCATCAGGGCGCCCGGCCGCAGCAGGACGGGGCGCCCTTGCGTGCAGTCGACGATGGCCGATTCGATTCCCAGTTCGCAGGGGCCGCCGTCGAGCACCAGCAACTCTTCACCGAACTCGGCGGCGACGTGCGCGGCGCGCGTCGGGCTGATGCGGCCGAAGCGGTTGGCGCTCGGCGCCGCGACGCCGGGAACACCGAGCTGGTGGGCTGCCGCGAGCAGCGCCTGAGCCACCGGATGTGCCGGGCAGCGCAGGCCGATGCTCGAATGTCCACCGGCCGCAGCCGTGGCGATGCCGGGCGCGCGCGGGACGATCAGTGTCAGCGGGCCGGGCCACAGCCTCTGCATGAGGCGCTGCGCCACTTCCGGCAATTCGGCGGCGAACTGCGCTGCATGCGCAAGATCCGCGACATGCACGATCAGCGGGTGGTCGCCCGGGCGTCCTTTGGCCGCGAAGATGGCAGCCACCGCCGCGTCATTGTCGGCGCGAGCGCCCAAGCCGTAGACGGTCTCGGTCGGGAAGGCGACCAGCCCGCCGCCCGCCAGCAGGCCGGCGGCACGCGCCAGCGCGTCGCGGTCGCCGCCGGGCAGGATCATGCTTGGCCCGCCAACGGGGCACTGGCCCGGCACTGGCTGCAAGGCCGAAGCGGCGTGACCGCAAGCTTGGGAGCCGTCATCTTCAGAACGGTTCGATACCAAGCAGCGCCGCAGCGCGCAGCGCGACGGCGCGGGCCTCGGCGCCTTCGGCCGCGGTGACGGTCAGATGGCCCATCTTGCGTCCCGGTCGGGCAGCGAGCTTGTTGTACAGGTGCAGATGCGCGCCCGGCAGCGCGAGCACCTCGTGCCAGCAGGGCTCGACCGCCTGCCGACCCTTCGCGAACCACAGTTCGCCGAGCAGGTTGAGCATCACCGCTGCCGAGTGTTGCCGCGGCGGCACCAGTGGCGCACCGACGAGCGCCCGCACCTGCAGGTCGAATTGCGAGAGGTCGCAGGCATCCAGCGTGCAATGGCCGGAGTTGTGCGGTCGTGGCGCCATCTCGTTGGCGACCAGGCCGCCATCCCGCAGCACGAAGAACTCGACGCACAGCACGCCGACGTGGTTCAGGCTTGAAGCGATGTGCTCGGCCGCAGCGACGGCCTGACGCTGCAGGGCGGCCGTCAGATCGGGGGCCGGCGCGATGGTCACGGCCAGGATGCCTCCGCGATGAAGGTTCTGCAGCACCGGGAAGTGCACGATCTCGCCGTTCGCGCCGCGCGCGACGATCACGCTCGCCTCGAATGCCAGCGGCAGCAGGGCCTCCAGCACGCAAGGCACCTTGCCCATCGCGGCCCAGGCAGTGGCGAGTTCATCTCTGCTGGCGATCCGCGCCTGCCCCTTGCCGTCGTAGCCCAGACGCGCGGTCTTCAGGATGCCCGGCAACAGCGCTGCCGAGGCGTCGGCCAAGCTGTCTGCCGAATCGATCACCGCATACGGCGCACACGGCACACCGCAGCGGACGAAATGCGCCTTCTCGAGCGCGCGGTCCTGGCAGCGCTCGACGCTGTCGGCGGCCGGCGCGACGATGCGATGCGCGCCGAGCGTGAGCAGTGCGGCGGCGGGCACGTTCTCGAACTCGGTCGTGATGGCGGTGCAACGCTGCATCAGCTGCGCCAGGCCCTGCTCGTCGAGGTAGCCGGTCTGGATGTGGTGGTGTGCGACGCGCCCTGCCGGGCTGACCGGATCGGCGTCGAGCACGGCGGTGAAGTAGCCCATCTGTTGCGCCGCGTGGACGAACATGCGGCCGAGCTGGCCGCCGCCCATCACGCCAAGCGTCGCGCCGGGTGCGAGGAAGCGCGCCGCCGGAATCGAGGCGCTGCTACCGGCACCGGAAGGTGGAGCGGGCGCCATATCTGCGGTCATGCGGGGTCGAGCCTCATGGCTCGCGCTGCCTCGGTCTGACGCGCCCGGTAGGCGTCGAGCCGGGCGCGCAGCGCCGGGTCCTCGTTGGCGAGCATCGCGACCGCAAACAGCGCGGCGTTGGCCGCGCCCGCCGCGCCGATCGCGAACGTCGCGACCGGAATGCCCCTGGGCATCTGCACGATCGAGTGAAGCGAGTCCACGCCCTGGAGGTGGCGGCTGGCGACGGGCACGCCGAGCACCGGAACGCTGGTCTTCGCGGCCAGCATGCCGGGCAGGTGCGCCGCGCCGCCGGCGCCGGCGATGATGGCCTTGAGTCCCCGCGCGCGGGCCTGCTCGGCAAAGGCGAACATGTCATCTGGCATGCGATGCGCGGAGACCACGCGGGCCTCGTGCGCAACGTCGAACTCGGCAAGAATCCGGGTGGCGTTGCGCAGGGTTTCCCAGTCGCTGCTGGACCCCATCACCACGGCCACCAAAGGGCGGGGCTGATCCACGGCGCACTCCTCGGGCTGCAAGGCAGCGAATTGTAGGCGGCGCCATCTTGCCGGCGCCGATGGCCTCTCAGCCAGCGATGGCCGCCGTGCTCGACAGGAGGGCGATCAAACGGGCCTGGCGATCGGTGTGAGACTGGCGGTCTATGACCGCCTGTGCGCGATGATGTTCTGCGGCAGGGCCATCCCCCAGGGCTTCGAACACCTGGACGAGCCGACCATGGGTGGCGGCACATTCGTCGGCCTGCCTGCAATCGGCAATCCGGTCCCGGGCGGCCAGGGCATCTCTGCGTGCCCTGACCTTGTCACCCACGTTCACCCGGCACCACGCCACCTCGGCGAGCATGCCGCACTGCATCCTCGCCATCCCCTGCGACAGTGCAGTGTCCAGGTGCGCGTCGAACAATTCCAGTGCATCCGCGTGACGATCGAGCAGGGTCAGCACCTGGGCGCGAAGAATCGGAACGAACGACAGGAGGGACGCGGTGCCGATCATCCGATCGAAATGGTCGATCGACTCCGCCCCGAGCAGGACTTCGCGCACCCGTTCGCGGTCCGCCGCTCCGGTGACCGCCATGCGTCGGGCCTGGTCTGCGCGAAGCCAGGCCATGTTGTGCATCAGCGCGCTGAGTGTCGTCTCATCGCCTTCGTCCGTCGCGTGCCGGCGAGCCTGCGCGTACCAGCGAATTGCCAGGTCCAGGCGATCGGCCCAGTGATAGGCCTGTGCCGTGACAAGGGACGCCCTGGCGAGGGCCGAACTGGAGTCCGGCGGAGGGTCGGACAGCGCAAGGGCCAGATGGGCCACCATCTTCTCGTCGTCGTGCTCGAGATAGTCCATGTGCGCCAGCCAGGCGGCGCTGAGAGCCCGAACGTGCCGGCTCCCGGCCGCCGATGCGAGCGCATGAGCGCGCAGCAATTTGTCGCGCGCAGACGGGCTGAAGTCGGTGTAGAACGCGACCAACCCCTCGGCCAGGCTGGTCCAGGCGCTCACCACCGCGTTCGGCTGGCCGTCGTAGCGGGCGTGGATCGCGGCGAGCTCGGCGCGGGCGTCGTCGAGGCGGCCCTGGCGGGCGAGGAGGGTGGCCCGCTCGGCTCGCGCGCAGGCCCGCTGCAATGGGTCGCGGGACTTCGCGATGCGGGCATCGAGCTTGCCGAGCAGGCGCGAAGCCATGGCGGTCAGCGTCTGCTCGAACTGCGGACGGCGGTGTGAACAGGCCCTAGTCCGTGTCCGCGGGCCACGTCTCGCCGGTCAGGCGCGTGAGCGCCTCGCGATAGCGCGCCGCCGTGTGGGCGATCACCTCGGGCGGAAGTGCCGGCGGCGGCGGCTTCTTGTTCCAGGGCTGGCCCTGCACGCGGACCTGCTCCAGCCAGTCGCGGACGAACTGCTTGTCGTAGCTCGGGGGGTTGCGCCCCTCGCGGTAGGCCTGCTCGTAGCCTTCCTCCGGCCAGAAGCGCGACGAGTCCGGCGTCAATACCTCGTCCATCAGGGTCAGCGTTCCGTGCTCGTCCAGCCCGAACTCGAACTTGGTGTCGGCGATGAGGATGCCGCGTCGGCGGGCGAGCTCAGCCGCCGCCTCGTAGAGCCGGATCGAGACGTGGCGCACCTGCGTGGCGAGATCGAAGCCGATGATCTCGCCCATCCGCGTGAAGCTGATGTTCTCGTCGTGATTGCCCATCGCCGCCTTGGTGGCCGGCGTGAAGATCGGCGCCGCCAACCGGCTCGCATTGTGCAGCCCCGCGGGCAGTCGAACCCCGCACACCTCACCCGCCGTCTGGTATTCCTTCCACCCGCTGCCTGCCAGATAGCCGCGCACCACGGCCTCGACCGGCAGCGGCTTCAGTCTCTTGACGAGCATCGCGCGGCCGCGAACCTGCGTCCACTCGGCCGGCGTCACGACGGTCTCGGGCGCTTCGCCGGTCAGGTGGTTCGGCACGATGTGCTGCAGGCGCGCGAACCAGAACAGCGCGATCCGCGTCAGCAGGGCTCCCTTGCCGGGAATGGGCTCGCCCATCACGACGTCGAATGCGCTCAGCCTGTCGGTGGCGACCATCAGCAGGCGGTCGTCGCCCACAGCATAGTTGTCGCGCACCTTGCCGCGAGCCAGCAAGGGCAGCGAACTGATCGAGCTCTTGAGCAAGCCGGCAGCCATGGCGGAGCTCCCGTCGATGTCAGACCACTTTCTGCGCCAGCTCGCCGCTGGCGTAGCGCAGCGCCACCTGGGTGAGCGCCTGCGCCTTGATGTTCGCGGCCCGGCCCTCGCAGCCGAACTCGAGGTAGCGCTGCTTGCAGATCGCCTTCGCCGCTTCGCGCGCCGGCTTCAGGTAGTCGCGCGGGTCGAACTTCTCGGGGTTCTGCGCCATGTAGCGGCGGATCGCGGCCGTCATCGCCAGCCGGATGTCGGTGTCGATGTTGATCTTGCGCACACCGAACTTGATCGCCTCCTGGATCTCGCTCACCGGTACGCCGTAGGTCTCCTTCATCGCGCCGCCGTACTTGCGGATCTCGGCCAGCAGGTCCTGCGGCACGCTAGACGATCCGTGCATCACGAGGTGCGTATTCGGGATGCGCTTGTTGATCTCCTTGATGCGGCCGATCGCCAGGATGTCGCCGGTCGGCTTGCGCGTGAACTTGTAGGCGCCGTGGCTGGTGCCGATGGCGATCGCCAGCGCGTCGAGCTGGGTGCGCTTGACGAAGTCGGCTGCCTGCTCTGGGTCGGTGAGCAGTTGTTCGCGCGTCATCGTCGCCTCGGTGCCGTGGCCGTCCTCCTTGTCGCCCTTCATCGTCTCCAGCGATCCGAGGCAGCCGAGCTCGCCCTCCACGGTGACGCCGAGCGCGTGCGCCATCTCGACGACCTTGCGCGTCACGTCGACGTTGTAGTCGTAGCTCGCGATCGTCTTGCCGTCGGCCTGCAGCGATCCGTCCATCATCACCGAGCTGAAGCCGAGGTTGATCGCGCCCTTGCAGACGTCAGGGCTCTGCCCGTGGTCCTGGTGCATCACGAGCGGGATGTTCGGCCAGGACTCGACGGCGGCCGAGATCAGGTGCTTGATGAAGGCCTCGCCGGCGTACTTGCGCGCCCCGGCGCTGGCCTGCAGGATCACCGGCGCGCCCACCTCTTCGGCAGCCGACATCACGGCCTGCACTTGTTCGAGGTTGTTGACGTTGAAGGCCGGAATGCCGTAGCCGTTCTCGGCCGCGTGGTCCAGTAGCTGGCGCATCGATACGAGGGACATGGCGGGACTCGCTGGTTGGGTTCAGGGCCCGCGGCAAGGTGCTCGGGCCGTGGCAGCCATTCTAGCGACGCGGCCCCCTACCCGACCCGATCCGCGTGGTAGCCCTCGGCGCGCAGCGCAGCGAGGATCTCTTCGATGTGCGCCAGGCCGCGCGTGTGCACGACCACGTCGATCTGTGCCCGCTCCACCGAGAGCGACGTGAACGCGCGCTGGTGCTGGATCTCGTCGATGTTGGCGCCCTGCCGGCCGAGCAGCATTGCCACGTCGGCGAGCGCTCCCGGCACGTCGCGAAGGTCGAGGCGCAGGCGTGCCAGCCGTCCCGAGCGGACCATGCCGCGCTGGATGATCTCGGCCAGCACCAGCGGCTCGATATTGCCGCCGGAGAGGATCAGCCCGACCCTGCGGCCTGCGAAGCGCGCGCGGTGCTTCAGCAGCGCCGCCAGGCCAACCGCGCCGGCGCCTTCGACGACGGTCTTCTCGATCTCGAGCAGCATCAGGATCGCCTGTTCGATGTCGTCTTCCGACACCAGCAGCATGTCGTCGACTCGCTCGCGGATCAGCGGCAGCGTCAACCCGCCGGGCGACTTGACGCCGATGCCGTCGGCGATCGTCGCCTGCCCGCTTGCGTGGCACTGGCCGTGAAACGCGTTCCAGACGGCGGGGAAGCGCTCGGTCTGCACACCGACGATCTCGATGCCGGGTCTGATCACACGCGCCGCGGTGGCCACGCCGCTGATCAGCCCACCGCCGCCGACGGCGACCACGATCGCATCGAGCGCGGGCTGCTGTGCAAGCATCTCGAGGGCGATCGTGCCCTGGCCCGCCATCACCGCCAGGTCGTCGTACGGGTGGACCAGCGTCAGGCCGCTCTCGGCTGCAAGCTGCAGGCCATGGGCGCGCGCATCGTCGAAGCTGTCGCCTTCCATGACCACCGTCGCGCCGAAGCCGCGCGTGCGCTCGACCTTCACTGCCGGCGCGAAACGCGGCATCACGATCGTCGCCGGGATGCCGAGCCGCTGCGCGTGGTAGGCCACGCCTTGTGCGTGATTGCCGGCCGACACCGCGAGCACGCCGCAGTGCCGCTCTCGTGGCGTCAGCTGGGCGATCCTGTTGAGCGCGCCGCGCTCCTTGAACGACGCGGTGAACTGGTGGTTCTCGAACTTCAGGAAGACTTCGCAGCCAGTCAATGCGCCGAGCGTGCGCGACGGGAGGCAGGGTGTCTCGAGCACATGACCATGCAGACGCCCGGCGGCGGCGTGGACGTCGACTACGGTCAGCTGAGCGGGCACGAGTCGCGTCCTCTACGCCACGCGGCACACCTTGAGCATGTTGGTGCCGCCCGGATAGCCCATGGGTTCGCCACAGGTGATCGCGTAGGTGTCGCCGGAGCGGAGCACGCCGCGTTCGACCAGCAGCGCTTCCGCCTTCTCGAGCGCGGTGTCGCGGTCGGAGTGGCTCGGCATCAGCAGCGGCCTCACGTTGCGGTAGAGCGCCATCTTGCGCTGGGAGACGAGCTGCGTCGTCAGGCCGTAGATCGGCACCTTGATGTTGTGCCGGCTCATCCACAGCGGCGTCGAACCCGACTCGGTGAGCGCCAGGATTGCCTTGCAGCCGAGGTGATGCGCGGTGAAGAGGGCGCCCATCGCGATCGACTGGTCGATGCGCGCGAAGCGCTTGTTCGTGAAGTCGGTCTCCAGCGTGACGTCGTCGGCCGCCTCCGCCTCGAGGGCGATCGCGGCCATCTGCGTGATCGTCTCCACCGGGTACTTGCCGGTCGCCGTTTCGGCGCTCAGCATCACCGCGTCGGTCCCGTCGAGCACCGCGTTGGCGACGTCGCTGACCTCGGCGCGGGTCGGCACCGGGTTGACGATCATCGACTCCATCATCTGTGTCGCGGTGATGACGACCTTGTCCATCTCGCGCGCCATGCGGATCATTCGCTTCTGCAGCGCCGGGACCGACGCGTTGCCGACCTCCACCGCCAGGTCACCGCGCGCGACCATGATGCCGTCGGACGCGCGCAGGATCTGGTCGAGCACCGGAATCGCCTCGCTGCGCTCGATCTTGGCGATCAGTGCCGGCTTGTGGCGCCACGTCTCGCCGGCCACGTTGGCGAGTTGGCGCGCCATCTCCATGTCGGTCGCGCACTTCGGAAAACTCACGGCGAGGTACTCGCACTGGAAGCTCATCGCGGTCTTGATGTCTTCCATGTCCTTCGCCGTCAGTGCCGGCGCGGTCAAGCCCCCGCCGGCCTTGTTGATGCCCTTGTTGTTCGAAAGTTCGCCGCCGGCCCTCACGGTCGTGTGCACCTCGTCGCCACGCACAGCGTCCACGGTCAGGCGCAGCAGGCCGTCGTTGAGCAGCAGCGTGTCGCCGGCCTTCACGTCGCGCGGCAAGTCCTTGTAGTCCAGTCCGACGCGCTCGTTGCTGCCGAGTTCGCTGGTCGCCCCGTCGAGGATGAATTTCTGCCCCGCCACCAGCGTCGTCATGCCGCCGTCGAACTTGCCGACGCGAATCTTCGGGCCCTGCAGGTCGGCCATGATCGCGACCTCCTTGCCCACCCGCCGGGCCACTTCGCGCACCAGCTTCGCGAGGGCGAGGAGATCCTGCGCGCTGCCGTGCGAGAAGTTCAGCCGCACCACGTCCACGCCGGCGCGGATCATGCGCTCCAGCACTTCCGGTGAGGAGGAGGCCGGGCCGAGCGTGGCGACGATCTTGGTGGCACGGGGCATGGAATCTCCGAAGGGCCTGAATGTCACGAGACTATCCGACGCGTCGGCGGCGCGCGGTGGCCGCCGGTTGCAGCCGACTCACGCCGACGACGCGGCGCGCCTCTCGAGGATCTCGAACGCCGGCAGGGTCTTGCCCTCCAGCACCTCGAGAAAGGCGCCGCCGCCGGTGGAGATGTAGCTGACGTCGCCGGCGATGCCGTACTTGGCGATCGCCGCCAGCGTGTCGCCGCCGCCGGCGATGCTGAACGCGCTCGACGCCGCGATCGCCCTGGCAATCGTCTCGGTGCCGTGCGCGAAGGCGTCGAACTCGAACACACCGACCGGGCCGTTCCAGACGATGGTGCCGGCGGCCATCAACTGTTGTGCCAGCCGCGCGGCGGTCTGCGGCCCGATGTCGAGGATCAGGTCGTCGGGTTCGACGTCGCCGGCGAGCCGCGTCGTCGCCGGCGCGTCGGCGGCGAAAGTCTTCGCCGTCACCACGTCGGTCGGGATCGGCACCGCGGCGCCACGGGCCGCCATCGCATCGATCACCGCGCGGGCCTCGCCGATCAGGTCCGGCTCGGCCAGGCTCTTGCCGATCGGCAAGCCGCTGGCGAGCAGGAATGTGTTGGCGATGCCTCCGCCGACGATCAGCTGGTCGACCTTGGCAGCGAGCGCCCGCAGGATCGTCAGCTTCGTGCTGACCTTGGAGCCGGCGACGATGGCGACCAGCGGCCGCCTCGGTTGCGCGAGTGCACGGGTGAGGGCGTCGATCTCGGCGGCAAGCAGCGGCCCTGCGCAGGCGATGGGCGCGAATTGCGCGATGCCGTAGGTCGACGCCTCGGCGCGGTGCGCGGTGCCGAAGGCGTCGTGCACGAAGATGTCGCACAGCGCCGCAAGCTTGCGCGCGAGTCGTTCGTCGTTCTTCTTCTCGCCCTTGTTCAGGCGGCAGTTCTCCAGCATCACGAGCTGGCCGGGCTCGACGGCGACACCGCCGACCCAGTCGGCCACCAGCGGCACTGGCCGGCCCAGCAGTTCGGACAGTCGTTGTGCCACCGGCGCGAGCGAGTCGGCGGGCTTGAACTCGCCCTCGGTCGGCCTGCCGAGATGCGAGGTCACCATCACCGCGGCGCCGGCCTTCAGCGCCATCTCCAGGCACGGCACGCTGGCGCGGATGCGGGTGTCTTCGGTGACGTGCCCGGCAGCGTCCTGCGGCACGTTGAGGTCGGCGCGGATGAAGACGCGCTTTCCAGCGACCAAGCCCCTGGCCACCAGGTCTGAGAAGCGGGTGATGTTCATGGCGGCTGTCGGCTTGTGCGCGGGCGGTTGGAGAGACCTCTATTGGACACGAAGCGGCGTGCCACGCGCCGCCGGCCGCCCGTCACCAGCCGAGGCCGAACTTGATCGCGAGCAGAACCGCCATGCCGCTGAGAATGGTACCGAGGATGTCGCGGCGCCAGAAGAACCAGGCGGTGGCGGCCGCTGCGGCGTAGATGCGCGCGTCCTGCCAGGTGGCTATCAACTCGCCTTGCGACATCAGGATCTCGGGCGCGACGACCGCCGCCAACGCGGCCAGCGGTGCGAAGCGCAGGCCGCGCTTGACGCGCTCTGGCAACACCAGCGCGCGGCCCGAGAACAGGAAGAAGGAGCGCGTGACGATCGTGATCACCGCCAGACCGGCGATCGTGATCAGCGACTCCGTGGCACTCACGCCGCTTCTCCGGCACCGCCTTCGGCCTGGCCCTGGCGTCGCTGCAGCAGGCGCAGCAGCGCGTCACGGCCGCGCCGGCCGGCATCTCCGCCGCTGTCGACCATCAAGCCGATGCAGACCGCAGCGGCGATCGCGACGACGATGTTGAGCTTGAACGGCAGTGCGAATGCAGCGACCGCTGCCGCGCCGGCCACCGTCGCGGCCAGCGCCGTGGCGCGATCGGACAGCAGCGACAGGGCAAGCCCGAGCAGCGCGAGCACGCCGGCGAATCCGAGGCCCCAGTGGGCAGGGATCGAATCGACGAGCAGGATGCCGGCGATCGACGGCAGCTGCCACGACAGCCAGTTGACCGCGGCAGCACCGGCGAAGTATTCCATCTGCCCGCAGCCCGGTTGCGGTTCCTGGTGGCGGCGCATGAAGAGCACATAGGTCAGGTCACCGCTGAAATAGCCGAACGCGACGCGCTGCACCAGCGGGAAGCGAGTGAAGAACGGTCGCCACTGCGCGCTGAACACGACGAAGCGCAGGTTGACGCAGAAGGCCGTGGCCCAGACCACCCAGATCGGCGCATTCGCCGTCATCAGCGGCAGAGCGGCAAGCTGTGCGCTGCCGGCGAAGACTGTGAGCGACATCAGCAGCGCCAGCGGCACCGACAGGCCGCCCTTGACCAGCGCCACGCCCGTCACCAGGCCCCAAGCGGCGATGCCGAGGCCGGCCGCGGACATGTCGCTCGCGCCGCGGCGGAACTCCCGGTGTCGCAGCGTGGCGAGAAGGCGAGACATGGTCTAAGTGTCGCATCCGACGCCCCTGGTGCGCTGTCGTGGGGGCATCGCGTCCATTGCGCTCGACGGCAGACGCCGCGACGACGGCGGGCCTGATCCGCCGTCGGCGTCGGTCAGCGCACGACGCGCCGTCGCGCGGCGATCAGGAGGCGTGAACCGCCTTGCTTCCCGTCTTGGGCGCCGTCTTGCGATCGCTGCTCGTGCCGGCCGGCACATCGCCGGTGCCCTCGACGCCAGCGCGGGCCAGGGGTTCTGCCTTGGCGCCAGCGCGGTCCAGCAGCGGAGCGACGGCTTCGAGCTTGTTCTCTCGCATGTACTCGTCCATCTCGCGCCAGCCCCCGAACACCGCGGCCTTCTGCATTCTCGGGTTGAGGGCGAAGCAGTCCTCGATGGCGCGATTGGCCTGTCGGCAGGCGCTGCCGACGGCCTTGCCCTCGCCCTCCTTCAGCGCGGCGACCTTCTCGGCAGACTCGATGCCCAGCATCTCGCAGCCGGCGAGCAGAGTCATCAGCAGCAGGGCGGTAGCGAGACGGGTGGCGGACATCATGCAGGCGGGCTGAAGCAATGCGTCCATATCGGTTGCCCGAAGTCAGGACTTGAGGTCCCTGCCTCGGCGAGTCGCCGCGGCGGCGATCCGCCGCCCGGGCGCCGCTCAGCGGCGTTTCCCTCTCACGCTCTCAGCCCACGCGCCCGGATCCCATGGCCAGCAGGCGCTCGACCCGCTCCTCGGTCGACGGGTGCGTCGAGAACAGCCCGCGCAGGCCACCCGCGGACAACGGGTTGATGATCATCATCTGCGCCGTCTCGGGATGGCGCTCGGCGGGGGGCAGCAGGGTACCCTGCGCGTAGCTGTGGATCTTTTCGAGCGCGCCGGCCAGCGAGCGCGGGTCGCCCGAGATCTCCGCACCACCACGGTCGGCCTCGAACTCGCGCGCGCGACTGATCGCCATCTGGATCAGGCTCGCCGCGAGCGGGGCCAGGATCATCACCAGCAGACCGACGATCGGGTTGTGCGAGCGGCCTTCGCTGTCGCGTCCGCCGAAGAACATCGCGAAGTTCGCGAGCATCGAGATCGCGCCGGCCATCGTCGCGCTGACCGTCGAGATCAGGATGTCGCGGTGCTTCACGTGCGCCAGCTCGTGCGCCATCACGCCGCGCAACTCGCGCTCGGACAGTACGCGCAGGATCCCGGTGGTCGCCGCCACGGCGGCGTGTTCGGGGTTGCGGCCGGTGGCGAAGGCGTTCGGCGCGTCCTCGTCGATCAGGTAGACGCGCGGCATGGGCAGGCCGGCGCGCTGCGCGAGGTCGGCGACCATGGCGTGGAACTGCGGCGCCGAGGTGGCGTCGACCTCGTGCGCGTTGTACATCTTCAGCACCAGCTTGTCGGAGAACCAGTAGCTGAAGAAGTTCATGCCCAGCGCGACGAGCAGCGCCAGCATCATCCCGCTGCGCCCGCCCAGCAGCGAGCCGATCGCCATGAATAGCGCGGTGATGGCCGCCATCAGTACGGCCGTCTTCAGCATATTGAACATGGGTTCCCTTTCCTCGACTGGTGACGCCCCTTGGCGCAGCGCGGTAGATGCTGCCGCAATTCGCAAGTTCAACCCGGGTTGTCAAAACGCTGGCCCGGCGCGATCGGGTGGGCGGCGAGGAACCGCGACGCCTGTACGCGCCGTTCGCCCGGGCGCTGCAGCTCGGTGATCTGCAGCGCCTGTTCGCCGCAGGCGACGACGATGCCCGCGTCGCTGGTCTGGAGGATCTCGCCCGGTGCGCCCTGGCCCTCGACCACCGTACCGCGCCACAACTTGACCGCCTCCACGCCGAGCCGGCTCGTCGCGCCGGGAAACGGGTCGAACGCGCGCAGCCTGCGCTCGATGCTCGTGGCCGGCGCCGACCAGTCGACGATGCCCTCGGACTTGGCGATCTTGTGGGCGTACGTCACTCCCTCGCTCGGCTGGGGCGTGCGCGACAGTCCGCCTGCGGCGGCGAGCCGCAGTGCATCGACGCCGAGGCGGGCGCCGATCGCGGCGAGCTTGTCCTGCAGCGTCGACGCGCTGTCGTCGGGCGCGATGGCGACGGCTTCGACGAGCAGCAGATCGCCGGTGTCGAGCCCCGCGTCCATCTGCATGATCGTGATACCGGTGTGGGCGTCGCCCGCCTCGATCGCGCGCTGGATCGGCGCTGCGCCCCGCCATCGTGGCAGCAGCGAGGCATGGATGTTGAGGCAGCCCATTCGCGGCAGCGCCAGCACCGATGGCGGCAGGATGAGGCCGTAGGCGGCCACGACCATCACGTCGGGGCGGGCGGCCCGCAAGGCCTCGCCTGCCGACCGGGCATCGTCGGGGGCCGTGCCATCGAGGCGCAGGCTGCGCGGTTGCGCGAGTGCCAGATCGTGCTCGAGCGCGAAAGCCTTGACCGGCGAGGGCGTGAGCTTCATGCCGCGCCCCGCCGGGCGGTCCGGCTGGGTCAGCACCAGCACGATCTCGAACGCGGTGGCGTGCAAGGCGGCGAGCGCGACGCGGGCGAACTCGGGGGTTCCGGCAAAGGCGATCCTCATTGGCGGCGACGCGCTCGGGCTGTTCACGTCATTGGTCGCGCAGCTGTTCGCGCGCCTGCTTCAGAAGCCTCGCCTTGATGCGGTTGCGCTTGAGCGGGCTCAGGTACTCGACGAACACCTTGCCCATCAGGTGATCCATCTCGTGCTGGATGCACACGGCGAGCAAGCCCGTCGCCTCGATCTCGCGCGACCGGCCGGCGCGGTCCAGCGCACGGACCGTCACCTGCGCGTGGCGTTGCACCCGGTCGTAGGTGTCTGGCACCGACAGGCAACCCTCGTCGTTGAATGCCATCTCGTCACTTCTCGTCACGATTTCGGGATTGATCAAGACATGCAGTTCGTTGCGCGCGTCCGACGTGTCGATCACGATCACGCGCTCGTGCACGTCGACCTGTGTTGCTGCCAGTCCCACGCCTTCGGCGGCGAGCATGGTCTCGTGCATGTCGTCGACGAGCCGGCGCACGCGGTCGTCGACCTGGGCGACGGCGCGCGCGACCTGGTGCAGGCGCGGGTCGGGGTAGCGAAGGATGGTCAGCTGGGCCATGAAGATCGGGCGGTCCGCCATTGCCGGCGACTGTCGCGGGACCGTGGAGGGCAGCCCCCGTCGTGTCGCGTAACAGGCTGCACACCGAAGGCCCGGCGGCGTGGTTTCATTGCGATATCGAGCCTTTGAGGGCAGAATCGACTCAAGTAGATGAGCATTTTCGCCGAAGAAGGTTCGCTGGCGTGCGCGTGCGCCGGTAACCCCGTCGGGCCGACAGGCCCTGCTCTGGCGCCCGGAGAATCAAGCACATGACCCGCCGTCACCATTTTGCTTTACCCGCCCGTCGGGCCGTGCTCGAAGCCCTGCTGGGGGCAGCCTTGTGCCTCCCGGCCATTGCCGTGCAGGCTGCCAAGTACCCGATCACCGAACAACAGAAGAGCACCGCGCAGAAGGTGGCGCAGGCCGGCGTGCCCTTGTCCGAACTGGCACCCAATGCGCCAGACTCCTACACCGTCAAGGCGGGCGACACGCTTTGGGATATCTCGGCGCTGTTCCTCAAGAGTCCGTGGCGTTGGCCCGAGCTCTGGGGCATGAACCTGGAGCAGGTTCGCAACCCGCACCTGATCTACCCGGGCCAGGTGCTCTTCCTCGAGAAGGTCGACGGGCGCGCGCGACTGCGGGTCGGCACGGAAGTCGAGACCGGCCCGGGCAAGACGACCCGGCTTTCGCCGAGAGTGCGTGCCAGCGAGTTCGGCAGCGCCCTGTCCTCGATTCCGCTGAGCGCGATCGAGCCTTTCATGAACGAGGCGGTCATCTTCGAGACCGATGAGCTGCAGATGGCGCCGCGCATCGTCGCGACGCAGGAGGGCAGCGTGCTGCTGTCGCGCGGCGACCTGGCATACGCCCGCGGCGATCTGGGGCCGCAGCGCGAGTACCGCATCTTCCGCGAGCCGCGTCCCATGCACGACCCGACCACCGGCGAGCTGCTCGGCTTCGAGGCCAGTTTCGTCGGCACGGCCGACTACACGCGACCGGCCGAAACGCGCAACCTCGCCGACGGTGCGGCACAGATCGTTCCGGCCACCCTGATGGTCACCAGCGTGCGCAAGGAGGCCGGCGTCGGCGATCGCCTGTCGCCGGTCCCGCCGCGCGAATTCACGAACTACGCTCCGCACGCGCCGGCCCGACCGCTGTCGGGGCAGATCGTGTCGATCTATGGCGATGGCCTGTCCGCAGGGCAGAGCCACATCGTTGCGCTCAATCGTGGGGCGGTCGACGGTGTCGAGCCGGGTTACGTATTCGCGCTGTGGCGCGCCGGCAATGCGGTGGTCGACCCGACCGACCCGAAGCGCCCGATGATGCAGCTCCCCGACGAACGCGGTGGAATCCTGTTCGTCTTTCGCGTCTTCAAGCGCATGTCGTATGCGCTGATCGTGAAGGCGACGGTCCCGGTCGGGCGCGGCGACCGTTTCAGCGAGCCCTGAGCGCCGCACGCGCACCGGCGCGTCGAATGGGTTCGCCGCGGTGATCGAACGCGAGGAACTGGCGGCGTGGCTGCGGCTCCTCGAGACGCCGCAGGTCGGCCGCGAGACGGCACGCCGCCTTCTCGCGGTCTTCGGTTCACCGCAGGCGGTTTTCGGCGCGAGCGCGGCTGCATTGCGCGAGGCGGCCGGCAACATGGCGGGAGCGCTGAACGTAGCGCCGCCGACGCTGGACGCCCTGCTCGAGGGCTCGCTGCAATGGCTGGCCGCGGGCGAGCAGCGCGCCGTGGTGACGCTCGGCGACGTGCTGTACCCGGCCTCGCTGCTCGAGACGCCGGACCCGCCGCTGCTGCTCTACCTGCAAGGGCGTGCCGAACTGCTGGCGGCGCCATCGGTGGCCGTGGTCGGCAGCCGCAATCCGACCGCCCAGGGAATCGACAACGCCCGCTCGTTTGCCCGCCACCTGAGCCGTTCGGGCTTCAGCGTCGTGTCGGGGCTGGCGCTCGGCATCGACGGAGCGGCCCACGAAGGGGCGCTCGAAGGCGCGGCCAGCACGATCGCGGTGGTCGGCACCGGGCTCGACCGGGTCTACCCGAGGCGCCACCTCGACCTGGCGCACCGGATAGCCGAGCGCGGTCTGCTGGTCAGCGAGTACCCGCTGCGGACCTTCCCGCTGGCGGCGAATTTCCCGCAGCGCAACCGCCTGATCGCCGGCTTGTCGCGTGGCACGCTGGTCGTCGAGGCTGCGCTTCAGTCGGGTTCGCTGATCACCGCGCGCCTGGCCGCGGAGTGCGGGCGCGAGGTGTTCGCGATCCCAGGCTCGATTCACGCGCCGCAGTCGCGCGGGTGTCACGCGCTGATCAAGCAGGGCGCCAAGCTGGTCGACAGCGCGCGCGACATCCTCGAGGAACTGCGCCCGAGCATGTCACTGTCCACCGAAGCGCCGGGTGACGCCCCGGCCCGCACCGATCCGCTGCTGCAAGCGCTGGGCTACGACCCGCTGACGCTCGACGCGCTGGTCGAACGCACGGGGGTCGCGCCGGCCGATCTGAGCGCCCGGCTGTTGGAGCTCGAACTCGAGGGGCAGGTCGCACGACTGCCGGGACAATTGTTCCAGCGCGTCGCACGCGGCTGACCTGGCGCCTCGCCAGTCGCGGGACGGGGCATTCGGGACTTCGCACCAGGCCGGCTGGGGTATAGTGGCTCGCATGTTCGACGTGCTCGTCTACCTGTACGAAAACTACTGGCGGCCCGACGCGTGCCCGGAGCATGCGCAGCTTGCGCGCAAGCTGACGGCGGTCGGTTTCGAGTCGGACGAGATCGAGGAGGCGCTGTCGTGGCTCGACGGCCTGGCGAACGCCGCCAAGTCGTATGTCGGCGAGCAGGCGGTGCACAGCCTGCGTGTCTACTCGAGCGCCGAGCACGAGCACCTGGGCGAGGACTGCATCGGCTTCGTGAGCTTTCTCGAGTCTGCCGGCGTGCTGCCACCGCCGATGCGCGAGATGGTGCTCGACAGGGCGACCGCCATTCCTGGCGGGCCGGTCGACCTGGAAGACCTGAAGATCATCGTGCTGATGGTTTTCTGGAGCCTGGGCGAGGAGCCCGACGCGCTGATCCTGGACGAACTGTTCGTCGAGGAAGCCGACCGGCTGATTCACTGACAACGGCCGCAGGCCGTTGCGGCGGAGGCTCACATCGCACCGCGATGTGAAGGCGCGCAGCGCCGGCCGGAGCCACAACACCAGCGGCCGTTGCGGCGGAGGCTCACATCGCACCGCGATGTGAAGGCGCGCAGCGCCGGCCGGAGCCACAACACCAGCGGCCGTTGCGGCGAAGGCTCACAACGCAGCGCGATGTGAAAAGGCACTGCGCCGGCTGTGGCGACGGTCAGCTGAGCAGGCGCTCCGGGTCGACGTCGAGCTTGGCGAGCGCGCTGCGCGTCGCGCGCACGGTGAGCGCCTCGTCCTGCGCCGGCACCAGCAGCCCCGCCTGGAGAAACGCTGCCAGCCGGTGTTGCTGGAAGAGGATGCCGCGCCCCAGCGGCGAGACGAACAGTGTGAGCTGCTTGCGCAGGCCTTGCCAGGCGAGCTGGACTTGCTCGTTGCGGTTGCGGTAGTCGAGCATGTACCAGCCGCCGACCTGCAACTCGCGGGCCCAGGCGAGCATGGCGGGCGTGGGCATCGAACCGCCTTCGCCGACAACCTCCAGATCGGCGCTCGCATGCCCCGACAGATCGAGCACCAGGCCTTCGTCGAGATCGACGCCCAGGGTCTCGGGAAGCAATTCCTCCAGCGTCTCGAGGCGTGCCATCAACTCGTCGAATCTGTCGCTCGAGATCGATGCGGTCTTGGCGGTGAACGCCGCGGCGAGCGAGTTGTTCAGACGCTGCACGTGCTCGTCCTGCTTGTCCTGCGGCACGCCGGCGTCTTCCATGCCCTCGCGCAGCGTCTTGAGCAGCGGCGGCAGGCGGCGGATCACTTCGGCTCGTTCCTCGCGCGAGGTCTTCGCGCTCGCCGACCAGATCAGGTCGGCCGCAGCACGCTTCATCGCCTTCGTCTCTTCGCTCTGCAACCCCTGCTTCACGGCCGTCATCGCCAGCACGTCGGCCCAGACGTGGAACAGGAACTCTCGCACGCCCTCCTGAACGGGCATCTCGTTGAGCATCTTGCGCAGCTCGATCGTGTACTGGATCGCGAGCGTTTCGCGCTGCTCGACCTGCTGCGCCAGCGAGACGCCCTTGCGCGAGGCCTCGTTCTCGTTCCTGAAATAGTGCTCGAGGAATCGCTCGAACTCGGTCAGCACGGTCTGGAAGACGCGCCGCCCGGTGTCGGGATAGGCCTCGACCACCTGCACGACGCGTTTGATTTCCCTCTCCAGCGCGTCGCCGACGGCGCGTGCCGTGGCGTCGAAACCCATCACGCAGGCCCCCATGCGGTCGATCAGGCGGCGTGCCGGGTGATCGACCGTGGCGAAGAAGTCGGGCTCGCTCACCGCCACGCGCAGCACGGGCATCTGCAGGCGGGCGAACCAGACACGGACCGCCGCCGGGATGCGGTCTTCGGTCAGGATGCTCTGGAACAGCAGCGCCACGATCTCGATCGTCGCGCGCTCGACAGGCGTCGCTGCCGCCCGCTTGAGCGTCTGCTTGCGCTGCTGCAGTTCGTCCAGCAGCGTCGGCGTGCTGATCGGTCCGGTGGCGGTACGCCCGGCGGGCATCAGCCGCTGCTGGATGCTCTGCTGTGCCTCGCTGATCGCCGCCTTCAGGCCGGGCGAGGCCGCTTCGGTGCGGGTGGTGGAGGTGAACTCGGGCAGGTGGCGCGAGATCAAACGATTCAAGCGCCCGAGCACGGCGCCCGCATTGGCGTTCGCCTGCGACATTGCACGCGCCTGAGCGGCCAGAGCGCGACCGTCGTCACCGCCCGAGCCGCTGGCACGCGTGAATCCAGACGACGCCGTCGCCGACGCGCCGAAGCCGCTGCCCGCAGGGGCATTGCGCGACCGCCGAATGAACGGTCGCAGGTCGATCTCGGGCAGAACGCGCTGCTGCACCAGCCAGTGGTTGGCCTCGTGGTAGGCCTCTTCGGCGAAGTTCGAGAACTCGTCGTGCAGAACCTGTTGCAGTGGCCGCCAGGTCTCGTGGCTCAACCCGGCACCCTGCCAAGCCGAGGTGACGATGCGCGAAAGCACGTGGGGCCGAAGCACGTCGTTGACATCGAGTTCCTCGTGCCGTTCGAGCGACAGCACGCGCGAGCGCAGATCGCTGAACTCCCACGAGGCGCGGTCCATCATCGCCAGCGCCAGGCGCGAACTCAGGATCTCGGCCTCGATCGTCTTGTTGTCGACCAGCGACAAGTCGGCAGCGCGAATCGAATGCGAGGGCAACTCGCCGATCCGGGACGGCACCACCCCGCTCGTCAACGCGTCGCTCAACAGCAGCGTCATGCCGTTCAGCCAGGCGGGGGCCGCGCGCTGCAGTTCCATCAGCATTTCGCGGCGCTGGTGCTGCAGCGCGGGGCCGGTGCCGTGCGTCAGAAGCAGGCGCTGCGTGCCATCGCACACCGCCTGCACCACGCCGCCGATGCCGTTCAGCAGCCAGTCGACGTAGCCCCGCCGCGCCCGGGCGGCCAAAGCGAGCGGGTCGGCACTGGTCGCCATGAAGAGTGATCGATCGGTCGTTGATGCGATCAGGAACTCTACACCACGGCCCCCGAATTCGGGTCGTTCGGATCGACGTCCTTGGCCGCTGCCTTGACCAGGTCTTCGCGTCGTACGCCCAGCCACATCGCGATCGCCGCGGCCACGAAGACCGAAGAGTAGATCCCGAACAGGATGCCGATCGTCAGCGCGACCGCAAAGTAGTGCAGCGTCGGGCCGCCGAATATCAGCATAGCCAGCACCATCATCTGCGTCGAGCCGTGGGTGATGATGGTGCGGCTCGTCGTGCTGGTGATCGCGTGGTCGATCACCTGCTCCGTATTCATCTTGCGGAAGCGCCGGAAGGTCTCGCGGATGCGGTCGAAGATGACCACCGATTCGTTGACCGAATAGCCGAGCACCGCCAGCACCGCCGCCAGCACCGAGAGCGAGAACTCCCACTGGAAGTAGGCGAAGAAGCCGAGGATGATGATCACGTCGTGCAGGTTGGCGATGATTGCCGCGACCGAGAACTTCCATTCGAAGCGGATCGCCAGGTAGATCATGATCCCGGCGATCGTCGCCGCCAGTGCCATCGCGCCGTCGCGGGCGAGCTCGGAGCCGACCTGCGGGCCGACGAACTCGCTGCGCTGCAGCCTCACCGGCTCGGCGCCGGCCGCGGTGCACACCGGCTTGCTGATCGCCTCGCCCTTGTCGGTCGTGACCTGGCGCGTCGAGACCGTGCCGCCTTCGGCCTGGCACAGCGCGTCGAACACGCGCGACACGACGACCGTCTGTTTCACGTCGCCGCGCACCGGCAGGCGGATCAGCACGTCGCGCGGCGTGCCGAAGTTCTGCACCTGTACCTCGCCGAAGTTCAGACTCTCGACCGCCGTGCGCACCTTGCCGATGTCGGCCGCCTGCGTGTACGCCGCCTCGATCACCGTGCCGCCGGTGAACTCTATCGACAGGTGCAGCCCGCGCGTGGCGAGGAAGAACACCGCCGCCGCAAACGTGAGAAAGGAGATCACGTTGAAGACCAGCGCATGCCGCATGAACGGGATGTCGCGCCGGATTCTGAAAAACTCCATTCTTGATTCCTTGGTTCGGAGTTTTCAGTGCAGGCTTACATCTGCGCGAAGCGCAGGTGATGCCGAAACTAGAAACTCCATCTTGAAGCCCTTTGGGTCGGAATCTTCAGCGCAGGCTCAGGGCTGCGCGACGCGCAGCGCAAGCCGAAACCAAGAATTCCATGTCGTGTGCTCGGTGTCGAGGTTCAGGCCTGGGCCGGCGGCGTGTCCGGTGCGTCGGGGCGCCACACCTGGCCGATCGAGACAGCCTTGAGCTTCTTCTGCCGCCCGTACCACAGGTTCACCAGGCCGCGCGAGAAGAACACTGCCGAAAACATCGAGGTCAGGATGCCGAGGCAGTGCACCACCGCGAAGCCGCGCACCGGTCCGGAGCCGAAGGTCAGCAGTGCCAGGCCGGCGATCAGCGTCGTCACGTTGGAGTCGAGGATGGTTGCAAAGGCGCGTTCGTAGCCGGTGGCGATTGCGGTCTGCGGCGCAGCGCCGTTGCGCAGTTCCTCGCGCACACGTTCGTTGATCAGCACATTGGAGTCGATCGCCATGCCGAGCGCCAGCGCCACCGCCGCGATGCCCGGCAGCGTCAAAGTCGCCTGCAGCATCGACAGCACCGCCACCAGGAGCAGCAGGTTCACGGCGAGCGCGATGGCCGAGAACACGCCGAAGATCCTGTAGTACACGATCATGAACAGCGCAATCGCGCAGAAGCCGTAGATCACGCTGTTGAAGCCCTTGGCGATGTTCTCGGCGCCGAGGCTCGGCCCGATCGTACGTTCCTCGATGATCTCCATCGGTGCGGCGAGCGACCCCGCGCGCAGCAGCAGCGCCGTGTCGTACGCCTCGGAGGTGGTCATCGAGCCGCTGATCTGCACCCGCCCGCCGCCGATCTCGCTGCGGATCACCGGCGCCGTGACGACTTCGCCCTTGCCCTTCTCGAAGAGCAGGATCGCCATGCGCTTGCCGATGTTTTCGCGGGTGACTTCCTTGAAGATGCGCGAGCCCTTGTCGTCCAGCGTCAGGTGCACCGCGGGTTGCTGATGGTCGTCGAAGCCGGGCTGGGCGTCGCGCAGGTTCTCGCCGGTCAGGACAACCTGACGCTTGACGATGATGGGTCGCGCGCCGCGCTCGATGTAGCGCTCGGTGCCGAACGGCACCGGGCCGCTGCCCGCCGCGGCCGCGGCAGCCTCGGTGCTTTCGTCGACCATGCGGACTTCGAGCGTCGCCGTGCGGCCGATGATGTCCTTCGCCTTGGCCGTGTCCTGCACGCCCGGCAACTGCACGACGACGCGGTCGGCTCCCTGCTGCTGAATCACCGGCTCGGCCACGCCGAGCTCGTTGACGCGGTTGTGCAGTGTCGTGATGTTCTGCTTGAGCGCCGTTTCCTGCACCTTCAGCGCGGCGGCCGGCTTCAGGCCGCCGCCGAGCACGAACTCGCTGCCGTCGGGAGCTTCGGTCCAGTCCATGTCGGGCAACTGATCGGCCAGCAGGGCGCGCGCGGCAGCGAGCGTCTCGCGGTCGCGAAAGCGCACTGCGACCGTGTTGCCGTCGCGCGTGATGCCGGCGTGGCGGATGTTCTTGTCGCGCAGCATCGTGCGGATGTCGCCGGTCAGTGCCTCGGCCTTCTTCGTCAGCGCCGACTTCATGTCGACCTGCATCAGGAAGTGGACGCCGCCACGCAGGTCGAGCCCGAGGTACATCGGCATCGCGCGCAGCGCGGTGAGCGCCTGGGGCGAGCGCGACAGCAGGTTCAGCGCGACGATGTAGCTAGCGTCTGCCGGATCGGGGTTCAGTGCACGGGTCAGCGCATCCTTGGCCTTGCCCTGGAGGTCGGTATCGCCGAAGCGCGCCTTCACCGAGTTGCCGTCGAACTGCACGAAATCGGCCGTCAGTCCGGCCTGCGTCAGCACCTGTTCGACGCGCCTGGCGAACGCCGCGTCGAGCTTGAGCGTGGCCTTGCCGCTGGAGACCTGCACTGCAGGCGCTTCGCCGTAGAGGTTGGGCAGCGTGTAGACGAGGCCGACCAGCAGTGCGACCACGAGGATCACGTATTTCCACACGGGGTAGCGATTCATCACGCCTCTCCTGGCCTGTCTGGGCTGCTGCGCCCGGGCGGATGCGACCCGCCCCGGTCAGCGATGGTTCGATGTCGACCTGCCTGCGCGCGGGCGCAGGCAAGCCGTGCCATCACTTGATCGTGCCCTTGGGCAGCACCTGGACCACGGCCGTGCGCTGGATCTGGATCTCGACGCCGTTGGCGATCTCGACGGTCAGATACGATTCGCCGAGCTTGCTGATCTTGGCGAGCATGCCGCCTCCGGTGACGATCTCGTCGCCCTTGGCCAGGGCTTCGATCATCGCCTTGGCTTCCTTGGCACGCTTCATCTGCGGGCGGATCATCACGAAATACAGCACGACGAACATCAGCACCAGCGGGAGCATGCTGGTCAGGCTGGAGAGTGGCGAATCGCCGGCAGCGGCGGCGGCCGGGGCGGCCTGGGCAAAGGCTTCGGAAATGAACACGGTGGGGGTCCTCTGGTGCGGTCGCCGCAAAGCGGCAGGAACAGCCGGCGATTGTAGTCGGCGCGTCCAGCGGCAGCCGGGCACGATGGTGCTGGATGAAACCCCCGATAGGCACCGTGGGCCGGCCCGCTACCATGGGGGTGCAGATCCGGTGCCTGGCGGCCGCTGTGCTGCCCTGGCATTCACTCACCCCCGGCCCGAACCGAGACCTTTCGACCCTTGGAGACCAGCATGAAACTCGCCCACCGCCTGACCGCCCTTGCCGCCATCCTCTGCTGTGCCGCTGCCGCCCATGCCCAGGGCACGGGTCCGATCAAGGTCGGGCTGATGCTGCCCTACACCGGCACCTATGCCGGGCTCGGCAACGCCATCGAGAACGGCTTCAAGCTCTACGTGCAGGAGCACGGTGGCAAGCTCGGCGGCCGCGAGATCCAGTACTTCAAGGTCGACGACGAGAGCGACCCGTCGAAGGCGACCGACAACGTCAACAAGCTGATCAAGCGCGACGCCGTCGACGTGCTCGTCGGCACCGTGCACTCCGGCGTCGCGCTGGCGATGGCCAAGGCCGCGAAGGACAGCAACACGCTCCTGATCGTGCCCAACGCCGGTGCCGACGCGATCACCGGGCCGATGTGCGCGCCCGGCATCGTGCGCAGCTCGTTCACGAACTGGCAGCCCGGTTACGCGACCGGCGTGGTCGCAGCCGGCAAGGGCTACAAGCGCGCGATGACGATCACCTGGAACTATGCCGCCGGCACCGAGGCCATCAAGGGCTTCACCGAAGGCTTCGAGAAGGGCGGCGGCAAGGTTCTGAAGGACCTCAACGTGCCGTTCCCGAACGTCGAGTTCCAGGCCCTGCTGACCGAGATCGCGGCACAGAAGCCCGACGTCGTGTTCGCCTTCTTCGCCGGCGGCGGCGCGGTCAAGTTCGTCAAGGACTACGCGGCCGCGGGCTTGAACAAGACGGTGCCGCTGATGGGCTCGGGCTTCCTGACCGACGGCACGCTCGAGGCGCAGGGCGCGGCGGCGCAGGGCTTGCTGACGGCGCTGCACTACGCAGACAACCTCGAGACGCCGCGCAACAACGCGTTCCGCAAGGCTTACGCGCTGGCCTACAAATCGAACGCCGATGTCTACGCGGTGCAGGGATACGACGCGGCGCAGATCCTCGGCGCCGGGCTCACCGCGGCCAAGGGCGACCTCGCCAAGCGCGAAGTGATCACCACGGCGATGCGCAAGGTCACCGTCGACAGCCCGCGCGGCAAGTTCACGATCTCCGCGGCCGGCAATCCGGTGCAGGACATCTATCTGCGCGAGGTCAAGGGCCTGAACAACGAGTACAGGTCGGTGGCGGTGAAGGCGCTCGCCGACCCGGCGCGCGGCTGCAAGTTGTAGGTTTCGCCGCAATCCGGCGGGCGGCTGCGCCGCCCTTTTCGGTGGCGGGCGGCAGGGGCCGCCCGAATCGTCTTCATACGGCGACGCCCTTGGATCTCGCGACTTTTCTCGTCCAATGCCTCAACGCCGTGCAGTACGGCCTGCTGCTGTTCCTGGTGGCGTCGGGGCTGACGCTGATCTTCGGCATCATGGGCGTGATCAACCTCGCCCACGGCAGCTTCTACATGCTGGGCGCCTATCTCGCGTTCAGCCTGGTGCCGCTGTTCGGCGAGCAGTTCCTGCTGATGATCGCTGCCGGCGTGCTGCTGTCGGCACTGTTCGGCTTCGTTCTCGAATGGGTGTTTTTCAGCTACCTGTACCAGCGTGAACACCTGCAGCAGGTGCTGATGACGTACGCGCTGATCCTCGTCTTCGAGGAAGCGCGCAGCCTGCTCGTCGGCAACGACGTGCACGGCGTGCCGACGCCGCCCTGGCTCGCCGGCGGTTTCGCGCTCGGCGATCTGATGTCGTACCCCTGGTACCGCGTGTTCGCGTCGGTCGCGTGCATCACGGTCGCGCTGGCGCTGTACTGGGTCGTCAACCGCACCCGGCTCGGCATGATGATCCGCGCCGGGGCGAGCAACCGCGACATGGTGCGCGGCCTGGGCATCGACATCCGCTTGCTCTACCGCGTCGTGTTCGCCGGCGGCGTCGCGCTCGCCGCGCTGGCCGGCATGATTGCCGCGCCGCTGTCGTCGGTCTATCCGGGCATGGGCGGCAGCGTGCTGATCATCTGCTTCGTCGTCGTCGTGATCGGCGGCATCGGCTCGATCACCGGCGCCCTCGTGGCGTCGCTGCTGGTGGGCTTCGTCGACACTTTCGGCAAGGTCTTCTTCGCCGAGTTCAGCGGCGTCGGCGTCTACCTCCTGATGGCGATCATCCTCGTCTGGCGGCCCGAAGGCCTGATGAAGCGTGGCTACTGACAAGGCCTGGTTCGTCCCGCTGGCGGCGGCCGTCGCGCTGGCCGCGCTGCCCGCAGTGCTCACGCCGTACACGCAGGACCTCGTTCTCAAGATCGCCGTCTATGCGATCTTCGCGCTCAGCCTGGAACTCCTCGTCGGCATGACCGGCCTCGTCAGCCTGGGACACGCGGCGTTCCTGGGCATCGGCGCCTACGTCACGGTGCTCGCCTCGCGCGACGGCGGCGCGGCGCCGCTGCAGTGGCTGCTGCCGGTGTCGGTCGCGGCGGCGGCGGCCTATGCGCTCTTCGTCGGGATGCTGTGCCTGCGCACCCGCGGCGTCTACTTCATCATGGTCACGCTCGCTTTCGCGCAGATGGCCTATTTCGTGTTCCACGACACCAAGGTCGGCGGCGGCAGCGACGGCATCTTCCTCTACGCCAAGCCGGTGCTCGCCATTGCCGGAAGCACGCTGGTCGACCTCGAAGACAAGCGCCACCTCTACTACACGGTGCTCGCCTCACTGGTGTTCACCTATGGGCTGCTCGCGTTGATCGGCCGCTCGCGCTTCGGCCACGCGCTGACCGGCATTCACAGCAACGAGCAGCGCATGCGCGCGGTGGGCTTCGCGACCTACGGCTACAAGCTCGCTGCGTTCGTGATCGCCGGCGCTCTCGCCGGGCTGGCGGGCTTCCTGCTGGCGGTGAAGGACGGCGCGGTCAACCCCGAACTGCTGAGCTGGCACGAATCGGGTGCGGTGCTGCTGATGATCATCCTCGGCGGCATCGGCAGCCTGCGCGGCGCGGTGATCGGCGCCATCGCGTTCACGCTGCTGAAGGAGTTCTGCCAGTCCGAGGCGCTGCTCGGCGCTCTGGCCGGACACTGGCAGCTGACGCTCGGCTTCACGATCATCGCTTTCGTGGCCTGGCTGCCGAAGGGCCTGATCGGCCTGGCGGGCGCAGGCGCGAGACGGCGCGGGGCACGGCATGGCTGAGCCTTTGCTGCGCGCGGCATTGCTGACGCGCCGCTTCGGCGGGCTGATGGCCGTGAACGCCGTCTCGCTCACGCTGCAGCAGGGCGAACTGCATGCCGTGATCGGCACCAATGGCGCCGGCAAGTCGACGCTGATCAACATGCTGTCGGGCGAGCTGCCGGCGACGAGCGGGCGCATCGAACTCGGCGGCGCCGACATCACGACCTGGTCGCAGCCGCGGCGAGCACGCGCCGGCATCGGCCGCAGCTACCAGCGCACGACGCTCTTTCCGACACTCACCGTGTTCGAGAACGCGCGCCTGTGCGCGCAGGCCGAAAGGCAGCGACCGTGGGCGCTTTGGCAGGCGGCAGCACGCTGCACCGCCAGCAACGACGCTGCACGGCGGGCGCTGCAGTCTGCTGGCCTGGCCGACGTGCCGCAGCTCCTGGCCGGACTGCTGAGCCACGGCCAGCAGCGCCAGCTCGAGATTGCGATGTGCCTGGCCACGCAGCCGCGCGTGCTGCTGCTCGACGAGCCGCTGGCCGGCATGGGCGCCGAGGAGACCGAGCGCATGCTCGCGTTGCTGATCGAACTGAAACGCAGCCACGCGCTGCTGCTCGTCGAGCACGACATGGACGCCGTGTTCCGCGTCGCCGATGTGATCACGGTGATGGTCAACGGCGAGGTGATCGCGAGCGACGTGCCCGAGGTCATCCGCAACCACCCCGACGTGCGGGTGGCCTATCTCGGCGAGGAGTGAGATGACGACCCCCAGGCTTGCGGCTTCGCCGCTTCTCGGCCCCCCGAGGGGGCTGCGCGCCGCGGCTCCAAGTCCGCCTGCGCGGACTTGGACAGCAAGCAGGCTGGCCGCGTCTCGCGGGCAGCGTTCAGCCCTCTTGGGGCGGCCCGGCGAGGGCTGAGATGCTGCGCGCCCGTGCCCTAGAGGCCTACTACGGCGAGAGCCACGTGCTGCGCGGGGTGGACCTGCACATTCCTGAGCGCACCGCCGTCGGCTTGCTCGGCCGCAACGGCATGGGCAAGACGACGCTGATCCGCACGCTGATGGGCTACGTACGGGCGGCATCGGGCCAGGTGCAGTGGCGCGGCGGCGACGTCACGGGAGCGCCGCCCGAGCGCATGGCGCGCCTCGGGATCGGCTATGTGCCCGAAGGTCGCGGCATCTTCCCGAATCTCTCGGTGCGCGAGAACCTGCTCGTCTCGGCGCGCGCCGGCAGCGACGGCCGGCGCGAGTGGACCTGCGATCGTGTGCTGGCCACCTTCCCGCGCCTCGCCGAGCGGCTGGCGAGCGGCGGCCAGCAGCTCTCGGGCGGCGAGCAGCAGATGCTCTCGATCGGCCGTGCGCTGATGACCAACCCGAGCCTGATGATCCTCGACGAAGCGACCGAAGGCCTGGCGCCGCTGATCGTCGCCGAGATCTGGCGCGTCGTCGGCGACATCCGCGCCAGCGGCATCAGCACGCTGATCGTCGACCGCAACTACCGCGCCGTGCTGGCGCACACCGACCAGGCGGTGGTGATGGAGAAGGGCCGCATCGTGCTCGCCGGAGCGTCGGCGTCGCTCGGCGCGCAGCCCGACGCGCTGGCGCGGCTGCTCGGGGTGTGAGCTGCACGGCGCCGAAGCGAGAATCGCAACCTCGCCGTCCACCGAGACTCACAGGAGCCCGAACATGATCCTCGAACTCGCCGACATCCGCATCGCCCCAGGCAAGAACGCCGAATTCGAAGCCGCCATCCGGCGCGGCGCCGAGACCGTGATCGCCCATGCGAGGGGCTTTCGCGGCTACAAGGTCAACCGCGGCGTCGAGTCTCCCGAGCGCTACCTGTTGACGATCTACTGGGACACGCTCGAGAACCACACGGTCGACTTCCGCCAGAGCCCGGCTTTCGCGCATTGGCGCGCCATCGTCGGCCCGTTCTTCGCGGTGCCGCCGGTGGTCGAGCATTTCGAGCTGGTCGCGAAGTCCGCCTGAGCGTGACACGCGCGCGATGACCCGCCAGGGCGCCATCGCCCGCGCCGCCGCGCACTTCGACAGCGGCGACTTCGTGCGCGCACTGGCACAGCGCGTCGCCTGCCCGACCGAGAGCCAGAACCCGGCGCGCCAGGGCGAGCTGCACGCCTACCTCGACGAGCAGATCGCGCCGGCGCTCGCAGCGATGGGATTCACGTCGCGCGTGCACGCCAACCCCGTGGTGGGCGGCCCTCCGATGCTGATCGGCGCGCGCATCGAGGCTGCGGAGCTCCCGACGGTGCTGATGTACGGCCACGGCGACGTGGTGCGCGGCCAGGACGCGCAGTGGCCCGAGGGCCTGTCACCGTGGACCGTCGCGCAGCGCGGCGACCGCCTCTACGGCCGCGGCACGGCCGACAACAAGGGTCAGCACTGCATCAACCTCGCCGCGCTGGCGCAGGTGCTGGCCGAGCGCAACGGGCGCCTCCGCTTCAACGTCAAGTGGCTGTTCGAGATGGGTGAGGAGACCGGCTCGCCCGGCCTGGCCGAGCTGTGCGAACGCGAGGCGCAGGCGCTCGCCGCCGACGTGCTGATCGCCTCCGACGGGCCGCGCCTGCACGCCGAGCAGCCCACCGTCTTCCTCGGCTCGCGCGGCGTCGCCAACTTCGATCTGCACGTCAGGCTGCGCGACGGCGCGCACCACTCGGGCAACTGGGGCGGCCTGCTGCGCAATCCCGCCACCGTGCTCGCGGCGGCGATCAACTCGCTCGTCGATGGCCGCGGCTGCATCCTCGTGGCAGGGCTGCGCCCGCCGACTATCCCTCCTGCGGTTCGCGCCGCGCTGGCCGAGATCGACGTCGGCGGCGGGCCGGGCGACCCGGCGATCGACGCCGACTGGGGCGAGCCCGGCCTCACGCCCGCCGAGCGCGTGTTCGCGTGGAACACGCTCGAAGTGCTGGCCCTCATCGCCGGCAACCCCGACGACCCGGTCAACGCGATCCCGGCTTCGGCGCGTGCGCACTGCCAGTTGCGCTTCGTCGTCGGCACCGACTGGCAGCACCTGCGCGAGCACGTGCAGGCGCACCTCGTCGCGAACGGCCTGGGCATGGTCGAGGTGAGCGAGCCGGTCACGATGGCGGCAACGAGGCTGGACCCCGACTCGCCCTGGGTGCGCTGGGCACTCGCCTCGATAGCGCGCACCGCCGGCTGCAAACCCGCACTGCTGCCCAACCTCGGCGGCTCGCTGCCGAACGACGTGTTCGCCGACACGCTCGGCCTGCCCACCGTCTGGGTGCCGCATTCCTACCCTGCCTGCTCGCAGCACGCGCCCGGCGAACACCTGCTGGCGTCGGTGGCCCGCGAGGCGCTGCAGATCATGGCGGGACTGTTCTGGGATCTCGGCGAGGGCACGACCTCGCTGCGGCCCGCTGGCTCCGCGCAAGCCCGATCTCAGCGCTGAGCGCGCTCGCTACCCGCTTCCGCGCCCAGGCGCTGCAGCGCCGTCTGCTCGTAGACCCTGACCCGGCCGAGCGTCTCGACGAGGCTCGCGAGCTTGGCCGTCTGCGCCGGGGTGACGAAGTCCTTGTCGATCGAAAGCTTGGCGAGCTCGACGACGATCGGGGCGCGCCAGGTGCTGAGTTGGGCGAGGAAAGCGCGGCAGTCGAGCGGCGTCTCGCCGGGAACACGGCGCTGCAGCAGCGTGTTCTGACAGCCCTCGCCGGTCTCGGCCATCTGCTTGATGGCTGACGTGGCGGTGGCCATCACGTCCTGCGACGAGCCCCACAGCTGCAGGGGTCGCACCGGGCGCAGGTCGGCGTAGGCGACGGGTGCCGGCCGCGTGCCGGCGCTCGGCGCGCCGAAGACGACGGTCTGCGCCTCGTTGTTGCGGCACGGCAGATCGGAATAGGCGACACGGCCCGTGCGCTCTTCGACGCACTTGTGGATGTCGGCGAATGCTGTGGGCACAGCGAGCACCAGGCACAGAACCGTCGCCCATTCCCTGGCCCTCACGGGCCGTCCGCAGCGTTGCAACACCGGCGCAGGTTACTTTGCGTTACGACGGTGGGCAACCGCTCGTTCGCGGGGTGTTGTGCCGGGCCCGACGCGCTTTGCGGCACACTGCGGGCTGCTTATCCATTTCGAGCGTCCATGCGCATGTCGACTCTGTGGGGCAGCTTGGCCGTCCTGGCCATCGCTGGCGCCGGTGCCTGGTGGGGGCTGCAAGGCCGCGGGCCCGGTGTTGCCGCTCCGGCCGCAATGGGGGCGTCGTCGCCTGCCGCCGCAGCGTCATCGCCACCGGTGAACGTCATCACGATCATCGCCGAGCGCCGCGATTGGCCGGTGCGGCTGTCGGCCACCGGCACCGTGAGCGCACTCAACACGGTCGAGATCCGCGCCCAGGTGAGCAGCGTGGTGGCGGGAGTGCACATCAGGGAAGGCCAGTTCGTGAAGGCTGGCGAGTTGCTGTTCACGCTCGACAGCCGGGCCGACGAGGCGAACTTGGCGAAGGCGCAGGCCCAGCTCGAGCGCGACCAGGCGGCGCTCGCCGACGCGCAGCGCCAGTTGGCGCGCAGCCGCGACCTGTTCAACCAGAAGTTCGTCTCGCAGAGCGCCGTCGACACCAACCTGACTCTGGTCGACAGCCAGATGGCGGCGGTCAGCGCCGACCGCGCCGCCGTCGCCGCGGCAAGGGTGAACCTGAGCTACAACCGGATCGTCGCGCCCGCCGCCGGGCGCGCCGGCGCGATCAACGTGTTCACCGGCAGCTACGTGCAGCCGAGTTCCGCGCCGCTGGTCACGATCACCCAGCTCGACCCGATCGCCGTCAGCTTCACGCTGCCGCAGCGCAACCTGCCCGACGTGCTGGCGGCGCTGAAGGCGGGCAGCGCGCCGGTGCAGGCGGCCCTGCCCGACAACCCGGGCACGCTGACCGGGCGCCTGCAGTTCGTCGACAACGCGGTCGACGCGAGCTCGGGCACGGTCAAGGTCAAGGCGGTGTTCGACAACAGGGACCTGCGCCTCTGGCCGGGCGCGTATGTCAACGTGGAACTCAGCGTGCAGACGATGAAGGGCGTCATCGTCATCCCGCAGGCCGCGATCATCCAGGGTTCGACCGCGAAGACGGCTTTCGTCGTCGGGCCCGACGGCAAGGCGGCGCTGCGCAAGGTCGAGGTGCTCGCGTCGGCAGGCAACGACGCGGTGGTCGGCGGCATCGAGCCGGGCATGAAGGTCATCGTCGAAGGCAAGCAGAACCTGCGGCCCGGTGGCCCGGTGCGCGAACGCGCTGCCGAAGATGCGCCCGAGGGCCCGGCCGGGGGCAGGCGTGGCCAGGGTGCGTCCGGCGTCGGCGCCGGCGCGCGCGATGTTGCGGCCTCGCAGGCGAAGGCTTCACCATGAACGTCTCCGAGCTCTTCATCCGCCGTCCGGTGATGACGGTACTGCTCAACGCGGCCATCGTGCTGGCCGGCGTGATTGCCTACGGCCGAATCCCGGTAGCCGCGCTGCCGAGCTACAACACGCCCGTCATCAACGTGTTCGCCGGGCTGCCCGGCGCGAGCCCGGAATCGATGGCCACTGCGGTGGCGCTGCCGCTCGAGAAGCAGTTCTCGACGATTCCGAGCCTCGCGGTCATCAGTTCGAGCAGCACGCTCGGCAGCACCTCGCTGACGCTCGAGTTCGACCAGGGGCGTGACATCGACGCCGCGTCGGTGGACGTGCAGGCCGCGCTGCTTCGCGCGCAGCGCTCGCTGCCGCTGGACATGCCGTCGCCGCCTTCGTACCGCAAGGTCAACCCGGCCGACGCGCCGGTGCTGTTCATCGCGCTGCAGTCGCCGTCGATGAACCTGTCCGACCTGAACGACTACGCCGAGCACCTGATAGCGCCGACGCTCTCGACGCTGCCCGGCGTGGCGCAGGTCAACGTCTTCGGCCAGAAGCGCTTCGCGGTGCGCGTGCGGGTGCTGCCCGATGCGCTGGCCGCGCGCAACATCAGCCTCGACGAACTGAATGCCGCGCTGAAGGCGGCCAACGCCAACACGCCGGTCGGCACGCTCGAAGGCAGCCGCCAGACGCTGACGCTGCAGGCGAACCGCCAGCTGCGCAATGCGGCCGAGTTCGCTGACCTGATCGTTGCCAGCCGCGGCGGAAACACGGTGCGCCTGCGCGACGTTGCGCAGGTGGAAGACAGCTTCGAAACGGTCAAGACGGCGGCCACGCTGAACGGCGAAACCTCGATCACACTGGCCGTGCTGCGCCAGCCCGACGCCAACACGGTGAAGGTGGTCGACGCAGTGCGCGCGGCGATGCCGGCCTTTCGCTCCCAGCTGCCGGCATCGGTAAGGATCACGACGACGAACGACCGCTCGGCGTCGATCCGCGACGCGCTGCACGACGTGAGCCTGACGCTGCTGCTGACGATCGGCCTCGTCGTGCTGGTCATCTTCCTGTTCCTGCGCCGCGCCATCGCGACGTTGATTCCCACGCTGTCGCTGCCGGTCTCGCTGCTCGGCGCGATCGCGCTGTTGTGGGCGTTCGGCTACAGCCTCGACAACATCTCGCTGCTCGGCCTGACGCTGGCCGTCGGACTGGTCGTTGACGACGCGATCGTGATGCTCGAGAACATCATGCGTCACGTCGAGGAGGGCATGGCGCCGTTCCAGGCGGCGCTTCAGGGCTCGCGCGAAGTGGCGTTCACGATCATCTCGATCTCGAGTTCGCTGATCGCCGTGTTCATTCCGATCTTCTTCATGCCCGGGGTGATCGGGCTGCTGTTCCACGAGTTCGCGGTGGTCGTCTCGCTGGCCATCGTCGCCTCGGCCTTCGTGTCGCTGACGCTGGTGCCGATGCTGGCCAGCCGCTTCATCACCGACAAGGCCCACACCAAGCCGCCGCGGGCGCTGGTGCGCCTGTTCGAACGCGCCTTCAACGCCACGCTCGCCGCCTACTCGCGATCGCTCGACCTGGCGCTGCGCCATCGCCTCGCCGTGCTCGTGGTGGCGCTGCTGACCTTCGCCGCCACGGCCTGGCTGTTCGTCACCGTCCCCAAGGGCTTCTTCCCCGAGGAAGACATCGGCCAGCTGCGCATCAGCACCGAGGCTGCCGAAGACATCTCGTTCCCGGCGATGGTGGCCTTGCAGGCGCGCGCGGCGGCGATCGTGCGCGCCGACCCGAACGTGCGGGACGTGAGTTCGTTCAATGGCGGTTTCGGAGCGCAGAACAACGGGCGCATGTTCGTCAACCTGAAGCCGCGCGCCGAGCGCCAGCCGATGAAGCAGGTCGTCGAAGGCCTGCGCCGCAAGCTGCGCGAGGTGCCCGGCCTGGCCGCGTATCCGCAGCCGGTGCAGAACCTGCAACTCGGCGGGCGCTCGAGCAAGAGCCAGTACCAGTACATCCTGCAGAGCGTGAAGGCCGACGAACTCAACGACTGGGCGGCCAAGCTGCAGGACAAGTTGCGCGCCGACCCTATGTTTCGCGACGTGACGAGCGACTCGCAGTTGAAGGGTCTGCAGGCGAGCCTGAAGATCGATCGCGACCGTGCCAACACGCTGGGCGTGGCGATCGACGCGGTGCGCAGCAGCCTGTTCAGCGCCTTCGGCGAGCGCCAGGTCTCGACGATCTACACGCCGGCCGACAGCTACCAGGTGATCCTGGAAGTGACGCCGTCGGCGAAGAGCGACGAGAGCGCCCTCAACAACATCCACGTGCGCAGCAACACCGGCGCGCTGGTGCCGCTGTCGAGTTTCGCCACCGTCGAGCGCAGCGTCGGGCCGACGGCGGTGAACCACGTAGGGCAACTGCAGGCGGTGACGGTCTCGTTCAACCTCGCGCCCGGCGTGCCGCTGGGCAGCGCCACCGACAAGATCGAACGCTACCGCGAGCAACTGCGCATGCCCGCCTCGCTGATCACGAGCTACGGCGGTGACGCCGCGGTGTTCAAGAGCTCGCAGGGCAGCCAGGCGGTCCTCATCGTTGCGGCGCTGCTCGTCATCTACGTGCTGCTCGGCGTGCTGTACGAGAGCTACATCCACCCGCTGACGATCCTCGCCGGCCTGCCGTCGGCCGCGGTGGGGGCGCTGCTGATGTTGCAGTTGTTCGGGCAGGACCTGACTCTGATTGCGACGATCGGCATCCTGCTGCTGATCGGCATCGTGAAGAAGAACGCGATCATGATGATCGACTTCGCGCTCGACGCCCAGCGCCACCGCGGCATGGCGCCCGAGCAGGCGATCCGCGAGGCCTGCACGCTGCGCTTCCGGCCGATCATGATGACCACGCTCGCCGCGCTGGCGGGTGCGGTGCCGATCGCCACCGGCCTCGGCGCCGGGGCCGAACTGCGCCAGCCGCTCGGCCTGGCGGTGGTCGGCGGGCTCGTCTTCTCGCAGGCGATCACGCTCTACATCACGCCGGTGATCTACCTCTACCTCGACCGCTTCAGCGGCAAGGGACCGGTACTGCGGGAGGAGGGTGCCGTCGCGGCCGGGTGACGCGGGGGGCGAAGGCGGCGCTCGCGCCGGCGCTCACTCGACGAACAGCGTTGCCGGGTGCTCGAGGTAGTCGCGCAGGCTCTGCACGAAGGCGGCGCCCAGCGCACCGTCGACCACGCGGTGATCGAACGAAGACGACAGGTTCATCATCTGCCGCGCGACGACGGCGCCGTCGCGGATCACCGGCCGCAGCGCGATGCGGTTGACGCCGACGATCGCGACTTCGGGGTGGTTGATCACCGGCGTCGACATGATGCCGCCGAGCCGGCCCAGGCTGGTGATCGTGATCGTCGAGCCCGACAACTCGTCGCGGACCGCCTTTCCGCTGCGCGCCACTTCGGACAGGCGGACGACTTCGGCGGCGCTGGTCCAGCAATCGTGCGTCTGCGCGTCGCGCAGCACCGGCACCAACAGGCCGGCGTCGGTCTGCGTGGCGATGCCCAGATGCACGGCGTCGTGCAGCGTCAGCACGCCGGCGTCGTCGTCGAAGCGGGCATTGACCTGCGGAAACTCGCGCACCGCGAGCACGATCGCGCGGATCAGGAACGCGAGCGGCGTGAGGTGCCCGCGCTGCGCGCCCCACTTCGTGTTGAGCCGAACGCGCAGGGCTTCGAGCTCGCTGACGTCGACCTCCTCGACGTAGGTGTAGTGCGGAATGCGGCGCTTGGCCTCCTGCATCTTCTGCGCGATCTTGCGGCGCAGGCCGACGATCTTCACCGTGTGGGTTCCTGCCTCGGCACGCGACGCGCCGGCAGGGCTCGTCGGCTCCGGCGACGCCTGCCGCGCCCTGGCGCCGGCGAGGTGGGCATCGAGATCGGAGTGGGTGATGCGACCCGCTGTGCCGTGGGCCACCACGACCGACAGATCGATGCCGAGTTCGCGGGCACGCGCCCGCACCGCCGGTGAGGCGAGCGGCTGACCGCGCGTCGCCGGCGCCACGGGCGCGACACTCGACGCAGCGGCCGGTGCGACTGCCGGTGTCGGTGGTGCGGAGGGTGATGGAGGCCGAGTCGTAGGCTGCGTCACCTTCGCCATCGGTGCGGCCGCAGGCGCGTCACCCGCAGCCGTCAGCTCGATGCGGATCAGCTCGGCGCCGACCGCCATCGACTGCCCGACCTCGCCGCCCAACGCCAGCACCCGCCCGGCGACCGGTGACGGAATCTCGACCGTCGCCTTGTCGGTCATCACGTCGGCGAGCAGCTCGTCTTCCGCCACGGTGTCTCCGGGCTTGACGCGCCAGGCCACGAGTTCGACCTCGGCGATGCCTTCGCCGAGGTCGGGCATCCTGATCACATGGATGTTCATGGCTCCATTGCCCTCTTGAATGCAGCAGCCACGCGGTCCGGCCCGGGAAAGTAGGCCCACTCCAGCGCGTGCGGGTAGGGCGTGTCCCAGCCGGTCACGCGCTCGATCGGCGCCTCGAGGTGAAAGAAGCAGTGCTCCTGCACCAGCGACACGAGTTCCGCGCCGAAGCCGCTGGTGCGCGTGGCCTCGTGCACGACGACGCAGCGGCCGGTCTTCTTGACCGACGCGACGATCGTCGGCAGGTCGAGCGGCCACAGGCTGCGCAGGTCGATGATCTCGGCGTCGATACCGCTCTCCAGGGCCGCGGCCTCGCTGACGAAGACCATCGTGCCGTAGGTCAGCACCGTCAGGTCGGCTCCTGGGCGCACGATCACCGCAGCCTCGAGCGGCACCGTGTAGTGACCCTCGGGCACCTCGCTCGCCGGATGCGATGACCAGGGCACGACCGGCTTGTCGTGGTGGCCGTCGAACGGACCGTTGTAGAGCCGCTTGGGTTCGAGGAAGATGACCGGGTCGTCGTTCTCTATGGAGGCGATCAGCAGCCCCTTGGCGTCATAGGGATTGCTCGGCATTACCGTGCGCAGGCCGCAGACGTGCGTGAACAGCGCCTCCGGGCTCTGACTGTGAGTCTGCCCGCCGTAGATGCCGCCGCCGCAGGGCATGCGGATCGTGATCGGTGCGGTGAAATCGCCCACCGAGCGGTAGCGCAGCCGTGCCGCCTCGGAAACGATCTGGTCCGACGCCGGATAGAAGTAGTCGGCGAACTGCACCTCGACGACGGGGCGCAGGCCGTAGGCCGCCATGCCGATCGCCGAGCCGACGATGCCGCCCTCCGAGATCGGCGCGTCGAACACGCGCGACTTGCCGTACTTCTTCTGCAGGCCCTCGGTGCAGCGGAAGACGCCGCCGAAGTAGCCGACGTCCTGGCCGTAGATCACCACGTTGTCGTCGCGCGCTAGCATCACGTCCATCGCCGAGCGAAGCGCCTGGATCATCGTCATCGTGGGCATGTTCAACCTCCCGCCTGGCGCAGCTGTTCGCGAAGGTGCGGTGGCATGTCCTTGTAGACATCCTCGAACATCGACGCCAGCGGCGGTATGTGGCCGTCGAGCAGCGAGCCGGATTTCGCGGCCTCCTTCAGCGCCGCTCCCACCTCGGCGTCGAGCGCCTTGCGCGTCTCTTCGTGTTGCTGCTCCGACCAGGCGCCGAGGCCGATCAGGTGCTGCTTCAAACGCGTGACCGGATCGCCGAGCGGGAAGTGCTGCCAATCGTCACCCGGGCGGTAGCGCGACGGGTCGTCCGAGGTCGAATGCGCGCCGCCGCGGTAGGTCACCCATTCGATCAGCGTCGGCCCGAGGCTGCCGCGGGCGCGTTCGATGGCCCACTGCGAGGCCGCATAGACGGCGAGGAAGTCGTTGCCGTCGACGCGCAGCGACGCGATGCCGCAGCCGATGCCGCGCGCCGCGAAGGTGGTCGACTCGCCGCCGGCGATCGCCTGGAAGGTCGAGATCGCCCACTGGTTGTTGACGACGTTGAGGATCACCGGCGCGCGATAGACGTGCGCGAAAGTCAGCGCGGTGTGGAAGTCGGACTCGGCCGTCGCGCCGTCACCGATCCAGGCGGAAGCGATCTTCGTGTCGCCCTTGATCGCCGAGGCCATGGCCCAGCCCACGGCCTGGATGTACTGCGTGGCCAGGTTGCCCGAGATCGAGAAGAACCCGGCACGCTTGTACGAATACATCACCGGCAGCTGGCGGCCCCGGAGCGGATCGCGCTCGTTGCTCAGCAGCTGGCACATCAGCTCGACCATCGAGACGTCGTCCCGTGCCAGCAGCAGGCCCTGCTGGCGGTAGGTCGGGAAGCACATGTCGCCGGGTTGCAGCGCCATCGCATGCGCGGTGGCGATGGCCTCCTCGCCCAGGCACTGCATGTAGAACGAGATCTTCTTCTGCCGCTGCGCGATCTGCATGCGGGCGTCGAAGGCGCGCGTCCTCATCATTGCCTGCAGGCCCTTCCTCAGGCGATCGGCATCGATCCGGGGCGCCCACGGGCCGACGGCCTGGCCCTCGTCGTCGAGCACCCGCACCAGCGTGAAGGCGAGGTCGCTGACGTCGGCCGCTGACACGTCGACCGCGGGCCGCCGCACCTCGCCGGCGCGCGACAAATGCAGGTACGAGAAATCGGTCTCGTGACCCGGGCGGCCGCTCGGCTCGGGTACGTGCAGGTGAAGTGACGCCTGGCTCATCCAGATTCCTCCATGCCCGAAATGACCACGGCTCGGCGACCTTGGCTGTCGCGTTCACGGGGCCGGTCCGGACAGTGTCTATCGTACGCCCGGTGGTGACGCTGCTGCGCGGCGCGGAGCACCGTTCGTGACATGGAGCTGCCCTGGCTCCGCTGATCAGCGCGGCTCCTTGCGCAAGGTCCGCAGCACGATCTCGGTGATCAGCGCGTGGGCCGCGGCGAAGTCGCGATCGTCCAGTTGCGGCTTGCCCATGAAGAGCGCGAACTGCGCTGCGAGGTCGGCGTAGGCCTGGGTGGCCGACCAGATGACGAACATCAGGTGCGTGAAGTCGACGCGCGCGATCAGGCCGCGGCGCGCCCACTTCTCGAAGGTTCGCACGTCGGAGCGCAAGTGCGGAATCACGCCCCGCGCCAGGCTCTCGGCGTAGCGAGGCGCACCGGCCATCACCTCGCGCGTGAACACGGCCGATCCGTCGGGGCGCTCCTGCGAGAAGCGCAGCTTGGCGCGGATGTAGTCGCTGATCGCGGCTTCGGGCTCGTCTCCCCTGGCGAGCACGTCCATGCCCTGCAACCAGGAGGCGAGCACCCCGTCGAGCACGGCGTGGTACAGCTCGTCCTTGCTCGCGAAGTAGTACAGCATGTTCTGCCGGCTGATGCCGAGCTCGGTGGCGATGCTGTCGAGCGATGCCCCCTCGAAGCCGAAGCGGGCGAACTGTCGTTCGGCTTCGAGCAGGATCTGCTGCTGCTTGCGCAGCCTTGCCGCGCGCGGCCTGCGCGGGGCCCCATCCGCGGCGGGCGTTTCGCTGCGCGCGGAGCGTGCCGGTCCGCGTCTCGGAGATGTGCTCATGGTGCGGTGGTCTCGAATCGTTTGCCTGTTGCCGCCGAGCGCGGTACAACAGCCTTCAGCGGTGGTGATCGCGGGTTTTTACTGCTTCGTCAAACTTGACCAGGGAGTAAATTTATCCGAAGTGACGCGCCGTGTCCGAGAACAAACCCTGACCCGCACGACCCCGGCCCGGGCGCCTCGCGCCTGATCACAAAGCCATTCCTGGAGACTTCAGATGAACGCATCCGCGACCCCGTCCGTTCCGCCGACCAGCACCGCCACCGGCGTCGACCACAGCTGGCTGCCCTTCACTTCGAACCGCTACTTCCGTGACCACGCGCGGCTGCTCGTCGGGGCCGAGGGCGCGTACTACACGCTCGCCGACGGCCGAAGGGTCTTCGACTGCCTGTCCGGCCTCTGGTGCTGCCCGCTCGGCCATGCGCAGCCGAAGATCGTCGAGGCGCTGACGCGGCAGGCGAAGACGCTCGACTACGCCACCGCGTTCCAGTTCGCCAACCCGGTGACCCTGTCGCTGGCCGACCGCATCGCGGCGATGGCGCCCGAGGGCATGGGGCGGGTGTTCTTCACCAACTCGGGCTCCGAGTCGGTCGACACCGCGATGAAGATCGCCTACGGCTTCCAGCGCCTGCGCGGCCAGGGCGCGCGCACGCGCTTCATCGGGCGCGAGCGCGGCTACCACGGCGTCGGCTTCGGCGGCATGTCGGTCGGTGGCATGGTCGCCAACCGCAAGATGTTCGGGCCGATCATGCTGCCCGGCGTCGACCACCTGCCGCACACGCACAACCTGTCGCAGATGGCGTTCTCCAAGGGGCAGCCGACTTGGGGCGCACACCTCGCCGACGAACTGGAGCGCCTGGTCGCACTGCACGACGCGTCGACGATCGCCGCCGTGATCGTCGAGCCGATGGCCGGCTCCACGGGCGTGCTGGCGCCACCGGTGGGCTACCTGCAGAAGCTGCGCGAGATCTGCACGCGGCACGGCATCCTGCTCATCTTCGACGAGGTCATCACCGGTTTCGGGCGCGTCGGCGAGAACTTCGGTGCACAGCGCTTCGGCGTCACGCCCGACCTGATCACCTTCGCCAAGGGCGTCACCAACGGCGTCGTGCCGATGGGCGGCGTGCTCGTGCGCGACGAGATCTTCGACACCTTCATGGGCGTCGACGCGCCGCCTTACGCGGTGGAGATGATGCACGGCTACACCTACTCGGGCCATCCGATGGCCGCGGCGGTGGGCCACGCGGCGCTCGACCTGCTGTTGAACGATGGGTTGATCCAGCGCGCGAAGACCCTCGAGCCGGTGCTCGAGGACGTGGTGCACGCCTTGAAGGGCGAGGCCGGGGTCATCGACTTGCGCAACATGGGGCTGGCCGGTGGCATCGACCTCGAGCCGATCCCCGGCAAGCCCGGCCTGCGCGCGATGCGGGTCTTCGAGCGCGCGCTCGACGAGGGGCTGCTGCTGCGCTTCACCGCCGACACGATCGCGATCGGCCCGCCGTTCATCTCGACCGTCGACGAGTTGCAGGCGATGGGCGACGGCCTGCGCCGTGCGATCCGCCACGTCATGGCGCAGGCCTGAGCCCGCGCCCCTGCCCGGAGGAACGCCGTGGAGACACCCGCCACCCGCGCCTGCGGCATCCACGCCGCAAGGCTGAACCTCGCCGACTACGCCAGCAATTTCGGCGACGCACACCCGCCGCTCACCCGCGCCCAGGCGCTGATCGAGGCCGAGCGCTGCTACTACTGCTTCGAGGCGCCCTGCACCACGGCCTGCCCGACCGGGATCGACGTGCCGACCTTCATCCAGCGCATCGCGCAGGGGAACAACCGGGGCGCGGCGCGCGCGATCCTCGAGGCCAATCCGCTCGGCGGCATGTGCGCCCGCGTCTGCCCGACCGAGGTGCTGTGCGAACAGGCGTGCGTGCGCAACGCGCACGAGGGCAAGCCGGTCGAGATCGGCGCACTGCAGCGCCATGCCACCGACGCGCTGTTCGCCGAGCCGGGCGCGCCGCTGTTCACGCGGGCGGCCGAGACCGGCCGGCGCGTCGCCGTCGTCGGCGCCGGTCCGGCAGGGCTGGCCTGCGCGCACGGCCTGGCGCGGCGCGGCCACGCGGTGGTGCTGTTCGAGGCCCGCGCGAAGCTCGGCGGATTGAACGAATACGGCCTGGCCACCTACAAGACGGCCGGCAACTTCGCGCAGCGGGAGATCGCGTGGCTGCTGGCCATCGGCGGCATCGAGGTGCGCACCGGTCAGCGGCTCGGCCGCGACATCTCGCTCGCTGGCCTGCTCGGCGAGTTCGACGCGGTCTTCCTCGGCCTCGGGCTGGCCGGGGTCAACGCACTCGGCGTCGCCGAACCGCAGGTCGCCGGCCTGCGCGACGCGGTCGAGTTCATCGCCGAACTGCGCCAGTCCGACCCGGCGACGGTGCCGGTCGGCCGGCGCGTGCTCGTCATCGGCGGCGGCATGACGGCGGTCGACGCGGCGGTGCAGTCGCGTCTGCTCGGCGCCGAAGAGGTGACGATCGTCTACCGCCGCGGGCCGCAGGCGATGCCGGCTTCGATCGTCGAGCAGCGCTGGGCGCAGACCCACGGCGTGACGATCCGCCACTGGGCGGCGCCGAAGGAGGTGGTCTGCGAGGGCGGCGAGCTGCGCGCCATGCGCTTCGCCGCCACCGCGCTCGAGGGCGGCAGGCTGGTCGAGACCGGCGAGCAGTTCACGCTGGCCGCCGACATGGTGCTCAAGGCGATCGGGCAGACCTATGTCGCCGACGCCGCGGGTTCTGCCGTCGACCTGAAGGAAGGGCGCATCGCGACCGACGGCGACGGCCGCAGCAGCCACCCGCGCATCTGGGCCGGTGGCGATTGCCGCTTCGGGGGGCGCGACCTGACCGTCGAGGCCGTCGAGCACGGCAAGCGCTCGGCGGTGGCTATCGACCTCGCGCTGCGCAGCCAGGGCGCCACCACCGTGCGCCAGCCGGACCCGGAGCAGAGCCATGGCTGACCTGAGCAACACGTTCGCCGGCATCTGGAGCCCGAACCCCTTCTGGCTCGCGTCGGCGCCGCCGACCGACAAGGAATTCAACGTCGTGCGCGCCTTCGAGGCCGGCTGGGGCGGCGTCGTCTGGAAGACGCTCGGCGAGGACCCGCCGATCGTCAACGTCAACGGCCCGCGCTACGCGACGCTGATGATGCAGGACCGGCGCGTGATCGGCTTCAACAACATCGAGCTGATCAGCGACCGCCCATTGCAGACGAACCTCGACGAGATCCGCCGCGTCAAGCGCAACTGGCCCGATCGGGCGATGGTCGTCTCGCTGATGGTGCCGGTCGAGGAATCGGCCTGGCGCAACATCCTGGCGAAGGTCGAGGACACCGGCGCCGACGGTGTCGAATTGAACTTCGGCTGTCCGCACGGCATGAGCGAGCGCGGCATGGGTGCGGCCGTGGGCCAGGTGCCGGAGTACATCCAGCGCGTCACCGAGTGGTGCAAGCACTGGTCGAAGCTGCCGGTGATCGTCAAGCTCACGCCGAACATCACCGACGTCCGCCACCCCGCGCGCGCCGCGCGCGCCGGCGGTGCCGACGCGGTCAGCCTGATCAACACGATCAACTCGCTGATGGGCGTCGACCTGGACCGCATGGTGATGAACCCGAGCACCGACGGCTGGGGTTCGCACGGCGGCTACTGTGGCCCGGCGGTCAAGCCGATCGCGCTGAACATGGTGGCCGAGATCGCGCGCGACGCGCAGACCGCGGGACTGCCGATCTCCGGCATCGGCGGCGTCACCACCTGGCGCGACGCGGCGGAATTCATCGCTCTCGGCTGCGGCACCGTGCAGGTCTGCACCGCGGCGATGGTCTACGGCTTCAGGATCGTGCAAGATCTCTGCGACGGCCTTGCCAACTTCATGGACCGGCAGGGCTATCGCTCGATCGAGGATTTCCGCGGCATGGCCGTCGGCAGCATCAAGGATTGGAAGGAACTCAACCTCAACCACATCGAGAAGGCCGTCATCGACCAGGCCTCGTGCATCAAGTGCGGCCGCTGCCACGTGGTGTGCGAAGACACTTCGCACCAGGCGATCACCGCCACCAGGAACGGCGAACGCCACTTCGAGATCAAGGAAGAGGAGTGCGTCGGCTGCAACCTGTGCGTGTCGATCTGCCCGGTGCCCGATACGATCACGATGCGCGCGCTCGCGCCGGGCGAGATCGACAAGCGCACCGGACGCAGGGTAGCGGCCGCCTACGCCAACTGGACGACGCATCCCAACAACCCGGCGCGCACCTGAGCTGGCTGCGTCCGCATTGCAACGCTGAACAGGAGACCCCGCATGGACACGACCCTTTCCCCCGCGACATCCCAGCTGCGCATCGACGGCGACCGCCTGTGGCGCTCGCTGATGGAACTGGCGAAGATCGGCGCCACCGCGAAGGGCGGCGTGTGCCGCCTGACGCTGACCGACCTCGACCGCCAAGGACGCGACCTCGTGACGCGCTGGGGGCGCGAGGCCGGACTGACGGTGACGATCGACAAGATCGGCAACGGCTTCATGCGCCGGCCGGGCCGCGACGACAGCCTGCCACCGATCGTCGCCGGCAGCCACATCGATACCCAGCCGACCGGCGGCAAGTTCGACGGCAACTTCGGCGTGCTGGCGGCGCTCGAGGTCGTGCGCACGCTGAACGACCATCGCGTCGAGACCGAGGCACCGATCGAGGTGGCGTTCTGGACGAACGAGGAAGGCTCGCGCTTCGTGCCGGTGATGATGGGCTCGGGCGTGTTCGCCAAGGTCTTCACGCTCGAAACGGCCTACGCGGCGACCGACACCGAGGGCAAGACGGTCAAGGGCGAACTCGAGCGCATCGGCTACATCGGCAGCGAGGAACCCGGTGCCCACCCGATCGGCTCGTACTTCGAGGCGCACATCGAGCAGGGCCCGGTGCTGGAGGACAACGACAAGACGATCGGCGTCGTCACCGGCGTGCTCGGCATCCGCTGGTACGACTGCACCGTGACCGGCATGGAAGCGCACGCCGGCCCGACGCCGATGGCCCTGCGCAAGGACGCGCTGCAGGTCGCCGCTAGGCTGATGCAGGAGGTCGTGGCCTGTGCCGGCCGCCATCCGCCGCACGGCCGCGGCACGGTCGGCATGGTGCAGGTGCACCCGAACAGCCGCAACGTGATTCCGGGGCGGGTGAAGTTCTCTATCGACCTGCGCAACGCGAGCGACGCGCTGTGCGACGCGATGGACGCCGACATCCGCGGCGTGGCCGCGCGGCTCAGCGCCGAGACGGGCCTGCCCATCGTCATCGAGCAGGTCTCCGCCTACCCGGCGCAGCTGTTCCACCCCGACTGCGTGAGCGCGGTCGCGCGCGCCGCCGAGCGGCTCGGCTACAGCAACATGCGCGCCGTCTCGGGCGCCGGGCACGATGCGGTCTACATGGCGCGGCTGGCGCCGACCGGGATGATCTTCATTCCCTGCAAGGACGGCATCAGCCACAACGAGATCGAGGACGCGAAGCCCGAGCACATCGCCGCCGGCTGCAACGTGCTGCTGCAGGCCGTGCTCGAGAGGGCGGGCGTGGCAGGCTGAGACCCCGGGGCCCGGCAGGCACCGGGCGGTACAGAGGCTGCACTGCTGCGCAGCCCGTGGCCGAACTTTCCGGCTGCCGAAGCTTCTGAAGGCAGTGGCCCTCGAGAACGCAACCATGCCCAGACATCCCGTCCTGCACGTCAAACCTCTCGGCTTTCCGTGGGAAACCGCGGACCCCTTCCTCTTCTGCGTCTACCACGACGACGCGTACCCGAGGGCCAATGCCCGGATGGGACCCGATGCTTCCCTCGCGGGGCGCGCGTTGGGGCAGGACTTCAGCCGCAAGGAGGGCTGGAGCATGTACCACGGCAGCACGGTGCCGGGGTTTCCGGCGCATCCGCATCGTGGCTTCGAGACGGTCACCATCGTGCGCAAGGGGCTGGTCGATCACGCGGACTCGCTGGGCGCCGCCGCGCGCTACGGGCGGGGTGACGTGCAGTGGCTCACCGCCGGCAGGGGCGTCGTGCATTCCGAGATGTTCCCGCTGCTCGACCGTGCCGTGCCCAATCCTCTGGAACTGTTCCAGATCTGGCTCAACCTCCCGGCTGCCGCGAAGATGTCTGCGCCGCACTTCGCGATGTTCTGGGCGGCGGACATTCCGCATCGGCTGGCCACCGACGCCCAGGGCCGCACGACCGAGATCGTCGTCGTTGCCGGCCGACTGAATGGCGACGGCACGACCGCAAGCCCGGTTGCGGCGCTGGCGCCGCCGCCCGATTCGTGGGCCGCGCGCGCGGCCGCCGACGTCGCCATCTGGACGATTCGCATGGCCCCCGGCGCCGCCTGGACGCTGCCCGCCGCTGCCGGCGAAGGCACGCGGCGCAGCCTGTATTTCTTCAAGGGCCGCTCGGTCGCCGTTGCCGGCCGCGAAGTGAGCGGCCCCGCCGCGATCGAGTTGCTCGGTAGTTCAGCGGTGGAACTGGTCAATGCCGACGAAGGCAGCGAGTTCCTGCTGCTGCAGGGCCGACCCATCGGCGAGCCGGTGGAGCAGTACGGTCCGTTCGTGATGAACACGCGGGCCGAGATCGTCCAGGCGTTCACCGACTATCGGGACACGCAGTTCGGCGGCTGGCCCTGGCCGGACGTTGCGCCGGTGCATGGACACGACCCGGCGCGGTTCGCCAGGCACCCCGACGGGCAGCAGGAAAGACCCCCGGCGATGGCGCCCTCCAACGCACTGCGAGGAGGCCCGTAGCGCGTCGCGGTCCGCGCCTGGCCCCGTGGCTGGTGCTGAAACGCCGAGCCTCGTCCAGCCGCAACGCGCGGAGCACGCGGCTCCGCGGTCGAAGACGGCAATGCTCAACTTCCAGCCTTAGCGCGTGGCCCATGACGCATGAACGCGGCCTTGCTGCGGATGGCTGCTTGCGCCATCAAGGAACACTCGGACGGGACTTGGTCAAAGTCTGCAATCTGGCCGAGATCGACCGTTCACCTGCGGAAGATGGTCGGCTTCAACCGACCCGCAGCGGCCGGCCGGCTCGCCGAAATGCTGGCGACAAAGCTGACGTAGCCGACCGCTCATCCCGACCCGTACGAAGCCCACGGCCACTGCGCCTTGAATGCCCGCAGGCTACCCCACTCTTGGGGAACCGCCGGGGTTTCGCGTTGACCGTGAACGGTCACTTCGTCTTCGTTGCGTCGCCGGGTTTCCAGGTCTTCGTGAGCGCCGGTTCCGTCGGCCCGTAGAGCCGCAGGACGGCGAAGTACCCTTTTCCGGGCACCGTGGCGAGCCAGTTCTTCTCCTTGCCGTCCGGGGCTTCAGGTGCGAGGTAGAGATCGGTGCTGCCGTCGGCGTTCTGGACCGGCTTGTCGCGCGATCCGAGCGATGGGAAGGGCTGGCCGTTGGCAAGGCCCGAGGCGTTCTCGGCTTCGTACAGCGTCACGGACCAGAAGTTCGCGGCCGGCACGTCCTTCGGAAGGTTCAGCTTGTAGTTCGTCCCGCCAGTCAACGGCACGCCATCGCTGTCGGTGAAGGCGATGACGTAGAACGCCCCCTTGCCGGGAATCTGCGAAAGCATGCCGGGGCTGACCGAGTAGTAGTTCGTGAAGAACCACGGGCGGCAATCGACATCGAGCGCCCCGCCTCGATCCACTCGCCGCCAACTCAGGTCGAGCTTTCCGCTCGGCTTCTCCGCCGTCGCATCGGCCATCGGATTGACCCAACGGCGGTCGGGGTACATGCGGAACGACCGGCCGGACACGACCTCATCGAAGGCGATCACGCGGCTCATCTTGTACGCCGACTTCGCCGCGCGGTCGAGGATGCCCCGCATGCGTTCGTCCGGCTCGAACGGTTCCCCCTTGACGATGCCGAGTCCGGCAAGCATGCCCATCCAGTCCGGGTCGGCCAGGTGCGGTCCTTCGGCGTCCACCAGTTTCTTCAGTTGGTCGAAGGCCGTCGCATCGCTGATCGGCAGCATGTTCGCCGGCACGCCCGAAGCATCCGGGAACTTCATCGGCCTGGCCTCGCCCTTCATGGGGTAGATCTTCGTCTTCTCGATCAGATCGACCGGAGGTTGCAGGTTGCTCGCATCCGCGTAGAACGCGCGCAGAAACACGAACACGTTGTTCGTGCCCGAGCGGTACACAAAGTAGCCTTCCGGGACCTCGCCCTTGTAGCCCGGCGGCAGGAGCAGGAACTTGCCTCCCTTCCCCTGATCCGGGCCGAAGAAGCCGACGTCGCCGGCGTACTTGCCGCCATCGACGGGGATCGGCCGCTGCCAGAAGTCCAAAAGGATTCCCTGGAGCATCGGCGGGGCTTCAAACACGAGCGGGCCGTCCTTGCCGAGATCGACGTAGCTCATCGCATAGATCACGTCCGAGTTTGGCGTGGTCACGAGCGTCTTGGCGTCGAGGCGCTTCTTCCACACTGGCAAGACGTTGTATCCGTCGCCGAACGTCTTCTCGGATCCGCGCTGCATGCCAAGCGTGTTGATGAGCGGCAACGCCCAGAGGTACGTCTGCGTGGCACGGTGGTAGAGCATCTCATCGCGCAGCGTCTGCGCGGTCTGCGCCGTGGCCCGGTTCTCCACGAGAGGAAGGGCGGCGATCTTCGCCTGGTGCCGAATGGACTCAGTTTCAGTGGTGTTCATTGTTGTTCCGATGCGGTTGCGGCTGCGAAGGTACGCCGGAAGACTATTCCCCCCAGCGCAAGGAAATCGAGGATGTGCCTCATCCGTCGACGAGCTCGAAGTCGCCTGGCTTCCACGACTTGTCGAACCACGGCTCGAGCGGTGCGTAGAGGCGCAGCAGGGCCGACCAGCTCTTGCCGGGCATGGTTTGCACCCAATTGCCCTTCTTGCCGGCGGGCGCGGTCGGCGCGAACCAGACGGTGTAGGTGCCATCCGGGTTGGCCTTCAGGTCCGGGCTCTGGCTGTCGATGCCGGCGCTCTGCTGGTCGGTTTCCAGCAGGCTCCGGTGCTGGCCTGAATAGACGACGAAGGACCAGAACTGCGCGACGGGGACGGGCGCCGGCAGCGTCACGCGGTAGGTCTTGCCACCGTCGAGGAAGCGGCCCTGCGCGTCGTGGGGCGTGAAGGCATAGGCTGACCCTTGACCGACTGCTGATTGGGCCATGGCCGGGGTGATGCCCGTGGCCATGTAGTGCATCATCGTCCTGTAATTGAGCATGAGCTCGCCGTTGCTCATGAAGTCGTGCCTGCCGCCGACGAAGGCCGTGTACCACTGCCGGTCCTCGTAGAAGTAGGGCTCCCGGCCCCGCGGGCGGTAGCTCAGGGCCCGCGCCGTCGCATTCGCGACGGCGGCGGCCTCGATGAGGATCCGCTTCATGCGCTCGTCGGGAGCGAAAGGCTTGCCCTTCTTGATGCCGATCGAGGCCCACAGCCCGACCAGTTCGGGGTTGAACGCATCGGCCGGCTCGCACTGGACCACGGCGTTGAGTTCCTCGTAGAACGAGACGTCATTGGCGTGGATCGTGTTGTACTGCATCCCGCTCAGATCGACGAAGTGCGGCTCGCGCGGGCTCGCGGCTTCCGCCAACGGGTACAGGCGCCAGTGCTTCTTGACGTGGGCCGCCGTCTTGGCGAGGTCCCCATCGATCACGAAGGCGCGCATCAACAGCCAGTTCCGGTAGGTGCGCGTCGGTACGACATGATGGCCACCCGGGACCTCGCCCTCGTGCCCCGGCGGCAGAAACAGATACTTGCCGCCCTGGCCGCGGTCCGGACCGGTGAAGCCGACATCGGTGACCCAGAGGAAACCGGCGTCATCGACCGGCCCGAGGACCCCGGGCGGGACCTCCATCACCGTCGGCCCGTGCTCGACGTTGATCTCCGCGACGCAGTAGACGGTCGTGGTGTTGGGGGTCAGCCAGAGGGTCCGCGCATCGAACAGTTGCTCGTGGATGCCCATGCTGAAGGTGTCCATCCCGGCCTCCTTCATGCCCTGGAGGAAGGCGTGGATCGAGGCCGCCGGGCACCCGGTCAGGAAGGTCTCCACACCCCGCGAGAAGTCGAGCTGGTCATAGACCTTTCGCACCGTCTCGTCAGAGGGCATCCCATCGAAGAACTCCAGCCGCCCGAGCCGGGAGGTCTCGACCACGTCGGGGGTCTGGATCGACTCGGGGACCTTCGCCGCGTACTTCGGGATGCCGCGTTGGTCATTCTGACTGGTTCTATTCACGGTAGGCTCCTCACCATAGGGTCTCTCGGCTTTCGTTGCGTAGAGACGAAGGACAGAGATCGACGTATTGAACGCATTCCGGCAGCGGGTTTTGCATCGCGACCGGAGAACGGCGAACAGCTTCAGTCGATCATTTCAAAATCGGCGAGGCTGAATGTCTTGTCGAAAAAGGCCTGTAGCGGCGCATAAAGACGGAAGTACACGAACCAGCCGTCCTCGCCCACGGTCTTCATGAAGTTGCTGTCGAACCCCGCGGGCGCCCGCGCGCCGATGAAAAGGTCGACGCTGCCGTCGGCGTTGCGCTTCAGGTCCTTCATCTTGCTGCCGAGATCCACGCTGCGGGTCTCAGTGCCGCCGTTGTCGTACGGCCGGCGGGTGCTCTCGCTGTAGAGCGTCAGTGCCCAGAACTGTGCGACCGGGACGTCTCTTGGCACGTGCAGCCTGTAGGTCTTGTCGGCGCGCAGCGGGTTGCCCTTCTCGTCGCGCTTGGTGGTCATGTAGACCTGACCCTTTCCGACCACCGGGTTGACCATGCCCTCGCTGCTGGTGACAGCCTCGTAGAACCAGGTCGTGCGCTCGTCCAGTTCGACGCGGGTCTCCGTCTCCTGCGGGATGGTGAAGTCGAAACACTTGTACCACTGGGTGTTCTTCCAGTACGGCTCGGCGAAGCGCGGGTTGACCTGCAGGTTGCGTGCCATCAGTTCGCCCATCGCCGCGCCCTTCAGCAGGATGGACTTTTGCCTCGCGTCGGGTTGGAAGGGTTTCCCTTTCTCGATGCCCAGGGGGAGCAGCATCGCCATCCAGGCCTTGTCAACCGCGCGCACGGGCTCGTCCTGGATCGCCTCCCAGAGAACCTGCCAGTAAGCGAGGCCACGCGGGGCGGTCGCGCTCCACTCGACGTCGCGATTCTCGATGAACGGGCAGGTCGCCAGTGGCGCTCCGTGCCGGCCCATCTTCAGGCTGGACTTGAATCGCGCGTAATAGGACGGATCGGGATCGAGGACGCGCGCGCCGAAGAGGAGACTGTTGGTGGCGCTCTGGAATACGAAGACACCCGGCCTCTCGTACGCCTTCGCGTCGTCGTTCGGTCCCGCGACGACGTAGGTGCCGCCCTGGCCCTGATCGGGACCGGTCAGGCCCGTGTCCGCCACCGGGCGCTGCCACAGGTCGATGAAGCCCCCGGCCGTCATGCCGCCGGGATATTCCACCACCAGCGGTCCGTCCTTCAGGCTCGTGAACTGCAGGATGTAGGGGGTCGACAGGTTTCCCGTGACGATGCCCCGCTTCTCCTTGAGCGTATTCAGCACGACGAAGTCGGTGGGCCCCTTCACGCCGTGGGCCTCGCCCTGACGCAGGCGCCAGGTGGTCATGCTGACGATCGGGTGGCTCCAGAGGTAGGCCTGGCAGGCCCGCTGGAAGTCCATCTCGTCGAACAGCCGCCGAGACGCGTCGTCGTCGAAGTAGCTGTGGCGTAGCTCGACGTCGCCGATCGGCGTGCTGATCAGTTCATCGCCTGCCAGGGTCGCGCTCACGAGGGATCTCTTCGGGGCACTCATGTTCACCACCTCATCCGCAATTGTTGATTGGAATGGTCGACCATTTGCGCGGCCACTGTTCGTTCGATCGCTCATCGGGATCGATGTCGAAATTCTACTTTCCCCCGGTGTAACGAGCGAGACCAGACTCATTCGTCAATGCGCCATCGTGCAGAGACCGGACACCCCACGCTGAAGTCCGCGAGTGCGACTGGGATGGCGTCCGCGCGCGGGTTACCCCGTGATGAGTCCGCCGGAAATATCAGGACGCGGCCTCGAGCGGCCGCTCGTGGGCGCCCGCTTCTGGCAGAGTGCCGCAGTAGAGCGGCGGATGCTCAAGGTCAGCTAACTGCCACGTTGCGAACCTTCGCTCTGCCGGGTTCGACCGTTCAAAATGGGTCGCAAGCAGAAAGCTCAGTCACTCGATCATGGACGGGTCTCTTCCTGATCCTCGAGGATCTTCGCCAGTCAGGCAGCGTCGCGCCCCGCGAGCGTGGAACCGAGCTTGCGCCAGGCAAAGGCCAGCACCGGCCAGCACAGCATGGCCAACGCCAGGGTGGTGATCGTGCCGACCAGCGAATTCGACCAGAAGATGCCCAGCCCGGTCTGGGATCCCATCATCGCCTGGCGGAAGGCGGCCTCGGCGCGGTCGCCTAGCACCAGCGACAGCACGAGGGGCGCGAGGGGGTAGTCGAGCTTCTTCAGCACGTAGCCCACCACGCCGAACAGCAGCATGAACCAGACATCGAGCATGGCGCCGTGCACGGTGTAGGCACCGATGGCGCAGACGACGATGATGATCGGGGCGATGATCGCGAACGGGATGCGCAGGATCGCCGCGAACAGCGGCACGGTGCTCAGCACGATGACGAGGCCGGCGATGTTCGACAGGTACATGCTGGCGATCAGGCCCCAGACGAATTCCTTCTGCTCGACGAAGAGCAGCGGCCCCGGCTGCAGGCCCCAGACCATCAGTCCGCCGAGCAGCACCGCGGCGGTGGCGGAACCGGGAATGCCGAGCGCGAGCATCGGCAGCAGCGCGGCGGTTCCGGAGGCGTGCGCTGCCGTTTCCGGGGCGATGACGCCCTCGAGCTGGCCGGTGCCGAACTTGTCGCCGTTGCGAGAGAAGCGCTTGGCGATGCCGTAGCCCATGAAGGAAGCGGCCGTCGCGCCGCCGGGGGTGACGCCCATCCAGCAGCCGATCGCCGCGCTGCGGATCAGCGTCAACCAGTACCTGGGAAGTCGCTTCCAGGTGTCGAGCACGACCCGCAGGTCGATCTTCGCGCTCTTGCCCTCGAAGGCCAGGCCGTCTTCCATGCTGAGCAGGATCTCGCCGACGCCGAACAGGCCGATCACGACGATCAGGAAGTCCACACCGCGCAGCAGTTCGGACCAGCCGAAGGTCATGCGCAGCTCGCCGCTCACGGTGTCCATGCCGATCGCTGCCAGGCCGAAGCCGAGCATCATCGCGATGATCGTCTTGAACGGGTCCTTTCCGGTGCCGACGAAGCTGCAGAACGTGAGCAGGTAGACCGCGAAGAATTCCGGCGGGCCGAATTTGAGCGCGAATTTCGCCACCAGCGGCGCCAGGAAGGTGATCAGCAGCACGGCGACCAGCGCGCCGAAGAAGGACCCCGTGAACGACGCGGTGAGCGCCTCTCCGGCGCGCCCCTGCTGGGCGAGCGGATAGCCGTCGAAGGTCGTGGCCACCGAATGGGTCTCGCCGGGAATGTTGAACAGCACCGAGGTGATGGCACCGGCGAACAGCGTCCCCCAGTAGATGCACGACAGCATGATGATCGCCGACGTGGGCTGCATCGTGAACGTCAGCGGCAGCAGGATCGCCACGCCGTTCGGCCCGCCCAGACCGGGCAGCACACCGATGACGACACCGAGCACGATGCCGATCACCATCATCAGCACGTTGTAGCCGGTCAGCGCGACGGCAAACCCATGGAACAGAGCGGCCAGTTCATCCACGGGGTGCTTCTCCGAAGGGTCAGTAGCCGAACAGGGCTTCGAGCGGCCCCTTGCGCAGCGGTACCGTGAACTGGATCTCGAACATCCAGAACAGCATCGCGTTCACGCCGACACTGACCAGCACGGTCTTCAGCCAGCCGCTCTTGTCCATCACGCGCATGAAGGCGGCGATGAAGAAGGTGGAGGCGACATACATGCCGACGAACTGGATCGCCGCCACGTAGGCGGCGGTGGGCAGCAGCACCATCAGGACGCGCCGGAAGCGCTCCCAGGAGACGAAGACCTTGCTGCTGCGCTGCTTGCCGTAGACCTGCTGGAACAGCACCACGACGCTCGCGAAGCAGAGGATGGCCCCGATGCGAAACGGAAAGTATCCGGACTCCGGCCCTTCGGGCGCCCAGCCCGCCCCGATCCGGTAGTTGTCGATCATCATCACCACGCCGATCGCGAAGATGCCGATCGCGGCGATGGCCTCCATGGCGCTCTGGGTCAGGCCGCCGCCGCGCGCGCTTTCGGGTGTCCGCTCCATCGGCCGTCTCCCAGTTCGATGAAAGGCCTACGACTTGCCGGCGAACCCGGCCTCGTTCATCAGCTTGGTGTGGAAGGCTTCGTCGTTCTCGAGGAACTTCACGAAATCCGGCCCGGTCAGGTACATGTCCTTGAGCGCCTGCTTGGCGAGGTAGTCCTTCCACTCCGGCGTGGCAGACACCTTCTTCAGCAGGTCGGCGTAGAACGCGGCCTGCTCCTTCGTGGTGCCACCGGGAAGGAAGAAGCCGCGCAGCATCTGGTACTCGACGTCGATGCCGGACTCCTTGCAGGTGGGGATGTCCGCCCACGACTGGTCCTTGGTGATCTTTTCGGTGTAGGCCATGCGTGAAGAGAAGACGCACAGGGCGCGCACCTGTCCGGCTCGCCACTGGGCGATGTTCTCGCTCGGGTTGTTGACGTTCGAGTCGATGTGCTTGCCCACCAGCTGGGTCGCCGCCTCGCCCCCGCTCTTGTAGGGGATGTAGGTGAACTTCGTCCCCGCGATCTTGTCGATCGCGACGGTGATGATGTGGTCTTCGCGCTTCGAGCCCGTGCCGCCCATCTTGAAGGTCCCGGGGGGCGCGGCCTTCACGGCGGCGATGTATTCCTTCGGCGTCTTGTAGGGCGTCTCGGCGTTCACCCAGAGCAGGAACTCGTCCATCGCGATCATCGCCACCGGATTGAGGTCGCGCCAGTTGAACGGCAGGTTGACCGCGATCGGCAGCGTGTAGAGGGCCGAGAAGCCGACCATCAGCTTGTGCGCGTCGCCCTTGGACTCCTTCACGTCCATCAGGCCCTCGGCACCGCTGGCGCCGGACTTGTTCATGACGATGATGGGTTGCTTCATCAGCTGGTGCTTCAGCACGATGCCCTGGATCGTGCGCGCCATCTGGTCGGAGGCGCCGCCAGCCCCCGCCGGCACGACGATCTCCACCGACTTGGTGGGCTGCCACTGCGCCTGCGCGGAGGCCGCCAGGGCGCAGGCCAGGAACGCGCCGGCAAGCGGCTGCAGGGAAGCCTTCTTCAACGATTTCAGGGTGGCCAGTCTCATGATTTCTCCTCCAGTGGGTGGTGCAATTGCAGTGCCCTCGGTTTCAGGGGCGCAGGTTCCGCGCGCTGTCGCGCCGCGCAGCAGACGCCGCTCAGGCCCGGGCGGCATCGACGAGATCGTTCATCGCCGCGGCGACGCCACCGGGCCGGTAGGGTATGCCGGCGAGAGCCAGCCCCATTTCGACGCCGGCGAGCGTGCCCATCAACGAGAGGTCGTTGAAGTAGCCGAGGTGACCGATGCGAAAGGCCTTGCCGGCGAGCTTGGAGAGGCCGGTGCCAAGCGACATGTCGAAGTGGTCCAGAACGACCCTGCGGAACACGTCGGCGTCATGGCCTTCGGGCATCAGCACCGCGGTGAGCGATGAACTGTGGGCGGCCGGATTCGCGCAGAAGACTTCCAGGCCCCAGGCTCGAACGGCGCACCGGGTGGCTCGCGCGAAGCGCGCATGGCGCGCGAAGACCTTGTCCAGACCCTCCTCCAGCAGCATGTCGCAGGCCTCGGAGAGGCCGTAGAGCAGGTTTGTCGACGGCGTATAGGGCCAGAAGCCGTTCTTGTTGGACTCGAGGATGTCGTCCCACGCCCAGTACGACTTCGGCAATTTCGCGGACTTCGAGGCGGCGATCGCCTTGTCGCTGAGGGCATTGAACGAAAGCCCCGGGGGCAGCATCAGGCCCTTCTGCGAGCCAGACACCGTGACGTCCACGCCCCACTCGCCATGCCGGTAGTCGATGGAGCCGAGCGAAGAGATCGTGTCGACCATCAGCAACGCGGGATGCCCGGCACCGTCGATGGCGCGGCGCACCGCCGCCACGTCCGAGGTCACGCCGGTCGACGTCTCGTTGTGCACGATGCACACCGCCTTGATGCTGTGCTGCCGGTCGTCGTCCAGGCGCGCCGCGATGCGCGAAGCATCGAGCCCCTGTCGCCAGTCACCCGGGAGGAATTCCGGCTGGAGACCGAGGCGTTCGGCCATCTTCTTCCACATCGCTGCGAAGTGGCCGGTCTCGTACATCAGCACGGCGTCGCCGGGCGACAAGCTGTTGGTCAGCGCGGCCTCCCAGGCGCCGGTGCCGGACGCGCCGTAGATGACCACCGGCCCTTCGGTCCGGAACACCTTCCTGATGTCGGCAAGCACCTTCTTGCCGATCGCCTGGAACTCGGGGCCGCGATGGTCGATGGTCGGGTTGTCCATCGCCCGGAGCACGCGGTCGGGCACGTTCGTGGGGCCGGGGATCTGCAGGAAGTGGCGGCCACCGGCCTTGTGTGTGAGCGTCAGCATTCAGGGGACCCCATGAACTTGTATACAAAAGGCTATGCCCATCGAGGTTTCCTGTCAATCCGAGCGACCACCGGGGCGGGCTCGCAAGGTGGCACGCGCACTCGGGTCACAAGACGACTGCGGGAATCTCGAAGCGAGGCCTGGGTTGCGGCATGTATATTGTGCACACCGGCAGGAAGATGGACGCCAAGCGAATTCGTATGCAAAGACTGGCCATGGTGACGCCCGAGGAAGCCGCTGACCGGACTTCCCTGCACCTCAAGGTGGCCGATATCCTGCGCGACAAGATCACCTACGGCGAGCTGGCGCCCGGCATGCGGCTCACCGAACGCGTGCTGTGCGAGGAGCTGAAGGTGTCGCGCACGCCGCTGCGCGAGGCTTTGAAGACCCTGGCCGGCGAAGGTCTGGTGGAACTGCTGCAGAACCGCGGCGCGATGGTGACGCCGATGACCCTCGCCGACACTGCGCAGACTTTCGAGGTGTTGAGCGTGCTCGAGGGGCTGGCGGGGGAACTCGCCTGTGCGCGCGTCGACGAGGCTGCGTTGGCCGAGCTGCGCGAATTGCACGAGCGCATGCGAGCCTGCCACAAACTCGGGGACCGCGAGCGCTACTTCGAGCTCAACCAGGTCATCCATGCCCGGCTCCTCGTGCTGTCCGGAAACGCCGTGCTGGCATCGACGCACGACAAGCTCAACCTGCGCCTGCGGCGCGCGCGCTATTTCGCCAATGTCAGCCAGACGCGCTGGGATCGCGCCATGCTGGAGCACGACCAGATCATCGACGCGCTGGCGACCAGGAACGGCAAGCGCCTGCGAGCGCTGCTCGAGGAACACATCCGCAACAAGTGCGACGTGGTCATCGCCGCGTTGCTCTCGAGCGGCGTGGTCAGCGCGATCGGCGCGTCGACACCCTCCGCCTCGGCCCTGAATCGTGGCGACGTGGCGGCCAAGCGTGCCGCCAGGGACCGATAAGGGGGCTCTGCGATGAACGCACGCCTCACCCCCAGGGCTTCACTGCGCCGGAGCATCGGTACGCTCATGCCCTTGAAGGCTGCGCAGCAGCCTGCCGCCCAGGCCTATGAAGCGGTGGCTGGCGCGAGCAATGAAGTCGCGGGCCGGCTGGCGGCCCGGCTGGCGGGCGAGACGCGGGGCGAGGTGCTCTTCACCGCGGCAGACCGGGGGCGCTACGCCACCGATGCCTCCGCCTACCAGGTCATGCCGGTGGGCGTGTTCGTGCCGGGCAGCGCAGACGACGTGAAGCTGGCGCTGGACATCTGCCGCGACCTGGACGTGCCGATCGTGGCCCGCGGCGGCGGCACCAGCCAATGCGGTCAGACCGTGGGCGCCGGGCTGGTGATCGACTTCTCCAAGCACGTCCGCAAGATCCTGCAGGTCGACGTCCAGGAACGCACGGCCGAGGTGGAGCCCGGCCTGGTGCTCGACCACCTCAATGCCGCGCTGAAGCAGCATGGTCTGTGGTTCCCGGTCGACGTGTCCACCGGCGCGCAGGCCACGCTCGGTGGCATGGCGGGCAACAACTCGTGCGGCAGCCGCTCCATCGCCTACGGCAACATGGTGCACAACGTGCGCGGGGCGAGGGCCTGGCTGGCCGATGGCAGCCTGCTCGAATTCGGCCGCTACGAAGCGAGCGCGGGCCGGGCCAGGGAAATCGGCGACTTCGTGCGCGATCTGGCGCAGGCCCACCGCAGCGAGATCGAGGCGAACTGGCCGAAGGTCATGCGCCGCGTGACGGGCTACAACCTCGACATCTTCGACAGCCAAAGCCCGCGGCCCTACACGGCCGACGGATCGGTCAACCTGGCGCACCTGCTGGTGGGCAGCGAGGGCACGCTGGCGCTGACCCGTTCGCTCACGCTGAGCCTGAGCGAACTGCCGCGCGCCAAGGTGCTGGGCGTGGTGAACTTTCCGACCTTCTACCAGGCGATGGATGCGACGCAGCACATCGTCACGCTGGGAACCGACGGCACGCTCACCGCGGTGGAGCTGGTCGATCGCACGATGATCGATCTGGCGCTGCAGAACCCCGCCTTTGCAGCAACGATCCGCACCGCCCTGATCGGCCAGCCCGCGGCGATCCTGCTCGTCGAGTTCGCGGGCGCTTCGAAGGCAGATCTCGCCGCGAAGCTCGAACGGCTCGCCGAGCTGATGGGCGACCTCGGCCTGCCGGGCTCGGTGGTGCAGATGGCGGACGACGCGCCGCAGAAGAACCTGTGGGAAGTGCGCAAGGCCGGCCTCAACATCATGATGAGCCTGAAGGGCGACGGCAAGCCGGTGAGCTTCATCGAGGACTGCGCCGTGCCGCTGGCGCACCTGGCCGAGTACACCGATGCGCTGACCGAGGTGTTCCGCAGGCACGGCACGCGCGGCACCTGGTACGCCCATGCCTCGGTCGGCACGCTGCACGTGCGGCCGATTCTGGACATGCGACGCGACGGGGCCGCCAGGATGCGCGCCATCGCCGAGGAAGCCAGCGCGCTGGTCCGCCGATTCAAGGGCGCCTACAGCGGTGAGCATGGCGATGGCCTGTGCCGTGGCGAGTGGATCGAGTGGCAGTTCGGGTCGAAGATCACGCAAGCCCTCGCCCAGATCAAGCAGCAGCTCGACCCCTCGAACCTGCTCAGCCCGAACCGCATCGTCGAGCCGCCGAAGATGGACGACGCGCGGCTGATGCGCTATTCCAGCGCTTACCAGGTCGCGCCCCTGCGGCCCGCGCTCGACTGGCGCGCCTGGGACGTGCAGAACGACCCGGCAACGGAAGAGATCACCGCGCCCGGCACCGGCGGCGATCCGGCACAGGGTCTGGCCAAGGCGGTGGAGATGTGCAACGGCAATGGCCACTGCCGCAAGCTCGATGCCGGAACGATGTGCCCGAGCTACCGCGTCACGCGCGACGAGAAGCACCTGACCCGCGGGCGCGCCAACTTGCTGCGTCTGGCGCTCAGCGGGCAGCTCGAAGGCATGACGGCGGCGCAGGCATTCACCAGCGAGGCCATGCGCGAAGCGATGGAGCTGTGCGTGAGCTGCAAGGGATGCAAGCGCGACTGCCCCACCGGCGTGGACATGGCGAAGATGAAGGTGGAGTTCCTGCACCACTACAAGGCCAGGCACGGCCGCAGCCTCAAGGACAGGCTGGTCGCGCACCTGCCGGACTATGCAGCCCTGGCCAGCCGCTTCGCGCCCTTGCTGAACCTGCGCGACCGCCTGCCGCTGCTGGCGCGGATGAGCGAAAGGCTGATGGGCCTGTCCGCCCGACGCAGCCTGCCGCAATGGCGACGCCGGCATTTCTTCAACTCGGTGCCGCTGAGCGTCACTCGTGAGGACGTGCTGGCGGCCGCCAGGCCAGTGGTGCTGTTCGTCGACACCTTCAACGGTTACTTCGAATCCGGGAACGCCGTCGCGGCGCTGAAGGTGCTGCAGGCTGCCGGCTATACCGTGCACGTGGCGACCAAGACGACCCAGGATGGGAAACACCTTTGCTGCGGACGAACCTATCTCTCCAGCGGCATGATCGACGAGGCCCGCGCCAAGGCGCGCGAGGTGATCGCCGCCCTGTTGCCCTTTGCCGAGAAAGGCATTGCGATCGTCGGCCTGGAGCCCTCCTGCCTGCTGACGCTGCGCGACGAAATGCTGGCCATGGGCCTGGGCGAAGGCGCGCTCACCGTCGCAGGAAAGGCCCTGATGTTCGAGGAATTCCTCGCCCGCGAAGCGGCCGCGGGCAGGCTGGACGTTCTGAAGTCGAAGCTCGGGCCCGCGGCGCAACCCATCCTGCTGCACGGCCACTGCCACGAGAAGGCGTTTGCGGCAGTGACGCCCATCATGGAGGTGCTCGAGCTGATTCCCGGTGCCAGGCCGGAGTTGATCGACAGCAGCTGCTGCGGCATGGCCGGCAGCTTCGGCTACGAGGCGAGCCACCATGACGTGTCGCTGCAGATGGCCGAACTGAGCCTGCTGCCCGCGGTGCGCAGGAGGCCCGAGGCCCTCATCGTCGCCGACGGCACCAGTTGCCGCCACCAGATTCACGACGGGGCGCAACGCGAGGCCGTGCACGTCGCCCGCTTGCTGGCCGACCTGTTGCGCGACTGAGTCCGCGCGGACTCCCGGACAGCGCCGAACGAGGCGCGGATCAACGCTTGCCGGCAGCCTCGGGCAGCTTGCTTGCCGCCGCCAGTTCCTCGACGGCCTTCATCGTGTTGGCCACATGCCCGTCCGGATTCATGCTGCCGTAGGCATAGGCGATCTTGCCGGACCGGTCGATCACGTAGGAGATTCGATCCGCGACTCCGGGCAGGAACGCGATCTTCGCGTCATAGGCTCGGATGACCTTCGAATCGGCGTCGGAGGCGACGGCGAACTTGTTGCGGCAAGCCTCCACCGAGAAGCGCTTGAGCGTCTCGATGTCGTCATTGGAGACGCCGACCACGGTGGCGCCCAACGCGTTGAAGCGCGCGGTGGCTTCGGCGAACTCATGCGCCTCGACCGTGCAACCCGAGGTGAAGGCCTTCGGGAAGAAGTACAGCACGACCGGCCCGCGCGCAAGTGCATCGCTGAGCTGGAACGCGAATGCCTTGCCGCCGAGAGCGGCCTGCGTGCTGAACTCCGGCGCCTTGTCGCCCGGCTTGAGCGCGGCCTGGGCCACCGGCCCGGCAAGAAGCAGGGCAACGACGACAGGAATGATCGACAGCTTCATGGAGTCCTCCCGAGCGAGGGCAGATTCTGCCTGCGGACGAAAGACCCTTGCGCCGTGCGCCGGTCGAGCACACAGCGTGGCTGCCCCTCGATACCGGGCCGCGCCGGTGCGGCGCCGTAAGATCGCCGTAACCGTCCGGGACCGAACCCCTGCATGAACCCCTCGACCCCGCGCATCCCCGGGCGCCGCTTCCTCCACTCCCCCGGCCCCACGCCGCTGCCCGACGCCGTGTTGCACGCGATGAGCGCGCAGCCGATGGACCTCGCCGATCCGCGCGTCGACGCCAACATCGCCGCCTGCGAGCAAGGCTTGAAGCGCCTGCTGCAGACCCGCGCTGCCGACGTCTTCATGTACGCCGCCAACGGCCACGGCGTGTGGGAGGCGGTGATCGAAAATCTCGCCGCACCCGGCGAAGCGGTGCTGCTGCCAGGCACCGGACACTTCAGCGAATCGTGGGCCGTGCAGGCCGAAGCCCTCGGCCGCCAGGTGCTGCGCACGCCCTGGCGCGAGGGCTGGCCGATCGACGTCACGGCCGTCGAGCAGGCCCTGCGTGACGACAAGGCCCACGCGATCAAGGCCGTCTGTGCGGTGCACACCGACACCGCCAGCGGCGTCACCAGCGATCTCGCACCCCTGCGCAGCGCGATCGACGCCGCAGGCCACCCGGCGCTGCTGGTGGCCGATGTCGTGGCATCGCTCGGCGCGGCGCCGTTCGCGATGGATGACATCGGCGTGAACGTGGCCGTGGGCGCGTCGCAGAAGGGCCTGATGTGCCCGCCTGGGGTGGGCTTCGTCGCCGTCGACGCGGCCGCATTCGCCATTGCCGAGCGCAACCCGGCGCCACGGTTCTACTGGGACTGGGTGCGGCGCAGGCAAGACCTGTCGTACCGCAAGTTCTGCGGCACGCCGCCGCAGAATCTGCTGTTCGGGCTGGAGGCTGCGCTCGAGCTGATCTTCAGCGAGGGGCTGGCCGCGGTGTGGCACCGTCATGCGCAACTGGCGGGGGCCGTGCAGGCCGCGGTCGAGGGCTGGCGCGAGGGCGGGGCACTGGACTTCCTCGCACGGGAACCGGCCAGCCGCTCGGTCTCGGTGACCACCGTCACGGTGGCCGCGGGAATCGATGTCGATGCGCTGCGCGAGGTGGCTCGCGAGCGCTTCCAGGTTGCGATCGCCGGTGGTCTGGGCCCGCTCGCCGGGCGCGCGTTTCGCATCGGCCATCTGGGCGACTGCAACCCGGCGATGATCCTGGGGGCGATTGCCGGCGTAGAGGGCGCGCTGGTCAGCCAGGGCATCGATGTGGGCGGCGGTGGCACCCGTCGTGCCGTGATGAGTCTCGCCGGCCGCTGAGTTCGTCCGGTGCGTTCCGCGGACGGTCCGAAGACCAGGCGCTGAGTGACAGGTTCAGCCTTCCTGCGGCGCGCTGTTCGCCGACGATTCCGAGGAGAGCGCGCCTTGCAGCCAGGCCCCTGCAGCCAGACCCAGCAACGCCCACAGCATCTGCACGTTGCCAGCGCCCAGCCCGGCGATCGCCGGACCCGGGCACACGCCGCTCAAGCCCCAGCCCACACCGAACAGCGCCGATCCGACGAAGTTGTCGCGGTTCATCCGTGCGGTGTGCGACTCGAATCCGCTGGTCAGCAGCGGTGCGTCCTGAAATCGCGGAAAGACCTGGTAGGCCGCAAGCGCCACCAGCAGGGCGCCGCCCATGACCAGCATCAGACCCCAGTCGCGGAACAGCAGAAATGAGAGCACCACTTCCGGGCGGATCATTCCGCTGAGGGCGAGGCCGAAGCCGAAAAGCCCACCCGCGACGATCACGATGAGTGAATCCTGCAGATCGCCGGATCGCGTCATGCGCTGACTCCCAGCGCAGCCAGAAGCTGGGCCGTGATGAAGCCGGTGGCCATGAAGGTCAACACCGCCAGCAGCGATGGCAGCTTCAGCGAGGCCATGCCGCAGATGCCATGACCCGACGTGCAGCCACCCGCCAGCCGGGCTCCATAGCCAGCCACCACGCCGCCCAGCAGTAGCCGCCATGCAGGCACATCGGTGGAAAGTGCCGTTTCGGGCCCGAGCGTCAGCCACCAGAGCGCAGAGCCCAGCACGAGGCCGAGCGCCAACTGCAGTCTCCAGCGCCGGGTCTGCAACCAGCGGGGCTTCTGGAAGACGGGTCGCTTCGACACGTACGACCAGGTGGACGTGAACACCGAACTCATGCCCGCCAGCCGGCCCGTGGCCACGTACAGAAGGGCCACGCCGATGCCCATGACGAGTCCGCCGGCGAGGTAGTGCTGCCAGCCCAGCGGGAAGAGTATGTCGATCATGTGGCGCTCCTGCAGCGGCGGTTGGAGCCGAATTGTGCGATAGGCACGGGCGGGCGAGTGCCCGGGTCCCGGCATACCCGCAACGATGCCACCGAAGCTTTGTGCTGCTGCGCTGCACAATGCGCATGGTTGAACTCCTCGATGCACCGTTGAGATGGTCTTGCCAGTCGCGAATCGATCGTCATGGTGGAAGCGCATCGGCCGCTGGCTCCTTCGCCGTCGTGCTGCTCGCTGCCGTCCTCGGCGTCGCCTGGATCGTGGTCGACGAGGTGCAGACGTCGCGTCGGCAGGCGGCCTGGCTGAGCGGCCTGGCGCCCGACCTGCACTACGAGGTGAAACCGGGGCCCAGCCCGGAGATCCGGTTCCCCGGCATCGGGCCCTTCGACGAGCGACTCGGTTACCACCAGTTGCCCGACATGGTGCAACGCCTGCAGGGCCAGGGCTTTGCCGTCTCCGCCCAGGCTCGCATGTCGCCAAAGATGATCGAGCTCGTCGACGAGGGCCTGTTCGCCAGCTACCGCGAGAAGTCGCAGGCCGGGCTGGAATTGCGCGACTGCCGTGGCGAGCCGTTGACGGTGGCGCGCTACCCCGAGCGCACCTACGAGCACTTCGAATCGGTGCCACCCCTGCTGGTCGATGCGCTGCTCTTCATCGAGAACCGCGAACTCCTCGACCCGCGGTTTCCCTTGCGCAATCCGGCCGTCGAATGGGACCGCTTCGGCAAGGCGATCGTCGACCAATTGCTGCGCCGGCTCGACGAGTCGCACGCCGCGGCCGGTGGCAGCACGCTCGCCACACAGATCGAGAAGTACCGCCACTCGCCCGAAGGCCGCACCGACACTGCGAAGGAGAAGTTGCGCCAGATGGCTTCGGCCTCGCTGCGCGCCTATCTCGACGGCGAGAACACGCTGCCCCGGCGTCGCCAGATCGTCGTCGACTACCTCGACACGGTGCCGCTGTCGGCCAAGGCCGGCTTCGGCGAGGTCAACGGCATCGGGGATGGCCTGTGGGCCTGGTATGGGCGCGATTTTGGCGAAGTGAACCGGCTGCTTGCAGCAACCGTTGCCGACGACGGACCGCTTGCGGCCCAGGCGCGCGCGCTCGTGTTCAAGCAGGCGCTCTCGCTGATGGTGGCGCAGCGCCGTCCCTCGTACTACCTGGCGGAGGGCGAGCCCGCGCTGCGCCAGCTGACCGACAGCTACCTGCGGGTGCTGGCCGACGCAGGCATCATCGCGGCGTCCTTGCGCGATGCTGCGCTGCCGCTGGCCCTGACGCTGCAAACCCGGTTCTCGGTCACGCCGCCCGCCTCCTTCATCGAGCGCAAGGCGGCGAACGCCGTGCGCGGCAAGCTGCAATCGCTGCTGGCGATGCAGCGCGCCTACGATCTCGATCGCCTCGACCTCGCGGTCGAGACGGCACTGGATGGCGACGTGCAGCGCGCCGCCACCGCACTGCTGCGCGGCCTCGGTGATCCACGGGCAGCGCACGCCGCCGGCCTGTACGGCTTCCGGCTGCTGAACGAGGGCGACGACACCAGCAAGATCACGTTCAGCTTCACGCTCTTCGAGCGCGGCGAGCACAGCAACCTGCTGCGCGTGCAGACCGACAGTTTCGACCAGCCCTTCGACCTCAACGAGGGTGCGCGGCTGGACCTCGGTTCGACCGCCAAGCTGCGAACGCTCATCACCTACCTGGAACTGGTCGCCGAATTGCACCAGCGCTGGAACGGCCTGTCGGCCGGGCAACTCGCCGCGCTCGAGATCAGCAGCCACGACCCGCTGAGCCATTGGGGGCGCGACCATCTTGCGCATGCCGCCGACAGGAGCCTCGCGGCGATGCTCGATGCGGCGATGGAGCGAAGCTACTCGGCGAGCCCCTCCGAAGGCTTCTTCACCGGCGGTGGCCTGCACTACTTCGAGAACTTCGAGCCCGAGGACAACCACCGCACGATGACCGTGCGCGAGGCGCTCACGCGCTCGGTGAACCTGGTGTTCATTCGGCTGATGCGCGACGTGGTGCATCACGTGATGGCGCGCAGCGAGGGCGAGAGCGCCGCGCTGATCGACGACCCATCGGACCCGCGCCGCCAGCACTACCTGTCACGTTTCGCCGACAGGGAAGGGCGCGAGTTCGTCGCTCGCTTCTACCGCAAGTACGCAGGCAAGCCGGCGCAGGAGAGCGAGGACCTGCTGGTGCGCAGCGTGCGGCCGACGCCGACACGCCTGGCCGCCGCGTTCTACGGTCTCGAGCCCGAAGCCAGGCTGGACCGATTCGGGGAGTTCATCGCGCGTCGCTTGCCGAACGCCAATCTCTCCGACGCGGCGCTGCAGGGGTTGCGCGACAGGCTCGGCCCGGGCCGCTGGTCGCTGGCCGACCGCGGCTACCTGGCGGGCATTCACCCGCTGGAGTTGTGGACGGCGGCCTACCTGCGCGAGTACCCCAAGGCCAGGCTCGGCGACGCGGTCGCGGCCAGCACACAACAACGGCAGGAGGTCTACCAGTGGCTGTTCAAGACGCGCCACAAGGGCGCGCAGGACGCGCGCATCCGCAACCTGCTCGAGGTGGATGCCTTCGCCGAGATCCAGAAGGCGTGGCGGCGCCTGGGCTATCCGTTCGAAACGCTGACACCCTCGTATGCGAGTGCGCTCGGCGCTTCGGGCGACCGTCCAGCGGCGCTCGCCGAGTTGATGGGGATCGTCGTCAATCGCGGCATGCGCCTGCCGGTGGAGCGCGTGACGTCGCTGCAGTTCGGCCGGGGCACGCCGTACGAGACGCGGCTGGCGTACCGACCGACGCAGGCCGAGAGGGTTCTCCAGACCGAGATCGCCGACGTGGTGCGGCGCGCGCTGATCGGTGTCGTCGAAAATGGGACGGGCAAGAGGCTGAAGGGCACGCTGGTGCGTCGCGACGGCAGCGCGGTGGAGATCGGCGGCAAGACGGGCACGGGCGACCACCGTTTCGACATCTACGCGCGTGGCGGCCAACTCGTCTCGTCGCGCGTCGTGAACCGCTCGGCCACCTTGGTCTTCCTGATCGGCGACCGCTACTTCGGCACGATGATGGCCTACGTGCACGAGCCGTACGCCGCGAACTACAGGTTCACGAGCGCCATGCCCGCGCAGTTGCTGAAGGCGCTGTCGCCCGTCTTGTTGCCGCTGGTTGACGGTGGAGGCTGTCGAACCGCGCCCGATGATCCGCAGATCCGAGGACCGAAACGCGACGTGGTGCGCTGAGTGCCTGCCGCGCTGCGCGCCCTGGCAGACCGCTGGCGCCGGGCACCCGGTTGCCGCCGAAGCTCGGCGCCCGGCCTGCACCGCCGACCGCCCACATTCGGCCTCGCGTGCTCGATATGGCTATCCTTCGACGTGCAGCCTGCGTCCTGACGGGCGGCGGGACACCGACATGACGCCGCACGCTTCTCGTAGGGCCGGGCGAAGGTTCGCCGACTTCCTGCTGTTCGGCGTCACGGCGGCAGAGCTGGCGGTTCTCTTCGACCTGACGACCACGTTCGGGATCGCGGACTGGGTCTACGTGTCGCAGCATCTGATGGTTCTCGGGATCGCCCTCACGCGGCGCCCGCCCGCGGCGCAGGAACACTCGCTGCCGACCAGCGCCGCCGTGCTCGTTGCCTACGCCTACCCCTACGCCCAGGTGGCGTACCTGAGGTGGGTGCCTGGAGAGCCCACCTGGTTCGGGGGCGGGCTCGTCCTCGTGACGCTCGCAGCGGGTCTGAGCCTCGCCAGCCTTCTCACCCTGGGCCGTCGATTCGGTGTCCGGCCGGCCTTGCGGGGCCTGGCGCGGGAAGGCCCTTACCGGCTGGTGCGCCATCCGATGTATCTGGCCTATCTGGTGGCGGACATCGGGTACAACCTCCAGGAATGGAATGCGGGCACCCTGCTGCTGGTGGCGGCGGGGTGGGCGTCGCTGCTCTGCCGCATCAGGGCCGAGGAGCGGGTCATGTCGCAACATGCGGATTGGCCGGCTTACGCTGCCTCGGTGCGCTACCGTCTCGTTCCGGGCGTCTGGTAGATCCGCCGAGTTGGCGCCGCCGCCGCGCCGCTTCCGCCGCCACTGCTTCGCTCTCAAGGCCGGCAATGCAACTTGCGCCGGACGGCGGAGCGAGCGCACTGCCCAATCAATCGTCCATCACGTGCTCGCGGACGAGGGTCAGTGCCTCGACGCTTGCCGTGTAGCCGACCGTCTCCATGTCGTCGGGAATGGCCTTCGCGACGAAGCCGAAGCTGTCGAAGAGCGCGCGCATGCGCGGGTTCCTGGTACGGTAGGTGGTGGCGCGGAACTCCGTCGCCCCCACCGTCAGGCCCCAATCGATGAGCATCTGCATCAGGTGGCTGCCGATGCCTTGCCCGTGCAGGTCGCTGCGACGCGAGAAGGAGATCTCGTACGTGCCCGTCTCGCCCTGGCGGAAGGCGTGCACCACGCCGACGATCTCGCCGTCGAGATCGACGATGAAGGCGGCATGCAGCAGGTAGTCGAGCGTGTCGTGATAGAGCTGCGCCAGGCGGTCGGTAGCGGTAAGCCAGCCCACCGAAACGGTGCCCATGTACCGCGTGTGGCGGTCGTCGCTGCTCAGCCTCATGATGTACTCGCCGATCGCCGCGATGTCGTGCCTTCCCGCCGGGCGCACGACGGCTGTCCGCCCGTCGTTGAGCTCGATCAGGTGCGCCGGCATCGCACCCACCCCCTGCATCGAAGGCAGCGAACGGGCCTCCTTGGTCAGGATCGCGCGCCACTCCGGGTGCACGACGCGGAGCATGGCCTCGACCCGCTCCGGGTCGTTCAGGTTGCGCAGGTCGGCCACGCCCTGTTCGGTGACCACGACGACGGGGAGATCGGCGCCGATCGTGTGATGCGCCCCTTCCGCGTGAACGGCAACGATCTTGCTCTCGAGCGCGCCGTCGCGCAGTCGGGCCACGCTCGGCAGAGCGATGATCGCCGCGCCGCCGCGTGCCCAGGACGCGCCGAGCGCGAAGTCGAACTGGCCGCCGACGTCGGAGTAGTAGTGCCGCTTGATCGTGGCCGCCGACACCTCGCCGGTCAGGCTGATGGCGATGGCGCTGTTGATGCTGGTCATGCCATCGTTGTGCTTGATCAGCGCCGGGTCGTTCACGACCTCCTGCGGCAAGACCGCGAAGTCGGGGTTGTCGCGCATCGTCTCGTACAGGGCCCGCGAACCCAGCACGAAGCCGACCACGATGCGATCCCGCAGGAAGGGGCCGCGACCCTTTTCGACAAGTCCCGCTTCGTAGAGCCGCAGCACGCCGTCGGAGAACAGCTCCGACCAGACGCCCCGCACCGACACCCCGCGCGCGACCAGTGCGTCGGCCACGGCATTGGGAATCTTGCCGATCCCGAGCTGGATCACGAGTGGCAGTCGCTGCCCTGACGCGTCGCCTGCTGCGCGGTACAGCAGGTCGACGATGCGTTCGGCGATGTCCTCGGTCCCGGTCGCGCGCGCTTGCGGCGCCGGTGTCATCCGGTGCTCGATGAGCGGCTCGTCGATCTCCACGACCATGTCGAAGTCCGACAGATTCATGGCGCAGCCCGCAAGGAAGCGCCGTCCGCTGGGCGGATCGAAGTACGACTGGATGTGCCAGCGCGGCATCTGCGCGTTCACCATCGCCACCTTGAACCGCGCCTGCGTGACGGGTGCGACGTCGATGCCCGCGTTCAAGCCCAGCGTGACTCGGCCGTGCTCGTCAGGCAACGACGTGTGCGCCACGGCCACGTCAGGGCGCCAGCGGCCCTCGAACAGGCGGTGCAGCTGCGACAGGTTGCAGCGGATGTTGCGCGCAAGTCCCGCGTTCACGAGGTGCCGCACGCCCGGCCCGATGAACGGCGTGACGATGCCCACGCCGCCCAGCACCGCCCTTTCCCAGCCGGTAGCCGGGCCCAGCGCGAGCACCTGGAACACATCCACGTCGCGCAAGCGATCCGGGTTCTCGAAGATCCAGTGCTCGACACCGACCACCCGCCCGGCGTTCCCGGGCAGGTACAGCACCGGCCTTCCTCCGTCGCGCCGGCTCGATGCGAGTTGCAGCGCCACGGCCGCCATGGCTTCGCCGAGACCCTTGGTGTTCCGATTCAACGACATCCTCCTCTTCTGTTCCTTGGCATACACCCAACCGTTGCGGCTCCGGGTCAGCGACCCTTCCCGCCGCACGTCTGGGCGCTCGCGGTCCGCCTGCCGCAGGGTCAGTCTAGGGTAGACCCTGGCCCCGTGCAGGGCCGCCGCTAGGCTTGTCCGTCTAGAGAACGCCAACGGGCGACGCCGGTCGCACTTCCAAGGTCGAAATGCGATCGGAACCTCGCACTGCCGGGCGCGCTCTCGTTGAATCCAAGCAAGCCGAGGGCCGACGGTCACGACCGGCAGTTCTCAGCCGCGAAAGGCTCCCGGAGGAACGCCGCGTTCGATGCGGTGCCTCGAAGCAGACGTCCGTCGCGCGCGGCGGCCAGTTGCCTGGCGATCCGTCAGGTCTTCGCCGACTTCTTCGCCGCCCTCTTTGCGGCCTCCAGGCTCTCGGCCTTCTTGGTGAGCTTCTCGGCACGCGACGGCTTGTTGCCCTTGGCAGCCTTTGCTTCCTTGGGCTCCTTTGCGGCCTTGGGCGCCTTGGGCGCCTTGGGGGGTTTGGCCTCCTTCACCACCCTGACCGCCTTCGGCCTGGGCAGCTTGGCCCGAGCCTGTCTCTGCGCCCTGGCTTCCTTGAGCAAGCGCCGCTCCTCGAGCAGTGCCTGTTCATGCGCGGATGGCGGGTGGTCCGCCCCTTGCGAGTGAGCGCGGCTCACCATCGCCAGATGAAGCCTCGCGCCGTTCTTCTGGATCTGATGGGTCAGTGATGCAGTACGGATGGGCATGTCGGCGCTCCAGGTTGGATGAGGGCCCAATGTAGGCTTGTTCCGGTCAGCGTGTCTATCGACCGGCAGGAATCGAGCGCCATCTGCTTGATCAGCCTCGATGACTGCTCGCTCGCCATCCTAGTGCGAGGCGGGTGCGTGCCAACTCGAGTTCGGCTGCCGAGGGTCGGGGTTGCCCCCTCGCAGGAGGTCGAGCCTGCCCGCGCGAGTTGGTCCCAGGGCGTGATGAGCAACAGGCCGGCGGCGAGGTTCCGCTATCGCGCGCCGGCAGTGGCCGCCACTCTCGCGCCGATAATGCCGTGGCGATGATGACGGCAAACCGACGCATGAGCCTGGCGCGCGCGCTGCTGTGGCTGACGCCGGCGCTGTGGTCGACGAACTACCTGATCGCCCGCGCCGCCGCTGGCAACGTGGGCGCCCACCAGTTGGCCTTCGGCCGCTGGTCGCTGGCGCTGGCCCTGATGCTGCCCTTCGCCTGGGGCGCCTTGGCCGCGCGGCCTCGCGAGTGGCTGCGCGAGTGGCCGCACTTGCTGGCCCTGGGAGCGTTCGGCATGTGGATCTGCGGGGCCTTCGTCTACATCGGCGGGCAGACCACGCCGGCACTGAACATCGGCCTCATCTATGCAGCCTGCCCCGTGGGCATCGCGCTGGCCGGTGTGACGCTGCTGCACGAGCGCATGTCCGCCGCGCAGCGCGCGGCCGCTGCGCTGGCGCTGGCCGGCGTGGTCTACGTGGTCGCCAAGGGCGACCTGGAAAACCTGCGCGCGCTGCGCCTGACGCCAGGCGACGGCTGGATCGTCGCCGCGGCCATCGGCTGGGTGGCGTATTCGGTGCTGCTGTCGCGCTGGAAGTCGGTGCTCGGTCCGGCGCCGCGCCTGGCCGCTATCGTCGCCGGCGGGCTGCTGGTGAGCCTGCCTTTCACGCTGGCCGAAGTGGCCTGGGCCGAGACACCCCCGTGGACCTGGAAGGCTGCCGGCCTGGTGGTCGCTGCCGCCGTGCTGCCCGGCGCGCTGTCGTACTCGGCCTACTCCTTCGTGCAGCGGGAGCTCGGCGCCGCGCGCACCAGCCTGATGATGTACCTGGCGCCGTTGTATGCCGCGCTGCTGGGCTGGGCGCTGCTGGGCGAGCCACCGCGCTCCTATCACGCGATCGGCGCTTGCATGATCCTGCCGGCGATCGGGCTGGCCACCAGGGGCGCGGCGCACGGGTGAGTCCTGCGGGATGGAAGCCGCCTCCGCCATCTGTCGGGCAACGGGCCGTAGAGCCTGAAGAGCTGGAAGAAGCCGCAGGCTTGTGGCTGGTGACCCATCCTGAGGCGTTGCGGCCAGCGCAGATCGATGGGTTGCGCGCGCACTTCGGCGCGTGCTGGTGAGCCTCGAAAGACCAAGGAAACGTCATGCCACGATTCGCTGCCAATCTCAGCATGCTCTACCCCGAGCACGACTTCCTCGACCGCTTCGCTGCAGCTGCGCGCGACGGGTTCCAGGCTGTCGAATACCTGTTTCCGTACGCGCACGAAGCAGCCGTGCTGAGGCAACGTCTGGCCGACAACGGGCTGCAGCAGGTGCTATTCAATAGCCCGCCCGGCGACTGGGGGGCAGGCGAACGAGGCATTGCGTGCCTGCCGGGCCGCGAGGACGAGTTCCGCAGCGGGTTCGAGCAGGCCCTGGACTACGCGCAGGCGCTGGCGTGCTCGCGCGTTCACGTGATGGCCGGGCTCGCACCGGCTGGCGCCGACCGTGCGCGCTTGCAGGCCACCTACGAAGGCAACCTCGCGTGGGCTGCACGCCTGGCCGCCGGCGCGGGGCGCGAGGTGCTGATCGAGCCGATCAACACGCGCGACATTCCCGGCTTCTTCCTCAATCGGCAGGACGAAGCGCACCGCGTGGTGCAGGCGATCGGCGCTTCCAACCTCAAGGTGCAGATGGACCTGTACCACTGCCAGGTCGTCGAAGGCGATGTGGCGACCAAGATCCGCCAGTACCTGCCTACCGGCCGGGTAGGTCATTTCCAGATCGCTGGCGTGCCGGAGCGTAACGAACCGGACCTTGGCGAGCTGCACTACCCCTACCTGTTCGAGGTGATCGACGAAGTGGCCGCGCAGTGTGGCTGGCAGGGCTGGGTGGGCTGCGAGTACCGTCCGCGGCTCGGAGCGCGACCCGGCGGAACGTCGGCGGGCCTGGGTTGGCGTCCGGCCGCCTGAATCGTTCAATGTCCAGGGAGAAGGCAGCATCGAGGTGCTGCGCCATGGCCTGCGGGGGCAGGGACGGCCTGCGGCCCTCGACGCTCGGCTTGGCGCCTACGACCCCGTTGCACGAGCCGCTGCTGCGATGTCGAGCGAGCGCAGGCGCAGCTCCGGGTCGAAAATGTCGCAGACCAGGATGAATTCGTCGGCGTCGGTGGCCTGCGAAAGCGCGGCAAGGCCGGCGTGCACCTTGTCCGGCCCGCCGATGACGGCGGCGGCCAGAAAGTCGTCGATGGCGGCGCGCTCCTGCGGATGCAGCCGGGCCGCGAAGTGCTCCACGGGCGGTTGCAGGCGCTTTCGCTCGCCGGTCAGGATGCCCAGCACGCGCTGGTAGATGCTGCTGGCCAGGAATTCGGCTTCATCGTCGGTGGCTGCAGCGATCAGCGGCACGCCGATTGCGACATACGGCCTGGCGAGCGCGGCCGAAGGGCGAAACAGCTTGCGATACAGGCCGAGCGCCTGCTGCAACAGACGCGGCGCGAAGTGCGAGGCAAAGGCGTAGGGCAGGCCTCGTTCGGCCGCCAGGCGGGCAGAGAACAGGCTGGAGCCGAGCAGCCAGATCGGCACGTCGGTGCCCGCGCCCGGCATGGCGATCACGCGTTGCCCGGGCTGGGCGGGTGCCAGCAGGCGCTGCAGTTCGGCCACGTCGCGCGGGAAGTCATCCTCGGTCTCCACCCGGTCGCGACGCAGTGCGCGCATCGTGATGGCATCGGTGCCCGGGGCGCGTCCCAGGCCCAGGTCGATGCGGCCGGGGTACAACTCGGCCAGCGTGCCAAAGGCCTCGGCCACGACCAGCGGGGCGTGGTTTGGAAGCATGACGCCGCCGGAGCCGACCCGGATGCGCTGGGTGCCGCCCGCGACATGGCCGACCAGCACCGCCGTGGCGGAGCTCGCGATGCCCGCCATGTTGTGATGTTCGGCCAGCCAGTAACGGGTGAAGCCGAGTGACTCGGCATGCTGCGCCGTGCGCAGGGCAATCGCAATTGCATCGGCCACCGTGCCGCCCTCGCGCACGGCGACGAGGTCCAGCATCGACAGCGCAACGTCCTGAAGCATGTTCATGGCAGTCATGGTCGCACGGGCCGGGACTTTCGGGTCATTCAAGCGTTACGCTCTTGGCGAGGTATGCATCATGACGCACGAACCCAGACTCACCCGTGAATTGCGCTCCTTGCTGCAAGAGCAGCGCGTGGCAGCGCTCGGCAGCTTGTGCGAAGACGGCGCGCCGCTCGTGTCGATGGTGCCCTTCGCCGTCGAGCCGGGCCGTGCGTGCCTCGTGATCCACGTCAGTGGTCTCGCGGCGCACACGCGCAACCTGCAAACCGCGCCGGCCGTCTCGCTGCTGGTCATGCGAGCGGAGGTTCCGGGCCAGCCGGTGCACGCGCTGCCTCGCGTCACGCTGGAGGGCAGGGCCGAGGGTCTGATTCCGGCAAGCCCGGGCTGGGAGGCCTGTCGTCATGCCTACCTGGCACGCTTTCCCGAGGCCGAGCCGATGACCCAGCTGGGCGACTTCATCTTCATGGCCATCCATGTCACCTCGGCGCGGCAGGTCGCCGGGTTCGGCGCAGCGCGGTCGCTGGATGCGCAGGCGCTGGTGCAGGTCTTGGGTCGCGCGGCCGCTTTCGGCGGCAATCGGAGCGACGACTGACAGCATCGGTCAGCTGAATCTGGCGAACCGTCACTCCGGCGCGTGGGGTCGTGCGCGGCCGACTGCGCGATGCGTCCTCGGCCAAGGGCTGCGATCGTGCCGTTCTAGACCCGCCAGACTAGAATGGTGCATTGCAGCAAATATCGCTTGCAACTGGCCATACAGACAGTAGACTTCGTTCATGTTGCAGTGCAGCAAACTGCCTCAGAACCCACCACCGACCCTCCTGGAGCCCACCATGCTGAACACCGCCCAATTCGCCGCCACCAACAAGGCCAATCTCGACACCCTCTTGAGCTTCGGCGCGAAGGCGTTCGAAGGTGTCGAACAACTCACCGCGCTCAATCTGCAAGTCATCAAGGCCAGTTTCGGCGAGGCCGCCGACTTCAGCCTTGCCGCACTGTCGGTGAAGGATCCGCAGTCGCTGCTCGCCCTGCAAGCAGGCGCTCTGCAACCCGCCGCAGAGAAGGCGGCCGCCTATGGCCGCCAGGTGTATGACATCGTCGCCGCCGCCAAGGCCGAAGTCGAGAAGGTCGCCACCGAACAAGCCGCGGGTGCGCAGAACGCCTTCATCGCGGCGATCGACGCTGCCGCCAAGAACGCCCCGGAAGGCTCGGGCAACGGCGTCGCCCTGTTCAAGTCTGCGATGGCGGCTGCCAACAATGCGTTCGACGGACTGCAAAAGGCCACACGCCAGGCCACTGATGCAGCTGAAGCGAACTACACCGCGGTGACCGGCTCGGTGGTCAAGGCCGCCGGCAAGACCAGGCGCGGCTGAGCCACTCGAGAGCGGGAAGCGCAGCGTGCCGGCGTTGCGCCACCTCGTCGCAACATCGACACACCTGACTGCAGCCCCGCACGTGCGCGAGCAACCCTCACGCTGGCCCGGCGGGCGCGATCTGTTCGACGCCAAGGACAGGCGTCGCGGTGTCGCGGTCTGGGTCGTGATGGTGTTGTCTGTCGCGTCGGCTGTTCTGCTGGTGGGGCTCTGTCGCCATCCCGCGCTCTGACGCCACCTCTGTTCGCGTGGCACTGCCGACGCGTAAAGCGATTCCAGACCCGCCTGAAAGCACTCAAGCCGTGTTCGACGCCAACGACCGATCCGATCACGGCTGCAGGGAACGGATTGCCAGGCTCTGCGTGGCTCGCCCGATCAGGCCTTCGGTGTCATGGAGCGTCGATTCCGCCAGACCTCCGCCATTCGGCCCGAGCCATGTGCGGGCCTCGAGACAGATCCACTCCCCGACGGGCCGTCGCAGCAGATTGATCGTCAGATCCGAGTTGACGAAGCTGTAGCGCTTGAAATCCAGCACTGCACTGATGCCATTGCCGGAGTCTGCGGCGACGGCGACCCGCTGGTAACCACTCGGCGACTCGTCTTTCAGCAGCGGATGGCGCAGGCGGAACCAGACCGAGCAGGGGCCGTTCCACATCGCTCCCTTTGCCGTCCGTGTCTCGACCAGATCGGCGTAACCGAGTCGCGCGCTGCGGAACGGGAAATCGTCCACTGGACACTCGTCCGGCAAGAGAGGAGGGCCGGGCAGCGGATGACCCGGCAGCGCGGTAGGCAGCGCGACGGGCGTCTCGCGCTGGGCAAGCGCCGTGAAGCGGCCGACGTCCTTGCTGCCCGCCATGACGTGGGCAGAAAAGTGCCCGGCGTTTCGGCCGACGTAGTCCGTCATGACCTCGACGACGAGATCGCCGATCGGCACCGGGCGCACGATGTTGGCGGTCAGGCGCGCGATGTGGGTAAGGCCGTGCTCCCGGGCTGCCTGTTCCAGCGCGCGGCAGACCAAGGCAGTCGGCGGCCCCGCGTGCTGGTGTTCGGGGTGCCAGGGACCGCGGGTCAGTTCGCTGGAGCGAAAGCTGCGGGCATCGAGGGCCGCGTACGCGGCGGTCGGCAATGTGGTCATGACGAAGAGCGCACTGGGGCAAGCCACGGAAGAACTTGGCAGATCACCGTCCGTCGTGACCGGCGGCTGTCGGACTGCTCAATTTGAGTGTCAGCAGTCCAGCGGTGAATTGGTCAGCATGAGTCGATGTTCCGACCAATTGGAGTCGCAAACGACCGCCGAGCATGGATCGATCAATCTGCGGTCTGCAGTTGAGCTGGGTCGAGCAGAAGATAGCTGGCAAAGCGTCCGGCATCCCTGTTCCCGTCGTCGCTGACGATGACGATTCGCTCCAGGTCGCCGACGACAGCTGGGCTCACCCCCTCGGCCTTCTCAAAGCTGCGCAAACCGGGAACCGTGACACGGCGCACTGGCGCACCTGGCTTGCCGCTCCAACTCCAGAGGTCAAAGCTGGCCGGTTCGCGTGAAGCAGGGCCACCAATCACCAGATACGCGCCCATGGCGGGAACGTAAGACAAACCACGGATGCCGTGGCCGCCAAGATCCAGTTCTTCGAGCAAAGGCGCGATCCGAGGTGCCTCATCCGATTCGAAGATTGCAGAGGGGTTCTCGACACTGGCGATGAGCGCTCGACCGTCGCGCAACGGACTGCGGAAACCAATCAACAGTCGCTTCTGGTCGGGGCTGACTTCCAGGGCTTCGATATTGAGTCCGCCGCTGGCTTTGACGTCCCGTACCTGGGCTGCTGCCGCCAGTACGGCATGTCGCATCGTCAGGGCTTGCTTCAATCCGTCGACAACCTTGGGGTCGACCACCCGCTTGCCCTCAACCCGGAACCGGACGAGTCTTTCACGGGACTTCTTCTCGTCGCCATCGTCATCGCGCGAGTGCGATGTGATGCCGTAGACAAAGCCCGCACGGTCGACAGCCAGTCCTTCGAGGTCATCGAGCTTCCAGAACCCGCTGAACATCTGAAACAGTCCGGCCGTGAGCGCCATGCTGTCGACGGCACCATCGGAGCCGATGGTGACCAGACTCAAGGGGTGGCTCTTCTCGTCCTCTACCACGAGAAAACGCCCGTCCGGCAGCTGCTGTATTGCCGACGGCTCGTAGATGCCGGTCAACGGCTGGAAGGCCGGAGCCTGTTCTTTGGTCACCTGGGCATTGTGTACCCGAGTCGCTCAGATGCGCACCCCGGTGTCGAACGGGCTCGAGTTCTGGATTCAACGGGTCAGTGCCTTGCTCGGTTTGCCTGCCAGCGTTGCGATTGCGCACTTGCATACTGATCTGACGCGGCCAGTCACGTCGGCGGACCGAATCAGAGGGTTGCATCGAAAGATCCCGAGCGTTCGGGCACGACCTGCGGCCACACGCTACTCGACAATCGGTTCTGTACCGTATCAGCAAGATTTGCAATCAATTTCGGCGCAGGTATGGCGTGTCTGTTCGCCAACGCACAGACCTACTCTGAAGACGCTTGGATACTGATAGCAGATTGCTGGTTTTCTCGACCCCGAGCCGGGGTCCCTACTGTGAAAGGCAAGATCATGACCGTTGCACGAATCACCGAAATCAGCAGCGTCAGCAAGGTGAGCTTTCAGGACGCGATCCTCCAAGGCGTCGAGCGTGCCAACAAGACCCTGAAGGGCGTCAAGGGCGCCTGGGTGAAGGATCAGGAAGTGACCATCGACAATGGCAAAGTGACGGGATACAAGGTGATCCTGAAAGTGACATTCATCCTTTCGGATTGATCGCTGGCTTGCCCGGACCGAGCTCGGCCGGGGCAGGGCAACGGCGCTTCAGCGAAATGCTCAAGAGTCGTACCTTGATCGTCGCGCTTGGAATCTCGGTGACGCCACTCCTGGAGCGATACCTACGGCGATGACGAGCATCGTCGACAGTGTCGCCTACCGCAATGGCCAACGCCTTGGCGACATCTCCATTGACGACGTCAGCGAAGTCGTCAAGCAGCCTGATACGTTCGTCTGGCTCGGGTTGCACGAGCCGGACGACACGCTGCTGCGCAAGATCCAGGAAGAGTTCGGTCTGCATGAACTCGCGATCGAAGACGCACACCACGCACACCAGCGGCCCAAGATCGAGGTCTACAGCGGCTCGATCTTCATCGTGCTGAAGACCGCACACCTGGAACGAGCACAGGTCGTCTACGGCGAGACCCATCTCTTCGTCGGACCGAACTTCCTGGTATCCGTGAGGCACGGCCCCTCGTCGAGCTATGCGCAGGTTCTCGAGCGCTGCGACATGAGCACCAAGGGTGCCGCCAAGGGCTCAGGCTTTGCCCTGTATGCGCTGCTGGACTTCGTTGTCGACAACTTCCAGCCCATCGTGGCCCAGTTCGAGAAGGACTTCGACGCGATCGAGACGGACATCTTCAAGGACCAGTTCGACAGGCTGGTCATCGAACGCCTCTATGACCTGAAGCGGCATCTGCTGGAGTTGCGCAATGCTGCGTTGCCCGTGACCGACATCAGCGGGGAGTTGATTCGTCTCCACGAAGATTTGATCCCGAAGGAGTTGCGTGCCTACTTCCGCGACATCCAGGACCATGTTTCGCGGCTTGTGGGCCTGATCGACGGCATGCGCGAGATGTTGACCACCGCCATGCAGGTGAATCTCGCGCTGGTGGCCAATAACCAGAACGAGGTGGTCAAGCGCCTGGCAGGCTGGGGTGCGATCCTGGCCATACCTACCGTCATCTTCAGCCTGTACGGCATGAACTTCGAGTGGATGCCTGAGTTGAAGTGGAAGCCCGGCTACCCCTTGGCCGTGGCCGTGACGGTTCTCGGGTGCGTCCTTATTCACCGCCGCCTGCGCCGGGCTGGGTGGGTCTAGGTGACAACTACCTTGACGCGCAATTTCCCGCTTTCAATCCTCGCAGCCGTGGTGGCACTGCCGGCGATTGCCGCGGCACCCGAGTCCTGCCACGGCATCGCCGACGACGCCGCGCGCCTGATCTGCTACGACCGCGCCTCTGGCCGCATCGCGCCGGCTGCAGCAAGGCCTGCCGAGGCGCAGGCTGGCTCTGCTGCCGTGAAAGCCGATGTGCCGGCGAGCCCGCAAGCGACCGCGGCTTCGCGCGGCTGGCCTGGCGCCGACACCGACGTCCCGCAAACCTTCGCCGAGCGCTGGGAGCTCGACCGCGAAACCAAGGACGGCGTGCTCAAGGTCAAGCCGTATCAGCCGGTGTACGTGTTGCCAGTGAGTTGGCGCCAGAACATCAACACGAACCCCTGCTCTCCCAACCCGGCGAACTGCGCCAGCGGCGCCGGCAGCAGCTACCAGCACACCGAGGTCAAGTTCCAGGTGAGCCTGAAGACCAAGCTCTGGCAAGACATCCTCGGTAGCCCGCTCGATCTCTGGGCCGCCTACACGCAACAAAGCTTCTGGCAGCTGTACGACGCCGCCAACTCACGACCCTTCCGCGAGACGGATTACCAACCCGAGGCGTGGCTGACACTGCCATTGAGCGTGGGTCCGCAGTGGTTGCAGTGGCGCATGCTCAATCTCGGCGTGGTGCATCAGTCCAACGGGCAGAGCGATCCACTATCGCGTTCATGGAACCGCGTCTACGCGACTCTTGGGTTCACGTCGGGCGAGCTGAGCATGTACGTCAAGCCCTGGTGGCGCATCCAGGAGAGCCCGTCCTCGGACAACAACCCCGACATCGCTGATTACGCGGGGCGCATCGAGCTGCAGGCGGTGTATCCGTACCGTGCGAACGTGTTCTCGGCGACGTTGCACAACAATTTGAAGTTCTCTTCGAGCACGCCCAATCGCACGTCCGCGCTGGCAAGTTGGGCTTTCCCTCTCTTCAGCGATCTGCACGGCTACGTGCAGGCCTACTCCGGCTGGGCCGATTCGCTGCTGAACTACAACTTCCGCAACGCCGGCATCGGCATCGGGATCTCGTTAGTCGAGCTTCGCTGAATACGTTCGACGGCAACACGACGGAATGGACGGCCGGGTGGTTCGCCGTCGGCCGCAGTGCTGATCCTGTCGCGACATGAAGAAGATCTGGCAAGCGCCAACTGGCCAAAGTGGCGCGATGATTGCGTGAGCGCAGAGGAGAAATGGGGGCGAGCGTGCAGATCCGCGTTGGTTTCGAGATGGCATTTCAATGCCCACAGCCAACTCCAATGTTGCTGGCTTTGAGCATCCACTATTCGCGTGCGTCCGACCTGGTGCGCCCCGACCACCTCGTGACGATTCCCTCCGTGCCCGTCACCGCCTACCGCGACCTGTTCGGCAACTGGTGCAGCCGGCTCGTCGCACCGGCGGGCAGATTCGTCCTGAGCACGGATGCGCTCGTCAACGACAGCGGTGCAGCCGATGTCCTGGCGCCCTGGGCCATGCCGACACCGGTGGAGATGCTGCCGGACTCGACGCTGATCTACCTGCTGGGCAGCCGCTATTGCGAGACCGATCGGTTGTCGGAAATCGCTTGGCAGCTCTTCGGCGCAGGGCCGCCCGGCTGGGCACGCGTGCAGGCCATCTGCGACTTCGTGCACCGGCACATCGAGTTCGGCTACCCGCATGCGCGGGCCACGCGCACTGCATTGGAATCCTACAAGGAGCGCCGCGGCGTGTGCCGTGACTATGCCCACCTGGCGATTGCGTTCTGCCGCTGCATGAACATCCCGGCACGCTACTGCACTGGCTATCTCGGTGACGTGGGCACCGAGCCGCCCTATGGGCCGATGGACATGGCGGCCTGGTTCGAGGCCTACATCGGCGAGCGCTGGTACACATTCGACGCACGCAACAACACACCGCGCATCGGTCGGGTGCTGATTGCCCGTGGCCGCGACGCCTGCGACGTCGCGCTGTCCAGCACCTTCGGACCGAACACGCTCGAAAGCTTCAAGGTCTGGACCGATGTGGTGGCGGCATGATCTATTGCGTCGGCGTCGAGCTTGAAGAAGGGCGCATCCCTGCCGGCGACTCCCGCACCCACGCGGCCGTGGACAACTACGCCAAGTTCTGCAAGATGATCGTGTTCGAACGCGCTGGGGACAGGGCGTTGGTGCTTCCGATAGGGGTCATGCCGGTGGTCGCATCGGCGGCGCCACAGCATCGCGCTGTCCGGCGGGTCGCGGGGTCGGCGAGTTCGGTGCGAACTGTCTTCACGCTGCTCGAAACCAGCCTCCCGGTGTTGGCACGGGGGACAGGGCGGGCTCGGTCATCGTGATCGGATCAGTCCGATCGTGGACCCTTCGTTCGAGGTCAGCGCAGCGACGCGCCACTTGTGCCGGGATTCAGACTCGCTGGCCGGCAGCAGTTGTTGTCGTGGGCAACACCGCGCACGGCCGGGGCCGAGCGATACGTGGGGCACAACTGAACCAGACAGTCCTCCAGATCCTGATCCTCACACGGCTTGGTCAGGCTGCCGCTAAAGCCGTGCGTCGCCAGGAAGCCCGCACCCGGAGAGCTGCTGGAGTATGCGACGACAGGGACCGCGGGTCGCGACCTCTTGGATTCGAAGCGTCGGATCGCTGATGTCGCCTTCAAACCGTCGAGGATCGGCATTTGCAGATCCATCAGGATGAGGTCGAAGTGCAGTTCACAAGCGAGCGCCACGGCTTCGGCACCATCTGCCGCCAGCACCGGCACAAGCCCCCGCGACTCCATCAGCGCCGAGATCACCATCAGGTTCACCGGGTTGTCATCGACAACCAGCACGCGTACCGACCCGTAGAAATGCGCATAGCGCCCTCCGGTTTCACTCGGAAGAACTTCGGACGATTGCCGGATCTCGCTCGGCCGGGCCTGCAGCAAAGATCTGAGGACGCCAAACAAGCCGCTCGGGGCAGGCGAACCACGGGCAGGAATGCCGCTCATGAAGAAGCCTCCCACAGAGACACGAGAACCGAGCTTCATGCCGCCAACGGTCGGTGTCTGTGCGGTGGCGCACGTGGCCTCCGGCCTGGACCAACGCTGCAACAGCGGCGCCGATCCGGATTCGATGATGAGACGCTTGATCGCAGCACCGCCAATGCCGGCATGTCGAAGCGATGGCTGAGCCAGTTACCGGTCGCGTCGATCGCCAGGCTCACCAGTGCCGCCGAGTCCTCTGCCAGCACGCCACCCGGGCTGCGTTCGACCATACTGCGCATGGTCCAGATGCCGCAGTGGGGAGCCCAATGACCGAAAGGCGCAAGCGCGTCGCCATCGTCGGTGGCAATTTCGCCGGCCTGACGGCCGCGATCAAGTTGTCGCGACGCTATGCGGTGACGGTCATCGACCCGACCAAACACTTCGAGTGGGTACCCAACATTCACGAGATCCTGTCGAGCGTGAAGACGCCCCAGGGGCTGCGTCTGGACCGGGCCGCCATCGTCGAGCAGGCCGGACACCGCTTCCTCAAGGATCGCGTTACGGTGCTGCAACCGGCGCTTCACCGGCTGGCCACGGCCGGCGGCCACGAACTGGGCTTCGATGCCTGCATCGTGGCAGTGGGCGCGCTGTGGAACACACATCACATCCCGGGCGTCGCCCGCCACGCCATGCCGTTCCGCAGCGTCGCCGACGCTCTGGCGATCGAGCAGAGACTGCGCACCCTCGTGCGGCAGGGGACGTCGCTGCGCATCGTGATTGCCGGCGGAGGCATCTCGGGCATCGAGGCGCTGGGCGAGATTCTGCGTCGGCACCGCGACGACGCCGGCATGTCCGTCGAGGTGGTCGAAGCCGGCGCCCGGCTGCTGCCCGGCTTGCCGGCGGCACTGGATGCCGATCTTCGCCGCTTGTGTGAGCCGTATGCGGTCAAGTTTCGTACCGCCACGCTGATTGCCAGCGTGTCGGCAAAGGGCGTGCGTCTGGCCGACGGCGCACGGCTGCGCTCCGAACTCACGCTGTGGACGGCCGGGCTGGCACCGCCAGCGCTGTTACGCGAGTCCGGCCTGGCGCGGCCACCGCAGGTCTGGGCGGCCGTGCACCAGACGCTGCAGAGTCGCAATTTCGACAACACATTCGTCGTCGGCGACGCGGCGGAGCCGCCGCAAGCCGTCGGCAAGCAGGCCTATAACGCCATAGACATGGGTGCGCTCGCCGCGGCCAACGTCGCACGCTTCCTCGACGGGCGCACACTCAAGCCGTTCAAGCCGGCGCCAAAGCCGGTGGGCATTGCGTTCGGCGATCTGCAGACTTATCTGGTCGCGGGCCGGACCGTGCTCGCCAGCAAGATGTTGGCGGGTGCGAAGGAAGCTGCCTATCAGGTGTTCATGTCTCAGATGGCGCCGGGCGGCGTATTGACCTCGTTACCGGCCGCGACCGGACGGCTGTGGCAGAGCTGGCGTCAACTGGCCCTGCCGCAGCTGTTGTCCATGGCCGATTTCAGGAAGCTGCCAGACCTCAGGGCGATCAGGGTGCTTTAGACAGGCCATGCGATTGGCAATGGGATAGCTGGGCAGCCGCCGCGATGGACTTGCCGCGGACAATGCCGTCATGTCGCGCGAACTGTTCCGCTTCGACACTGCCGGGTCGGTGGCCGATTTCTCGCCGATCGACGACCGGGTGATGGGCGGCCGCTCCGCGAGTCGACTTCGCCACGATCCTGCCGGCCACGCGGTCTTCGAGGGGGCGGTCTCGCTGGCCGATGGTGGCGGCTTCGCGTCGGTTCGTTCACGCCCCCTTCCGTTGGGCGACGCGCAGGCGGTGACTTGTCGCATCGAGGTGCGCGGCGACGGCAAGAGCTACAAGCTCAACCTTCGCACCGACGACCTTTTCGACGGCGTGACATACCAAGCGTTGTTCGAGCCCGTGCCGGGTGAATGGACCGTGCTGCGCCTGCCACTGGCGTCGTTCACCCCGACCTGGCGCGGTCGCCCGGTCGGCGGTGCGTCCGCGTTGCGGCCGGAGAATCTGTGCCAGCTGGGCCTCGCGATTGCCGATCGTCAGGTCGGGGCGTTTGCGCTGGCGCTGCGTTCGATTGCACTGGAGTGACCCGGCATGCCCACGGCAGGCAATTCGACCCAAACACGTTTACGACTTCAGTGTCCTGTTTACGACAATCTTTGGTCAGAACAGTCGAAAGTACTCACTAGCTGAACTACTCCACGGTGACGCTCTTGGCCAGATTGCGCGGCTTGTGGCTTCGGCCGGCGCTTCGCGCCTTAACTTGGCTGCGCCAAGTTGGCCTGCGCCGCAAGCCCAGAAATCTCGCGCGCCTGCGGCGCCGGCACTTCGCGCCGCACGAACGCCTCGGTCATTCGACCGTGACGCTCTTGGCCAGATTTCTGGGCTTGTCGACATCCGTGCCTCGGGCGCAGGCGGTGTGATAGGCGAGCAACTGCAGGGGCACCACGTGCAGGATCGGCGACAGCGCGCCGTAGTGCTCGGGCATGCGGATCACGTGCACGCCGGGGCCGGGCTCGATGCGCGAATCGCTGTCGGCGAACACGAAGAGCTCGCCGCCGCGGGCGCGCACTTCCTGCAGGTTGCTCTTCAACTTCTCGAGCAGGGCGTCGTTCGGCGCCACCGTCACCACAGGCATCTCGGCGGTGACGAGCGCCAGCGGGCCGTGCTTGAGTTCGCCCGCCGGGTAGGCCTCGGCGTGGATGTAGCTGATCTCCTTGAGCTTGAGCGCACCCTCGAGCGCCACCGGATAGTGAAGCCCGCGGCCGAGGAAGAGCGCATTCTCCTTGCGCGCGAACACCTCCGACCAGGCGATCACCTGCGGCTCCAGCGCGAGCACGCCCTGCAGCGCCGAAGGCAGGTGGCGCAGCGCCTTCAGGTGCACTGCTTCCTGCTCGTCGCTCAGGTGGCCGCGCACCTGCGCCAGCGCGAGGGCCAGCATGAAGAGTGCTGCAAGCTGGGTCGTGAAGGCCTTCGTCGAGGCGACGCCGATCTCCACCCCGGCGCGGGTGATGTAGGCGAGTTCGCATTCGCGCACCATCGCGCTCGTCGCCACGTTGCAGATCGTCAGGCTGTGCGGCATGCCGAGCCCGCGCGCGTGCTTGAGGGCCGACAGCGTGTCGGCCGTCTCGCCGCTTTGCGAGATCGTGACGACGAGCGTTCGCGGATTCGGCACGCTGTCGCGGTAGCGGTACTCGCTGGCGACCTCGACGTTCGTCGGGATGCGGGCGATGCCTTCGAGCCAGTACTTGGCCGTCGATCCGGCGTAGTAGCTCGTGCCGCAGGCCAGGATCAGCACCGAGTCGATCTCCTTGAAGATGCGGCAGGCGCCGTCGCCGAACAGCTCGGGCGAGATGTCGGTGACGCCCTCGAGCGTGTCGGCGATCGCGCGCGGCTGCTCGAAGATCTCCTTCTGCATGTAGTGCCTGTAGGGTCCCAGTTCGGCAGCGCCGCTATGGGCCTGCACGGTGCGTACCTCGCGCTGCACGGGCTTGTGCGTGCCATTGGCCGATCGGGCGGTGATCCAGACCTTGCCGAGTTGCAGGTCGACGACGTCGCCCTCTTCGAGGTAGACGATCTGGTCGGTCACCCCGGCCAGCGCCATCGCGTCGGAGGCGATGAAGTTGGCGCCGTCGCTCCCGCCGCCGCCGAGTCCCAGCACCAGCGGGGAGCCCGCGCGCGCGCCGACCACACGATGCGGCTCGTCGCGGCAGAACACCGCGATCGCGTAGGCGCCGCGCAGGCGCGCGGTGGCCTGCTGCACGGCCTCGAGCAGGTCGCCGTTGTAGAGCTGGTCGACGAGGTGGGCGATGACTTCGGTGTCGGTCTGGCTGTCGAAGCAGTAGCCACGGGCCTGCAGTTCGGCGCGCAGTTCGTCGTGGTTCTCGATGATTCCGTTGTGCACCAGCGCGATCCGCCCAGCGCCCTGGCGGTCGGCGCCCGCGCCGTGCGAGAAGTGCGGGTGGGCGTTGTGCACTGCCGGCGCGCCGTGCGTCGCCCAGCGCGTGTGGGCGATGCCGGTGCCTCCCTCCACGGCGTCGGCGCGAACCTGTGTCTCGAGCTCGGCGACCCGAGACGTGCTGCGCGCGCGGCGCAATTCGCCGCCCTGGTGCACGGCGACGCCGCAGGAGTCGTAGCCGCGGTACTCGAGACGCTTGAGACCCTCGACGAGGATCGGGACGATGTTGCGCGTGCTGACCGCGCCGACGATGCCACACATGGTGAACCCCCTGGCTGCTGGCTGATGCCTGGCATCGTAGGGAAGATGTCTCGAATGATGGTTTCAAAGATGCAAGTAGGATGAAATAATCAACCAGCCTACAGATGTTCTGATGTATTTCTTCACGAATGGCGACGAAATGATGAAATCGGTCGACAAGATGAGCCTGGACGAAACCGACCTCCGCCTGCTCGACCTCCTGCAGGAAGACGCTTCGTCGTCGAACCAGGCGCTTGCCGAGCGGGCGCACGTGTCGCCGGCAACCTGCCTGCGGCGGGTCGCACGCTTGACTGCCGGCGGGGTGATAGAGCGGCGCGTCGCACTGCTTTCTGCGGAGCGCCTGGGTGCCGGCCTGGCGGCAATCGTCGAGATCACGCTCGACCGCCAGGGCGCCGAGCACCTGGCTGCCTTCGAGGCCAAGGTGCAGGCGGAAGCGGCGGTGCAGCAGTGCTATCGCGTGTCGCCGGGCCCCGACTTCGTGCTCATCGTGCAGCTGCCCGACATGGCGGGCTATCACGCGCTGGTGCAGCGGCTGTTCACGCAGGATGCGAACGTGCGCAACGTGAAGAGCTTCTTCAGCGTGCACCGCGCGAAGTTCGAGACGCGCATCGCGTTGCCCCGACAGGCACCGTAGCGCGCCGTCGCGCCCTGCGCATCGCTGCTCACTGCTTGAGCAGCGCGAGACCCTTCAAGTATTGCCCCTCGGGGAACAGCAGCGTCGTCGGATGGTCAGCCCCCTCCTCGAGCCGGTGCAGGATCGCCGCATCGACGCCGGCGTCGATGCCGGCGCCGGCGACGATCTTGTGGAACAGCTCGATGCCGATGCCACCCGAGCAAGAGAACGTGAACAGCACGCCGCCCGGCGCGAGCAGCTTCAGTGCGAGGCGGTTGATGTCCTTGTAGGCGCGCGCGGCGCGCTCGGCATGGGCCGCGGTGGGTGCGAATTTCGGCGGGTCGAGCACGATCGCGTCGAACGAAGCGCCCTGGTCGATCTGCTGCCGCAGCGTGGCGTTGACGTCGGCGTCGAGGGTGGCGTGGCGCGTGGCGGCAAAGCCGTTGGCACGCACGTGCGCCTCGGCGCGCACCAGCGCCGGCGCGGACGAATCGACGCTCAGCACTAGCGTGGCGCCGCCGGCCAATGCAGCCACCGAGAAACCTCCCGTGTAGCAGAAGCAGTTCAGCACGCGCCGCAAGCCGAAATGGCGAACGGTTTCGGCGAAGCGCAGGCGGTTGTCGCGCTGGTCGAGGTAGAAGCCGGTCTTGTGCCCGTGCGCGATGTCCACCGTGAATTGCCAGTCGTGTTCGCGGATCGTCACTTCGGTCGCGCCCTCGCCGCGCAGCCAGCCAGTCTGTGCGGCCATTCCCTCGAGGCCGCGCACGCTGGCGTCGGACCGCTCGTACAGCCGCGCGACCCCGCCGCTGCGGCACAGAGCATCGGCGATCAGCGGCTTCCAGCGCTCAGCGCCCGTCGACAAGAACTGCGCGACCAGCGTGTCGGCGTAGCGGTCGACGATCAGCCCCGGCAGGCCGTCGGCCTCGCCATGCACGACCCGAACCCCATCGCCGGCCACCGCCAGCCGCGCGCGCAGTGCCAGCGCGCGTGCGATGCGCCGTTCGAAGAACGCCGCGTCGATGCGCTCTGCCTCGTCGAAGCTCCATACGCGCAGGCGGATCGCCGAGCTGGGGCTGTACGCTGCCCAGGCGAGGAAGCACCCGTCGGCGGCCTGCACGCGCACCGTTTCGCCGGCGTCGGCGCGGCCGCTCGCGATGCTGCCCTCGAACACCCACGGGTGACGCCGCAGCAGCGAGCGCTCCTTGCCGGCGCGCAAGGTGATCGTCTTCACGGCGTCGGCTGCATCTGCGCCTTCCAGCGCATCGCGTTGTAGATGCGGGCCCGTGTGGACGGGTGATCGAAGAACAGCACTTCCTCGACCGGGCCAGGATCGGCTTTGCGGTACTCGACCAGTGTCAGCAGTGCTTCAGCCATCGCGTCGGGTTCACGCGCCAGACTCAGGCCGAACAGGTCGGCCTCGGTCTCCATGGTGCGCACGATCGTGTTCGTCACCGGGGTGGCGACGAACAGTGCCAGCGAGAACAACGCCGCCAGCAAGGGCAGGCTGCCGACGTCCTGCAACGAGCCGAGCTGCCAGCGGGCACCGAAGCGCCGCAACAGCGCGGCACTCGACCAAGCCCACGAAGGCGAATGCGGCGACGAAGACGAGCCCGAACTGAATCACGCGCTGGACGATGTGGTTCATCGCGAAGTGGCCGATCTCGTGCGCCACGACGGCGCGGATCTCGGGGTCCGACGTGCGGCGCAACAGGTTGTCGTTCAGTCGCACCGCCGCCGTGCCCCACAGGCCGCTCACGTTGGCGCTGATGCGCGTGGTCTGGCGGGATGCGTCGAACTCATAGACGTTGGTCACGGGCACCCCGTTGGCCTGCGCCATCGAGAGAATGCTGCGCTTGACCGGCGTATCGTCCAGCGGACGGTAGGTGTTGAACATCGGCTCGATGAGCACTGGCGCCACCACCACGGTGGCGACCAGGAACACCAGTGTCAACTGCAGTGCCGCCGAGCCACCACAGCCTTGGCGCGCGTCGGATCACGGCATAGAGGGCGAGCACGAACAGCGGCCCAATGAGCAGCACGACGCCCAGGCCCGTCAGCTGCTCGCCAAACCAGGCCGCAAATGACTGCGTCGCCATGCCGTACTGGTGTTCGCGGACGAAGTCCTGGTAGATCGACAGTGGCAGCGTCAGCACCGAGGTGGTCAGCAGGTAGAACGCGCCATAGCCAGCACTTGCACCGAAGCGCCGCCGGCTGAGACCGGCACACCAGCGGCGCGCGGCCTGCGCAGGCCGCGACTGCAGCAGCACCCAGGCCACCAGCAGGCCGAGCAGCAGGTTGCCCGCCTGGAGCCAGTAGCCGCCTTCGAAATAGGCGTCGGAGCGCGCACGAGCCGCCGGCGTCAGGCGGTCGAGATAGGCTTTCGTGGCGGCCTCGGGGTCGCGCGGCAACGCGGCGCGCCACGCGTCGGAGGCCGGTGCAATCGCGTTCGCGGATGCCGCCGGTGCTGCGACGCGCGAATCCTGGGCGCTGGCGGGGGAACAGACGAGGCCGAAGGACAGGGCCAACAGCGTGCACAGGCGGGTCGCGATTCGGTGAAGTCTGGTCATCGGTCTGCCTTGGTCGTCAGGAACGTGATGGAGCTCACGCGCGCTCGACGGTCAGGTCTTGCTCTTCGCTCGCGGATGCGCGGCGTCGTAGACCTTGGCGAGGTGCTGGAAGTCGAGCTTCGTATAGACCTGCGTCGTCGCGATGTTCGCGTGACCGAGCAATTCCTGCACCGCACGCAGGTCGCCGCTGGACTGCAGCAAGTGCGAGGCGAACGAGTGACGCAGCATGTGCGGATGCACGTGGCTCGGAATGCCGGCCTGCACGGCGCGCACCCTCAGGCGCGAGCGGATCTGGCTCGGCGTGAGCCGGGTGCCGCGGCGACCGACGAAGAGCGCCGGCTGCTCGGCCTTGGCGAGCGCCGTCCGCAGCGGCAGCCACGCCTGCAACGCGGCCCGCGCAGCGCTGCCCACCGGCACGCTGCGCCGCTTGGCGCCCTTGCCCAGCACATGCGCCTCGCCGCCCGGCAAGTCGACCCAGCCACGCGCCTCGGCACTGGCCTGCACGTCCAGTCCCACCAGCTCGGCAATGCGCAGGCCGCTGCCGTAGAGCAGTTCGACGATGCAGGTGTCGCGCGCCTCGAGCACCGGATCGCCGCCGCCGTGATGCTCCGCCAGCGCCACCGAATGATCGACCGACAGCGCCTTCGGCAGTGGCTTGGCCGCCTTCGGTGCGCGAACGCCGTCGGCCGGATTGAGCGCCACGACGCCGTTGCGCCCTAGCCAGCGGAACAGTCCGCGCCACGCGCTCAGGGCAAGCGCCACGCTGCGCGGCGACAGCCCGCCCGCATGGAGCTGTGCGGCCCAGCGGCGCACGTGCTGCGGTTGCACCTGCGTCAGCTCGACGTGCGCCGCTTCGGCCTGGCCCGCCAGGCGCCGCAGGGCCTCTTCATAGATTGCCAGCGTGCGCTCTGCCAACCGCCGCTCCACGCGCAGGTGCGTGAGGTAGCGCTCGGCGTGCGGCGTCACGGCATCACTGCGCCATCACGCAGCGGCCCAGGCCGGAGCGAGGAGGCGCGCCAGGCCGGCGCTGGCGATCTCGCCGACGCGGGCCAGGAAATCGGTGCCCATGTCGGCGCTGTAGCGTGTCGGGTCGGGCGAGCCGAGCACGAGCAGTCCGAAGGCCGGTGCGTCCTGCCGCTGGCGCAGCGGGATCAGCGCGAGCGAGGTCACGTTCGCCGGATCGTCCAGCCACAGCGCGGGTTCGAAACCCGCATTCACGCCGCAATAGGGCACGCTCAGGCTGGCCACGAAGCTCTTCGCGTCGTCGCCCACGGGCTGCGCGAAAGGCAGCGCAGCGTAGGCGTCGTCGGCACCCCAGACGCGGATGCCTGCCTGCGGAATGAGGAACTGGTGCTGCAACTCGCGCACCAGCACCGCGGGCACATCGGCCGGGCTCTCGGTCAGCATGATGCTGCGCGTCCAGCGGTGCAGCTTGTCGGCCAGCGCGAGGTTGTCCTGCCCGTTGCGGATCAGCTCGATGATCTTCGTTTCGAGCCCCTTCACCTTGTCGCGCAACATCTCCATTTGCCGCTCCTGCAGCGAGACGGCGCGCTGCCCGTGCGGACTGGTCAGCTGCACGGCGCCGAGCAGTTCGGCGTGACGCTCGAAGAAGCCCGGCGTGTTGGCCAGGAAGTTCGCGATGTCGATCTCGGTGATGCCTTGCGTGCCCAGGTTCATGCTCACGGTTCGCCCTTCATAGTTCGATGGTTCCTTCGAAGACCGTCTCCGCGGGGCCGGTCATCAGCACGCTGGCGTCGCCCCCGCGCCATTCGATGGTCAGCCTGCCGCCGCGCGTGTGCACCTCGACCTGGCGGTCGAGCAGGCCGAGCCGGATGCCGGCGACCACCGCGGCGCAGGCGCCGGTGCCGCAGGCCAGCGTCTCCCCGGCGTCGCGCTCGTGGACGCGCAGGCGGATCTCGCCGCGGGCCAGCACCTGCATGAAGCCGGCATTGACCTTGCGCGGGAAGCGCGCGTGATGCTCGACCTGCGGGCCACGCAGGGCCACCGGCGCGGCATCGACATCGGCAACGACCTGCACCGCATGCGGATTGCCCATCGAGAGCACCGCGACCTCGATCCGGTCGCCGTCGGCGAGCTCGAGGGGCCACAACTCGAAGTCGCCCATGGCCCGCGAGCGCAGGCCGCCGCCGTCGAACGGCACCTGCGCCAGCGCGAAGACCGGCCGGTTCATGTCGACCGTCACCCGGCCGTCGCCGCGCAAGCGCAGCTCGAGCAGGTTGTTGACCGTCTCCACGCGCAACGTGGTCTTCGGCGACAGGCCCTTGTCGTGGACGAAGCGCACCAGGCAGCGCGCGCCGTTGCCGCAATGCTCGACCTCGTCGCCGCTGTTGTTGAAGATGCGATAGCGGAAGTCGACGTCGGGCGTGTCGCTGCGCTCGACGACGAGGATCTGGTCGGCTCCGACGCCGAAACGGCGGTCGCCGAGGTGCCTGAGCTGTGCCGTCGAGAGCGCGATGGGCTCGCGCGTGGCGTCGATGACCACGAAGTCGTTGCCGGCGCCCTGCATCTTGCTGAAGCTCAACTGCATCGGCGGATTATCGGGCCTGACCTCAGCCGGCGCCGGGCCGTTCCCAAGCCGGCTGAGCACCTTGCAGGCCGCGCCGGGCCTGAGGCCCGGCCCTTCGCCAGGCACGCGCAGTCCTCAGGACTGCTTGCGTCCGGGCGAAGCCCCACGGGGGGCGACCCCGCAGGGGTCTTGGGGCCGTCATTCAGCGCGCGGGTCTGCCACGTCGCGCGGGGTCTTGTAGCGGTTGTAGCCCCACAGGTATTGCTGCGGGCATTGCCGGATCAGCGCCTCCATCGCCCGGTTCACGATGCTGGCGCAGGCGGTCTGCGTGGCCGGCGCTGCGGCATCCTCGGTCGGCAGCGCCTCGGCCGGCGCCGAGACGCGAACCACGTAGCCGGCGCCCTGCGGGCAGGCGCTCGCCCCAGGCGAGCAGCAGCGTGGCGCCGGTCTGCTGCACCAGGCGCGCGGCCAGCGTCATCGTGTAGGCCGGCTTGCCGAAGAACGGCGCCCACACGCCCAGGCCCTCGGGCGGCACCTGGTCCGGCAGCAGGCCGACGGCCTCGCCGCGGCGCAGCGCACGGATCATCTGCCGCACGCCAGCGAGCGTGGCCGGCGCGGCGGCCAGGCCGGGGCGGCCGCGCGCCGTGTCCACCAGATCGCGCAGCCAGGGCTTGCGCGCCGGTCGGTAGAGCACGGTGATCGGGCCATGCTCGGCGGCGTAGCGTTCGGCATAGGCCTGCGCCGTCACCTCGAAGCTGCCCAGGTGCGGTGTGAGAAAGACGATGCCCCGGCCGCGGGCGTGCGCGTCGTCGATCAGCGTTGCGCCTGCCCAGCCCACCGGCGGCGACAGCCTGGCTTGCGGCGGGCGCAGCCACAGGTAGGGCAGTTCCAGCAGCAGCCGTCCGGCCTCGCCGATGGCGCGCCGCGCACGCCCTCGCCGGCACGCCTGCGAGCGCTGCGTTGGCGGCGAAGCGCCGCCGGTAGGTCGGCGACAGCCCGTAGGTGAGCCAGCCGACGGCAGCGCCCATGGCGTGAAGAAGCCACAGCGGCCGGCGGGACAGCCAGCGGATGACCCACAGCATGTTTCCTATAATCCCCTCATCGCCGAGTTATGAACTACTTGCGGGGCGATGCAGGCGCTGCCAGGGCGGCACCTGCCGGGCTGCGAAGGCAGCTCAAGAAATCCTGCTAAAGCGTTCGCCGTTCCTCCACAGGACCCAGACCGGCAACGCGATCTGCAACCTGACAGGAGTCTAAGAGTGGCGAACGACTTTCTCTTCACATCCGAATCCGTCTCCGAGGGCCACCCCGACAAGGTGGCCGACCAGATCTCCGACGCGATTCTCGACGCGATCTTCACGCAGGACCCGCGCTCGCGCGTCGCGGCCGAGACGCTGACGAACACCGGCCTCGTCGTGCTGGCCGGCGAGATCACGACCAACGCGCACGTCGACTACATCCAGGTCGCGCGCGACGTGATCAAGCGCATCGGCTACGACAACACCGAGTACGGCATCGACTACAAGGGCTGCGCGGTGCTCGTCGCCTACGACAAGCAGAGCAACGACATCGCGCAGGGCGTCGATCACGCCAGCGACGACCACCTGAACACCGGCGCTGGCGACCAGGGCCTGATGTTCGGCTACGCCTGCGACGAGACGCCCGAGCTGATGCCCGCGCCGATCTACTACGCGCACCGCCTGGTCGAGCGCCAGGCGCAGTTGCGCAAGGACGGCCGCCTGCCCTTCCTGCGCCCCGACGCGAAGAGCCAGGTGACGATGCGTTACGTGGACGGCAAGCCGCACAGCATCGACACCGTCGTGCTGTCGAGCCAGCACGCGCCCGAGATGAGCCTCGGCAACCGCATGACCGATGCGTTCTACGAAGCGATCCGCGAAGAACTCATCAAGCCCGTGCTGCCCAAGGCCTGGCTCACCGAGGACACCAAGTACCTGATCAACCCGACCGGCCGCTTCGTCGTCGGCGGCCCGCAGGGCGACTGCGGCCTGACCGGGCGCAAGATCATCGTCGACACCTACGGTGGCGCCTGCCCGCACGGCGGTGGCGCGTTCAGCGGCAAGGACCCGAGCAAGGTCGATCGCTCGGCCGCCTACGCCGCGCGCTACGTGGCGAAGAACATCGTCGCTGCCGGCATCGCGCGGCAGTGCCAGATCCAGGTGGCCTACGCGATCGGCGTCGCCAAGCCGATGAACGTCACCGTGTACACCGAGGGCACCGGCGTCATCAGCGACGAGCGCATCGCGGCGATCGTCGGCGAGGTGTTCGACCTGCGGCCCAAGGGCATCATCCAGATGCTCGACCTGCTGCGCCCGATCTACGAGAAGACCGCCGCCTACGGCCACTTCGGCCGCGAGGAGCCCGAGTTCACGTGGGAGCGTACCGACAAGGTTGCGGTACTCCGCGACCTTGCGGGGCTGTAACGCGCTGCCCGCGCGTTTGCGGACTCGATTTCACGCGGTGCTGGGCAGGTCCGCTCAGCCTGGCAATCCATCGAGCGCCTGCGCCGCCGCCTGCCGCACCTCCGTCAGCACGGCCTGCTTCCAGCGCGGCGTGTCTTCGTAGAAGGCATCGCGCAGGCGCTGCCTGATCGCTGCCGCCTGCGCGGCGGGCGCTTCGGGGTGCAGGTGCAGCCAGTGGTCGCCGCGCAGTGCCTGCAGCACTTCGAGCAGCGGGCGGGTACCGAACTCCATGTAGATGCCGGTGAACTCGGCAAGCGGGCATTCGCGCAGCGCGGCGTTCAAGACCAGGCCGGTCAGGTCGGCCGAGACCGAAGCCTTGCTACCGAGCCGCGTGACCTTCCTTGCGCCGCTGTCGCCCCACCAGCGGTTGGCGCGCGTGTAGCCGGCAGTGTCGTCGGCGCGGCCCATGTAGATGCGCTCGCAGCGGCCGCTGCGGCCGAGCCCGGTGTGCAGGTCGATCCAGGCCAGGCGGCGCGCGCCTGCGGCGTGCTCCTGCAGCAGGCGCAGCAGCGTGCGGTGGCTCCAGGTCGGTTCGGTGCCGCCGAAGAACAGCCCGTCGGCGCGCTCGTACTGGCCACCGGAGATGGCCGTCTGCAGGTTGCGCAAGCCGCGCGTGACGATCAGCCAGGCGATCGCGGCCCGGTTGGCGAGAGTCGGCGGCCAGGGGGTCGGCAGCAGCAGGGGGTGCAGCTCGACATACGCCGGGTTGGCCGGCAGGGCCCTGTCGAAATGCTGGAAGTTGCGGTTGAGGTCGACGTTCTCCTGCGTCACGCGACGCGTGTGCGAGAAGCCGTACGGATTGAGTGCGTGCACGTAGAGCACGGCCGCGCCGCTGCGTTCGACCCGCTCGCGCCACGCCGCGTCGCGCAGCAGCGCCACTTGCGCGCCCGAGCCGCAGTAGCCCTCCACGCCATGGCAGCCGCTGCTGAGCATGAGCAGACGCTCTGCATCGCGCGGGCCCTGCCAAGCCGCGTCGACGGCCAGTGTCTCGCCGTCGCAGCCGGGCAGGTCCAGCGGATAGGACACGAGCGCCAGGTTCGCCTCGCGCGCGGCACCGAGAAACTTGCCGCGCGCTTCGGCGTAGCTTGACGAGAAGGCCTCGAGGGCGGCCGGCATCGAGCGATCCTACCCCGGCCGCCGGGCGGTCTCAGCGCCCGAGGATGCCCCTGAGCAGGTCGAGCGGCTTCGGTGCCTTGTCGGTCTTCTCGGTCTTGTCGGTCGCGCCGGCGGGCGCATCCGTCGGCTTTTCGCCGGTGGGCGGCTCGCCCATCGCCGGCATGCCCAGCATCAGGCTGGCCACCGACTTGACGCGTACCTTGGTCGCCCACACCGGCTCCCAGTTCGCCTTCGGGTCGGCCGGGCGCGGCGGGTGCACCAGGTTCAACTCGCTGCCGTAGGCGATCGCGCGCAGCATCGCGCCTTCGCCCGGGAACACGCCCTTGGGCACCGTGCACTGCGTGGTGGCCGGCGCGAGCAGCACAGTCTCGCGCAGCCAGCGATCGACGGCACTGTTCGTCTGGTAATCCATCAGCCCGAAGCCCACCTCGGGCACTTCGCTCGAAGTCCAGATCACCATCTCATCCGGCTTGGCGGCGCCCATGCCGGACACGAAGTAGGCACGTGCGGTCGGCAGGGCGCCCCAGCTGAGGGCGGTGGCGCCGCCCTGGTCGTTCTGGCTCACCTGCAGCGGTGGCATCAGGTCCTGCGCGGCCGGAATCTGGAAGCGAAAGCCCTCGGGCACCCCCGTGCCGCTGAAAGCATGCTCGCCGACCAGCGAGGCGTTGTCGGGCACCATGCGCGGATCGACCGGGCTCGGCCACAGCGGCCGGCCCGTGGCGCTGTGCGCGCCGCGCTGCGTCGCGCGGCGCGAGACGAAGAACTTCGCCATGTCGGCCGCGGTCGCGCTCGCCATGTCGAGCACCTTCGGTTGCCCGGCTCGGATCGTGGCGCCGCAGCCCCAGTAGAGCAGCAGCCGGCCGCGGGGCTTCTCGACGTCGTGCTCGACGACGCCGTCGTCGGACTCCCGGGGCGCCGGCTTCACGTCCTTTGGAGCCTGCAGTTTCAGCGCCGGGCTCATGAAGCCGGTCGGCACGGCCTGCTGCGCCTCGGCAAGCGACGGGTTGTTGCGGCTGTAGAGGGTCACGTCGACCCAGCGCCCGGCCGACATCTGCTGCGTGTGGCCGAAGCTGTTCTTCGCGCCGCCGCCGCCACCGAACAGCCCGCCGAGCGCCGACATCGGGTTGCCGCCGGCGCCCGACATGCCGCCCATCGGCATGCCCATGCCGCTGAAGGTGGCCACGTCGATCCAGGCCTGGGCCTGGGGCGGCTTGACGGTGCCGGTCTGCGCGATGGCCGCGCCGGCAACCGTGGCAAGGGCAAGGGCGGCGCCGCCGAAGGCTGCGGATCGATGCATGCTGCTCTCCTGATGTCGCGGGATGTCGGAACCGCCATTCTGGCCGCATTGCGTCAGCGGCGGGAAATCCGGTTCATCTCGAGCCCTGTTCATTGGGCATGATGCGCCCATGTTCATCGACCTCGAGGCGCTGCGCCGCTACGCCGTCGCGCGCAGCCTGTTCACGCCGACCACCCTCTGGCGCGCCATCGACAGGCTCGGCTTCGTGCAGGCCGACCCGATCCGCGCCCCGGCGCGCGCGCAGGACCTGACGCTGCGCCACCGCGTCCGGGACTATCGCGCCGGTGACCTCGAACGCCGCTACCCGAAGCTCGCGATCGAGGAGGACTACTTCGTCAACTACGGCTTCCTGCCGAGCGCGACGCAGGCGCTGATGCACCCGCGAACGCCGCGCACCGCGTGGACGAAAGCGCGCTGGGCGCAGGCGTCATGCGGTGCTCGACTTCGTGCGCGAGCGCGGCGTGGTGCACCCGCGCGAGGTGGATGCCGAGTTCGCGCACGGCAAGGTCACCAACTGGTTCGGAGGTTCGAGCAATGCGAGCACGCAGTTGCTCGACGGCATGCACTACCGCGGGCTGGTGCGCATTGCCGGGCGCGACGGCGGCGTGCGCCTGTACTCGGCGCGCGAGCCGACCCCGCCGGCGGCCGATCCGGCAGCGGCGCTCGATGCCCTGGTCGACGTGGTGGTTCGCAAGTACGCGCCACTGCCCGCGCGTTCGCTCGGCGAGCTGGTCAGCCACCTGCGTCACGGCACGCCGCAGTGGGCGGCGGCTCGCAGCGCTGCTCTGGCGCGCGCGAGGCATCGATTGCCGCGTGCCATCGTCGGCGGGGTGGACTGGTGCTGGCCAGAGGGAGAGAACCCGGCATCGACCCGTCACGTTCCGAAAGAAGTCGTGCGCCTGCTCGCGCCGTTCGACCCCGTGGTATGGGACCGCCGCCGCTTCGAACTCCTCTGGGGCTGGGCCTACCGTTTCGAGGCCTACACGCCAGCGCCGAAGCGCGTGCGTGGCTACTACGCGCTGCCCCTGCTCTGGCGCGACAGGGTGATCGGCTGGGGCAACTTGGCGGTCGACAGCGGGCGGCTCGTTGCGGCGATCGGCTACGTCGCCGGCCGTGCGCCGCGTGACTCCATCTTCCGCCGCGAGCTCGAAGCCGAACTCGATCGCATGCGGCGCTTCCTGGGGCTGGCTGGCTGAGAGCACGAAGCGACGCGCAACGGAGCGGGCTCGATGCCCGCGCCTCTGTGTTTGACGGCGTCACCGTGAACGCCGCAGTCACTCCGCAGCCAGGGGCTTCTGCCGCCAGGCGAGCAGCGCGCCAAGCGCCAGCGCCGCCGCCGAGCAGACGAACCCGCGGGCGAGGCCGCCGGGGCCGTCTGCGACCCAGCCGACGGCGCTCGGCCCGGCGATCTGGCCCGCCGCGAAGACGATCGTGAACGCGGCGATGCCGCCCGGCCAGGCCGCGGGGGGCAGATTGTGGCGAACGAGCGCGGTCGTCGAAGCGACGAGCGACAGGAACACGCTGCCGAACAACGCGCCCGACGCGAACACCACGACCGGGTGCGCGCTCATCACGGGCAGCAGCGTCGCCAGCGCAAGCAGTGCGTTGAGCAGCGCGAGCGACTCGCCGCCGCGGAAGCGCTGCAGCATCCGAGCCCAGATCCACGACGACGCGACCACCCCGCTGCCCAGCAGCACGTAGAAGGCGACGATCTGCGCGCCCGAGAGGCCCTGCTCGCGCAGCAGCGTGACGACGAAGGTCATGTAGCCGATGTAGCCGAGCCCGAACATCAGGTACGCCGCGAGGCCGAACGCAAAGTGGTGCCAGCGGAACTTCACGCCGGCCGCGGCGGCGCTGTGCGAGGAGGCCATGCGTCGCGTTGCGCGCGCCATGGCGGCCGTGGCCAGCAGTGCCGCTGCCGCGAGCGCCAGCCAGGCCCATTGCCAGGCGTGCGCCAGCGGCAGCGCGGTGACGACGGGCACGATCGCCGCCGAGGCGATGATGCCCACCCCGGTGCCGCCGTAGTAGATGCCGAGCACGAGTCCCGGTGAGACGGTCGCGGCGCGCGCCTTCCCGGCGGCCGGGCCGGAGACAAGGCGCGCGGCCAGCAGGCCGCCGGAGACGAACATCGCCGCACTCGCCACGCCCGAGAGCAGCCGCAACGCGTACAGCGTGGCCTCGCCGGGCAGCAAGCCGTGCGCGGCAAGGAGCACGGCGGTCGCCACGCTGCCGGCGAGCAGCAGTGCGCGCGCGTCGTGCCGCGCCAGCCAGCGCGGGGCGAGCAGCGCGCCGACCAGGTAGCCGGCGGCATTGACGGTGTTCATCGCGCCCGCGGTGAGGTAGCTCCAGCCGAGGTCGGCTCGCATCGGCGGCAGCAGCAGCGCGTACGAAAAGCGGGCCAGGCCGAGCGAGACGGCCGCCGCCAGCGCGAGGCCGGCGGCCACGCGCAGTGTGGCGACCGCTTCGCGGCTCATGCGGCGCCACGCGCCGCGAGCAGCGCACGCGCCAGCTCGACGAACCCGGCGCCGGCGCGCGATGGCGTGATCCAGGCCGGCAGTGCGCTCAGGCGCGCGCGCGCGTCGAGCACGTTGGCCACGCCCACGGCATTGGGAAAGAACGCGAACATGGGTTCGTCGTTGGGCGAGTCGCCGGCGAAGACGATGCGCCCGCGCTGCGCGTCCAGATCGACGCCGAAGCGTTCGGCGAGCATCAGCCGGGCCGTGTCGAGCTTGTTCCAGGACCCGAACCAGCCGTTGACGTGGATCGAGCTGACCTTGGCCGTCATGCCGGCCTCGCGCATCAGCGCGGCGATGCGGTCGACGTCGCGGTCGGGCAGGGGCGCGACGTCCTCGCGGAAATCGATCGCCAGGTCGGTCAGGCGGCAGAACTGGTCGGATGCCAGCGCGCAGCCCGGCACCTCGCGCAGCACGCGATCGCGCACCACGGCCAGCCGCGCGGCGGCGGCCTGGCGCTGCGCCGTGTCCAACAGGTGGCGTGTGCGCAGGCGGCCGGCCGCCTCGTCGTGCCACATGTAGAACGCGCCGTTCTCGCCGATGACGCCGTCCACCGGCCACATGCGGGCGATGTGGTCGCACCAGCCCGCGGGCCGGCCCGTCACGGGGATCACCCTCAGCCCGGCGCGGTGCAGCGCATCGAGCGCGGCGTAGGCCGCGGCGGTGAGCCGGCCCGCGGTGGTCAAGGTGTCGTCGATGTCGGTGAGCAAGGTATGGAAGCCGGCGGCTAGGTGCGGCGGCAGTTCGGCCAGGGGCCTGGGCAGCGTCGGTTTCATGCGCCGAGTCTTGCACAGCGCCGCAGGCTGCGCGATGCGGCGCTTGCCGCGCCGCGTGAACCCGCGCCGCGGCCCGGCCCGCCCGCGCATTCACAATCCAGGCTTGTCGCAGCGCCCATCGCAAGGAAGACACCATGCCTCGCCAAGCAGCACCCGCCAGACCGGGCCCCGCCCGCAAGCCTGCAACCAGGCCGCGCAAGACCGCGGCCCCTGCCAAGCGTCGAAGCACGGTCCGGCCCGCCGAGGCCGGCGACATCGCGCCGCGGCTGGGTGCGCGCAGCATCGAGCGCCACGTGGTGAAGGAGGCGACGCTCGCGGCGCAGGAAGCCCAGGCAGCCGCGATGCGCGACGTGCTCTCGCACGCGCGCGGCGGCGACGCCCGCGACGTCATGCAGCAACTGCAGGCGGTCATCGCCGGCGCATCGCCCGACGATGCCCAGGCGTTGCGACACGCGCTGTTCAAGCGCGAGACCGAGCTGGCCCCCGGCACCCGGGACCCGGACGCCGAGCTTTCGGCGAACTGGCGCGAAGGCGGCTATCCCTACAAGAACCTGCTCTCGCGCAAGAGCTACGAGAAGCAGAAGTACCGCCTGCAGGTGGAGTTGCTCAAGCTCCAGGCCTGGGTGAAGGAGACCGGGCAGCGCGTGGTGATCCTGTTCGAGGGGCGCGACGCCGCCGGCAAGGGCGGCACGATCAAGAGGATGATGGAACACCTCAACCCGCGCGGCGCGCGCGTCGTTGCTCTCGAGAAGCCGTCTGAGATCGAGCGCGGCCAGTGGTATTTCCAGCGCTACGCACTGCACCTGCCGACGCGCGGCGAGATCGTGCTGTTCGACCGCAGCTGGTACAACCGCGCCGGCGTCGAGCGCGTGATGGGATTCTGCAGCGACGACGAATACCTGGAGTTCATGCGCCAGGCGCCGGAGTTCGAGCGCCACCTGGTGCGCAGCGGCGTGCACCTGGTCAAGCTGTGGTTCTCGGTCAGCCGGGCCGAGCAACGGCGTCGCTTCAAGGAGCGCCGCACGCACCCGTTGAAGCAGTGGAAGCTGAGCCCGATCGATCTCGCGTCCCTGGACCGCTGGGACGACTACACCCGCGCCAAGGAGGCGATGTTCATGCACACCGACACAGCCGACGCGCCGTGGACGGTGATCAAGTCCGATTGCAAGAAGCGCGCGCGCCTCAACGCCCTGCGCTACGTGCTGCACCGGATGTCGTACACGAACAAGGACCTCGCCGGCATCGGCGCTCTCGACCCGCTGCTCGTCGGCCGGGCTGCGCTGGCGCACGACCGGGCAGACGATTTCATGCCGAGCAACGGATCTGCGTAGCGCAAACAGCCCCGCTATAATGCGCCCGGTTCCGAGGAGCGCTGCGAGACCCCCGCATCCGTGCGGCGTGCGTCCCAGGCTCGGAAACTTGTTCAACCGCGCTCGTCCCCACTGTCCGGTGCGGCGAGCCAGCTTCCCAAGCAGCGTCGCCTCCGGCCCGTGGTGTCCGTCCACTGAACTGGAGAAGCCCATGAACGCCGTTCTGAAGCCCGCTGTCGATCACGTAGTCGCCGACCTGTCGCTTGCCGACTGGGGCCGCAAGGAAATCCGCATCGCCGAGACCGAGATGCCCGGCCTGATGGCCATTCGCGAGGAATTCGCGAAGACGCAGCCGCTCAAGGGCGCCCGCATCGCCGGCTCGCTGCACATGACGATCCAGACCGCGGTGCTCGTCGAGACGCTGCAGGCACTGGGCGCCGAAGTGCGCTGGGCCTCCTGCAACATCTTCTCGACGCAGGACCACGCGGCCGCTGCGCTCGTGCGAAACGGGCACAAGGGTGGGGGCACGCCGGTGTTCGCCTACAAGGGCGAGTCGCTGACCGACTATTGGGACTATACGCACCGCATCTTCGAGTTCGGCGTAGGCATCAAGGGCGCGCCTGCGGGCGCCAAGGGGTCGGAAGGCGAGGGCCCGAACATGATCCTCGACGACGGCGGCGACGCGACGCTGCTGATGCACCTCGGCAAGCGCGCCGAGCAGGACGCGTCGGTGCTCGACAGGCCGTCGAGCGAGGAGGAGACCTGCCTGTTCGCCGCGATCAAGGCCAGGCTCGCCGTCGACGCGACCTGGTACAGCCGCAAGAGCGCGCAGATCATCGGCGTGACCGAGGAGACGACGACCGGCGTGCACCGGCTGAAGGAGATGTCGGCCAAGGGCACGCTGCTGTTCCGCGCGATCAACGTCAACGACAGCGTCACGAAGAGCAAGTTCGACAACCTCTACGGATGCCGTGAGTCGCTGGTCGACGCGATCAAGCGCGCGACCGACGTGATGGTCGCCGGCAAGGTGGCGTGCGTCGCCGGCTACGGCGACGTCGGCAAGGGCTCGGCGCAGGCGCTGCGCGCGCTGTCGGCGCAGGTCTGGGTGACCGAGATCGACCCCATCAACGCGCTGCAGGCGGCGATGGAGGGCTACAAGGTCGTGACGATGGAATACGCCGCCGACAAGGCCGACATCTTCGTCACCTGCACCGGCAACAGAAACGTCATCACCTATGCCCACATGGCGGCGATGAAGGACCAGGCGATCGTCTGCAACATCGGCCACTTCGACAACGAAATCGACGTCGCGGCGCTCGACAAATGCACCTGGGAAGAGATCAAGCCGCAGGTCGACCACGTGATCTTCCCGTCCGGCCGCCGCATCATCCTGCTCGCCAAGGGGCGGCTCGTGAACCTCGGCTGCGGCACCGGCCACCCGAGCTTCGTGATGTCGTCGAGCTTCGCCAACCAGACGATTGCGCAGATCGAGCTGTTCACGCGCTCGGTCGAGTACGCGGTCGGCAAGGTGTACGTGCTGCCCAAGCACCTCGACGAGAAGGTGGCGCGGCTGCACCTGAAGAAGGTCGGCGCGATGCTCAGCGAACTGACCGACGAGCAGGCTGCGTACATCGGCGTTTCCAAGCAGGGCCCGTACAAGCCCGACACCTACCGGTACTGATGGCACACGCAAGACGCCTGGGGTGTCACGCACCCGCTGGGGGTCACGGTCAGCGCGGGACCGCGCAGTGCCGAACCAGGCTCGCGACTGCAACCCGCAAAGGATGAACCTGATGCGTGCCGACCAGCTGCTCGTCGCCAAAGGGGTCGCGCCCAGCCGCTCGGCTGCGCAAAGGCTGATCGAGCGCGGCGCGGTTCGCTGGCGCGCCGGCGCCGGTTGGTCGGTGCCGCGCAAGGCCGGCGAGGACCTGCCCGCGGGCTGCGAAGTCCAGGTGACCGACGACGCCGAACTGCGCTGGGTGTCGCGCGCGGGCCTCAAGCTCGACGCGGCGCTTGGGCACACGGGCCTGGACGCGCGGGGCCGCTTCTGCCTCGACGCCGGCCAGAGCACCGGCGGCTTCACCGACGTGCTGCTGGCGCGGGGCGCGGCGCAGGTGGTCGGCGTCGACGTCGGCCACGGCCAGCTTCACCCGCGCTTGCGCGGCGATGCGCGCGTGATGGCGCTCGAAGGCGTCAACGCGCGTTCGCTGAGCGCCCAGGCGCTGCCCAGGCCGCGCTTCGATCTCGTCGTCGCCGACCTTTCGTTCATCTCGCTCTCGCTCGTGCTGCCGGCGCTCGCACCGTTGGCCGCTCGCGACCTGCTGCTGCTCGTCAAGCCGCAGTTCGAGCTGCAGCCGGCCGACATCGGCAAGGGCGGCTTGGTGGCCGATGCCGGCGCCTACCCGCGGGTCGAGCGGCGCCTGCGCGAGGCCTGCGCCGCCGCGCAGTTGACGGTGCGCGACTATTTCGAGTCGGCGATTGCGGGCGGCGACGGCAACCGCGAGTTCTTTCTCTGGGCCCAGACATGAGCATCGGCGTTCCCATCAGCTTCGAGTTCTTTCCCCCGAACACGCCGGTCGGCGACGACAAGCTGAAGGACGTGGTGCAGAAGCTCGGGGCGCTGAACCCCGAGTTCTTCAGCGTCACCTACGGTGCCGGCGGCTCGACGCGCGAGAAGACGCTGACCACCGTGCAGGCCATCGCTGCTGCCGGCTTCGAAGCCGCGCCGCACCTGTCGTGCGTCGGCTCCACGCGAGCCGGGCTCGCCGCCACGCTCGAAACCTACCGGGCGCAGAACATCCGGCGCATCGTCGTGCTGCGCGGCGACATGCCCAGCGGCACGGCCAGCGCCGGCGAATTTCGCTACGCCGCCGAACTGGTGCGCTTCATCCGCGAATCGCAGGGCGCGGCCTGGCACATCGAGGTCGCCGCCTACCCCGAGTACCACCCCGAGCAGCGCTATGCCGAGCGCGACCTGCGCCACTACGCCGACAAGGTCGCCGCCGGCGCCAATTCGGCGATCACGCAGTTCTTCTTCAACGCCGACGCGTACTTCCACTTCGTCGAGCAGACGCGCAAGCTCGGCGCGACCGTGCCGGTGGTGGCGGGCATCATGCCGTTCCACAACTTCTCCAGGATCGCGCAGTTCGCGGCCCGCGACGGGATCGAGATTCCGCGTTGGGTGGCGCTGAAGATGGAAGGCTTCATGGACGACTCGGCGTCGATTCGCGCCTTCGGTCTGGACGTCGTGACCGGCCTGTGCCAGCGCCTGATCGCCGGCGGCGCACCGGGATTCCACTTCTACACGATGAACCAGTCGGTGCTCGCCGTCGAACTGTGCAAGCGCCTCGGCCTGACGCCAGCCGCGTCATGACTGCGAGCGGATAGGTTCTACGCCCGCTGCCACATCACACCGTCCTCGGTCAGCATGGCGTCGAGCGCCAGGTCCTGCGGCCCCTTGCGCAGCAGGGGCAGGAAGCCGTTCGAGTAGCCCACGCCGACCACCAGCGGTCGCGGCGACAGGCCGGCGATCGTGCGCCTGTAGAAGCCGCCGCCGTAACCCATGCGCACGCCGCCGGGGCCGTAGCCGAGACAGGGCAGGAGCAGCATCTCGGGCCGGAACACCGGCGTGCCCTTGGGCTTGGGGATGTCATAGGCGTCGGGCTCCATCGGGCAGCCGGGAAACCACATGTGGAACTGCAGCAGAGCGGTCGCGCGGTCGGCGACGGGCAGGCCGATGATGCGTTCGCTCGACTCGGCAGCCGCCTCGCTCCAGCGGTAGAGCGCCGGCAAGGGATCGAACTCGCCCTTGATCGGCCAGTAGGCGCCGATCGTCGCGACATCGCGGCCGACCAGCCAGGCCCGTAGCACGCTCTGCAGTTCCACCGCCCGCTCGAGCCGGTCGGGCAAGGCCTCGCGCGCGGCGATGAGCTTGCTTCGCAGCCGCGCGCGGTCGGCGTCGGGATCGTGAGGCTGCATGGAGGACTCTCGAAAAGGGGCAAGGACGAGGGTCCGATTGTGCAAGATCACCCGCCCTACACTGGCGCATGGCCACGGACCGCGACGCCTTTGCCGCCTACTGCGCGGAGTTGCTGGGCATGCTCGGCGCCGCACGGACCAGACGCATGTTCGGCGGGCACGGTCTCTACGTGGACGATCTCTTCGTCGCCCTCGTCATCGGCGGGCAGCTCTACCTGAAGGTCGATGCCGAGACGCGGCCCCGCTTCGAGGCGGCGGGTTGCCGGCCCTTCGTCTACGGCAAGGCGGACCAGGTGGTCGCGCTGAGCTACTGGTCCGCCCCCGAGGAAGCGACCGAATCGCCGGCCCTGATGCTGCCCTGGGCGCGACTGGCGCAGGCGGCAGCGCTTCGCGCGCGGGCGGCGAAGCCGCAGCGGAGACCGCGAGTTGCGCCCGCCAGGCGCCGGCGTCCCCCGCCGTAGAACAGATCGTGGGCAAGGGACCCCTTCGCCGGGCGGCCCTTCCGACGGGCAGGTCCACGGTGCGACGCGAGTCAGCAGTCGAACCAGCGTCGGGCAAGCAGCGTCAGTCGACGACGCCGCGTTCGGTCAGCACCAGCGTCAGTGGCAGATCGTGGGCCCGTGCCACGAAGGCGTCGTCGGCCATCTCACCGATAGACCACGCGACGCCGATCGACGTGACCTGCGGGTGCTGGGCGAGCCAGCGGTCGAAGTAGCCTCCGCCGTAGCCGAGCCGCAGACCCGAACGCGTATAACCCACGCAAGGCACGAGGATGACGTCGGGCACGACTGCCGGTCCGGTGCCTGGCGCCGGCATCCCGCATTCGTCGACGCCGCCGGGCGCTTGGCCGTTCCATGCGCGGTAGTGCATCGCGTGCGGCTCGCGTTGCGCGTAGGGGAGCGCCAGAGGCAACTTTGCCAGGCCAGTCGCCTCCAAGGCCGTGACTGCGTTAAATTCACCGCGAACCGGCCAGTAGATGCCCAGTGTCTCCGGCTCGATCTCGCGCAGCAGGCGGGCAAGATGCCCAGCCAGCGCAGCTTGCGCCGCCAGCGCTTCGGGGCGGGCGGCGAACTGCTCTCGATCGGACAGAAGCCTGCGTCTGAGTGCCTGGCGAGCAAGCTGCGCGGTGTCGTCGGCGAGGCCATCGTTGCGGGGCGTCGTCGAGGCCATGATTGCGACAGGTGTGGAACACGATGAACAGATCGAACCCAGTATATGGTCGAGTGATCGCGACGCTGCTCGTGGCCTGCAGCCTGCTCGCCCCGGCGCAGCAGGCCGTTGCGCAGAGCAGCAGCCAGACCATCCTCGAGGCCCGCGACGCCCTGCGCAAGAAAGACCGCAACCGGCTGGCGGCCGCACGCGCAGTTGCGCAGGCCGACCAGCATCCGTTGACGCAATGGGTCGAATACTGGGAGCTGAGCAACCGCCTGACCAGCGCGCAGCAGGACGAGATCGAAGCGTTCTACGCGCGCTGGAGAGGCACGTACGTCGAGGACAGGCTGCGCAACGACTGGCTGCTCGAGCTGGGGCACCGGCGCGACTGGCGCAATTTCGCAGCAGACTACCCGCGCTTCAGGATGAACGACGACCGCGAGGTCACTTGCTACGCGCTGCTGACCGAGCACCTGTCCGGCAGGGACGTTCGCGACGCGGCGCGCGAAGCCTGGTTCGCCCAGCGCGATGCCGACGAGGGCTGCGCGCTGATGGCAGCAGCGCTGCTCGATGGCAGGCAGTTCACTGCGGCCGACGTGTGGCGCAAGGCACGCCTCGCGGCCGACGCCAGCCGACCGCGCGTAGCGCGCCAGGCAGTCGGCCTGCTCGATTCGAAGCAGGCGAGCGGCCTTGACGCCGCGCTCGACACACCGGCGCGCTATCTGGTCCGTTCGGCAACCCTGCACGGCCGCGCCCACGGCGAGATGGCGACGCTCGCGCTGACGCGCCTGGCGGCAAACGAGCCCGAGGCGGCCGCAGGGCAGTTGCTCGAGCAATGGGAGCGCAATCTGCCGCCGGACCTGGCGGCTTGGGCCTGGGCCGCGGCCGGCAAGCAGGCGGCGATCAAGCTCCTGCCCGAAGCACCCAGGTACTTCCAGCGCGCGTCGCAGCTGGCCGCCAAGGCCGGGCTGCCGCTCGACGGACCCGAGGACATGCTGGCCTGGAAGGCTCGCGCCTCGCTGCGCAGCGACGGCGCGGCGCGCTGGCCGCAGGTGCAGCAGGCGATCGCGGCGATGAGCGCCGCCGAGCAACGCGACCCGTCGTGGGTGTACTGGCGGGCTCGCGCCATCGATGCGCTGGCCGCCGACCCCGCGGCGACCGACAGCGAGGCCCAGCGCGCCCAGGCTCAGGCGCTGCTCGGCTCGATCGCCGGCCAGCTGCACTTCTACGGCAGCCTGGCGGCCGAGGATCTGGGGCAGAAGATCGCGCTGCCGCCGCGCCCGGTGCCGCCGACCGCCGAAGAGCGCACGGCGGCGTTGCAGCACCCCGGGTTGGCGCGTGCGCTGATGCTGATCGCGATCGGCTTGCGCCCGGAAGGCGTGCGCGAATGGAACTTCTCGCTGCGCGGCATGGGCGATCGCGAATTGCTTGCCGCGGCGCAACTGGCCTGCGAGCGCGAAGTGTGGGATCGTTGCATCAACACCAGCGACCGCACGCGCGTCGAGGTCGACGTCGAGCAACGCTTCCCGATGCCGTTTCGCGACCAGGTGGTCACCCGCTCGCGCGAAATCGGGCTCGACCCCGCCTACGTCTACGGCCTGATTCGCCAGGAGTCGCGCTTCGTGATGGACGCGAGGTCGGGCGTCGGCGCGTCGGGCCTGATGCAGATCATGCCGGCCACCGCGAAGTGGACGGCGAAGAAGATCGGCATCGCCTATTCGCCCGAGCTGTTGACCGACCGCGACGCCAACATCCGGCTGGGGACGAGCTACCTGAAGCTGGTGCTCGACAATTTCGCGGGTTCGCAGCCGATGGCGGCAGCAGCCTACAACGCCGGCCCGAGCAGGCCACGGCGGTGGCGCGACGGACCGGCGCTCGAGGCGGCGATCTGGGCCGAGAACATCCCTTTCAGCGAGACGCGCGACTACGTGAAGAAGGTGCTCTCCAACGCGACCTTCTACGCGGCGTTGCTGGGCGGCGGATCGTCCTCGCTGAAGGCGCGCCTCGGTCGGCAGATCGGTCCGAAGGACGCCGCCGCACCGCTCGACATCGACCTGCCGTAGCCTCGGCCGCCACCACTCGATAGAAAGACCGGCACTCGACAGCATGAACAACTTCCTGATCCTCGGCGGCAGCGGCTTCGTCGGCAGCGCATTGTGTGAACGGCTGGTTCGACGCTCGGGCGGCGGCGGCGGGCGGATCAGCGTGCCCAGCCGGCGCACCGCGCGCGCCCGGCACCTCCTGACCCTGCCCACGGTCGAAGTCGTGCAGGCCGACCTGCACGACGATGCCCAGCTCGCGCGCCTCGTCGCCGGGCGCGACGCCGTGGTCAACCTGGTGGCGATCCTGCACGGCAGCGAGGCCGAGTTCGAGCGCACACACGTGGCCCTGCCGCGCCGCCTGGCACAGGCCTGCCTGGCCGCCGGCGTGCGCCGCGTGGTGCACGTCAGCGCGCTCGCCGCCGACGCGCAGGCGCCGTCGATGTACCTGCGCTCCAAGGCGGCAGGCGAGGCGGCGCTGCAACGTCCGGGACTGGCGGTGACGATCCTGCGACCGTCGGTGATCTTCGGTGCAGGCGACGGCTTTCTGAATCTGTTCGCCCGCCTGCTGGCGGTCTTGCCGGTGATGCCGCTGGCCTGCGCGAGCGCACGCTTCCAACCCGTCTGGCTGGACGACGTGGCCGAGGCCATCGTTCGTGCGCTGGCCGATTCCTCGACGGCGGGGGAGACACTGGAATGCGCCGGGCCGCGCGTCTACACACTGGCCGAACTGGTGCGGCTTGCCGGTCGCTGGTCCGGCCACGAGCGGCCGGTTCTCGCGCTACCGGCGGCGCTGGGCCACCTTCAGGCCACGATCATGGAATGGCTGCCGGGGGAGACGCTGATGTCGCGCGACAACGTGCGGTCGATGCAGGTTCCGAACATCGCCAGCGGGAGCAAACCGGGGCTCGAACGGCTCGGCATCGATGCGACGGCGCTCGAAGCCATCGGCCCGGGCATGCTGGCCGCCAGCGGCGAGCTGGCAAGGCTGAATCGCTGGCGCGCCGCGGCGCACTCGGGGTGAAGCCTACGCGCCGACCTCGTGAACGAACTGCCGGGCGGCGGCCAGCGAGAGGTTGAGCAGGCTCGCGACGTCGCTGAAGTCGTCTTCCAGCGCAGCGTTCTCCCAGCCGCGTGCAGAGTGCCGCGCCAGGCGCACCGCGAGCGCCACCGTCCTGACGCTGGGATGCTCGGCATGCCGTTCGTCGGCGGTCTTGACGAGCAGGGGATGGAGGTGCCAGGCGCGCATCAGCGCCTGCTGCAGATCGCCGAGTTCGACGTTCAGGACCATGCGCTGCGCGACGGACGAACGCAGCGCCGGGTCGGCGTGCTGGGCGTCCTTGAGTTGGAGCGCAAGCGCAGGCGCATGGCACCACAGCAGCAGCTCGGCGAAATCGTGCAACAGGGCGGCCTGGTGGATCAACGCCGCATCCGGGTCCATCCGGTGCACTGCGAAGGCGAGGGCGAAGATGGCGGCCCGGTGCGAACGGCGGAGGACCGTGCGGAGCCCGGCCAGCGCCGCCGGCAGCTCGCTCAACCGGTCTTCGATGGTCGGCGCCGGCCCGAAGGCGCGGAAGAACGGCAGGATGCCCATCATGACCACCGCCGCAGTGACCGTCCCGGTGTCGGTCACCATCCGCGGCGAGCGGTTCGCCGCCGCGTGCGACAGCACGCGCAGCGTCATCAGCGGGTCGTCGGCGACCATTTCGCCGATCAGGTTGGCGTCGACGTCGTCTTCGCGCGCGCGCAGCGCCTCGAGGGCTTCGGCGGTGCTGGCGAGCACCGGAATCTCGGCCGTCTGGAAATGCGCGATCCAGGCGGCGAGGTTCTGTAGCGGCTGGCTCAGTGGCGCGGCTGGGGGGCTATCCATGGTGAACGGCGTTGGGGGAGTCGTCTCTGGATGTCGGTCGTCGGGCGTCGCGCTTGAGGTCCTGCGCCCGCCTGGGCAGTGTCGCCGATCCGGGTGGGCGGCGCCGGGCTACAGGGTCAACACATGCCCTTCCTGGGGCCGCACGCGGCCGTCGAGCAATGCGGCATAGACCGCTTCGACCGCATCCCGTCCCTGCCCGCGCACGACCTGCAGCCAGGGCTTCTTCGCGTCGGTGACCGGCTGCATGAAGGCACGCCAGGCTTGCGCCAGGCGCTCCTGCAGCCCCGCGGATCCCCAGTCGGCGACGCGCTTCCTGATCTGCGCCGGCGCGAAGAACAGCACCGGGCGCGGACCGGGCAGCCCCCTGCCGCTGCCGAGCTCGTCCCAGTGGGTGCCGCCGACGGAGCAGCTGTACGCCAGCTTGTCGCCAAAGTGCGTGTGAACGGCCTCGCGCACGGCGGCGCTGCCGGAGAAGTCGACATACACCAGCGGCGCGTCGGCCGCCAGCCGGGTGACGTCGTCATGGGGCAGCACGCGGTCGTAGCAGCCGAGCTCCTGCGTGAAGGCGACATTGCCGGGCGAAGTCAGGCCGATGACCTGAACCTCGGCAGATGAACCGCGCCGCCGGGACAGGCAGAAGGCGGTGCCGTAGGCGGTCTTGCTCGATGCGCTCGACAGCAGGACACGCCGTGCGCCGAAGAAGGCGTTGTCGGCCAGGAAGTCATCGATCAGGAACGACGTGATGTACAGCGGCCGCAGCAGCGCCTGCTCGGCTTCGCGGGCGGGGTCGTACCCGGGGTCGGCACTGCAGCGCAGGTATTGGTTGTAGACGGCGTGGAGCTCGCGGCGATGCTCGGCGCCGTCGACCAGGCCGGCGGTCGTGACGCGCTCGGGCTGCAGCACGGCGTGCGTTGCGAGGGGCCAGTAGCCATAGAAACGCTCGCCCGGGATGACGCCTTCGCAGCGCGACTCGACGACGTTCGCGAAGCCCCACACCGGAATGCGGCCCCAGGCGGCGTCGTCGGCCGGAAAGAAGCGCCAGTAGTTCATCGCATCGCCGAACGCCGCGTAAGTGACGTTGTTCGAGGTCAGCGCGAAGCTGTCGATTCGAAACCGCACTGCGCCGTCCGACAGCGGCGCGCGGGCGATGGTGTCGTCGCTGACCCAGCGGGTCTTGTGCAGGTCATCACGCTGGACGAGCAGGCCGGATGAGGCAGGTGTCATGTTGTCTTCCTGGGGCGAGGTCCGCAGTGTGCGCCAGCGGCGGCGTCGCGTCTCAGGCGAATGGTCGGGCGCTTGAGACGTTCAGTAGCGCTCAGGGCCGAAGTTCTTCTTGCGGCCCGTTGCGGCCGCTTCGTATTGAGTGCTGGAGCGAGCCACGGCCGGCGCGTGGCCGAGGGCGGCGGGCGAACCGGCTGCCTCCGTGTCCCCCGACGCCAGCCTGACGGCTGGCGTCTCCTCCTTTACCTGCGGCAGCCGGTTGCCCGCCGCCCTCGGCCCAGTGCCAGCGGAGCGTGCCGACACACGTGCCTGCGCAACGCGATGCCGCTGAAGGTGGCAGAGCGTCAGGACGGGCTGGCGTGTTCTGCGCAGGTAAAGGAGGAGGCGGCGGCCGACAGGCCGGCGCCGGGGGACACGGAGCAGAGCACGCCAGCTCGGCCTGCCGCTCCCGCGTCGAACTGCCAGAGCGGGCACCGCTGCCGCGCCGCGCTGAAGCCACCCGGAAGCGGACACCCGCGAACGGCCGCAATGGCCGAAAGCAGACAGCCATGCGTCTTGGCCCCCGGGAGCCCCTTGCAGCATCCGGCGCGTGCGGTCGAGAACGGGTAGGCTGGGCGCCTGTAGGGCATCGGGTCGCGCCCGAAGACATGACATGAGGAGAGATCATGAAGCTAGTGCGAATCCTGGCAATTGGAGTGATCGCCGCCTGCGCTTTAGGCAGCGGGGTCGCGGCGGAGCGCAGCATCGACAAGCAGGTCGAGGTCGCCGCTTCGCTCGACAAGGCCTGGGAAGCCTGGACGACGCGCGAAGGCATCAGGAGCTTCTTCGCACCCGATGCGAGCGTCGAGCCGAGGGTGGGCGGCGCCTTCCAGATCTACATGGATCCGCTGGCCGAGCCCGGCCTGAGGGGCGCCGACGACATGCGTTTCATGGCCCTTCAGCCGAAGAAGATGATCTCGTTCGACTGGAACGCGCCACCCCATCTGGCCGAAGTGCGCAAGCAGCGCAGCTTCGTCGTCGTGCGCTTCGAGCCGCTGGGTGAAGCGCTCACCAGGGTGTCGCTGCACCACACCGGCTGGGGTGATGGCGGGGAGTGGGATGCCGCCTACGCGTACTTCGATCGCGCCTGGGGCGCGGTGCTCGGCAACATGAAGAAGCGCTTCGACACGGGCCCGCAGGACTGGGCGCCGTGGCTGGAGCAACTGCGCAAGATGCACGTCGACGCGGCGGCGAAGGCCACCGAATCCGGCACGAAGAAGTGATGCGCCTGTGGAACTGCGCAGCGAAGGCGGCTCACCCTCGCGCCTTCCCTGCACTCGTCGATGCGGGCTATTCCTCTTCCTTGGCCTGGTACTGCCCGACGAGTTGCTGCTGCACGTTCGGAGGCACGGCCTGATAGTGGCTCAGTGCCAGCGCGTAGCGACCCTGACCGGCGGTCAGCGCGTTCAGCCGCGACTGGTAGCCGTTGAGCTCCGACTGCGGTGCCTGCCCGACCACGGTCAGCGAGCCTGCCTGCGCGGTGCGTGTGCCGCTGACCAGGCCGCGCTTGGCCGACAGGTCGCCGGTGATGTCGCCGATCGCCGCCTCGGGCGCGGTGATCTCGATGTTCGCGATCGGCTCGAGCACGATCGGCCCGGCCTTCTTCACGGCGTCGATGAAGGCCTTGCGGCCGGCGGTGACGAAGGCGATTTCCTTGCTGTCGACGGTGTGGTACTTGCCGTCATAGACGACGACCCGCACGTCCTTCACCGGGTAGCCGGCGATGACACCGCTTTCGAGCACATTGCGAACGCCCTTTTCTACCGCCGGGATGAACTGGCCCGGAATGGTGCCGCCCTTGACCTGGTCGACGAACTCGAAGCCCGTGCCGCGTGGCAAGGGCTCCACGCGCAGGAACACTTCGCCGAACTGCCCTGCGCCGCCCGTCTGCTTCTTGTGCCGGTGGTGGCCTTCGGCGGGAGCGGTGATGGTCTCGCGGTAGGCGATACGCGGTGGCCGGGTATTGACTTCGCACTTGTAGACCTCGTTCAGGCGTTCGAGCAGCATGCGAAGGTGCAGCTCGCCGAGGCCGTAGATCACCGTTTCGTTGGTGACGACGATGTGCTCGACCTTAAGGCAGGGGTCCTCGTCGACGAGCTTTTGCACGAGGTCCCACAGCCGTTGCTCGTCGCCGCGGCGCTTCGGCTCGATTGCCAGGCCGTGCACCGGCACCGGGAAGTCGAGCGGCTTCAGGTGGATGTGGTCGTCTTCCGCAGCATCGTGCAGCACGGCGTCGAAGTGCACCTCGTCGACCTTGGCGATGGCGCAGATGTCCCCCGGGTAGGCGCGATTCACCTCCACGTGCTCCTTGCCCTGCAGCATGAACAGATGGCCGACCTTGAACGGGCGGCGGCCGTCGCCGATGTAGAGCTGGCTGTCGCGCGACAGCGTGCCCTGATGGACGCGAAATATGCCCATCTTGCCGACGTACGGGTCCTGCGTGACCTTGAACACATGGGCCAGCACGTGCAGCGACGGGTCGGGCAGTGCGACGAGCGGCTTCGCTTCGCTGCCTTCGCCCTTGAGGAACAGCGGCGGGTTGGCCTCGCTAGGGTTCGGCAGCAGCCTGACGATCACGTCGAGCAGCTCGGCCACGCCGGCACCGTTGCGGGCCGAGACGAAGCAGATCGGAATCAGGTGTCCTTCACGCAGCGCCTGCTCCAGCGGCGCGTGCAACTCGCTTGGGTCGACGTCGCCCTCTTCCAGGTAGCGCTCGACGTAGCCGGGGTCCACCTCGACCACCTGTTCGACGAGCGCGCGGTGCGCTTGAGCCACCGACGAGAAGTCGACCCTGTCGCTCGCGTCGCCCGGGTTGAAGAAGCAATCGACGACGCGCTCGCCGCCGTCGGCGGGCAGGTTCAGCGGCAGGCACTCCTTGCCGAATGTGGCCTGGATCTGCGCCACCAGGCCCGCCAGGTCGACGTCCTGCACATCGATCTTGTTGACGATGATCATGCGGCAGCGCTCGCGCTGTGCCGCGTAACTCATCATGCGCTCGGCCATCATCTCGATGCCGGTCGCAGCCCCGATCACCACCGCCGCAGTCTCCACCGCTTCCAGCGCCGGCAGCGACTGGCCGAGGAAGTCCGGCGTGCCCGGGGTGTCGATCAGGTGGATGCGGGTGTCGGCGTGCAGCATGTGCATCAGCGCCGTGTTCAGCGAGTGCTGGGCGCGCCGCTCCAGCGGGTCGAAATCGCTGACGGTGGAGCCGCGCTCCAGGCTGCCGGGGGCGCCGATCGCGCCGGCTCGGCACAACAACGCTTCCGCGAGACTCGTCTTGCCAGCGGCCGCCGGACCCACCAGGGCCAGGGTGCGGATGCTGGTGGTGCCGTTCGGCAATGGGCTGGGCATGGGAGATCCTTATGGGCGGTTCCAGGTCAACGCCGATGATAGCCAACCCGGGTGGCGCCTCCGCCGCGCGCGCACAGGATTGCTTGCGCGTCGAGCGGGCCGCCGACTACTGAAACGCCACCTCGGCGAAGCTCCGCAGCTTGCGGCTGTGCAGCTGGTCGACGCCGGCTTCGCGCAGCAGCTCGACGGCACGCATGCCGATGCGCAGATGCTGGTCGACGCGGTCGCGGTAGAACTGGTTGGCCATGCCGGGTAGCTTGATCTCGCCGTGCAGCGGCTTGTCGCTGACGCACAGCAGCGTGCCGTAGGGCACGCGAAAGCGAAAGCCGTTGGCGGCGATGGTGGCGCTTTCCATGTCCAGCGCGATCGCGCGGCTCTGGCTGAAGCGGCGCTCCGGCCCGCGGTGCGGCAGCAGTTCCCAGTTGCGGTTGTCGGTCGAGGCGACCGTGCCGGTGCGCATCACGCGCTTGAGTTCGTAGCCCTGCAATTGGGTGATCTCGGCCACCGCGGCCTCCAGTGCCACTTGCACCTCGGCGAGCGCCGGAATGGGAACCCACAGCGGCAGGTCTTCGTCGAGCACGTGGTCTTCGCGCACGTAGCCGTGGGCGAGCACGTAGTCGCCGAGCTGCTGCGTGTTGCGCAGGCCGGCGCAGTGGCCGAGCATGATCCAGGCGTGCGGGCGCAGCACGGCGATGTGATCGGTGATGGTCTTCGCGTTGGCCGGGCCGATGCCGATGTTGACCATGGTGATGCCGGCGCCGTCGGGCCGCACCAGGTGATAGGCGGGCATCTGCGGCAGGCGCGGGGGCGCGCTGCCGAATTCGTCGCCAGGCTCGGCGGGCAGGCCGGCACGGCGTGTGACGACACCGCCGGGCTCGATGAAGGCGGCGTAGTCGCCTTCGGCACCCTTCATGCACTCGTGGCCCAGGCGAATGAACTCGTCGATGTAGAACTGGTAGTTGGTGAAGAGAACGAAATTCTGGAAGTGCTCCGGCCGCGTGCCGCTGTAGTGGCGCAGCCGGTGCAGCGAGTAGTCGACCCGCGGCGCGGTGAACAGCGCCAGCGGGTGTGCCTCGCCGGGGCGCGGCTCGTGCGTGCCGTTGGCGATGCCGTCGTCCATCGCCGCCAGGTCGGGCAGGTCGAAGCGGTCGCGCATCAGCAGGCGCCGCTCTGCGCTCATCGAGCCTTCGACGTGGTCGTTCTCGGCGAACGAGAAGTGCACCGGAATCGGCTGCGCGCTGGTGCCCACTTCGAGCGACACGCCGTGGTTCTTCAGCAGCAGGCGGAACTGTTCCCGGTAGTAGGCTCCGAACAGGTCGGGGCGCGTCAGCGTGGTCTCGTACGTGCCGGGGCCGGCGACGAAGCCGTAGCTCAGGCGCGAGTCGGCACGCGCCACGGTGTCGGTGTGCACGCGCACGAAGGGGTAGCAGGCACGTACGCGCCGCGCCAGGTCCTGCCCGTCGACGAAGCGCAGCAGCGCGTCGCGCAGGTGGGCGATGCTGCCGTCGTAGATCGCGTGCACCCGGGCGAGTGCAGCCTCGGGCTCCTGGAAGCGGGCCGGGGCGATGAAGGCGGGCAGGCTGAACATGGGGCTCCTCGGGTCGGAAACAGGATTGTGGGCCCGTCGGATGGCAGATCAGCGCGAACGCCGCGGGGCCGGCCCGCGCGGCGTTTCGTCCGCGCGCTGCGCGGGGGGCGGTCGTCCCTACACTGGAGTCCCGCTCCACCGACCGCGCCACCTGCCATGCTGCCTGCCGCCCCCCAGCCTGTACCGAACTCAAGCCTGCCCCACGGCAGCCCCCGGGCGGCCGCCACCCTGGTGGTCGTGCGCGACGCTGCCGTCGGCATCGAAGTGCTGTTGCTGCGCCGCGCCGAGCGCGGCGACCACAACAGCGGCGCCTGGGTCTTTCCCGGGGGCATGGTGGAACCGGGCGATCGCCTCTGCCACCCGCGGTGCGCCGGACTCGACGATGCCTCCGCCAGCGCGCAGCTCGGATTGCCTCGCGGCGGGCTCGACCACTACGTGGCCGCCGTTCGCGAATGCTTCGAGGAGGCTGGCTTGCTGCTCGCGCTGGACGCGCACGGCGCCTTGCTGGACCTGCGGGCAGATCCTTCGGGCGCCGCGGAGTTCGCGGCGTGGCGCGGCCCGCTGCACCGTGGCGAACGAACGCTCAGCGAGCTCTGCGAAGGGCACGGCCTGATGCTCGCGATGGACCGCCTCGTCTACCTCAGCCACTGGCTCACGCCGCCGGTGCGGGCCAAGCGCTTCGACACCCGCTTCTTCATCGCCGAGGCCCCCGCGGCCCAGGTCGCCCGCCACGACGACACCGAACTCGTCGAGCAGCGCTGGCTGCGCCCCGCCGACGCGCTGACGGAGGGTGCGGCGCTCAAGCTGATGACACCGACGCTGAAGACGCTCGAGTCGATTGCCCGCTTCGACAGCGTGCAGGCGCTGCTCGCGTGGGCCCGCTCGCCGCGCGAGATCGAACTCACGATGCCGCACGTCGGCATCGGCAGCCAGGGCCTGCGCCCGGTCACCCCCGATGAGCCGGCCTTCGTCGAACTGCGCCGCATCGACCCCGAGTTCCGCGGCACGGGCTGCTACGAGATCCAGCCGGGCGAGCCGGTTCGCCTGTCTGCACGGGTGATCCGCGTCACCGCCCACAACGGCAGCGTGATGACCGGGCCGGGCACCAACACCTATCTGGTGGGTGGTGGCGCGGCCAACGAGTGGGCAGTGATCGACCCCGGTCCGCTCGACGCGTCGCACGTCGACAACGTGCTCGCCGCGGCCCCCGGTGCGATCCGCTGGATCTTGGTCACCCACACCCATCCCGACCATTCGCCGGCCACGGCGCTGCTGAAGGCGCGCACCGGTGCCGCGGTGTACGGCCGGATGGCGACCCACCCCGAGTGGCAGGACGCGAGCTTCGCCCCCGATCATCGACTCACCGGCGGCGAGCACATCGCGCTGGACGGCGCCACGCTGCGCGCGATCCATACCCCGGGCCACGCGTCGAACCACCTCTGCTATCTGCTGGAAGAGGAGAAGACGCTGTTCACCGGCGACCACGTGATGCAGCTGTCCACCGTGGTCATCAACCCGCCGGACGGCGACATGGCGGCCTACCTGGCGTCACTGCGCGAGCTGCTGCCCGAAGACCTGGACTGGCTTGCTCCCGGCCACGGCTTCCTGATGGCGCAGCCGCGGCGTGCCTTTCAGGCGATCATCGACCACCGCCTGCGGCGCGAAGGCAAGGTGATCGACGCCCTGCGCGAACGCGGACCGGCCGCGGTCGATGCGCTGCTGCCGCAGGTCTACGACGACGTGCCGCAGCGCATGCACGCGATGGCGATGCGCTCGCTCAAGGCGCACCTCTTCAAGCTGCGCGACGAGGCGCGCGCGGTCGAGCAGTCCGCAGGGTGGTCTTTGGCGCCGGTGCGCTGAGCTTGATCGGCGTCGCGGTCTTGCGGCGTGCCCGCTTGGTCGGCGCCGTCGCCTGCGCCGGTCGCGCCGGCACGGCCGGTGTGAGCGCCAGCAACTCGTCGTGCGCCGCCTTCATGTAGCGCGCCAGGTCGGGCAGGTCCGGCATCGCCTTGCGGCAGGCGGTGAGGCCGAAGTCGAGCGAGCCGTTGTAGCTTTCGACCGTGATGTTGAGCGCCACGCTGTGGACCGCGATCGATACCGGGTAGTAGGTGAGCATCTTCGCGCCCGCGAGGTAGAGGGGGTACTGCGGTCCGGGCACGTTGGAGATCGCCACGTTGGTGATCGGCGGCATGCGGTTGGCGAGCCTGGAGCGGCCGAACAACCCGGCGATGCCGCTGATCAGCCAGGGCGCGCCGAGCGACGGGAAGTCGGTCGGCATCACCGACTTCATGCTCGCCATCGTCGCCTTCGCGGCTGCGCTCGAATCGCGGATCGCATGCAGCCGCTCCAGCGGGTCGGCGAGATGGCTCGCCAGGCTGACCCGCATCATCGACGCCTGGGTGTTCATCTCGGTGTTGCCGGCCTCGCGAAGGCTGACCGGCACGCCGGCGAGCAGCGGGTCGGCGGGCAGGGCGTCGATGTCGGCCAGGTAGTGGCGCAGCGCGCCGGAACAGATCGCCAGCACCACATCATTGATCGTCACCGCGTTGCCCTTGGCGATGTGTCGCGCCTCGGAAAGCGGCAGCGACAGGCTGGCGAAGGATCGCTGGTTGGTGATCGCCACGTTCAGCGGCGTGCGTGGTGCGAACCAGTTGCCCTGCGGCGCCTTGCCGCGGACAGCAGCTTCGGCAGCGCTGGGACGCAGCCGATCCCACACCGTGCGCGCCAGTGTCGGCAGCGCCCGCACGAGCTTGACCGACTGCGCCGCGGTATGGCGCACGCCGGCTGCAGCGAGTTCGCCGATACCGAAGGTGTCGGCATCCGCAACGCGCGATGTGGGTTGCGCCGGCACCTTGCGCGGGACCGGACCGACGTCCAGCATCGCATTGGCCAGCACGATGCCGCTTGCACCGTCGAGTGCCGCATGGTGGACCTTGGCGTAGAAGGCCACATGTCGTGCTCCCTTCGGGGCGTCAGGCGCCGTCTGCAGGCCTTCGATCACATAGAACTCCCACAGCGGGCGGCTGCGGTCGAGCAGGCTCGAGTGCAGGCGACCGACCAGTTTGTCGAGCTGTTCCCGGCTGCCGGGCTTGGGCAGCACGGTGCTGCGGATGTGGTACTCGATGTCGAGATCGTCCTCGGCGACCCAGATCGGATTGGCCATCTCGAACGGCATGTTCAGCAGCTTGCGCCGGAACACCGGCGCGAGGTGCATTCGGCCGGCGATGTGCTTGCGTACGTCGTCCACGAAGTTGCCCTTGTAGCCAGGCGGCAGCTCGTAGACATGCAAGCTGCCAACGTGCATCGGGTTTTCGGGGGTCTCGAGGTAGAGGAAGGTGGCGTCAAGGCCGCTCAGGTGATCCATGGCTGTCTCCGGTAGCGTCATTCGCGAATGTGGGCCGGTGTCGGGCTCGGGATTGTGCTCCCGTGCGCGGATCGCGCGGGCTGCAACCGCCGCGGGCTGCCGACATCGACGTGGAACACCGTGGGCGCTGCAGTCGCGGTGGCGCAGCGCCGCTGCGCGCTGCGGCGGCTCGCGCCGGACCGAAGCACCTGCGCAGTTGTGCAGGGAAGGCGCGAGGGTGAGCCGCCTTCGCTGCGCAGTTTCACAGGCGCTTCGCTGCGGCGGCTCGCGCCGGACCGAAGCACCTGCGCAGTTGTGCAGGGAAGGCGCGAGGTTGAGCCGCCTTCGCTGCGCAGTTTCACAGGCGCTTCGCTGCGGCGGCTCGCGCCGGACCGAAGCACCTGCGCAGTTGTGCAGGGAAGGCGCGAGGTTGAGCCGCCTTCGCTGCGCAGTTTCACAGGCGCTTCGCTGCGGCGGCTCAGTCCTGCCGTGGCGGAGGCAAGGCGGGAGTTGCGTAGCCCGGCGGCGGCGGCGTGTCGGGGGGCGGCGCCACGGCGTTCGGTGGCACGCTGTAGCGCGCCGACGGCGCGACGTAGCCCGAAGGCGGATAGCTCTCGCCGGGAACACTGCGCTGGACCATCCGCCCCGGCACCTGGTTGCCCCGCGTGTACATGCACTGCATGTAGGCGATGTCGTACTGTCGCTGCAGCGTGTACGAGGACACCGCGCCTGCGTTGCCGGCCGCGGCGCCGCCGAAGATCAGCCCGGTACCGGCGCCCCAGGCCGCCCCGGCTCCGGCCTGTCCGGTCGCGGCGCCGAGCAGACCGCCCACGACGGCTCCCACTGCCGCTCCGCCCGCGGCGTTGGCTGCGGCATAGTCTTGCGCCGCCTGGCTGGGGCCTGCGACGGTCGATTGGGCGTACTGCTGGCACATGCCGGCATCGGCGCGGAACTGGTCGAGGCTCTTGCCGGCGCCCGGCATCACGGCAACGGTCGGGCCTTGCGGCACCGACACGCACCCGGCGAGCGCAGCCAGACCGGCTAGCGCGACGGCAATCGTCCCCAGCTTCATCGGAATCCTTCTGGTCTTCACGGCGCTATTGCGCTGGCGCGCCAGGGGCGCTGCCGGCTGGTGGCACGGCGTTGGGCTGCACGGCGATCCACGGCCTTGCACACTGCTGCACGTAGGGGTAGTAGCCGGCCGGCTCGGTGCAGTAGTACCAGTAGCTCGCGGCCCTGCGTGATGGCGGAGCGACGAGCTCGGCCTGCGGCTGCTGGACGTAGCTCAGGTCCTCGCCCAGCGCCAGGGCGGGGTAGCCGGGTGCAAGGTAGCCCCAGGGATAGTACGCCGGAGCGCCCCAGTACCACGGCCACGCCGTCGTCAGTGCCCAGCCGCTGCCGTAGCCTAGCCCGAGCCCGAATCCGTAGCCATACCCATAGCCAGGATAGCCATAGCGCCAGCCACCGTAGCCGTAGCCCGCGCCGTACCCTGGCCGGTAGGGCCCACCGGCCCAGCGGGCGCCGCCATGCCCATGTGCCGGCGCGACGTGCGCACCGCCTCCACCGCCCCGCCCGGAATAGCCGGGCGCCGCCTGCACGACAGAACTGCCCAAGGCGCAGGCAAGAGCCAGAGTGGTGAGGGTCAGGGTACGCATGGGATTGATTGCCGGTCGAAGCAGTATCGTGCAAGCATGAACGGCCACGCGGGTACTGCGGTTGACGCCGCGCAACGACCGTCTTCCGGTGCACCGACGCCACACTCTGTGTGTTGACTGCCATCGCCGGCGCAAGTTCCAGCGGTTACGTGGTCGCTGAGCCTCGGCTGCCGCGCGGTTCGTCGAACAGCGCGAAGCCGGTACGTCATGCAACGTTCCGACAGGCGCGGGCGGATGAGCGGTGCAGCCAGCGCCTGTCGCGCCCGCGGGGCGCTCAACGCGAGAGGGTCACGCCGCCGTCGACCACCAGCGTCGCGCCGACCACGTAGTCGCCCGCGCGTGACGCCAGGTAGATCGCCGCGCCGGCCATGTCGTCGGCGATGCCGATGCGCCCGGCCGGAATGCGCGCGGCGAGCTCGGCGCCGTGGTCGCGCGCGTCGCGGTTCATGTCGGAGGCGAATGCGCCCGGCGCGATCGCGCTGACCGCGATGTTGTCCTCGATCAGCCGCAGCGACATGCGCCGGGTGAGGTGGATCAGGCCGGCCTTGCTCGCCGCGTACGAATAGGTCTCCTGCGGGTTGACCGAGACGCCGTCGATCGACGCGATGTTGATCACCTTCGCGGTGCGCAACTCGGCGGCCCTGCGCAGCGGCGCGATCAGCGCCTGCGTCAGGAAGAACGGCGTCTTCAGGTTCAGGTCGACGACCTTGTCCCAGCCCTTCTCGGGAAACTCGTCGAACGGTGCGCCCCAGGCCGCGCCGGCATTGTTGACGAGGATGTCGAGCTGCGGCTCGCGCGCCATGTAGGCGGCGGCGAGCGCCTGCGCGCCGTCGAGCGTGGAGACGTCGGCGGGCAGCGAGACGCAGGGGCCGATCGCCGAGAGTTCGCTTGCGGTGCGATCGCAGGCCTCGGCCTTGCGTGCCGAGATGTAGACGCGCGCACCCTGGGCGAGGAAGCCGGCGGCGATCATGCGGCCAATGCCGCGCGAACCGCCGGTGATCAACGCCGTGCGGCCCTGGAGCGAGAAGAGGTCGTTCATGGCTGCGGTCCTCCGTGGAAAGGCCGCAGCGTAGCGCCGAACCGCCGCGAGCGCAGTCGCCAAGGTGCCAGCGCGGCGTGCCTGCGCTGGCCTGCGCCGCTGTGGCAAGATCGGCGGCCCCGAAACCGTCCGATGGAGACCGCATGAAGAACCTGATGGCCCTGCTGATCGCCGCTGCCGCATTGCCCGCCTGGGCGCAGACCGATGCCGCTGCGAAAGCGGCCAAGGAACCGGGCGCCGTCGTCACGCCGAGCGGATTGGTCTTCAAGTCGATCAAGGACGGCAGCGGCGCGAGCCCGAAGGCGACCGACACGGTCAAGGTCCACTACAAGGGCACCTTCCCCGACGGCAAGGAGTTCGACAGCTCCTACAAGACAGGGCAGCCGGCCGAATTCCCGTTGAACGGCGTGATCAAGTGCTGGACCGAAGGCGTGCAGATGATGAAGTCGGGTGGCAAGGCTCGCCTGACCTGCCCGGCGGCGATCGCCTACGGCGAGCGCGGCGCCGGCGGCGTGATTCCGCCGAACGCGACACTGGTGTTCGAGATCGAGTTGCTGGGGGTGGGCGGGAAGTGATGCGCAGCGCCTTTGGCGTGAATATCTCTGCCAGGGCCGTTCGTTTCGCCGACGACAGCATGTGGGTCGATCTGTCCGATGGGCGCGTGATCGCGGTACCGCTCGCATGGTTCCCGCGCTTGATGAATGCGACCCCAGAGCAGCGTTCAAACGTGGAGTTCAGTGCGCGGGGGCTGCATTGGGAGCAGCTCGACGAGGACGTTGCGATCGATGGGTTGCTCGCTGGCATCGGGGACCTGACCCGCGAGCATCAGGCAGCGACCTGAATCGCCACGTTCGATCCCTAGTCGAGCCCGAGAGTTGGCGGGCTTGCGTTCGATGAAGTGCCAGGCGACGGACGCCACTCGCGGCGCAGGCGCCTGGCCGTTCAGTCAAAGAAATCTTCGTCCAACTTCTTGATCCTGACCACTTCTTCGACTCGACATCCGATGTCGAACCGAATCATCAGGCGTGTGAGCTGCTCACCGTCGATCAGCACGATCCGCTTGCTGAGAAGGTCCGCCGTTTCCTTGGCCGCAGGCGAGAACGCAGAGGTCGTCACGAACAGACCTTTGGTGGCCTTGAAGCGGTCCAGCGAACCGAAGAAATCGCGAATTTCGCCGGATGACACTTTGCTGCCCGCATAGCGCTTGGCCTGCACGTAGATGCGGTCAAGGCCCAGCGCGTCCTGGTCGATCACTCCATCCACGCCGCCGTCGCCGCTCTTCCCGAGCGCCTTGCCGGCTTCAAGTGCGGAGCCGCCGTACCCCATCGCCACAAGCAACTGCACGACGAGGCGCTCGAAGAAGTCGGGCGGAGCTGACAGGATCTTCGACATCAGCTCCGAACTCAAGGCTTGGTTCAGTTCGCTGTACGCGGACCGAATGATCTCGTCAGGCGTCAGGTCCTTCAGGTTCACGGACTCCGGCTGTGGCGTGGTGGCTGGTTGAACGCTGGCTTCCCTGAACTGCTTGAACTCAGGGAACGACTCCAGAAACTTGATGTTGATGGCTGCAGGCGGTGCGGCGAGGACGGCCCTGCCGCGCTCGCTGACCTCGAAGTGCCCGCGCCTCGTGAGCGTGATCAAGCCCGCCTTGCCGAGATAGCTCTTCGCCCAATTGACGCGATTGGCAAACGTGGTCTGCTTGCCAGATGGCAGTAGCTCTGACAGTTCATCGTCGGACAAGGCCAACTGCTTGCCCAGTGTGGTCACCACATCCGATATCTTCACTTCGCCGGCGGCCGAGGCCCTCAGGACCGGAAGCATGAGCGTCTGGAAATCCGGGATTGCCATGGTCTGCTGTGTCTGTGGACGTTAAAGGAAGTGGGCTTCAGGCGGCCAGAACCCCGAAGCGATCGAACGAGCATCTTCCAGCATGAGTTGGGTGGCGCCGGCGCGAGCTGAGCTTAGCGCGGGTGTCGGCTTTGTTGTGGCCGGTTTTGAGGCATGGTGGGGGCTGCCTGAGCGCGTCAGGTCGTCTCGTCGCGCACAATGGTTGCGATGTCCTGCCGCTCGCCGAGCAGGCGCAGCACGTCCAGATGATCACCGCGTTCGACGTAGAACCAGACCATCGGAAACCGCCCGATGCGCCAGGCACGCAGCGGCGGTTGCGTGCTCCACGTGCTCCAGCGGGGCGAACCCATGCCGGGTTGCTGTTCGACGGCGGAGAGTGCGGCCAGTGCCTCGTCGACGAAGGCATCGGCGGTGTCGACGTCAACCTCCTGAGCGTAGTACCACGCCTGGTCGGACAGGTCGTCCTTGGCCCGCGGGCGAAGCCGCGCAGGCTTCATCATCGGGCGCGGATACGCCGGCGGATGGCTGCGATCTCGTCGTCGCTCAGTGGCGTCGGGTCACCCGAATCCAGCCCCTCCTGGATCAGCTCACACAGCCGCGCGACCTGGGCTTCATGGTCGCGCCGGACCAAGTCCTGCAGGTAGGCGCTTGCGTCGGCAAACTTGCCCGTGCGGACCCGGGCATCGACATAGCTGCCCAACGGGTCCGGCAGTTCGACCTTCACGGTGCTGTTGTCCATGGCCCGATGATCCGGAAGTGGCGATGCGCTGTCAATCGGGCCACGTGCCGTGGCATGGTTCGCTAGCGGCCCGTCACATGCTCCGCCGATACTGCCCCCCCACCTCGAACAGCGCGGTGGTGATCTGCCCGAGGCTGCAGCACCTTACGGCATCCATCAGCACCTCGAACGCGTTCTCGTTGGCCATCACGGCCTGCTGAAGGCGCGCGAGCATCGCCGGTGCCTCGGCGGCGTGGCGCTGCTGGAAGTCGGCCAGCCGCGCGAGTTGCGACTGCTTCTCCTCCTCGGTCGATCGCGCCAGCTCCAGCGTCTGCGCCACTGTGTCGCCGTGCGGATTGCGGAAGGTGTTGACGCCGACGATCGGGTACTCGCCGGTGTGCTTCTGCATCTCGTAGTGCATGCTCTCTTCCTGGATCTTGCCGCGCTGGTAGCCGGTCTCCATCGCGCCGAGCACGCCGCCGCGCTCGGCGATCTTCTCGAACTCGCTGAGCACCGCCTCTTCGACGAGTTCGGTCAACTCGTCGATGACGAATGCGCCCTGGTTCGGGTTCTCGTTCTTCGCCAGCCCCCACTCGCGGTTGATGATCATCTGGATCGCCATCGCGCGGCGCACGCTGTCTTCGGTCGGCGTCGTGATCGCCTCGTCGAAGGCGTTGGTGTGCAGGCTGTTGCAGTTGTCGTAGACCGCGATCAGAGCCTGCAGCGTGGTGCGGATGTCGTTGAACTGGATCTCCTGCGCGTGCAGGCTGCGCCCGCTCGTCTGCACGTGGTACTTGAGCTTCTGGCTGCGCTCGTTGGCGCCGTAGCGGTCGCGCATCGCGATCGCCCAGATGCGCCGTGCGACGCGGCCCATCACCGTGTACTCGGGGTCCATGCCATTGCTGAAGAAGAACGAGAGGTTCGGCGCGAAGTCGTCGATGTGCATGCCGCGCGCCAGGTACGCCTCGACGAAAGTGAAGCCGTTGCTCAGCGTGAACGCGAGCTGGCTGATCGGGTTGGCTCCCGCCTCGGCGATGTGATAGCCGCTGATGCTCACCGAGTAGAAGTTGCGCACCTGGTGGTGGACGAACCATTGCGCGATGTCGCCCATCACCTTCAGGCTGAACTCGGTCGAGAAGATGCAGGTGTTCTGGCCCTGGTCTTCCTTCAGGATGTCGGCCTGCACCGTGCCGCGCACGTTGGCGAGCGTCCATTCGCGGATCTTGGCAGCCTCGGTGTCGGTCGGGTCGCGTCCGTTGTCGCTCCTGAACTTTGTGAGCTGCTGGTCGATCGCGGCGTTCATGAACATCGCCAGGATCGTCGGCGCCGGGCCGTTGATCGTCATCGACACCGAGGTCATCGGGTCGCACAGATCGAAACCCGAATACAGCACCTTCAGGTCGTCGAGCGTGGCAATGCTGACACCCGAATTGCCGATCTTGCCGTAGATGTCGGGCCTGGGATCCGGGTCGTTGCCGTACAGCGTGACGGAATCGAATGCCGTGCTCAGGCGCTTGGCCGGCATGCCCTGGCTCACGAGCTTGAAGCGCCGATTCGTGCGGAAGGCGTCGCCCTCGCCGGCGAACATGCGCGTCGGGTCCTCGCCCTCGCGCTTGAAGGCGAAGGTGCCGGCAGCATAGGGAAAGCTGCCGGGGACGTTGTCGAGCAGCAGCCACTTCAGCAGTTCGCCATGGTCCTCGTACTGCGGCAGCGCGACCTTGCGGATCTTGCTGCCGCTCAAGGTCGTATGGACGAGGCCGGTGCGGATCTCCCGGTCGCGGATCTTCACCACGTACTCGTCGCCGGCGTAGGCCTTGCGCATCTCGGGCCACATCGCGAGGAGCTTCTTCGCGGAGGCATCGAGCCGCGCCTCGCGCGCGTCGGCCAGCTTGAGCACGGTGTTCTTCGCGCCGTCGCGCGTCGCGTCGTCGTCGTGCAGCATGCGGGCGGTCTCGCGCAGCTGTTGCACCTCGCGCGCCAGCCTGGCCTGCTCCTGGGCCCGCCGCTTGTAGCCGCGCACCGTGTCGGCGATGTCTGCGAGATAGCGCACCCGCGCGCCGGGCACGATCGCCACCTGGTGCGTGCTGTGGCGCGTTGCGACCCGCGGCAACCTGCCCGCGCCGATGTCCAGACCGAGCGCGGCCAGCCTGGGGGCGAGCGCCTGGTAGAGCGCCGTCACGCCGTCGTCGTTGAAGCGGCTCGCCATGGTGCCGAATACCGGCATTTCGCCTTGCGCCTGCTTGAAGGCCTCGCGGTTGCGCTGCACCTGCTTGGCGACGTCGCGCATCGCGTCGAGCGCGCCCTTGCGATCGAACTTGTTGATCGCCACGAACTCGGCGAAGTCGAGCATGTCGATCTTCTCGAGTTGGCTCGCGGCGCCGAACTCGGGTGTCATCACGTACATCGGAACGTCGACGAGCGGCACGATCGCCGCGTCGCCCTGCCCGATGCCGGAGGTCTCGACGATGATCAGGTCGAAGCCGGCGGCCTTGCAGGCGAGCAGCACGTCGGGCAACGCCTGGCTGATCTCCTGGCGCGAATCGCGCGTGGCGAGGCTGCGCATGAAGACGCGCTGTGCCTGGCGCCAGGGTCCGATGGCGTTCATTCGAATGCGGTCGCCGAGCAGTGCGCCGCCGCTCTTGCGGCGCGACGGGTCGATGCTGATGACGGCGATGCGCAGCCGGTCGTCCTGGTCCAGCCTCAGGCGGCGGATCAGTTCATCGGTCAGGCTCGACTTGCCGGCGCCGCCGGTGCCGGTGATGCCGAGCACCGGGATGCGGCTCGCCGTCGCCGCGGCTTGCAGCGCGGCCTTCAGTTCGGGCGGGGCGCTGCCGGCCTCGAGCGCGGTGATCAGTCGCGCCAGTGCCCGCCAGGCCGCCTCGCCATGGCCCTGGATCGTCGCAAGCGACTTCGGCACGTGCACCGAAAGGTCGTGGTCGCAGCGCATCATCATTTCGCCGATCATTCCGGCCAGGCCCATGCGCTGCCCGTCCTCGGGGCTGTAGATGCGTGACACGCCGTAGGCCTGCAGTTCGGCGATCTCGGCCGGCACGATCACGCCGCCGCCGCCGCCGAAGACCTGGATGTCCGCTCCGCCGCGGCTCCTCAGCAGGTCGACCATGTACTTGAAGTACTCGACATGCCCTCCCTGGTAGGAACTGAGCGCGATGCCCTGCACGTCTTCCTGCAGCGCGGCAGTCACGACTTCGTCCACCGAGCGGTTGTGCCCGAGGTGGATCACCTCCGCCCCCATGCCCTGCAGGATGCGCCGCATGATGTTGATTGCCGCGTCGTGGCCGTCGAACAGGCTCGCCGCGGTGACGAAGCGCACCTTGTGCGTCGGACGGTAGCTCGCCAGGGCCTGGTATTCGGCGGACAGCTCGGTCATCGGGGTCTCCTCGGTCTGTTGTCGACCGGCACTATTCGACGCGCAGGCCGAAGAGCGCCGGGTCGCCGGTCGGGTAGCGCAGCTTCAGGCGGCCGAACGTTGCCTTCAGCATCGTTGCGATCATCAGGTTGCGGTGCGTCTTCGAGTCGGCGGGCACGATAATCCAGGGCGCCCACGATGTGCCGGTCGCCGCGATCGCGGCGCCGTATGCGGCCTGATAGTCGTCCCATTGCTTGCGAACCTCGAGGTCGCCGAGGCTGAACTTCCAGTGTTTCGCCGGGTCGTCCAGCCGTTCCTGAAGTCGCTGGCGCTGCTCTTCCTTCGAGATGTGGAGCATGAACTTGCAGACGACGGTGCCGGTCTCGCTGAGCATGCGCTCGAAATCGTTGATCTGCGCATAGCGCTGGCGCGTCTGCTCGGGTGTGATCCAGCCATTGACCGCCGGCACGAGAACGTCTTCGTAGTGGCTGCGATTGAAGACCGTCACTTCGCCGGCGGCCGGCACCTGGTCGTGAATGCGCCACAGGTAGTCGTGATCGCGCTCGTGCTCGGTCGGCACCTTCCAGCTCACCGTGTGGACGCCGAGCGCGCTCATCTGGCCGAACACGGCGCGTAGCGTGCCGTCCTTGCCGCTCGTGTCCGTGCCCTGCAGCACGACGAGCAGCTTGAAGCGCCGGTCGGCGTAGAAGAGGTTCTGCAACTCGTCGAGCTCGAGCGCGAGCTTCTCGACTTCGGCACGGTCGCGTTCCCGGTCGCCGGTCGAGAACGGTCGTGCCTTGGGGTCGATGCGAGCGAGGTCGAACGCCTTCCCGGCCGAGGCGTGCTGGAAGTCGCTCGGCAGGGGCGCGGTATCGGACTTGTCCTTGGCCATGCGGAACCCACTGTTGGTTGACGTATACGTCAATTGAAGTGTAGCGCCCCGGGACGCCTGCCCGTTGGCGGCAAGGGAATGGCGGCACAATCGCGCCGCGCCCTTGGAGTCAGCATGACCTTCTTCGCGATCGACATCGGGAACACGCGCCTGAAGTGGGCACAGTACGTCACGCCGCAGCCCGGCGCCGTGCTGCTTGCGCAGGGCGCGATCTTCCTGGAGACGATCGACACGCTGGCCGAGACCGAGTGGAAGCGGCTCGCCGCGCCGCGCAGCATGCTCGGCTGCGTCGTCGCCGGCGAGGCGATCCGCCGCCGCGTCGAGGAGCAGCTCGAACTGTGGGACATCGAGCCGCATTGGGTCGTGCCGTCGGCTCGCGCCGGTGGCGTGACCAACGGCTACGACCATCCGAACCGCCTGGGGGCCGACCGCTGGACGGCGCTCGTCGGCGCCCGCCACCACGTGCTCGCGCGGGGGGCACCGCGGCCGGCGCTGGTCGTGATGGTCGGCACCGCGGTGACGGTGGATGCACTGGACACCGAGGGGCGCTTCATCGGCGGCCTGATCCTGCCCGGCTTCGGCCTGATGCTGCGCGCCCTCGAGATGGGCACGGCCGGCCTGAAGGCACCGACCGGCGAAGCGGTGGACTTTCCGACCAACACGAGCGACGCGCTGATGAGCGGCGGCGCGCACGCCATCGCCGGAGCGATCGAGCGGGTGCAGCGCAAGCTGCTCGAGCGCACCGGCCAGGAACCGCTGCTGCTGATGAGCGGCGGGGCCGCGGCGAAGCTGGGGACGATCGTCGAACTCCCGTTCGAGGCGGTGGAAACGCTGATCTTCGACGGGCTGCTCGTGCTGCAGTCGCATCGACTCGCGCTCTGATGACGACCCCAAGATGCCTTCGGCATCGCCCCCCGAGGGGAGCTCAACCCTCTTGGGGCGGCCCGGCGAGGGTTGAGACGACGACCCCAAGATGCCTTCGGCATCGCCCCCCGAGGGGAGCTCAACCCTCTTGGGGCGGCCCGGCGAGGGTTGAGACGACGACCCCAAGATGCCTTCGTTATCGGCCGGCTCGGGCTGACGCGAGCTCGCGTATCACTTCGATCTCGCCCCGCAGCTACAGGATGTAGCGCGACAGATCCTCGTTCCGCGCCAGCTCGCCCAGCTTGGCGTCGACCGCCTCGGCGTCGAGCCGCACGGTCTGGCCGGCGAGGCTCGGCGCGTCGAAGCTCACCTGGTCGAGCAGCCGCTCCATCACCGTCGCCAGCCGGCGCGCGCCGATGTTCTCGGTGCGCTCGTTCACGTCGTAGGCTGTCTGCGCGAGGCGGCGGATGCCGTCGGGCGTGATTTCCAGCGTCACCCCCTCGGTCGCCAGCAGCGCCTGGTACTGCATCACGAGGCTCGCCTGGGTCTGTGTCAGGATCGCCTCGAAATCGTCCACCGACAACGGGCCGAGTTCGACCCGGATCGGGAAGCGCCCCTGCAACTCGGGAATCAGGTCGCTCGGCTTGCTGAGGTGGAACGCGCCGGACGCGATGAACAGGATGTGGTCGGTCTTGACGATGCCGTACTTGGTGTTCACCGCCGTGCCCTCGACCAGCGGCAACAGGTCGCGCTGCACGCCCTGGCGGGAGACGTCTGCGCCGCGCGATTCGCCGCCGCTCGCGCCGGTGACCTTGTCGATCTCGTCGAGGAAGACAATGCCGTTCTGCTCGGCATTGGCCACCGCGGCGGCCTTGATTTCGTCCTCGTTGAGGAGCTTGGCAGCCTCCTCGTCGACGAGCAGCCTGAGTGCCTCGCCGATCTTGAGCCTGCGCGCCTTGCGCTTGCCGGCGCCGATGTTGGCGAACAGGCCCTTCAGTTGCTCGGCCATCTCGTCCATGCCGGGCGGGCCCATGATCTCGAGCGTCGGCCGCGGTTCGGCCAGCTCGATCTCGATCTCCTTGTCGGCGAGCGTGCCCTCGCGCAGGCGCTTGCGCATCACCTGGCGCGCGGTGTTGTCGGCCGGCGCCGCGCCGAGCCCGAAATCGCCGCGGGCCGGCGGCACCAGGATGTCGAGCACGCGGTCTTCGGCGGCGTCCTCGGCGCGCGCGCGCTGGCCGCGCATCTGCGTCTCGCGTTCCTGCTTGACGGCGCTGTCGACGAGGTCGCGGATGATCGAGTCGACGTCCTTGCCGACATAGCCGACCTCGGTGAACTTGGTCGCCTCGACCTTGATGAACGGCGCGTCCGCGAGCCGTGCCAGGCGCCGCGCGATCTCGGTCTTGCCGACGCCGGTGGGGCCGATCATCAGGATGTTCTTCGGCGTGATCTCGCCACGCAGCGAAGGCTCGACCTGCTGGCGCCGCCAGCGGTTTCGCAACGCAATCGCGACGGCGCGCTTGGCGTCGTGCTGGCCGACGATGTGGCGGTCGAGTTCGGAGACGATCTCCTTTGGCGTCATCGAGCTCACTCGAGCGTCTCTACGGTGTGCGACTGGTTGGTATAGATGCAGATATCGCCGGCGATCTCGAGCGACTTCTTGACGATCTCGGCCGGCGTCATCGCGGTGTGCTCGAGCAGTGCGCGCGCTGCCGCCTGCGCGTAGGCGCCGCCGGAGCCGATGGCGATGATGCCCTGCTCGGGTTCGAGCACGTCGCCGTTGCCGGTGATGATCAGCGAGGCCTCGCGGTCTGCCACCGCGAGCATGGCCTCCAGGCGACGCAATACGCGGTCGGTGCGCCAGTCCTTGGTCAGCTCGATGGCGGCACGAACGAGGTGGCCCTGGTGCTTCTCGAGCTTGGCTTCGAAGCGTTCGAACAGCGTGAATGCATCGGCCGTGGCACCGGCAAAGCCTGCCAGGACCTGGTCGCGGTGCAGCTTCCTGACCTTGCGCGCCGTCGCCTTGATGACGACGTTGCCGAGCGTCACCTGCCCGTCGCCGCCGAGGGCGACGAGCGGTCCGCGGCGCACGCTGACGATGGTGGTGCCGTGCCAGGATTGCATGGATGCGGTCGGAGGTTGAGGGCGGGTGCTGTGGGTTGCGCAGCGGGCCTGGGCGCGCGCTAATGGGCGGCGGTCAGACCTGGCGCACCGTGATCCTGGCGTGCTCGTTGATTCCCATCGCGCCGAAGAACAGCGCCACCAGGCGGTGCGAATCGGTGAAGCTGACGGCGCGACCTTCGTTGCGCTGCGTGAGGACCCAGTTCAGCAAGCTGCCCGCGGCCATGAAATCGACCCGGATCAGGTGCGTGCACGACACACGGACGAGGCTCGCACCGCCGATCTCCTGGTCGATCTTCGCCAGGGTGGAGGCGATGTCTCCGACGAGCTGGCCGGAGAGTTCGACGTTGCCGGTGAGCACCTGGTTCTGGTTTTCGCTGATCTGCGACTCGAGGAAGCTCGTCGACACCTCGGTGACCTGTGAAGCCGGGTACGTGGTGTTGCCCGGGTTCGAGCCGCTGACGCGCACCTGGCACTTCGCGCGCTCCCACGAGGGCGGCGAGACCTCGTAGGTGACGCAGTAGTCGATCGCAGCCTCGTCGAACTGGTCGGCGCGGTTGGCCATGCGCAGGGCGTCCAGGCGAAGCTGCCAGAATGCCGGATCGACGTCGCGCATGCCCGTCGGCGTGGCCTCCTGCAGCAGGGCGAACAGAACGTCTCCGCCCAGCCAGCGCATGTCGAGCGGCTGCGGGATCCAGTGCCTGAACAGCTCGCTGAGGCGGGCGCAGGCCTCGGCGTCGATGTGCTCCAGAGCCGACCACTCGAACACCCAGGGCAGCGGCATCTGCAACGTCTGCGACGACAGGTGAGCGACACCGTCGGGGTCGAGTACCGCGGGGCAGATCCAGCCCACCTGGCCGTCGATGCTCGACCGCGGCGTGCGGTCCTCGCCGCTGGTTGCCTCGGCGACGAGCTTGGGCAGCGAATACCACTGGGGAGCAGACCATCCGAACTGTTGCGCGTATTCGAGCGCCAGGGTCTCGAACTTCTGTTGCTGGCCGATCGCGCGGTACAGGTCGAAGCGCACCAGCCAGGTCTCGGCATGCTGCGAGCGTTCGCCACCGATGCCGGTCAGTCGCGACAACGCCTGCTCGCAGAGGTCGAAGTCGGCGTTGGCGAAGGCGATCACCGCCTCGTCGAGTTCGGGATCGTGGGCCACTTCGCTGACCTCGACCGCGAAGGGGTCGGCAAACGCCCCGGAGAAGCTGCCCGGGCCGGACGGCGACAACGGCGACATGCCCGGACCCATCGTCGCCGACGAGGGCGCGAGCGACTCCGCGGCGCGAAGGCGCTCCGAGGGCGACGCACGATCGAATGCCTCGTTCGGCGACGCTGCCGACGACTCGCCATGCGGCATCGTCGCTGCCTGCGTGGTCGCGCTGTAGAACTCCGGCGGGCGACGCACCGGGGAGATGAAGTTCTCGCCCGCCATTTGCTGTTCGATCTCGTCGATCTTGGCCTTGACGCCGCTGTCCGGCTTGAGGCCGCTGTCGTTCAGGCGCGTCTCCGAGTCGTCCAGCCGCGAAGAACCACCCAGCGCGGCGAGCTGCTCGCTGGTCAGCCCTTCGCGGCGCACCCGGCGCAGCATGTCTAGCTCGCGCTTGCGGACGAAGTCGTTGCGCCGCTTGCGCTCGATCATCGCCTTCAGCTCGGACTTCGCGAACTCGGTCCCGCCCTCGTCCGGCACAGTCGCGTCGAGCTTGGCCCAGTCCGTCGCCGGGTTGGCGACGAACTTGACGACCTTGCGAAAGAAGCTGGGGCTGTCTTTGGGTTCGGACATGGCGTGATTCCAGGCTCAACCCGCCGGCACGCGAACCGACGGGCGGCAATCGGCAGCGCGTGGCAGGGACCGGAACCCGGTTTCAGTCACCGAACATCTTCTGCTTCAGTTCGCGCCGTTGCTGCGCCTCGAGGGACAGTGTAGCCGTCGGCCGCGCCAGCAATCGGCCGAGCCCGATCGGCTCGCCGGTCTCGTCGCAGAAACCGTACTCGCCGGACTCGATGCGCGCCAGCGACTGGGTGATCTTCTTCAGCAGCTTGCGCTCGCGGTCGCGCGTGCGCAGTTCGAGCGCGTGTTCTTCCTCGATCGTCGCGCGGTCGGCCGGATCGGGCACGATCGTCGTGTCCTCGCGCAGGTGTTCCGTCGTCTCGCCGGCGTTCGACAGCAAGTCGTCCTTCAGGAACTGCAGCGCGGCGCGGAAGTACTCGAGCTGCTTCTCGTTCATGTACTCGCTGTCGGGCATCGCCAGCAATTCGGCCTCGGTCAGGTCGCGTCCGGCCTTGGTCTTCCACGCGTTGACCAGCCTGGGGTCGGACTTCTGCGTGTGCCTCGGGGTGTCGATCTCCTGGTGGCTCATCTGCCGGGTGGGCGGACGGGGGGGCGCAAAGCGGTCGGCGAAGCGCGAGGTCGGAATCGGCATCGGCGCGGGGGCGGCATACGCCGCCTGCGCCTTGGCGCTGGCCTTGCTCTTGGCGGAAGAAGTCATTCGGGTCGGAGGAGGGGCAGGTCTGGCGGCAACCGCCTGCGGCGCGGCGCCAGCTGCATCGGCAACTGCAGCGGCCTTGGCCGAGCGCGGGGCGACTGGCGGTGCTTTCGCCGCGGGTGTGGGACGGGGCTTCGCGCTTGGCTTCGTGGTTGCGGGCCGCGCGGGCGGCGCCGCCTTGGGAGCGGGCTTGGTCGTCGGTTTGGCCGCAGGTCTTGCACCGGACTTGGCAGTTGGCCTGGCAACGGGTTTGGTTGCGGGCCTGGTTGCGGGCTTGGCAGTTGGCTTGGCTGCGGGCTTGGCGCTCGGTTTGGCAGCAGGCTTCTTGGCCGGCTTTTGTACCGGCTTTGCCGCGGGCTTGGCCGGTGCCCTGCGGGCAGGCGTCACCGACTTGCCGGCAGTCTTGGCTGGTGGAATTGCTCTCTTGGCCGCTGTCTTCTTCACGTCAGTCTCCTTGCAACGCCTGGCTGCGCGCTGCCGGGGTCCGATTTCGCGGCCCCCGAAATCTCAGGCGCCGCGGATTGTAGCCACCACGTGCCGCTCTTGAAGGGAAGATGTCACGCGAGGCATTGCTCGAGACCCTGCAGGAAGATGTCGCGCGGCAGGTCGAGCCCGATGAATACCATCTTGCTGCCCTTCTTCTCGCCCGCGCCCCAGGCCGGGCCGAGGTCGCTGCCCATCAACTGGTGCACGCCCTGGAACACCACCTTTCGCTCGGTGCCTTTCATGTACAGCACGCCCTTGTAACGCAGCAGGCGCGGCCCGTAGACCTGGACGATCGAGCCGAGGAAGTCCTCCAGCCGCGCCGCGTTGAAGGGACGGTGGGAGCGGAAGACGAATGATTTCACGTCGTCGTCGTGCTGGTGATGGTGAGGATGCTCGCAGTGTTCGCCGTGCTCATGGTCGTGCTCGTGCGCATGCGCATCGGCGGTCAGGAACTCGGGGTCGATGTCGAGCTTGGCGTTCAGGTTGAAACCCTTCAGGTCGAACACCGAGGCGATGGGCACCTCGCCGAAATGCACCTTCTGCTGCGGCGCGCGCGGATTCATGTGCTTCAGGCGGTGTGAGAGCTCGTCCAGCGCCGCCTCGTCGACGAGCTCGCTCTTGCTGATGAAGAGCTGGTCGGCGAACCCGACCTGGCGGCGCGCCTCCTGGCGGGTGTCGAGCTGCTGTTCAGCGTGCATGGCGTCGACCAGCGTGAGCACCGAGTCGAGCAAGTAGGTCTCGGCGATCTCGTCGTCCATGAAGAAGGTCTGCGCGACCGGGCCCGGGTCGGCCAGGCCGGTGGTCTCGATCACGACCCGATCGAAGGAGATCTCCCCGCTGCGCCTCCTGGCGGCCAGGTCGGCCAGCGTCGTGCGCAGGTCTTCGCGGATGGTGCAGCAGACGCATCCGTTGTTGAGCTGGATGATCTGCTCCCCGCTCGCCTGGACCAGGATCTCGTTGTCGATGTTCTCTTCGCCGAACTCGTTCTCGATCACCGCGATTCGCTGCCCGTGTGCCTCGGTGAGCACGCGCTTGAGCAGCGTCGTCTTGCCCGAGCCCAAAAAGCCCGTGAGGATGGTTGCAGGTATGAGTGCCATGGTGGTGCGTGTCGCCGTAGCGTGGAGCAGGCGATATTGTGGCCCCGGAGGATTGTTCAAGCGGACTGCGCCACCGACGTGCCCGCAGCCGTGGCCGGGCATCGGGTAAGCTTGGCGCCACCTCCGCCACCCGCGCTTGCGCGATGTCCGATCCTCACCCTGCACGAACCGCGCGCGGACCCGACAAGCATGCAGGCCGGCATGCGCCCGTCCACCGCGGTCATTCGGCGGCCTCGCGAGGCGAGGGCAGGACCCTGCTGACGCGCCTGCTCGAGTTCCTGTCGCCCGGCCCCGACTCGAGGGACGAGCTGATGTCGACGCTCGCCGATGCAGAGCAGCGCGAACTGATCGAGCCCGAGTCGCGCAAGATGCTCGAGGGGGTGCTTCGCATGGCCGACCTGAGCGCGGGCGACGCGATGGTACCGGCGACGCGAATGGATCTGCTCGACATCGACGCGCCTTACGAACAGCTTCTCCATCTGGTGATCAACACCGGGCACTCGCGTTTCCCGGTCTACGAGGGTCGGCAAGACAACATCATCGGCATCCTGATGGCCAAGGACCTGCTCAAGCTGCAGCGCGCGCCCGAGCTGAACCTGCGCACGCTGCTGCGCCCGGCCGTGTTCGTGCCCGAGTCGAAGGGACTGAACGAACTGCTGCGCGACTTTCGTTCCAACCGCAACCATCTGGCGATCGTGATCGACGAATTCGGCAATACCGCCGGGCTGATCACGATCGAGGACGTGCTCGAAGAGATCGTTGGCGAGATCGAGGACGAGTTCGACGAGAAGGACGGCGAGAGCGACATCTATACGCTGGCCGACGGCAGCCAGCGTGTCGCGGGCGACGCCCGGATCGCCGACGTGAACCAGGCCTTCGTCACCGAGCTGCCGGAGGACGAGTTCGACACCATCGGCGGACTGGTCGCGCATCAGCTCGGGCACGTGCCGCGGCGCGCCGAGGCGGTACAGGTAGGCCCGCTCGTGTTCTCCGTGATGCTCACCCGCGGCGGCGCCGTGCGCTGGTTCAAGGTGACGCGCGCCGAGCCTGCCGACTGATGCGCCCGGCGCTCGCCGTGCCTGCCGCGCTGCTGGCCGGCGTCGCCCACGCCTTCTCCTTCGCGCCCTTCGAGGCCTGGTGGCTGCAGATTGCTGCGCTTTCCGTGCTCGCCCATGCCGCGGCGCGCGCCGGCCCTGGGCGTGCGGCGTTGCTCGGCTGGCTGTTCGGAACCGGCTGGCTCGTCTCGGGTCTCTGGTGGCTCTACATCAGCATGCACGACTTCGGCGCCATGCCGGCCTGGCTGGCCGCGCTGGCCGTGCTGGCGCTCGCGTCGGCGCTTGCGCTGTACTACGCCGCAGCGCTGGCGCTGTGGGCGCGATTGCGCTGTGGCAGGCCTCTCGCTGATGCGCTGCGGTGGGCCGCGTGCTGGCTGCTCGCCGAACTCGGGCGGGCCACGCTCTTCACCGGCTTTCCGTGGATCGCCTCGGGTTACGCGCATACGGTGGGTCCGCTCGCGGCCTGGGCGCCATGGGTCGGTGTCTACGGGATGTCGGCGTTGGCTGCGTGGCTGGCCTGTGGGGCGGCCGTCTCGCTGCGGCCGATGGCCACTTCGGCCAGGGTCACGCTCGGCCTGACCGCGCTGGTCGTGCTGGCCGGGCCGCTGGCGCTGCGCTCCGAGTTCACGCATCCCAGCGGCGAACTCAGCGTGAGCCTGCTCCAACCCAATATCGCACAGGATCTGAAGTTCGATCCGGCCCGCATCGATGCCAACCTGAAGGCGCTGCTCCGCCAGACTGCTGCGGCGCGCGGCGTACTGGTCGTCACGCCGGAGTCGGTGATCCCGTTCACCCGTGCCGAGTTCGCTGGCCGCTACTGGGACGATCTGCTACTCCCGTTCAAGCAGCCGGGGCGGGGCTTGCTCGTCGGCATGTTCGTCGGCAACAGCGACGACGGCTTCGTCAACTCGGCAATCGGCGTGACGGCCGAGGCACCCGGCAGCGAATACCGCTACGGGAAGCGCCATCTGCTGCCCTTCGGTGAATTCGTGCCGCCGGGCTTTCGCTGGTTCGTCGATCTGATGCGGATCCCGCTCGGCGACCAGGCCCGTGGCACGAGCAGTGCTGCCTTCGCCGTCGGCGGCCAGCGGCTGCGGCCGCTGATCTGCTACGAAGACCTGTTCGGCGAGGACATCGTGGCGAGCGTCGTCGGTGCCGATCCGGCAACGGTGTTCGTCAATATCAGCAACCTGGCCTGGTTCGGGCGCTGGCTGGTGCAGGACCAGCACCTGCAGTTCTCGCAGATGCGCTCGCTCGAGTTCGAGCGGCCGGTGATTCGCTCGACCAACACCGGGGCGACCGCAGTGGTCGATCACCGCGGCCGGGTGACGGCGCGTCTGCCCCCCTTGAGCGAGGGCACGCTGGAAGCGGTGGTGCAGGGGCGCAGCGGGGAGACGCCGTATGCGCGCTGGCTCTCGTCGCTCGGACTGTGGCCGCTGGCGTTGCTCGCGCTGCTGGCGCTGATCGTGCGGGGGCGGCCTGACGCGTGAGCCATGGTTCAACTGGATTCGACACCGGGAGTCTCGGCATGAAGCTCTACATCGGCAACAAGAACTACTCGTCGTGGTCGCTGCGACCCTGGCTGCTGATGCGTCAGGCGGACATTGCATTCGACGAGGTGAAGCTGCGACTCGACTTCGGCGACGATTCGCCGTTCAAGCGCACCCTCCGTGCCGTGGCGCCGACCGGCAAGGTGCCGGTCCTGGTCGACGACGGGTTCGCCGTCTGGGACACGCTGGCGATCGCCGAATACCTGGCCGAGAAGTTCCCCGCCAAGGCGCTGTGGCCCGCTCAGGTGCGCGAGCGGGCCCGCGCACGCAGCCTGTGCGCCGAGATGCATGCCGGCTTTTCCGCTCTGCGCAACCACTTGCCGATGAACATCGAGGCCTCGTTGCCCCAGGTGGGGGCGCAGAAGCTGCGCGAGCTTGACGAGGTCGGGCGCGACGTCGAGCGCATCGTGGACATGTGGTCGGGGCAACTCGCCGCGTCGGGCGGTCCCTTCCTGTTCGGCGCCTTCGGCATCGCCGATGCCTACTTCGCTCCCGTGTGCACGCGCTTTCGGACCTACGGCCTGCGGTTGCCGGAAGCGCCCGCCGCCTATGCGCGGCGGGTGCTCGAGCTCCCCGCAATGCAGCAATGGAATCGCGACGCCTGCGCCGAGAGGGACTTCCTTCCGTTCGACGAGCCGCATCGGCAAGCTCCACCCTGAGGCCGCCGCCGAGGGTCCTGCAGGCGGAGATGGTTGACTCCAAGATAGTTCATAAATAAACTAATAGCAGGGACCTGATCGGTCGGGAATCAGCCAGGAAGCGAGCCATGAAGATCGTCTGCATCGGTGGTGGGCCGGCCGGCCTGTACTTTGCGCTGCTGATGAAGGCGCAGGACGCGGCACACGACGTCACCGTCGTCGAGCGCAACCTGCCCTACGACACCTTCGGCTGGGGTGTCGTGTTCTCCGACGCGACGATGGACAACATGCGCGCCTGGGACGCGGCGACGGCCGCCACCATCGAACAGGCGTTCAACCACTGGGACGACATCGAACTGCACTTCAAGGGCCGCGTGATCCGCAGCGGCGGGCACGGCTTCGTCGGCATCGGGCGCAAGAAGCTGCTCAACATCCTGCAGGCGCGCTGCGAGGAACTCGGCGTCAAGCTCGTCTTCGAGCGCGAGGTCGCGTCCGCCAGCGAGTACCCCGATGCCGACCTCGTGATCGCCTCCGACGGCATCAACTCGCGCCTCCGGGGGGAGCACGCCGACGTCTTCAGGCCCGACATCGTGACGCGCCCGAACCGCTACCTCTGGCTCGGCACCCGCAAGCTCTACGACGCGTTCACGTTCCTGTTCGAGAAGACCGAGCACGGCTGGTTCCAGGCCCATGTGTACAAGTTCGACGAGGCGACGACGACCTTCATCGTCGAGACGCCCGAGCACGTCTGGAAGGCGCACGGTCTGGACGCGGCAGACCAGGAAGAGTCGATCGCGTTCTGCGAGAAGCTCTTCGCCGCCAACCTGCGGGGCGAGCGGCTGATGACGAACGCGCGGCACCTGCGCGGTTCGGCCTGGCTCAACTTCCAGCGCGTCAGGTGCGAACAATGGTCGCATTTCAACGGCCGCAACCACGTCGTATTGATGGGTGACGCGGTGCACACCGCGCACTTCGCGATCGGCTCTGGCACCAAGCTCGCCATCGAGGACGCGATCGAGCTGACCCGCCAGTTCAACGAGATCGGCGCGACGCGCGAGCACATTCCCGCGGTGCTCGAACGCTACCAGGCGCTGCGCGGCATCGACGTACTGCGGCTGCAGAACGCGGCCTGGAACGCGATGGAATGGTTCGAGTCGGTCGGCCAGCGCTACGCCGACACGTTGCCGGCCGAGCAGTTCATGTACTCGATGCTGACGCGCTCGCAGCGCATCTCGCACGAGAACCTTCGCCTGCGCGACGGCGCCTGGCTGGCCGGCTTCGAGCGCTGGTTCGCCGGGCAGTCGGCCCTGCAAAGCGGCGTGCCGGTGGCCGCCGGCGCGGCCACGCCGCCGATGTTCACGCCCTACAAGCTGCGCAGCGTGGTGCTGAAGAACCGTGTCGTCGTCTCGCCGATGGCGCAGTACTCGTGCATCGATGGCCTGGCGGGCGAGTACCACCTGGTGCACCTGGGCGCGCGGGCGATGGGTGGCGCCGGCATGGTGGTCACCGAGATGACCTGTCCTTCGCCCGACGCGCGCATCACGCCAGGATGCCCGGGGTTGTGGAACGAGGCGCAGCGCGATGCCTGGAAGCGCATCGTCGACTGGGTGCACCGCGAGACCGACGCGAAGATCGCGATCCAGCTCGGTCACGCCGGACCCAAGGGTTCGACCAACGCGCCGTGGCAGGACAGCGGCGCCGACCTGCCGCTGGCTGCGGGCAACTGGCCGCTCGTCGCCGCATCGGCGCAGGCCTATCTGGAGGAAGGCGGGCAGGTTCCGCGCGCGATGACCCGGGCCGATATGGATCGCGTGCGCGACGACTTCGTGCGCGCCACGCGGTTCGCGTCCGAGGCCGGGTTCGACTGGCTGGAACTGCATTGCGCGCACGGCTACCTGCTGTCGAGCTTCATCTCGCCGCTGACCAACCGCCGCGCCGACGAGTACGGCGGCACGCTCGCCAACCGCCTGCGCTACCCGCTCGAGGTGTTCGCCGCGGTGCGCGCAGCCTGGCCTGCGCAGCTGCCGGTCTCGGTGCGCATCTCGGCGCACGACTGGGTCGCAGGCGGCATCACGCCCGACGACGCCGTAGAGATTGCACGCCGGTTCAAGGCGGCCGGCGCCGACATGATCGACTGCTCGTCGGGACAGGTCAGCGCGAAGCAGCAGCCCACCTATGGCCGCATGTACCAGACACCGTTCGCCGACCGCATCCGCAACGAGGCCGGCATTGCCACCATCGCCGTCGGCGCGATCTCCGAAGCCGACCACGTCAACAGCATCGTCGCGGCGGGCCGTGCCGACCTCTGCGCGGTCGGGCGGCCGCACCTGGCGAACGCGGCCTGGACGCTGCTGGAGGCGGCCAGGATCGGCTACCTGGCCCAGCCCTGGCCGAGGCAGTATCTGGCGGCCAAGCAGCAGCTCGAGCGCAACCTCGAGCGCGAACGCGCGCAGGCCGGCATGGCGAGCGCCGAGCAGGCCAACCGGGCCCTGGGCATCTAGCATGGCCCCCGAGCTCACTTTGTGCGGCTACGCCGCATCCCGCTTCGCGGGACCAGCCTTCGGCTGTCCTGCGGCCTTGGGCCTTGTGTTCGCGCCCCGCCGAGGCGGAGCAGGCCTCCCTCGGGGCGGCCCGACGGGAGGCATGTCGTGAAGATGCCGGCCACCAAGCGCCCGCCGCGGCTCGACCTGCTCGAGCTGCTCGGCGAAGGCAGCATCGGCCACGAGGCGCGGGCGGCCTCGGGCGATCATCTTGCATTGAAGGTCTGGCTGCGCCTGCTCGCCTGCAGCACTCAGATCGAGACCGAGATCCGCAGGCGCCTGCGCGGCCGTTTCGGCATGACGCTGCCGCGCTTCGACTATCTTGCGCAGCTCTATCGGCATCCCGAAGGCCTGCGAATGAACGTCTTGTCGCGCTACCTGATGGTGACCGGGGGCAACGTGACCGGGCTGACCGACGAGTTGGAGAAGGATGGCCTCGTCGTGCGCGAGGACGACCCGAGCGACCGTCGCTCGTTTCGCGTCAGCCTCACCGCGACGGGTCGGCGGGCTTTCGAACGGATTGCCGCCGAGCACGAGAGCTGGCTGGCCGAGCTCTTCTCCGGGGTCAGCGCCGGCGGGCAGGAGGCGCTGTTCGAACAACTCGGCCGCCTGCGTGTACAGCTCGCCGAGATGACGACCCCGGGGTCACGGCGTTCGCCGCCCGCGAGGGGCTCCGGGCCGGCGCGGTGCGACTGACAACACGAAGGAAGCAGCATGAGCGACAAACGATACCTCGACTGGCCGTTCCTCGACGACGACCATCGCGTCTTGGCGCAGTCTCTCGACGCCTGGGCCACCGACCATGTGGCGCATTCGCACGGCGCGGACGTCGATGCAGCGTGCCGGGTGCTGGTGCGATCGCTGGGCAACGCCGGCTGGCTGCGCCATGCCGTGGCGGGACAGGCCTTCGGCGGCGCCGGAGAGACGCTCGACACGCGTGCGCTGTGCCTGATCCGCGAGACGCTGGCGCGCCACTCGGGCCTCGCCGACTTCTCGTTCGCGATGCAGGGCCTGGGATCGGGCGCGATCTCGCTCGCCGGAACTGCAGAGCAGAAGCGGCGCTACCTCACTCGCGTGGCCAGGGGCGAGGCGATCGCGGCATTCGCGCTGTCCGAACCCGAGGCCGGCTCCGACGTGGCGGCGATGGCCTGTGCCGGCCGCGTCGAAGGCGGCGATGTGGTGATCGACGGCCAGAAGACCTGGATTTCCAACGGCGGCATCGCCGACTTCTACGTCGTCTTCGTGCGCACCGGTGAAGCGCAGGGTGCGCGCGGGATCTCGGCCTTCATCGTCGATGCCGACACGCCGGGATTGGAGATCGCCGAGCGGATCCAGGTCATCGCGCCTCACCCGTTGGCAAGGCTGCGCTTCACGAACTGCCGCGTGCCTCTCACGCAGCGCGTCGGCGACGCGGGACAGGGGTTCAAGGTCGCGATGCGCACGCTCGACGTCTTCCGCACCTCGGTGGCCGCCGCCGCGCTCGGCTTCGCCCGCCGCGCCCTCGACGAGGCGATCGCACGCGCCACGCAGCGCCGCATGTTCAACCAGGTGCTCGCCGACTTCCAGCTCACCCAGGCCAAGCTGGCGCAGATGGCGACGACGATCGACAGCGCGGCGCTGCTCGTCTACCGCGCGGCCTGGCTGCGCGACCAGGGCCGCGGGATCACCCGCGAGGCGGCGATGGCCAAGATGGTGGCGACGGAGGGCGCGCAGAAGGTGATCGACGACGCCGTGCAGATCTTCGGCGGCCTGGGCGTCGTGAGCGAACAGCCGGTCGAGCGGCTCTACCGCGAGATCCGTTCGCTGCGCATCTACGAGGGCGCGACCGAAGTGCAACTGCTTATCATCGGGCGCGACCTGCTGAAGGAAGCTGGCGCCGTTCACGCCGAGAATGACAACCCCAGGACGCCTTCGGTGTCGCTCCCCGGGGGGAACCGAGTCCTCTCGGGGCGGCCCGGCGAGGACTGATCGGAGACCTGTCATGAGTCATTCCGCGCACATCGATACGTTCGCCCGCGATCACCTGCCGCCCCCCGAGCAGCAGCCCGAATTCCTGTTCGAGCTGCCCGAGCTGCAGTTCCCGGCGCAGCTCAACTGCGCCAGCGAACTGCTCGACCTCAGGGTCGAGTCGGGGCAGGGCGATCGGGTCTGCATTCGCGCCGAAGGCGGACTGTGCTGGACGTACGCTGAACTGCAGCAGCGCGCCAACCGCATCGCCAACGTGCTGGTCGAGGACATGGGTCTGGTGCCGGGCAACCGCGTGCTGTTGCGCGCGCCGAACAACCCGATGCTCGCCGCCTGCTGGTTCGCCGTGATGAAGGCCGGCGCCATCGCCGTGGCGACGATGCCGCTGCTGCGCGCGAAGGAGCTGGCGCAGATCGTCGACAAGGCGCAGGTGACGCACGCACTGTGCGACGTCCGGCTGGCCGACGAACTGAACGCGGCGATGCGCGAGCAGCCCGTGTTGTCGCAACTGCGCTTCTTCAACGACGCCTCCGACGACGGGCTCGAGGCGGCGATGGCGCGTCACGGCGACGCGTTCGAGACCGTGTCGACCGCGGCCGACGACAGTTGCCTGTTCGCCTTCACCTCGGGCACCACCGGCCAGCCGAAGGCGACGATGCATTTCCACCGCGACGTGATGGCTGCCTGCGCCTGCTGGCCGCGCCACGTGCTGCGGCCGCGGCCGGACGATGTGTTCATCGGCAGCCCGCCGCTGGCCTTCACCTTCGGCCTCGGCGGCCTGCTGCTGTTCCCGATGAGCGTGGGCGCATCGGTGGTGCTGCTCGAGAGGCCCGCGCCGCCGGCCTTGCTGGAGGCCATTCCCGCGTTCGGCGCCACGGTGCTGGTCACCGCGCCGACCTCGTATCGCGCGATGGCCGAACCGGCCGGCGCGCTTCGCCTCTCGGTGCCGCAGGGCGGAACGCTGCGCCAGTGCGTCTCGGCCGGCGAGGCGCTGCCCGCGGCGACGCGCGCATTGTGGAAGGACGCTACCGGCATCGAGATGATCGACGGCATCGGGGCCACCGAGATGTTGCACATCTTCATCTCCGCCGACGAGGCGCATGCCCGCCCCGGCGCCACCGGCACGGTGGTTCCCGGCTACCGCGCCTGCGTGATGGACGACGCGGGGCGGCCCGTCGCGGCAGGCACGATCGGCAAGCTGGCCGTCAAGGGCCCGACCGGCTGCCGCTACCTCGACGATGCACGTCAGGCGAGCTACGTGAAGAACGGCTGGAACTACACCGGCGACGCCTACCTGATGGACGCCGACGGCTACTTCCACTACCAGGCTCGGACCGACGACATGATCATCTCGGCCGGCTACAACATCGGCGCGCCCGAGGTCGAAGACGCGCTGCTGCAGCACCCGGCCATCGCCGAGTGCGCGGTGATCGGCGTGCCCGACGCCGAGCGCGGGCAGATCGTCAAGGCGTTCGTCGTGCTGCGGGACGGCGCCGAGGCGAGCGACGATCTCGCGCGCGGCATTCAGGACTTCGTCAAGCAGGCCATCGCACCCTACAAGTACCCGCGCGCGATCGAGTTTCGCAGTGTCTTGCCGCGCACCGAGACCGGCAAGCTGCAACGCTTCCGCTTGCGCGATGCGGCCTGAATGAAATGAGACATCTCCTCGATCGAGCGGGTGGGATGTCCGCTGTGAGCCGAGTGCGGTCATCGCCAACATGAGTCTTGAGGGCTGAGAGGCACCGATGCATTTCGATCGCGAACAACTGATCCGTTTCTCGCATTGCGACCCGGCGGCGATCGTCTTCTTTCCGCAGTACTTCGTGATGTTCAACGGCCTGGTCGAGGACTGGTTCGATGACGGCCTCGGTCTCGGCTATGCGAGCGTCGTCGTCCAGCGTCGCATCGGCCTGCCGACGGTGGCGCTGAAGTGCGAATTCCAGATCCCGAGCCGCATGGGCGAACGCGTGCAGCTGCGCCTGTCGGTCGAGCGCCTGGGACGCAGCTCGATCACGCTCGAACTCGAATGCCGCCACGAGGGTGAGGTGCGCGTCAGACTGCAGCAGGTGATCGTGACGACATCACTCGACACCGGCCACGCGATCGCCATTCCGGCGGACGTCCGGTCGGCGATAGAGCGCTTCCAGACGGAGGGAGACCGTTGATGAGGATCCTGCAACCACCGACCTGGCCACGCCCGAAGGGCTACAGCAATGGCGTGACGGCGCGCGGCCAGATGGTCTTCGTCGCCGGCATGATCGGCTGGGACGCCGATGGGCGCTTCCCGGCCACCGACCTCGTCGGCCAGGTGCGCCAGGCGCTGCTCAATGTCCGCGCGGTGCTCGAAGAGGCCGGCGCCCGCCCCGAGCACATCGTGCGCATGACCTGGTACGTGACCGACAAGGGCGAGTATCTGGCGCAGGCACGCCAGATCGGTGCTGCGTTTCGCGAGTTGATCGGCAGCTTCAACGCGGCGATGACGGCGGTTGAAGTGCGTGCGCTGATGGAAGATCAGGCCAAGGTCGAGATCGAAGTCACCGCAATGATTCCGGATTGATATGACGACCCCAAGACACCTGCGGTGTCGCCCCCCGAGGGGACCTCAGTCCTCTTGGGAGCGGCCCGGCGAGGACTGAACGCCATGACATTCGACCCAGATTCCAAGGACCTCTGCATCGCCGTCGTCGGCACCGGTGCGATGGGACGCGGCATTGCGCAGATCGCGGCGCAGGCCGGCATCGTGGTGCTGCTGCACGACACGGCGGCCGGCGCGGCGCACAAGGCGCGCGCCGCGCTGGGCGCGACCTTCGATGTCTTGCGGCAGAAGGGCAAGCTGAGCGCCGAAGACGCGCATCTTGCGACCGGGCGCCTCCGCGTCGTCGAGCGTCACGAAGAATTCGCCGGCGCGGCGCTGATCGTCGAGGCCATCGTCGAGGACCTCGACGCGAAGCGAACCCTGTTTCGCGCGCTCGAAGCGGTCGTCGCGCCGGATTGCGTGCTGGCGACGAACACTTCGTCGCTGTCGGTCACTGCGATCGCCGCGGCCTGCGCGCAGCCAGGCCGGGTGGTGGGCTTCCACTTTTTCAACCCGGTGCCGCTGATGAAGGTCGTCGAGGTCATCGACGGCGTTCGCGGCGCGCCGGAGGTCGGCGACGCGATGATGGCGCTCGCGCGGCGCATGGGCCACCTGCCGGTACGCGCGAAGGACACGCCGGGCTTCATCGTCAACCATGCCGGGCGCGGCTTCGGCACCGAGGGCTTGCGGTTGCTCGGCGAGAACGTCGCGCCGCCGCATGTGATCGACGCCGTGCTGCGCGAACAGGCGGGCTTCCGGCTCGGCCCGTTCGAGCTGTTCGACCTGACCGGTCTCGACGTGTCGGTGCCGGTGATGGAGGCCATCTACCACCAGTACTTCGAGGAACCGCGCTTCCGGCCCTCGCCTCTGGCCGCGCAGCGCCGCGTGGCCGGCCTGCTCGGACGCAAGACGGGCGAGGGCTACTACCGCTACGTCGACGGGCGCGCCGTGCCGCTGCCCGAGCCCGCGGTGCCGACCGCGCGGCCGCAGAGCGTGTGGATAAGCTCGGCGCAGCTGGCGCTCGCTGCGCGCGCACGCGAACTGCTGGCGGGTCTGGGCGCCGTGCTCGAAGAGGGCGAGCGCCCGAGCGGCGCCGCGCTGTGCGTCGTCACCCCGCTCGGTGAGGACGTGAGCCACTGCTGTGCAAGTGAATCGCTGGATGCGACGCGCACGGTGGGCCTGGACATGCTGTTCCCGAACGAACGCCATCGCAGCCTGATGCTGTCGCCGCTGACGAAGCCGCAAGTGCGCGACGCGGCGCACGGCCTGCTGGCGAGCGACCAGGCGCGCGTCAGCCTGCTTCGCGACAGCCCCGGTCTTGTCGCGCAGCGGGTGGTGGCGACGATCGTCAACGTCGGCTGCGACATCGCGCAGCAGGGCATCGCGGCGCCGGCCGACATCGATCGCGCCGTCACGCTCGGCCTGGGTTACCCGCAGGGGCCGCTCGCCTGGGGCGACAAGCTCGGCGCGCCCACCGTGCTTGCCGTGCTGAACAACATGCTCGCGCTCAGTGGCGACCCGCGCTACCGCGCATCGCCCTGGCTGCGACGGCGCGCGGCGCTAGGCGTTTCGTTGCTCACGCCGGAAGCCTGAATCACGCAACGCCTCTCGATCGGCAACCGCGCGCGGCCGCCGAAGCCAAGGCAGACCTCAGCCCCTGATCAGCCGCGGCAGCATCATGTGGTGCAGCGGGCAGATGGACTGCGGGTTCTGGTAGACGGCGCCGGCAAAGGCCTGCAGGTAGTTGCGCAGCGCTGAGAGGTTGACCACCTCGTCGACGAAGCCGTGCCGCGCGCAGTACGCCGGGCGCGAGGTGTCGACGTACTTCTGCGCCATCTCGTTCATCTTCTGCGCGATCGGCTCGAGCGGCTTGCCCGCGTCCTTGTCCTTGATCGCGCGGCGCGCATACGACGCGACCGCTGCGGTCTCGCCGTGCATGACGTAGATCTCGGTGGCGGCGGTGCCCAGCGTGAAGGCGTTGTGGCGGTTGGCGGTCGGCCCGCCCATGATGTAGTGTGCCGCGGCGCTTCCCTTGCGCAGCACCACCAGCATCATCGGCACATCGGTCTGCTGGATCGAGTAGACGAGCGACTGCCCCAGGCCGAGGAGCTCGGCCTTCTCTGCAAGGTCGCCGACGTCGATGCCGGTGGTGTCCTGGAACCAGACGACCGGCACCCGGTCGCGCCCGCACTGGGTCACGAACTCGTTCATCTTGATCAGGCCCTGGCGGTAAAGTTTGCCGCCGATGCCGGGATAGTCCGCGTACTCCGGATAGCCCTTGGGCAGCAGGCCCTGCCGGTTGCCGATCACGCCGAGCAGCAAGCCGTCGACCTTCACCAGCCCGGCGTAGATCTCGGGTCCGTAGCCGGGCCTGAACTCCATGTGCTCGCTGCCATCGACGAGGCGGGCGAGGATGTCGTCGAACGAATACGTTGCCTTCTGATTGAAGGGCAACAGGTGGTAGAGGTCTTCGGTGCGCAGCCGGGGCTGCGCAGGCTGCGCGACGCGGAAGAACTTCGGGTCGTAGGCCGGAATCGCACGCATGTACTCCTTCAGGCCGTCGAGCACGTCCTTCTCCTCGTCGTAGACGTGCGCGAAGAAGCCGGTCTCGCCGTAATGCGTCTCCGCGCGGCCTGGTGGGCGTTCCTTGATGTCGCGGGTCCTGGCGATCAGTTCTTCGAGCCCCTCGACGTCGAAGCCGCCGCGCGGCGCCATCCCCGAGACGATGCCGACGCCCCCGACCGCGATGTTGGCGTCCTTGTGCGCAAGCAGGATCGTCGAGCTGATGCCCTGGTAACCGCCTCCCGCGGGGTTGGTGCCGTAGATGCCGGCGAGCACCGGGATGCCGGCCTGCTCGAGTTCGGCATGGCGGAAGAAGCAGGTGCCTCCGCCGCGCCGGTCGGCGTAGAACTTGTCCTGCTCGGGCAACTGCACGCCGCTGCAATTCACCAGCCAGACCAGCGGGATGTTCAGCCGCTTCGAAAGGTTGGTGACGCGAAGAATGTTCTCGAATTGCCCCGGTACCCAGGCTCCGGCCAGCCACTTGTTGTCGAAGCCGATCACGACCGCCCAGCGGCCGCCGACCTTGCCGAGCCCGTCGACCACGTTGGTCGTGCCTTCGGGGTTGTCCGCGGGGTTGTACAGGCTGTGCAGCGGGTTCCAGGTTCCCGGTTCGACGAGGTATTCGATGCGCTGCCACACGGTGAGCGAACCGCGCTTGTTGATCTCGGCCGTAGGCAGGCCGACGTGCTCGATCGCCTTCCTCGCGGCCGCGATCTCGTCTTCAACCGCGACCAGGCTGGCGCGGCTGTCCTGCGCGCGCGCGATGCGGTCTTCCTTCAGCGGCTTGCCGAACTCGGGCATCTTCTCGAAATAGGGTCTCATCGGTCTACTCCCGGTTCGGCGTGGCGCCGCAGGCCATGCCGGAGATGATGATCTTCTGGACGTTGGACGTGCCCTCGACGACCTGCAGCGACTTCGCATCGCGGTAGAAGCGTTCGGCCGGGAACTCGGTGGAGAAGCCGTAGGAGCCGAAGATCTTCATGCACTCGTTGGCCGCATGCACCGCGGCCTCCGACGCGGCAAGCTTGGCCACCGAGGTCTCGTACTGGTTCGGCTTGCCCTGGTCCTTCAGCCAGGCTGCCCGGTAGACGAGCATCTGCGCGGCCTGGTGCTCGACCACCATCTCGGCGATCTGCGCCTGGACCATCTGGTGCTGCGCGATCGGCTTGCCGAACTGCTGGCGCTCGTTGGCATAGTTGATCGCAAGGTCCAGCGCCCCGCCCGCCACCCCGAGCGCGCCCGACGCGCAACCGAGGCGCGTCTGGTTGAGCTGCCACATGCAGATGCGAAAACCCTCGCCCGGCTTGCCGAGCACGTTCTCCTTGGGCACCTTCATGCCGTCGAAGACGAACTCGCCGGTCGGCGAGCAATGCAGCCCGAGCTTGGTCTCTATGGCGCGTGCACTGCAGCCCGGCATCTTCTTCGGCTCGATGATGAAGGCGGTCATGCCCTTGTTGCCGGCAGCCCTGTCGGTATAGGCATAGAGCAAGCCGGCGTCGCCGACGTGGGCCTGCGAGATCCACATCTTGTTGCCGTGCACTTCCCAGTGATCGCCCCTGTCGACGGCATGCGTCTTCATGCTGGCGACGTCCGAACCGGTGTTCGGCTCGGTCATCGCGAAAAAGCCGAGCTGCGTGCCGGCGACCCAGCCGGGGACGTACTTCTTGCGCTGTGCATCGCTGCCGAACTTCGCCACGGTGAGCGCCGGGCCGAGGTTCTGCATGTTGAACGGCAGGCGCCAGGATGCCGACACGCGGGCGATCTGCTCGGCCATCAGCGCCGATTCCATGAATCCCATGCCGCTGCCGCCCAACTCCTCGGGCAGGGCGCAGGAAAAGAAGCCGAGGCTGCCCATCTGCGCCACGCGCTCGGCGCGGAATTCGTGCTTGCGCTCCTCTTCCTCGAGGGTGGGCGCGATTCTCTCCGCGGCGAAGCGTCGCGCGGTGTCCTGGATGAGCCGCTGCTCTTCGGTCAGTTCGAAGTTCATATCATTCAATCACGATCAGGACCGCGTCCTCGTCGACCTTGTCGCCCTTCTTGACAAGGATCTCCTTGACCGTTCCGGCACAAGGCGCGCACACGGCGTTCTCCATCTTCAGCGCCTCGATGACGAGAAGATCGTCGTCCTCCTCCACCTTCGCGCCCACCTCCACGAGAACGGACCAGATGTTCCCCGCCAGTGGCGCCCGTACTTGTTCAGCCATGTTGTCCCCCTTGTTGTGAATGCCCGAAAGACCGCTGATGGCGAGCGCGCCATTCGAGCTGCCCGAAACACCTGCGCCGCAGCCGGCTTCTTACCGGCCCAGGTCGAACTGTGCGCACTGCGCAACAGGACCGGTTTGTCCTGGAACAAGACGCCGCCAGAAAATGGACAGCGCCGAACGCTCGACCCTGCCGGCACGAACTGCAACAATCGGGTCGACGTCAGGTCGCAATGTTGCCGCAAATCAGCTTGGTTCGGAGACCAGCCGTGATCCCGGACAGTGCCGCCTGAAACCTTCACCACCTAGCGGAAGCGCTCGCATGGACAACTGGACTTTCGGACTCACGTTGACGATCGTCGCCGGGGGCGGCACCTTTCTCACGCTCTGGGTGCTCGGCCTGATCATCGACCTGCTCAAGCGCATCTACCCCCTCACACCGGAGAAGCCGAGCCATGACTGACAGCATCATCGCCGGACTCTCCGGGCTCGCGGCCGGGGTCGTCTACCTGTTCACGCTGGGACTGCCCAACGTGGTCATGCTGCTGGTCGGCGGCACGCTTCTGTACCTGGGTGCAAAGAAGGACGTCGAGCCGCTGCTGCTGATCCCGATCGGGATGGGCTGCGTGCTGGTCAACATTCCGCTCAGCGAACTGGGCGGCGAAGGCGGCCTGCTGAAGATCTTCTACGACATGGGCGTGGCCAACGAGGTGTTTCCGCTGCTGATCTTCGTGGCGATCGGCGCGATGACCGATTTCGGCCCGCTGATGGAGAACCCCCGGATCCTGCTGTTCGGCGCGGCAGGACAACTTGGGATCTTCCTCACGCTGATGCTCGCGCTCGCGCTGGGCTTTCCCGCGCTGGAGGCCGTCAGCATCGCGATCATCGGCGCCTGCGACGGCCCGACGGCCATCTACGTGACCTCGCAGTACGCACCGCACCTGCTCGGACCGGTCTCGGTGGCCGCCTACTCCTACATGGCGTTGGTGCCGATCATCATGCCGCCGATCATGCGTGCCCTGACCACGGAGAAGGAGCGCACCATCAAGATGGTCACCGTGAAGAGGAGCGTCTCGCAGACCACGAAGATCCTGTTTCCGCTGGTGGTCACCTTGGTGGGTGGCCTGATCGCCCCCAAGGGCCTGCCGCTGCTCGGCACGATCATGCTCGGCAACTTCATGCGCGAATCGGGCGTGGTCGCGCGCCTGACCAAGGCTTCCGAGAACGAGATCGCGAATGTCGTGACGCTGTTCCTCGGGCTGGCCATCGGCGGCACCATGGAAGGCCATGCCTTCCTCAAGCCGACCACGCTGGCGATCTTCGGCATGGGCTTTCTCGCCATCTCGCTCGATGTCGCGGCCGGAGTGCTGTTCGGCAAGCTCGTGTGCAAGTTGACCGGCGGCAAGGTCAATCCGCTCATCGGCGCCGCCGGAATCTCCGCCTACCCGATGGCCGCGCGCGTCGTGCAGGCCGAAGGCCTGCGCTACAACAAGAAGAACCACCTCCTGATGCACGCCGCCGGCGCCAACACCGGTGGACAGATCGGCTCGGTGGTGGCGGCGGCGATGATGCTGTCGGTTCTCAAGGGCATGGGCCTCATCTAGGGCCCGACGATCATGTCGGTCAGCTTCTGCGCGCTCGTCTGAAAGGATTGCTCCCCATGCCCAAGACCGCCAAGTTCACCTGGGAAGACCCGCTGCACCTCGATGCCCAGCTCAGCATCGACGAGCGCGCGGTGCGCGATGCGGCGGCGGCCTACTGCCAGGAACGGCTCGCCCCCCGGGTGCTGGAGGCCTTCCGCCATGCGCGGACCGATCCCGCCATCTTCCGCGAGATGGGCGAACTTGGCCTGCTCGGGCCGACCATCCCCGAGGCGTATGGGGGCTCGGGTCTGAACTACGTCTGCTACGGGCTGGTGGCGCGCGAAGTGGAGCGCGTCGACTCAGGCTACCGTTCGATGATGAGCGTGCAGAACTCTCTGGTGATGATGCCGATCAACCAGTTCGGCACCGAGGCGCAGAAGCAGAAGTACCTGCCGAAGCTCGCCCGCGGTGAATGGATCGGCTGCTTCGGCCTCACCGAGCCCGACCAGGGCTCCGACCCCGGCAGCCTGGGCACCCGTGCCAGGAAGGTGGCCGGCGGGTACAGCCTGTCGGGCGCCAAGATGTGGATCACCAACAGCCCGATCGCCGACGTCTTCATCGTCTGGGCCAAGTCCGACGACGGTGTGATCCACGGCTTCATTCTCGACAAGGGCTGGAAGGGTTTGAGCACGCCCACGATCCACAGCAAGATCGGCCTGCGCGCTTCGATCACCGGCGAGATCGTGATGGACGACGTCTTCTGCCCCGACGAGAACGCGTTCCCCGAGGTGCGCGGCCTGAAGGGGCCGTTCACCTGCCTGAACAGCGCCCGCTACGGCATCGCCTGGGGGGCACTCGGCGCGGCCGAGGACTGTTGGCACCGCGCGCGCCAGTACGTGCTCGATCGCAAGCAGTTCGGCCGGCCGTTGGCGGCCAACCAGCTGATCCAGAAGAAGCTCGTCGACATGCAGACCGAGATTGCCCTCGGCCTGCAGGGCTGCCTGCGGCTCGGCCGGATGAAGGACGAGGGCACGGCCGCGGTGGAGATCACGAGCTTGATGAAGCGCAACAGCTCGGGCAAGGCGCTCGACGTCGCGCGGCTGGCACGCGACATGATGGGGGCGAACGGCATCAGCGATGAGTACGGCGTGGCGCGCCACCTCGTCAACCTCGAGGTCGTCAATACCTACGAGGGCACGCACGACTTGCACGCGCTGATCCTCGGGCGGGCGCAGACGGGGATTGCGGCGTTCGCGAACTGACCTTCGCTGGCGGTGTCTGCGCCAAGCCTCCACTGGGCGGGGGAAACCGGTTGCCTGTGCGTGTTGCGTCCGTCTGTTACCGTGCACGCCGACGAACACGAGGAGGCATCGCATGACGGCTCTGCAGGAACGGCTGCGCAGGCTGGCGCCGGGAGCGCTGCAAGGCATCCGGCGCGGCATCGAGAAGGAGAGCCTGCGCACGCAGGCGAGCGGTGCACTCGCGCTGACGCCGCACCCGGCGGCGCTCGGTTCTGCGTTGACGCATCCGCGCATCACCACCGACTACAGCGAATCGCAGCTCGAGCTGATCACCGGCGTGCATGCCGGTGTCGAGGCGTGCCTCGACGAGCTGACGCAGATCCATCAGTTCGTCTACCGCGCGATCGGCGCAGAGATGCTGTGGGTCGGAAGCATGCCCTGCGGATTGCCGACCGACGAGACGATACCGATCGGCCTCTACGGTTCTTCCAACGTGGGTCGTGCGAAGAGCATCTACCGCATGGGCCTGGCGCATCGCTACGGCAGGCGCATGCAGACGATCTCGGGCATCCACTACAACTGGTCGATGCCCGGCGTGAGCAGCGAGCAGTACTTCGGACTGATCCGCAACTTCCGCCGCCACTCGTTCCTGCTGCTCTACCTGTTCGGCGCGTCGCCGGCCGTCTGCTCGAGCTTCGTCGCCGGCCGGGCGCACGAACTGCAGACGCTCGCCGGGCAGACGCTGTACCTGCCGCACGGCACTTCGCTGCGCATGGGGCGCCTCGGCTACAAGAGCGATGCGCAGGCCACGATCGCGGCCAGCTACAACAGCCTCGACAGCTACGCCGCTTCGCTGCACGAAGCGCTGACGCGTCCCTACCCGGCCTACGAGGCCATCGGCATCCGCAACCCGGGCGGCGACTACAACCAGCTTGCCACGAGCCTGCTGCAGATCGAGAACGAGTTCTACGGAACGATTCGCCCGAAGCGCGTCATCCTTCCAGGCGAGCGTGCGCTGCACGCACTGCGCGAGCGCGGCGTCGAGTACATCGAGGTGCGCTGCATGGATCTCGATCCCTTCGTGCCGGTGGGTATCGCGACGCAGACGATGCGCTTCCTCGACGTCTTCCTTCTGCACTGCCTGGTCTCGGACAGCCCGCGCGACACGCCGCAGGAAATCGCCGCACTGGCGCGCAACCTGTTGCGTGCCGCCGATCGGGGGCGCGAACCGGGGCTCCTGCTCGAGCGCGGCGAGGCCCTGGTCACGCTGCAGGGCTGGGGCGCCGAGATCCTCGACGAGTGCGACGCTGCGGCGGCTGCGCTCGACGCAGGGCACGGCGGCACACTGCACCGCGATGCGCTGGATGCGGCGCGCCAGGTGCTGGACGACGCCGCGCTCGCGCCATCGGCGCAGGTGCTCTCGACCATGGTCGAGGAGTTCGACGGCTCATACACCGCGTTCACGCGGGCGCAATCGGTGCAGACCAAGGGCAGGCTGCTCGCGCTCGATTTCCCGCCCGACCTGCAGGCGCGCTTCACGGCGATGGCCGAGGCCTCGGTGGCCGAGCAGAGGCGCATCGAGGCCGCCGACACGATGCCGTTCGAGGCCTATCGCCAGGCCTACCTGTCGATCGACCGCCTCGGTGTCTGACCGACCAGACGCGTACCGCGTCGCCCGGCCATGCTCGATGCGGCTCGAATGACAGCGGCGCGCCGAACCGGACGTCGCCAGGTGCGGTGCGGCGCCGGGAGGAGAGAATGATTCACATGCAATCCCTTGCAGCGAAGGGTCTGGCGATTGTCCTGGCCGCCGCGCCGGGCCTTTCGTTCGCCGCGACGCCTGCCGCAGCGGCGCCGTCGCTGGCCGGCATTCCGGTCGACTTCATGCTGTTCGCGCTCGTGCTGCTGGGAGTGGCGACGCTGCATCATCACACGCTCAAGGTCGCCCTCATCGGCGCGGCGACGATCTCGGCATACCAGTGGCTGTTTACCGGGTTCAAGACCGGTCCCGGGCTGGCGGGTCTCGGTGCGCACTTCGGCCACGAATGGGTCACCCTCGCGAACCTGCTCGGCCTGCTGATGGGCTTTGCGCTGCTGGCCGATCACTTCGAGAAGAGCCGCGTCCCCGAGGCGCTGCCGCACCTGCTGCCGGACGACTGGAAGGGCGGCTTCGTGCTGCTCGCCGGCGTGTTCGTGATGTCGGGCTTCCTGGACAACATCGCTGCCGCGATGATCGGCGGCACGATGGCCAAGGTGCTCTTCAGGCGCAAGGTGCACATCGGTTACCTGGCGGCGATCGTCGCAGCGTCGAACGCCGGTGGCGCCGGCAGCGTGGTCGGCGACACGACGACGACGATGATGTGGATCGCCGGCGGCAGCCCGCTGGCCGTGCTCGAGGCGTACATCGGAGGCATCGTGGCGTTGCTCGTCTTCGGTGTGATCGCAGCCAAGCAGCAGGACGCCTACCAGCCGATCCAGCGCGACGACACCCCCGGTGTTCATGTCGAAGTCACGCGGCTGGGCGTGGTGCTGGCGATCCTCGCCGCAGCGATCTCGGCCAACGTCTGGTTCAACCTCAACGACCCCGCCGTGCTCGACCACTTCCCGGTGATCGGCAGTGCGGTCGTGCTGGCGATCCTGGCGACCGCGCCGGTGCGCGCCCCGCAGTGGAGCCTGCTGCCGGGTGCGCTCAAGGGCAGCATCTTCCTGCTCGCGCTGGTCTGGTGCGCCTCGCTGATGCCTGTGGACAGGCTGCCGCCGCCGTCATGGCCGACCACGCTCGGGCTCGGCTTCCTGTCGTCGGTGTTCGACAACATCCCGCTCACCGCGATGGCGATCCGCCAGGATGGCTACGACTGGGGGTTCCTGGCCTACGCGGTCGGCTTCGGGGGTTCGATGATCTGGTTCGGCTCATCGGCCGGCGTCGCGTTGTCCGGTCTCTACCCCGAGGCACGTTCGCATCGTCGCGTGGGTCAGGGATGGCTGGCACGTTGCGCTCGGCTTCGTCGCGGGATACGCGATGATGCTGGCCGTGCTCGGCTGGCACCCGACCCCGCTGAAGCACGTCCCCGCTGCCAGCGCCGCTGCGCAGCTCCCCGCTCGATAGACTGGCGCGACCGCGCGGGCGGGCCTCGGCGTATTCACGCAACGGGATCGCGCCGGAAGTCGGTATGCTTTCGTGTTCAACACAGCCTCGGTGCGCCACCGTACCGCGGCGCCCGCCAACAGGAGAACCTCGATGACCATGCTGGGCCAAATGATGCAGCAGCCGCTGCTGATCTCTTCGCTTCTCGTTCACGCCGAGCGCCACCACGGCGAGCAGGAAGTCGTCTCGCGCCGGGTCGAGGGCGACATCCACCGCGAGACCTTCCGCGAACTCGCCGCGCGCTCGCGACGCATGGCCAATGCGCTTGCGGGCCTGGGCATCAAGCACGGCGACCGCGTCGCCACGCTGGCCTGGAACGGCTACCGCCACATGGAGGTCTACTACGCGGTCTCCGGGTCGGGCGCCGTGCTGCACACCCTGAACCCGCGCCTGCACCCCGACCAGCTCCTCTACATCGCCGACCACGCCGAAGACCGGGTGCTGTTCTTCGACCTGACCTTCCTGCCGCTGGTCGAGGCCGTCGCTTCGCGCGTCAAGACCATCAAGACCTTCGTCGCGATGACCGACCGCGCGCACATGCCGAAGGAGAGCAAGATTGCCGGCCTGCTGTGCTACGAGGAGCTGATCGAAGCGGCGTCCGACCGGTACGAGTGGCCGCAGTTCGACGAGAACAGCGCCTCGTCGCTGTGCTACACGTCGGGGACCACCGGCAACCCCAAGGGCGCGCTCTACAGCCACCGCTCGACCGTGCTGCACACTTACGCCGCGGCCTTGCCCGACGCGCTGAACTGCTCGGCGCGAGACAGCATCCTGCCGGTGGTGCCGATGTTCCACGTCAACGCCTGGGGTCTGCCCTATGTGGCGTGCATGGTCGGCGCCAAGCTCGTCTTCCCAGGCGCGGGGCTGGACGGCAAGTCGCTCTACGAGTTGTTCGAATCCGAGAAGGTCACGGTGTCGGCCGGGGTGCCGACGGTCTGGCAGGGGCTGCTCGCCTACGTGGAAGCCAACAAGCTCAGGTTCAGCACGATGACGCGCACCGTGATTGGCGGCTCGGCGTGCCCGCCGGCGATGATCCGTGCCTTCGGCGAGCAGTACGGCGTGCACGTGCTGCACGCCTGGGGCATGACCGAGATGAGTCCGCTCGGCACGGCCTGCACCTTCAAGGCCAGGCACCTGGCGATGACGCAGGAAGAGCGCTATGCGGTGATGGCCAAGCAGGGCCGCGCGATCTACGGTGTCGACATGAAGATCGTCGGAGACGACGGCAAGGAACTGCCCTGGGACGGCGAGGCCTCGGGCGAACTGCTCGTGCGCGGGCCGTGGATCCTCAACCGCTACTTCAAGAACGAGGGCGGCGACCCGCTGGTCGACGGCTGGTTCCCGACCGGCGACGTGGCCAAGATCGACGCCGACGGCTTCATGCAGATCACCGACCGCAGCAAGGACGTGATCAAGTCGGGCGGCGAATGGATCGGCTCGATCGACCTCGAGAACATCGCGATGGCTCACCCCTCGGTGGCGATGGCCGCGTGCATCGCCGCGTTCCACCCGAAGTGGGACGAGAGGCCGCTGCTGGTGGTGATGAAGAAACCGGGCGCCGAGCTGACGCGAGACGAACTGCTCACCTTCTTCGAAGGCAAGATCGCGAAGTGGTGGACGCCCGACGACGTCGTGTTCGTCGACGCGATCCCGCTCGGTGCCACGGGCAAGATGCAGAAGAACAAGCTGCGCGAGCAGTTCAAGGACCACAAGCTGCCCACCGCCTGAACGCTGGCCGGCGCACGACCCCCCCGGGGGGTCCGGCCGGTTCCTAGCGCCGCTTGCGCAGCGGCACCACCGTCTGCGTGCCGGGCGGCGCGGTGAAGAGTTTCGCTGCCCGGCCCTTCAACTCGAGAAGCTCGCTCGGCGTGACCGAGTACTTGCCGGTCAGCACGTCGACGTCGACGCGGAACTCCACTTCGCGATCGCCGTTGGACAGAGTGCCCGAGCTGAACTCGTAGTCCTCCTGCTCGGCGGGCAGGCCGAGCGTATCGGCGTCGTAGTCCTCGTACTCGACGGAGCGGATTTCGCCGCTGGCCAGATCGAGCAGGCCGCTGGACTCGACGACCGAATCGGCAAGCTCGTCGAATATGCGAATCGGCAACTTCAGGTCCAAGACAACTCCCTTCGAGTGAGTGCGGCGGATTCTATGGCCGACGCAGCCACTTCGGCCGGCCGCAACAGCCCAGCAGCTTGCGGTGCTCGGCGAGCAGCGAATCGGCCAGATCGGCAATTTCCGGCAGCGCGCGCCGGCACGCGATCAGAGCGTAGGCGTCGAGCAAGCGTCGTCCCTCATTTCGCACGGAAGACGCCCCTGAAGAGGCGGATCTGCCCTTCCCGAACGCTGCGCGCCGCGTTCTCGGCCTTCTGCACGAGATTGTCGACATACACCGACAAGCTCAGCGCTGCCTGGGGCACGCTTTCGGGAGTCCCGATCGCAGGGGGCGGCAATGGGGTATCGCTGACATCCTCGAAGTAGTCGGCCTCGAACCCGCTGTCAGCAAGGAGTGCGCGCATCTCTTCGGCGGACACCAGAAGGCTGTCGGCTGGGTCGGTTGCCCACGGAAGCGGAAAGTAGCTTGCAACCCCTTCCCCGGCGACCATCTCCTGGAAGGCAAATCGGCCGGCCGGCTTGAGGACTCGGCGGATCTCGTCGTAGAGCTTTCGCTTGTCGGCGATGTTCATGCCGACGTTCTGCATCCACGCCACCTCAAACGAGGCGTCGGCATAGGGCATGTCAAGTGCGCTGCCCTCGTGCACTTCGATTCGATCCGCAAGGCCGGTAAGCCGATTCAGGAGCGCCGCGGCAACGCAATAGTCAGGCGACAACTCGATGCAGTCGACACGACAGCCGGGTGAGGCCGCGAGCATCCGCGCGGGGCCGGCCAGCCCAGCACCGACATCGAGAACGCGATCCCCGGCGCCGATCTGCGCCAACTCCTTCAACGCAAGTGAAGCGCGGAATCCACCCGTGTGGAAATGATCAAGCGCCCCCAGTTCCACTGGCGACAGGCGTTGGTCGGGATTCAATCCGGCCGTCCGGATGGCGGCAAGGATTCGCGTCTCGATGTCGTGTGCCGAATAGTGCTCTTCCTGCCCAGCCATAAGAGTCTCCTTCAAGAATCCCACGATGTCCGGCAGGTGTCATGGCGCCAGCCAGGACCTTGCACCCTCGGGCCGCGCGCTCGGCAGCGGCGGGTGCGGGCGCCGAACGCGGCGCAACAGCACGACCACGATCGCGAGATTGAGCGCGTTCCACGCCACGCCGTTGATGAATGCCGCGTGGTACGAGCCTGTCAGGTCGAAGACCTTGCCCGACATCCAGCCGCCGAGTGCCATGCCGAACAGCGTGCACATCAGCACCATGCCGACGCGCTCCCCGGCCTCGGCCGCCGGGAAGTGCTCGCGCACGATGATTGCGTACGAAGGGACGATGCCGCCCTGGAAAAGCCCGAACAGCGCCGAGATCACGTACAGCGATACGAGCCCGTCGAAGGGCAGGAACAGCAGCAGCGCGACGCCTTGCAGCACCGAGCCGAGGAGCAGCGTGCGCAGGCCGCCGATGCGGTCACAGATCACACCCGAGATCAGGCGGCTCACGATGCCGCAGGCGAGCATCAGCGACAGCATCTCGGCGCCGCGCGCCGCGCCGTAGCCGAGATCGCCGCAATAGGCCACGATGTGCACCTGCGGCATCGACATCGCAACGCAGCAGGCGACGCCTGCCAGGCAGAGCAGTGCCTGCGCATGAGAGATCGACAGCCCGAATGGCCGATCCGACGGCTGGGCGCGTGCCGCTGCCGGTCCGGGGGGCATCGGCGTCGCCAGCGGTGGTCGCTCGCGCATCAGCAGCGCCAGCGCCGACAGGCTCAGCCCGCAGAACAACGCGAGGCCGAAGTAGGTCTGGCGCCAGCCCGCCGTCTCGACGAAGTGCTGCACGACCGGCGGCCAGATCGCGCCACCCAGGTAGTTTCCGCTCGCGCAGATCGCCACCGCGATGCCGCGCCGGCGCACGAACCACAGCGAGGTGTCTGCGATCAGCGGCGCGAACGTGGCCGAGCTGCCGACGAGGCCGATCAGCAGGCCGTGCGCGATCGCGAAGATCCAGATGTTGCCCGCGAGTCCGGCCGCGGTGAAGCCGAGCGCGAGGCCGACGGCGCCGATCACGAGCGGCACCGTCACGCCGAAACGGTCGGCGAGCCGCCCCATCAGCATGCCGCCGATGCCGAAGCCGATCATTGCCATCGTGTAGGGCAGCGAGGCGTCGGCTCGCGACACGCCGAAATCGGCCTGCACCGCGGGCAGCACCACGGCCACGACGTACATGCCGCTGCTGCCGATCGTCATCAGCGCCAGCGTCACCCCGAGGCGCATCGCTGCGTAGCGGGAGTCGGGCTCGTGCTGCACGGGGCGGTTCGGCGTCAGTAGCCGGGTGGCCTGCGGTCGAACCACGGGCGCGCGCGTTCGAGTTGACCGGCCAGCCGAAGCAGCTTCGCGTCTTCCCCGAACCTGGCGACGAACTGCATGCCGATCGGCAGGCCGGCGGCGTTCCAATGCAGCGGCACCGACATCGCGGGTTGGCCGGTGACGTTGAACAGCGGCGTGTACGGCATGTAGTCGAAGGTCTTCTCGGCCAGCGGCTTGATGACGCCGAGCATGTTCAGCAGCCAGCCCGCGCTCAGCGCATTGACGATGCGCATCAGGCGTTGCTCGGCGGCGCTCGGCTGCAGCGCGCCGATCAGCGCCGGCGGCGCGGCCAGCGTCGGCGTGAGCAGCACGTCGTGGCGCTCGAAGAAGGGCGCCATCTTTCGCGCCGTCAGCTGCAGCGTGCGCACTGCGCCGGCGTAGGCCGCGGCGCTGATCGAGTGGCCGAGCAGGCCGAGGCTGTAGGTGGCGGCCTCGAAGTCGGCCGCGCGCGGCGGGCGCCGCATCATTCTCGAGAGAGCCTCGATCTCGGCTCGCGTCTCGCCGGCGAGCACGGTCACGAAGGCGAGCGCGCAGGCTTCGCGGTCCAGCGGCGGCGTGGCCTCTTCGACGTGATGACCCAGCGATTCGAGCAGGCGGGCCGTGGCTTCGAGCCCCGCCACGCAGTCGGCATGCACCGCGCCGCGACCGAACAGCGGCTCGCGCGTGAAGGCGATGCGCAGCCGGCCGGGGTCGGTGCCCACCTCGTCGAGGAACGGCCGGGACGGCAGAGGGGCGGCGTAGGGCGCCCCCGGATCGACGCCGGCCGTGGCGTCGAGCATCGCGGCGCTGTCGCGCACCGAGCGGCTGAGCACGTGCTCGATCGCGAAGCCGTGCCAGAGTTCACCGAATTCGGGCCCGGTCGGCGTCATGCCTCGGCTCGGCTTCAGGCCGAACAGGCCGCAGCACGACGCGGGAATGCGGATCGATCCGCCGCCGTCGCCACCGCTGGCCAGCGGTACCAGGCCGGCGGCAACGGCAGCGGCCGAGCCGCCACTCGAGCCGCCCGGCGAATGGGCCAACGACCAGGGGTTGCGCGTCGGTCCGAACGCGAGCGGCTCGGTCGTCGGCACGAGGCCGAACTCGGGCGTGTTGGTGCGCCCGGTGATCAGCAGTCCCGCGGCGCGATAGCGACGCACCAGCTCACTGTCGCGCGGCATCGGTGTGTCCGCGAGCAGACGGTTGCCATTGGCCGTCGGCTCGCCGGCCAATGTGGCGATCAGATCCTTGACCAGGAACGGCACACCGGCGAACGGCGCTGCGGGGTCGACGCACGTGGCCTCGGCGCGCACCAGTTGGTGGCGGGTGCGAATCACGGCGTTGAGCGCCGGATTGAGCGCCTCGATGCGGGCAAGCGCGGTCTCGAGCAGCTCGGCCGCGCTGACCTGGCCGCTGCGCACCAGCGCGGCCAAGCCCAAGCCGTCGTGGCGGGTGTAGTCGGCGAACGGGATCATCGGGCGCTCCTCGCGGCGGGCTGTGCAGCGCCCATTGTCGGGGCGCCCGAAGCGATGCGGGTCAGAACCTGAGCGACAGCCCGACGAGCGCCTCGCCTTGCAGCAAGGCGTCACCCTGCAACGCGACGACGCAGCCGCCAGAGCAGAAGAAGCCGCCGCTGCTGTTGATCAGCGTCGCATAGCCGCGCAACTCCGCGCGCAGCGCAACAGACGGCGTGAACGCATGCTCGTAGCCGAGGGCCAGGCTCATCGAAGGCCTGACTTCGGACGAGAGGCCATCGAGACTGGGCGTCATGAACGTCGCGCCCAGCCCGCCGGCGACATAGCCGCCCTTTCCGGCGGTGCCCTCGAAGAAGTTGGAGCCGCCGAAGTGCAGGTAGTAGATGCCCATCGACAGCGAAGCCGGCGAGCCGGCCGCCACCGAGTCGGCCGGCAACTTGAGCGTCGTGCGCTGGCCGCTGGCAAAGAGTTGCACATTGCGCGCCGAATCGAGTGCCCAGTCGATGCTCAGCGCACCGGCGCCGCTCCCGGCGAGGTCGGCCGTCCCGGTGCTGCCGTCGCTCAGATCGAACGAGCCGCCCCAGGCGTAGCCGCCGTACAGCGTGACTGCGTTCTGTGCCGCGGCGGGCAGGACGGGCAGCAGCAACAGGCCGATGGCCAGGGCGAGGGGGAAGCGGCGTGCGTTCATCCTTGAATGCTAGCGCAAGCAGGCGCGTGCGCTGACTGCCGGGCCCGTTGTCGCGGGCCCTTGCACGGGTGTCGACGCTGCGAGGCACGCGATGGTCTGGGCTACGATGACTCCCATGGTCAGCCCCGCACCTCCCATTGTTACCCACGGCCCGGCCGAGGCGCTGCAGCCGCTGCTGCTCGACTCTCCGCACAGCGGGCACGACTTCCCGGCCGACTTCGGCGCCGCGGTCAGCGAGCACGCGCTTCGCGACGGCGAAGACTGCTTCGTCGACGAACTCTGGCTGCCGGCGACCTCGCGCGGCGTGTGGCTGCTCGCAGCGCAATTTCCGCGCACCTACCTCGACGCGAACCGCCATCAGGCGGACGTCGATCTCGAGCTTCTGGCCGGCGCGCACTGGCCGCACGAGCACAGGCCCAGCGGCAAGGCGGCAATCGGCAAGGCGCTCGTCTGGCGCACGCTCGACGACGGCGCGCCGATCTACGCGCGCAAGCTCGAAGTCAACGAGGTGCGCTCGCGCATCGAGCGCTGCCACGCGCCGTACCACCGGGCACTGCGGCGACGCATATCTGCGACGCATGCGCGCTTCGGTTGCAGCTACCACATCAACTGCCATTCGATGAACGCCGTGTCTGGGGCGCAGGGCGAAGGCGGTGCCGGCCAGCGCCGTGCCGACGTCGTGCTCGGCGATCGCGACGGAACGACCTGCGATCCGGCGTTCACGGCCGTCGTGCGCGAGGTGCTCGTGGGCATGGGCTATGACGTGAAGGTCAACGATCCGTTCAAGGGCGTCGAACTGGTGCGCGCCTATGCCGACCCGGACGCCGGGCGGCACAGCCTGCAGATCGAGGTCAACAAGCGGCTCTACATGGACGAAGGCACGCGCGCGCAGCACGAAGGCTTCGCGACGCTGCAGAAGAACCTGCTCGCACTGGTCGACGTATTGCTCGACTACGCGCGCGATCGGGGCTGCGCTCGCTGACACGCACGGTCCGCGGCCGCGACGGCGGCCGAGGGTTCAGCGCGCATCAGGTGCCCGACCTCACCGCCCATCTGAGCTTGGCCGAACTGGCCCTCGGGTTGGCGCGCTGCTCTTCGGCCGACGGCCGCACCGGGCCGGGCGCCACGCGTGCGTAGAGGCCGGCACGCTCGCCCGCCTGGAAGGCCTTCTTGACGCGACGGTCCTCGCCCGAGTGAAAGCTGAGGATCGCCACGCGACCACCGGGCTTCAGGCAGGACGGCAGTTCTGCCAGGAAGAGTTCGAGCACGCGGAACTCGTCGTTGACCGCGATGCGCAACGCCTGGAAGCTTCGTTGCAGCGCCTTCCTCGTCTCTGCCCGGCGGTCGGCTTCTGGCATGCCGCGCGCCAGTGCCGTTTGCAGCGTATGCCGCACGAGCGCGGCGAGCTCGGTGGTCGTTTCCAGGTACTGGCCCTGCAGTGCGGCCGCCAGGGGTTCTGCGTAGGGCTCGTCGGCGTTGTCCAGCAGCAGTTCGCGCAAGCGCCGGCGCGTCACCGATTGCAGCAATGCCGAGGCGCTTTGGCCACTGCTCGGGTCCAGGCGCAGGTCCAGCGGCCCTTCGGCCTTGAACGTGAAGCCTCGCGCCGGATTGTCGATCTGCATCGACGACACGCCCAGGTCGGCCAGCACGACGTCGAAGCCGCCGCCGGCCTCCGGCAGCAACGCTGGCAGAGCCGCGAAGTTCATGCGGCGAACGACGAGCACCGACTCGTCGAAGCCGAGGCTGCGCAGGCGCGCTTCGGTGCGCGGCAATTCGATCGGGTCCACGTCGATGCCGAACAGGCGGCCGCCCGGGACCAGTCGCGGCAGGACTTCCTGAGCGTGCCCGCCGAAGCCCAGCGTCGCGTCCAGGCCGACCTCACCGGGGCGCGGGTCCAGAACGGCCAGGATCTCGCGCACGCAGATCGGCCGGTGCGTGCCGGCAGGGGTCTGCCCGCGCTCCATCACCTTGCGCAACGCTTCGGCGTGAAGCGAGGGATTCAGCTCCTTGTACTTCTCTTCGAAGCGGCGCGGGTGCGTGCCGGCGTAGCGCACGCGGCGCCTGTGGGGTCCAGCTTCGTCGGCCATGGTTCGATTGTCCGGCAGCGGGGCGAGAGAATCGTGAACCAGATCCAGTCCGCGCCGAGATGCCGGGTCCACGTGTCTGACCCCACACCCGGCGTCGAGCGCGGCCGCGTATGCCATCAGCGGAGGGCTATCCGTAGAACCACCCCGAGGCAGTCTTGAAGTTCCGGTAGCCGGCCTCATCTCGGCGATCAGGCCGCGTGGTTCGCGCGGCGTATCGCTGCGATTCCGCCGAAAGCCCACTCCATGACCAAACAGACGCTTTCCTTCCAGGCCGAGGTGCAGCAGATCCTGCACCTTGTCACGCATTCGCTGTACTCGAACAAGGAGATCTTCCTGCGCGAGTTGATCTCCAACGCGTCGGACGCCTGCGACAAGCTGCGCTTCGAGGCGCTGAACAGCACCGCGCTGTACGAGGACGCGCCCAACCTCGACGTGCGCGTGATCGTCGACAAGGCGGCCAGGACGATCACGATCCGCGACAACGGCATCGGCCTCTCGCTCGACGAGGCGGTGTCGCACCTGGGCACGATCGCCAAGAGCGGCACGCGCGAGTTCGTGAGCCGGCTCGAAGGCGAGCAGAAGAAGGACGCGAACCTGATCGGCCAGTTCGGCGTCGGCTTCTACAGCGGCTTCATCGTCGCCGACCGCCTGACCGTCGAGTCGCGCCGCGCCGGCCTGCCTCCCGAGCAGGGCGTGCGGTGGGTCTCGCAGGGCGCGGGCGACTTCGAGGTCGAGAACATCGACAAGCCCGCCCGCGGCACGGATGTGATCCTGCACCTGCGCGAGGGTGAGGACGAGTTCCTGAGCGCGTGGAAGCTCAAGTCCATCATCTCCAAGTATTCCGACCACATCTCGCTGCCGATCCTGATGCAGAAGGAAGAGTGGGACGCCGAGAAGAAGGAGCAGGTGACGAAAGACGAATGGGAGACCGTGAACAAGGCGGCGGCGCTGTGGGCGCGGCCGAAGAGCGAGATCACGGTCGAGCAGTACCAGGAGTTCTACAAGCAGATCAGCTACGACAGCGAGCCACCGCTGGCCTATACGCACAACCGCGTCGAGGGCCGCACCGAGTACACGCAACTTCTGTATGTGCCGGCGAAGGCGCCGTTCGATCTGTGGAACCGCGACAAGCGCGGCGGCGTGAAGCTCTATGTCAAGCGCGTCTTCATCATGGACGACGCCGAGGCGTTGATGCCGGTGTACCTGCGCTTCGTGAAGGGCATCATCGACAGCGCCGACCTGCCGCTGAATGTCTCGCGCGAGTTGCTGCAGGAAAGCCGCGACGTGAAGGCGATCCGAGAGGGCTCGACCAAGCGCGTGCTGGCGATGCTGGAGGACCTGGCGAACAGCGAAGAGGCGGCGCAGCGCGACAAGTACGCTGCGTTCTGGGCCGACTTCGGGGCCCTGCTGAAGGAAGGTGTCGGCGAGGACCACGCGAACCACGAGCGTCTGGTCAAGCTGTTGCGCTTCGCCTCGACGCAGGCCGACAGCGGAGTCTCGTTCACCGACTATGTCGGGCGGATGAAGGAAGGCCAGGAGGCGATCTACTACATCACCGCCGACACGCTGGCGGCCGCGAAGAACAGCCCGCAGCTCGAGATCTTCCGCAAGAAGGGCATCGAGGTGCTGCTGCTCGTGGACCGGGTCGACGAATGGATGCTCTCGCACCTGTACGAGTTCGACGGCAAGCCGCTGCAAAGCGTCGCGCGCGGCGGGGTCGATCTGGGCAAGCTGCAGGACGAGGAAGAGAAGAAGCAGGCCGAAGCGGCATCCGAGGCGTTCAAGCCGGTCCTCCAGCGGCTGAAGGAAGCGCTGAAGGAACGCGCGAAGGACGTTCGCGTCACGACCCGGCTCGTCGATTCACCGGCCTGCCTGGTGGTGGAAGAGGGTGACATGAGCGGGCACCTCACGCGGCTGTTGAAGCAGGCCGGACAGGTTGCACCGACATCGCAGCCGGTGCTCGAGGTCAACCCGGAGCATGCACTGGTCAAGCAGCTCGAATCGAGCGCGCACTTCGACGACCTTGCGAAGATCCTGTTCGACCAGGCGACGCTCGCCGAGGGGGGCCATCTTGACGACCCGGCGAGCTACGTGCGAAGGGTCAACGCGCTATTGACGGGCTGAGCCCTCAGCAGGCGTGGGCGCCGAGCGGCGCCTCGCGCATCGCGTCGATCTGCTCGTCCAGCTGCGTTGCCTGCTGTTGCCAGTAGGCCGCGCCGTCGAACCACGGAAACGCGGCCGGGAACGCCGGGTCGTTCCAACGGCGCGCGATCCAAGCGCTGTGGTGGATCATTCTCAGCGTGCGCAGCGGCTCGACGAGGCGCAGCTCGCGCCAGTCGAAGTCCATGAAGTCCTCGTAGCCGCTCAACACGGCGCCGAGCTGGCGCACCATGCTGGCGCGGTCGCCGGAGAGCAGCATCCACAGGTCCTGCACTGCGGCGCCGGTGAGGGCGTCGTCGAGGTCCACGAAATGCGGACCGGCGTCGCTCCAGAGGATGTTGCCGGGGTGGCAGTCGCCGTGCAGGCGCAGCGTGCGCAAGTCGGGCAGGGTGTCGAAGGCGCGCTGCACTTCGTCGAGCGCGGTATTGACGCTGGCGAGCCAGCGCGGCAGCGCTTGTGGCGGCAGCCAGTCGTGTTCGAGCAGATAGTCGCGCGGTCCGCGACCGTAGGTGTCGATGTCGAGCCGGCCGCGGTGAACGAACGGTCGGCTGGCACTCACGGCATGCATGCGCCCGATGAAGCGGCCTATCCATTCGAGGGTGGCGCCGTCGTCGAGATCGGGCGCGCGACCGGCGCGGCGCGGCGACACGCTGTAGCGCTGACCCATGCTGTGGGCGAGCGTGCTCGGGTCGCCCGTCAGCGTCACCGGCTGGCGCGGCGCCGGCCCGAGCTGCAGCGCCAGCGGGCTGACGACTGGAATCTCGGCGGCCGTCAGTTCGGCCGAAAAGCTGTGCTCTTCGAGGATCTGTTCATCGGTCCAGCGTCCCGGGCGGTAGAACTTCGGCACCACCACGTCGCCGGTCTCCAGGTAGACCTGGAACACGCGGTTCTCGTAGGAGTTGAGCTGGATCAGGCGCCCGTCGCCATGCAGGCACACCGCGTCGAGCGCGTCGAGCACGGCGCCGGGTGTCAGGTCTGCGAACGGTGTCTGGCTGGCAGGGGGCGGGCAATCCGCATCGGTCATCCGTGCATCGTACGCGCCCGATGCGCGATCAATGCCGCGTGTCCGGCAGATGTCTCCGCGGACTCGTCTTCCACCACGCTGGCGCCGTATCTCGCCTCGGTGCTGCCTTGACCGGCCTGCGCGAGCGAGGCCAGTTCGCTGTTGCCGAGCGAATCGACGCGGTTGTCCGGTGCGAAGAACGAGTCCTGGAACATGCTCGAGTCCTGCCACAGCGCGGTGCGCTCGGAGCGGCGGCTGGGGGCCGGGCTCGACAGCGCAGCGCGCGGTTGTCGAGTCGCCTGCATCGGTGCCTGAATCGGGCCGCGCGAAGCGAGCCCGCTCTGCGGCACCAGCAACTGCAGCTCTGCCACCGAAGGAAGGTTGTCGACCGGGCAACGCAGGTAGCGCACCCGGCATGCACCCAGCACGGACTGCTTGATCTGCATCGCGCGCCGCGAACTGCCGCGGTCGGTGTCCAGATCGATCGCCGCGAGCACGCGCCCGTTCGCGCTGCAGACGGCAAATGTCACGTTGATCGCTCCGAGAAGGTCGTACCAGAACCGCACCTCGCTCGGCTCGGTCGGCTGGCAGAAGCGGACCAGCGGAAGCTTCGAGAGCACCACATGGTGCGGCAGCGCCTCACGCAACAGCCGATACACGCGCCGCTCGTCGGTGCTGAAGACAGGCCGCGGCGAAAGAGTCCACTCGGTGGGCAGTGGCGGCAGCTTGCCCGGGCGCTTGTAGGCGCGAATCGCCAGGATCGTGGACATCGAGGCCAACAACGCCACGGCGGCTAGCGCGATGATCCACGGAAGGTTCTGCATGGTCGAAGCCTGGCTTCAGTCATGCGGGTATCGCGACATGCGATACCCGCACAGGAACTGTAGCCGATGGTAACAATCGCCTACGTTCCGGTGCACCCCCGACCCCGGGGGATATCAGGCGACTTGAAGCGGGTGGTTCGGTGGCGCCCGCGACCCTTCAAGCTGTCCGCATACCGGATGGACAGCGCGCGGTCGTCCTGCTTGCGGGCAGGCTCCTACTCGTGCGTTTGCGGGGGCGCTCCACCGTGGTCCGCCTTCGTGTCGGAGAGGGCCTCGATGAACTGGTGCACTCGCTTCGCGTGGGCCTTGAGCTGATAGTCCCACTCCGCGGCCTGGTCTTCCACCACCGCACCCACTTGCGATGCCAGGTCGTCGCGCGGCAGGGTGAGCCAGGCCTCCGATTCGGATCCAGCGCGCTCCACCGTGGCGCCAGCATTGCGGGCAATCCGGAGCATTGCCGTGTTTTCGCTGAGGGCGAACACGAACAGCTTCTCGATTCCCCGGTTGCGGGCATGGAGGATCGCGTGATCGAACAAGCGCGCGCCAAGGCCCCGCCGACGGGCGCGCTGAGACACCGAAACGCCGAACTCGGCGATCGAGGCCTTGCCACTGACCCGCGGTGCCGAGGCGTAGGCCAGATGCGCCAGGGCGATCAGATCGAGACGGCGGTTGAAGATGCCGAAGACCTCGTCGCGCTCGAAATCGATCGTGTCGGCATAGTGGTTGACCTGGGTGTTGGCGGCGGCAAATCCGAAACGCAGGTAGCGGTCGTGCTCGTCGAGCGCGAGCAGATGAGCCCTGACCCGGTCGCGGTGGCGCGATGTCAGCGAGCGAACCGGTACCCAGGTCAGTCGCGCCTTGGGGCGGCCTGCCTCGATGGGCGCAGGCGCGGGACATCGCGGCGATGCAGACGCGACGGCATCGACCCACGGCGAATTGTCAGAGGCGCTATCCATGGTCATCGGCAAAGCCTTCATGCCTGCTCAGCGGTTCAGGTTCAATATACTGCCGCACTGCCATCTTCGTGGCGCTCGGATTGGAGAGAGGAGTCCACTGTTGCGGCGGCGGCGGTTCGCCCGCGCCGAGCAACGCATGGGGATTCGAGCGAGAAACGAAGCCATTGCGATATACTCCAAGGCTTTTCCGAACCCGGTTCCGGAAGAACGCGCGTCCAGGGCACCCGGGCCTCCCGGCTGTCTGTGTCGTCTGAGAGGCCGCCCTCATAAGCGGTGCCGAAGGCGAGACCCGAACGCACGGCGGGTCCCGTGCTCGCTGAACCGAACTCCCGCCCGCGCTGGCGGCGCGCTTCGCGCCACCGGCAGGGCGATTACGAAAGATCCTCATGAAGACCTTCAGCGCCAAGCCGGCCGAAGTGACGCACGAGTGGTATGTGATTGACGCCACCGACAAGGTGCTCGGACGTGTTGCCAGCGAAGTGGCACTCCGATTGCGCGGCAAGCACAAGGCCATCTACACGCCTCACGTCGATACCGGCGATTTCATCGTCATCGTCAACGCCGACAAGATCCGCGTCACCGGCAACAAGGCCACCGACAAGATCTACTACCGGCATTCGGGCTATCCGGGCGGCATTCACGCCACGAACTTCAAGGACATGCAGGCCAAGCATCCCGGCCGCGCGCTCGAGAAGGCCGTCAAGGGCATGCTGCCCAAGGGGCCGCTTGGTTTTGCGATGGTCAAGAAGCTGAAGGTGTACGCCGGTGCCACGCATCCGCACACTGCCCAGCAGCCCAAAGTGCTGGAACTCTGAGGAGCGCGGTAATGATCGGAAATTGGAACTATGGAACCGGCCGCCGCAAGTCTTCGGTGGCGCGCGTGTTCATGAAGAAGGGCACCGGCCAGATCCTCGTCAATGGCAAGACCGTCGACGACTACTTCGGACGCCAGACCTCGATCATGATCGTCAAGCAGCCACTGATGCTGACCCACAACGACGGCGCCTTCGACGTCAAGGTCAACGTTCACGGTGGCGGCGAATCGGGCCAGGCAGGCGCGGTGCGCCACGGCATCACCCGTGCACTGATCGACTACGACGCTGCGCTCAAGCCCGATCTGAGCCGGGCCGGTTTCGTCACGCGCGACGCGCGTGAGGTCGAGCGCAAGAAGGTTGGCCTGCACGGTGCGCGCCGCAGGAAGCAGTTCAGCAAGCGCTGATCGACACTCCGCTTCGCACCCCGAAGGCCGCGATCAGCGGCCTTCGGGCTTTGTGGCGTTGGACTTCTACAATCGACGCCTCACGGTGAGGACAGATGATGATCAGAATCGGCATCGTCGGCGGCACGGGATACACCGGCGTGGAGTTGCTGCGCATCCTGGCAACGCACCCACAGGCACAGGTCACGACCATCACTTCGCGCAAGGAAGCGGGCATGCCCGTGGCCGAGATGTACCCGAGCCTGCGCGGCCGGGTCGACCTGGCCTTCTCTTCGCCAGACGAAGCGCGGCTTGCCGAGTGCGATGTGGTCTTCTTCGCGACACCGCACGGTGTGGCGATGGCGCAGGCAGCCGAACTCCTTGCCGCCGGCGTGAAGGTCATCGACCTTGCGGCCGACTTCCGCCTGCAAGACCTGGCCACCTTCGAGCGCTGGTATGGCATGTCCCACGCCTGCCCCGAACTGCTGCGCGAGGCGGCCTACGGTCTGCCGGAGCTCAACCGCGAGGCGATCCGGGCGGCGCGAATCGTCGGCAACCCGGGCTGCTATCCGACGAGCGTTCAGCTCGGGTTGGCACCGCTGCTGAGGACGCCGGGGCTGGTCGATGCTTCGCACCTGATCGCCAATTGCGCGTCGGGTGTCAGCGGCGCCGGCCGCAAGGCCGAGGTCGGGTCTCTGTTCGCCGAGGCGGCCGACAGTTTCAAGGCGTACGGCGTGAAGGGCCACCGTCACGGCCCGGAGATCAACGAGCAGTTGCGTCGCCTCACCGGTGTCGCCAGCGACGACGCGTCGGTGAGCTGCATCTTCGTGCCACACCTGATCCCGATCATCCGCGGCATCCATTCGACGCTCTATGCACGTCTGACGCTGCAAGGCCAGGCCACCGACCTGCAGGCTCTGTTCGAGGCTTTCTATCGGGGCGAGCCCTTCGTCGACGTGATGCCACCCGGTTCGGCGCCCGAGACGCGCTCGGTGCGGGCGTCCAACGTGGCGCGCGTGGCGGTGCACAAGCCGGCACCGGACACCGTGATGGTTTTGGTGGTCGAGGACAACCTGACGAAGGGCGCGTCAGGTCAAGCGGTTCAGTGCATGAATCTGCTGTTCGACCTTCCCGAGACGACGGGGCTGATGCACGTTCCAGTTCTGCCCTGAGCCGCCGCAGCGACGGCGGCTCGAACTCGCGCCTGCCCTGCACCATTGCATGGGTGCTTCGGTCCGGCGCGAGCAGGAGCCGGGATGCCACCACAAGCCGCAGGGGCAGCACCAGCGAAGGCGGGAGGATCCTGGGATAATCGCCACAGCGAACGAAATCGGAGGAATTGCCATGAATGCGGTCACGGAAAATCTCGAAGCTCTTGTCGACGCGCCTCCGGTGCCTCTCATCTTCACCGACAGCGCGGCCATGAAGGTCCGGGAACTGGTCGAAGAGGAGGGCAACCCGGAACTCAAGCTGCGCGTATTCGTGCAGGGCGGTGGCTGCTCGGGGTTCCAGTACGGTTTCACCTTTGACGAGGTCGTCAACGACGACGACACGCAAATGGCGAAGAACGGTGTCACGCTCCTGATCGACGCGATGAGCCTGCAGTATCTTGCCGGCGCCGAGATCGACTACAAGGAGGACCTCGAGGGCGCCCAGTTCGTGATCAGGAATCCGAATGCCACGACGACCTGCGGTTGCGGGTCGAGTTTCTCGGCCTGATGCCTCGCTCGCCGAGCGAGGCCGCCTGCGGGCAGCCTTGTCTCGGCGTCGAAGGCGCTCTGCCGCGCGAGGTGGGTCTACGGCGCACCGGCCAGGCGACAGCTGTCAACCAGCCGGGTAGAGCGCGCCCAGCAGGCGATACCCGGCCGCGCCGGTCACCGATGGCAGATTGCCAGCACGCCGATCGCAATGCGCGCTCGCCAGCCAGGCGAACGCTGCCGCTTCGACCTGCGACGCGGGTAGCCCGCAGGCATCGGTCGTACGAACCCGGCAGTCCGGCAGCAGCGCAGCAAGGCGCTGCATCAGGTGCGCGTTGAACGCACCGCCCCCGCACACAAGCAATTCCGTCGCTGTCTCGGCATAGCGTCGCACGGCGTCGGCGCAGGTGTGCGCGCTGAGATCGGCGAGTGTGGCCTGCACGTCCTGCGCTCGTGCGCTTGCGTGATCGCCGAGTTGCAGGGCCAGCCAGCGCGGGTTGAACAGGTCGCGCCCGGTGCTCTTGGGGGGTGGTAACGCGAAGTAGGGTTCGGCCAGCATCGAGCTCAGCATCGGCTGCAATACCCTGCCGCTCGCCGCCCACGCTCCGGCGTCGTCATAGAGTCGGCCCGTGTGCTGCCGGCACCAATGGTCCATCAGACAGTTCGCCGGTCCGCAATCGAATCCCACTGTCTTGCCAGCGGCATCGAGCACGGTGAGGTTAGCGATCCCGCCCAGGTTCAGCACGGCGATGGTCTCCCCGGGGCGGGCAAAAAGTGCGCGGTGGAACGCCGGTACGAGCGGCGCGCCTTGGCCGCCGGCTGCCACGTCCCTGCTGCGGAAGTCGGCCACCACGTCGATCCCGACGAGTTCGGCCAGCAGGGCCGGGTTGAGAAGCTGAATCGTGTAGCCGACTTCGTCGAACTCGCCCGGCCGATGGCGCACGGTTTGCCCGTGTGCCCCCACGGCCCGGATCGCGGACGCTGTAACGCCGCCTTCCTTCAGCAGCATTGCGATGGCCTCGGCATAGACGCGCGACAGGGCGTTGGCCGCCAACGCCGCACGGTGCAACTCGTCCTCACCGGGGGAATTGAGTGCCAACATCTCACTGCGCAGCGCGCCGGGCAAGGGCAGATGCGCATGGGACAGCACCGTGAGTCCGCTCGCCAGGTCGACCAGCACGGCATCCACTCCGTCGAGCGAAGTGCCCGACATCAGGCCGATGTGCAAGGTGCTCATGCTTCGATTGTGCGGCCCGGGGCCAGCCAGAAACTCGAAGGGCCCGCACGCGCGGGCCCTCGGATGGCGTCAGTTGATCGTCACTCGCTAAAGCCCGTTCGCCCGGTCATCGACGCCGCCACCTGCAACTGTGATCGTGCCTGCTGTGCGAGTTGCGCGAACTGGACCTTCGCAGCCGGCGAGATTGTCATCGCCTCGGATGCCTTGGCCATCGAGAGGGGGTTCTGCTGCAGGCCGTTGACCTTGAACTCGAAGTGCAGGTGCGGACCTGTCGCCCACCCGGTGGCGCCGACTGCGCCCAGCGTCGAGCCCTGCTCGATGTGCTGCCCCTTGCGCACGTCGATCCGGCTCAGGTGCGCATAGACGGTGGTGATGCTGTTGTTGTGCCTGACCTGCACGATATTGCCGTAGCCGTTCTGCCACCCGGCCATCTCGACCAGGCCCTCGCCGACGCTGCGCACCGGCGTACCGGTCGGTGCGCCGTAGTCGATGCCCTGATGCTTGCGCATCGTCTGCAGGATCGGGTGGAAGCGCATCGCGAAATTCGATGTGATGCGTGAGAAGGCCAACGGGCTGCCGAGGAAGGTGCGGCGCTTGCTCTGGCCGTCGAGTCCGAAGTAGGCCCCCTTGCCGGCGGCCGACGGGTCGGCATACCAGAGCGCCGAGTGGACACGCCCAGCGTTGACGAACTCGGTCGCCAGCACGCGGCCGGTCATCTCGTTGCCGCTGGCCCAGGTGATTGGCTCGCCATCGGCGGTCAGGGCTTCATAGATGACGGTGAAGTTGTCACCCTTGCGCAAGTCGCGGTGGAAATCGATCTCGGTCGAGAAGATCTCGGCCATCTGGGTCGCGATCGCGTCCGGGATGCGCGCGTCGTCAGTGGCCGCGAAGAGCGAACTGTTGACCGTGCCGCTACCCAACCTGACCTGCGGCTCGAGCGGCGCAACCTCGGTTCGAGCCTGCAAAGTCCCACCGACACGGCTGACGAGCAGGCGCGTGAAATGGGTACTGAACTGCTTGCTTGCCTCGGCGGGGTAGCGGGCCAGCAGTTCCTCGACCCGACCCTGCGCGTCGGTACGCACCCGCACCATCTTGCCAGGACGCCCGTCGAGCAGCCTGCGCGCAGTGGGGTCAGCGCGCAGGAACGCTGCGGCTTCGGCATCGTCGGCATTGAGCCGGCGCAGCAGGCTGTCGGCGGTATCGCTGCGGCGCGTGAGGTCGCTGCGATAGAGAGACATCTCATGCTCGGACAGCGATTCGAGCTGGGTGTCGATGCCCGAGGGCAGCACCGTCTCGCTGACCAGCCGTTTCGGCAGGTCGGCCGGATCCAGGCCCATCGGGGCGGTGCCGAACGCGGCGGCGGCAAAACCGGCCAGGGCGATCACGACCGCCGAGGTCAGACTCCGCGGATGCCGTGCAATGAACCCGCCTGCACGGGCGAGTGCGGCGGCGGCCTGAGGTTCGAGATTCGCCAGATGATTCAATTCGTTCTTGGGCGCTTCGGCGCAGTCAGTGGCTGTGGCCCGTCGAGCGTCTCGCGCTCGACGCCTGTCGATAGAGAGGTTCGGTGAGCAGCGACTCTGCCGGGTCTCGGCCAACAGGCCGTCCACTAGAATCGCGGGCACCGCACAAGGTGCGCAGTATATCCGTCACAGGCACCCCTGCGGTCCGGGGGAAAGTCCGGATTCGTAACTCTCTCTTTCAACCCCGCACGCCTGCGCGTCCCGTGCCACCCAGCCATGTCCGAAGCAATTGCCCCGTCCGCGCTGAAACACCCTGTAACAGACCGCGTGCGCGAGGCGATGGCCGTGTCGCTGCGCGGTTGTGAGGAACTGCTGCCCGAGACGGACTGGCTCGCCAAGCTCGCCCGCGCCGAAGCCACCGGGGTTCCCCTGCGCATCAAGCTCGGCCTCGACCCCACGGCGCCGGACATTCATCTCGGCCACACCGTGGTGCTCAACAAGATGCGCCAACTCCAGGATCTCGGCCACACGGTCATCTTCCTGATCGGCGACTTCACGTCGATGATCGGCGACCCGTCGGGACGCAACACGACGCGCCCCGCGCTGACACGCGAGCAGGTCGAAACCAATGCGCGGACCTACTACCAGCAGGCCAGCCTGGTGCTCGACCCGGGCCGGACCGAGATCCGCTACAACTCCGAGTGGAGCGATCCGCTGGGTGCGCGCGGCATGATCGAGCTCGCCTCGCGCTACACGGTGGCGCGGATGATGGAGCGCAACGATTTTGCCGAACGCTTCCGCGCAGGCCTGCCGATTTCGGTGCACGAGTTGCTGTACCCGCTGATGCAGGGCTACGACTCGGTGGCCCTGAAGTCGGACCTGGAACTCGGGGGAACCGACCAGAAGTTCAATCTGCTGGTAGGGCGCGCGCTGCAGGCCGAGTACGGCCAGGAACCGCAGTGCATCCTGACCATGCCGCTGCTCGAGGGATTGGACGGCGTCGAGAAGATGTCCAAGAGCAAGGGCAACTACATCGGCATCTCCGAACCGGCCAACACGATGTTTGCCAAGCTGCTGAGCATCAGCGATACATTGATGTGGCGCTACTTCACCTTGCTCAGCTTTCGCTCCGAGCACCAGATCGAGACCCTCGCCGCGGAGGTGGCGGCGGGCCGGAATCCGAAGGAGGCCAAGGTGCTGCTGGCGAGGGAGGTCTGCACTCGCTTTCACAGCGCCGAAGCCGCGGACGCCGCCGAACGCGATTTCGAGCTTCGGGCACGCGGCGGTGTCCCCGACGAGATCCCCGCCGTTGCGCTGGGCGGTGCACCGCTTTCCATCGGCGTCCTGCTCAAGCAGGCCTGTCTGGCGCCGTCGAGCAGCGAGGCACTGCGCCTGGTCGATGCGGGCGGTGTACGCGTCGACGGTTCGGTCGTCGCCGACAGGGCACTGCGCCTCGCCGCCGGTACCTATGTCGTGCAGGTCGGCAAACGTCGCTTCGCGCGTGTCACCTTGAGCCCCTGATGCACCGCACGTTCGACAAGATCGGCGGGCGGGTGAGCACGGCGGCGCGGGGCTGCGACCGGATCGCCTCGCGTTGGCGCACGGCATGACGCTGCAGGTCAAGACCTTCCTGAAGATGTCGGTGGCAGTTGCCGTGGCCACCATCGTCATGAAGACGCTCGCCTGGTGGATCACCGATTCGGTGGGCCTGCTGTCCGACGCCATGGAGTCCTTCGTCAACCTCGCCTCGGCGTTGTTTGCCATTGCGATGGTGACCGTCGCCCAGCGCCCGGCCGACGACGACCATCCGTTCGGCCACACGAAGGCAGAGTACTTCTCCAGCGGCTTCGAGGGACTGATGATCGTCGGCGCGGCGGTTGGCATCATCTGGTCCGCGGTCCAACGCTTCATCACCCCGCAGCCGCTCGAGAAACTGGGGTGGGGGTTGGCGCTGGCGCTGCTCGCCTCGGTGCTGAACGGTCTGCTCGCCTGGCGCATGATGATTGCGTCGCGCGAGCACCGCTCGATCGTGCTCGAGGCCGACGCGCGCCATCTCTTCACCGACGTCTGGACCTCGGTCGGAGTCGTCGGTGGCCTGCTGCTCGTACCGGTGACCGGCTGGTTGTGGCTAGACCCGCTGCTGGCCATCGGCGTCGCGTTGAACATCCTGCGCGAGGGCGGGCGGCTTGCCTTGCGTTCGATCGATGGCTTGATGGACAGCGCGGTCGAGCCGCGGGTTCGCGCGCAGATCGACCTCACGCTGGCGCAGTTCGCGCACAACGCGATCCGCTTCGATCATCTGGTGACTCGCCGCGCCGGCCGACGCCTGTTCGTCGACGTGCACATGCACATGCCGGCGGGCTGGACGCTGGGGCGCGCGGCTGCGCTGCGCACCAGCGTCGAGCAGGCGCTGATGAGCGATGTGCCCGGTCTGCGGGCGTCGATCCAACTGCTTCCGCTGGACGTGGAGGCCCACTTCGGCGACACGAAGGATCCGCTGTGATCGCGCTCGTGCAGCGCGTCGCGCGGGCGCATGTCGAGATCGACGGCGAAACGGTCGGCTCGATCGGGCCCGGGTTGCTGGCGCTTGTCTGCGCCGAGCCCACGGACGACGAAGCGCTGGCCGACAGGCTGGTCTCCAAGCTGCTCAAGCTGCGCATCTTTGCCGATACCGCCGGAAAGATGAATCTCAGCCTCGCCGACGTGAACGGAGGGCTGCTCGTCGTCAGCCAGTTCACGCTCGCGGCCGACGTCTCGGGTGGCAACCGTCCGGGATTCTCCGGTGCGGCGCCGCCGGAACTCGGGCGCCGCCTCTACGAGCGCGTCGTCGAGTCGGCCCGCTCGCTGCACCCGAAGGTGGCCAGCGGCGCATTTGGTGCCGCAATGCAGGTGCATCTCGTCAACGACGGGCCGGTGACCATACCGATCACGATCCGCGCCTGAGGGGTGCGGCGGGCATAATGCCACCGGACCGGCCGAGGGCACCCTCTCGCCGGCGCTGAACTGAAGGACGCTTCATGCCTCGACCTATCGCTCACCGGTGGTTCTGCCAATCAGGTGCGGGCGGCTTGCTGACACGGGCGACTGGGCTGGCCGCACTTGCGCTCGTGCCGCTCGCGCTCGCCGGCTGTGCGCAAGACGCATGGAAGCCGAATCCGAATTTCAGCGCGTTCCTGAACAAGGTTGAACAGAATTGCGGCACTGCGCGTATCGGGGAGTTGACAGTGAGTCAGCTGATGAATCCGGCATCCGCGCAGTCCAGCGCCTATTTCGTCGACATGACCTCGCGTCTTGACCTCGGCAGGATTTCGGAGGACGACTACGTGCTCGGCGTCTCGAGCACGTTCAACACGGTGCGCGATTCGGCGGGCATCCGCTGCATCCTGGCCCAGAAAGCGCAGTAGGCGTCTCCCGGCCGATGCCGATGCCGACGCCGAGGCGGTCGCAGCCGCCTCCGGGCCTCTACTTGTAAGAGCGCGCGTCCTCGATCACCTTGCCGTCGTTGGGCAGGGTTCCTGGCGCACAAAGCTCGACCTCGCCGCGCAGCTTGGTGACGTCACGGATCGTGTCGGCAATGCGTCGCGCCAGCCCGTCCGAGGCGGCGCCCGCCTCGACGCGCAGGGTCATGCTGTCGTTGGCCATCTCGCCGCTGACGATCAGGCGGGCCCGGGTTACCTCGGGGTAGCGGCGCGTGATCTCGGCCACCTGGCCGGGGTGGACGAACATGCCGCGCACCTTGGCCGTCTGGTCGGCGCGACCCATCCATCCCCTGATGCGCGTGTTGGTCCGCCCGGTCGGGCACGTCCCCGGCAGCACCGCCGACAGGTCGCCGGTGCCAAAGCGGATCAGCGGGTAGTCCGGATTGAGCACCGTGACGACGACCTCGCCGACTTCACCCTCGGGCACCGGATCGCCGGTGCCCGGGCGCACGATCTCCACGATCACGCCCTCGTCGAGCACCAGCCCTTCGCGCGCCGCGGTCTCGTAGGCGATCAGCCCGACATCGGCCGTGGCGTAGCACTGGTAGGCCTCGATGCCGCGCGCGCGCAGCCAGTCACGAAGCGTCGGCGGACAGGCCTCTCCGGAAACCAGCGCCTTGGTCAGCGAAGGCAGCGTCAGTCCTTGCTCGGCGGTCTTGTCGAGCACGATCTTCAGGAAGCTCGGCGTGCCGGTATAGCCGTGCGGTCGCAAGTCCGTCATCGCCTGCAACTGCATTTCGGTGTTGCCGACGCCGCCGGCGAACACCGTGCAGCCGATCGCGTGCGCGCCCGTCTCCATCATCGAGCCGGCCGGCGTCAGGTGGTAGCTGAAGCTGTTGTGGATCAGGTCGCCGCTGCGAAAACCGGCTGCCACCAGCGCCCGTGCGATGCGCCAGTAGTCGGCGCCCGCGCCCTCGGGTTCGTAGATCGGCCCGGGCGACTGGAAGACACGTCGTGCTCCGCGCGGCGCGTGCAGTCCGGCCCAGCCGATCGCCGAGAAGCCGCCAAACGGCTCGACCGCATCACTGCGCGCGCGCGCCGCCTTCTGCCGTTCCAGAAGCGCTTGCTTGCGCGTGACGGGCAGGGCAGCGAGGGCGGCGCGGCTCGTCACCTCGACGGCTTTCACGCCGCGCAGGATGTCTCCATAGGCGGGTGTGCCTCGCTGCGCGTGGGCAACGATTTCAGGCAGCGCGGCCATCAGCGCCTGCTCGCGAACAGCCGGTTGGCGCTGTTCCAGCGCGTCGAAATGTTCAGTCATCGGACTCTCTCCAGCGCGCGACGCGTCGCTTCACGTCGTCGCCAAACTTGCGCACGTCGGCGCCGTTCCTCAGCGTGCGGGACTCCCACTCGGGGCTGACGGCCGGGCGCCGCGCCAATCGCGCCTGCAGCTGCGCGCCGTCGGCAACGAGCGTCACGACCGGACGCCCCTTCCATTCGAATTGCTGGCCACGTTCGGTGAGGCCGCCGAGCCCGCGCAGCGCGCGCCGCAACTGCACCAGGGCCTCTTCAGCCTTGAACGGCGGTGCGCTGAGGAAGTCCGTGCTCGCGTCGTCTGTCGCGTCGCGATTCACGCCAGCCACCTCTTGCGGCGGCGGTAGCTCTTCACGTCGCGGAAGCTCTTGCGGTCGCCGCCGCCGACGCCGAGGTAGAACTCCTTGACGTCCTCGTTCTCGCGCAGATCCTTCGCGGCGCCATCCATCACGATGCGGCCGTTCTCGAGGATGTAGCCGTAGTCGGCGTAGCGCAGCGCCATGTTGGTGTTCTGCTCGGCGAGCAGGAAGGTGACCTTCTCGCGGACGTTGAGGTCCTTCACGATCTCGAACACTTCTTCGACGATCTGCGGCGCCAGGCCCATCGACGGTTCGTCGAGCAGCACCATCTTCGGATTGGCCATCAGCGCACGGCCGATCGCGCACATCTGCTGCTCGCCGCCCGAGGTGTAAGCCGCCTGCGAGGTGCGGCGCGTCTTCAGGCGCGGGAAGTAGGCGTAGACCTTGTCCAGCGTCTCGGCGATCGCGGCCTTGCCGTCCTTGCGCGTGTAGGCGCCTGTCATCAGGTTGTCCTCGATCGTCAGGTGGGCGAAGCAGTGGCGGCCTTCCATCACCTGGATCACGCCGCGGTCGACCATCTGGGCGGTCGACAGCGCCTCGATGCGCTCGCCGCGCAGTTCGATCGAGCCCTTGGTCACCTCGCCGCGCTCGCCGCGCAGCAGGTTGCTGACTGCGCGCAGCGTGGTCGTCTTGCCGGCGCCGTTGCCACCGAGCAGCGCCACGACCTTGCCCTCGGGCACCTGCAGCGACACGCCCTTCAGCACGAGGATCACGTGGTTGTAGATGACCTCGATGCCGTTGACGTTCAGCAGGATGTTGGGTGTGCTCATAGACCTTCTTTCACTCTTCGAAGCGCCGCACGCGGCGCTTCGAAGAGGGCCCCCTTCGGGGCCCGCCCCGCCCGGAGGGGCGGGGGAGCTAGCACCCCTCCCTCTCGGCGGGAGGGGAAGGGGCGGGAGCAGTGCTGGTCAGCCGCAGTCTTGGGCGGCCATGCCGCTCAAGCCTGGCAATCCGCGGAGGTACGCGGCGTGAGCTTCTTCTCGGCCGCGTACTTGGCTGCCGCCGCCTTGATCATCGGCTTGAGGATCGCCTCGTCGGCCTGGTACCAGTCGGACGAGAAGCCCCATTTCGCGCCGTCCCAGGTCTGGATGCGCGCATAGGTCGAGCCCATGTGGTCTGCGCACGAGGTGCTGACCGGGCGCATCACGCCGGCAAAGCCGAGTGCGTCGAGCTTCTTCTGGTCCAGGTTCAGGTTCTCCAGGCCCCAGCGCACCTGCTCGGCGGTCATGACCTTGCCCTTGCCGAAGCGCTCCTGCGCGCGCTTGACGGCCTCGATGCCGAGCATCTGGATGATCAGGCCGCGCATGTAGAGCACCTGGCCCACTTCGTCCTTCGGGCCCGAACCCTGGCCCTTGTCGTGCACGAACTTCAGGATGTCCTGCACGACCTTGGCGTTGCGGTCGGCGCCGTGCTGCAACGCCAGCGCGTTGTAGCCCTTGGCGGCTTCGCCGACGTCCTTCACGTCGGGCTCGGCGCCGGACCACCACACGCCGTACATCTTCTCGCGCGGGTAGCCGGTGGCGACGGCTTCCTTCAGCGCGGTGGAGTTCATGACGCCCCAGCCCCAGAGCATCACGTAGTCGGGCTTGCTCTGGCGCACCTGCAGCCAGGTCGACTTCTGCTCGACGCCCGGGGCTGTCACCGGCAGCAACTGCAGCTCGAAGCCGTGCATCTTGGCGCGTTCCTGCAGCAGCGGGATCGGCTCCTTGCCGAACGGGCTGTCGTGATAGACGAGGGCGATCTTCTTGCCCTTGAGCTTGTCGAGCCCGCCTTCCTTCTTGCCGATGTGCTGGATGATGATGTCGGAGCCGGTCCAGTAGCTGCCCAGGATCGGGAAGTTCCACTTGAAGACCATGCCGTCCTGCGACGCCGCGAGGCCATAGCCGACGGTGATCAGCGGGATCTTGTCGCCCGGCGCCTTGTCGGTCAGCGCGAAGGTGATGCCGGTCGACTGCGGATCGAACAGCGTATTGGTCTTTCCCTTCAGGCGCTCGTAGCACTCGACGCCCTTGTCGGTGGCGTACATCGTCTCGCATTCCTCGTAGGTGATCTTCACGCCGTTGATGCCACCATCGCGGGCGTTGACCAGCTTGATGTAGTCCTGCTTGCCATTGGCCCAGGGCGTGCCGTTCGGCGCGTAGGCGCCCGTGCGGTAGACGAGCAGCGGGAAGAACTGCTCCTTGGCCTGGGCATAGGCGGCGGGCGCGGTCAGCGTGGCACTCAGCGCAGCCGCCGAAATGGCGGTGGCCAGTGCAAGGGACTTCAGGTTCATGTCTGTCTCCAGAGGTGGGCTATTGACGATGCACTTGTCAGTGCGGCTTGCTCGGGTGGGCAGATCCATCTACCCCAATTCAATTGATCGATTCAGTGCGGGAAGGGCCAGAGCCTGAGCTTTTCCTTGGCGGTGGACCACAGCCGGGCGATGCCGTGCGGCTCGACGATCAGGAAGAAGACGATCAGCGCGCCGAAGATCATGAACACGACGTGCGAGACGATCGCGGTGTCGAAGCTGAGGCCCACCAGCGCGCCCAGCGCCGGAAGCAAGCGGTCGAGCAGGATCGGCAGCAGCACGATGAACGCGGCGCCGAAAAAGCTGCCCATGATCGAGCCCAGGCCGCCGATGATCACCATGAACAGCAACTGGAAGGAGCGGTCGATCGAGAACGCTGCAGACTCCCAGGAGCCGAGGTAGACGAAGCCCCAGAGGGCGCCGGCCACGCCGACGATGAACGAGCTGACGGCGAATGCCGAGAGCTTCGCGTAGACCGGGCGGATGCCGATCACCGCGGCAGCGACGTCCATGTCTCGGATGGCCATCCACTGGCGGCCGATGTGGCTGCGCACCAGGTTCTTCGCGAGCAGGGCAAATACCGTCAGGAAGACCAGGCAGAACAGGTACCTGGCCACCGGCGTCTCGATGGGCAGGCCGAAGACACTGAGTTCGGCCACGCTGACCGAGCCCGACGACGAATTGTTGGTGAGCCACTTCACGCGCAGGAAGGCCCAATCGACGAAGAACTGCGCTGCCAGCGTCGCCACGGCGAGGTACAGGCCCTTGATGCGCAGCGACGGGATGCCGAACACGACGCCGACCGTGGTCGCGCATGCACCGCCCAGCAGCAGCGACAGCAGGAGAGGCATACCCTCGATGCGCGCCTGGAAGTTGTAGGCCGCGTAGGCGCCGACCGCCATGAAGGCGCCGGTGCCGAGTGAGATCTGCCCGCAGTAGCCGACCAGGATGTTCAGCCCCAACGCGGCCAGCGCGAGGATCAGGAACGGGATGAGAATGGCGCGAAACATGTACTCGCTGCCGACCAGCGGGATCACGATGAACGCGACGGCGAGCAGCAGCGCGATCGCGATGCGATCCTGCAGGATCGGGAAGATCTGCTGGTCGGCGACGTAGCTCGTCTTGAACTGGCCGTTTTCTCTGTAGAGCATTCGCGTCTCTTGGATGATCTTTTGGTTACGGCATGCTTCGCTTAGCTTGTCTTCGCCAAGTTAGCCTTCACCGGAAGATCATTGATCGCGTCATACGCGATCAATGATCTTGTAGTTCCGGCCGGGCCTGGGGCCCTTAACGTTCACTTCGTTCACGTTAGCCTCCACTGAAAAATGATCGGTCGCGTTCACACGCGATCGATTATTTTTTCTCCGAACAGCCCTTGCGGGCGAACGAGCAGGAACCCGAGTGCCAGCACGTAGGCGAACCAGATTTCGATGCCGCCGCCGAAGTAGGAGCCGATGAACACTTCCGAGAGCTTCTCTCCGACGCCGATGATCAGTCCGCCGATGATCGCGCCGGGTACCGAGGTCAGGCCGCCGAGGATCACCACCGGCAGTGCTTTCAGCGCCACCAGCGAAAGCGAGAACTGAACACCGAGCTTGCTGCCCCAGATGATGCCGGCCACCAGCGCGACGAAACCGGCCACGCTCCAGACGATGACCCAGATGCGGGAGAGCGGAATGCCGATCGACTGCGCGGCCTGGTGATCGTCGGCGACGGCGCGCAGCGCGCGGCCGGTGCCTGTGTACTGGAAGAAGGCCGCCAGCAGCGCCACCAGCGCAGCGGCTATCACCGCGGCGGCGAGGTCCTCCTGGTTGATCAAGACGCCTCCCTGGAAGACTTTCTCGAACAGGAAGATCGGGTCCTTGGGCAGGCCGACGTCGATCTTGTAGATATCGTTTCCGAAGACAGTCTGCCCGAGACCGTCGAGGAAGTAGGCGATCCCGAGCGTCGCCATCAGCAGTGTGATGCCTTCCTGGTTGACGAGCTTGCCGAGCACGAGCCGCTCGATCAGCCAGGCGACGACGAACATCACCAGCATCGCGACGCCGAAGGCCAGCAGGTTGACGAGCAGCTTGCCGGAGAGCCCGGTCCACTGCGGGATCCACTCGGCGAAGCGGGCCATCGTCAACGCGGCGAAGAGCACCATCGCGCCCTGCGCGAAATTGAACACGCCCGAGGCCTTGTAGATCAGCACGAACCCGAGCGCGATGAGTGAATACAGCATGCCCGTCATCAGGCCGCCGATCAGGGTTTCGAGGAAGGGTCCCATGATCGCGTGCTTTCAGTCAGAGGTGCCGAGGTAGGCGCTGATCACTTCCGGGTTGGCGCGCACCTCCTCGGGTGTGCCGTCACCGATCTTCTTGCCGTAGTCGAGCACGACGACGCGGTCCGAGATGTCCATCACGACGCCCATGTCGTGCTCGATGAGCACAATCGTCGTCCCGAATTCGTCGTTGACGTCGAGGACGAACCGGCTCATGTCCTGCTTCTCCTCGACGTTCATCCCGGCCATCGGCTCGTCCAGCAGCAGCACCTGCGGCTCCATCGCCAGCGCGCGGCCGAGGTCGACGCGCTTCTGCAGCCCGTAGGGCATCTTGCCGACCGGTGTCTTGCGGTACGGCTGGATCTCGAGGAAGTCGATGATGTGTTCGACGAACTCGCGCTGCGCGGACTCCTCGCGCCGCGACGGCCCCCAGTGCAGCGCCTGCTGGAACAGGTTGCACTTCATCTTCAGGTTGCGCCCGGTCATGATGTTGTCGATCACGCTCATGCCCTTGAACAGCGCCAGGCTCTGGAACGTCCGCGCCACGCCCATCTCGGCGACCTGGCGCGAGTTCATGTGCTTGAAGGTCTTGCCGCGAAACGCGATCGTGCCCTGCTGCGGCTGGTAGACGCCGTTGATGCAGTTGAGCATCGAGCTCTTGCCCGCGCCGTTCGGCCCGATGATGGCGCGGATCTCGCGCTCGCGGACGTCGAAACTGATGTCGGTCAGCGCCTTCACGCCACCGAACGACAGGCTGATGTTGGCGACTTCGAGGATGACCTCGCCGAACTCCCGGCTCATGCCGCCCTCCGCATGCTCGGGTACGTCTTAGTTACGGCGTAACTTGCTTGGCAAGTTAGCCTCCACTGAAACGACCCCATCATGCGGCCCTCCGCATGCTCGGGTACGTTTTGGCGTCGACGATCTTCAGGTCCGCTGCGACCATGCCGGTGCGCCCGTCCTCGAATCTCACCTGCGTCTCGATGTACTGATTCGCCTTGCCGCCGTACAGCGCGTCGACGAGCACCTGGTAGCGCTCGGCGATGAAGCCGCGGCGCACCTTGCGCGTGCGTGTCAGCTCGCCGTCGTCGGCGTCGAGTTCCTTGTGCAGCACGAGAAAGCGGCTGATCTGGCTGCCGGCGAGCATCTGGTCGGCGGCGAGGTCGGCGTTGACCTTCTCCACGCAGTCGCGGACCAGTTCGTAGACCTCGGGCTTCTGCGCCAGGTCGGTGTAGCCGCCATAGGGCAGGTTGCGCTTCTCGGCCCAGTTGCCCACCGCTTCCATGTCGATGTTGATGAACGCACACACCTTCTCGCGCTTGTCGCCGAAGGCCACCGCCTCCTTGATGTAGGGGAAGAACTTGAGCTTGTTCTCGACGTACTTGGGCGCGAACATCGCGCCGTCGCTCGCGCCGCCCACGATGCGCCCGACGTCCTTCGCGCGATCGATGATCTTCAGGTGGCCGCCGGCGTCGATGAATCCCGCGTCCCCGGTGTGGTACCAGCCGGAGGCGTCGAGCACCTCGGCCGTGGCGGCCGCGTTCTTGTAGTACTCCTTCAAGAGCCCGGGCGACTTGACGAGGATCTCGCCGCTGTCGGTCACCTTGATCTCGACGCCCTCGATCGGTACGCCCACGGTGTCGGCCCGGGCCTCGTGGTCGGGCTGCAGGCAGACGAACACTGCGGTCTCCGTCGAGCCGTAGAGTTGCTTCAGGTTGATGCCGATCGAGCGGTAGAACGTGAACAGGTCGGGCCCGATGGCCTCGCCCGCCGTGTAGGCGACGCGCACGCGCGAGAAGCCGAGCGTGTTGCGCAGCGGGCCGTAGATGCAGACATTGCCGAGCCGGTAGTGCAGCCTGGCCAGCGCCGACACCGGCTTGCCGTCCATCAGTGCCGGACCGACGCGCCGGGCCAAGGCCATGAAGTGGTCGAACAGCCACTTCTTGACGCGCCCGGCGTCCTCCATGCGGATCATCACGGTGGTCAGCAGCCCCTCGAAGATGCGCGGTGGAGCGAAGTAGTAGGTCGGGCCGATTTCCTTCAGGTCGATCGTGACGGTCGCCGCAGATTCCGGGCAGTTCACGACGTAGCCGCAAGCCAGCCACTGCGCGTAGCTGAACACGTTCTGTCCGATCCACGCCGGCGGCAGGTAGGCCAGCACGTCCTCGTGCTCGGTGAGCTTGTCGAAGTTGCGGCCGGCGTTGGCGCGATCGAGCAGCGTGAAGTGCGTGTGCACCACACCCTTGGGGTTGCCCGTCGTGCCCGAGGTGAAGAACATCGCGGCGACGTCGTGCGGATCGGCCTTGGCCACCTCGGCATCGAAGTACGCGGGGTGCTGCTGTGCGTGCTCGCGGCCCGACGCGATCAGCGACTCCAGCGACGCCAGCCCCGGTTCGCCGTAATTGCGCAGACCGCGCGGGTCGTCGTACCAGATGCGTGCAAGGCCGGGACACTGCTCGCGCAGTTCGAGCATCTTGTCGACCTGCTCCTGGTCTTCGACGACCGCGAAAGCGACTTCGGCGTTGTTGATCGGGAACACGAACTCGGCGGCCACCGCATCCTGGTACAGCGGGATCGGCACCGCGCCCAGCGCCTGCGCGGCCAGCATGCAGGCCGAGAGCCGCGGCCGGTTCGACCCGACCACCACCATGTGCTGCCCGCGCTGCAGGCCTGCCTCGGCCAGCCCGCCAGCCATCTCCCGCACGAGCTTCGCCAGATCCCCCCAGTTGGTCGTCTGCCAGATGCCGTACTCCTTCTCGCGCAGGGCCGGCGCCTGGGGGCGCTCGGCAGCGTGTTGCAGCATCAGGCGAGGGAACGTCGTCAGCACCTGGGCGTCTCCATGGATTGGGTGGGCATCGAGCCCGGCAGCGCTTCATCGCCTGGCGCCGACGGTGAAACCGACGCGGAGCGGTTGCGGCGATGCTAGGGGCATGTTTGACGCCATGTTGTCGTTGTGCCGACAATCCTCGGGTCAACCCCTACGGTGTTTTCCCTCATGGCTGTTCCCGTCCTGTCGCCCGCCGTGCCGCTGTTCAAGCGGGCGCGAGCGCCGACCCCTGCCGAGCTGCGCGGCATTCCATGGCTGGCCGCGCTGCAGCAGGACGAGCGCGAGCGCGTCATCGGCGACCTGCGGGTGGCGCAGGTCGGCGCCGGGGAGTTGCTGTGCCGGGTGGGAAAGCCGGCGACCTTCTGGTTCGGTGTGATCGACGGCCTGCTCAAGATGAGCAACGACAATGCGACGGGTGTTCCGATCACCTTCACCGGCATGCCGCCCGGCGGCTGGTTCGGCGAAGGCACGGTGATCAAGCGCGAGGTCTACCGCTACAACATCCAGGCATTGCGCAGGAGCGTCGTCGCCGGACTCGGCGTCGAGACGTTCCACTGGCTGCTCGAGCGCAGCATCCCGTTCAACCAATTCGTGATGCGACAACTCAACGAGCGCCTGGGCCAGTTCATCGGCGCGCGCGAGATCGACCGCATGAGCGACCCCGATGTCCGGGTGGCGCGCAGTCTGGCGGCGCTGTTCCACCCGGTGCTCTACCCCGGCGTCGGCAGCCTGCTGCGCATCACGCAGCAGGAACTCGGCTACCTGGTCGGGCTGTCGCGTCAGCGCGTCAACGAGGCGCTTCACAGCTTGCAGGAGCACGGCTGCATCCGCATCGAGTACGGCGGCTTGCGCGTGCTCGACCTGCAGGCCCTGCGCGATCACCTGCCGCGCTGAGTGACGACCCCGAGGCCCTTTCGGCGTCGCCCCCGAGGATCTGAGCCTCACCCATTGGCAACGCCCGACGCAACGTGCCCCGAGGGCACATGTTCGGCCGCGTCTTCGATGTGCCCCGTCTGGTCGTCGAAGAAGAAATCGGGCTCGAACTCGCGCAGGAATTCGCCCTTCGGCAGGCCGCCGAGGAACATCGCCTCGTCGACCTCGACGTGCCAGTCCATCAGCGTGCGGATCGCCCGTTCGTGCGCCGGCGCGCTGCGCGCGGTGACGAGCGCGGTGCGGATGCGCATGTCGCGCGCCGGTTCGTGCTGCAGGTGCTGCAGCGCTTCGAGCAGCGGCTTGAACGGCCCGGCCTCCAGCGGCGTGGCGGCGCGCTCGTGCTCATGCGCCTGGAACGCAGCCAGCCCGTCGTTCTGGTAGACGCGCTCGGCTTCGTCGCTGAACAGCACGGCGTCGCCGTCGAAGGCGATGCGCACCTCGTGCGGATGGGCGTCCGACGCGCGCGCCGAATGGGGGTAGACGCGCGCGGCCGGCACGCCGGCCGCCAGCGCCGAGCGCACGTCGGACTCGTTGGTCGAGAGAAACAGGTTTGCGGCGAGCGGCCGCAGGTAGCGCCAGGGCGACTCGCCGCGCGTGAACACGCCGCGCTCGATCGGCAGGCCGTAGTGCTTGGCGGAGCGGAACACGCGCATGCCCGACACCGGATCGTTGCGCGACAGGATCACGACCTCGACGCGCGCCGATCCCGGCGCATTGAAGGCGAGCAGCTTGTTGACGAGCGAGAACGCGACGCCGGGCCGCGCAGGATGCTCAAGGCGCGACAGCTGCAGCTGCATGTAGGCGCGGTCGTCGGCTGCTTCGAAGAGCTGGTTTTCCTCCTCGAAGTCGAACAGCGCACGCGAGGAGATGGCCACGACCAGCTGGCCGGCGAGGGTGGCGGGCATGGTCCGGATGATAGGTCGGGGCCGGCCGGCGAACAGGGGTCCGGCGGCATCGCGAAACTGGCGCCGACGGACCGAGCCTGCGTCGATCCTTCGCCGCGCGCGCCGGCCTACTGCACAAACCCGATCGCCGACCGCTTGCCGTGCGCCTCGGGCAGGTCGCGCGGCGCCACGTGGTCGCGGTGCTCGAGCTTGGCGTTGCCGAAGCCCGTCATCCAGGCGCGTCGCATTTCTCGCGGGGCCATCTCGCTCATGCGGTCCAGTACCTCGTCGCCGGGTTCGGGTTCGAAGCGGCTGCCCCAGTCGTGCGCAGCGAGGATCGCGCGGTACAGTCTGGCGGCGATGTCGCGTGCCGCCTCGCGATCGGGCGCCTGCACTTCGTAGACGTTCATGCGGTTCAGGATCGGCTCGGGAATCGCCCGGCTGTCGTTCGCGGTGGCGACCCAGATCACCTGGCTCGCGTCCACCGGCACCTCGGCGAACTCGTCGGTGAAGTGCAGAGCCGTGTCGTGTTCGAGCAGGCTGTACAGCGCCCCGAGCGGGTCGTAGGCGTGTTCGCCACCTGCCTTGTCGATCTCGTCGACCACCATCAGCGGGTTCGCGTAAGTGCCGTCGACCAGCGTCTCGAAGACCTTGCCCGGACGCGCTCCCTTCCACTGCGACGACGCGCCCGACAACAACCAGCCGGCGGTCATCGAGCTCATCGAGACGAAGCCCATGCCGGTGCCCAGCAGCTGCGCGAGCTCGCGCGCGAAATGCGTCTTGCCGATGCCGGGCGGGCCGAGCAACAGCAGCGGCGTGATCTCCAGCGCGTCGCGGCTGTCCTCGCACAGCGCGAGCTGGCGCCGCACGTCGTCGAGCACGGCGTGGAAGTTGGGCAGCTCGTCGTACAGGTGGTCCATCGCCGGCAGGCCGGACGGCTTGACCTGGAAGCGCTCGGGCCCCTTCTCGAGCATGCGTTCGTAGGTGGCACGCAGGCTCTCGTGCTCCTTCGCCGGCAGCTTGTCGAGCCTGCGACCGACCTCGTCGATGCGGTAGACGCTGCGCATGCGGGCGATCGGAATGGCGCCGCGGGGCGAGTAGGGAACCATCTCCTGGCTGGGGTTCATGCACGCTCCTCGAGGCACCGCACGCAACCCCATTGAATCAAGGCCGGCCTCGGCGCGTCGCCGGAAGAAGGCGGGATTCCCGTGCCTGTTGAGGGTCTCTGCGTCACTTGGACGGCGCAGGGTCGCCTGGTTCGGCGATGCGCTCTACTTGACCCAGGTATTGAGCTGGATGATCGGCAACAGCACGGCGAGCACGATCAGCATCACGACGCCACCCATCGCGACGATCAGCAGCGGCTCGAGCAACGTCGCGGCGGCCATCGCGCGGCGCTGCATCTCGGCGCCGAGCTGGCGCGCCGCTCGGTCGAGCATCTTTGGCAGCTGACCGGTCTGCTCGCCGAGGCGGGCGAACATCGCCAGCAATCCGGGGAAGCGCTTCTTGGTCGCCAGCGCCGACGCGAGCGGCGCGCCTTCGCGCACCTGCACCAGGGCGTCGAGCGCGTCGGAGCGCATCGCCCTGTTCGACAGGGTCTCGGCCGCCGCCTGCAGCGCCTTGAGGATCGGCACCCCGGCACCGGCCAGCATGGCGAGCGTGCCGGCGAAGCGCGCGGCGTTGTAGCCCCGCGCCAGGCGGCCGGCAAGCGGCACGCCGAGCAGCGCGGCGTCGAAACGCTCGCGCAGGCCCTCGTTGCGCAGCATCAGCCTGAGCGTCGTGCCTCCCGCCGCCAGGGCGAGAACCAGCAGCCAGCCCCAGGAGCGCAGGAAGGCGCTGATCGCCAGCATCGCCACCGTCAAGCCGGGCAGCGCACGCTTGCTGCTCGTGAACACCGAGGCGACCTGCGGCACGACGTAGGTGACCAGGAAGACGACGATCACCACGGCGATCAGCGAGACGATCGCCGGGTAGGCGATCGCGCCGATCAGTTTGCCCTTGAGCTCCTGGCGCTCCTCCAGGTCGTCGGCCAGACGCTCGAGCACGGCGCCGAGTGCTCCGCTCTGTTCACCGGCCGCGACGACCGCGCGGTACACGTCGTCGAACTCTCGCGGCGACCCCGCCAGCGCGCGCGCGAACGGCGAGCCGGCATTGACCTCGCTCTTGAGCTGCGCCACCAGTTCGCGCTGGCGATCGTCCTCGGCCTCGTCGCCGAGCGCGGTCAGCGCGCGCTCGAGCGGCAGGCCCGAGCTGACCAGGCCGGCGAGCTGGCGCGTCCACACAGCGAGCCCGGTCGTGCTGAAGACGCGGCGACCGAACCGGATGCGCGTGTCGGCGGCGTTGCCCGCGGCCACCTGCGTGACTTCCAGCGGCACCAGCGCCTGCGCCCGCAACTGCGCCCGCGCCGCTTTCACGTTGTCGGCCTCGAGCAGACCGCTACTCGCCTTGCCGGCAGCGTTCAGCGCTTCGAAGCGGTAGGCGGGCATAGGACGCGAAGCGAAGGGCGAGGGGCCCCGTTCACGGGGATCGACCAGCGCAGCGGCCGGCGAGCGGCGCGGGCTCGAAGCCCGCGTCGCGAGAGCGCGTGGCGAACGGGGATCGACCAGCGCAGCGGCCGGCGAGCGGCGCGGGCTCGAAGCCCGCGTCGCGAGAGCGCGTGGCGAACGGGGATCGACCAGCGCAGCGGCCGGCGAGCGGCGCGGGCTCGAAGCCCGCGTCGCGAGAGTGCGCGGTCGAAGCTTGGTTGCTCATCATTCGCGGGTCACGCGCATGACTTCTTCCGGCGACGTCACGCCTTCGTCGACCAGGCGCTGGCCATCTTCGCGCATCGGTCGCAGACCGCCGCCCTGCGCGGCGACGAAGAGCTGCGACTCGGCGGCCCGGCTGTGGATCAGCGCGCTCACCTCGTCGTCCACCACCATCAGCTCGTAGACGCCGGTGCGGCCCTTGTAGCCGGTCTGGCTGCATTCGGCGCAGCCGACCGGGTGGTAGTGCCCGCGTGAGTCGGGCCTCTTGCAGTGCGGGCAGAGCTTCCTGACGAGGCGCTGCGCGAGCACACCGAGCAGCGACGAACTGAGCAGGTAGGGTTCGACGCCCATGTCGATCATTCGCGTGATCGTGCTCGGCGCGTCGTTCGTGTGCACGGTGGCGAGCACCAGGTGGCCGGTGAGCGAGGCCTGGATCGCGATCTGCGCGGTCTCGTAATCGCGGATCTCGCCGATCATGATGACGTCGGGGTCCTGGCGCAGGATTGCGCGCAACGCCTTCGCGAAGGTCAGCTCGATCTTCGGGTTGACCTGCGTCTGGCCGATACCGCCGAGCTCGTATTCCACCGGATCCTCGACCGTCAGCACGTTGGTCGTGGCGGTGTCGATGCGGCCCAGCGACGCGTACAGCGTGGTCGTCTTGCCCGAGCCGGTGGGGCCGGTGACGAGCACGATGCCGTGCGGCTGCTGGATCAGCTTGTCGAAGCCGGTCAATACCTCGCCGCTCATCCCGAGGCCTTCGAGCGTGAACTTCGACTCGGCCTTGTCGAGCAGGCGCAGCACCGCGCGTTCGCCGTGCGACGACGGCAATGTCGACACGCGCACATCGACTGCACGCCCACCGATGCGCAGCGAGATGCGGCCGTCCTGCGGCAGGCGCTTCTCCGCGATGTCGAGTTCGGCCATGATCTTCAGGCGCGAGATCAGCGCCGCGTGCAGCGCCTTGTTCGGCTGCACCACCTCGCGCAAGGTGCCGTCGACGCGGAAGCGCACCGCGCTGCTGCGCTCGTAGGGTTCGATGTGGATGTCGGAGGCGCCGTCCTTCGCCGCCTGCGTGAGCAGCGCGTTGAGCAGGCGGATGATCGGTGCGTCGTTCGATGCCTCGAGCAGGTCTTCGATGGCCGGCAATTCCTGCATCATCCGGCTCAGGTCGACGGCGCTCTCGACTTCGCCGATCACCGTGGCCGCGCTCGATTCGCTGCCAGCGTAGACCGAGGCGATGCGCTGCCCGAGCGTGGCGGCGGCCTCGTACTCCATCACGTCGATCTCGTACAGGCGCTGCACCTCCGACAGCGCCGACAGCGATGCGCCCTCGGCCGCCCACAGCACGAGCTGTTGGCCGTCGTCCTCGAGGAGCAGCGTGTTCGCCTTGGCGAAGGCGTAGGGAAGGGGGTGGCGGGCGCCCATGGCGGTCAGTTCGTCTTCGGTGTCTCCGGCGTCGACGCCGGTGCCGGACCTTTCTGCGGCGGGGCGACGCCATCGGGAAGCGACAGCATCGGCGGCACCGAGCCCCTCTGCAAGGGTGAGCCGGACTCCGGCGTCGCCAGCTGCGGCGCGATCGGCGCGTCGTTGAGCGGCATCACGTAGCTCTGCCGCGGTTGCCCCACGCCCTGCTGCTGCGTCCGGATCAGGTCGTAGCGGTCCATCGACAGTGCATTCGATTCGGCCTGGTTGCGGATCACCATCGGGCGCAGGAATACCATCAGGTTGCTCTTCGTGCGGCTGCGGCTGTCGGTGCGGAACAGGGGTCCGATCAGCGGCAGGTCGCCGAGGAAGGGCACCTGGCTGACGTTGCCGCCGTATTCGTCCTTCAGCAGGCCGCCGAGCACCATGATCTGGCCATCGTCGACGACGACCGTCGTTTCGATCGCGCTCTTGTCGGTGGTCAGCCCCTGCGGCGACAGGCGGCTCGACGGCACGACGGTCGAATTCTCCTGGTAGATCACGAGGCGGATCGTTCCGCCTTCGCCGATCTGCGGCTTGATGCGCAGCGTCAGGCCGACGTCCTTGCGCTCGATCGTCTGGAACGGGTTGACGGCACCGTTTCCGCCGGTGTTCGAATACGAACCGGTGAGGAAGGGCACGTTCTGGCCGACCACGATCTTCGCCTCCTCGTTGTCGAGCATGACCATGTTGGGCGTGGCCAGCACGTTGGCGTCGGTCTTCGTTTCGAGGAAGCGAGCCAGCGCGCCGATGTTCCAGAGATCGCTGATCTTGTTCAGCAGGCCGATGTTCAGCCCGGGCGGGAGCGCGACGGCCGCGAGGCCCGCGCGGCCCTGATTGGCGGCAACGGTCAGGTTGACGATGTTCGGGTCGCCGTAGTTGGTGCCGCCGGCAACGACCGTGTTGCTGTCCTTGTTGCCCGATACGCCCTGCCACTGGATGCCGATGTCGGCCGCCTTCTCGGCATCGACCTTGACGATCAGCGACTCGATGTAGACCTGGGCGCGCCGCGTGTCGAGCTTGTCGATGACGTTGCGCAACTGCTGGTAGAGCGGCAGGCTGGCGGTGATGATCAGCGAGTTGGTCGACGGGTCGGCCTGGATGAAGCCGCCCGTGGAGGGGCCTGCCGACGGCGTGACCGGCGCCGTCGACTGGATCGACGCGCCGGTGGGGGCGCCGGCCGACACGCTGGGCGATTGCGGGGTTGCCTGGCCCGACGAACCGCCGCCCGAGCCCGCGCCCGACCCGGTCGCGCTGAATGCTGCGCGCAGCACGGCGGCAAGCTTCACGGCGTCGGCATTCTTCAGGTAGACGACCCAGATGTTGCCCATGCCGTTGTTCGCCGCGGACGGCTGGTCGAGCTTCTCGATCAGCGAGCGGACGTGAGCGAGGCGCGCCGGGTTCGCGGCGCGCACGATCAGCGAGTTGCTGCGCGCGTCGACCAGGATCACCGCTGCACTGGACCCGGGCACCGTGCCCGGCTGGCCGGTCGCACTCTCCAGGCGCTGGACCAGCGGCTGAAGGTCCGCTGCCACCGCGTTCTTCAGCGGGATCACGTCCACGTCGCCTGAGGTCGGCATGTCCATCGCGGCGATGATCTTGCCGATCCGCTGCAGGTTGTCGGCGTAGTCGGTGATGACGAGCGTGTTGTTGCCGGGGTTCGCGTTGATCGTGTTGTTCGGGCTGATCAAGGGGCGCAACACCGGCACGAGGTTGTTCGCGTTCTCGTGGGTCAGGCGGAAGATCTGCGTGATGACGTTGTCGCCCTGGCGCGTTACCGGCTCGGTCGAGACGACGCCGGTCTGCAGCTTGGCATCGGCTTCGGGCACGACCTTGAACAGCCCGCCGACCTCGACCACCGTGAAGCCGAGGCCGCGCAATGCGGCCAGGTAGTTCAGGTACACCTCGTTCGGCGTCATCGCCTGCTCGCTGTACAGCGTGATGTTGCCCTTCACGCGCGGGTCGACGATGAACTGCCGATTCAGGATTGCCCCGACTGCTCGCGTCACGCCGTCGATGTCGGCGTTGACGAAGTTCAGGGTCACCGGTTCACCGCGGAAGCGCGCAGGCTTCGGTTGCGTCTGTGCCGACGGTCCCGCCGCGATCGACAGGCACAGCATCGCGACGGCCAGCCGCAACGCGAGCAACCGTGGTGGTCGCGCAGTTCCGGATTCGACGCGCTCGTTCATGTTCATCCAATCGAAATGACGGACCGCGCACCCTCGCGCCGTCCGATGATGTTGAGCAGGTTCGCCAGCGCGGCCTCGTCACCCTCGGCTGCCCGTGCCTCGCCCTGAAAGCGCACACCGCCGGGACCGAGGCTGCCGGCGCCGCTGAGTTGCAGCGCGCCTTCCTGCGTGCTCAGCTCGAGCCGGGGCTGGCCGGCGTTCGCCGGATCGCCGATCAGTCGCATGCGGTAGCTTCCGAGCGTCTCCAGCGTCGTCAGGCGCGACGAGGCATTGACGAACTCGATGTCGGCCTGGCCGTCGACCCGCCAGCGGCCGGCGACCCATTCGAGCGCGAAGCGCGGTGAGAGCAGGCGAATGCTTCCGCCGAGCTGGAGCGTGTTCCACGGTGTGCCCAGACCACCGAGCCAGGCACTCGGCCACTGGCCGACCCAGCCCGCAGGCGGCACCAGCACCGCCGTCCAGCGCGACAGCCCGGGAGTCAGGTGCCAGGCCACCGTGCCGTTCAGACAGCAGGCCTGGGTGGTTCGGATGTCGACGCCAAGCCCGCTGAGTGCAATCGTCCATGCCAGCCGGCCGGGCAGGGCTGCTGCGTCGCGGCTGCCCTGCCCGCCCGCCAGTACGGGCACGGCGCTGCCCGACCAGACCGTCCCGCTCGCGTCGCTCAGCAACAGGCGTTCATCGCTGGCCGAGGCAATGGCCAGCGCCAGCCAGTTCGCGGGGGCGAACGCGACGGCGCCGACCGCCGTGCCGGCGATCGCACCGGCTGCCGCCCAGCGCAGGCTGGCCTTGCGCGAGCGGTCCCAGGCCTGCACGGCGTACGTCGATTCGCCCCAGAGGACCGAGGCGGGGCCGGCCGATCGCCGTCGCACCGTCGATCTGCGGCGCAGCCTCAAGGGGGGCCTCCGATGGCAAGGATCAGGGTCCCGTCGTAACCCTTGGGGCCGCGCACGAGTTGCGCCTCGACCGGTCGCGCGCGCGCGCTGGCTCGCGCTTCGGCGAGGAAGCTGCGCAGTGCGGCGCCGTCGATGCCGGTGAGCTTGACGGTGGCGCGCTCGCCCTGCACCACGAGACGAGCCTTGTCGTCGAGACGCTCGGCGGCGGCCTTCAGCGCCGCCGCCGCCTGCGTCGGCGTCACCGGCGGCGCCGAGCGCAGAGTACGGCTCTCGGCAGCGAGCAGCTGCATCTGCTGCGATTCCGTGTCGAGCCGCTCGATCGCCGCTGGCACCTCGCGCAGCGTGCGCAGAGCAGGCTGCACCGCGAGCCCCCACAGCAGCGCCGCGGCGGCGACGACGCTCGCGAGCGTCGCCAGGCGGCGGTCGCGCAACGCGAGGGCGCGCCACCACGCCGATGCGCTCTGACGCAACTCGGCCAACGGAGCGGGCAGCGCGGGGGTGGTCATGAGTTCCCGGCTCCGCGTGCCGCGCGGCTCAATACGAGGCGGCCATCCGCAGCCTCGACCTGCAGCCCCTGCGGACGCAGCTGGGCGCGGAACTGCTCGATCTGCGCCGGATTCCAGCTCGAGGCGCCCAGCGTCAGGCGGCCAGGTTCGAAGCGGATCGACTCCACCGTCGCGAGCTCTGCCGGCCAGACGGCAGCGGCGGCCTGAAGCAGGGGTTCGAGGTCGCTGTCGTCGGGCTTGCCTGCCGCCGCGCGCAGGGCGCCGACCTCCCGCCGCATCTGCAATGGCGCGTCGAGTACGGCTCGCACCTGGGGAAACGTGGTCTGCAGCAGCGCAACCTGGGCGCTGCGCCGCTCGTCGAGCGAAGATCGGAGGTGCCAGGCCCACAGGTTGAGCCCGACCACCTGCGTCACCGCCAGCGCCGCGATGCCATAGCGCATCGCGCGCCAGGCCGGGCTGAGCAGTTCGCGCACCCCGTCGCGCAGGGCACGCGTGCCCCGACTGCGCCGAGTCAGGTCGAACTGGCGCAGGTTCCACAGCGAGCGGGTCGCCTTCAGCGCGCGCTCGGCAGGCGACAGCACGGCCACTGGCGCGCTCAGCCATTGTTCGGCGGCCGCTGCAGCGGCAGGCGTGGCTGTCAGGAGCGATCCCTCCGGCAGCGGCTTCGGCAGCAGGTTGCGGGCGAGGCTTCCCTGGATCTGCAGCGTTGCCACGCCGCCCAGGTGGGCCCAGTGGAGCACCAGTGCCTCGCCTTCGGCCGCTTCGGTGCGGGAGAAGTGGCCGCTCGGCGGGTCGTCGGGCCAGCTCAGCGGCAGTACGCGATCGACAAAGACATCGGCCTTCTCCAGCCTTGCCAATTCGGACCTCAGCCAGGACCGGTCGACCGCGGCGACCCAGGTCGGCTGCCCGGCGACAGCTTGCGGGGCCAGGGCCAGATGCACGTTCTCGGGTTCGTCGAGCAGCGCCTCTTCCAGCACGCCGGTCAGGGCGGCACGCAGCTTCGACGCCGGTGCCTTCGGCAGCGTGATGCGGTGCCAGCTCACATCGTCGTCGGACAGCACCAGCGCGACGTGGTCTGCACGCGGCAGCAGCGACGCGGCGCATCGGCCCTGCGAGGTGATGGCGAGCCCGTCCGGGCTCAGCGCATGGGAGTAGTCGCCCCCCGCGCGATCCGCTTCGGGCTCGGCGCTGCCCGGGCTGCGAGCACGCAGCCGGGCGCGGGGCGACAGCTGGACGACGAGTATCGACATTGGGAATGGGAGGCTGCGCGGATTCTAGGGTGTTGGCGACGGCGAACCATCATGAATCGACTGGCGGGCTCGCGCCGCTGTTGCAGGTGGAAAGCAGGGTGAGCGAGTGCATCGAGGGGACTTCACGGCGGGTCGCCGGGATCATTCGGGTCCAGGCGCTCACGCCGGACGGTCACGACCTCGCGGTTGCGGCGTTCGACCAGTGAGCGCTCCCGCAGCACCCGATCGTCCATGCGGAGCTGCCCGCGCACCTCGAAGAAGCGGGTGCCTACCGAGACCTGGGCCGCGTCGAGGACCAGCGCTGCAGGCAGATGCTTCCTGGCCTCGTCGAGATTCTTGAACGGGGTGCGCTGGCGGGCCTGCACCAGGCGCTCGGCGTCGCCGAGCGCCAGGCCGGCGATGCTGGCGGCGATGACTTCGCGCGAAGCAGTGTTGAGATTCACCGGTGTCCGCACAGGCAGGAGCACCACGTAAGGAGCGAGGCGACGTACCGTGTCGGCGTCGAGTCCCAGCCAGACGAGCTGCGCGACCGATTGCGGCATCAGCGACGCATCGCCGCTGCCGATGCTGGCGGCCGCCAGCGCATTGGCCAGCCGCTCCGCCACATCGGGCGAGATCCCGCCAGCTTCGCACAGCTGCTTCAACACCGTCAGCTGTGTCGGCGCGACCTTGCCTGTCGCCGCGTCGTACAGGTTGCGCAGGTTGTAGCGTGCCTGGGCGTCGCTGATGGCGCCCGACAGGAAGGCGTCGGGGGCATCGTCGGTGTTGTCCTTGTCGGCGGCAAGGAAGGTGGACAGGCGCGCTTCGGCCAGTGGCACCGCCCAGGGTTCACCGAGGTTATCGGCGCCGCCGCTGCGGGCATCCTCGCGCAGGATCAGGCGCGCCCAGTCGAGCGCGCCGGCCAGGATCCATGCCGCCTGCAGGCGGGAGCGCTCCGCGGCCTCGACGCGTACCGCCCGCCATTGCTGCCAGACCATCGCGCTGGCGAGCGTTGCAACGACGGTGACGATGGCCATTGCCGTCAGCAGTGCCGCGCCGCGTTGCCGCAGAAGCGGCCTCATAGCTGCGGCCCGAGCACGGTGTCGCGCGTGACGGCGCCGGCATAGCCGCTGCCGTCGGCGAAATTCAGCACCAGGCGTACGCCGCTGGGCAGTGCCTGGCGCGCGGGCGCGCTGGCGCCTGGCGCCGGCGCGGCAGGGTCGCCGCTGGACTGCGCATTGCTCCATGCGTTGCCGCGGAAGAAGTAGACCTGCCACTCGGAAACGCCCTCGAGCACCGTCACCTGGCTCGTCTCGCTGCCCTGCAACTGCTGGCTGCGCAGCCAGCTGTCCTGCAGGTCGCGGCTGAGGGTGGCCGAAGGGCCGGCCCAGCGCAACCAGCGTCCGTCGCGCAGCGACCAGACGATGAGTTGCAGGCCGGTCGGCGTGCGGCGTGTCAACTGCAGCGAGGCGCCGTCGAATCGCAGGCCCGGCACGGCGGGCGCTTCCTGCACCGACACGAGGTCCTGCTGCCACTGCGCCAGCGCGGTGTTCAGGCGGAGCGTGGCTTCCAGGCGGCGCTGGCTCGCATCCCGGGCGCGGATCATCCCGTCGACCCCTTGCCATGCCATTGCCGCCATCAGGCTCATCACGACGAGCGCCACCAGCACCTCGACCAGGGTGAAGCCCTGCTCGCGGTGGTGGCTGGCGATTTCCGTGGTCATCATTGGCGGGGCAGGATGGTCGACAGCGAGTAGAGCGGCTGGCCCTCGGCGTCGGCGACGAAGGCTTCGACACGACGGAAGTTGGGGTTCGGTGTCGGTCGCACGACGAGCTTGCCGCGATAGCTCGCGCCGAGTTGCTCGCAACCGAAATCGTTGTCGCCCACGCCCGGGAACTGGTGTGCCAGCTTGAGCCCGGCCAGTTCGTTGTCGGCACACCATTGCGCCGCGCTGACCTCGGCCAGGCGCTGCCCATTCTGGACGAGCGCGCCCGCCGCCTTGATACCGGTGGCCAGCGTGATGGCCACGATGGCCAGCGCCACCAGCACCTCGATCAGCGTGAAGCCCTGCGCGACAGCCCGCGCCGCGCGGGAGGAGGGAGTCGCCATGTCAGTCTCGCCGGGCCGCCCCAAGGGGCTGACGCGCCCCCTCGGGGGGCAGCGAACAGAGTGAGCGTGGGGGCTGTTCCATCCTAGCGCGGCGCGCCACTCTCGTCTTCGACGATGGCGACGAACGGGCCGAGGCCGTCGGTGGCGAGCGTGGTGCGCCGATCTTCGAGGCGAAGGATCACGCGCTGTGCGGCGATCATCGGTTCCGGTCCGAGCACCAGTGCTTTTGCTCCGACGACTTCGGCCACCACGCCCGGTGCGAGCCAGCGCGTCGGCATCGGGTCGGCGGCGGGAAGGCCGTCGAAGCGGAAGTCCCCTTCGTCGGGGCTCGAGCCGTCCCTGGCGAGCGGCCGCCAGGTTACGGCGACGCCGAGGGCACGGGCCTCGGAGCGAGCACTGTCCAGCAAGGCCGACAGTCGCGAAGCCTCCCGTTCCAGACGGGTGGTTGCCGGGTCGCGCAGCGCGAGGGTCGCCAGTGCGCTGGCGATGGCGATCAGCGCCGCCACCAGGAGCAGCTCGATCAGCGTGAAGCCGCTTTCGATGCGGCTCAGCGGGGGGTGTCGCTCATTGCCAGGAGCCGACGTCGGCATTCTTTCCTTCGCCGCCGGGCTGCCCATCGGCGCCCAGGCTGTAGACGTCGATCTCGCCCTTCACGCCGGGGTTGGCGTACTGGTAGGGGTGGCCCCAGGGATCGTTGGGCAGTTTGTCGAGGTAGGGCTTCCAGTTGGTGGGAATGCTGCCTACCGTCGGCTTGGCGACCAGCGCCTGCAGACCCTGCTCGGCGCTCGGGAAGCGCTGGTTGTCGAGCTTGTAGAGCTTGAGCGCCTGCATCAGGTTGTTGACATCGGTGCGTGCGGCCGTGACGCGGGCATCGTCGGCGCGGTCGAGCACGTTGGGCACGATCAACGCGGCCAGTACGCCGATGATGACGAGCACGACCATCAACTCGATCAGCGTGAAGCCTCGCGTGCGGCGGCGCAGGGGTGGAGAAACGAGGGTCATGGCATGGGCAGGTTGGCGGCGTGCATGAATGATAATCGCGCCATGCCGGCTCGACTGTCAGCTTTCGTGATCTGGGCCCTGGTGGCAGCGGGTCTGGTCTTCTGGGGATACCGCCTGCTCGCGCGGCCCATGGCGCTGCCCGCCAACGTGCAGACCGTCGCCGAGAGCCCAGGTGCTGCCGGTGACCTTACCCGCATGCTCGGCGCTGCGCCCGCGCCGCAGACGGTGACGTCGGCGCCCGTCGCGGAGAGCAGCCGCTTCAAGCTGTTCGGCGTGCTCGCGCCGGTGGCAGCGAACGGCGTGGCCGGGCAGTCGACGGCGGGCGTGGCGCTGATTGCCGTCGACGGAAAGCCGGCTCGCGCCTACGCGGTCGGCGCGCAGCTGGACGGCGAAACCGTGCTGCAGTCGATTTCGCGTCGTTCCGCGTCGCTCGGCCCCGGGCAGGGAGCCACCAGCCTGGTACTGGAACTGCCGACACCCCCCTTGCCGACGACGGGAACCTTGCCCATGGCTGTGGCCGGCGCCGAACCCGCGCAAGCGCCCGCACCGACGCCCGTGCCGCCTGTGCCCACCGCGCCACCCATCGCGGCCACGGTGCCACCGACGCTGCCGCCTGCGGCGCCGACGCCGGTGCAGCCTCAGACAGCCCCGCAGGCGCTTCCGGGCGCTGATCCGACGCAAGGCGAAGAGCCCGCCACGCCCAGGCGAAGGCGCGGTTCCTCGCCGACGAGCCTCTGAGCACCCTCCAGGGGCGTCTCCGAGCGGGGGCCGTCCCGCCGAGGCGCGCGGAGGCCGGCTGCCACCCGGGCCTTCCGTGAACCAACAGGTTCAGGGACCGGAGATCAGAGACTGGCGCCCGAGGCCGATTCCGGGCCGATCTCGCCGGGCCGGCTAGGCCCCGGGTCTTCGCCATCGGCCACCTCCGTCAGCAGCGCAGCGGCACTCCTGACGAGGGGGTAGGCGAGGGTGGCGCCGGTCCCGTCGGCGCTTTCCATGCCGAGTTCGAGCAGCGCCGAGGTCTGGAACAGGCTGAATGCCTGGTCGAGGCCTTGGTGGCCATGGCTGCGGCAGAAGACGCAATAGTCGGTCACCGCCGGCGCGATCTGCGACGCCACCATCAGCGCCGCGCACGCCGGAACCCCGTCGGCCATGATGAGCTGGCGCTTGCTGCCGGCCACGAGCATCACGCCGACCATCATCGCCACTTCGAAGCCACCGAGTGCCGCGAGGACTTCCACCGGGTCCCTCGCCTCGCGATGGCGGCCTTGTGCCGCCTGCATCACGAGCTGCATGTGCGCCAGGTCGCCCTGCGCCATGCCGGGTCCCGAAATGATCAGATCGCGCACCGGCGTCCGGGTCACGTGCGCCAGCACGAGCGCCGCGCTTTCGTGCGAGCCGACGCCGATGCCCGCGCAGGCCACCACGTTGCCCTGCAGCGCATCGGCGATCTCCATCCCGGCGCGGATTGCCGCGTGCGCCTGTTCCAGCGACATCGCGGCATTGACGCGTGCGTTGCGCGTGCCGTGAGCGATCTTGCGTGCCAGCAGGCGGGGGTGCTGCGGCATCGGCTCCGCGATGCCGCAATCCACCACGGTCAGCTCGAGACCCTGGATGCGTGCGAACACCGACACCGGCAGCTGCGAGGTGAGCAGGCTGTTCACGAGGCGCGCCGTCGACTGCGGCTGCCGTCCGCCCACGCCATCGACGGCCAGGCCATGGTCGGCCGCGAACATCAGCAGCTGCGGCGCGCGCAGGCGTGGCTTGAGCGTGTTCTGGATCAGGCCCAGCCGGATGGCGAGGGGTTCCAACTCGCCGAGCGTTCCCGCCGTGCCGGCACGGCGTTGCAGCTTGTCGCGCAGCGCCTGCTCGAGCAGCGGGTTCGACGTCGGTGTGATCAGCGAACGGTGCACGGACATGGCGGCGGATCGGCGGCGAGGCCGGCGGGTGCGAGTCTGCGCCTATTGTGACGCGGCGGCGGTCGACGGTCGACTCATCCAGCGCCGGGCAGCCCCAAGCCAACTGCGATCCCCGCGGGAGGCGACCCGACAGGCGTTCCGGGGTCCCGACTTCAGCGCAGGAACTGGCGGTAGGCCGGATTGTCGGTCTCGTCGACGCAGGGGTGGGCGAGGCCACCCAGAAACTCGCGCAGCGCGCGGCGATCGGCGCGTGGTACCTGGATGCCGACGAGGATGCGGCCGTAGTCGGCGCCCTGGTTGCGGTAGTGGAAGAGGCTGATGTTCCAACCCGGGTGCAGGCTGGACAGAAACTGCATCAGTGCCCCCGGTCGCTCGGGAAAGACGAAGCGGTAGAGGCGTTCGTCGCGTGCCAGTTCGGAGCGGCCGCCGATCATGTGCCGCAGGTGCTGCTTGGCCAGCTCGTCGTGCGTCAGGTCGAGCGTGCGGAAGCCGTGGCGTGCGAACGTGTGCGCGATGCGGGCCGATTCGTCGCGGTTGTGCGTGGTCAGGCCGACGAACACATGCGCCTCGCTCCGCTCGGATATGCGGTAGTTGAACTCGGTCACGCTGCGCGGCCCGACGAGTTCGCAGAAGCGCTTGAAGCTGCCGCGCTCCTCGGGGATCGTGACGGCAAACACCGCCTCGCGCTCCTCGCCGACCTCGGCCCGCTCGGCGACGAAGCGCAGGCGGTCGAAGTTCATGTTCGCTCCGCAGGTGATGGCGACGAAGGTCTTCCCCTTGACGCGATGCTGCTCGATGTATTGCTTGATCGCCGCCACGCCGAGCGCGCCCGCCGGTTCGAGGATGCTGCGTGTGTCCTGGAACACGTCCTTGATCGCGGCGCAGACGGCGTCGGTGTCGACGAGGATGAAGTCGTCCACCAGCGCGCGCGTCAGGCGGAAGGTCTCGACGCCGACGAGCTTGACCGCAGTGCCGTCCGAGAACAGCCCGACCTCGGCGAGCTGAACGCGCCTGCCGGCGCGTACCGAGCGCGTCATCGCGTCGGAGTCGGTCGTCTGCACGCCGATGACCTTGATCTCCGGTCGCACCGCCTTGATGTAGGCCGCGACGCCCGAGACCAGCCCGCCGCCGCCGATGGCGACGAACACTGCGTCGATCGGGCCCTGGTGCTGGCGCAGGATCTCCATCGCGATCGTGCCCTGGCCGGCGATCACGTCGGGGTCGTCGAACGGGTGCACGAAGGTCAGGCCGCGTTCGCGCTCGAGCTCGAGCGCATGCGCGTGGGCATCGGAGTAGCTGTCGCCCTGCAGCACGACCTCCCCGCCGAGTGCACGCACGGCGTCGATCTTCAGCGCGGGCGTCGTCACCGGCATCACGATCACCGCCGTGCAGCCGAGGCGTTTGGCGCTGAGCGCCACGCCCTGCGCGTGGTTGCCGGCCGAAGCGCAGATCACGCCGCGCCTGAGCTGCGTCGCGCTCAGGTGCGCCATCTTGTTGTAGGCGCCGCGCAGCTTGAAACTGAACACCGGCTGCTGGTCCTCGCGCTTGAGCAGCACCGCGTTGCCCAGCCGCTCGGACAGGCGGGGCGCGGGCTCGAGCGAGGTCTCGATCGCCACGTCGTAGACGCGCGCGGTGAGTATCTTCTGCAGGTAGTCCGGCTTCGTCGCGCGGCCTGCCCGGCCCTTGGCGGGCGTGCGGGTGGGTCGTCGGGTGCCGGCCATGGCGGGTCTCCTGCATCGGTGGGCGTGTTGCGGCGCCGCATCTTACGTCAGCGCGGCCCCACGCCGGCCGGGGATAAAAAAGCCCAAGGCATTGCTGCCTTGGGCTGAATCCACCCAGGGGGTGGAGGAGACAATCGCACGGGACACGGTGCTCTCGAGACCACACCTCGCCACCCCGTTGCGGGCAGTGTAGCGGCTCGATTGCTGCATCGCAATATATTGACGTGAAGCACAATAGGCAGCCGACTCCAATGCCCGTGCCGTGCAGCACAATCCCGCCATGGAGTGCACGATCCACTGGTTGCCCGAGAGCGGCATGAGCTTCGTCGCCGAAACGGGCAGCGGACATCTGCTGACGATGGACGGCGCCCCCGACGGCGGCGGCCGCAACCTGGCGCCGCGTCCGATGGAGACCGTGTTGGCCGGCACGGGCGGGTGCACCGCGTACGACGTGGTGCTGATCCTGCAGCGCGGCCGCCACGACGTCCGCGGCTGCCGGGTGGAGGTGAAGGCGGAGCGGGCGCCGGTCGACCCGAAGGTCTTCACGAGCATCCGCCTGCATTTCGTCGTCAGCGGCCGCGGCCTCGCGGCGGCGGCGGTCGAGCGCGCCATCGCGCTGTCGCACGAGAAGTACTGTTCAGCCAGCATCATGCTGGCCAGGACGGCGCAGGTGAGCACCAGTTACGAACTGATCGAGGTCTGACGAGCGGCGGCCCTGCCGCGTGCCGGGCGCCGGCTACACGTAATGCGCCGTCCCCGTCATCACCTTGGCGGCGGCGCGCATCGCCCAGCGCAGCGGCCACGGCAGCGACATCGCTCCGGCCTGCTCGGCCTGCGCCGCATGCCGCGCCTCGTCTTCCTTCATCTTCTGCACGATGGCCTGCGACGCCAGGTCGCCGGCCGGAAGGCGCTCGAGGTGCCCCTGCAGGTGATGCTCGACCTGGCGCTCGGTCTCGACCACGAAGCCGAGGCTCAGCGCGTCGCTGCCGCGCCCGGCCAGCCAGCCGATGCCGAAGGCGCCGGCGTACCACAGCGGGTTGAGCAGGCTGGTGCGCGAACCGAGTTCGCGCAGCCGCTGCTGGGTCCAGGCGAGGTGGTCGGTCTCGTCGCGCGCGGCGCGCTCGAAGTGCTTGCGCAGCGCCGGATCGCGGGTCGCCAGGGCCTGCGCATGGTAGAGCGCCTGGGCACAGACCTCACCGACGTGGTTGACCCTCATCAGTGCCCCCGACAGCCGCTTCTGCGCTTCGTCCAACGTCTGCGTCGGCGGCGACGCTGCCGGCGCAGGGCACGGGCGCGAGGCGATGCTGGCGCCGGCGAGGGTTCGCCGCGCGTTGTCGGCCGCGCTGAGCCATCGATCGACAGGTGAGAAGGGCATGAAAGGAGGAAAGAATTGCGACAACGAGCATAGCCCATGCGCTCGTGCGCCGGCCACGTTGTACCCAGACAACATAAACAGCCTTTTATCCGGCGAAACTTTGCAAGGCGTCCCGCCGTCTGGTGCAATACACACAACTTCCGATGAGGAGGTTGGCCTGATCTGCCCTCGCGGGTAAATCCCGATCGGGACCTCTTGTTCAACCTAGGAGATAGTCGCAATGAAAAAATCTCTGCTCGCTCTCGCAGTGCTGGGCGCTTTCGCTGGTGGCGCATCGGCTCAGTCTTCGGTCACTCTCTTCGGCGTCGTCGACGTCAACGCCCGCTACGTCGACAACGGCGGTGGCAAACAGTACCAGATGGGGCAAGACGGCATCTCCAGCAGCCGCCTCGGCTTCCGCGGTACTGAAGATCTCGGCGGCGGCATGGCCGCCAGCTTCTGGATCGAAGGCGCGATCAACCCCGACATCGGCACGTCCGGTGGCCAAAGCTGGCAGCGCCGTTCGACGGTCAGCCTGTCCGGCAAGTTCGGTGAAGCACGCTTCGGCCGCGACTACACGGCGACGTTCTGGAACTCGACGATCTTCGATCCGTTCGGCACCAACGGCCTCGGCAGCTCGGGCAACATCTTCCTCGTGGTACCGGCTGTGCCCGCGGGCGGTGGCTTCGGCACGCTGGTCCGCGCCAACAACATGATGGGCTACTTCCTGCCGTCGGGCATCATGGGCGGGCTGTACGGCCAGGTCCAGGTGGCTGCGGGCGAGAACGCCTATGGCAACAAGTACTTCGGCGGCCGCATCGGCTATGCCGCGGGCCCGTTCAACGTCGCGGGCGCCTACGGCAAGACCGAGGTGACCGGCAATATCGACGGCGACCAGTACAACTTCGGCGGTTCGTGGAACTTCGGCTTCATGGCACTGTCGGGCTACTACGGCAACATCACGATCGGCGAACTGGAGCAGCAGAACTGGTACATCGGCGCGTCCGCACCGATCGGCCTGTGGACGGTCAGGGGCACCTACGGCGCCGTGAACCGCAAGGGCATCGACTACGGCGTCGACATCAATTCCCAGGACGCCCAGCAGTTCGCCATCGGCTTCCAGTACGACCTGTCCAAGCGGACGGCGCTGTACGGCACGTATTCCAAGATCGCGAACGACGGCAACTCGACGAACGGCGCAAGGTTCATCGTCGGTGGTCTGCAGAACGTCGCCGGCGGCGGTGCCGCTGGGGGCCAGGACTCGCAAGGCTACGAGTTCGGTATCCGTCACTCGTTCTGATTCGCGAGCCTGCCCAGCGCAGGTTCGGGTTCAGCAAAGGCCGCCTTCGGGCGGCCTTTTTCTAGATTGCGCCTTCTCCGTCGTCCTGAGCCGCCATACCGCCGTTCATGCTGGCCTTCATCCTTCGCCGTCTCGCCCAGGCCGTGATCGTGATGCTCACGGTGGCGTTCATCGCCTTCATGCTGTTCCAGTACGTCGGCGACCCGGTGACGAACCTGCTCGGCCAGGACGCCACGCCGCAGCAGCGCGCCGAGTTGCGCGCCGACCTCGGCCTGGACGCGCCGTTTCCGGTGCAGTTCGCGCGATTCGTGGTCAACGCGGTGCAGGGCGAGTTCGGGCTCAGCCTGCGCCAGGGGCGCAAGGTCTCGTCGCTGATCGTCGAGAGGCTGCCGGCAACGCTCGAGCTTTCGACCTGCGCCGCGCTGATCGCGCTCGGCTTCGGCATCCCGATGGGTGTCTTCGCCGCGCTGCGCCGCGGCAGCTTCCTGTCGCAGGCGATGATGACGCTCTCACTCCTCGGCGTCTCGCTGCCCACCTTCCTGATCGGCATCCTGCTCATCCTGCTCTTCGCGGTGACGCTGAAGTGGCTGCCGAGCTTCGGCCGCGGCGAGGTGGTGGCGCTCGGCCACTGGACCAGCGGGCTGCTCACGGCGGACGGCTGGAAGCACCTGATCCTGCCGTCGGTCACGCTGGCGCTGTTCCAGCTCGCGCTGATCATGCGTCTCGTGCGCTCGGAGATGCTCGAGGTGCTGCGCTCCGACTACATCCGCTTCGCCCGCGCCCGCGGCCTGCCGAACCGCCTCGTGTACTTCGGCCATGCGCTGAAGAACACGCTGGTGCCGGTGATGACGATCACCGGCCTGCAGCTCGGCTCGCTGATCGCCTTTGCGATCATCACCGAGCAGGTGTTCCAGTGGCCCGGCATGGGGCTGCTCTTCATCCAGGCCGTCACCTTCGCCGACATTCCGGTGATGGCGGCGTACCTGTGCCTGATCTCGCTGATCTTCGTGATCATCAACCTGGTCGTCGACCTGCTCTACTTCGCGGTCGACCCGCGGCTGCGCGTCGAGCGCGCCGCCGGTGCACATTGAGTCGCGCTCGACAGAACGGATACGATACCGCCCCCTGCCTTCACTTCCACCTTCAAACCCTCGAGGCCCTCCCGATGAAGATCAAGTCCGTTCTGCTGGCCACCTCCATTGCGCTGGCCTGTGGCCTGAGCCAGGCCGTCACATTGCGCGTCGCCGACGTGGGCGACGTGATGTCGATGGACCCGCATTCGTACAACGAATCGCAGCAGCTCAGTTTCACGGCCAACGTCTACGAGCCATTGGTCGGCCGCGGCAAGGACATGGCGGTCGTTCCGGTGCTCGCCACCAAGTGGACGCAGACCTCGCCGACGGTGTGGCGTTTCGACCTGCGCAAGGGCGTCAAATTCCACGACGGCACGCCGTTCACCGCCGACGACGTGGTCTTCAGCTTCAAGCGCGCCACCGACGCCGGCAGCGACATGAAGGGTTATGTCGCGCCGATCAAGGAGGTGCGCAAGCTGAACGACTTCGCGGTCGAGATCGAGACCACTCGCCCCGTTCCCGATCCTGCCCGACACGCTCACCACGTTGGTCATGATGAGCAAGAAGTGGTGCGAACAGAACAAGGCCGAGCGCCCGGTCGACAAGCGCAAGGGGATCGAGAACACGGCCAGCTTCAAGGCCAACGGCACCGGGCCGTTCCGCCTGAAGGAGCGCGATCCGGGGACGCGCACCGTGCTCGTTCGCAATTTCGGCTACTGGGACAAGGTCGACACCAACGTGGACGAGGTCGTCTTCACGCCGATCGGCAGCGATGCCACGCGGGTGGCGGCCTTGTTGTCGGGCGAGATCGACCTGATGCAGCCGGTGCCGCTGCAGGACGTCGAGCGCGTCAAGGCCTCCGCCACGCACACCGTGCTGCAGGGTCCGGAACTGCGGACGATCTTCCTCGGCATGGACCAGAAGCGCGACGAGTTGCTGTTCTCCAGCGTCAAGGGCAAGAACCCGTTCAAGGACGTTCGGGTCCGCAAGGCGTTCTACCAGGCGATCGACATCGAGACGATCAAGACGCGCGTGATGCGCGGCGCCGCGACGCCGACGGCGCTGATGGTGGGCCCGGGCGTGCGCGGTTTCATGCCCGACATGAACAAGCGCGCTGCCGTACGATCCCGAGGCGGCGAAGAAGCTGCTCGCCGAGGCCGGCTATCCGAACGGCTTCGAGGTCGGCATGAACTGCCCGAACGACCGCTACGTCAACGACGGCGCGATCTGCCAGGCCGTCGCCGCCAACCTGGCGCGCATCGGCGTCAAGGTCAACCTCACCGCGGAGACGAAGAACAGCTATTTCCCGAAGATCCTGCGCCGCGACACGAGCTTCTATCTGCTCGGCTGGACGCCGAGCACGACCGATTCGCACGACGCGCTGTTCAACCTGATGGCCACGCCGACCGACAAGGGCCAGGGCCAGTTCAACCTGGGCTGCATACAGCAACGCGAAGCTCGACGAACTGACGCAGAAGATCCAGACCGAGACCGACCAGGCCAAGCGCAACGAGATGATCCGCGAAGCGTTCAAGATCCATCAGGACGAGTTCGGCCACATCCCGCTGCACCAGCAGACCCTGGCCTGGGGCTTCAACAAGAAGGTCAGCCTGGTGCAACTGCCGAACAACTACATGGCCTTCAAGTGGGTCGTCGTGAAGTGATTCTTCGCACGCTGCGCCGGTCTCGACGCAAGAGGGCAGGCGCGGCGCGGTGGCAGCGAACGCGCACGATGGCGGAGCGCGCTGGTGACGCAGGCCTTGCACCGTTTCTTCGACAGCGACGTCTGGCACAGCTTCCGCTCGTCGCCGATGGCGATGGGCGCAGCGACGATCGCTTTCGTCTGCATGTTCTGCGCGCTGTTCGCGAACGTGATCGCGCCGCACAACCCGTTCGACCTGGCGACACTCGAACTCGCCGACTCGCGCCTGCCGCCGGCCTGGTCGGACGGCGGGACGTCGAAGTACCTGCTCGGCACCGACGACCAGGGGCGCGACATCCTGTCGGCGCTGATGTACGGTTCGCGCATCTCGCTGTTCGTCGGCCTGGCGTCGGTGCTGGTGTCGATGGCGATCGGCGTCTCGCTCGGCTTGCTGTCCGGCTTTGCCGGCGGCCGCGTCGACGCGATCATCATGCGCATCTGCGACGTGATGCTGTCGTTCCCGTCGATCCTCGTCGCGCTGCTGATCGACGGCGTCGGGCGCGCCCTGTTCCCGAACGCTCACGACACGCTCGCCTTCGCGGTGCTGATCATCGCGATCTCGCTCACCGGCTGGGTGCAGTACGCGCGCACGGTGCGCGGATCGACGATGGTCGAGCGCGGCAAGGAATACGTGCAGGCGGCGCGCGTCATCGGCGTGACGCCGCTGCGCATCATGCGCCGCCATGTGCTGCCCAACGTGCTCGGCCCGGTGATGGTGCTGGCGACGATCCAGGTGGCGCTGGCGATCATCACCGAAGCGACGCTGTCGTTCCTCGGCGTCGGCGTGCCGCCAACGTCGCCGTCGCTGGGTACGCTGATCCGCATCGGCAACGATTTCCTGTTCTCGGGCGAATGGTGGATCACCATCTTCCCGGGCATGGTGCTGGTGCTGATCACGCTGAGCGTGAACCTGCTCGGCGACTGGCTGCGCGACGCGCTGAATCCGCGCCTGCGCTGACACATCGGAGGCGTCATGAAGACTTCCAGGAACTCCCTGACCGCGTCCACCGCGGTCTTCGCCGTTGCGGCTGCCGCCGCGATCACCTTGGGGGGCTGTGCGAGCAGCGGCTACCACTTCTCGCAGATCGTCGGCGATCGATACTTCAAGACCAACATCGACACGTATCCGGTCTCGATCAACGAGGTCGACGGCCGCTCGTACATCGGACGAGCGCCGGTGCTGGTCGACCCGGGGCTGCGCAAGGTCGTGGTCCAGGGGCCGCCAACGTTCGTCGACCTGATGTTGACACGCACGATCGATCTGGATGTGAAACCCTGCACACGCTACTACCTCGTCGCGGTGAAGGCGAGCCACCTCGACAACGACTTCAGCGTGAGGATCGACTTCGAAGAGCCCGTTGCGGGGTGCACCCCGCCACCTCCGAAGTGAAACGGCATGACCGCTGCGCTGCTTGAAGTCCGGAACCTGAAGGTCGAGTTCCCGGGCCGCCGCGGCACACTGCTCGCGCTCGACGACATCTCGTTCGACATCGCACCGGGTGAGATCCTGGGCGTGGTCGGCGAATCGGGGGCCGGCAAGTCGCTCACCGGTGCGGCGATCATCGGGCTGCTCGACCCGCCCGGACGCGTCGCTTCGGGCGAGATCCGTTTCGACGGCAGGCGCATCGACAACCTGCCCTACGAGGAGATGCGAAAGATGCGCGGGCGCCAGATCGGCGCCATCTTCCAGGACCCGCTGACCTCGCTGAACCCGCTCTACACGATCGGGCGCCAGCTGACCGAGACCATCCTGGCGCACCTGCCGGTGAGCGCCGAAGCGGCTCGCCGGCGAGCGATCCGCCTGCTCGAGGAAACAGGCATCCAGGCCGCCGAGCAGCGCATCGACCAGTACCCGCACCAGTTCTCCGGTGGCATGCGCCAGCGCGTCGTGATCGCCCTCGCGCTGGCCGCCGAGCCGAAACTGATCGTCGCCGACGAGCCGACGACCGCGCTCGACGTGTCGATCCAGGCGCAGATCATTTCGCTGCTCAAGCGGCTGTGCAAGGACCACGGCGCGGCGGTGATGCTTGTCACGCACGACATGGGCGTGATCGCCGAGACCTGCGACCGAGTGGCTGTGATGTATGCGGGGCGCATCGCCGAGATCGGCCCGGTGCACGACGTCATTCATGCGCCGGCGCACCCCTACACGTCGGGCCTGATGGGTTCGATCCCGGCGATGGACGAAGACCGCGAGCGACTGCTCCAGATCGACGGTGCGATGCCGCGCCTGACGGCGATCCCGCGCGGCTGTGCGTTCAACCCGCGCTGCCCGCAGGTCTTCGAGCGCTGCCGCGTCGAGCGCCCCGACCTGATGCCCGCCAGGGCGACGCGGGCCGCCTGCTGGCTGTTGGCGGCGGCATGATCAACGTGCAACCACTGGTCGAGGTGCGCGACCTGGCCAGAACCTTCGACGTTTCGGCGCCACTGCTCAACCGCGTGATCGAGCGCAAGTCGCGCCAGTTCGTGCATGCGGTGGACGGCGTGAGCTTCTCGATCGCGCGTGGCAAGACGCTGGCGCTGGTCGGCGAATCGGGCTGCGGCAAGAGCACAGTGGCGAGGCTGCTGGTCGGGCTTTACGCGCCCACGGCAGGCTCGGTGCATTTCGATGGCAGGGACACCGCAGCGACGCTGGCGTCGTCCGAGGCGCCGGCCTTGCGCCGCCGCATGCAGATGATCTTCCAGGACCCGTATGCGAGCCTGAACCCGCGCTGGCAGGTGCTTGCCATCGTCGCCGAGCCGCTGACGGAGCATGGGCTGATCACCGACAAGTCCCAATTGAAGGCGCGTGTCGGCGAACTGTTGCAGTCGGTCGGGCTGGCCGCTGCCGACATGACGAAGTATCCGCACCAGTTCTCGGGCGGGCAGCGCCAGCGGATCTCCATTGCACGCGCGCTGGCCACGCAGCCCGAGTTCCTGGTCTGTGACGAGCCGACGTCGGCGCTCGACGTGTCGGTGCAGGCGCAGGTGCTCAACATCATGAAGGACCTGCAACGCAGCCAGGGGCTGACCTATCTGTTCATCTCGCACAACCTGGCGGTGGTGCGCCACGTGAGCGACCGAGTCGGCGTGATGTACCTCGGCCGCCTGGTCGAACTGGCCGACAAGGCGGAGCTGTTCGACCGCCCGCGTCACCCTTACACGCGGATGCTGCTCGACGCGATCCCCGATATCCACATGAGCGGGCGTGCGCGCAACCCGGTGCAGGGTGAGGTGCCCAATCCGCTCGCGCCTCCGAGCGGCTGCTCGTTCCACCCGCGCTGCCCGCACGCCAACGAACGCTGCAAGTCCGAGCGTCCGGCGCAGGTGGCGATCGATGGCACGATGGTCGCCTGCCACGCCGTGCAGGAACGGCGCATCTGACGTGATCAAGCGGGTGGAAGCAGATGCTCGCCGCGAAAGAGATCGACCGCCTGCTCGCGATCGCGGATCAGCCAGGTGGTGGCGCCCGACACCATCACCTCGGCCGCGCGGCCGCGCGAGTTGTAGTTGCTCGCCATGCTCATCGCATACGCACCAGCCGACAGCACGGCCACCAAGTCACCAGGCTCGACGGCCAGCGACCGGTCGCGCCCGAGCCAGTCGCCCGATTCGCAAACCGGCCCGACGACGTCCCAGCTGAGCGGCGGCGTGTCGCGCAACGTGCAGGGGGCGATGTGCATCCAGGCCTGATAGAGCGCCGGGCGCATCAGGTCGTTCATCGCGGCGTCGACGACGCAGAAGTTCTTCACCGGTGATGGCTTGAGATAGAGCACTTCGCTGACCAGCACCCCGGCATTGCCGACCAGCGAGCGGCCGGGTTCGAACAGGATGCGCCGGTGGCCGTGGCCGCGTTCGTCGATGCGCGCCAGCAGGGCGCGCACCAGCGTCTCGGCCGACGGCGGCCGTTCATCGGTGTAGTTGATGCCGAGGCCACCACCCAAGTCGAGGTGGTGCAGGCGCAGGCCCTGCGCCTCGACGCGCTCGACGAGGTCGAGCAGGCGGTCGAGCGCGTCGAGATAGGGGCCGGCTTCGGTGATCTGCGAGCCGATGTGGAAATCGATGCCAGCCACCTCCAGGCCCGGCAACGACGCGGCGCGCAGGTACGCCTCCAAAGCCTGGTCGTGGGCGATGCCGAACTTGTTGTCCTTCAGACCGGTGGAGATGTAGGGGTGGGTCCGTGGGTCGACATCAGGATTCACCCGCAGGCTCACCCTGGCCGTTCGCCCAAGCTGCACCGCGACCTGTGACAGCACCTCGAGCTCGGCCTCGCTCTCGACGTTGAAGCACAGCACGCCGGCTTCGAGCGCGCGGCGCATCTCGGGCCTGGTCTTGCCGACGCCCGAGAACACCACCTTGGCAGCGTCACCGCCAGCGGCGATCACGCGTTCGAGCTCGCCGCCGGAGACGATGTCGAATCCGCACCCGGCCCGGGCGAAAGTCTGCAACACGGCGAGGCTGGAGTTGGCCTTCATCGCATAGCAGATCAGATGATCACGGCCGGCGAGCGCGCGCTGGTATTCGGCCAGCGCAGTCAGCATCGAGGCCTGCGAGTAGACATAGAGTGGCGTGCCGAAGCGTGCCGCGAGCTCGCTCAAGGCGCAGCCTTCGATGAACAGCTGCCGGCCGCGGTAGGCGACGTGCGGGGAACCGGGGAGCATGGAGTCCGATCAGGAAGAGGGCTGTGCCGTTGAAGCGGCCGAGGCGGGCGAAGACGCCGACGCGGCAGCCGGCGCCGTCCTGGGCAGCGTCAGCGGGCCCTTCTGCCCGCAGCCGACCGTCAGCCCCGAAGCGGCCAGCGCAATGCCCACGATGCCCGCCGCGGCAAACCGCGCCGCTACACTCGAATGGCGCTCCAACATCCGTCGATTCTATCGAGCCACGACATGACTATCGTCCCGACCCCGCTCTCCGACAGCGAGTACCACGCCCTCACCGGCGCCCTGCTGGCGGGTATAGAGGCCTCGGTCGACCGCTGGCTGCAGGACGATCTGGTCGACATCGACACGCAGCGCACCGGGGGCCTGTTGGAGCTCACGTTTCCCGGGGGCAGCAAGATCATCCTGAATACCCAGCCGCCCCTGCAGGAGCTGTGGATGGCGGCGCGTTCGGGCGGCTACCACTACAAGCACGTCGAAGGCCACTGGCGCGACACGCGCGACGGGAGCGACTTCTTCGATGCCCTGTCGGCCTGTGCCAGCGAACAGGCGGGGCGCCCGCTGCAATTCGTGCCGGCTGGATGAGCGAAGTTGCTTCGAAGTGACGACTCAACGCTCGCCGGGCCGCCCCAAGAGCGTTGAGCTCCCCTCGGGGGGCGATGCCGAAGGCATCTTGGGGCCGTCATCTATCGCTTGAAGATGTCGAGGATGCTCTTCTTCTCTTCCTCGGTGGGCGCGGCAGGCACCTTGTCGTCGAGGCCGAGGCTGCTGACGCCGGCATTCGCAGTGAATTCGTCGAAGAACCACTCGCCGCCACGATTGACCACGCCTTCGGGCGCGCTCGGCTCGTCGATCGGGGCGTTGCGAAGCGCATAGCGCATGTACTCGATCCAGACTGGCAGCGCCAGGCCGCCGCCCGTCTCGCGCTCGCCGAGCTTGCGCGGTGTGTCGTAACCGATCCAGGCCACCGCCACGACGCTGCGCTGGAAGCCGGCGAACCAGGCATCCATCGAGTCGTTGGTGGTGCCGGTCTTGCCGTAGATGTCGCCGCGTTGCAGCTTGACCTTGGCCGATGCCGCCGTCCCTGAGCGCGTGACTTCCTGCAGCAGGCTGGTCATCACGAACGCGTTGCGCTCGTCGAGCGTGCGGTCCGACTCTTCGAGGACGACTGGTGGACTCGCAAAGAGCACGTGACCCTTGTCGTCGGTCAGCCGGTTGATCAGGACCGGATTCACGCGATAGCCCCCGTTGGCGAATACGCCGTAGGCGGTGGCCATCTGCATCGGTGTGACGGAACCCGCGCCCAGCGCCATCGTGAGGTAGGCCGGGTGCTTGTCGGCATCGAAACCGAATCGGGTGATCCAGTCCTGGGCGTAGGGCGCGCCGATGGATTGAAGGATGCGGATCGAGACCATGTTCTTCGACTTCGCCAGCCCGGTGCGCATCGTCATCGGCCCTTCATACTTGCCGTCGTAGTTCTTCGGCTCCCAGGGCTGGCTGCCGGTCGCTCCCGCGTCGAAGAACAGCGGTGCGTCGTTGATCACGGTCGCCGGCGTGAAGCCCTTCTCCAGCGCGGCCGAATAGATGAAGGGCTTGAAGCTCGAACCCGGCTGGCGCCATGCCTGGGTGACGTGGTTGAACTTGCTATTGGAGTAATCGAATCCGCCGACCAGTGTCCGCACTGCACCGGTGCGCGGATCCAGCGCAACGAACGCGCCCTCGACTTCGGGCAGCTGGGTGACTGTCCAGGCGTCCTTCGCTCCCTTGACGAGCCGGATCACCGCGCCGCGACGCAACTGGGTCTTCGGGTTGCCCTTTTCCGCGAGTCCGGACGCGACGGGCTTCAGGCCCTCGCCGGTGACGGTCACGACCTCGCCGCTCTGGAGCACCGCGACCACCTTCTTCGCGCTGACGTCGACGGCCACGCCGGCGCGCAGTTCGTCGTTGTCGGGGTGCTCGAGCAGCGCCTCGGCGATGCGGGCATCGACCTCCTTGGGATCGTCCGGCAGGTCGATGTAGGCCTCGGGACCGCGGTAGAACTGGCGTCGTTCGTAATCCATGATGCCCCTGCGCAACGCGCGGTAGGCAACCATCTGCTCCTTCGAGTCGATCGTCAGCGTCACGTTCAGGCCGCGCGTGTAAGCCTCGCTACCGTACTGGTTGAAGATCAGCTGGCGGGCGGTCTCTGCGGCATATTCGGCGTGGACCGGCACCTCTTGCGGAGGGCGATAGCGCAGGCGCTGCTCGCGCGCAGCGTCGCGCTGGTTCTCGGTGATGACGCCGTTTTCCAGCATGCGTTCGATGACGTAGTGCTGGCGCTCGGTTGCGCGCTTGGGGTTGACGATCGGGTTGTACGACGACGGCGCCTTCGGCAGCCCGGCCAGCATGGCCGCCTCGGCCAGCGTGATGTCCTTCAGCGGCTTGCCGAAGTAGGCCTCGCAGGCCGCAGCGAAGCCGTGCGCGTGCTGGCCGAGGTAGATCTGGTTCATGTACAGCTCGAGGATCTGGTCCTTCGTCAGCACGTGCTCGATCTTCAGCGCGAGCAGGATCTCGTAGATCTTGCGGGTCAGCGTCTTTTCGGTGGACAGGTAGAAGTTCTTTGCCACCTGCATCGTGATCGTCGAGGCGCCCTGGCTGCCGAGGCCGCTGAAGTTGGCCAGGCCGGCGCGAAGCACGCCCTTGTAGTCGACCCCGCCGTGTTCGTAGAAGCGGGCGTCCTCGGCGGCGAGCACCGCGTCGCGCATCACCTGCGGGATTTCCGCAATCGGCACGAAGCTTCGCCGCTCTTCGCCGAACTCGCCGATCAGCACGCCGTCGGCCGCGAAGATGCGCAGCGGCAGCTTGGGCTGGTAATCGCTGATGCCACCGATGTCGGGCAGGTTCGGGTAGGCGACCGCGAGCGCGATCGCCAGCAACAGCAGCAGCGCCAGCGCTGCCGCGGCGACCAGGCCAAAGAGAGATGCCAGGGCCTTGAGCATCGATTGGCCCCACCCCGACGGCGCGGGGCGCGAGGCTGACGCTGCGGCTGAACGGGAACGACCGGCCGAAAGCTCGGATTCGCTCATGGGGCTCCTGGGGTGGGGTGCCGAATTATAGAAACCGGTTGCAAGCCCGTTTCAATCTTCGCTGAAGTCTTGCCTGGGACGTGCCGATAACGTTTCAGGTGACCGGCAAAGGCGTTCCTGGAGCCCCGCGGGCGTGTGTGATTTGCAACGAGCGCAGCCCGGCCAGCCGGGAAACTTCTATGGCGATCAATGGCTTTGCTGCTAGCATCGAAGTGACTTCTTAACAATCCGGCGCACACCGTGGCGTGTTGGGAGAACAGCGAAGTGAGCTTCCTGGATGTGTTGTTAGGGCGCAAGTTCCCGCCGATGATCGGGCTGGACATCAGTGCGTCCAGCGTCAAGCTGGTCGAACTCGAGCAGACTGCCACGGGCGAATACGTGGTGGAGCGCTTCGCGTCGGAGAGTTTCGAGAAGGGCTGGATCACCGACGGCCAGATCGAGAAGTTCGACGAAGTGGCCGAGGCGGTGCGACGAGTCGTCACCAAGAGCGGCACGCGGACGAAACAGGTGGTGATGGGCATGCCGCAGGCGGCCGTGATCACCAAGAAGATCGTGCTGCCGGCCGGCCTGCGCGAGGAAGAGCTCGAATTGCAGGTCGAGTCCGAGGCCAACCAGTACATCCCGTTCTCGCTCGATGAGGTCAGCCTCGATTTCTGCGTCATCGGGCCCAGCGCGACGACCGCCGGTGACGTCGATGTGCTGATCGCCGCATCGCGCAAGGACCGGGTGGAGGATCGCCAGGGCCTCGCCGAAGCGGCCGGGCTGAAGCCGGTCGTGCTCGACATCGAGTCGCACGCCTCGCGCCTGGCGATGACCCGCATCATCGCGGCGCTTCCGAACGAGGGCAAGGACGCGCTGGTCGCACTGTTCGAGATCGGCGCGGACACCACGAGCCTGAAGGTGCTGCGTGACGAAGACATGCTTTACGACCGCGACCAGGCCTTCGGGGGTTCGCAGCTGACGCAGCTGATCTCGCGCCAGTACGGTTTCTCGTTCGAGGAGGCCGAGCAGAAGAAGCTCGCCGCCGACCTGCCCGACGACTACGAGGCGACGATCCTGAACCCGTTCGTCGACAGCCTGTCGCAGGAGATCGGGCGAGCGCTTCAGTACTTCTTCACGAGCACGCCGCATCACAAGGTGCACTACGTGATGCTGGCCGGGGGCACCGCGGCGTTGCCGGGTCTGAAGGACCGGGTGACGGAGCTGACAGGCTTCGCGGCCATGGTCGTGAACCCGTTCGAGAACATGAAGCTCGGCTCGGCGGTGCGCGAGAGCAAGCTGCGCCGTGAAGCGCCTTCGTACCTGACCGCCTGCGGCCTGGCGATGCGGAGGTTCGTCAAGTGATCCTCATCAACCTGCTCCCGCACCGGGAGGAACGGCGCAAGCGTCGCAAGGCGGCCTTCTTCATCGGCCTCGGTGTCTCCGCAGCCGTGGGACTGCTGATCGTCGGCCTCTGGTATGTGCTGGTGCTGCAAATGACTTCGGCGCAGCAGGAACGCAACCAGTTCCTCAGCGCCGAGATCAAGAAGCTCGAGATCCAGATCAAGGACATCGCGAAGCTCAGGGCAGAGATCGAATCTCTGAAGGCGCGCCAGAAGGCGGTCGAGAATCTGCAAACCGATCGCAACATCCCGGTGCACGTACTGAACGAACTCGTGCGCCAGACCCCGGAGGGCGTCTATTTCACCTCGGTCAAGCAGGAGGGTCAGGTGCTCGTCCTGAGCGGGATCGCGCAGACCAACGAGCGTGTGTCGGAATTGCTGCGCAACACGGCCTACAACTCCGAATGGCTGACGCGCCCTGAATTGGTCGAGATCAGGGTGTCCAACATTCAGACCGCTTCGCGCGGGCAGAAGCGACTGTTCGAATTCTCGATGCGGGTCACGATCAAGCGGCCGCAGGACGCGAGTCCCGATGCAGCGATTCCCGCGGCGAACGCCGGCTCGGCGCCGGCGGCCAAGAAGTCCTGAAGGTGGCATCGATGGCGACCAAGGCGAAATCCATCAATCTCGACCTCAATTCGGTCTTCGAGAGCGCGGCGACTCAGTTCCGCGGGCTCAATCCGAACCAACCCGGCCAGTGGCCCTGGCTTCCGAAGGCCGCGAGCTTCGCCGCCCTGGCCATCTTGGTCGTGGTGGTCGGGTGGTTCCTGCTGCTCACCGACGCGCACGACGAGCTCGACGCCGAGCGTGCAAAGGAACCGGTCCTCAAGCAGGACTACCGCGCCAAGCTCGCACAGGCGGTCAACCTGGAAGAGTTGCGCAAACAGAAGCTCCAGGTCGAGGAGTACGTGACCCAGCTCGAGAAGCAGCTCCCGGGCAAGGCCGAGATGGACGCGCTGCTGTCGGACATCAACCAGGCCGGGCTCGGGCGAGGCCTGCAGTTCGAGCTGTTCCGGCCCGGTCAGGTCGTGGTGAAGGATTACTACGCCGAATTGCCGATCGCGATCAAGGTCAGCGGGCGCTACCACGACATCGGCGCATTTGCCGCCGACGTCGCCAACCTGTCGCGCATCGTGACGCTGCACAACATGAACCTCGTCTCTGCCACCGGCAAGGATGCAAGCGGCATGCTGGCCATGGAAGCCACCGCGCGCACCTATCGCTACCTCGACCCAGGCGAGGTGGAAGCGCAGAAGAAGGCAACGGTCAAGCCGGGAGCCAAGAAATGACGGGCCGCTTCGCAATGCGCATCGGGTGCCTGGCGGCAGGCGTCGCCATGCTCTTGCTCGCCGGCTGCGGCAGCGAGCAGGAGGAACTGCAACAGTGGATGGAGCAGCAGCGGCGCGAGGCCAAGCCCAGCGTGGAGCCGCTGTCGCCACCGAAGAAGTTCGACCCGCAGCCCTATGCCTCGACGGATGGCATCGAGCCGTTCAGCTCGCAAAAGCTCACCGTCGCCCTCAAGCAGGAGGCGCGGCAGCCGAATTCGATGCTGGCGGCAGAGTTCAACCGCCGCAAGGAGCCTCTCGAGGCCTTTCCGCTCGACAGCATGACGATGGTCGGCAGCGTGATCAAGAACGGCCGAAACTTTGCCCTGTTGCGCGTTGATAACCTGCTTTATCAGGTCAAGACGGGCGACTACCTGGGGCTGAACTACGGCAAGATCATTGCGATCAGCGAGACGGATGTATCGCTCAGGGAGATCGTTCAGGATGCGGCTGGCGAGTGGATCGAGCGACCTGGCGCACTCCAACTTCAGGGGAAGGCGCAATGAGGTCGACGACGCCGATGACGATTACGCAGGAGAAACGAATGATGAGCACCTGGCCCGCCCGTACGCTGGCGCTCGCGTTGCTGGCCACCGCCACGTTCCAGGCCTGGGCTGAAAACGCGATCCAGTCGATCACCAGCAGCCAGCAGGCTGGCGCGGAGATCGTGCGTATCGAAATGAGCGAGCCGCTTGCAGCGGCGCCGACCGGTTTTTCGATCCAGACGCCGCCCCGCATCGCCATCGACCTGCCCGGCGTGGGCAATGCGATGGGCCGCGGCAGCGTGGAGATCAACCAGGGGAATCTGCGTTCTGCGAACGTGGCCGTGGCGGGAGACCGTACTCGCCTGGTGCTGAACCTGAAGGCCCCATCCAGCTACAGCACCCGGCTGCAGGGCAATGCACTGCTCGTCGTGCTCGAAAGCGCAGGGCCGGCCACGGTGGCCGCCGCCGGCAGCGCTGGCGACGGGACGGTGCGCTTCGCAGAGAGCCTGAACCGGACGCAACTGCCGTTGAAGGACATCGATTTCCGGCGCGGCCAGGACGGCGCCGGCCGTGTCGTCGTCGACCTGCCGAACAACCAGGTCGGGGTCGACATCAAGCAGCAGGGGAAGACCCTGGTGGTCGAGTTCCTGCGCTCGAGCCTGCCCGACAACCTGCGCCGGCGCCTGGACGTGACCGACTTCGGCACGCCGGTAGCCAGCGTCTCGACGTCGCAGATCGGCGACCGCGTGCGCATGGTTGTCGAACCCAGGGGCGACTGGGAACACAGCGCCTACCAGACCGACAACCAGTTCGTGCTCGAGGTTCGTCCGGTGAAGATCGACCCTGCCAAGCTGACCCAGGGGCCGGGCTACGCGGGCGAGAAGCTCTCGCTGAACTTCCAGAACATCGAAGTGCGTGCGCTGCTGCAGGTGATCGCCGACTTCACCAACTTCAACATCGTCACCAGCGACACCGTCACCGGCAGCGTCACGCTGCGCCTGAAGGACGTGCCCTGGGACCAGGCGCTCGACATCATTCTCGAAGCCAAGTCACTCGGGCTGAAGAAGACGGGCAACGTGATCCTGATCGCGCCGAAGGCGGAGCTCGCCGCGCGCAAGAAGGCCGACCTGGCGAGCGAGGCGGAAGTGCTGACGCTCGAGCCGGTGCGCACCCAGGCGTTCCAGCTCAACTACGCCAAGGCCGAAGACATCATGAAGCAGATCGTCGCCAACCAGGCCGTGGCGAACCAGTACTCCGGCGGCGGCGGTGCGAGCAACCGGATGCTCTCGCCGCGCGGCAGCATCAACTTCGACATCCGCACCAACCAGGTCTTCGTGACCGACATCCCGTCGAAGCTGGAGGAAGTTGCGGCGGTGATCGCCCGCATCGACATCCCGGTGCGCCAGGTGCTGATCGAAGCGCGCATCGTGATCGCCAACGACACCTTTGGCCGATCGCTCGGCGTGCGGCTGGGCTTCGCCGACCTGAGCCTGCAGAACGGCGTTGCGCCGGGCGTCAGCCTGGGCGGCAACACGCGCGGCACGGTCGGCGGCAACATGGCTGCGGTGGGCGGCCAGACCGGGCAGGTTCCCGGGCCGCTCTTTTCCGATACGCAGTTCGTGAACCTGCCGGCGGTTGCGCAGGGCGGCTTCAACCCGGCGACCTTCGCGTTGTCGCTGTTCGGCGTGAACGCGAACCGATTCCTCAACCTGGAGCTCTCGGCGCTCGAGGCCGACGGCAAGGGCAAGGTGGTCTCGAGCCCGCGCATCACGACAGCCGACCAGCAGAAGGCCACGATCAAGCAGGGCACGCAAATCCCCTATCAGCAGGCCACCAGCAGTGGCGCGACGGCGGTTTCGTTCGTCGACGCGGTCTTGATGCTCGAAGTCACGCCGCAGATCACGCCGGAAGGCAACGTCATCATGAACGTCGAGGTCACCAAGAACAGCGTGGGCCAGGTGTTCGCCGGCGTGCCATCGATCGACACGAAGTCGGTCAAGACGCAGGTGCTGGTCGAGAACGGCGGGACGGTCGTCATCGGCGGCATCTTCGAGCAGGTCGACAGCACGAACGTCACCAAGGTGCCGTTCCTGGGCGACATCCCCTACCTCGGCAACCTGTTCAAGACGACCGACAAGCAGTCGAACAAGGTGGAGTTGCTGATCTTCCTCACCCCGAAGGTCATCAGCGAACAGAAGCTGCGTTGAACGGGCACGAAGCCATCACGCCACCGAATGAAAGCCAGCGAAGGCAGGAGTTGACTTGATGCGAACGATCAGAGCGATGTTCATTCTTGCCGCCGGCCTGGTGCTGGGTGCCTGCGGTGGCGGCGACGACACCTGCTACGCGGGGCCTGGAAGCACGGCGTGCTCGACAGACACTGCTGCCGACAGCACGACCGCGGACATGGTCGTCGTCCTGAGCAAGAGCACCGTGGCCAACACGGGCTCCGACAGCGTGATCATTACGACGACGGTGCTCGACACTTCGCGCAACACGCTTGCAGGCGCCAAGGTCGCGGTCAGCGCCGACAGCGACGCCATCGTGAGCACGTCTGCCAGCGAGACCGGGGCCGACGGCACGCTGCTGTCGACACTGACGATCGGGGCGAACCGCGCCAATCGCGTCATCACCGTGACGGTCACATCGGGCACGGTGACGAAGACCGCGACGGTGCAAGTCTTCGGCGCCAAGCTCACAGGCACACTGGTGCCGGCAGTGATCGAACCCGGAAAGCCCGGGAACGTCCAATACCGACTGGTGGATCAATCTGGCAACCCGATGGTCGACCAAGACATCCAGGTCGTCGCTTCCGGACTGACCCCGGCCGAGGCGACTGGCAAGACAGGCGTCAACGGCGACTTCGTGTACGTCTACAACGCGCCGGCTGCGACCGGCACTTACAACGTGGTGGCCAGCGCCGGCGGTACGGCCGATTCACAAGCGGTCCAGGTGCAGAGCGCCAGCACGATTCCCGAGGTGACCGCGACGATCACCTCGGCGTCGGTGTCGGCCAACCCGAGCGTGGTTGGAACCAATCTCGACGGCGTGACGAGCAATCGCTCGGAGATCCGCGCGCTCTTCCTCGGCACGAACAACCTGCCGATCAAGAACGTCCGCGTGCGATTCGACCTGGATGGCGACGCCAACTCCATTGGCGGCGTGTTCACGACCGGCGCCTCGACCCTCTACAGCGATGTCAACGGCGTGGTGATCACATCCTATGTCCCGGGGACACGATCGAGCCCGACCAATGGAGTGACGGTTCGCGCTTGTTATGGCATCAGCGACACCGATCCCAATCTGATCGATTGCGTCACCTACAAGACGGTCACACTGACGGTGACATCGGAGCCGCTGGGCGTATCGATCGGAACGAACGAACTGATCATCGTGAACGAACTGACGTACGTGAAGAAGTTCGTCGTCAGCGTGGTCGACGCCGCCGGCGTCGCCAAGCCGGACGTCGGCCTCGTTGTTTCGGTGGACCTCCCGCTGTACCGCAAGGGGTACTACGTCCTCGCAGGAGATCACTGGGAAAAGGCCGGGGGTGATTCGGCAGTCTGCGCCAACGAAGACACGAACCGCAACGGCGTGCTGGAGATGACTGCACCAGATCTGCCTGAAGACATCAATGGCAATGGCCGCCTCGATCCGGGCAAGTCGGACGTCAGCGTGTCGCTGCTGCAGACCAAGACACGCGCAGACGGCACCGCCGAGCTGCAGTTGCAGTATGCGAAGAGCTTCGCCACCTGGGTCGACGCAAAGATCACCGTGGCGGCGTCCGGTGTCTCCGGGACCGAAGGTCGCGCAAGCTATCTCGTCGCACCGGTGCCAGCCGATGCCGCATCGATCAAGAACAAGGATGTGGCACCTGCCTACGTGGTCAGCCCCTATGGTTACGCGCCGAGTTGCACCGACCCGAACTGAGTGACCGGTTCGATCTCCCTGGTCGGCCTGCCGGGCGTCGGCAAGTCCACCGTCGGCAGGCACCTGGCGAGGGGGCTCAGGCGCCGGTTCTTCGACTCAGACAGCGAGATCGAGCGCGAGATCGGCTGCTCGATCCGCGAGTTCTTCGAGCGTGAAGGCGAGGATCGCTTTCGCGAGATCGAACAACGCGTCATCGAATCCCTGACCCAGCTGCCCGACGCGGTGCTCGCCACAGGCGGTGGCGCCGTCTTGCGCGAGGCCAACCGGCAGGCGCTGCACAACGCGTCGACGGTCGTGTACCTGCGCTCGATGCCCGAGGAGCTGTTCCGCCGCCTGCGCCATGACACGCATCGACCGTTGCTGCAGGTACGCGATCCCTTGCGCAAGCTGCGCGACCTGTTCGCCGAGCGCGATCCGCTGTATCGCAAGACGGCGCACTTCACGATCGAGACCGGCCGGCCGTCGATCCCGAACCTCGTCAACATGATCCTGATGCAACTCGAGCTGGCCGGCCTCGTCGATCCGGCACTGGTGCCGTCATCGGTCGAACCGCGCGCCGCCGAACGCTGAGCAGCTCGCGGGACGCGACCTTACACTCGCGGCTATGGGAGAAAGCGACGGGCTGGGCGCGAAGGTTCGGATCGATCTGGGCGAGCGCAGCTACGACATCCTGATCGGCCGCGGACTGCTCGACGACCGTGCGAGTTTCGAGGGCTTGCCGCCCGCCGCCTGCGCCGTGATCGTCTCCAATGTCACCGTGGCGCCGCTGTATGCACAGCGCCTGAAATCTGCGCTCGGCGAGCGTTACCCACGGGTGCTGGTGATCGAATTGCCCGACGGCGAGGCGCACAAGGACTGGACATCGCTGAACGCGATCTTCGACGCGCTGCTGGGGGCAGGATGCGATCGCAAGACGCTGCTTTTCGCGCTCGGCGGCGGCGTGGTCGGCGACATCACCGGCTTTGCAGCGGCCTGCTACATGCGTGGCGTGCCGTTCGTTCAGGTGCCGACGACGCTGCTCGCGCAGGTGGACTCGTCGGTCGGCGGCAAGACCGCCATCAACCACCCGCTGGGCAAGAACATGATCGGCGCGTTCCACCAGCCGCTGCGCGTGGTGGCCGACCTCGCGACACTGGTCACTCTGCCGGAGCGCGAGATTGCAGCCGGCCTGGCTGAAGTCATCAAGGTCGGGCCGATCGCCGACGAGGCTTTCCTCGGGTGGCTCGAGGTCAATCTCGATGCCCTGCTCGCGCGTGACCCGGCGGCACTGGCAAGGGCGGTGCGCCGCTCTTGCGAGATCAAGGCCTGGGTGGTCGGCCAGGACGAGCGCGAAAGCGGCCTGCGCGCGATCCTCAACTTCGGCCATACCTTCGGCCATGCGATCGAGTCCGGCCTCGGCTACGGGCAGTGGCTGCACGGCGAGGCGCTCGGCTGCGGCATGGTGATGGCGGCCGATCTGTCGATGCGCCTGGGGCTGATCGACGCGGCCTACGCGCAGCGCCTGACACGCCTGATCGAACGCGCGGGATTGCCGATCACGGGTCCGGCGCTCGGCGCGTCGCGTTACCTCGAGCTGATGCGTGTCGACAAGAAGGCCGAAGGGGGCGAGGTCCGCTTCGTGGTGATAGAGGCGCCAGGCCGCGCCGGCGTGCGTGCGGCACCCGACGAACTCGTCGCGGCGGTCGTCGAAGCCCACTCGGCGTAGGCCCTGATCCGTCGCGCCGATGCTCCAGCCCTACGCCTGCGACCCGCGGCAGTCGCGGGGCCGCCGCCATCCACAGGCCCCGACGCCGACGCGCGACGAATTCCAGCGCGACCGCGACCGCATCGTGCACTGCACGGCGTTTCGCCGCCTCGTCTACAAGACACAGGTCTTCCTGAACCACGAAGGCGATCTGTTCCGCACGCGGCTGACGCATTCGCTCGAAGTGGCCCAGCTCGGCCGCTCGATCGCGCGCGAGCTCGGACTGAACGAAGACCTGGTCGAGGCGATTGCGCTGGCGCACGATCTCGGCCACACGCCGTTCGGCCATGCCGGGCAGGACGCCTTGAACGAATGCCTGCGCGCAGCCCATCCGCCGCATTCGGGCTTCGAGCACAACCTGCAGAGCCTGCGCGTGGTGGACACGCTCGAGGAGCGCTACCCCGCCTACGACGGGCTGAACCTCTGCTTCGAGACGCGCGAGGGCATCCTGAAGCACTGCTCGAGACGCCACGCCGAACAGTTGCTGCAACGCGAGCCCGACGGCGTGGGCCTGCGCTTCGTGAACGGCACGCAGCCGAGCCTCGAGGCGCAGTTGTGCAACCTGGCCGACGAGATCGCCTACAACGCGCACGATGTCGACGATGGTGTGCGATCGGGCCTGCTGACGCTGGAGCAGCTCGACGAGGTCGCGCTGTTCGCGAGCTGCCGCGACGAGTCGCTGGCCGAGTATCCCCGGCTCGGCGGGCGGCGGCTGCTGTTCGATGCGATCCGCCGCATGCTGTCGCACCAGGTCCACGATCTCATCACGGCGACCCGTGCCGCCGTCGAGACTGCCGCACCCCCAAATCCGCGGGCCGTGCGCGCCCTGCCGCCGCTCGTGCGTTTCAGCAGCGCGATGCAGGTGCAGGGCGCGCAACTGAAGGGCTTCCTGCTGCGGCAGTTGTACCGCCACCCGCAGGTCGTCGAAACGACGGATCGGGCGCGGCGGGTCATTGCCGATCTGTATGCGGTGTATTCGGCCGATCCGGCGTCGCTGCCGCAGGCCGTGGCCCGTCACGCCAGGCCGCATCGGGCGATTGCCGACTACATCGCCGGGATGACAGACCGCTTTGCGCTGCGCGAGCATCAGCGGCTGACCGGAGAGACGCTGTTCCCGTGAGGCGCCACACGACAACCCGGGTTGCCTTCGGGCGCCGCGCGGCTGCGCACCGGGGCGGTTTCGCGTAATGGCCCGGCTCGCCCGTCTTGCCGTTGCCGGCCATGTCCACCTGTTGGTCCAGCGCGGCCACAACGGACAGGCGGTGTTCATCGACAGCGCGGACCGGCTGAGCTATCTGCGCTTGCTGCGCGATGCGGCGGCCGCAAACCAGGTGGCGATCCATGCCTATGCGCTGACCGACAGCGAGGTGTACCTGCTCGCGACGCCAGCCGAGGCGAGAGGCCTGAGCCGCATGATGCAGTCGCTGGGTCGTGGCTACGGTGCCGACTTCAACCGCCGCCACGGCCGCAGCGGCACGCTGTGGGAAGGGCGCTTTCGGGCCACCGTGATCGAGGCCGAACCCCTCGTTCAGGCGTGCATCTGCTATGTCGAACTGGCGCCGCTGCGCGCCGGCCTCGTCAACGTCGCACAGGACCACCCCTGGTCGAGCGCGCGCCATCACCTCGGTCTGGCCAGAGATCCGCTCGTCACGGACCACCCGCTGTACTGGGCGACCGGCAATACGCCGTTCGAACGAGAGGCCGCCCACCAGCGACGACTGGAGCAGGCGCTCACTACCAAGCAAACGTCAGAAATAGAGCACGCGGTGACGAAAGCCTGGGCGCTCGGAAGCGAGAGCTTCAAGGCGGCACTCGAGGAGCTCACGGGTCGCCGCGTCAGGCCCGGCCGACGTGGGCGCCCACGAAAACCTCGCAGCCCTGAAGCTGGAATAAATATGTCCCCAGTTTACTTGGATGAAGTCAGAGTCACATTAAAACAGAGTCTGACCCTATTACATTTGCCTTGTGGCAAGTGCTGCAATGCACTACGCTTGGCGGCGTACCGTTTACCGCACGGAGCGCGCCATGGTTCAGGCCAACCCGGGGGCAGCGACCCCCTACGAACAGCAAGACGCGGCCGACTGCGGCCTGTACAGCGCCCATGAGCACGACGCCTGCGGCGTCGGTTTCGTGGCCGACATCAAGGGCCGCAAGGCGCACGGCATCATCGAGCAGGGCCTGCTGATCCTGCAGAACCTCGATCACCGCGGCGCGGTCGGTGCCGACAAGCTGATGGGTGACGGTGCCGGCATCCTGATCCAGATCCCGGACGACTTCTACCGCGCGGACATGGCCGCGCACGGCGTCGCACTGCCGCCACCGGGCGAATACGGCGTGGGCATGATCTTCCTGCCGAAGGAACACGCGTCGCGCCTGGCCTGCGAGCAGGAGCTCGAACGTGCGATCAAGGCCGAGGGCCAGGTGCTGCTCGGCTGGCGCGACGTGCCGGTCGACAAGAACATGCCGATGTCGCCCAACGTGCGCGCCAAGGAGCCGGTGATCCGCCAGGTCTTCATCGGCCGGGGCCCCGATGTGATCGTTCCCGATGCGCTGGAGCGCAAGCTCTACGTGATCCGCAAGACGGCGTCGAGCGCGATCCAGCACCTCTTGCTGACCCACAGCCGCGAGTACTACGTGCCGAGCATGTCGTGCCGCACGGTCATCTACAAGGGGCTGCTGCTGGCCGATCAGGTCGGGCAGTACTACCTCGACCTGCAGGACCCACGCGTCGTCTCGGCGCTCGCACTGGTGCACCAGCGCTTCTCGACCAACACCTTCCCCGAGTGGCCGCTCGCGCACCCGTACCGCATGGTCGCGCACAACGGCGAGATCAACACTGTCAAGGGCAACTTCAACTGGATGCGCGCCCGCGAGGGCGTGATGAAGTCGCCCGTCCTCGGCGAAGACCTGAAGAAGCTGTACCCGATCACCTTCGAGGGACAGAGCGACACGGCGACGTTCGACAACACGCTCGAACTGCTGACGATGAGCGGGTACCCGCTTGCCCACGCCGTGATGATGATGATCCCCGAGGCGTGGGAACAGCACAAGACGATGGACGAGCGCCGCCGCGCGTTCTACGAGTACCACGCGGCGATGCTCGAGCCCTGGGATGGTCCGGCGGCGATGGTGTTCACCGACGGCCGCCAGATCGGCGCGACGCTGGACCGCAACGGCCTCAGGCCGGCGCGCTACATCGTGACGGACGACGACCTGGTGGTCATGGCTTCCGAGTCGGGCGTGTTGCCGATCGCCGAGAACCGCATCGTCAAGAAGTGGAGGCTGCAGCCGGGCAAGATGTTCCTGATCGACCTCGACCAGGGCCGCATCGTCGACGACCAGGAACTGAAGCACCAGTTCGCTTCGGCCAAGCCGTACCGGCAGTGGATCGAGAGCGTGCGCATCAAGCTCGAGGACATCGCGGCCGATGCCGAGGAGTCGCACTTCACCGAATCGCTGCTCGACCGCCAGCAGGCCTTCGGCTACACGCAGGAGGACCTCAAGTTCCTGCTCGGCCCGATGGCGCAGGCCGGCGAGGAAGCGATCGGCTCGATGGGCAACGACTCGCCGCTGGCGGTGCTGTCGGACAGGAACAAGCCGCTCTACAACTACTTCAAGCAACTCTTCGCGCAGGTGACGAACCCGCCGATCGACCCGATCCGCGAGGCGATCGTGATGTCGCTCGTCTCGTTCGTCGGACCGAAGCCGAACCTGCTCGACATCAATGCCGTCAACCCGCCGATGCGGCTCGAGGTGTCGCAGCCGATCCTCGACTTCGAAGACATGGCGCGGTTGCGCCAGATCGAGCGCCGCACCGCCGCCAAGTTCAAGAGCTACGAGATCGACATCACCTACCCGCTCGCCTGGGGCGACGAGGGCGTCGAGGCCAAGCTCGCCTCGCTGTGCGCGGAAGCGGTCGACGCGCTGCGCGGGGGCAACAACATCCTGATCATCAGCGACCGGCGGTTGGACCGTGACCATGTGGCGATCCCGGCGCTGCTCGCGCTGTCGGCAATCCACCAGCATCTGGTGCGCGAAGGACTGCGCACGACGGCCGGTCTGGTCGTCGAGACCGCGTCGGCGCGCGAGGTGCACCACTTCGCGCTGCTCGCCGGCTACGGCGCCGAAGCCATCCACCCCTATCTGGCGCTCGAAACGCTGGCTTCGCTGCACGCGGAACTGCCGGGCGAGCTGTCGGCCGAGAAGGCCATTGCCAACTACATCAAGGCGGTGGGCAAGGGGCTTTCGAAGATCATGTCGAAGATGGGCGTCTCGACCTACATGTCCTACTGCGGCGCCCAGCTGTTCGAGGCCATCGGGCTCGACCGTGGCCTGATCGAGAAGTTCTTCCGCGGCACTGCGAGCCAGGTCGGTGGCATCGGCGTGTTCGGCGTCGCCGAGGAAGCGATCCGCATGCACCGCGCCGCGTTCGGCGCCGACCCGGTGCTCGCCGGCCGCCTCGACGCGGGCGGCGAGTACGCCTGGCGCGTGCGCGGCGAGGAGCACATGTGGACGCCCGACGCGATCGCCAAGCTGCAGCACAGCGCGCGCGCGAACCGCTTCGACACCTACAAGGAATACGCGCAGATCATCAACGACCAGTCGCTCCGCCACATGACGCTGCGCGGGCTGTTCGAGTTCAGGCTCGACCCGGCGAAGGCGATCCCGCTCGACGAAGTCGAACCGGCATCCGAGATCGTCAAGCGCTTCGCCACCGGCGCGATGTCGCTCGGTTCGATCTCCACCGAGGCGCATGCCACGCTCGCTGTGGCGATGAACCGCATCGGCGGCAAGAGCAACACCGGCGAGGGCGGCGAAGACCCGGCGCGCTACCGCAACGAGCTGAAGGGCATTCCGATTGCACAGGGCACGAAGATCAGCGACGTGATCGACGGCAAGGTGATCGAGGTCGACTACGCGCTCGAGGCCGGCGACTCGTTGCGCAGCAGGATCAAGCAGGTGGCGTCGGGCCGCTTCGGGGTGACGACCGAATACCTCGTCTCGGCCGATCAGATCCAGATCAAGATGGCGCAGGGCGCCAAGCCCGGCGAAGGGGGCCAGCTGCCGGGCGGCAAGGTCAGCGAGTACATCGGCTTCCTGCGCTACTCGGTGCCGGGGGTCGGGCTGATCTCGCCGCCACCGCACCACGATATCTATTCGATCGAAGACCTGGCGCAGCTGATCCACGACCTGAAGAACGCCAACTCGCGCGCCAGCATCAGCGTCAAGCTGGTCAGCGAGGTCGGTGTCGGCACGGTGGCCGCCGGCGTCGCCAAGGCCAAGGCCGACCATGTGGTGATCGCCGGCCACGACGGCGGCACCGGTGCGTCGCCGTGGAGTTCGATCAAGCACGCCGGCACGCCGTGGGAGCTCGGTCTCGCCGAGACGCAGCAGACGCTTGTGCTGAACCGCCTGCGCGGGCGCATCCGCGTGCAGGCCGACGGCCAGATGAAGACCGGGCGCGACGTCGTGATCGGCGCGCTGCTTGGCGCCGACGAGTTCGGCTTCGCCACCGCGCCGCTGGTGGTCGAGGGCTGCATCATGATGCGCAAGTGCCACCTCAATACCTGCCCGGTCGGCGTGGCGACGCAAGATCCCGTGCTGCGCAGGAAGTTCGCCGGCCGTCCCGAGCACGTGGTGAACTTCTTCTTCTTCGTCGCCGAGGAAGCGCGCACGCTGATGGCCCAGCTCGGCATCCGAAGGTTCGACCAATTGATCGGCCGCAGCGACCTGCTCGACACGAAGAAGGGCATCGCGCACTGGAAGGCCAAGGGACTCGACTTCAGCCGCGTCTTCCACCAGCCCGCTGCCGGCGCCGACGAGCCGCGCTACCAGGTCGCGGCGCAGGAGCACGGGCTCGAGCGCGCACTCGACGTGCGCCTGATCCAGAAGTGCCTGCCGGCGCTCGAGCGCGGCGAGAAGGTCCAGTTCATGGAGGAGACCCGCAACGGCAACCGCACCGTCGGCGCGATGCTCTCCGGCGAGCTGATTCGCCGCCATCCCGAGGGTCTGCCGGACCACACGATCTTCATCCAGCTGGAAGGCACGGGCGGGCAGAGCTTCGGCGCCTTCCTCGCCAGGGGCATCACGCTGTACCTGATCGGCGACGCGAACGATTACACGGGCAAGGGCCTGTCGGGCGGCCGCATCGTCGTGCGGCCGAGCATCGAGTTCCGTGGCGACGCGACGAAGAACATCATCGTCGGCAATACCGTGCTCTATGGGGCCACCAGCGGCGAAGCGTTCCTGCGTGGCGTCGCCGGCGAGCGCTTTGCGGTGCGCCTGTCGGGCGCCACGGCGGTCATCGAAGGCACGGGAGACCATGGCTGCGAGTACATGACCAGCGGCACCGTCGTCGTGCTGGGCTGCACGGGGCGCAACTTCGCCGCCGGCATGAGCGGCGGCATCGCGTACGTGTACGACGAGGATGGCGATTTCGCGCGGCGCTGCAACACCGCGATGGTGGCACTGGGCAAGGTGCTGCCCGCGGTCGAGCAGGCGGCGAGCGGCGACCCGGCGCTGTGGCATCGCGCGGGCGGGCTCGCACAGCCGGACGAGCACTTGCTGAAGAAGCTGATCGAGGACCATCACCGTTGGACTGGCTCGCTGCGCGCGCGCGAGATCCTGGACCACTGGGCCGAGCGCCTGCCGAGGTTCGTCAAGGTCTTCCCGCACGAGTACAAGCGCGCGCTCGGCGAGATGCACGCCAGGGTGCTGGCCGAAACCGTGACGGCCAGGGCTCAGGCCGCCGACAGTGCCGCGGCGAACGTCTGATCGGCCCCGGCAGGAACAGCGACGACGGAGTCCAAGCAATGGGAAAAGTCACCGGCTTCATGGAGTACGACCGCCTGGAGGAAGGCTACGCGCCGGTCCAGTCGCGGGTGAAGAACCACAGGGAATTCGTCATCGGGCTCAAGCCGGACGAATCCAGGTTGCAGGCCGCGCGCTGCATGGACTGCGGCATCCCGTTCTGCACCAACGGATGCCCGGTCAACAACATCATTCCCGACTTCAACGATCTCGTGTACCGAGGCGACTGGAAGACCGCACTCGAGGTGTTGCACAGCACGAACAACTTTCCCGAGTTCACCGGTCGCATCTGCCCCGCGCCGTGCGAGGCGGCGTGCACGCTGAACGTCAACGACGACGCGGTGGGCATCAAGAGCATCGAGCACGCGATCATCGACCGCGCCTGGGAAGAGGGCTGGGTCGTGCCGCAACCCCCGGTGCGCCAGACGGGCAAGACGGTGGCCGTGGTCGGCTCCGGCCCCGCCGGCCTCGCGGCGGCGCAACAGCTGGCCCGTGCCGGCCATGCGGTGACCGTGTTCGAGAAGAACGATCGCATCGGCGGTCTGCTGCGCTACGGCATTCCCGACTTCAAGCTGGAGAAGAGCCAGGTCGATCGTCGCGTTGCGCAGATGCAGGCCGAGGGCGTGCACTTCCGCACCGGTGTGCTGGTGGGGGCGATGCCCGACCACAGCAAGGTGACGAACTGGGCGAAGGAAGCCGTCAGCGCCGAGCAGCTGAAGCGGGACTTCGACGCCATCGTGCTGAGCGGTGGCGCCGAGGTTTCGCGCGACCTGCCGGTGCCGGGGCGCGATCTGGCGGGCGTGCACTTCGCGATGGAGTTCCTGCCGCAGCAGAACAAGATCAATGCCGGCGACAAGGTCAAGGGCCAGTTGCGCGCCGACGGCAAGCATGTGGTCGTGATCGGCGGAGGCGACACCGGCAGCGACTGCGTGGGTACGAGCAACCGCCAAGGCGCGAAGAGCGTGACGCAGTTCGAGCTGCTGGCGATGCCCCCCGAGCAGGAGAACCGTCCACTCGTCTGGCCGTACTGGCCGATCAAGCTGCGCACTTCATCGAGCCATGACGAGGGCTGCCGGCGCGAGTTCGCGATCGCGACGAAGGAGTTCATCGGCGGCGAAGGCAAGGACAGCGGCAAGGTCAAGGCGCTGAGGGCGGTGCGCGTCCGGTGGGAGGGCGGCAGGATGGTCGAGCTGGCGGGCAGCGAACAGACGTTTCCGGCCGACCTGGTGCTGCTGGCGATGGGCTTCGTCTGCCCGGTGGCGAGCGTGCTCGAGGCCTTCGGCGTCGACACCGATGCGCGGGGCAACGCAAGGGCGCACACCGAGGCGAACGGCGGATACGCGACCAACGTGGCCAAGGTGTTCGCGGCGGGCGACATGCGGCGCGGCCAGTCGCTCGTCGTCTGGGCGATCCGCGAGGGGCGCCAGGCGGCCAGGGCAGTCGACGAATTCCTGATGGGCACGAGCGACCTGCCGCGTTGAACGCCCCTCGCGAATCGCCCCGAGGGGCGAACTGATGGACGCGCAAGCTGGTGCTTGCGCGGCGCGAGGGACGCCAGGCGGCCAGGGCAGCCGATGAATACCTTATGGGAGCGAGCGACCTGCCGCGTTGAACGTCACGGCCAAGGGCGGCAACATGCACGTGAGACAATCGCCGCCCTGAAACAAGGGTCTGGTCTCGTCGCTGAATGGGGTTGGTCCCGCGCCGCCGCGAATCCAATGCCCGTGAACCCTGCCCGGCCATGGCCGACAACCTGATAGCGATCGACCACGTCACGTTCGGCTACGACGCCAGCAGGACCATCCTCGACGATGTCTCGCTGAACTTCGAACGCGGCAAGGTCACTTCGCTGCTGGGCGGTTCGGGTTGCGGCAAGACGACGCTGCTGCGGCTGATCGGCGGCGTCCACGCGGCCGATCGTGGTGAACTGCGCTTCGACGGCAAGGTCATCGACACGCACGATCGCGAGGGCCTGTACGCGCTGCGCCGGCGACTGGGCATGCTGTTCCAGTTCGGCGCACTGTTCACCGACCTGTCGGTGTTCGACAACGTCGCGTTCCCGCTGCGCGAGCAGACCACGCTGGCGGAGTCGATGATCCGCGACATCGTGCTGATGAAGCTCAATGCGGTCGGCCTGCGCGGTGCCGCCGGGCTGCGCATCGCCGAGGTGTCGGGTGGCATGGCGCGACGTATCGCACTGGCGCGGGCGATCGCGCTCGACCCCGAACTGATCATGTACGACGAGCCCTTCGCCGGCCTCGACCTGATCTCGATGGGTGTCGCGGCCAACCTGATCCGCACCCTCAACGACGTGACCGGCGCGACTTCGCTCGTCGTCTCGCACGACGTTCCCCAGTGCATGGAAATCAGCGACCACGTCGTGCTGATGGCGCCGCAGGGGCGCATCGTCGCGCAGGGTACACCGGCCGAGCTGATGGCATCGAGCGATCCCGAGGTGCGCCAGTTCGTGCACGGCGAGCCCGACGGGCCCGTGAAGTTTCACTACCCCGCGCCGACGATGGCCGAGGACTTCGGCGTCGGCGCAGGAGCGCTTCGGTGAACGCCATCGCCGCCCTCGGCGCCCGCTCGCTGGCCGTGCTGCGCAGCTTCGGCCACGCGGCATTCTTCTTCCTCGAGCTGCTGCGAGCGATACCTGCTTCGCTGCGCCGCTTCGGGCTCGTCGTGACGCAGGTCCATGCGATAGGCAACCGCTCGCTGGTGATCATCGTCGCGTCGGGCACGGCGGTCGGTTTCGTGCTCGCGCTGCAGATGTACTACGCGCTCGTGACCTACGGCGCCGCCGAATCGCTCGGCCTGATCGTCAACCTGGCGCTCGTGCGCGAGCTCGGTCCGGTCGTCACGGCGCTGTTGTTCGCCGGGCGCGCCGGCACCTCGCTGACGGCCGAGATCGGGTTGATGAAGGCCGGCGAGCAACTCTCGGCGATGGAGATGATGGCCATCGACCCGAAGAGCCGGGTGCTAGCACCCCGCTTCCTCGCCGGCATCGCCTCGATGCCGATACTCGCCGTCCTCTTCTCGGCAGTCGGTATCCTCGGTGCCTATGTCGTGGCAGTGCTGCTGATCGGCGTCGACGAAGGCAACTTCTGGTCGATCATGCAGAGCAAGGTCGATGTCTGGCGCGATGTCGGCAACGGCGTCGTGAAGAGCTTCGTCTTCGGCGTGATCTGTACCGCGGTCGCGCTGTACCAGGGCTATGAAACCCAGGCCACGCCGGAGGGCGTGGCCTATGCCACGACGCGCACCGTCGTGATCTCTTCGCTCGGCGTGCTCGGCATGGACTTCGTGCTCACGGCGCTGATGTTCTCGACGCCCTGAGACTGCAAGGAAACAAGAAGATGGGAAAGAAGAGCATCGAGATCTCTGGTCGGCCTGTTCGTGCTGCTCGGCATGGCGGGGCTGGTGTTCCTGTCGCTGAAGGCAGCCAACCTGGCCAGCTTCAGCGCCGGCGACACCTACACGCTGCAGGCGCGATTCGACAACATCGGTGGCCTGAAGGCGCGCGCACCGGTGCGCAGCGCCGGCGTCACGATCGGCCGTGTCACCTCGATCACGCTGGACGCGCAGACCTACCAGGGCGTGGTGACGATGGGCATCGACCGCAGGCTGCAGTTCCCGCGCGACACCTCGGCGAAGATCCTGACGGCCGGCCTGCTCGGCGACCAGTACGTCGGCCTGGAACCGGGCGCCGACGAGAAGCTGCTCGCCGAAGGCGAGCTGATCAAGCAGACGCAGTCTGCGGTCGTGCTCGAGAACCTGATCGGCCAGTTCATCAACAGCCGGGCCGCCGAGGCCGGTTCGGTGGGCGCCGTGACGGACAGCGGCGGGGGCGGGAGCAAGAAGTGACGGGCAGTTTCCTTGCAGCCTGGCGGCGCTGGGTGATGGCGCTGCTGTTGCTCGCGAGCGCAGGCTGCGCGACGGTGTCGCCCGGTACGACGCAGAGGCAGCAGATCGACCCGTTCGAGGCCTGGAACCGCAAGGTCTTCGCATTCAACGAGACGCTGGACGACGCTCTCCTGAAGCCCGTGGCGTCGGTCTACGCCGAGGTCGTCCCGCCAATCGCGCGCCGCGGCATCGGCAACTTCTACGCCAACCTGGCCGATGCCTGGTCGGCGGTGAACATGCTGTTGCAGGGCAAGCCCGTGACGGCCGCCGAGGGCGCTTTTCGCTTCAGCGTGAACACGGTGTTCGGCTTCGCCGGCGTGCTCGACATCGCAAGCGAGATGGGCTACGGGCGGAACTACGGAGACTTCGGGCAGACGCTCGGGATCTGGGGCATGGATTCGGGCGCCTACCTGATGTGGCCGTTCATCGGGCCGTCGACGATGCGCGAGTCGCTCGCCTTGCCGCTCAACTATGCCGCGTCGCCGATGTACGTGTTCCACCTCGGCTTCGCCGGCCAGGTCGGCGTCTGGTCGCTTCAACTCGTCAATACGCGGGCCAGTCTGCTCGGCATGGGCAGCCTCCTCGACGACATCGCTCTCGACAAGTACACCTTCATCCGCGACGCCTACCTGCAGCGGAGGCGCAGTCTGATCGGCGAAAGTGACGAGCCGCCTGCGCCGGATCCCTCGCAGGACGATCCGCAAGCTCCGGAATCGGCGCCCGCCACGGCAGCAAAGCCCGAGCCCGCACAATAGTCGCTCTCCCACGTTACCGAGAAGAGGTCGTTCGAATGTTCTCCAGACGCTCGTTTGTTGCGCTGTTCTTCGCTGCCGGTGCGCTGCTCGCGTTCGCCGCCCGCGCCGAGGAAGCGCCGGACGCATTCATCATGCGCATCTCCACCGACGTGCTCGACGCGGTGAAGGCCGACAAGTCGATCCAGGCCGGCGACGTGCAGAAGGTCATCCTGCTGGTCGACGCGAAGGTGATGCCGAGCGTCAACTTCCGGCGCATGACCGCTTCGGCCGTCGGGCGCTTCTGGCGCCAGGCCACCCCCGAGCAGCAGCAGCGCCTTCAGGAGGAATTCAAGACGCTGTTGATCCGCACCTATTCAGGTGCGCTGACGCAGGTGAAGGACCAGACGGTCGACTTGAAGCCGATGCGCTCCAAGCCCGAGGACGACGACGTCGTCGTGCGCACCGAGGTGCGCGGCAAGGGCGATCCGGTCCAGCTCGACTACCGGCTCGAGAAGACAGCCAATGGCTGGAAGATCTACGACGTCAACGTGCTCGGCGTGTGGCTGGTCCAGAACTACCGCAACAGCTTCGCGCAGGAGATCGGCGCCAGCGGCGTCGACGGCCTGATCGCCAAGCTGGCCGAGAAGAACAAGGCCGCGGCAGGCAAACCTTAGGCGCCACGATGCTGCTGCTTCCCTCGACCGTCACCCTTGCCGAAGCGGGCGACACCCTGCGCCAGCTGGCGAAGGCGGTGCCCGGTGAACCCGGCGCCGAGGTCGCGATCGACGCGGCGGGCCTGGAGCGATTCGACACCTCGCTGCTGGCGGTGCTGCTCGAATGCCGCCGCCTTGCGCAGTCGGCTGGCCGGGCCTTTGCGGTGCGCCAGGTGCCACCCAAGCTGGCCGCACTCGCCGCGCTGTACGGCGTCGATGCGCTGCTCTTCGAGGCCGCGAGCAGCTGAGCGCCGCCAAGGCCGCCGTCGCGCGGCGTCCGACCCTCCATAAAGGGAGCGGGGCGGCTTGGAGTGGCCCGACGCATCCTCGAGGCTTCAGTACACTTCCCCGGTTGCCGGGCCACGAGCGGATCCGGCCCACCTGAAGGAGATTCCATGTCAATCAAGGCTTTCACGCCGGTCGCACTTGCCGCGGTCGCGGCGTTGGTCGCGATGCCCGCATTCGCCGGCAAGACGCTCGACGCCGTAAAGTCGCGCGGCCAGGTGGTGTGCGGCGTCAACACCTCGGCGCCGGGCTTCTCGGCCGCCGACAGCCAGGGCCGCTGGACAGGGCTCGATGTCGACTTCTGCCGCGGCGTGGCCGCCGCCGTGCTCGGCGACGCATCCAAGGTCAAGTTCGTGCCACTGAATTCGCAGCAGCGCTTCGCCGCGCTGCAGGCCGGCGAGATCGACGTGCTCTCGCGCAACACGACGTGGACGCTGACGCGCGATGCCTCGCTCGGCATCGTGTTCACGGGCATCAACTACTACGACGGCCAGGGCTTCATGGTGCCGAAGAAGCTCAACATCGACAGCGCCAAGAAACTCAATGGCGCGACGGTATGCGTGCAGGCCGGCACCACCAGCGAGAAGAACGTCGCCGACTACTTCGCCGCCAACAACATGAAGTACAAGACGGTCGTGTTCGACACGGCCGAGGCGATCACCGGCGCCTTCTTCGCCGGGCGCTGCCAGGTCTACACGACCGACATGAGCGACCTCGCCGGCGCGCGCACCACGGCGCCGAAGCCCGACGACTTCACGATCCTGCCGATGGTGATCTCCAAGGAGCCGCTCGGGCCCGCGGTGCGTCGCGGCGACGACGAGTGGTTCCAGATCGTGCGCTGGGTCGGCTACGCGATGCTCGAGGCCGAGGAAAGCGGCGTCACGCAGGCGAATGTGGACAAGATGCGCAGCGAGAGCAAGGACCCGGGCGTGCAGCGTCTGCTTGGCGCGAGCGACGACACCGGCAAGCTGCTCGGGCTGGAGAAGGAATGGGCTTATCGCGTCGTCAAGCAGGTCGGCAACTACGGCGAGAGCTTCGAACGCAACCTCGGCCCGAAGTCTCCGCTCGCGCTGCCGCGCGGCGTGAACAACCTGTGGACCAAGGGCGGACTGATGTACGCGCCGCCGGTGCGCTGATCGGCAGCTCGAACTGAGCGAGTGGCGGCCGTGGCCGCCACTGCGCCTCCGGCACGCCGCGGCGCGGCTCCACATCGCAACGCGAGGTGAGGCTCCGCCGCAATGGCTTCGTCGTTGTGGCCACCGCACCTCTCCTCGCCTTCCATGCGCAACGACAGCACTCCGATCGGCGACGCCGCGTGGCGCGCGCGCGAAAGCGCTCGCCGCCGGCGGGAGTGGCTGCTGCAGGGCACGCTGGCGGCGCTGCTGGTCGCGGTCGTCGCCGGTCTCGCGTTCAACACGGCTGCGAACCTCGAGGCTCGGCAGATCCGCTCCGGATTCGCCTTCCTCGGCGGGCAGGCGGGCTTCGACGTGGGCGAGGCGCTGATCGAGTACAGCGCACGCGACACCTACCTGCGCGCCTTCGTCGCCGGCATGCTCAACACGTTGCGCGTGGCCGCGGCCGGCATCGTGCTCGCCACCGCGCTCGGCGTCGCGATCGGCCTCGCGCGGCTCGCGCTGCATCCGCTGGTGGCCGGCGTCGCCGCCGTGTGGGTCGAGGTGTCGCGCAACATTCCGCTGCTGATCCTGCTGCTCTGCATCTACCTGGTGGTCACCGAATTGCTGCCCGATGCAACGAGCCCGCTCGCCCTGGCCGGCCTCGCACTGCTGTCGAAGCAGGGCTTGCAGATCGCGGTGCCAGGGCAGGGCGGCCTGGCCTTGACGCTCGCACTTGCGGCGTCGCTGCTGTCCGGCGCCGCCGGCTTCGTCGTGGCGCGTCGCCGCGTGACGGCGCTGGGCGCTGCCGCCGCCGCGCTGGTCGCTGCCGCGGGGGCCGGCAGCGCCGCCTGGCTCGCGGTCGGCATGATCGGCGGCTGGTCGCGGCCGCAGATCGAGGGCTTCCTGATCAGCGGCGGTGCGTCGCTGACGCCGGAGTTCCTGGCGCTGTGGCTGGGGCTCTCGTTCTTCACCAGCGGCGCGATCGCCGAGATCGTTCGAGCCGGCGCCGAGGCCGTGCCCCGCGGTCAATGGCACGCAGCGCTGGCGCTGGGGATGACGCGCGGCCAGACGATCGGCAGCGTGATCTTTCCGCAGGGCTTGCGGCTGGCGATTCCCCCGCTCGCCAGCCAGTACATGAACCTGACGAAGAACTCGTCGCTCGCGGTGATCATCGGCTACCCGGATCTGGTCTCGGTGGCGAACACGTCGATCAACCAGAACGGACAGGCGCTCGAGGCGATCGTCGTCATCATGGCGGTGTACCTGACGCTGAACCTGGCGATCTCGGTGCTCATGAACGCGCTGAACGCCCACGTCACGCGCGCGCCGCGCTAGCGCGGCCGACGCCGATGTCGATGCTCGCGCCTCCATCGCCCGGCCCGTTGCAGCGCCTGCGCGGGCGGCTGTTCTACAGCCCCGCGGCGGGCGTGGTGTCGCTGGCGACGCTGGCGGCCTTGCTGTGGCTCGCGGCGCGGCTCGTCGACTGGGGCCTGCTCCAGGCGGTGCTCGTGCCCGACCCGGCGGCCTGCCGCGCGGCCTCGGGCGCGTGCTGGGGCTTCGTCACCGAGAAGCACCGCCTGATCCTGTTCGGGCGCTATCCCTACGAGGAACAGTGGCGGCCGCTGCTCGCCACGAGCGCGATCCTCGCCATGCTCGTCGCCACCGCGCTGCCCGCGTTGTGGACGCGCCGCGGCGCCCGCCTGCTGATGGCGGGCTGGCTGGCGGCGTTCACGCTGTTCTTCGCGCTGATGCTGGGTGGCTTCGCGGGGCTGGCCAAGGTCGAGACCGACCGCTGGGGCGGGCTGCCGTTGACCGTGATCCTGACGCTGATCGGCATGACGGCCTCGGCGCCGCTCGGCATTCTGCTGGCGCTGGGCCGCCGCTCGACGATGCCGCTGCCGCGGCTGCTCGCGATCGGCTACATCGAGCTCGTGCGCGGCGTGCCGCTGATCACGGTGCTGTTCGTCGCGACCTTCATCTTCCCGCTGCTGCTGCCAGCCGGCTTCAGGCTCGACCCGTTCTGGCGCATCGTGATCGGCATCGTGCTGTTCCAGGCTGCCTACATGGCCGAGACGGTGCGCGGCGGCCTGCAGACCATCCCGCGCGGGCAATTCGATGCCGCCGCCTCGCTCGGCCTGAGCTACTGGCGCACGCAGCGGCACGTCGTGCTGCCGCAAGCGCTGGTCGCGATCATTCCGGCCTTCGTCAACAGCCTGCTCTCGACATTCATGGACACCTCGCTGGTGACGGTGGTGTCGATGTACGACCTCACCGGCTCGCTTCGGCTCGCGCTCGGTGACCCGAAATGGCGCGAGTTCTTCATCGAAGGCTACCTGTTCCTTGCCGCCATCTACTTCGCCGGCAGCTTCGCGATGTCGCGCTACTCGATCTGGCTCGAAGCCAGGCTCAAGGGCGACTCTGCAGGGTGAATGCCCGACGCGCACGGACCGGGATAATCCGGGTTCGCTGCGGGCAGTCCGGGGTCACCGGTCCGTTCCAATGCCCGCCCGAGAGCCGAGCCCTGCAAATGAAATTCGTGTTCGACCTGAGCGGCGTCGTCTTCAACTGGCAGCCACTCGCGCTGCTGCAGCAGACTCTGCCGCCATCGCGCCACGGACGACACCTCGGCCCGCGAACTTGCCGCGCTGCTGTTCCAGGACTTCACACCACAGGCAGCGACTGGGCCGAATTCGACCTCGGCCGGGTCACTGCCGACCTGCTGGCCGAGCGCATCGCCCGCCGCACCGGGCTCGCGCAGGTCGATGTGCTGGCCGTCGTGCAGGCGATCCCGCGCACTTGGCGCCGCAGGCCGACACGCTCGCGCTGTTGGGCCGTCTCAAGCTCGCCGGCCACCGCCTGTTCTACCTGTCGAACATGCCCGCGCCGTATGCCGACCACCTGGAGCGCAGCCACGACTTCTTCGCCTGGTTCGACGACGGCATCTTCTCGGCCCGGGTGCAGATGATGAAACCCCAGCCGGAGATCTTTCACGAGGCGGCCCGGCGCTTCGGCGTGGCACCGGCCGATCTCTTCTTCATCGACGACACGGCGCACAACGTCGACGCCGCGCGCGCCCTGGGTTGGCAGGGCGTGCACTTCCGGGGCGCGGCTGCCTGTGAGGCGGCACTGCCGGCGGGTACGCTCGGCTGATCGTCGGCTGGCGATTGCAGTCACGCCTGAGCGATCGGCGTCGCGGCCGACATCACCGGCTCGGCGCGGCGAGCACGCAGAAGACGGGCCAGCGTCGGGTCGGCTGGTGCAGACTTACCCTTCGCGCCGGCGGAAAGAAGCCAGGCCGGTCAGCGCGAGGGCGACCAGCGCCAGGCTCGTCGGCTCGGGAACTGCAGCAAAAGTCGAAATGACGGGCGGGGCAGGTTCCCAGAACAACTGATCCTGATGGTTGCCGGGTTGGCCGGAATGCAGCAGGTACATGTCCTGCGTCACGGTCTGTTGGCTGTCTCCGGCATGGCCCAGCAGCATGTTGGCATGGGTGTCGCTCGCGGTGCTGTCGTTGACGCGGAAATCGCCGTTCGTCACGGTCAAGTCGTCGTCGTAGACGATGTTCCAGACCGCCAACTGAAGCCCGGTCGACTCGACGGCGTCGTTCACCTCGGTCGGATTCGCGGCAAGCCAGCTGAACATCCTGGCCAATTCGAGTGCCTTGTCATTCCCGAAGTAGCTGGCAGCGGTCACGATGGAGTAGTCGTCGGAGTACGAAGTGCCGAACGAGAAATGCTGATCGATCTCGGTGCAGTAGGTCAGGAGATTGCTGGTGTCGTGAACACCCGCTCCGGTGAGCCAGCCAGAGTACCCGCCGCCGCCACCGCCGGCGTAAGTGATGCTCGGGCTGTCCACGGTCACGTTGACGTTCCTGGACCCGTAGGTCCAGTTCGTGAGCTTCATGGTGAGCGCCTGTGCGCCCACGGCAGCGGCAGCCAGAAGGCTGGCCACCAAGATCTTCAGGCAGGTGTTTGGGCTCATTGCTTCGCTCTGGGTTGCAGTCGGCGTTTCGAGCATTCGAGACTCGATGCACCGAGGCTACGGAAACCGGCAACGGCGGTCATCCCGCGCCTCAGGGGGTTCCCCCATGTTCGAGGGGATGGGAAGGCGCCTGCCCAAGCTCGCCGGGAGCGCTGGGTTCATCGTCGGCTGGCGATTACAGTCACGCCTGAGCGAACGGCGGTGGTTTCGTGCATCCCGACGCTGTTGAACACCGATTGATCGCGCCAGCCGACGACAGCCACAGGCCCCAGGATGAGCGAAGTTCGAGCCCTCCTTCTGACCGACGTGGTCGACAGCACCAAGCTGTCGGCAGAGCTCGGCGACGCCGCGATGGCCGAGGTGTGGGCGGCCCATGACCGCGTGGCGCGCGATCTGCTCCCGCCCTGGCGCGGGCGCGAGATCGACAAGACCGACGGCATGCTGCTGCTCTTCGAGACCGCGGCCGACGGCGTGAACTATGCGGCGGCCTACCACCGCGGTCTGGCGGCGCTGCCGGTGCCGCTGAAGGCTCGCGCCGGCTTGCACGTCGGGCCGGTGATGTTGCGTGAGAACAGCGCGGCGGATGTGGCACGCGGCGCCAAGCCGCTGGAAGTCGAAGGCCTTGCCAAGCCGACCGCAGCCCGCGTGATGTCGATCGCGCGAGGCGGGCAGATCCTGCTCACGCCCGAGGCGCGCGAAGCGCTCGGCGAGACGAGCCTGCAGGTCCAGTCGCACGGGCACTGGGTGATGAAGGGCCTCACCGAACCGGTGGAACTGTTCGAGGTGGGCGAGCCCGGCGCGCCGTTCGCCGCACCGCCCGATGGCGAGAAGGTCTATCGCGTCGTGCGCAACGGCGAGCGCTGGCTGCCGGCCCGCGAGATCCCGAACAACCTGCCGCTGCAGACCACGTCGTTCATCGGCCGCGAGCGCGAGCTCGACGAGATCAAGGCGCATCTCTCGGCCACGCGGCTGCTGACGCTGCTCGGCATGGGTGGCCTCGGCAAGACGAGGCTGTCGCTGCAGGTGGCGGCCGAGCTGATGGCCGAGTTCCCGGACGGTGCGTGGTTCCTCGACCTGGCGCCGTTGCGCGACGCGGCCCTCGTCGTGAGCGAGGCGGCGCAGGCGCTCGGCGTGCGCGAGGAGCCCGACCGGCCGCTCGTCCAGACGCTGTGTGCACACCTGAAGCCGCTGCGGGTCCTGCTCGTCTTCGACAACTGCGAGCACCTGGTCAAGCCGTCGGCAGACCTGGCCAACGCGATCCTGCGCGCAGCGCCCCTGGTGCGCGTGCTCGCGTCGAGCCGCGAGGCGCTGCGCATTCCCGGGGAGCAGATCTACCCGATCCTGCCGCTGCCGGTGCCCAGGCGCGGCGACAGCGTCGAGGCACTGTCGCGGTCGACGGCGGTGCGCCTGTTCGTCGAGCGCGCGCAGGGGCACAAGCCGTCGTTTGCGCTGAACGAACGCGAGGCGCCGGCGGTGGCCGAACTGGTGGCGCGGCTGGAGGGCATTCCGCTGGCGCTGGAACTCGCTGCCGCCCGGGTGCGTTCGCTCACCGTCACCGACATCAACGCGCGCCTGAAGGACCGCTACAAGATCCTGACCGGCGGCGGCCGCGTGCTGCTGGAGCGGCAGCAGACACTGCGCGCGCTGGTCGACTGGTCGTACGACCTGCTGAACGAGGCCGAGCGCAGCACGCTGAGCCGCCTCGGCGTCTTCGCCGGTGGCTTCGACATGGCGGCGGCCGAGGCGGTGTGCGGTGCCGACCCGCTGGACCCGCTCGACGTGCTCGACCTCATCGGCTCTCTCGTCGAGAAGTCTCTCGTCATGCTCGAGGAGCGCGACGACGGCGCGCGCTACCGCATGCTCGAAACCATCCGCGACTACGCGGTCGAGAAGCTCGCACAGAGTGGCGAAGCGGCGGACACCGCGGCCAGGCACTGCGAGCACTATTTTGCGATGGCGAAAGAGGCCAACCGCGGAATGAACGGCGCCGACCAGGCCGAGTGGATCAGGCGCGTCGAGACCGAGCACGACAACGTGCGCGCCGCGATGGCGACGGCGCTGGCCGGCGGCGTCGACGCGATCGTCGCCGTCAAGCTCACGGTCGCGATGCTCGGATTCTGGATGTTCCGCGGCTACTCGACCGAGGGCCGCGGTCTGGTGAAGGCAGCCCTGGCGCTGCCCGCGATCCAGGCGTCGGAACTCGCGCAGGCCCACGCCCTGTACGTCGGCGCGGCGCTGGCCGAAAGCCAGAGCGACTACGCCGAGGCGAGGCAGATGCTGGAAACCTGCCTCGAATTGCGGCGCGGCCTGGGCAGCGCGGTCGACACCGCAGCGACGCTCTCGACGCTGTCGCTGGTCCGGCTGAAGGCCGGCGATGCGAACGGGGCGGCCGAGGGCGAGCGCGAAGCACTGCAGATCTTCCGCGAACTCGGTGACCGCGTCGGCGAAGCCATCGGCCTGCTTCACCTCGGGCAGATCAGCCTGACCCTCGGCGACGATGCGCAGGCGCTGTCGGACCTGGAGCAGTGCCTGGCCATCGCGCGCGAGATCAAGAATCAGGAGATCGAAGGCGAGTGTGAACTGCTGCTGGGCGAGGTGGCCTTCGAAGTCGGCGACGCGACGCGGGCCTACCTGCGGTTCATGCGCTCGCTGAGCGTGTGCAGCGAAGACGGCGACAGGCGCGGCGAGGCGAATGCGCTGTGGTGGCTAGGCAAGGCGGCGCTTCAGGCCGGAGAACTTGCAGTGGCCCGCAGCCGGCTCGGCGAGGCGTTGCAGGCGTTCCGCGACTTCGAGATGCGGGAAGAGCTGCTCGGCTGCGTCGAGGATCATGCGGCCCTCGTGCAGGCCGAAGGCTCGACCGAACTCGCGGTGCGCATCGCGGCTGCGGCCAGCATGTCGCGCGAACGGCTCGGCCTTGCCCGTTCGCCGCGCGGCGAGCAGCGCTGGCAGGTGCAACTCGATTCGCTGCGCCAGGCCATGACCGGCGCAGCTTTCGATGTCGTGTGGGACGAAGGTCGCAGTGCGGATCTGGAGGAGACGATCCGTGCAGCCAGAAAGCAATCGGCCGCCTTGGTGGCGGCCTGATTGCGTTGGCTGGGAGCCTAGCGGGTGCGTCGGCGGCTCAGGCCCAGCGCCGCCAGGGCGACGCCGACCAGCGCGAGCGACGCGGGCTCGGGCACTAGGTCCCAAGTGAACGGTGGTCGCACCAGCGGGCGTTGAGTCGTCGGTGAGTCCTGCGAATAGCCGATTGCAGTCATCACCGCAAGCGTCTGAGCGCCAATGTCGGCAGCACGTTGACGGTCGCTCGTCAGGTCGATGACAAGTCCAGAAGACGTCGTAGTAGCGTCGACATGTACACGCCATAGTAGCCGGTGCAGTAGCCGTGCTAGGACAGGGCCGATGCCGTTCACATCGTCAGCTGGCTCACGCTCAGGTCTGAATCGCGAGGAATCGGGCCTGTCCGACCGATGTCGAGCGTCACCGGCACGTCGTGACTGCCGACGGGTCGTTGGATGTCGTAGAAGTGCACCGTAGGCCGAATCCAAAGTCGCGAAGGCTGCACCGACCGTCATGGCGCAGTTGCCACGGTCTGATCCAACGGCCGCAACCAGCGTGCCACTGTGACGCAGAACCGCGCCAGCCACGATCCAGTCCGAACGTCGGCTGAGAACCGGTGTTGAACAGCGGATCCCAGGTGGTCTTGTAAACGGCCGCGTTCGCTCCGCCAGTCCCCACGGCAAGTGACGCCAAAGCGCCCGCCATGGCCAGTGTGCGAATCTTCCCGACAATCGTTTGAAGCATGCTTTTCTCCAGACTTGTGACTTCGAGGCTGGGCAGCAAGAAGCATGCCTTCGATGTGAAGAATTGCCGCAAGACCCCGCTTGTCTAGGGGAATATTCGCCAAGGCGTTGCGAATGCTCAACGCCAGCGTCCGGCAGTTGTAAAGGGTGCCGACAGGTCAGCCGTCTCGGTCGCCCCGGGGTTTCATCCGCGGGAGCTGGCGCTTCCGCTGGCGTTCGCGTCGGCAAGCGCGGCCAGTTTCCCGCTGCGGCCAATATTGCCAGACCTCGCCGCACAGCCCTCGGCCGCCACTACCGACGCCTGCGCCGCGCGACGAATCCGACGGCACCGAGGCCAGCGAGCATCAGCGCGTAGGTCGGGGGTTCGGGCACGAGTTCGTAGCTCACCAGGGCCGGATGGTTGCCCCAATCGTTGATGCCAGGCAGTTCACGGTGTTGCCGGCACTGGTGCCCGGGAACCGACAGACATCGTCTTCGTGTCCGTCGCCATCGCCATCGCCTCGCCATCGCATCGCTGCCGCGGTTGCGATGGTCGTTGCCTGTCGTTGCCGTTGCCAAAGCGATCGTGGTCGCCGTCGTTGTCGTTACCTTTGCCTTTGCCATCGTTGTCGTTGCATGGTGACGGTCGTCTCCACCAGCGCCGTGGTGGTGGTCGTCGTCGCCGATGTCGTCGCTGCCGGCGTTGCTCTTAGAATAGTAGAGCAGGGCCCAAGCTCCGAAGAAAGTTGAAGCGAGAACGCGTAGCCTGTGTGTCAGACTGCTACTTGCCGAAGCGATGGGCGTTGTTGTCATGCGCCATGGTGACGGTCGTCTCCACCAGCGCCGGTGGTGGTGGTCGTCGTCGCCGATGTCGTCGCTGCCGGCGTTGCTCTTCGAATAGTAGAGCAGGGCCCCAAGCTCCGAAGAAAGTTGAAGCGAGAACGCGTAGCCTGTGGTGCCGGCCACCCCGCTGAGGCTGGGAACAGCAGGGAGAACAGCAGGGAACATGGCCGAATCGACCCCAGTGAGGTCGGTGCCAGTAAACGTTGCCTTGGTGACGTCGACGATCCAGTTGAAGCTGAGTAGCTCCGTTGCCGTGGCGCCGGCGAGGCCGCCGTTCGCCGGTGTGTACAGGTCCACCAGTGCGTAGCCGGCAGTCATGCCAGCGCAGTTGGCGGACGTGAGCACCGCACTGATCGCGCAGGTGTCGGGAATCGTGATCGTCGCGGATCCGGCCCAACCGAGGTTGGGAAAAGTCGTGGGACTGTTTCCGCCGAAGCCGTAGGCCGGATCCCACGCCCCCTTGTAGACCGCAGCTTGCGCCGATCCGGCAGCGCCCAGTGCCGCGGCGACTGATACGACGAGGCCGACCAGGGTCTTCCTGACACTCGCATGCAACATGGTGACCCCTTGAGTTTCGGAGGATGGCCGAAGCGCCATCAGACTGAGCGCTCCTTCGTGCCGGAAGGGCGAGGTCGTCCGAGTTCATCAGTCGACACCATGCCCCTACATCGTCGCGTGGAGTCTAGGGGTGCACCGCATGTTCGTGTCGCATCGGGATCCCCCCTGCCTCGGGGGTTGCGCAGCGGCGCCTTCGAAGCCAGGCAACGTTTCGATTCACAAGCCGCTATGCCGATAGGGCGCGAGAATGGCGACACGTTTCGATCGGCAAGACTGCTCGCGCGAACACATCGCCCGCGACACTATGGGCCGAAGGAGAGACTTGATGAATCGAAGTCCCTGCAAGCGGATGGCGAGGTGGCGGGACCGTTCGCGGACTTCGCCGCCGCGCGCCCGCGAGGTGATCGAGTGACGCCAGATAGAGCGGGCCAGGCACCGCACCGCCTGCACCGCGGCCGGCTGTTTCGCAAGTACTTGCTGCTGATCCTGTCGCTCGTCAGCATGGCCCTGCTGGCCTCGAGCGGGATCAGCCTGTATTTCTCGTACAAGCAGAACGAGTCGGCGCTGGCCAGCCTGCAGCACGAGAAGGCGATCGGCGCGGCGTCGCGCATCGAGCAGTACATCCGGCAGGTTTCGCAGCAGCTCAGCTTCGCCGCGTTGCCGCAGCTCGATGCCGCCGACGTCGAGCAGCGCCGCATCGAGTTCCTGAAGCTGCTGCGCCAGGCACCCGAGGTCACCGACCTCGCCCAGCTCGACGCCAGCGGGCGCGAGCAGATCGCCGTCTCGCGCCTGGGCATGGACGTCGTCGCGTCGGGCAAGGACCGCTCGGCCGAGCCGGCGTTCGTCGACGCCAAGCGCGGCAAGCCCTGGTTCGGGCCGGTGTACTTTCGCAAGGAGACCGAGCCCTACATGACGGTGGCCATCCGCGCCGGCAGCGACAAGGGGCCGCTCACGGTGGCCGAGGTCAACCTGAAGTTCATCTGGGACGTGGTCTCGCGCATCAAGATCGGCGACAAGGGCAAGGCCTACGTGGTCGACCGCAACGGCCTGCTGGTGGCCGATCCCGACATCGGCCTCGTGCTGCGCAAGACCAGCCTGGCCGAGCTGGCACACGTGAAGGCCGCTACGGTGGCGCGCGGCTCGGACGAACCGGCGATGCTCTCGCACGACCTGGCCGGCACGCGCGTGCTGGCTTCGGTGGCGCCCATCGAGCCGCTGGACTGGAAGGTCTTCGTCGAGCAGCCGGTGTCGGAGGTCTACGCCAGGCTCGATGCCTCGATCCTGTGGACCGTGGCGCTGCTGCTCTCGGGCCTGGCCGTGTCGGCGCTGGCGGCATCGGCGCTGGCGCGCAGCATGGTGCGCCCGATCCGCACGCTCGACGAAGGTGCGCGCCGCATCGGCGAGGGCGACCTGGAGCAGCAGATCCTCATCACGACGGGCGACGAGCTCGAAGGCCTGGCCGATCAGTTCAACCGCATGACGGCGCAGCTGCGCGAGTCGTACGCGGGGCTCGAACGCAAGGTCGAGCAACGCACGAGCGAGCTCTCCGAGTCGCTCGAGTACCAGACCGCGATCAGCGAGGTGCTGCGAGTGATCAGCGGCTCGACCACCGACGTCGCGCCGGTCTTCGAGGCGATCATGGAAAGCGCGATGCGGCTGTTCGGCGCGCCGATCGCCGCCGTCTTCCGCTATGACGGGCGTCTGGTGCACCTGGTGGGCACGCGCGGCTGGCCAGAAGCGGCCATCGAGGACGCGCGCCGCCTGTATCCGGCGCCGCCGAACCCTCAGATGCTCAGCGGCCGGGTCGTCCTGGCCGGCCAGGCCCTGACCGAGGAAGACGTTCGGGCCGATCCGGAATACGACCAGACCACCGCTCACGTGGGGCAATGGCGCCGCATGATCGGTGCGCCGATGCTGAAGGACGGCGCGACGCTCGGCGTCATCGTGATCGCCTGGCCCGACCCCGGCAAGACGCCGCAGCGCCAGACGGACCTGCTCAGGACCTTCGCCGACCAGGCCGTGATCGCGATCGAGAACCTGCGGCTCCTCAACGAGACCAGGCAGGCGCTCGAGCAGCAGACCACCACGGCCGACATCCTGCGCGTGATCAGCGGCTCGATCACCGACACGCAGCCGGTGTTCGAGGCCATCGTGCACAGTTGCCAGCGCCTGTTCGGCGGCAAGGCCGTCGCGCTGGCACTGCCCAGGGGCTCGATGATCGAGAGCGTGGCCTTCGCCAGCGATGGCCGGGAAGTGCTCGAAGGCGGCTCTCTGAAGCCCTGGCCGCTGGACCGCGGCAGCGGTGCCGGGACCTCCATTCTGGAGTCGCGAGTCGTGGCTGTGGCCGATACCGCGGAGGCGGCGAAGCAGTTCCCGCGCATGCCCCAGCTGGCACTTGCTCTGGGCTACCACTCGGCGCTGTTCGTGCCTCTGATGCGCGAAGGCAAGGCCATCGGCTGCCTCGCCATCCTGCGCGCGGCCGCGGGCGAGTTCGATCAGAAGGAGGTCTCGCTCGCGCAGACCTTCGCTGATCAGGCGGTGATCGCGATCGAGAACGTGCGGCTGTTCAACGAGACGAAGGAGGCGCTCGAGCGGCAGACCGCGACTTCCGAGGTGCTGCGTGTCATCAGCGGCTCGATCACCGACACGCAGCCGGTGTTCGACGTCATCGCCGAGCGCGCGACGCGCCTGACCGGCGCCAAGACAGGTTGGGTGTTCAGGTTCGATGGCGACCGGGTTCACGTCGCGAGTTCGTTCGGCCTGAACTCCGAGAGCGTGCTGGCAGCGCAGGCGACGTTCCCGATGCGGGTGGGCGGGCAATCGGTCAGCGGCCGCGCCATTCGTGATCGTGCGGTGGTCAACCTGGCCGACATGATGGCTGACTTGGAGCTCGACGCCTCGGTCAAGCACCTCGCCCAACTCGCCGGCTATCGCAGCGTGCTGAGCGTGCCGATGCTGCGCGAGGATCAGATCGTCGGCGCGATCACGGTGAACCGGGCCGAGGTCGGGCGCTTCGCCGACAAGGAGGTCGACCTGCTGCAGACCTTCGCCAGCCAGGCGGTGATCGCGATCGAGAACGTTCGTCTGTTCCACGAGATCCAGGACAAGAGCCTCCAGCTCGAGCTGGCGAACAAGCACAAGTCGGAGTTCCTGGCCAACATGTCGCACGAGCTGCGCACGCCGCTGAACGCGATCATCGGTTTCTCCGAGGTGCTGAGCGAGCAGATGTTCGGCGAGTTGAACGACAAGCAGCTCGAGTACCTGCGCGACATCCATTCGTCGGGGCATCACCTGCTGGGCCTGATCAACGACATCCTCGACCTGTCGAAGATCGAAGCCGGGCGCATGGAACTCGACTTGACGTCCTTCCACGTGCCGCTGTTGCTCGACAACTCGGCCACGCTGGTGCGCGAACGCGCGAACCGCCACGGCCTGAGACTCTCGCTCGAAGTCGACGATGGGCTGACCGAGTGGGTGGCCGACGAGCGCAAGGTCAAGCAGGTGGTGGTCAACCTGCTGTCCAATGCGGTGAAGTTCACCCCGGCCGGTGGTCGCGTGACGCTGCGGGCCCGACGCGTCGAGGCGGGGATCGAGATCGCGGTGATAGATACCGGCGTGGGCATCGCGCCCGACCAACAGACGCTGGTATTCGAGGAATTCCGCCAGGCCGGTGGCGACTACCTGCGTAAGTCCGAGGGTACCGGCCTCGGGCTGTCGCTCGCCAAGCGCTTCGTCGAACTGCACGGCGGAACGATCCGCGTCGAGAGCGCACCCGGCCAGGGCTCGACCTTCGCGTTCATTCTTCCCGAGCTGACTTTGGAGCATGCCCCATGAGCACGATCCTGATCGTCGAAGACAACGAGAAGAACATGAAGCTCGTGCGCGACATCCTGCAGCACAAGGGGCACACGACGATCGAGGCGACCACCGGCGGCGAAGGCGTGCGCCTGGCGCTGGAGCGGCGCCCCGACCTCGTGCTGATGGACATCCAGCTTCCCGACATCGACGGCATTGCCGCGCTGCGCGAGATCCGCAAGGATGCCGCGCTCGACGCGACGCCGGTGCTTGCGGTGTCGGCCTCGGTGATGCCCGACGACCAGCAGAAGATCGTCACCTCCGGCTTCGACGCCTTCATCACGAAGCCGATCAACCTGAAGCAGTTCTTCGATACCGTGCAGCGCTTCCTGGCCGACGGAAGGAAGCGCGCATGAGCCGCGAAAGAGGGGCCCCGCGCAGCGGGGATCGAAGCGAGCGAGTGCGCGGAGCGGCCGACTGCACGCAGGCAGCGAAGTGCCTCGGCCGTTCGGAGGCCGCCGCATGAGCCGCGAAAGAGGGGCCCCGCGCAGCGTGGATTCGAAGCGAGCGAGTGCGCGGAGCGGCCGACTGCACGCAGGCAGCGAAGTGCCTCGGCCGTTCGGAGGCCGCCGGATGAGTTACCGCATCCTCGTCGTCGACGACGTGCCGATGAACGTCAAGCTGCTCGCCGATCTGCTCGGCGTGAAGGGCTATCAGGCGGTCACGGCGTCTTCCGGTGCGGAGGCGCTGGCAATGCTCGAAGCCGAACGGCCCGACCTCGTGCTGCTCGACGTGATGATGCCCGGAATGAGCGGCTACGAGGTGTGCCAGGCGATCCGCGCCAACCCGGCGCACGCGATGCTGCCGGTGGTGCTGGTGACGGCGCTCGACCCGGCGAAAGAGCGCGTCAGGGGGCTCGAGGCCGGTGCCGACGACTTTCTGACCAAGCCGCTGAACCAGGCCGAGCTGCTGGCGCGTGTGAAGTCGCTGCTGCGCATCAAGACGCTGTACGACGAGGTGACCCGCCAGAAGGACGAACTCGCGCAGTGGAACCATATGCTCGAGCAGCGCGTGGCAGACGGCGTGAAGCAGCTCGAGCAGGTCGGGCGGCTGAAGCGCTTCTTCTCGCCGCAGCTCGCCGAGCTGATCGTCGCGGGCGGCGCCGACGATCCGCTGAAGAGCCACCGGCGCGAGATCACCGTGGTGTTCCTCGACCTGCGCGGCTTCACCGCGTTCACCGAAACGGCCGATCCGGAAGAGGTGATGGGCGTGCTGGCCGAGTACCACGCGGCGATGGGGCGGCTGATCCTCGACCACGAGGGCACGCTCGAGCGCTTCTCCGGCGACGGCATCATGATCTTCTTCAACGACCCGGTGCCCGTTCCCGACGCGGCGGCGCGCGCGGCGCGCATGGTGCTCGAGATGCAGCGCGAGATGGTGCTGCTCGCGGCGGGCTGGAAGAAGCGCGGCTACGACCTGCTGATGGGCGCAGGCATTGCGCAGGGCTTCGCCACGATCGGCGGTATCGGCTTCCCCGGGCGCATCGACTACGGCGCGATCGGCAACGTGACCAATCTGGCCGCCCGCCTGTGCGGCGAAGCCCGAGGCGGCGAGGTTCTGCTGTCGCAGCGCGTGAAGGGCGCGCTCGACGACTCGTTTCGTTCGGAGCCGGCGGGCGAGTTGTCGCTCAAGGGGTTCCAGCGGCCGGTCCCGGCCTTCCGTCTGCTGGCGGGCTGACCGCTGCGGTCCGGTCTGTCGGCGCGCGCGGCGAAGGCGCCGCGGCGTGCCGGGTCAGCGGCGCGACAAGCCCTGCAGCGCCAGCCGCGCCGCTTCGGCGGCCTGCGCGAGGATCTGTTCCTTCCACGTGTCGGTGTCGGTGTAGAAGGCGTCGCGCATCTGGCGCTTGATCTGCAGCCGTTGCGCATCGCCCGCCTCGGGGTGGTTCTCCAGCCACTGGTCGGCCCGCAGTGCATCGACCACGTCCATGATCGGCACCGTGCCGTACTCGAGCGCGATGCCCGTGTACTCGGCATGCGGGCATTCCTCGTACGCGGAGAGCCACATCAGCCCGGTCAGCGGCGCCGAGCTCGAAGTGCCGTCGTAGGTGGAGGTGATCTTGTCGCCCCACCAGGTGCGGGCACGGGCGAGCGCCTCGGCGTCGTCACGGCAGGCGAAGATGCGCTCGCCGTGGCCGCTCGGGCCGAGCCCCGTGTGCAGGTCGATCCAGGCCAGGCGCTGCGCGCGCCTCCCCTCTTCGCGCAGCACATGGCGCAACGTGACGTGGCTCCAGGTCGGGTTGACGCCGCCGTAGAACAAGCCCTCGGGATGAGTGTGCTGCCCGCTGGAAACGGCGCGCTGGAACGCAGCAAGTCCGCGCTCGGCGATGAAGCGGGCGATCCCCGCCTTCACCGCCTCCGACGGCGGCCACGCAGGCGGCACGAGCAGCGCGGCCAGCTCGTCATAAGCAGCGTTCGCCGGCAGCGGCCCGCTGAAGTCGTGGAAGTTGCGGTTGAGGTCGACGTTCTCGTTCGTCGTGCGCCGCCACCACGAGAAGCCATAGGGGTTCAGCGCGTGGACATGGAGCACCGCGACGCCGGCGTCGCGCGCCGCATCGCGAAAGACCGCGTCGCCGAGCAGAGTGACCTGCACACCCGATCCGCAGAAGCCCTCGACGCCGTGGCAGGCACTGCTGATGATCAGCAGCCGGGGGGCGTCGGCCGCTCCGTCGCGCACGACGTCCATCGCCAGCGTCTCGCCGTCGCGGCCGAGCAGCGGATGCACGTGGCTCTGCACGTCGAGCCCGGCGGCCTCGGCGGCGGCGAAGAACTTGCCGCGCGCTTCGGCGTAGGTCTGGGAAAACGCATTGGCAGCGGTCATCGTGAGGCTCAGAGCGTGAGAGGGAGTCGAACGCACCCGCGCCGGGGTGGCCAAGGGCGCTGGGGTAGGCGAGGCGCGCAGCCCAGGCTCATGCCTGGGCAAGCGGCGCAACACCGCCCAGCGCGCTTGGCCGCCCCGGCCCGAAGGGTGAGGCCCCAGATCGGGCCCACTCGTCGTTGCAAATGCTCGCCGGGGGTCGCCCGCAGCCGACCTGCTCGCGCAGCGTGCAGGTGCAGGGCGACCACTGGCGTTGCTGCACTGTGGGCTGCGCGCACGGCCGCTGCGCAACGCCACCCCGGCTCCGCTTTGCGCCTAGATTGGGCCCGATCTGGGGCCTCACGCGGGTGCATTCGACTCCCTCTCACGCTCTCAGGCGGCGCGCGGCGTGGCGAGCCACTGCTCGGCCAGGCGCACCCACATCGTGCCGCCGAGCGGGATCAGCTCGTCGTTGAAGTCGTAGCTCGGGTTGTGCAGCATGCACGGCCCCATGCCGTGACCACCCTCACGGTGACTGCCGTCGCCGTTGGCGACCAGGAAGTAGCAGCCGGGCTTCTCGAGCAGGAAGTAGCTGAAGTCCTCGGCGCCCATCGTCGGCTCGAAATCGGTGACGTTGGCAGCACCGACCAGTCCGCTCAGCACGCCGCGCACGAAGTCTGTCTCCGCCGGGTGGTTGATCGTCGGCGGGTAGTTGCGCACGAACTCGAAGTCGCAGCTGGCGTCGAACGCGGCGCAGGTGTGGCGGGCGATCTCGCGCATGCGCCGCTCGACCAGGTCCAGCACCTCGAGCGTGAAGGTACGCACCGTGCCCTGGAGCTCGCAGCTCTCGGCGATCACGTTCGTGGCCTCGCCGGTGTGGATCATCGTCACCGAAATCACGCCGGAGTCGATCGGACGCTTGTTGCGCGAGATGATGGTCTGGAACGCCTGCACCATCTGGCATGCCACCGGTACCGGGTCGACACTGACGTGGGGCATCGCCGCGTGCGAGCCCTTGCCGCGGATCGTGATCTTGAAGTCGTTGCTCGACGCCATGCACGGCCCGCTCCTCAACGCGAACTGGCCCACCGGCTGGCCCGGCCAGTTGTGCGCGCCGAAGATCGCCTCCATCGGGAACAGCTTGAAGAGACCGTCCTTGATCATCTCGCGTGCGCCGCCGCCGCCCTCTTCGGCCGGCTGGAAGACGAGGTAGACGGTGCCGTCGTAATTGCGGTGCTTGGACAGGTACTTTGCCGCGGCGAGCAGCATCGCCGTGTGGCCGTCGTGCCCGCAGGCGTGCATCTTCCCCTGGTGCTGGCTGGCGTGAGCGAAGCCGTTGTGCTCGGTCATCGGCAGCGCGTCGATGTCGGCGCGCAGGCCGACGGCGCGATCGCTGGCTCCGTTCTTGAGGATCGCGACGACGCCGGTCTTGCCGAGGCCACGGTGAATCGGGATGCCCCAATCGGTGAGCGCCCTGGCGATCAGGTCGGAAGTGCGACGCTCCTCGAAGCACAGTTCCGGATGGGCATGGATGTCGCGCCGGATCGCCGTCACGGCGGCGGCGTCGGCAAGAATGGGTTCGATCAGGTTCATGGCGAGCACTCCTGGTCCCGGCAGCGAGGGCCGGCGAAGGGGGGCAGTTTAACCGTGCCCCGTGTAGACTGCCATGACCCTGGCGGGCGCAGTAGCGAAGCCCCCGAGAGGCGCGCGGCCGCCGACGCTGCAGCGCGCCGGGCGGCCCCGGCTGTGCAATAGTCGATGCCATGAACAGCCCCATTCCCGAGACTGGCGCCCCCCGCGTGGTGCGCGGCGCCTGCCCGCACGACTGCCCCGACACCTGCGCGCTGCGCGTCACCGTGCAGGACGGGCGGGCGATCAAGGTGCAGGGCGATCCGCTGCACCCGACGACGCACGGCGCGCTGTGCACCAAGGTCTCGCGCTACGCCGAGCGCGTCTACCACCCCGAGCGCGTGCTGCATCCCTTGAGGCGCGTCGGGAAGAAGGGCGAGGGGCGCTTCGAGCGGATCAGCTGGGACGCCGCACTCGGCGAGGTCGCGACGCGCCTGCGCGAGATCGCGGCCCGCGACGCGCAGGCGATCGTGCCCTACAGCTACGCCGGCACGATGGGCCTGCTGCAGGGCGAGAGCATGGACCGGCGTTTCTTCCACAGGCTCGGGGCCTCGCTGCTCGACCGGACGATCTGCTCCACAGCTGGCGGCGAGGCGCTGGCCGCGACCTACGGCGGCAAGATCGGCATGCACGTCGAGCACTTCGCCGAGAGCAAGCTGATCCTGATCTGGGGCAGCAACTCGATCGCCTCGAACCTGCACTTCTGGACCTATGCGCAGGCGGCCAAGCGCAAGGGCGCGAGGCTCGTCTGCATCGACCCACGCAAGACCGAGACGGCCGACAAGTGTCACCAGCACATCGCGCTGCTGCCCGGCACCGACGGCGCGCTCGCGCTCGGCTTGATGCACGAGCTGATAGTCCACGACTGGCTGGATCACGATTACATCGAGCGCCATACCAGCGGCTGGGCGGCGTTGCGCGAGCGTGCACTGCAGTGGCCACCCGAGCGCGCCGCGGCCGTCTGCGGCATCACCGCCGACGAAGTGCGTGACCTGGCGCTCGACTACGGCACGACGCAGCCGGCAGCGATACGCCTCAACTACGGCATGCAGCGCGTGCACGGCGGAGGCAACGCGGTGCGCCTGGCGGCGATCCTGCCGTGCCTCGTCGGCGCCTGGCGGCACCGCGCGGGCGGCCTGCTGCTGTCGAGCTCGAGCTGGTACCCGATCGCTCGCGCGGCGCTGCAGCGGCCGGACCTGCTCGCCGGGCGCGTGCCGCGAACGATCAACATGGTCACGATCGGCGACGACCTGCTTCGCCGCAGCGGCGAACCGCTGCCCGACGGAACACGCTTCGGCCCGGGGATCGAGGCGATCGTCGTCTACAACAGCAACCCGGTCGCGGTGGCGCCGGAGTCGGCGAGGGTCGCGCAGGGCTTTGCCCGCGAGGACCTGTTCACCGTCGTGCTCGAGCACTTCCTGACAGATACCGCCGACCATGCCGACATCGTGCTGCCGGCCACGACGCAGTTCGAACACCTGGACGTGCACGGCAGCTACGGCCACACGTCGGTGCTCTTCAACGAACCGGCGATTGCGCCGCTGGGCGAGGCAAAGCCCAACACGCAGATCTTTCGCGAGCTGGCGGCGCGCATGGGCTTCGACGAGACCTGCTTCGGGGACAGCGACGAGACGATGGCCCGCTTGGCGTTCGGGGACCGGGTGTCGTTCGACGCGTTGCGTGAGCAGGGCTGGGTGCAATTGCCGCGAATCGAGGCGCCATTCGCCGAAGGCGGCTTCATGACGCCGGGCGGCAAGTGCATGATCGATGCGCCCGGCCTGGGCATCCCGGACTTCGTGCCGAACCACGAGTCGGCGCAAAGCACGCCCGAACTCGCGCGGCGCTATCCGCTGGCGATGATCTCGCCGCCGGCGCGCAACTTCCTCAACTCGAGCTTCGTCAACGTCACGAGCTTGCGCGACATCGAGGGCGAGCCGCTGCTCGAGATGCACGCCGCCGACGCGGCGACGCGCCACCTCGCCGACGGGCAGATGGTGCGTGTCGTCAACGATCGCGGGCGCAGCCTGTGCCGCCTGCATGTCTGCGAGCGTGCACGGCCGGGCGTCGTCAACGGCCTCGGGATCTGGTGGCGCAAGCTCGGCATCGACGGTACCAACGTCAACGAACTGACCCACCAGCGTCTGACCGATATCGGCCGCGGGCCGTCGTACTACGACTGCCTGGTCGAGGTCGAGGCCGCGTGAACCAACTTCCTTGCGACTGAAGCGCATCCTGCTCGTGGCCGGCCTCGCGACACTTGCCGCCGCCGTGATGGCCGTGTCTGCGCTTTGCCTGAGCAGCGGCTGCGGCTCGCTCGGCTATGTCGCGCAGTCGGTTGGCGGCCACATGAGCCTGCTGGGCGCCGCGCGTCCGGTGCCCGAGTGGGTCGCCGACAGCACGACGCCGCCGGCGCTGCGCCACCGCCTGGAGCTGAGCCAGCAGATGCGCGACTTCGCCGTCGACGCACTCGCACTGCCCGACAACGACAGTTACCGCCGCTACGGCGAACTGCATCGCGGCGCGGCGGTCTGGAACGTGGTGGCGGCGCCCGAACTCAGCCTGACGCTCGAGACCTGGTGCTTTCCGGTCGTCGGTTGCGTCGGGTATCGCGGCTACTTCGACCGCGCCGACGCTGAAGCCTTTGCCGAGACGCTCCGTGCGCAAGGGTCGGAGGTCAACGTCTACGGCGTGCCCGCGTATTCGACGCTGGGCCGCTTGCCGGGTGCGTATTTCGCCGACCCGCTGCTGAGCACCTTCATCAACTACCCCGAGGTCGAACTCGCGCGCATGATCTTTCACGAATTGGCGCACCAGGTCGCGTTCGCCAGCGGCGACACGATGTTCAACGAATCGTTCGCGACGGCCGTGGAGCGCATCGGCAGCAAGCGCTGGATGACCGAGCGCGCCGGTCCCGCGGCCGTCGCCGAGTACGTCGCGTTCGACGCCCGGCGGCAAGACTTCCGCGCGCTGACCGCACGCACCCGCGATGCACTCGAGGCGCTGTACAAGAGCACCGCGAGCGATGCCGACAAGCGCGCCGGCAAGACTGCACTGATGCAGCGCCTGCAGGCCGATTACGTGGCGCTCAGGGACGGCCCGTGGCAGGGCTATGCGGGCTACGACGCCTGGTTCGCGCGCGCCAACAACGCCTCGTTCGGCGTGCTTGCCGCGTATACCGGACTCGTGCCGCAGTTCGAGCGTCTGTTCGAGGCGCAGGGCCGCGACCCTGCGCGCTTCTACGCCGCAGTCAGGCGTCTCGCGAGCTTGCCGAAGGAAGAACGGCGCGCCACACTGGGTCCCTGAAAAGAATCATCGTCGGAGTTGCCTTCATGGCTGAAATACGCATTCATCGCGAACACGCACTGGGTCTGGCCAAGGCACGCAAGATCGCCTGGAAGTGGGCCGAAGAGGTCGAGCACAAGTTCGGCATGGAGTGCAGCGTGATCGAGGGCGAGTTGAGCGACACCGTCGAGTTCAGGCGCGCCGGAGTCGCTGGCGAACTCATCGTCGCACCGGATCATTTCGACCTCGCCGCCCGGCTCGGCTTCCTGCTCGGCGCCTTCAGCAAGACGATCGAGAGGGAGATCCAGGCCGAACTCGACGCGCTGCTGCTCGACAGCGGCAAGGCCGTGCCGAAGAAGCGGGACGCAAAGGCACCGAAAGTCTGACGCCTACTTCAGCGATTCGATCAGGTCGACGTACTGCTGCATCGCCTCGTCGCCGCTCTTGCCCTTGAGTTCGTTCCAGGCGTCCCACTTGGCGCGGCCGACCATGTCGGCGAAGCCCGGGCGCTTGCCCTCCACGTCGCCGCTGCTGGCCTGCTTGTAGAGCGCGTAGATCTTCAGCAGCGTCATGTTGTCGGGCTTCTCGGGCAGGCCCTTCGAGTCCTTGACGGCTTGCTCGAACTTCGACTTCAGATCGGCCATGGTGTTGCTCTCCTGTGGTTGGGCACTCTGGGTGAAAATGACGAGGCAAGGACTATGGTACCCATCATCCGGGCCGGTCAGCCGCCACCCTTGCCAACCGAGGAGAGCTCCGATGAGTGAAACCGCAGAGCGCATGTCGCGCGTGGACACCGCCTGGCTGCGGATGGACAACGACGTGAACCTGATGATGATCGTCGGCGTGTGGCTGCTGCAGCCCGGAATCACGCTGGCGGCGCTGCGCGAGCGTGTCGAGGGCAGGCTGCTCAAGTTCCCGCGCTTTCGGCAGAAGGTCGTGCAGGACGCGATGGGCGCGAACTGGGTGCTCGACGAGAACTTCGCCATCGATCGCCATGTGGTGAGCGAGAAGCTCGCGCGCAAGCGCGGCCAGAGCGAGCGCGCCGCATTGCAGGCGCGTGCGGGCGAACTCGCGACGGCGCGGCTGGACCCGGCACATCCGTTGTGGCAGTTCCACCTGATCGAGCACTACGAGGGCGGCAGCGCGATGATCCTGCGCATCCATCACTGCATCGGCGACGGCATTGCGCTGACCGCGGTGATGATGTCGATCACCGATGGCGGCATTGAACCGCCGCGGCGCAAGCGGCGTGGCGCCGACGAAGCGGAGGAAAGCGACTGGCTGTCCGATGCGGTGATCAAGCCGCTCACCGATGTGGCCGTCAAGGCCATCGGCATGTACGGCGGGGGTGTGGTCAAGTCGATGGAGATGCTGGCGCAGCCGCAGCAATTGCTCGGTTCGCTGGACGTGGCGCGCAACGGCTACCAGGTCGTTCGCGATGCCGCCGCATTGGCGCTGATGCCCGACGACTCGCCGACCCGCCTGAAGGGCAAGCCGATCGGCAAGAAGGTCGTCGCCTGGAACGAGCCCCTGCCGCTCGACGAGGTGAAGATCGTCGGCAAGGCGCTCAACTGCTCGATCAACGACGTGCTGCTCGCCTGCGCGGCAGGCGCCATCGGGAACTACCTTCGCGACCAGGGCGACGACCCGACGGGCAAGGAGATCCGGGCCATGGTGCCGGTCAACCTGCGCCCGCTGGAGAAGGCCTGGCAGCTTGGAAACCAGTTCGGCCTGGCGCCCCTCGTGCTGCCGATCGGCATCGCGAATCCGATCGAACGTGTTTACGCGGTGCGCGCGCGGATGAACGAGATGAAGGGCAGCTACCAGCCGCTGCTCGCCTTCGGTGTGCTGGCAGTGGCCGGCCTGCTGATCAAGCCGATGCAGGATGCCTTGCTCGGCCTGTTCGCGAAGAAGGCCACCGCGGTGATGACCAACGTGCCCGGCCCGGCCAAGCCGCTGAAATTCTGCGGCTCGACCTTGCGCCAGACGATGTTCTGGGTGCCGGCGTCGGGCGACCTGGGTGTCGGCGTGAGCATCCTGTCCTACGGCGGCGGAGTGCAGTTCGGGCTCATCACCGACCGCAAGCTGTGCCCGCACCCGCAGAGAATCATCGACGCCTTCGCGCCCGAGTTCGAGAAGCTGTTGACGGTGACGTTGATGCTGCCCTGGGGGTGAGGTGGGGCTTGCGAGGAGCATGCGCCGAGCCCGCCGAACGGCAGCGGCCTGCAAGCCGCTGCGCGCCCTGCAAGGGAGTCCCGATGAATCGCCAGGCCGGGAACAGTAGCCACGAACGCCGACGACCGCACTGAGTCGGAGCCCGGCGTCGGCGGCGACTCTTGCTGATCGGGCGTCAGAGATCCAGCGCAGCCGCGTCGATCGTGTGGTTCTGCCCGCCGCGGCTGGCGATCTTCAGCGCGCCGATGCGGTTGCCCAGCGTCGCGCAGCGGGCCAGCGCCCAGCCGCGCTCCAGGCCGTACAGCAAGGCGCCGCGGAACGCATCGCCGCAGCCGGTCGGGTCGACCACCTCGGTCGCGGCGATGCCGGGCACATGCAGGCGCTCGCCGCGTTGCCAGACTTCGCAGCCGTCGGCGCCGAGCGTGACGACGACGCCGCGCAGATGAGAGCGCGACAGCGACTCCAGCGTCTCGCCGGTGCGCTCGCACAGCATGCGTGCCTCGTAGTCGTTGACGCTGACCCAGCTCGCCTGCGCGATGAAGCGCTTCAGCTCGGCGCCGTCGAACATCGGCAGGCCCTGGCCGGGATCGAACACGAACGGGATCGCGGCCGCGGCGAGTTGCGCCGCGTGCCGGAGCATCGCCTCGCGCCCGTCGGGCGCGATGATCGCGACGCGGATGTCGTCGCGTGCCGCGATCGCGGTCAGGTGGGCCGACTGCATCGCGCCAGGATGGAATGCGGTGATCTGGTTGTTGTCGGTGTCGGTGATGATGATCGCCTGGGCCGTATAGCTGTCGGCCTCGACGCGGACGAATTCGGTGCTCGCGCCCCACGAGCGCAGGCGTTCGAGATAGTCCGCACCGTCGGCGCCGATGGCGGCCATGACCAGCGGTTCGCCGCCAAGCTGGCGCAGCGAGTACGCGATGTTGCCTGCGCAGCCGCCGAACTCGCGGCGCAGCGTCGGCACGAGGAACGAGACGTTGAGGATGTGCAACTGATCGGGCAGGATCTGCTGGGCGAAACGGCCGGGAAACACGGTGATGGTGTCGAACGCGAGGGAACCGCAGATCAGGGCCGGCATGCAAAGCTGGAACCTATCCGTGAATAGGACGACCCTGCGCGGGGCTGGATCGGGCGCAGGCGTAGGAGCGAGTCGCGCCGTGGTGCCGATCACCACAAGCGGCTCGCAAGCGCGTCCGGTCCGGCCCGAAGGTTGCGACGACAACGCGTCTGCGGCGTTGCAAGCCTTGCCCAGGGGCCGACCCTGGACGGCGGCTGCGCCTTGCATCCATCGCTGTCGTCAACGCAGGGCCGTCTCAACGGATGGGTAGAAGGGTTCGACCGTGTAGCCGCTGGCACGCCGGCCGCTGGTGGCCATCACGAGTTGCAGAGGCGTCTCGGACGCCGCCGGCAGCGTCCCGGTCGTGACGCCGAAGTTCGACGGTGACAGCGCGCGTCGGGCCAGTATCTGGCCGGCGGGATCGGTCAGCGTCAGTTCGATCGAGGGGATCGCGAGCGGCAGCGGACCCCGGTTGCGGAGCACGACCGACAGGCGCACGGCACTGCCGTTCGGCGCGCTCGTCAGCGCGCTGCTCTCGATCACCACGTCCTCGATGCGGCGCAGCGGCTCGACGCTGCAGCCCGCCATTTCGCACAGCGCCTGCAGTGCGGGTCGGGTCTGCGGCACCACCGTTGCCAGCAGGTCGCGAAACTGAACGGCGGCCTGCAGCGCGAGGGCAAGCCCGAGCAGCAGGCACAGCAGCGAGAGCGCGGCCACGGTGCGCGGTCGGTCCCATCGCGCCTTCCTTTCGGCCTGGCGCAGGAATTCGGGTGCTGCGACGGCCGGCGGCGCGCCGGCCGCATCGTCGGCCGGCTCGCTGTTGATCTCGATGCCGGCCTCGGCGAGCAGGGCGCTGCTGAACTGTGCATCGGCGAATTCGATGCGGTCGCGGGCGGACACGCGCGCGGCGGGCGTGGTGTCGAGGTCGGCCGGCCTGGAACTGAAACTGAACCGCGGCTGCTCGTCGCTCGGCTCGGGGATCTCGTCGATCTGGGGCAGCACGATGGGCGATGCGGGCGTCTCGTCCGCCAGCACGAGGTCGCTCGCCGGCGGCTCGAACGGCCCGACCTCGGGCACGGGCTCCGGCGGTGGCTCGGGGTCGAGGTCGAACAATCCCTCGAGCGCATTGAAGATCTCGTCGCAGCGACCGCAGCGCACCCAGCCTTCGGACACCTTGAGCTGGTCCTGCACGACACGGAAGACCGTGTCGCAGGCAGTGCAACGGGTGGCCAGGCTCATGCGGGGATCATGCCACGCCGGTCGGCCCCGGCCTCACGAACCGCGCCGGCCCGTCATCAGGATCCAGCCGTCGTTGCCGTCGGCGACCTGGAGCCTGCACCAGGGGGCGTAAGCGGCCTCGAGATCCTCGGCCTGCCGATCGAGGATGCCGGCGAGCACCAGCTCGCCGCCGGGTTGCAGATGGGCACACAGCAGCGGCGCCAGCAACTTCAGCGGCGTGGCCAGGATGTTGGCGAGGACCAACGCGTACTCGCCCTGCGCCGCGTCGGGCAGGGCGGCGTTGAGTGCCACGCCGTTGGCCTGCGCGTTGGCGCTTGCCGAGCCGATTGCCGCCGGGTCGATGTCGACGGCGTCGATGGCCTCCGCGCCATGCAGACCGGCAGCGATCGCCAGGATGCCGGAGCCGCATCCGTAGTCGAGCACGCGCGTCCACGGCGGGTGGGGCTGCTCGGCGCGCAGGGCGATCCAGCGCAGGCACATGCGTGTCGTCGGGTGGGTGCCGGTGCCGAAGGCCAGGCCAGGATCGAGGCGGATGACGCGCCGTGCCGCTGCCGGCGGCTCGTGCCACGTGGGCACGATCCAGAAGTCCGACGTGATGGCCACCGGCTCGAACTGCGACTGCGTGAGTCGCACCCAGTCCTGCTCGGGCACTTCAACGATGGCCCGCAGCGTCAGGTCGGCGCCCTGGGGCTGCGCCAGCAGCAGCGTGGCGGCCCCGGTTGCCGCGTCTTCATGGTCGAACAGCGCCTTCACCAGCGAACGCTGCCAGCCGGCGCCGGGGGCGGCCATTCCGGGCTCGCCGAAGAGCGCGCGCTCGGCCGCGGTGTCGGCGTCGGCGTCCTCGACCGAGACCGACAGCGCCGCGAGTTCGTCGATCAAGGCGTCGGACACCGCCTCGACGCGGTCCTGTGGCACCAGCAGCTGCAATTCGACCATCGTGTGTTCGGGATCTCGCGCGGCTGCGGCCTGTCGGGGCGGTCTGCGCGCTTCAAGCGTCAGCGCCGATGCACGCCGAGCCAGCCTTCCAGGTAGTGGATGCTGGAGCCTCCCTCGACGAACTTGGCGTCGACCAGAAGTTCGCGGTGCAGCGGGATGTTCGTGTGGATGCCCTCGATCACCGTCTCCGACAGTGCGATGCGCATGCGTGCCAGTGCCTGCTCGCGCGTGTCGCCGTGGGTGATGATCTTGCCGATCATCGAGTCGTAGTTGGGCGGCACGAAGTAGTTCGCGTAGACGTGGGAGTCGACGCGCACGCCCGGGCCGCCGGGCGGGTGCCAGGTCGTGATGCGCCCCGGCGACGGCGTGAACTTGTAAGGGTCTTCGGCGTTGATGCGGCACTCGATGGCATGCCCGCGCATCTGCACGGTGCGCTGCGTGAAGGGCAACTTCTCGCCCGCCGCGACGCGGATCTGCATTTGCACGATGTCGATGCCGGTCACCATTTCCGTGACCGGGTGCTCGACCTGCACGCGGGTGTTCATCTCGATGAAGAAGAACTCGCCGTTCTCGTAGAGGAACTCGAAGGTTCCCGCGCCGCGGTAGCCGATCTTCTTGCAGGCGGCCACGCAGCGCTCGCCGATGCGCTCGACGACGCGCCGCGCGATGCCTGGCGCGGGCGCCTCCTCGATGATCTTCTGGTGGCGCCGCTGCATCGAGCAGTCGCGTTCGCCCAGCCAGACGGCGTTGCGATGTTCGTCGGCCAGCACCTGGATCTCGATATGGCGAGGGTTCTGCAGGAACTTCTCCATGTAGACCTCGGGATTGCCGAACGCTGCGCCGGCCTCGGCGCGCGTGGTCTGCACGGCGTTCAGCAGGGCGGCCTCGGTGTGCACGACGCGCATGCCGCGGCCCCCGCCGCCGCCTGCCGCCTTGATGATCACCGGGTAGCCGATCGCTCGCGCCTGGCGGACGCTCTCCTTCGGGTCTTCGGGCAGGGCACCTTCGGAGCCCGGCACGCAGGGCACGCCCGACTTGATCATCGCCTGCTTGGCAGACACCTTGTCGCCCATGATGCGGATCGATTCCGGCGTCGGGCCGATGAAGGTGAAGCCACTCTTCTCGACGCGCTCGGCGAAGTCGGCGTTTTCCGACAAGAAGCCGTAGCCGGGGTGGATCGCCTCGGCGTCGGTGACTTCCGCCGTGGCGATGATGGCGGGCATGTTCAGGTAGCTCTGTGCCGAAGGAGCGGGGCCGATGCACACCGCCTCGTCGGCGAGCCTGACGTACTTGGCGTCGCGGTCGGCCTCGGAGTAGACGACCACCGACTTCACGCCCATTTCGCGGCAGGCGCGCTGGATGCGAAGCGCGATTTCGCCTCGATTCGCAATGAGGACTTTCTTGAACATGGGTGCCTCGGCTCAATCGCGCTGGTGGTCTGCGCCCACCGGGCGATTTGGTGAACGCTCACGTGCGCAGGCGCACATGGGCGTTCCCCGCGCTGCGCGCGAACGCCTCGATCGGCGATGAGGACTTTCTTGAACATGGGTGCCTCGGCTCAATCGCGCTGGTGGTCTGCGCCCACCGGGCGAATTGGTGAGCGCTCACGTGCGCAGGCGCACAAGAGCGTTCCCCGCGCTGCGCGCGAACGCCTCGATTGGCGATCAGGACTTTCCTAGACATGATGCGCGGCTCCCCGGCGCTTCATTCGATGACGAACAGCGGCTGGCCGAACTCGACTGCCTGGCCGTTCTCGCACAGCAGGCGGGTCACGGTGCCGGACTTGTCGGCCTCGATCTCGTTCATGATCTTCATTGCCTCGATGATGCAGATCGGGTCGCCCTCCGTCACCGTGCTGCCAACCTCGACGAGCGGCTTCCCTCCCGGACTGGCCGAGCGGTAGAAGGTGCCCACCATCGGCGACTTGACGATGTGCCCCGGCGCCTCGGTCGGCTCGGCCGCGGCCGGCGCTGCCGGCAGAGGCGCCGGAGCGCTGTCCGCCGGGGCCGCCTGGGATTGAGCCGGGGCGTGCATGTACACCGTCTGCGGCCCGGCTGCGGGCTGCGCCATTGCCTTGACGATACGCACCTTGCCTTCGGCCTCGGTGATCTCAAGTTCCGTCAGATTCGATTCCGACACCAGGTCGATCAGAGTCTTGAGCTTTCGCAGGTCCATAGGGGGTCTCCTGGAACGGTCGCCGGTATGCCGGTCGATTCGGTGAGGGCCCGTCAGCGACGGAAGGATCGGTGTCGAGGCCACGGGATCACGCGAGCAACGCCGCTTCTGACGTGATCTGCTCGGGTACGGCGGCGATTTAATGCAAACTGTGTGAACTATAGATGGTTTGTCGGCAAGTTCCGCAAACCGTAGTGGCCGCCGCCATTGCGTCAGGTGGGCTCGGAAAGCTCCGGTCGTTCGGCTCGAGCAATGCCCAGGCTACCGGCCACTGTGACGCCGCACGGAGCAAGAAGACATTTTTTCTGGACTTGGATGTATCTGACCTCCGTTGACTGCTCGATCCATGCCGAAGGTCGACGGCAGATCAGCGGACCCGCCCCGCCCAGGCCGCCAGATCGGCCCAAGTCAGGGCACCGAGCTTGCGCTCCACGGCTTCACCGCGGGTGTCGAAGATCACGCTGAACGGCAGTGCGCCACCGGCGTTGCCGAGGGCGCGCGCCAGCGCCACGCCCTGCATCGCGGCCAGGCCGATCGCGAAGCCGACCGGACGCCTGGCCAGGAACTCGCGCACGGGCTGTGCAGCGTCGACGGCCAGCCCGAGCACCCGCCATCCAGCACCGTGGTGTTCGCGCTGGAAGCGGTCGAGCATCGGCATCTCCTCGACGCAGGGGGGGCACCAGGTGGCCCAGAAGTTCAACAGCAGCGGCTGGCCGCGCAGGCTGGCGAGCACGACCTCGGCGCCGTCGGGCGTCGCGAAGCGGAGGTTCCAGAAGTCGGCCGGGCGCACAGTTGCGGGCGCGCCGTTGTCACCCGCCGATCCCGCTGCGTATCTGCGCACTGCCCAGCCGATTCCGGCACTCGCGGCGGCCACACCCACACCCGCGGCGAGGATCCGGCGCCGTCTCATGTCATTCCTGGCAATCGGCGCAGCGCCGACAGGTCGCCGCGCTCGGCGCGCCCGCGGGAGTCGGGCCGCAGCGCCCCGCGCAGGTCGTCGTGATCGAGGACGCTCAGGCACACGGTCACCGGCTCGCCCAGCGCCGGGCACGGCGACGACAGCATCAGCAGGTCGATGTCGTGACCGCGCGGGCCGCGATGGCTGGCGACCTCGTAGTCGATGGCCTGGTTGACCAGCGCGATTTCGGCCGCCTTGGAATCGTCGCAGAACAGCTCCAGGTGAATGTTGCTCAGGCGGGTCGCCGTGCCGCGCCAGACGGCGCCGGTGAGGTGTGGGCGGAACTCGGCCAGGCGTTCCATCCACTGCGCGGCGAGCGAGCGCAGCGCCGCCAGTTCGGCTGGCTGGGTATCGGCATGGAAGAGCTCGAGATGGGCGCGAACCTCGTCCTCGACCGCTTCGTTGCACGGCAGCGCCGCGGCACGCGCCGTTCGCTGGCCGAGCTGGCGCGCTGCCTTGCGCTTGGCGGGTCCGTATTCCATGCCTTCCTCGACCACCAGCCGGGCGGCGGCGGCGGCGATCTCGGCGCTGCGGGGAGTGCTCACGGGCTCATTCTCAAGGAAGCACCGGGCAGCTCCAAGCACTCTTGCTCGCTCGCGGGGGGGCGCAGACGCCGCAAGGGGGTGGCTTCGGGGGCACTCAAGGCAACTCGACGTCGCCCATTCGCGCCGCCACGGTGGCGGCGCGGTCGAGGACATAGGGCGAGGCCGGCCGCTTCTCGAAGCGCTTGGGCGCCGGCAGCATGACGGCCAGGCGCGCCGCCTGCAGCACGCCGAGCCGGTCCGCGTCGACGCCGAAATAGTGCCGGGCTGCCGCCTGCGCGCCGAAAAGCCCCTCGCCCCACTCGACGCTGTTGAGGTAGATCTCCAGGATGCGCTGCTTGCTCAACAGGCCTTCCAGCATCAGCACGATCAGGAACTCCTGGCCCTTGCGGACGAAGTTGCGCTCTCCGGAGAGGAACAGGTTCTTCGCCAGCTGCTGGGTGATGGTCGAACCGCCGACGACCTTGGCCTGCGCCGCCTTGGGCCGCTCTGCGGCTGTGCCCCTGGCCGACCGACCGCCGGAGCGTCGCTGGGCCTGCTCGTTGAACTTGTCGGCCCGCGCCTCGGCACGCCGGTTGCGCTCCCAGGCCGCCTCCAGTGCGTCCCATTCGACCCCAGTGTGCTCGGCAAAGCGGGCGTCCTCGGAGGCGATCACGGCCCGCTTGAGCGGCTCGCCGAGCTTCGCGTAGGAACGCCACTGCTGGCTCCAGAGCACGCTGTGCTTGTCGACCGCCAGGCGCCAGATCTCCGAACGCTGGAAGCTCGTGCTCTGCGGATCGACGACGATCATCAAGGCGATGCGAGCGACGAAGAACAGCTGCAGTGCCAGGCCGCTCAACAGCAGCAGCCCGGCGAACCGGGCGAGGGTCGTGGCGAGAGCCCTCATCGCGAGCGTCTCGTCATGTCACGCCGTCTCGGGCCAGCGATCGCGCAATGCCGCCAGCACCGGGGCCGTCTCGGGCATCACGCCGCGCCACAGCCAGAACGAATGCGCCGCCTGCTCGACGAGCATGCCCAGGCCGTCGCGCGCGCGCGCGCCGTTCGCCTCGGCCCAGGCGAGGAAGGGTTGCGCCGACGGCCCGTACATCATGTCCAGCGCCAGCGATCCGCGCGCCAGCACGCTCGCCGCTACCGGCACGGCGGCGTGCCCGAGGCTGCTGGCCGAAGCATTGACGACGACGTCGAAGGCGGCGCCGCAATCCTCCAGCGCCGCGGCGCTCAGCGTGACGCCGTGGGCCGCTGCCAGCAGCGCGTGCCGCCGCACCAGGTCCTGCGCCCGACGCAACGTGCGGTTGGCCACGGTCAGTGCGAGTGGATGCGCCTGCAGCAGCGGACCGAGCGCGCCGGCGGCCGCGCCGCCAGCGCCGATCAGCAGCAGGCGCCGGCCGGCCAGCGTGACCCCAGCGTTGCGCTCGATGTCGCGCACCAGGCCGATGCCGTCGGTGTTGTCGGCCAGCCAGCCGTCGGCGTCGAAGCGCAGCGTGTTGGCCGCGCCGGCGAGTGCCGCGCGTTCGGTGCAGCGCGGCGCCAGACGCTGCGCATCGAACTTGAACGGCAGCGTCACGTTGCAGCCGCGCCCGCCGCTGTCGGCAAAGCTTCGCACCACCTGCTCGAAACCATCCACCGGGCACGGCAGGCGTCTGTAGCTCAGGTCCTGCCCCGTGGCCAGCGCGAACTGCGTGTGGATGAACGGCGAGCGGCTGTGCTCGACCGGATTCCCGATGACGGCGTAGCGGTCCATGACGCAGGCGTCGGGTGCTCAGGGCCGGGCGGCCAGGCTCGTCTCCAGGCCCTCGTCGCGCGTGAACCGGAATCGCGAAGTGATGACGAGCTGGTCGGCCTTGCTGCGCATGGCCCTCGTGAAGGGGCCGAACGGCGCGGCGGCGCGCACGATCGCGAGCGCCCGCCTGTCGAGCACGGCCGACGCGGACGCGCGGACGATCTCGGTCTCGACGACACGTCCTTCGGCGTCGATGGTCACATTCATCGTCAGCTCGCCGTAGAGCTTGCGCCCGTTGTGCTCCGGAAAGTTGCGCGTGCCGCGGTCCTCGATCTTGCGCCGCAGCTGGTCGTAGTACTGTGCGTAGACCTCTTCGCGCGTGGCCGGGCTGATGTAGCGCTTCTTCGGCCGCGCGTTCTCCTCGTTGATGCGCTTTTCGATCTCGGCGAGCATCCGTACCAGCTGCCTGCGCTGTTCCTCCTGCGCCCGTGCATCGGGCGTGCCGGCGTCGCGTTTCGGGTCGGGCGGGGGCAGCAGGGCCATTTCACGCCGCAACTGCGCCAGCAGCTGCTGCTGGGTTTCCTGCAATTGGTCGATCTGCTTGTGCGCTTCCTCGCTTGCATTGCCGATCTCGATCAGCGCCGAAGGCGGCAGCGGCGAGGTGGCACGACCGCGCACCGCGTCCCCCCCGCCGGCGAGATTGGCCTGCGCGATGGCTTGCGCCTTGATCGGCGCTTCGCCCGATCGCGAGTTGACCAGGATCACTTCGAGTGGCGTGTCCTGGAACACCCGGTTGAAACCCTCGGGGTTGACGAAGCGCACCGTCAGCAGCGCAGCGTGCACGGCCACCGACACGAGCAGCGCGATCTGGAGGCTGGAAAGTCGCTTGAGCATGCGTTCAGGATGCCTGCAGGGCCGCGAACGAAGTGAGCTTGGGGGCCGTCATGTCAGGCGGTGTCGGTGACTGTGGTGGTGTCGGCCTCTGCGTCCTTCAAGTCGATGGCGAGCGTCAGCGGGCCCGCGGCCTCGACCTCCTCGGTTTCGTCGGCGGCCGCGTCCTCAGCGGCGGCGACAGGCTGCTCGAGGCGTGCGATCACGCTGGCGTGAACGTCGAGCGTCAGCAGGTCGACACCGCCGACACGCACGCGCACCTGGGCAGCGCGCGGCAGGCCTTCGGCGCCCACGGCGCGGAACACCAGCGGCAGGGAGTCGGCCCGGACCAGGCCGTCCTTCATCACGCTGGCATCGAGCTCGCGCACGTCGTTCTGCGCAAGGTACTGCAACGCCCAGTAGCGTTCGATCGCCGACTGGAAGCCGTTGTACGCGGCATAGGCGGCGTCGAATCCCGAGATGATCGAGAACAGCTGTGCGTCGCGCGGCTTGAACGGCGCCGCGAGGGCCGCCGTGCGACCGTGGCGCGCACAGGCAATGATCTGCCACTGGTTCACCAGGTCCACATAGCGCCGCAGTGGAGAGGTGGCCCACGTGTACTGGGCGACACCGAGGCCGGCGTGCGGCGCGGGCCGGGTGCCCATGCGCACCTTGACCCCGGGCGCCAGGCTCGCCTGGCTGCGGTAGATGCCGGGCACGCCGCAGGCGTCGAGCCAGCCTCCCCAGTGGCTGTTGGCGAGGATCATGGCTTCGGCGACGATCAGGTCGAGGGGGGCGCCACGCTTGCGGGTTCCGATGCGCACCTGCTCGCTGCCCTGCGGTTCGTAACCGTCGTTGCCGATCAGCTGAAAGCTGTAGTCGGGCCGGTTGAAGAGCTCGGGCTTGCCGCGCACCACCTCGCGCCGGGCCTTCAGGTGACGCGCCAGGCGGAAGGCGAATGCCAGTTCGCTCGCGTGGGCGAAGTCGGCCGGCGCCTCGCCCGTCAGCGCGGCTTCGGTGATCACCGTGTCGAGCTGGTCATGGCGCAGGTTGGCGACGATGGCCACGCGCTCGAGTCGCGTTTCGGCCTCTTTGACCTCGAGCGTGGTTTCGTCCAGTGTGACGTAGAGCGACACTGCCGGGCACTCGTTGCCTTCGGTCAACGTGTAGGCCCGTACCACCGCGTCGGGCAGCATGGTCAGCTTGTAGCCGGGCATGTAGACAGTGGACAAGCGCTCGCGAGCCAGCCGGTCGAGCGCTGAATCGGGGCCGAAGGCCAGGCCCGGCGCGGCGATGTGCACGCCGAAGACCACGGTTCCGGTGCCCAGGCCCTGCACCGACAGCGCATCGTCGATCTCGGTCGTCGCCGAATCGTCGATCGAGAAGGCCTGGCATGGCGCAAGCGGCAGCGTCTCCCTGACGGCCGGCGCCTGAACGGCGGGCAGCACTGTTCCCTTCGGAAAGTTCTCGAACAGGAACCGCCGCCAGTGGAACTGGTAGGGGCTGTCGATCGCGCCTGCGGCGGTCAGCAACTCCAGCGGCGAGCGCTGTGCCCGCCGGGCCGCCTCGACGACGGCCTTGTACTCTGGCGCGTTCTTGTCGGGTCTGAACAGGATCTTGTACAGCTGCTCGCGGATCGGCAGCGGGCAGGCACCGCCGGCGAGGTCGTTGGCCCAGATGTCGATCTGCGCTGCGAGCAGCTTCTTGCGCTCGATACCGAGCAGCGCGGCCTTGACGATGTCCTCGGGCGCCTTCTTGAAGTTGCCGCGGCCGAGGCGGCGAAAGTAGTGTGGCGCACCGAACAGCGCGAGCAACATGGCCGCTTGCTGCTCCGGGGTCGCCGCGGCGCTGTAGTAGTCGCGTGCCAGCTCGCCGAAGCTGAATTCAGCGGCGGGCGCAAACTCCCACGCCAGGTCGAGGTCGATATCGGCACCCTGGCGCTGTGCCTGCGCCAGCAGTTCACTCGCCTGCGGCTGGTCGAATTTGAGCAGCACGTTGGCCGTCTTGACCTTGACGCGCTTTCCGGAATCGAGCTCGACCTGCGTCGAGGCTTCGGCTTCCGACATCACGCGGCCGGCGAAGAACTTTCCGCCGTCTTCATAGAGTGCAAACATGGGCGCGATTGTCGCTTGAAGTCCCTCGCGGACTTGTCCTGGCCCGGTTCAGGGCAGTCCGAGAAACCGCAGCAGTTCAGGCAGATGCAGCTCGAAGTCGCTCAGCGCGTGATCGCTGCCCTCGAGCAGCCTGACGTGACAGCCGGCATAGCGCGCGTTCATCTCGCGCCAATCGAGCAATTCGTCGCCCTTGGCGAGGATCGCGAGGTAGCGATCGGGCTCGGTCAGCGCGGGTGGCGCGAGCCCGCGCAACTCGTCGACGAATTCGGCACGGAAGTGAAAGCGCTCGTTGCTGTGCCAGGCCGAAATCTCCCCGATGTAGCGCGCCAGGTCGCGCGCCGGATCGACGGCCGGATTGAGCAACACCGCGCGGCAGCCGACCCGCTCGGCGACGACGGTGGCGTAGAAGCCGCCGAGCGAGCTGCCGACGACGCCCATCGTGCCGCGCGGCCAACTTGCGGTGTGCGCGATGACGCCGCGCACTGCTGCGGCAGGCGAGGGCGGCAACTGCGGGCAGTGCCAGACGATTTCGGGCCGGTGCGCGGCCAGCCAGGCAGCGACGGTCCGGGCCTTGGTCGACTGCGGCGATGAGCGAAAGCCGTGCAGGTACAGCAGGTGCGTGACCGCCGGGCGCAGCACGTCAGGCCTCGCGGGTTCGTACCAAGTGCGCTGCGCGCCTTGTGGGTTGAGCGCACGAAGCGAATTCTCGAGCCGTCACCCCAGCCCGCCACGGCACTTCCCGGGACCGGTGCCGCACGTAACCCTCTTGTGCGAAAGTCTGCGGTCGGCCCAGAGCGGACTGCGAGGCCACTTGGACGTGGGTGTGCCTCACCTCATGCCTTGGCGCGCAGGGCGGCGAGCAGCTTGTCGTGCACGCCACCGAAACCGCCGTTGCTCATGCACAGCACGTGGTCGCCCGGCCGTGCCTCGGCCACGACGCGTGTGACAAGTGCGTCGATGCCGTCGCAGACGATCGCCTGCGAGCCCATCGGGGCGAGCGCCTGGGCTGCGTCCCAGGCCAGGCCGCCGCTGTGACAGAAAGCAAGATCGGCCTCCTCCAGTGACCACGGCAGCTGCGCCTTCATCGAGCCCAGCTTCATCGTGTTCGAGCGCGGCTCGAAGACGGCCAGGATGCGGGCCCGTGCCGCACTGGCCGGCGCAGGCTGCTGTTCGATCCGGCGTCGCAGGCCATTGACCGTGGTCCGCATCGCCGTTGGATGGTGGGCGAAGTCGTCGTACACGCTCACGCCGGCTGCCGTGCCGCGCAGCTCGAGCCGGCGCCGGACGTTCTGGAAGCTCGCCAGCGCCTGGGCGGCCACTTCGGGCGGCACGCCGACATGCTCGGCTGCCGCGATCGCCGCCAGCGCGTTGAGCTGATTGTGTTCGCCGAGCAGCGCCCATTCGACGCGCGCGATCTTCAGGCTGCCGCGCAGCACGTCGAACGTGTCCGGCTCGCCACGTGCCCGCAGCGCGCCGGGCTCTTCCTTGCGTGCGCCGAAACGCACCACCTCGCTCCAGCAGCCCCGCGCCAGCACGCGCTTCAGGCTGTCTTCGCGCGCATTGACGACCAGCCTGCCGCTCGCCGGCACGGTTCGCACGAGGTGATGGAACTGGCGCTCGATCGCCGCGAGGTCGTCGAAGATGTCCGCGTGATCGAACTCGAGGTTGTTCAACACTGCGGTGCGTGGCCGGTAGTGGACGAACTTGCTGCGTTTGTCGAAGAACGCGGTGTCGTACTCGTCGGCCTCGATCACGAACGGCGCGCCCGAACCGCCCTGTCGGGGAGCCTCCGTGTTGCCCAGGCGCGCCGACACGCCGAAGTTCAGCGGTACGCCACCGACCAGAAAGCCGGGCTGCAACCCGGCTTCTTGCAGCACCCAGGCAAGCATCGCGGTCGTCGACGTCTTGCCATGCGTGCCGGCCACGGCCAGCACGTGCCGTCCGGGCAGGATGTGGTCGGCCAGCCATTGCGGGCCGCTGGTGTAGCGCTTCCCGGCGTCGAGGATGGCCTCCATCAGCGGGTTGCCGCGCATGACCACGTTGCCGACGACGAAGAGATCGGGCTCGAGCTCGAGCTGTTCGTCGCCGTAGCCCTCGATCAGTTCGATGCCGAGGGCGCGCAACTGCTCGCTCATCGGCGGGTAGACGGCCGCATCGCAGCCCGTCACGCGGTGCCCGGCCTCGCGCGCGAGGGCCGCGAGGCCGCCCATGAAGGTTCCGCAGATGCCGAGGATGTGGACGTGCATTGGCGCCGCGGTCAGGCCAGCGCTGCACGGGCCGCGGCGATGGTCGCTGCGATGTCGGCCTCGCTGTGCGCTGCGCTGACGAATCCCGCCTCGTACAGCGCCGGTGCGAGGTACGCGCCGTGCTCGAGCATGCCGTGGAAGAAGCGGTTGAAGCGATCCTTGTCGGTCGCCATCACGGCGGTGTAGTTCTGCGGCAGCGCGGGCCCGAAGAAGAAGCCGAACATGCCGCCTTCGCTGTCGCCGCACATCGGCACGCCGGCGTCGCGTGCCGCGCCGAGCAGCCCGGCGACGAGCGATCGGGTGCGCGCCGACAATGCGTCGAAGAAGCCGGGCCGCTGGATCTCGCGCAACGTGGCGAGCCCGCAGGCCGTCGCCACCGGATTGCCCGACAAGGTGCCGGCCTGGTAGACCGGGCCCAGCGGCGCGAGCTGCTCCATCACCGCGCGCGAGGCGCCGAAGGCCGCGAGCGGCATGCCACCGCCGATGACCTTGCCGAACACGCTCATGTCGGGCGCGAAGCCGGGAATCGCCTCTGCATACAGGCTCTGCGCGCCGCCGAGGGCGACGCGAAAGCCCGTCATCACTTCGTCGAACACGAGCATTGCGCCGTGCTGCGTACACAGCTCGCGCAGGCGCTTCATGAACGGCACGCTGGCGCGCACGAAGTTCATGTTGCCGGCGATCGGCTCGACGATCGCGCAGGCAATCTCGCGCCCGTGCAACGCGAAGGCCTCCTCGAGCGCGGCGACGCTGTTGTATTCGAGCACCAGCGTGTGCTGCACGACTTCGGGCGGCACGCCGGCGCTGGTCGGGTTGCCGAAGGTCGCCAGGCCAGACCCCGCCTTCACGAGCAACGCGTCGGCGTGGCCGTGGTAGCAGCCCTCGAACTTGATGAACCTGGATCGACCCGTCGCGCCGCGCGCGAGGCGGATCGCGCTCATCGCCGCCTCCGTGCCCGAACTGACCAGGCGGACCTGCTCCATGCCCGGCACGAGCTTGAGTATTTCCTCGGCAAGTTCAACCTCGCGCTCGGTCGGCGCGCCGAACGAGAGGCCTTCGCGGGCGGCCTTCGTCACGGCTTCCAGCACCGCAGGGTGCCCGTGGCCGAGGATCATCGGGCCCCAGGAACCGATGTAGTCGATGTAGCGCTGGCCATCGGCGTCCCAGAGATAGGCTCCCTGCGCGCGGGCGATGAAGCGCGGCGTACCGCCAACGGCGCGGAAGGCGCGTACCGGCGAGTTCACGCCGCCGGGGATGACCCGCTGCGCCCTTGCGAAGAGCGCCGCGCTTGCTGTGGTGTCAGTGGACATGGCGGGGATCCTTCGGTGCGGCATCTTCGCCGCTGTCGTTGCCCGCCGCCTCTTCGTCGCCGGGCGGCAGCGCCCAGAAGAAGCGATCGGGGATCACGTTGCCCATGCCGGGGCGAAAGCCGGCGTCCAGCGCCTGGTCGAGGAAGGTCAGCGATTCACCGACTGCCTCGTGCAACTCGGCTCCCGAAGCGAGCAGCGCCGCGAGCGCCGCCGACAGCGTGTCGCCGGCGCCGACGAAGGCGACGTCGAAGCGCTCGAACTTCTCGCCGGTGATCGCACCCTGCGGCGAGGCGAGCACGTTGTCGATGTACTGGTCGGCGCCACTGCTGCTCGGCACCAGCACGCTCGTCACGAGCACGTAGCGTGTGCCGTGTTCGGCGGCCGCCACGGCCAGCTCGCGCGGCGAGGCCGGGCGTTCGCCGCTCCAGTCGGGGAGCAGGAAGTCGGTCAGCGTCTGGTGATTGCCGACGAGCACCTCGGTCTGCGGCAACACCAGCTCGCGGTAGGCGTCGAGATAGGCCTGCTGCTCGTCCTCGTCGACCCAGGCGAGGTTGGACATGTAGGCCACCAGCGGCACGTCGGGGTAATCGGTAAGCACCTCGGCCACCGCGCTGACGCACTCGGCCGAGCCGAGGAAGCCCACCTTCCAGGCCGCTATCGTCACGTCTTCGAGCACGCTGCGCGCCTGTTCGACGACCACATCGGCATCGAGCGCGCTGTGCTCGAAGATTTCGGCCGTGTCCCGCAGCACGACGGACGTGACAACCGGTAACGCGTGCGCGCCCATCGCGGCGATCGTCGAGATGTCGCCGGCAAGACCGCCGGCGCCGGTCGGGTCGCTGGCGTTGAAGCTCATCACGCAAGCCGGCGCAGGCTGCTCTTGCAGCGCCTCGGCGGTGGCGTCGGGGTTGGCTGAGGGGGAATCGGCAACGGGCATGGCAGGCGCTTCAGGGAGTGCCGCGCGGCGGGCGGAGCGCGCCGAAGGCGATGGGAATCGGATCGCTACGAACCTCGAGAGGAAAGTGAGGAATGTTGCGTAGGTGCCTACGACTGATTGATTTTTTGATAAGGGGCGTGGCTACAATCTTGCCCCATTGTAGTGAAGCGGCGAGAACACAGTGAATGAACTGCGGAGCTGGATGTGCCTGATCTGCGGCTGGATCTACGACGAGTCGCTGGGGGATGCCGAGCATGGCATCGCACCGGGAACCCGCTGGGCCGACGTGCCGATGAACTGGACCTGCCCGGAATGCGGTGCGCGCAAGGAAGACTTCGAGATGGTTCAGATTTGAAGGGGAACTGCCGATAACAGCCTCGGGAGGCGCACCGCCCGGTGCCCCGTGTCGTTGAGGAGAATGTCCGGTGAGCAATGAAGGCTCGGTTGCGGGGCCCACGCCGGCTGCCCGCGTGCTGGTCATCGACGACAGCAATACGATTCGGCGCAGCGCAGAGATCTTCCTGCGCCAGGGTGGATACGAGGTGCTTCTGGCCGAGGATGGATTCGACGCGCTATCGAAGGTCAACGACCACGAACCCGATCTGATCTTTTGCGACATCCTGATGCCGCGCCTGGACGGCTACCAGACTTGCGCGATCATCAAGCGCAATCCCAAGTTCTCCGGCGTTCCGGTCATCATGCTGTCGTCCAAGGATGGGCTGTTCGACAAGGCGCGCGGGCGCATGGTGGGCTCGCAGGACTATCTGACCAAGCCGTTCACGAAGGATCAGTTGCTCCTGGCCGTCGAGCAGCACAGGCGGAACGCTTGATAGCGGGCGCCGGGCCGGCCCAAAACGCCCGCACGTCAGCCTGACCGAGGACACTACCCCATGCCGATCCAGAAGATACTGCTTGTCGATGACTCCAAGACCGAGCTGCACTATCTGTCGGGCGTGCTGACGCGCCGGGGCTTTCAGGTTCGCACCGCCGAGAACGGCGATGACGCGATGCGACGGCTCGGCGAGGACAAGCCCGATCTGATCCTGATGGACGTCGTCATGCCGGGCCAGAACGGCTTCCAGCTGACGCGCTCGATCACCCGCGACGTCCGCTTCGCGAGCGTGCCGGTGATCATGTGCACGAGCAAGAACCAGGAAACCGACAAGGTCTGGGGTATGCGCCAGGGGGCGCGCGACTATATCGTCAAGCCTGTCGACCCCGACGAGCTGGTGGCCAAGATCAAGGCATTCGACTGACCCCAACCCGCAACGGCCCCACTTCACGCCCCAGCATCGATGGCCAACAAGGAAGCTTTGCGCGAACTCCAGAGCCGGCTCGCCGAGAGGCTGCAGGCTGCGCGCAACCAGGCGAGCGCCGTCTTGTGGCTGGCCGTCGAGTGCGGCGGCCACGGGTTCCTGCTGCCGCTGCAGGATGCGGGCGAGATCTTCGCGCCCAGCCCCATCATCCCGGTCGCCCATGCGAAGGCATGGTTCCTCGGCGTGGCAAATCTGCGCGGCGGTTTGCATGGCATCGTCGACCTGGCGGGCTTCCTCGGTGTCGAAGGCGGCGAACGCGCGGTCGACGGGGCGCGCGAGCGGGCCCAGCTGGTCGCCTTCAACGCGGCGCTGGAGATCAACTGCGCCCTGCTGGTCGATCACCTTGCCGGATTGCGCAGTGCGGATCAGATGGTCGCCGAGCCAGACATACCGCAGTCACGTCCGCCCTTCGTGGGTGGACGCTTCCGTGACGCGACGGGACGGCTCTGGCAGGAACTCCGCCTGTCCGAGCTGGCCCACCACGACGCGTTTCTGAGAATCGTCGGCTGAGCGCGTCGGGCGCAAGTCGCGAGACCACGAGGCATCTATGAGTTTGCTTGACAGAATCAGGGCTTGGGGCAGGGGCCGCGGCGCGGCGCACGACACGATCGTGGCGGGGCAGGATTCGCCGTTCGACGAAGGCGATCTTCGGATCGGGCCAGGCGCGGACGGCGCGGCGATGATCCTTCCTGGCGGAAGGGGCGCCTTCGACGGCGGGTTCGCGCATCGAAGCAGGGGCGGCGAGTCGTCGATCATCACCGAGGCAATGCCGACCGACCTGGGGGCACCCTCCGAACTGCCCGACGCGAGCGAGGCGGCTGCCTCGGGCGCGAGCAATCTGCCGTGGATAGGTCGCCGACCGGTCGCCGTGCAGCAGCGCATTCTCGGGGGCGTGGTTCTGGCCGGGGTCGTCGGCCTGCTGGTGATGACGGTCACGGCACTGAACTCGGCGGGCAGTAGTGCGGCCCAGGTTGCCGCCAGCGGACAGGCGCTGATGCAATCGCAGCGTCTGGCCAAGGCGGTGTCGCAGGCGCTGGTCGGCAGCCCGAAGGCGTTTCCGGAGGTTCGCGAGAGCTCCGAGACACTGACCAGCACCGTGCAGGGCCTTGCGCATGGCGATGCGCAGATCGCGGCCGCTCCGTCCGCCGTGCAGGAAGCGCTGTCCCCGCTGATGCCGCTGGTCGAACGTGCAGGTCGCAACGCGGGCGTCGTGCTGGCACAGCAAAAGGTGCTGACCGAGGTCGGACAGGCCTTGCGGTCCATCAATCGCCAGTCCTCCGATCTGCTGGAGAGAGCCGAGACGGTCGCGTCGATCAAGCTGCGGCAGGACGCGACCGCGGCCGAGCTGTCAGCCGCATGGCAGCTCGTGATGCTGACGCAGCGCATCGGCAAGAGCGCCAACGAATTCCTGACGATGGAAGGCGTCAGCCCGGAGGCGGTCTTCCTGCTCGGCAAGGACCTGAACTCGTTTCGCGAGATCGGGCAAGGACTGGCCGAGGGAAGCGCCGAGCTGCGTCTGCCTGCGCCGCGCGATGCGCAGACCCGCGAGCGCGTGGTGGCGCTGATGACGCAGTACGAGCAGACGCGTCGCGAAGCCGGGGTGATTCTCGGCAATCTGCAGGGCCTGGTCGCCGCGCGCGAGGCGCAGAGCGCGATCATTGCCGACAGCGAGCCGCTGCGCCAGGGTCTGGAGGTCGTGCAGCAGCGGCTAGGCGCCGAGGGCGGATTCTCCGCGTCGAATCTTGTGTTGCTGCTGCTTTCGGCCGGGCTGCTGGCCGCAGGTGGTCTCGGCTTCCTGCGTCTGTACGTGCGCGACCAGGCGCAGCGTGCCGCCGTCGCCGAGGACCAGCGCCTGCATGCCGAACGGCTCGAGCAGGAGGCCAAGCGCGTCAACGACGCCAACCAGGCGGCGATCCTGCGTCTGATGAACGAGCTGCAGGCGGTGGCCGAAGGCGACCTGACGCAGCAGGCCACGGTGACCGAGGACATCACTGGCGCGATCGCCGATTCGGTGAACTACACGGTGGAAGAGTTGCGCACGCTGGTGTCGCAGGTGCAAGGCGCGGCGGGGCGGGTGACAGACACGACGCAGCAGGTCGATGCGACATCGACCGAACTGCTGGCCGCCTCGAGCGAGCAGTTGCGCGAGATTCGCGACACCGGCGAATCGGTGCTGCAGATGGCCGGGCGCATCAACGAAGTGTCCGCGCAGGCGCAGCAGACAGCCGAGGTGGCGCGGCAGTCGCTCGGCGCTGCCGAGTCGGGCCTGACGGCGGTGCAAAACACGATCGGGGGCATGAATGCGATCCGTGACCAGATCCAGGAAACCTCCAAGCGCATCAAGCGCCTGGGCGAGTCTTCGCAGGAGATCGGCGAGATCACCGAACTGATCTCCGACATCACCGAACAGACCAACGTGCTGGCGCTCAATGCTGCCATCCAGGCGGCGTCCGCGGGCGAGGCGGGGCGCGGCTTCTCGGTCGTGGCCGAGGAAGTGCAGCGGCTGGCCGAACGCTCGGCCGATGCGACGCGCCAGATCGCCGCGCTGGTCAGGACCATCCAGGCCGACACCCAGGATGCCGTCGGTGCCATGGAGCGCAGCACGCAGGGCGTGGTCGACGGCACGCGCCTGTCCGACGCCGCGGGCACGGCGCTGGGCGAGATCGACCGCGTTTCGCGCCGACTCGCCGAGCTGATCGGGAAGATCTCCGACCAGGCGCTGAGCGAGGCGAAGTCGGCCAACGTGGTCGCGACCAACATTCAGCACATCTTCGCCGTGACCGAGCAGACGGGCGAGGGCACGCGTTCGACGGCGCACATGGTGCGCGAACTGTCGAAGACCGCCGAGGAACTGAAGCGGTCGGTGGCGCGGTTCAAGATCGCTTGATTCATTACCTCACAGGCTCCGAGAAGATTCCGATGCAAAGCGAGCGCGCGGACGGCCAGCTGGAAAGTGAGATCGACCTGAGCGCCCTGGCCTGGGTGCAGGATGAGTTGCGCCGTTCGCTGGAGGCTTCACACAAGGCGCTGCGCCGTTTCGTCAAGGAGTACCAGACCGTGTTCGACTCCGATGTCGATGCGGTCGATCCGACGGTCCTGCGCGGCGCGCGCCAGCAACTGCACCAAAGTGTCGGTGCGCTCGAACTGGTCGGACTGCCGGCCGCTGCCCGAGTGCTGCGCGCCACCGAATCGGTGGTTCAGCGCTTCATCGCCAAGCCGCAGCGGATCAGCGAGCAACTGGTCGACGCCATCGAGCGTGCCTCGTTCGCGTTGCTCGACTACGTGGGCCGGATGATCGCGGGCAAGAGCGTTTCGTCGCTCTCGCTGTTTCCGCAGTACCGCGCGGTGCAGGAACTGGCAGGCGTCGAACGCGTGCACCCTGCCGACCTGTGGCTCGGTGACGGGCGTGGCGTCGAACTTCCTGCCGATGCGACGGCGTCACCGCAGGTTGCCGACCGGCTGGCCCAGCAGGCCCTCGAGCAGCAACTGCTCAGGCTGATGCGCAGCTCCGGCGGCGCCCGGCAGCGTGCGGCTTTCGCGCGCATCAGCGATCTCTGCGCCGACCTGGGCGCAGGCGCGCCGCATCCGCAGGCGGCCCTGCCGTGGAAGCTGGCAGCCGCGATGTTCGAGGCTCTGGCGCAGGGATTGCTGCAACTCGACGTCTTCAGCAAGCGCGTCGTGTCGCGCCTGCTGCCCCAGTTCCGCCTGCTCGAGGCCGGGAAGTCCGACGTGTCGGAGCGCCTGGTCCACGAACTGCTGTTCTTCTGCGCCCAGGCCGACTCGCCCGGCGCGGGCCGCGATGCACCGCGGCTCGCAGCGGTGCGCCAGGCCTGCCACCTGACCCGCCACACGCCTGCAGACTACGACAAGAGCGTACTCGGACGATTCGATCCGGCCTTGATCACGCAGGCCCGCAAGCGCGTCGGCGGCGCCAAGGAAGCCTGGGGTGCCGTCGCCGGCGGCGAGATGCATCGCTGGGCCGGGCTCGCCGAGCAGTTCTCCCTCGTCGGCGACTCGCTGCGCCGCCTCTACCCGGGAGGGCAGTTCCTCGCCGACGAGCTGCAGACCACCGTCACCCAGACCCAGCAAGCGACTGCCGCGCCGCCTGCGGCGCTGGCGATGGAAGTCGCCACCAGCCTGCTCTACCTCGACGCCTCGCTCGAGGACGCCGATTTCGACAGCCCGCAGCAGCGCGAGCGCGTATTGCGCCTGGCCGAGCGCGTCGCCGCGGTGCGCGCCGGGCAGCCGCCGCAGGCTCTGGAAGCCTGGATGGAGGACCTGTACCGTCGTGTCTGCGACCGCCAGACGCTCGGCAGCGTGGTGCACGAGTTGCGTGTGTCGCTGTCCGAATCAGAGAAGCTGATCGACCAGTACTTCCGGCGCCCTGAGGACCCGCGGGTCTTGATGCCGGTACCGGGCCAGCTCTCCGCGATGCGCGGTGTGCTGTCGGTGCTCGGGCTCGACCAGGCCTCGCAGGCCGTGCTGCGGATGCGCGACGACATCGACGTGCTGCTGGCGACCGAGGTCGATCCTGCGCACGCGGCGCAGACCGGCGCCTTCGATCGTCTTGCCGGCAATCTGGGGGCGCTCGGCTTCCTCATCGACATGTTCAGCGTGCAGCCGCACATGGCCAAGTCGCTGTTCGCCTTCGACGCCGAACGCGGGACGCTGAGTCCGGCGATGGGGCGGCCGCAGCCGCAGCCGAGTCCTGCCGGGCCCCAGGCATCGGCGGTGGCGCCGCGGCTGATCGAGCAGGCGCAGTCGCTCGCCTTCAGTGCGGCGCGTCAGGACGTCGCCGCGGACGAACTCACCCGCGACCTCGCCGCGCTGTCGCAGGAGGCGCGGGCTGCCGACCAGTCGGACCTGGTGGCGGCGGTCTCCACCGCGCAGGCAGCGCTCGAGTCTGCACTCGACGATGCGGCGTTGCTTGCCGCGCGCGAGCGGCTCTCGGAGGCGCTGGTCGACTTCGTTCACACCGCGTCGGAGCCGGGGACTTTGGAACCCACCGGTACCGATGGCCGTACGACGACGGCGCCAGCGGCGCCGGTCGCCGAAGAACTCGGTCCGGACGACGAAATGCGCGAGGTGTTCCTCGAGGAGGCGGGCGAAGTGCTGGCCGGCGCGCGGGCCACCTTGGCCGGGTTGGTGCACGAGCCGGCCGACCTGGAGCGGGTCACGACGCTGCGGCGTGCCTTCCACACGCTCAAGGGCAGCTCGCGGATGGTCGGCCTGCGCGAGTTCGCCGACGCCGCCTGGGCCTGCGAGCAGGTCTACAACGATCGCCTGGTCGATAAGCGCCCCGCCGATCCAGGCCTGCTGGACTTCACCTCGCGGGCGCTCGACGAGCTCGGTAGCTGGACCGATGCCATCGCACGGGGCTTGCCGCTCGATGCGTTTCAGGCGTCGTCGCTGCGGGCCGCCGCCGAAGCGCTGGAAGCAGTCGCGTCGGAGGGGCCGCATCAAGCCGAGGCGGAGGCGCCGGCCGACGTGATCCCGCAGCCGTTCGAAGCGGACGAACTCGGCTTCGAACTCGATCTGGGAGCGCTCGACGACGCGCTGCCCGTCGCGGCGCGGTTGCCTGCGGGCGAGACACCGGCCGATGCGGCGTCCGACCTGTTCGCGACTCGGCCCATCGCGCTCGACCTGCCTGCTGCCGAGCCGGTGCCCGAAGAGCGGGCCGAGCAGCAGGCCGCGCAGGTAGCGGCACCGATCGATGAAGCCGCGAGCGAGCCGGGACCCCTGGAGGACGACGAACAGATCAAGCGTGTCGGCGATCTTCGCATCGGGATCCCGCTGTTCAACATCTACCTGAACGAGGCCGACGAGCTGTCGCGGCGGCTCGGGACGGAGTTGGCGGAGTGGGCGATGGAGCTGCACCGACCGGTCGGCGAAAGCGCTGCCGCACTGGCCCATTCGCTCGCCGGCAGCTCGGCCACGGTGGGTTTCGCAGACCTGTCCCAACTGGCGCGCGCGCTGGAGCACGCGCTGCTGCGCTCGGACTCACGGGGGCACGGCGACGCCGACGAGGCACAGCTCTATGTCGACGTGGCCGAGGACATCCGCCGCCTGCTTCACCAGTTTGCGGCGGGTTTCCTGAAGACGCCGCGGACGGGGTTGCTGGAGCGGCTCGCCGCGCACGAGGTCGAGGCCGATCGCCAGCAGCAGGCACATGGCGAAGCGCCGCTTGCCGAGCCCGCGCCGCAGCCCGACGATGCGCTGTCGCCCGAACCGAGCGACGGCGAGCTCGCAGTGGGTTCGGAGACCGGCGAACGCGAGCCGGCGACGAGCCGGGTCGGGGCGTTAGGGTTGGGCGAGCTCAGGCCGCTGGCTGACCTGCCCGAGCCGGCGTCGGCGCTGCCACGCGACGACGTTGACGACGGTGACGAGGTCATCGAAGCGATCGACGCGGTCGATGCAGAGCTGTTCCCCATCTTCGAGGAAGAGGGTCGCGAACTGCTGCCGCAGCTGGCCACCCGATTGCGCGACTGGGCCGAGAGGCCGGATGATCCCTCCGCCCCCGCGGCGGCGATGCGCACGCTGCACACGCTCAAAGGCGGGGCGCGCCTGGCCGGGGCGATGCGCCTCGGAGAGATGTGCCACCGGCTCGAGTCGCGGGTCGAACATCTGCTCGCCGATGGTTCGGCGCAGGCCTCCGACGTGGAAGCCCTGCTCGCCCGCAGCGACGCGCTGATGGTGGCCTTCGACGCGCTGAGTTCGCCCGGCGTACAGCCAGGTGCGCAGGCCCTGGCCAAGGAGATGCCGGCAGGGGCTCCGGTCGTTTTGCCGATACCGCCCGAGCCGATACCGCCCGAGCCGGTGTCGGAGGAATCGGTGTCGATCGCGCGTTCCGATGTGCCTGCGCCGCCCGCGACGTTCGAACCCGATGACCTTGCGCAACCGCCTGCCGCGCAAGCACCGGCGGCGGATCTGCCGGAGATCGACTGGTCGCGCTTCGGCGAGGTGCAACCGGTGGCGCAGGGGGCCGATCGCGCCATCGCGACGGCTGCACAGTCGGCAGTGCGGGTTCGCGCGCCGCTGCTCGACCGGATGGTCGGCCAGGCGGGCGAGGTGAGCATCAGGCGCACCCGCATCGAGGCGGAAGTGGGCTTGATCAAGGCGTCGCTCGACGACCTCGGTGAGAACCTCGAACGGTTGCGCCAGCAACTGCGCGAGCTCGAACTTCACGGCGAGACGCAGCGGAGCTCGCGCCTGGAAGCGGCGAAGGCTGCGGCGGAGACCTTCGATCCGCTGGAGTTCGACCGCTACACGCGTTTCCAGGAAGTCACCCGCATGATGGCCGAGTCGGTGAACGACGTCGCCACGGTGCAGCGCACGCTGCAGCGAGCCGTCGCGGGCACCGAAGACGAGCTGGTGGCGCAGTCGCGCCTGACGCGCGCCCTGCAGGACGACCTCTTGCGCACGCGGATGGTCGAGTTCGAAAGCCAGGCCGACCGGCTCTACCGCGTGGTGCGCCAGGCGGCGAAGGAAACCGGCAAGCAGGTGCGGCTCGACATCGTCGGCGGCTCGATCGAGGTCGACCGCGGCGTGCTCGACCGCATGACGGCCGCGTTCGAGCACCTGCTGCGCAATTGCGTGACGCACGGCATCGAATCCGCCGAGGCGCGCATCACGGCCGGCAAGGAGCCGGTCGGCGCGATCGTCATCGCGCTGCAGCACGAGGGCAACGAGGTCGCGATCGAGTTTCGTGACGATGGCGGCGGGCTCGACCTGCCGCGCATCCGCGACAAGGCGTTAGCTCTCGGCCTGATCGACCCGGCGACGCCGCACGGCGATGCGGCGCTGGCCAACCTGATCTTCACTGCCGGCTTCTCGACCGCCGGCACGGTGACCGAGTTGTCCGGGCGCGGTGTGGGGATGGACGTCGTGCGCTCCGACGTCGCGGCGATGGGCGGGCGCATCGAGACCGCGACCGCTCCGGGCAAGGGGACGAGCTTCAAGCTGGTACTGCCGCTGACCACGGCCGTCACGCAGGTCGTGATGCTGCGCTGCGGCGAATCGAGCGTTGCCGTGCCGTCGACCTTGGTCGAGACCGTGCTGCGCGCGACGCCGGCGCAGATCGAGCAGGCCTACGCGAGCGGCAACTATCCGCTGGGCGAGCAGAGCCTGCCCTTCTACTGGCTCGGAGCGCTGCTGCAGCAGAGCGCGCGCGGCACCGACGAAGGCCGAACGCGATCCGTGGTCGTGATTCGCAGCGCACAGCAGCGCGTGGCTGTCCACGTCGACGAGGTGCTCGGCAATCAGGAAGCCATCGTGAAGAACCTCGGTCCGCAGCTGTCGCGGTTGCCGGGCCTGGTCGGGATGACGCTGCTCGCCTCGGGCGCGGTGGCGCTGATCTACAACCCGGTCGCCCTGGCGGCGCTCTACGGCGAGGCGGCGCACGCGATGATGCGCGAGGAGCACGGCGGCGCGTCGCAGCGCGCTGCGTTGGCGGCCGCGACAGCCGCGAGCGCTGCGCCGCTGGTGCTGGTGGTCGACGACTCGCTGACCGTGCGGCGCGTCACGCAGCGCCTGCTGGCGCGCGAGGGCTACCGTGTCGCGCTGGCCAAGGACGGGCTCGACGCCCTGGAACGGCTGGCCGAGGAGACGCCGCAGGTCGTGCTGAGCGACATCGAGATGCCGCGCATGGACGGCTTCGACCTGGTGCGCAACCTGCGTGCCGATGCGCGCTTCGCCGGCGTGCCGGTCATCATGATCACGTCGCGCATCGCGCAGAAGCACCGCGACGTGGCGATCGACCTCGGCGTCGAGCACTACCTTGGCAAGCCGTATTCGGAAGAGGACCTGCTGGCGCTGATCGCACGCTACACGGTACCGGTGGCTAGCGCGTAGCGGGGTGCGCCCTTTCAGGCCCGGCGCGTCGCTTTCAGTGCGGCGAAGCGAGCCAGGGTGCGTGCCCGGGCCTCCTCGAGGTGCACGACCGGAAGGGGATAGTTGGCGCCGAGTCGCACGCCGGCCGTTGCCAGGTCCGACGGACTGGCGACCCACGGTGCATGGATCAGCTTGTCCGGCAAAGCGGCGAGCTGCGGCAGGTAGCGCCGGATGAAGCGGCCTTCGGGATCGAATTTCTCGCTCTGCGTCAAGGGATTGAAGATGCGGAACCACGGTTGCGCGTCGCAGCCGGATCCCGCCGCCCATTGCCAGCCGCCATTGTTCGCCGCCAGGTCGTAGTCGTTCAGGTGCGCCGCGAAGTAGTGCTCGCCGCGACGCCAGTGCAGGCCGAGGTGCTTCACCAGGAAGCTCGCCACCACCATGCGCAGGCGGTTGTGCATGTAGCCGGTCTGATTGATCTGCGCCATCGCCGCGTCGACCAGCGGATAGCCGGTGCGGCCGGCGGCCCAGGCAGCGAACAACGCGTCGGCGTGTCGGCCGTGCTCCCAGTGGAGCGCGTCGAATTCCGGCTTGAACGCGGAGTCGACCACCTGCGGATGGTGGTGCAGGATCTGGTGATAGAAGTCGCGCCAGACGAGTTCGGCAAGCCAGGTCGCGGCGCCGCGCGAACCGGCATGCACTCGCGCCTGTGCTTCGCGCGCCAGCGTGCGGATCGAGACGGTGCCGAAGCGCAGGTGCATGGACAGATAGCTCGGGCCCTTGACCGCGGGGAAGTTGCGCGCTTCGTCGTAGTGGTCGATGCGGGTCATGAAGTCCCGCAGCAGAGCCTCGGCGCTCGCGCTGCCGCCTTCCAGCCCCAGCGCGTGCAGGTTGCTGCTCTCGAACCCCAGGCCTTCCAGCGTCGGCACGCCGCTTCGCGCAGCGTCGGGCAACGGAGCCAGGCTCTCGGCATGGCGCTCGACGGGGTAGGCACTCAGGTAGAACGGGTCGAGCTTCCTCAGCCAGGCGTTCTTGTACGGGGTGAAGACGCCGTACGGCTTGCCGCTGCCCGTCAGCAACTCGCCGCGCTCGAAGACGACGTGGTCCTTCGAGGTGTGCAGCGCGACGCCGGCGTCGGCCAGCGCGCCTCGCACGCGTGCATCGCGCGCCAGCGCTGCCGGATCGTCGTCATGGTTTGCGTAGACCGCCTGCACGTGGAGCTGCCGCGCCAGCAACGGCAGTTCGTCGACGGCCCGGCCGTGGCGCACGATCAGGCCGCCCGCGGCCGTCCGGGCGAAGCGCGCGGCGAGTGCGCGCAACTCGATGTCCAGCGCTGTGACGCTGTCGTGAAGGAACTCGACGCGCCGATCGGCACGCGGCAGCGGGTCGAGGATGTCGCGGTCGAAAACGAACACGCACCACACCTGGCGGGCGGCCTTCAGGGCATGGTAGAGCGCCGCGTGGTCGACGCTACGCAGATCGCGCCGGAACCAGACCAGCGCCGAGGCAAGCGGCCTGTTCATGGCTGCAGTGTGACCCGAATCGGCCGCATTGCGCCAACCGACTGCGATCGGCTGCCCTAAAATGGCGGCATGTCAGGCACGCCCATCAATCTGACGAACCAGTTCCTGATCGCCATGCCGGGCATGGCCGACGATACTTTTGCCGGCGCCGTGGTCTACCTGTGCGAGCACACCGAGAAGGGCGCGCTCGGGCTGGTGATCAACAAGCCGATCGACATCAAGCTGAAGAACCTGTTCGAGAAGGTGGAACTGCCGCTGACCCGCGAGGACCTGGCCGACGCGCCGGTGTACTTCGGCGGTCCGGTGCAGACCGAGCGTGGCTTCGTTCTCCACGAGCAGTCGGGTGGCGCTGGCGGTCACTACAGTTCGACGCTGACGATTCCGGGCGGGCTCGAGATGACGACCAGCAAGGACGTGCTCGAGGCCCTGTCCAACGGCACGGGGCCGAAGCGGGTGCTCATCACGCTCGGCTACAGCGGCTGGAGCGCGGGCCAGCTCGAAGACGAGATGAGCCGCAATGGCTGGATCAACGTCGGCGCGGAGCCCGAGGTGATCTTCGACACGCCGGTCGAGCAGCGATACGAGCGCGCGCTCTCGCTGCTCGGCATCGACCTGCGCATGCTGAGCCAGGAGGCGGGGCACGCATGAATTTCCTCGCAGTGTCGAGTTCTGCTGCCTGTTCATTTCTCGCGTTCGATTTCGGCACCCGTCGCGTCGGCGTGGCCAGCGGCAACACTCTGACGCGAACAGCCACGCCGCTGCGCACCGTGAGCGCAGAGGGCGCGGCCCGCTTCGATGCGATTGCCGCGCTGATCCGGGAGTGGCAGCCCGCCGCCCTGGTGGTCGGCGTGCCCTGGCATCCGGACGGCGCAGCGCACGACAACACGCGCCGCGCACAGCGCTTCGCGCGCCAGTTGGAGGGACGGTTTCACCTGCCGGTGCATGAGGTGGACGAACGCTACAGCACCGTCGAAGCGCAATCCACCGGGGCGAGCGATCTCGATGCTGCCTCGGCGGCGATCATCCTGGAGCAGTTCCTGCGGGGGATCGCAGCGTGAATGCGATTCCGTCGCCGGTGCTGCGACCTTGCGCATTGCGCGGCCTGACAGGGGAGACGACATGAGCAGCCTGACTCTCGACGCCGAAGCGCTCTATGTCGACCTGCTGGCCGGCGTTCGTTCCTTGCTGCGGCCCGAGTCGGTGCTGGTCGGTGTCTGGTCGGGTGGTGCCTGGCTGGCCGAGAGGCTGCAGCGCGACCTGCAACCGGCCGGCGCCCATGGCGTCATCTCGAGCAGTCTGCATCGCGACGACTTCGGCTCGCGCGGCCTGGCCGCCGGCACCGGCGCGACGCGATTGCCGTTCGACGTGGACGGCAAGCCGGTGTTGCTGATCGACGACGTGCTCTACACGGGCCGCACGATCCGCGCCGTGATCAACGAGTTGTTCGACTTCGGCCGCCCGGCGAACGTCACGCTGGCAGTGCTGGTGGATCGCGGCGGGCGCGAGCTGCCAATCCAGCCGGCGTACTCGGCGGCCCGCATCACGCTTCCGCGCGAGCAGCGCCTCTCGCTCGCGCGAGGCGAGGCGGGCGGTTTCAGCTTCAACATCGGGAACATCTGATGCTAGACCGCCGCAACCCGCAGCTCAACGCCCACGGTGAGCTCGTCCACCTGCTGTCGACCGAGGGCCTGCCGCAGGCGGTGATGCTGCACATCCTCGATACCGCGGGCAGCTTTCTCAGCGTCAACGATCGCGATGTCAAGAAGGTGCCGCTGCTGCGAGGCAAGAGTGTCTTCAACCTGTTCTTCGAGAACAGCACGCGCACCCGCACCACCTTCGAGATCGCGGCCAAGCGGCTCTCGGCCGACGTGATCAACCTCGACATTGCGCGCTCGAGCACCGCCAAGGGCGAGACCCTGCTCGACACGGTGGCCAACCTGTCGGCGATGCACGCCGACATGTTCGTGGTCCGCCACAGCGAGAGCGGCGCGCCCTACCTGATTGCGCAGCACTGCGCGCCGCATGTGCACGTGGTCAACGCCGGCGACGGGCGGCATGCACACCCGACGCAGGGGCTGCTCGACATGTACACGATCCGGCACTACAAGAAGGACTTCGGGAAGCTGATCGTGGCCATCGTCGGCGACCTGGTGCACTCGCGGGTGGCGCGCTCGGACATCCACGCGCTGACGACGCTGGGAGTGCCCGAAGTGCGAGCCGTCGGACCGAAGACGCTGGTGCCGGGCGACATGAAGGACATGGGCGTGCGCGTGTGCCACGACATGGTCGAGGGCATCCGGGACGCCGACGTGATCATCATGCTGCGCCTGCAGAACGAACGCATGAGCGGCGGCATGCTGCCCAGCGCGGACGAGTTTTCCAAGAGCTATGGCCTGACGCCGGACAAGCTGGCGCTGGCGCGGCCGGACGCGATCGTGATGCACCCCGGGCCGATCAATCGCGGTGTCGAGATCGATTCGGCCGTGGCCGACGGCAAGCAGAGCGTGATCCTGCCGCAGGTGACGTTCGGCATCGCGGTGCGCATGGCCGTGATGAGCATCATCGCGGGCAACACCGCATGAGCCGCGAAAGAGGGGGCGAAGGGCGAGAAGCGAACGCTGCCTGCGCAGCGTTCGCAGCCCGTAGCGGCTTGAGGCCTGCAAACACGGAGCCCCCGCGAAGCGGGGATCGAAGCGAGCGAGTGCGGGCCGTGGCCGAACCCGCATGCGCAGCACAGTACGACGACGTCGCGGAGTCCGCCGCATGAAGATCCTGATCAGCAATGGCCGCCTCGTCGACCCGGCGGCGGGGCTCGACGAGCAGGGCGACCTGGCGATCGCCGGCGGGCGCATCGTCGCCGTCGGCAATGCGCCGGCCGACTTCCACGCCGAGCAATGCATCGACGCCAGCGGTTGCATCGTGGCCCCGGGCCTGGTCGATCTTGCGGCGCGGCTGCGCGAGCCCGGGCACGAACACGAGGGCATGCTCGAAAGCGAGTTGAACGCCGCGGCGGCCGGCGGCGTGACCAGCCTCGTCTGCCAACCCGATACCGACCCGGTGCTCGACGAGCCGGGCCTGGTCGAGATGCTCAAGCTGCGGGCGCGCAAGCTCAGCCGCTGTCGCCTGTTTCCGCTCGGGGCGTTGACGCGCGGGCTGGCCGGCCAGACGCTGACCGAAATGGTCGAACTCACCGAGGCTGGCTGTGTCGGCTTCTCGCAGGCCGATGTCGCGGTGCGCGACACCCAGGTGTTGCAGCGCGCGCTGCAGTACGCCTCGACCTTCGGCTACACGACCTGGCTGCGACCGCAGGATCCCTGGCTCGGCGCAGGCGCGGCCGCGAAGGGCGCAGTGGCGACCCGCCTCGGCCTGTCGGGCGTGCCGGTGAGCGCCGAGACGGTTGCCATGCAGACGGTGTTCGAACTGGTTCGCGAGACCGGCGCCCGCGTCCACCTGTGCCGCCTGTCGAGCGCCGCCGGCGTGACCCTGCTGCGTGCCGCCAAGGCGCAAGGGCTGCCCGTCACGGCCGACGTCAGCATCAATTCCCTGCACCTGACCGACAGCGACATCGGCTTCTTCAACTCGGCGATGCGCCTGGTGCCGCCGCTGCGCCAGCAGCGCGACCGCGACGCGCTGCGTGCCGCGCTGGGCGACGGCACGCTCGACGCGCTGGTGAGCGACCACACACCGGTTGGCGAGGACGAAAAGAACCTGCCCTTCGCCGACGCGGTGCCCGGTGCGACCGGGTTGGAACTGCTGCTCAGCCTGGCACTGAAGTGGGGCGACGAGAGCGGTGCGGGCCTGCGGCGCGCGTTGGCGGTGATCACCTGCGAGCCGGTGCGGGTGCTCGGCGAGGCCATCGGTTCACTGGCGGCCAGCGCCGGTCGGCTGGTTGCCGGGGGCGTTGCCGACGTTTGCGTGTTCGACCCGAAGGTGCGCTGGACCGTGCGGCCTGAGCTGTTGCTGAGCCAGGGCCGGCACACGCCTTTCGCCTTCGACACCACGGCGACGGAATTGCCTGGGCGGGTGCGCTTCACGCTGGTGGCCGGGCAGGTGGCCTACACCTCGGCAAGCGCTTGATATCGACCGGGACCGAGGTGGCCCCGCGGGGCAGCCCTGTGCCGGCGCTGGCGCTGCGCCTGCGCGGCCTGTGGCGGCTGGCTCGCATGGCGCTGCACCTGCTGTACGGCGTGCTCCTCGTGGCAACGCGATTCGGGCGCATCGACGCCGAGGCACGCATGCGCCACGTGCAACGTTGGGCGGCCACGTTCCTGCGCCTGGTCGGTGTGCGCCTGGTCTGGCAGGGCGCGCCGCGGCCCGGCGCCAAGCTGCTCGTGGCCAACCATGTGTCCTGGCTCGACATCCTGGCGCTCGATGCGGTGGTGCCGGCACGCTTCGTCGCCAAGAGCGAGGTCCGCCACTGGCCGGTGTTCGGTGGGTTCGCAACCGGCTCGGGGACGCTCTACATCGAGCGCGAGCGGCCACGAGACGCGCTTCGCGTGGTGCACCAGATGGCCGCGGCGCTGCAGGCCGGCGAGACCGTCGCCATCTTTCCCGAGGGCACGACGGCCGACGGCCGTGTCCTGCTGCCGTTCCACGCGAACCTGCTGCAGGCCGCGATCGCGACCGCCACGCCCGTGCAGCCAGTCGCACTGCGCTATTTCGACACGGAGCACGCCATCAGTCCCACGGTGCTCTTCCTCGGCGAGACGACGATGCTGCAGAGCCTCTGGTCTGTGGTATGTGCACAGGATCTGGCGGTGCGGATCAATGTATTGCCGGCGATGGCCGTCGCCCACGCCGACCGGCGCCGCCTGGCCGAGCGGCTGCAAGGGGAAATCGAGGCGGCATTGGCACAGTGAACTGAAGCCGTATCGCGGTGACCGGCCGGGCGGCAGGCAGGCACGTCGTCCGACCTGTTGCGCCGCGCCTCGCGCTTCATCCCCGCGGGCCGCACATCGCTGGCAGGCGAAGGTCCCTTCGCGGGCGTGTGCCGGAGCGCAGGCGGGGCTGCAGGGCCGGCTCATACGGCTTCGCTCGCAATCAACAAGGAATCCGGGTCGCTTCGGGCTCGTCGAGAGCGGTGCGACAAGCCGCCTTGATCCGACCCGTATCGACGCCAAGGCCTGAGCGAGGCCGAGGGCAGCGGGCACCCGGCTGCCTCCGTGTCCCCCGACGCCATCCTGACGGCTGGCGTCTCCTCCTTTACCTGCGGCAGCCGGGTGCCCGCCGCCCTCGGCCAGGAAGCAACGGGACAGTCTTGCGTGCGCGCCGCTGCGACAGCGGTGGTGAAGAGCGTCAGGACGGGCTGACGTGTTCTGCGCAGGTAAAGGAGGAGGCGGTGGCCGAAGGCCGACGCCGGGGGACACGGAGCAGAACACGGCAGCCCGGCCTGGCGCTCGCGCGCCAAACTACCGAAGCGGGCGGAATGACCTAAGAAATTGAATGCAAGACCATCTCAGGACTTGCCCTGGCGGGCCACGGCCGCTGCCGCCCTGGCCGCAGCTTCGGCATCTCCGAGGTAGTAGCTTCGTATCGGCTGCAGCGAGGCGTCGAGCTCGTACACCAGCGGGATCCCGTTCGGGATGTTCAGACCCACGATCGCGCTGTCGGATATCCCATCGAGGTACTTGACGAGCGCTCGCATGCTGTTGCCGTGCGCGGAAACGACGATGCGCTGGCCGGCTCGGATGGCGGGTGCGAGGCACTCGTTCCAGAACGGCAGCACACGGCCCACCGTGTCTTTCAGGCACTCGGTCGACGGCACCTGGCCGGGCGCGAGTCTGGCGTAGCGGCGGTCGCCTCGTTCGCAGCGCGGGTCGCTTGCATCGAGCGCGGGCGGTGGGGTGTCGTAGCTGCGGCGCCAGACGAGCACCTGCTCGTCGCCGTACTGGCGCGCCGTTTCGGCCTTGTTCAGTCCCTGCAGGGCTCCGTAGTGGCGCTCGTTCAATCGCCAGTCGTTGACCACCGGAAGCCAGGTGCGGTCCATCTCGTCGAGGGCGTGCCACAGCGTCCAGATTGCACGCTTGAGGACGGAGGTATAGGCGAGGTCGAATTCGTAGCCCTCGGCGGCGAGCAGCCTTCCGGCTTGCCGGGCCTGCTCGACGCCGGTGGCGGTGAGCGCCACGTCGGTCCACCCGGTGAAGCGGTTTTCGAGGTTCCACGTCGACTCACCGTGGCGGATCAGGACGAGCTTGTGCATGGCGTTCACCCCGCGACGGGGCGGCAAAGCGGGGAATTTTATAATCCGCGGCCAGGCACGCCTTCGTGCACCTACCGGACCCCCCCGTGAACTTCCTGAAATTCCTGCTCGATCAATGGGTGCTCGTGCTTGCCGCTGTCACCTCGGGCGCCCTGTTGGCTTGGCCGCTCATCAGCCGCGGTACGCAGGGCGGCAAGGTGAACGCAACGGAGGCGGTGCGCCTGATCAATCGCGAGAAGGCGCTCCTGATCGATGTCAGTGAACCCTCCGAATACGCGGTCGCCCACGCTGCCGGATCGCGCAGCATTCCGCTCGGCGGGTTGGAGAACGCGTCCAACCTGCCCAAGAACAAGGCGCTGCCGCTGGTCGTCGTGTGCCCGAGCGGAGTTCGTGCCTCGAGGGCGGCAGCGACACTGAAGAAGCTCGGCTACGACAACGCACACGCGCTGGCCGGCGGGCTGGCCGCGTGGCGCGAGGCGAACCTGCCGCTGGAAAAGTCTGCCTGAGTTCCTCGATCGGACGATGACGATGCAGGCCGTGAAGATGTACACGAGCGATCGCTGCCCATATTGCGTGCAGGCCAAGAGTCTGCTGCGACAGCGCGGCGTGGCCAACATCGAGGAAGTGCGAGTCGACCTGCAACCCGAGGAGCGCTCCAAGATGATGCGGCTGACCGGGCGGCGGACCGTGCCGCAGATCTTCATCGGCGCGACCCACGTCGGAGGTTGCGACGACCTCGTGGCGCTCGACCGCCGCGGCGGACTCGCCGCGTTGCTCCAGGCTGTCGCCTGAGCGGCGCCCGGGCGGAGTCTGGCTGCCGCCGCCCCTGCGCGATAATCGCCACTTCGGCTCGCACCCCTCCGGTCGCGAGCCTTGTTTTTCGACAGTGAGACCTCCATGGCCGACGACACCCAAACCCCCGTGTTCCAGATTCAGCGGATCTACCTGAAGGATCTCTCGTTGGAACAGCCCAACTCGCCGCAGATCCTGCTCGAGCAGGTGCAACCGCAGGTCGAGATCAATCTCGGCCTGGCGGCGACACCGATCTCCGAGGGCATCTACGAGGTCTGCGTCACCGGAACCGTGACCACCAAGGTCGGCGACAAGACGCTGTTCCTGATCGAGGCCAAGCAGGCCGGTATCTTCGAGATCCGCAACGTCCCGCAGGAGCAGCTGCAGCCGATCATCGGCATCGCCTGCCCGCAGATCGTCTACCCCTACCTGCGCGCGATCGTCTCCGACGTCTGCACGCGCGCCGGCTTTCCGCCGGTGCTCCTGGCGGAAGTCAACTTCCAGGCCATGTTCGAGGCGCAGCAGAAGCAGGCGCTCGCCGCCGCGAGCGGCAATGGTTCGGGCAGCGGCTCGGGCATCATTACTTCGGTCTGATCGCCGCCGGGCCGACCCGGCGTTTCGCCTCGGCTGATGAACCTCGCGATTCTCGGAGCCGGTGCCTGGGGCAGTGCACTGGCCGTGAGCGCCGCCGCGCGCCAACCGACCGTGCTGTGGACGCGCAGCGCGTCGCACTGCGCGCAGATGCGCGGCACGCGGATCAACGCGCGCTACCTCGACGGCGTGACGCTGCCGCCCGCGTTGGAGATCACGGCGGACTTCGATGCCGCGCTCGCGCATGCGCGCGGCGGGCTGGCGATCATCGCCACGCCGATGGCAGGCCTTGCCGAAATGTTGGGTCGGATGCCGGTGCAGGGCGTCGATGCACCGGGCGTGCTGTGGCTCTGCAAGGGCTTCGAGCACGACAGCGGCCGCCTCGGTCACGAGGTGGCACGCGAAGTGCAGCCCGACTTCAAGCGTGTGGGCGTGCTGTCGGGCCCGAGCTTCGCGATCGAGGTGGCACGCGGGCAGGCCACCGCGCTCGTCGTCGCCAGCGCCGATGCGTCGCTTTGCGAGGCGGCCGTGCAGTCGCTGCACGGAGAGGTATTGCGCGTCTACACCTCCGACGACGTGATCGGTGTCGAGGTGGGCGGCGCGGTGAAGAACGTGCTGGCGATCGCCGTGGGCATCTGCGACGGCCTGGCCAGCGCGGGACAGGATGGTCAGGCGCTGGGCCTGAACGCGCGCGCGGCACTGATCACCCGCGGGCTGGCCGAGATGACGCGACTGGGCGTCGCCCTTGGAGCTCGCGGCGAGACCTTCATGGGCCTGTCGGGACTTGGCGACCTGGTGCTGACCGCCACTGGCGACCTGTCGCGCAATCGCCAGGTCGGCCTGCTGCTCGCGCGCGGCCTGGCGTTGCCGGCGATCCTGCGCCAGCTCGGTCATGTCGCCGAGGGCGCGCTCTGCGCCGACACGGTGCTGCGCCGTGCCCTTTCCCTGGGCGTGGCCTTGCCGATCACCGAAGCCGTCGTGCAGGTACTGCAGGGGCAGACCACGCCGGCACAGGCACTGACGCGGCTGATGAGCCGCGATGCGCGGGCCGAAGCCGGTCCGTGAGACGCCTGCCCCACCGCGCAATGCCGCGGCCGCCCGTCGAACCACCCGCACGCCTTCCCTCGACCCAGCAACTACCGGAGCCCTCACGATGCAACGTCGTCTTGTCCTGAACACCCTGGCCGCAGGCGCGGCATCGATTGCCCTGCCCGCGTGGTCCCAGGCCTGGCCGGCGCGTCCGATCAAGCTCATCGTGCCTTTCCCGGCCGGCAGCTCGCCGGACATCGTCGCGCGGATCGTCGCCGAGCCGTTGGGCCTGGCGCTCGGGCAGAACATCGTCATCGACAACCGGCCTGGCGCCGGCGGAAACATCGGCACCGGTGCCGCCGCCAAGGCCGATCCAGACGGCTACACGCTGCTGTTCACGATCCAGGGTCCACTGGTCACCGCACCGTTCCTGAGCAAGAACCTCGGCTACGACCCCGCGAAAGACCTGGCGCCGGTGACGCTGGTCGCCACCTCGCCGAACGTGCTGGTGGTCGAGCCCGGGCTCGGCGCGAGCACGCTGGCCGAATTCGTCCGCATCGCGAAAGCGAAACCGGGCCAGCTCAACTACGGCAGCATCGGCAACGGCAGCGCATCGCACCTGGCGATGGAGTTGTTCAAGACGCGTGCCGGGATCGACCTTCTGCGCGTCCCCTACCAGGGCTTTCCGCAAGTGGTCAACGCCATCCTCGCCGGGCAGGTGCAGGCCGGGTTCATGGTGCCCGGCATTGCGATGGCCCAGGTGCGCGCCGGAAAGCTGAAGGCGCTGGGCGTCACGACGCTCGGCCGCGTGGCGTCGCTGCCTGAACTGCCGACCCTGGCCGAGCAGGGCTATCCCGGCTTCGAGGCGATCTCGTGGCAGGCCGTGCTGGCGCCGGCGAAGACGCCGCAGGCGATCATCGAGCGCGTCTCTCGAGAACTGATCCGCATCGTCAAGAGCGACGAGGTTCGCACCCGCTTGCTCGGCCAGTACTTCAGCGCCGGGGGCACCACACCGGAGGCGCTGGCCAGCCTGATGAAGAGCGAACGCGCGAACTGGTCGCGCGTGATCAGGGCCGCTGGCGTGCAGCCGGAATAGGCCGCTCAAGGTCCTTCACTGCGACGGCCGCGCGAGGGTCCAGGGTAACTCGGGGCACGGGTGCGAGGCCTCAGGCGCCACTGTCGTAGCCGTTCTGGCGCCAGGCCTCGAACACTGCCACCGCCACGGCGTTGCTCAGGTTCAGGCTGCGCTGGCCGGCGAGCATCGGCAGTCGCACGCGCCGCGCCGGCGGGAAGGCATCGAGCCGGGCCGCCTGCAGGCCGGCGGTCTCGTTGCCGAACACCAGCCAGTCGCCGCGCTGCCATGCCACCTGGGCAAACGGGCAACTGCCACGGGTGGTGAAGCCGAACATCCTGTTCGCGATCGGCCGGGTCGCGCTGACGAAAGCGTCCCACGACGCATGGCGCTGCACGCGGGCCGTCTCGTGATAGTCCAGCCCGGCGCGCCGCAGCAGCCTGTCGTCCATCGAGAAGCCGAGCGGCTCGACGAGGTGCAGAGCGCAGCCGGTGTTGGCCGCGAGCCGGATCACGTTGCCGGTGTTGGGCGGAATCTCCGGCTCGACGAGGACGATGTTGAACATGTGCAGCCAGCGTCAGTCTTCGTCAGGGCGTGGCGTACGCGCCAGCACCCAGACCTGCACCGAGCGTGCTCCGGCCTGCAGCAGGGTGAGCGCGATCTCGGAGGCCGTGGCGCCGGTCGTCATCACGTCGTCGAGCACGGCGACGCTGCGGCCCTGCAGCTCGTTGCGGCGCCGCGGCTCGAGTGCGAACGCGCCGCGCACATTGGCGGCGCGTCGTCCCGGCGGCAGGGCAACCTGGTGGGGCGTGTCCTTCATGCGCAGCAGCATCTTTGGATCGGTGGTGCAGGGCAGGCCGCGGGCGACGCGGCGGGCGAGCTCCCAGGCCTGGTTGTAACCGCGCTCGCGCAGCCGCCCGGCGGCGAGCGGCACCGGCAGCAGCCAGTCAGGCAGCGGTGCGTCGCTGCGTCGCACGGCGTCGAGCAGACGCTGCGCCAGTGGGTCGGCCAGGTCGAGCGCGGCGTCGAACTTGAAGCGCCGCACGAGCTCGTCCCACGGGTACGCGTAATCGACCGCGGCGATCGCGGCGTCGAACGGCGGCGGCAGTGTCAGACAGGCGCCGCAGACGGCCACGCCCTCGGGGACGCCAATCGCGCAGCGCCGACAGCGTGCGTGCGGCGCCGCGTAGCGCAGGGTGCAGGCCTCGCACAGCCGCTGCCTCGCCCAGCCGCGGCAGACAGCGCATTGGCTGGGCAGACGACGCAGCGGCGCGGTGAGGGTGTCGAGGAGGGCGGCCGGGCGCATCGGCTCAATATACTGGGCCGCCATGTCCGAAGCGACGCCACACAGGATCGAAGCCGCAGCAGAGCGGGCTGCGATCGACGGCGGCGCTATCGACGCGGCGCTGCGCCGCATGGCGCGGCAGCCGCAACCGCCCTGGCTGCATGCTGAAGTGGCACGCCGAATGGCGCAGCGCTTGGGCATCGTCAGGTTGCGACCCGCGACGGTGCTCGAGTGGTGGGGCCACACGGGCGCCAGTGGAGGCCTGCTGGATGCAGCCTGTCCACGGGCGCGCCGGATCGTGGTCGAACCGAGCGACGAGCTCGTTCGGCGCAGCCGGCGCGCGGCGAAGGCTTCTTGGTGGCGTCTTGGGCGCCGGGCCCGCGCGACCGAAGTGCGGCGCGAGGATCCTGCGCCGGGATGGGCACAACTGCTGTGGGCCAACATGATGCTGCACGCGGTGACTGACCCGCCGGCGTTGCTCGCGCGCTGGCAGCAACTGCTGGCGGCCGACGGATTCCTGATGTTTTCCAGCCTCGGTCCGGGGACGCTGCACGAATTGCGCGAGTTGTACCGTCGCCTCGGCTGGCCGCCCCCCGCTCCCGAGTTCATCGACATGCACGATCTCGGGGACATGCTGGTGCGTGCCGGCTTCGCCGATCCGGTGATGGACCAGGAGACGCTGACGCTCACCTGGGACGGCCCGCAGGCGCTGCTGGCCGAGTTGCGCTCCCTCGGCGGCAATGCCTCGCCGATGCGCTGGCCCGGACTGCGCACCCCACGCTGGCGCGATCGCCTTTATGTTGAGCTGAGCTCGCTCGCTGGCGCGGACGGGCGGCTGCACCTGAGCTTCGAGATCGTCTACGGCCACGCGTTCAAGGCCGCACCCCGGGCGCCGCTGAAGGGTGAGACCCGGGTGGAGCTGGAGGACATGCGTGCGATGGTGCGTGCAGCTCGCAGCCCTGGCCGTTGAGTGGCAAGGGGAGCTTCCCCGCTAGTGAGAATACGACTCAGGCACTGCTGAGCTAGAATCCGCCGCTTCGCACGATCGCACCCGCTCATCGACTGGCTGGCGGGTGGCGTGCACCAGCGTCGTTCCGGCGCGGGCGTCAGGGGACGAGCCTGCGGTGGGGCCCTCCCTGCAGCCGCGCGTGCCGCCGAGGCCTGGCGACCGCTCGACGTCAAGCTGCGCTGGGCACCGCGCATCGGGCGGCAGACAGGGGAGGCGCGCAGCGCCGTGAACTGAAACTTGACACTGCGATGACCATGATGAACATGAAGCAAGCTCCCGGGTGCCGCCTTTGGCAGAGGGCATCGCGGCTCGGACTGGTGCTCGGCGTGGCCATCGCGAGCGGGGCCGCGCGAGCCGTCAACGACCTGCCGGGCGGGCCGGCCGTGAATCAGATCAACCTCACACCTCCTGTGACGCGGATCGCGGTCGACCAGATGTGGCTGCACAACTTCCTGCTCGTCATCTGCGCCGTGATCTTCGTCGGGGTGTTCGGCGTGATGTTCTATTCGATCATCAAGCACCGCAAGTCCAGGGGACACAAGGCGGCGCAGTTCCACGAGAGCACGACGGTCGAGATCGTCTGGACGGTGGTGCCGTTCATCATCGTGATCCTGATGGCGCTGCCCGCCACCAAGGTGGTGGTGGCGATGAAGGACACGAGCGCATCCGATTTGACGATCAAGGCCACCGGCAGCCAGTGGAAGTGGGGCTACGACTACCTGAAGGGTGAAGGCGAGGGCATTTCGTTCTTCTCGACGCTCGATCCGGCGCAGCGCGAGATGTCCAACGCGGGCCGACCGTCGGGCGACGACTACCTGCACAAGGTCGATCATCCGCTGGTCGTGCCGGTCGACAGGAAGGTGCGCATCATCACCACCGCCAACGACGTGATCCACTCGTGGATGGTGCCGGCGTTCGGCGTCAAGCAGGACGCGATCCCGGGCTTCGTGCGCGACACCTGGTTTCGCGCCGAGAAGGTGGGCGACTTCTACGGTCAGTGCGCCGAACTGTGCGGCAAGGAACACGCCTACATGCCGATCCACGTGAAGGTGCTGTCGGCAGCGGACTACACGGCCTGGGTGGCCGGGGAGCAGAAGAGGCTCGCCGCCTTGGCCGACGACCCTGCAAAGGTGTGGACGCTGGCCGAGATCGTGGCGCGCGGCGAGAAGGTCTACAACGCCAACTGCGCCGCCTGTCACCAGGCGAGCGGCAAGGGCGCTGGCCCGATCAAGCCGCTGGACGGCTCCGCGATCGTGCTCGACGCGGACAAGGCCAAGCAGATCGAGGTGGTGCTCGCAGGGCGCCTGAACGGTGCGATGCCGTCCTGGAAGCAGCTCAGCGACACCGAGATCGCGGCCGTGATCTCGTTCACCAAGAACCACTGGTCGAACAACACCGGGCAGATCGTGCAGCCGGCCGATGTGCTGGCCGCCCGCAAGTAGCACGACGTCCGTCAGGCGACAACAGAGCAGGAATCGAGATGAGCGCAGTCATGGAGCACCCCGGCGAGCACGGCCACGGTCACGATCACGGCGCGCCGCACGGCTGGCGACGCTGGCTGTACGCGACGAACCACAAGGACATCGGCACGATGTACCTGCTGTTCTCGCTGACGATGCTGATGATCGGTGGCGTGCTGGCGCTGATGATCCGCCTCGAGCTGTTCCAGCCCGGCCTGCAGTTCGTCAACCCGGAGCTGTTCAACCAGCTGACGACGATGCACGGCCTGATCATGGTCTTCGGCGCGATCATGCCGGCGTTCGTGGGCTTCGCGAACTGGATGATCCCGCTGCAGATCGGCGCGGCGGACATGGCTTTCGCGCGGATGAACAACCTCTCCTTCTGGTTGCTGATCCCGGCCGCGCTGATGCTCGTGTCGTCGTTCTTCATGCCCGGCGGTGCGCCGGCGGCGGGCTGGACGCTCTACGCGCCGCTGACGCTGCAGATGGGCCCGTCGATGGACGCCGGCATCTTCGCGATGCACATCATGGGCGCGAGTTCGATCATGGGATCGATCAACATCATCGTCACCGTGCTGAACATGCGCGCACCCGGCATGACGCTCATGAAGATGCCGCTGTTCTGCTGGACCTGGCTGATCACGGCCTACCTGCTGATCGCGGTGATGCCGGTGCTGGCCGGCGCGATCACGATGACGCTGACCGACCGCCACTTCGGCACCAGCTTCTTCAACCCCGCCAGCGGCGGCGACCCGGTGATGTACCAGCACATCTTCTGGTTCTTCGGCCACCCCGAGGTCTACATCATGATCCTGCCTGCGTTCGGCATCGTCAGCGCGATCATCCCGGCCTTCGCGCGCAAGCGGCTGTTCGGCTACACGTCGATGGTCTACGCGACGGCGTCGATCGCGATCCTGTCGTTCATCGTCTGGGCCCACCACATGTTCACCACCGGCATGCCGGTCACGGGGCAGCTCTTCTTCATGTACGCGACGATGCTGATCGCGGTGCCCACCGGCGTGAAGATCTTCAACTGGGTGGCGACGATGTGGCGCGGCTCGATGACCTTCGAGACACCGATGCTGTTCGCGGTCGGCTTCCTGTTCGTCTTCACGATGGGCGGCTTCACCGGGCTGATCCTGGCAATGGCGCCGGTGGACATACAGCTGCAGGATACCTACTACGTCGTGGCCCACTTCCACTACGTGCTCGTCGCGGGCTCGCTGTTCGCGATGTTCGCCGGCTTCTACTACTGGTCGCCGAAGTGGACCGGCGTGATGTACGACGAGGCGCGCGGCAAGATCCATTTCTGGGGATCGCTCGTCTTCTTCAATGTCACGTTCTTCCCGATGCACTTCCTCGGCCTGGCGGGAATGCCGCGCCGCTATGCCGACTATCCGATGCAGTTCGCCGACTTCAACATGCTGGCCTCGGTCGGCGCGCTCGGCTTCGGGCTGATGCAGGTCTTCTTCATTGTCTTCGTCGTGCTGCCCTGCATGCGCGGCAAGGGAGCGCCCGCGCCGCAGCAGCCTTGGGAAGGTGCCGAGGGTCTGGAGTGGGAAGTGCCGTCGCCGGCACCATTCCATACCTTCGAGCATCCGCCCCGGCTCAACGCCGCGGCGACCAAGGTGATCGGCTGAACGCAACGCGGACAGGAGACCCCGTCATGACGTCCGAACAGAAGCGACAGAACCTGCGGCTGGCACTGATCCTTGCTTCCGTCTCGCTCGCCTTCTTCGCCGGCTTCGTGCTCAAGCTCGTGGCCTTCGGTGGCTAGGATGACAGCCCCAAGCTCACTTCGTTCGCGGCCCCCGAGCGGGCTGAGGCCGGCTTGGGGCGGCCCGGCGCCGGCCGAGCTGCGTCTGCATACATCCCATGTCTGATTCGTCAGTCTCGTCGATCGCGGCCTCCGTGCTGCGCACCGACAACCTGCGCATGGTTGCAAAGCTCGTCGTCGTCGCGCTGGTGATGTTTGCCTTCGGCTATGCGCTGGTGCCGGTCTATCGCTCGATCTGCACGGCGCTCGGCATCAACGTGCTGTCTGTGTCGGAACTCGCGGCCGCTGGCAATCCGAGCACTCCCACCGTGAATTCGCAGGTCGACCTCACGCGGACCATCACGGTGGAGTTCGATGCCAATGCTCGCGGCCCGTGGGAGTTCAAGCCTGCGCAGCGTTCGCTCGACGTGCATCCCGGCCAGATGGTCAGCGTGATGTACGAGTTCCGCAACACGCAGAACCGCACGATGGTGGCGCAGGCCATTCCGAGCTACGCACCCACGCAGGCTGCGCCGTACTTCAACAAGCTCGAGTGCTTCTGCTTCACCGAGCACACGCTCGCGCCGGGCGAGTCCAGGCAATGGCCGGTCGTCTTCGTGGTCGACCCCAAGCTGTCGAAGGACGTGAAGACGATCACCCTGTCCTATACCTTCTTCGAGGTCGGCGGCAAGGTTCCTCCCGCGCCCGCCGGGCAGCAGGCCGGCGCCGTCACGCCGCCGCGCAAGGGGGCCGCATGACCACGCCGCTGAAGGACGCGGTGGCGCGCAGGGGCTCGTTCTGGCAGACGATGCAGGCAGTTGCCTGGTCCTTCTTCGGCGTGCGCAGGTCGGCCGAGTACGAGCGCGACGTGAGCCGGCTCAATCCGGTGCACGTGGTCATCGCGGGCCTGATCGGCGCCGCACTGTTCGTCGCGGCGCTGGTGCTGCTGGTGAACTGGGTGATCGGCAGCGGCGTGGCCGGTGCTGGTGGCTGAATCGGATCGAATTTCGAGGAGAAGAACGCATGTCGGCAGCAACGCCCCAGGGACATCAACCCCACTACTTCGTTCCCGCACCGTCACCCTTCCCGGTGCTGAGCGCGACCGGCCTGCTCTTCCTGATCTTCGGAGCAGGGCAGTGGGTCAACGGGCACGGGTGGGGCGCGTATTCATTGTTCTTCGGCCTCGCGATGTGGCTGTTCGTGCTGCAGCAGTGGTTCCGTACGGCCATTCGCGAGAGCGAAGGCGGGCTCTACAGCGAGCGCGTCGACGTCTCGTACCGCTGGAGCATGAGCTGGTTCATCTTCTCCGAGGTGATGTTCTTCGGCGCCTTCTTCGGAGCGCTGTTCTGGCTGCGAGTGCACGCCGTGCCGAACCTCGGCAGCATCGAGAATGCGCTGCTGTGGCCCGACTTCAAGGCCGTCTGGCCGAGCGTGCAGGCCGGCATCACGGCGTCGCCCGCCGGCACCGTCGAGCCGTTCACGACGATGGGTCCCTGGCCGCTGCCGACCATCAACACCGCGCTGCTGCTGAGCTCGGGCGTCACGCTGACGATCGCCCATCACGCGCTGATCGCCAGCCACCGCGCCAGGTGCATCGCCTTCATGTGGCTGACGGTGTTGCTCGGGCTGACCTTCCTGATCGTGCAGGGCTACGAATACATGCATGCCTACAGCGAGCTGAATCTCAAGCTCAGCTCGGGCGCCTACGGCACGACCTTCTTCATGCTGACCGGCTTCCACGGCTTTCACGTCTTCGTCGGCATGCTGATGCTGCTCTTCATCACGCTGCGGCTCATGAAGGGCCACTTCACGCCGCAGCGTCACTTCGGCTTCGAAGGCGCTGCGTGGTACTGGCACTTCGTCGACGTGGTCTGGCTCGGCCTCTACATCGTCGTCTACTGGCTCTAGCGAATGGTCGAGCCCGCCGGCAGCGGGCGAGGTCAACCGCCGAGCGGCACGCCGGTGGGGTGGATCCAGCCCAGCCTGTAGGCGACGAGCAGGCCGACGAATAGCGCCACCGAGAGACCCACTCGCCAGGCGAGTGCGCGCATCATCATGCCGGGTCTGGCTCCGGCCGTGCGGCCGCCTCGCAACATCGACGCGCCGGCGACCGCCAGCGCGCCCAGGATCAGGACGAACGCAATGGCGATGGTGATCTTCATGCGACCTGATTATCTCCTCCGGGCGCGAACGGCGTGGGCCTGAGCACGGGGATTGCGACCGGGCGGCGTGGGCGTGTCGTCGTGCTGCTCGCCGCACTGGCCTGCGCGACGCTCACCGCGCGCCTCGGGTTCTGGCAGTGGGATCGGGCACGGCAGAAGGAGGCGCTCCAGGCATCGTTCGACACGCGCGCCGGATTGACCGCGGTCGGTCCGGCGGAACTGGCGGCAGCCCAGCACGATGTCGCTGGTCTGCTCTATCGCAAGGTGCAGCTGCGCGGACACTGGCTGGCCGAACGGACGATCTATCTCGACAACCGGCAGATGCACGCGCGGCCGGGGTTCATCGTCGTCACGCCGCTGCAGTGGAGCGGCGGCGCGGTGCTGGTGCAACGAGGCTGGGTCGCGCGCGACAACGACGAGCGCACGCGACTGCCCCCGCTCGCGACGCCGCCGGGCGAGGTGGAGGTGACGGGGCGCATCGTGCCGCCACCGGCGCGCCTGTATGAGTTCGCGGCCGCGGCCTCGGGGGCGATCCGGCAGAACCTGGACCCCGGGACCTATGCGCAGGAGATCGGCGTCGCGCTGCTTCCGGTCTCGGTGCTGCAGGACGAAGCATCGGCGGCCGACGGACTTCTGCGCCACTGGCCGCCCCCCGCCGTCGATACCCGAACGCACCATGGCTATGCCTTCCAGTGGTGGGCGCTGAGTGCGCTGACAATCGGGCTGTATGTCTGGTATCAGATCCTCCGACCCCGGTTCCGACGCAGCCAGCGCTGAAATGACGACCCCAGGACCTGTTCGGCCTCCCACCCCGCGGGCCAAGATCTTCGGCCTCACCGTGCACAGCCCCCCCGATCCGGCGCTGGTCGACGAGCGGCGAACGCGTCTCGGGCGCACCAAGATGCTGCTCGTGCTGCTCGTCTGCGCGGCGCCGGTGATCGCCTCGTACTTCACCTATTTCGTCATCCGCCCGCAGGGCCGCAGCAACTACGCTGAACTCATCGTTCCTCCGCGACCGTTGCCGCAAGCGCGCGAACTGCCGCTCACCGACCTGCAGGGGCGGCCGGTGGACACCGCGTCGCTGCGCGGCCAGTGGCTGCTCGTCGTCGTCGCGGATGGCGGTTGCGATGCTTCCTGCGAGAAGTCGCTGCTCCTGCAGCGACAGTTGCGCGAGACGCTGGGCAAGGAAAGGGAGAGGGTCGACAAGCTGTGGCTCGTGACCGATTCGCGTCCGGTTCGAGCCGAGGTGCTGCAAGCCATCTCCAGCGGCACGCCGGCAACGGTGCTGCGCGTGCCGCGCGACGCGCTGGCGCGCTGGCTCTCGCCTGCACCCGGGCGCAGCCTCGAGCAGCACATGTTCGTCGTCGATCCGATGGGGCAGTGGATGATGCGCGCGCCGCCCGACCCGGACCCGGCCAGCCTCAAGCGCGACATCGAGAGGCTGCTTCGCGCATCGGCCTCGTGGGACCGGCCCGGACGCTGACGACCGCATGGAGGCTGCTCCCCTCTACGATCTGGCGCCGCTCGCGCGTCTTGCGCTGGCGGGCATCGTGATGGCCAGCGCGCCGCTCGCCTGGATCTGGCTTCGTCATCGCGGCACCGCACCCGCCGTCCGGCTGCGTGCGCTGACGCTGCTGGCGCTGTTCCTCACCTTCGACCTCGTCCTCTTCGGCGCCTTCACCCGGCTCACCGACTCCGGGCTCGGCTGCCCGGACTGGCCGGGCTGCTACGGCAACGCCAGCCCACTGGGTGCACGGCACGATATCCAGGCCGCGCAGACAGTCCTGCCGAGCGGGCCGGTGACGCACGGCAAGGCCTGGATCGAGATGATCCACCGCTACCTGGCCACGGCCGTCGGGGTGCTGATCAGCGTGCTCGCCCTGGCGAGCTGGGTCGAACACCGACGCATCGGGCGCCTCGGCGGCGCCAGTGATGTGTCGCCGTGGTGGGCCACGGCGACACTGGTCTGGGTCTGCCTGCAGGGCGCCTTCGGTGCGCTGACGGTCACGATGAAACTCTACCCCGCCATCGTCACCGCGCACCTGCTCGGCGGCGTAGGCCTGCTCGCGCTGCTGGCCGCACAGGCGCAGGGCTACGTTCGCACCCCGTTGACGCTGTCGCGCCGGATGTCCGCCGCGACGCTCGGCGTGCTCGGGCTGTGCTGGCTGCAGACCGCGCTCGGTGGCTGGGTTTCGACGAACTATGCCGTGCTCGCGTGCGCCGATTTCCCCGCCTGCCAGGGATCCTGGTGGCCGGAGATGGATTTCGGGGAGGGCTTCGCGCCGCTGCGCGAGCTGGGCCAGACCGCGGACGGCGCCTGGCTGCCATTCGCGGCGCTGACGGCGATCCACTATGTCCACCGCCTCGGCGCCTACCTCGTGCTCGCGGCCGTCATGCTCCTCGCGTGGCGGCTGGCCGTGGCCGGAAGATCCCAGCCCGCGCTCGGGCGCTGGGCATGGGTGCTGGCGGGCGTCGCCCTGTGGCAACTCGCCAGCGGCTTGTCGAACGTCTTCCTGGGCTGGCCCCTGGCGGCCGCTGTCGCGCACACGGGCGGCGCGGCGGCCCTCGTGGCCTGGCTCACCGTGCTGCTGACACGGGCGCGGCAGGGACGGCTGGCGAACCCGCGGCAAGCAGAGACGAGCGCCCGGGCGCGCGTTTCACGGCCGGCTTCCTAGAATCGCCGCCCCATGTCGCAAGCCCTGTCTCCGCCCGATCCGCTGAAAGCCAGCGCCGCATCGCGCGTACGCCAGTTCTACGTGCTGACCAAGCCGCGGGTCGTGCAACTGATCGTCTTCTGCGCCGTCATCGGCATGCTGCTGGCCGAGCCCGGGTGGCCCGACTGGGGGCGCATCCTCATCGCCGGGCTGGGCATCTGGTGGGTCGCCGCCGCTGCGGCTGCGTTCAACTGCCTGATCGAGCGCCAGATCGACGCCAGGATGGCCCGCACCCGCTGGCGCCCGACGGCCCGGGGCGAGCTGTCCGACGCGCAAACGCTCACGTTCTCGGGCTTGCTGTGCGCGCTCGGCTGCACTGTGCTCTACCTGTGGGTCAATCCGGTGACGATGTGGTTGACCTTCCTCACCTTCGTCGGGTACGCCGTGATCTACACGGTGGTGCTGAAGCCGCTGACGCCGCAGAACATCGTCATCGGCGGCGCTTCCGGCGCGATGCCGCCGCTGCTCGGCTGGGCGGCGATCCGCGGCGAGGTGGGCCCCGAGGCGCTGATGCTCTGCCTGATCATCTTCCTCTGGACCCCGCCGCACTTCTGGGCACTTGCGCTGTACCGTGTCGAGGACTACCGCAAGGCCGGACTGCCGATGCTGCCGGTGACCCACGGCTCCGAGTTCACCCGACTGCAGGTGCTGCTGTACACGCTGGTGCTGTTTGCCGCCACCCTGCTGCCGTACCTGTTCGGCATGAGCGGGCGGGTCTACCTGGTCGCCGCGGTGCTGCTGGGGGCTGCCTTCACGGCTTACGCCTGGGCCTTGTGGCGCCGCTACAGCGACGCGCTGGCGCGCAGGACCTTCCGCTTTTCCATCATCCATCTGTCGCTGCTGTTCGCGGCGCTGCTCGTGGACCACTACCTGGAGCCCTTGCTGTGATGCACAGGATGAAACGAAGCTGCCATGCGCTCATCGCGTTGCTGGCCGCTGCCGCACTGGCGGGCTGCGACAAGCTCGGCCTGCCGGGCTTCTCGCAATCGGGATTCACCGGCGTGGACATCACCGGTGCCGAGTACGGCCGCGAACTCGCGCTGCCCGACGCCGAAGGGCGCGCTCGCACGCTGGCCGACTTCAGGGGCAAGGTGACCGTGGTCTTCTTCGGTTACACGCAATGCCCCGACGTCTGCCCGACGACGATGGCCGAACTGGCACGCATCAAGCAGGCCATGGGGGCCGACGGCGAGCGGGTGCAGGGCGTGTTCGTCTCGGTCGACCCGGAGCGCGACACGCCCGAAGTGCTCAAGGCCTATCTGGCCAGCTTCGATCCCGGCTTCGTCGCGTTGCGCGGGTCGCCCGAGCAGACGGCGGCCGCGGCCCGCGAGTTCAAGGTCTTCTATGCCAAGGTGCCCGGAAAGACCGCCGGCAACTACACGGTGGACCACACGGCAGGCTCCTACGTGTTCGATGCGAAGGGGCAGCTGCGCCTGTTCGAGCGCTATGGAACGCCAGCCGATGCGCTCGCGGCCGATCTCAGACGGGTGATGAAGGAAGGCTGAGCCGGTGCCGCCCGGCTTCGCTGGGGCGCTTACCCGAGCGGTGCTTCCAGTGCCTTGCGCATCTTCTTCATCGCGGCCACTTCGATCTGGCGGATCCGCTCGGCGCTGACACCGTATTCGGCGGCCAGTTCGTGCAACGTCATGCCGCCCGAACTGTCGTCGTTGACCTTCAGCCAGCGCTCCTCGACGATGCGGCGGCTGCGGGCATCGAGCGTCTCGAGCGCCTGGGCGATGCCGTCGCTGGCCAGCCAGTCGCGGCGATGCGCCTCGATCACGCGGGTCGGTTCGGTGCTGTCGTCGGCGAGGTAGGCGATCGGCGCGAAGCTTTCCTCGCCGGCATCGGCCTGCGGCTCGAGCGCTACGTCGCCACCCGACATGCGGGTTTCCATTTCCAGCACGTCCTCGCGCTTGACGTTCAGGCGACGCGCCATCGTGTCGACCTCGCCCTGGGTCAAGGTGCCACGGTGGGAGTCCACGTCGGTCGAGTCCTCCTTCAGGCTCTGCTTCATCGAGCGCAGGTTGAAGAACAGCTTGCGCTGCGCCTTGGTCGTGGCCACCTTGACCATGCGCCAGTTCTTCAGGATGTACTCGTGGATCTCGGCCTTGATCCAGTGCAGCGCATAGCTCACCAGGCGCACGCCCTGGTTCGGGTCGAAGCGCTTCACGGCCTTCATCAGCCCGACGTTGCCTTCCTGGATCAGGTCGCCATGCGGCAGGCCGTAACCCATGTACTGGCGTGCCACCGACACCACCAGGCGAAGGTGCGAGAGCACGAGCCTTCCGGCCGCTTCCACGTCGCCGTGGTCGCGCAGGCGGGTCGCACAAGCCACCTCTTCCTCGTGCGTCAGGAGCGGAATGCGGTTCACCGCCGAGATATAGGCGTCGAGGTTGCCGAGCGGCGGCACGAGCGCCCACGCACTGCGCGTGACGAGTGCCGAGGATGGCAGGACAGGGTTCGAATTCGCGTTCATATGGGGCTCAGAGGGATCCAAGCTTCATTGGTTCCCGTCATATTAGCACTCGTCTGGCGAGAGTGCTGATCTGGTCGCGCAGCACGATTCCGGCCGGGAGCAAAGCCCCGGCGATGCCGGAGCGCGCCGCACTACCCGCTTCGGGCAGCCAGAATGGAAATTCGCCGTCACCAGCAAACTCGAACGCGGGGTCGTGGCGCTCCAGTCCCGGTCCGCTTCAGCCAAACTGGGTCTGTACCTTGCCCAGCACTTCGTCGATCGTGGCGAGCAATTCGGCCACGCTGACCGGCTTGGTCAGGTAGCGCAGCGCGCCGGCCTGTAGCGCCGCTTCGACCTGCGTCGGCAGGGCGTCCGCCGAGACGATCACGACCGGGATGTCGATCGTGTCGGCGCCGGCCTTCAGGTGGCGCAGCAGCTCCAACCCGTCGATGTCCGGCAGGTGCATGTCGAGCAGGATCAGGTCCGGGCGACGCCGGCGAATCGCAGCCAGCGCGTCGAGCCCGGTGACGGAAACGTCGAGCTTCACCTGCTGCCGCTGCGCGAGGACGCCGCGCATCACCGCCACGTTCGTCTCGTTGTCCTCGACGTAGTGGACGGTGCGCGTGCGGTAGCCGGTCGACGTCGTGTGCAGCGCGTCGAGGTCGGAGCGCACGGTGTCGGGTTCGGCCACCCGTGGCAGCGTCAGGATGAACGACGTGCCCTCCCCGGCGACGCTGCGCACGCGCAGCGTGCCGCCCATCAGTTCGGCCAGCCGGCGGCTGATCACGAGCCCGATGCCGGTGCCCTGTTGCGCCGAGCGCTCGCGACCGAGTCGGTTGAAGGGCTGGAACAGGGCGGCCAGCTGGGCTGCGGTCATCCCGAGCCCGGTGTCGGTCACGGCGATCTCGACGTTCTCGGCGCCGAGCGTGCGCACGCTGATGTGGACGCGACCCCCGTCGTTGTTGTACTTGACCGCGTTGCTCATCAAGTTGGTCAGGATCTGCTTTGCTCGGGTGGCGTCGCCGAGCGCGCTCGAGGCGCCGGCGGCGATGTCCTGCGTGACGACGATGCCGCGTTGTCGGGCCGCGCCCTCGGTCAGCGATCGCGCGGCCGCCAGCAACTCGGCCAGATCGAGCGTCTCGGTCTGCAGCCGCATGGCGCCGGCCTCGATTCGCGAGAGATCGAGCACGTCGTTGATCATCTCGAGCAGGTGCCAGCCGGCAGCCTTGATCTGCGCCACCCATGACCGCTGCGCCTCGCCCAGGGCGTGACGCTGGTCGAGTTCGAGCAACTGCGCAAAGCCGAGCATCGCGTTGAGCGGCGTGCGGAGCTCGTGGCTCATGCGCGACAGGAATTCGCTCTTCGCCAGGTTGGACGATTCGGCCACTTCGCGCGCTCGCTCGGCCTCCTCGAGGCGCAGGTGTTCGGTGATGTCCTCGACCACGCCGACGAGGCGGTACGCCTGGCCCTCGGCATCGCGCAGCAGCGAGACCGAGCTGCGCACCCACAACGTCCGGCCGTCGCTCGCGATCAGCCGCTTGTGGTGGCGGACCATCGGCAGCTCGCCGCGGACGAGGCGGCTCGACAGTGCCACCTCTTGCGCCCAGTCGTCCGCATGCGTCACCTCCTCCACCGTCATGCCGAGCAGGTCGTCGGCGCCGTAGCCCACCATCTCGCAGAACGTCGGATTGGTCTGCTTCACGAAGCCATCGAGGTCGGTGTAGACGACGCCGACCGGCAGGTTGTTCAACATGCTGCGAAAGCGCTGCTCGCTGTCGCGCAGCGCGTCTTCGGTGTGCGAGCGCTCGCGGATCTCGCGCTGGAGGTCGGCGGTACGTTCCTGTACCGCCGTCTCGATGCGTCGCGCGCGGCCGGTCACCATCAGCAGCAGCGCGCCGAGCAGCGCGACCGCGAGCTGCCCGACGAGCGAGAACGGGAGCACGCCGGCGCGCCCACCGGCCGCCACTGCAAGTCGCGTTGCGCTCACCCGGATGTCCCAGTCGCGCCCGGCGTAGTTCAAGCTGCGCACATGCAGCAGCGTGTCCGGCGCCGGATTCATGCAATCCGCTGTGCCGGCCAGCACGCGGCGTTCGGCGCGCGGGTCGGTGTCGATCACGCACAGGTCGAGGAACGCAGGCACCGACCCTCGCAACTCGCGCAACATCTCCTGCGGCCGCAGCGTCACGAACACGAGCCCGATCGTGGTGGCGAGCCTTTCGGCCATCGTCGTCGGCCGATCGCGATACAGCGCATGCACCAGGCCGACCGCGGTCTCGTCCGCCTTTGCCTGCTGGAGCCGGAACCCTGCGCTGGCGACTGGCCGGTCGGTGCGGCGGGCACGGTCGATCGCGTCCCGCATCACGCCGCGCGATAGAAGATTGAGTCCGACCTCACTCGCGTTGCCGCGTTGCGGCTCGAGATGGCGGATCACCACGGCGGGTTCACCTCTTGCGGTCGCCGCAGCCGACGCACCTTCGGCATCGAACACGCGCGATCCATCGGCCACCCCCGCGGACTGGCGCTGCTCGGGCTCGCCGACGGAAGAGCGGTCCTGCCACTCGGCGAAACCGGCCGACCAGACGCCGTGGCTCAGCGCCTGCTGCGCCGATTCGTCGGCGAGCCAGTCGCGTACCGCGCGGCGCAAGGTGTCGGGCGTCGACGCGGGCGCCGCACCGTACACGGCGTGCACGACCTGCAGTGCGATCAGCGCCTGCTCGAAGTGCGCAGTGAGCAGGCTCGACGCGTTGTTCGCCTCGCGCTCGAAGAGCGCCCGCGAACGCGTGTCATCCCAGCGGGCCACCTGCTCGAGGGCCAGCGCCATCAGCAGCGTGACGACCAGCAGCGGCAGGCCGACAGTGAGCCGGCGAGGCGCCCAGGCCGAACTCGGCACGCCGATCAGCGTCAGCGCGACCGGTGCACCAATCAACACGGCGAGCACGTCGCCGGACCATGCTGTCCACCAGGCCACCAGCAGTGCCTCGCGCGGCAGCGCATGGCTCCATCCGAGCGTCGCGATGGCAAGCGTCGAGCCGACCAGGCAGGCCAGCAGCGCGCCCAGGCCGAAGAACACTGCCATGTCGCGCGGCTCGGCGAGCGTCAGCGGGCCGGGGAGGAAGCGCCGCACCAGCACCGTGCCGACGCCGGCCTGCCCCACGGCGCCGAGCGCAAACGCCGCAGCGAGCACCGCGCCGGCCTGCTGGCCCGGTGGCGGGGAGGCCAGCGCCGCGACCCCGAAGGCAGCGATCGCCACGCCGGCAAGGGCCGGCCAGCCGAAGCGCAGCACGCATGCGAGCGCGATGCCGGCAGACAGCGACAGCGGCGATGCGTAGGCGGGCGGCACGGCCAGGCGCAGTGCGAGCCAGGCGCTCAGCGCGTAGGCGAGCGCGGTAGCCAGTGGCGGCAACAGCGCCCGCAGGCCCTGCACCAATGGACGAGAGGGGACGGGCATGGTCGGGATGCGAGGCTCGGCGCTGGCGGCAACCCGCGCGCAAGCGCAGCGACGGGACAGGCGAGCCTAACACCCGCAAGGCGCGGCGGCGGGACTGTGACTCTGCGCTACACCTGAGGCAAACTGTTGCCGATGAGTCCGTCCCCAGCTGCCACCGATGCGCTGTTCGTAGCCTGCCTCTGTGCCGCCTGGTGCCGAACCTGCGACGACTATCGCGAGACGTTCGATGCGCTGGCGTGCGAGTTCGGCGCGCAGACGCGCTTCGTCTGGGTCGACATCGAGGACGACGACGACGCGCTGGGCTCGGTGGACGTGACCGACTTTCCCACGCTGCTCATCGCGCACGGCGACGAGATCCGCTTCTTCGGGCCGGTGACCCCGCATGTCCGGACGGCGCGCCAGCTGGTGCAGCGTGCGCTGCAGGACCAGCTGGGGACCGTGGCCGACGCTGCGCTCGACGGGCTGCCGGCGCGGTTGCGCGCTGCGCGCTGAGCCGACCCGGACAGGCTGACCTCAGCGTCCCAGCAAGCCGCGCAACTTGTTGACGGTGTCGAGCGCCTGCGCCGCACCATCGGCGTTCTGCGGCTTCGGCGAGGCCGCGACGGGTGGACTGCTCGCGGCCTGGGGTGCGGCAGACTGGGCGGCAGGCTGCGCCGCAGGCTCCGCGACCGGCTTCGCCTCGGACGCTGGCGGAGCCGCTTTCACCTGCGGTCCCGCCGCCGCGAGCCAATACTGGATCTGCGTCGTCGTCGGCTGCCGGCTGACTTCGACGAGGTCGACCTGCACGCCTCGTTTCGACGTGTAACGGATCTCGGAGTCGAACGCCTTTCCGACAGCCTGCGCCGGGTCGGAGGTCACGTAGCAGTACACGTCGCGCCACTTCGTTCCGCCCCGCGCTTCGAGGCTCTTCGCCGCCGAGCACTCCCGGTCGTAGGTGGCGCCCGGATACAGCGGCGCGATCAACTCTGCGGCCGGCGGCGGGTCCGCGGGAAAGCCTTCGTGGAATGCCTTCGTCTTCGCGTTGACCCAGTAGGTGATCCGCGTGACGTTGCGGATCGTGACCCGGCCGTCGACCGCAACATCGCTTTCCTCTGCTGTCACGTTGACGCCGTTGCGCGGCTTGCCCTCCGCCTTGACGAAGGCGCGCACCTTGTCCACTGGATCCTTGGTGTAGTAGCAATAGACCATCATTGCCGGCTGCCGTGGCGCGCTGGCGTCGGCCGAGCAGTCGGCATCGAGTAGGGCCCCCGGGTACGGCTTCGCCGCATAGTCCGTGGACGTGGGTGGCGACTTCTGCAACCTGGTCCTGATGGCACGCACTTCCTGCGGCGATGCGACACCGTCGGCCCACGCAACGCACGCTGCGAGCGCAGCGCCGACGGCAAGTGCTGCCAGCAAGCTGCCCCGCAATTCGTGTTTCATGCTCTGCTCTCCCGAAGCCCGTAGCCTGCGGGCGTGACGGCTCCCATCATGACACTGCCGCTGCGCCCGCTGTCGAGGCGATCCGGCGAGACGCGGCCGGACATTGCACGCGCCGGTTCACCCATGCAGGGTTGCTAGCTGGCCTGGAACAGGAAGTGCAGCACATCGCCGTCCTTGACCACGTATTCCTTGCCCTCCGCACGCATCTTGCCGGCCTCCTTCGCGCCATGCTCGCCCTTGAAGGCGATGAAGTCGTCGTAGGCGATGGTCTGGGCGCGGATGTAGCCCCGCTCGAAGTCGGTGTGGATCGCGCCGGCCGCCTGCGGGCCGGTGTCGCCGACGTGGATCGTCCAGGCCCGCACCTCCTTCACGCCGGCAGTGAAGTAGGTCTGCAGGCCGAGCAGCTTGAACGCGGCGCGGATCAGGCGGGCAAGGCCCGGCTCGTCCTGCCCCATCTCGTGCAGGAACATCAGCCGGTCCTCGTCTGACATGTCGGCCAGCTCGGCCTCGGTCTTCGCGCAGATCGCGACGACCGGTGCGTGCTGGCTCTCGCCGTAGGCGCGCAGCTGGTCGAGGTAGGGGTTGTCCTCGAAGCCGTGCTCGTCGACGTTGGCGACGAACATCGCCGGCTTGGCGGTGATCAGGCAGAACGGCTTCAGGACGGCCAGTTCTTCCTTGCTGAAGGCGACCGAGCGCACCGGCCGGGCCTGGTCGAGCGCGGCCTGGCACTTGACGAGCACATCGACCAGCCGTGCCGCTTCCTTGTCGTTGCCCGACTTCGCCGCCTTCAGGTAACGCTGCAGGCTCTTCTCGACCGTCGCCAGGTCGGCGAGGCAGAGCTCGGTCTGGATGACCTCGATGTCGGAAATCGGGTCGACCTTGCCTGCCACGTGGATCACGTTCTCGTCGTCGAAGCAGCGCACCACGTTGACGATTGCATCGGTCTCGCGGATGTGGGCGAGAAACTGGTTTCCGAGGCCCTCGCCCTTGCTCGCGCCGGCCACCAGCCCGGCGATGTCGACGAATTCGACGACCGCCGGCAGCACGCGCTCGGGCTTGACGATCGCAGCCAGCGCGGCCAGCCGCGGGTCGGGCAGTTCGACGACGCCGACATTCGGCTCGATGGTGCAGAAGGGGTAGTTCTCAGCGGCGATTCCGGCTTTCGTCAGCGCGTTGAAGAGGGTGGACTTGCCGACGTTGGGCAAGCCGACGATGCCGCACTTGAGGCTCATGAGAGGGGGCTTTCGGGGGAGCAGGGGAGGAAGCGCTCAATTTTATGCTGCGGGTCGGCGCCGTCCGCGGGGCGACCTTGCCCGCGCCGCCGTCGATCCGACCCGGGTCCCTACAATCGTTGGCCATGGAACGCTACGACGTGTGTGTGCGCGGGGCCGGGATCGTCGGGAGCTGCCTCGCGCTGTCGCTCGCGCGCCAGGGGCTGCAGGTTGCCCTGGTACCGGCGGCTCCCGGCGCTGTCGCCGGCAGAGTCGGGCGACGACGTGCGGGCCTACGCGTTGAACGCGGTGTCGGTCGGGCTGCTCAGGCAGCTCAAGGTCTGGGACGCCCTGCCCGCGCACGCCGCCACCGCGGTGCACGACATGCACATCGAGGGCGACGCTGCCGGCGGAACGCTCGACTTCTCGGCCTGGGAGCAGTGCGTCGGCGAACTCGCCTGGATCGTCGATGCCGCCGTGCTGGAGCGCCAGCTTGCCGACGCCACCCGATTCGCGCCGCACTTGAGCCTCGTGGGTGCCGAGTCGACCGCCGGCGGTCCGGTCGCCGCGCTGACGGCGCTGTGCGAGGGAAAGGCGTCAGCCACCCGCGACGCGCTCGGGGTGCGCACGGAGCGGCACGCCTATGGCCATCGGGCGATCGCCGCCCGGCTGGTCGCCGACCGGCCGCACCTGAACCGGGCCCTGCAATGGTTTCGCGCGCCCGACGTGCTGGCGCTGCTGCCGCTGGACACGCCCGAGCCGGGGCGCTCGTTCGCCCTCGTCTGGTCGCTGCCCGACGAGGGTGCCGAGGCCATGCTCAAGCTCGACGCAGTGGCGTTCGAGATTGCGCTCGGCGATGCCACGGGCGGCGTCTGCGGCGCGCTCCGCCTGGCCAGCGCACGGGCGGCGTGGCCGCTGGCGATCGCCAGGGCCGAGGCTTGGTGCGGCCCCGGCTGGGTGCTGCTGGGCGACGCCGCGCACGTGGTGCATCCGCTGTCCGGCCAGGGCCTGAACCTCGGCCTCGCCGACGTCGTGGCGCTGGCGCGCGTCGTCGAGCAGCGCGAGCCCTGGCGCGCGCTCGGCGACGAGAGGCTGCTGCGCCGCTACGTGCGCGAGCGCGCGGCGCCGACCTGGGCCATGGGGCGCCTGACCGATGGCTTGTTGCACCTTTTTGCCAGCCCGCGGCCCGGCGCGCAGGAACTTCGCAACCGCGGAATGACTCTGGTCAATCACGTCGCGCCGCTGAAGCGCTGGCTCGTCTCGCGTGCGCTCGGCTCCTGAGCCGCTTTCCCGCTTTCGAAGGAATGCCATGCCCCTGTCCTCCCGTCTCCGTATCGCCGGCCTGGCCGCGCTGATGTTCTGCCTGCAGGCCGCGGTCGCGCAGGAGGCTGTCATCCGCAAGCACATTGCCGAACGCATGCCCGACTTTCCGAAGATCGACGAGATCACGAAGACCCCGATACCGGGACTCTACGAGTTGCGCATAGGCACCGAAGTGCTGTACAGCGACGAGCAGGGCAACCACCTGATCGAGGGCAGCGTCATCGACACGCGCAGCCGCGTCAACCTGACCGAGGCACGGCAGAACAAGCTGCAGGCGATCGACTTCGCCAGCCTGCCGCTGAAGGACGCGATGGTCTGGAAGCAGGGCAGCGGGGCGCGCCGCATCGCCGTCTTTGCCGACCCGAACTGCGGCTACTGCAAGAGGTTCGAGCGCGATCTGCAACAGGTCAAGGACGTGACCGTCTACACCTTCCTGATCCCGATCCTCGGCGGCGACTCGCCCGAGAAGTCCGCCAACATCTGGTGCGCCAAGGACAGCACGCGCGCCTGGCGCGACTGGATGCTCGACGGCAAGGCGCCGCCGCGCAGCATGGGCAATTGCGAGACGCCGATGGCGCGCAACCTCGCGCTGAGCCGCAAGCACAAGGTCAACGGGACGCCGGCGATCGTGTTCGAGGACGGCACCCGCGCCCCGGGTGCGATCAGCGCCGAGCAGCTCGAGAAGCGTCTCGTCGCCAGCGGCGCGCCGGCCGCCACCACGAAATAGCGGCAGGTCGGGGGATTCGCGCGCGCTGCCGCTCAGGCGTAGGTGAGGTCACGCGTCTTGCCACCGAACACGCGATAGGCGAACACGGTGTAGCCGGCGATGGCGGGAACCGTGATCACGGTGCCGATCAGGATGACCTTCAGCGCCGCCGGGCTGCTTGCGGCCTGCCACAGCGTCAGGCGGTCGATCACGACATACGGGTACAGGCTGTAGGCGAGGCCGAAGAAACCGAGCACGAAGACCAGCACCACCAGCATCAGCGGCAAGGCGCACAAACGGCCCAGCACACGCTCGCCGCCCAGCAACACGCGCAGGCCCACCAGGGCGAGCAAGGTGGTGAAGGGGATCGGCAGCAGCGCAATGAACTCCGGCATGCTGAACCAGCGCTCGCGCACCGTCGTGCTGACCCAGGGCGTCGCCACCGAGATCAGGCCCATGCCGAGCACGACCGGCCCCCAGGCGAGCCGGGCCCAGAGCAGCGCACGACGCTGCAACTCCCCCTCGGTCTTCAGGATCAGCCAGCACGCGCCGAGCAGCACGTAGGCGGCGGGCAGCGCAAGCGCGATCGCGGCCGAGAACGCGGTGTACTGCCAGCCCGGCTTCAGCCCGGTGATATAGGCGCCGAGCATCCAGCCCTGCGACACGGCCGCCAGCCCGGAGCCGGCGAAGAACGCCCGGTTCCATAGGGGCTTGTGGCTGTCCTGCGCCTTGACGCGGAAGTCGAACGCCACGCCGCGCAGGATCAGTCCGACCAGCATCAACGCCACCGGAAGGTACAGGGCGCCCAGCACCATCCCGTGCGCCTTGGGGAAGGCGATGAGCAGGATGCCGACGCCGAGCACCAGCCAGGTTTCGTTGGCGTCCCAGAACGGGCCGATGGAGGCGATCATCGTGTCCTTCTGCGCGTCGCTCGCCCGCGGCAGCAACAGGCCCACGCCGAGGTCGTAGCCGTCGAGCGCCACGTAGGCGAGCATCGCCAGGCCCATCAGGGCCATGAAGATGACCGGAAGCATCTGGTCGAAGTTCATGCCTCACCCCCGGCCGCTGCAATGTGACCAGGTTCGCCGGCGCGTGCTTCGAGTCGGCTTCTCGGCCATGTAGCGGATCACGCCGATGTAGGCGACGATCAGCGCCAGGTAGACGGCGGCATACAGCGCCAACGTCAGCGCGATCAGCGGCGCCGGCACGCCGGACGCCACGTCGGCGGTGCGCACGAGCCCGTGCACCACGAACGGCTGGCGGCCGATCTCGGTGACGGCCCAGCCGGCAAGCGTGGCGAGCCAGCCCGAGAACGACATGGCTGTCAGTAGCCACAGCAGTGGCCGCGGCAGCGCCTGCGCCACCCAGCCGCGGCGGCGGTACAGCCACAGCCCGGCCCAGCTCGCGGCCAGCATCAGTACGCCGATACCGACCATGAGGCGAAAGCCGAAGAAGAGCGGCGCCACCGGGGGATGCGCGCCCTTGAAGTCGTCGAGGCCGCGCACCTCGCCCTCGGCGTCGTGGGTGAGGATCAGGCTGGCTCCGCGCGGAATGCCGATCTCGAAGCGGTTGCTGCGCGTCGCCTCGTCGGGCAGCGCGAAGAGCAGCAGCGGCGCGCCGCGTTCGGTCTGCCACACGGCTTCCATCGCCGCCACCTTCTGCGGCTGATGTTCCAGCGTGTTCAGGCCATGCATGTCGCCGACCACGATCTGCAGCGGGATCAGCAGCGCGCCCAGCGTCAGCCCGACGCGCAGCGTCTGCGGCGTCGATGCGTTGACCTTGTCGCGCAGCAGTTGCCAGGCGCTCACGCCGGCAAGCAGGAACGCCACCGTCAGGCCCGAGGCCAGCAGCACATGCGCCAGGCGGTACGGGAACGACGGGTTGAAGATCACCTCCAGCCAACTCGTCACGTGGAACTGGCCGTCGATCACCTCGTGGCCCGCGGGTGTCTGCATCCACGAATTCAGCGCCAGGATCCAGAACGCGCTCAGCGTGGTGCCGAAGGCGACCAGGAAGGTCGCGATCAGGTGCACGCGCTCGCTGACCCGGTCGTGGCCGAACAGCATGATGCCGAGGAAGCTGGCCTCGAGGAAGAAGGCCGTCAGCACCTCGTAGCCGAGCAGCGGCCCGGCGATGTTGCCGACCGTCATCATGAAGCCTGGCCAGTTGGTGCCGAACTGGAAGCTCATCGTGATGCCGCTGACGACGCCGAGCGCGAAGGTCAGCGCGAACACCTTGGTCCAGAAGCGGTAGGCACCGAGCCAGGCGGCGTCGCGTGTCGTCAGCCAGCGCCAGCGGAAGAACAGCAGCGCCCAGCCGAGCGCGATGCTGATCGTCGGAAACAGGATGTGGAAGCTGATGTTGGCGGCGAACTGCATGCGCGCCAGGAGCAGGGCATCCATGCCGTTCATGGCAAGAGACTCGGTACAGGCTGGAACTTCACCCGGACATTGTGAGCTCGTCCCGCACTTCCAGGAAATTCGGAGGTCGATCCGGGCGGCGCGCGAGGCCAGTGCCGCCGGGGACCGTGCCGTGCGGCCCGGGCCGGCCGGGTGTGCGGCGCCCGGCGAAGGCCCGCGGCACGAAGATCGCCACGGCGAAAGGCGACAATCTGCAGCGTCTTCACTGGAGCACGGCATTGTCTGAAGCGTCGCTGTCTGTCCCTTCGCCGTCGGCCCTGCGCCGCGACGACTGTGGTCTGTTGACGCACCTGCAAGTACCGTGGTGCTGAACCCTCCCCCCGCATGATTTCCTACCGCATCGACGTGGCCGACGTCCACGCGCACCTGTTTCGCGTGACGCTGACCGTGCCGCGACCCGAACCCGAGCAGCGCTTGAGCCTGCCGGTGTGGATTCCCGGCAGCTACCTGGTGCGCGAGTTCGCGCGCCACCTGTCGGCGCTGAGCGCGCGCCAGCGTGGCCGCGAGCTGCCGCTGCAGCAACTCGACAAGGCGAGCTGGCTCGCCTGCTGTGACGGGCGCAACGCGCTCGTGCTGAGCTACCTCGTCTACGCCTTCGACACCTCGGTGCGCACTGCGTATCTCGACGCCGGCCGAGGCTTCTTCAACGGCACCGGCGTCTTCCTGCGCGTGCACGGGCGCGAGGACGAGGCGCACGCGCTCGCGATCGGCCCGCTGCCGGCCGGCTGGGAGGTCGCCACCGCGATGCCGGCCGGCGCGCGGCGGCGCTCGTTCCGCGTGTCCGACTATCACGCGCTGGTCGACCACCCGGTCGAGCTCGGCCGCTTCTGGCGCGGCAGCTTCAGCGCCGCCGGCGTGCCGCACGAGTTCGTCGTCGCCGGGGCGCTGCCCGGTTTCGACGGTGAGCGGCTGCTGGCCGACGCGAAGCGCATCTGCGCGGCCGAGATCGCCCTGTGGCACGGGCCCGGTGCTGCCGCGAAGGAACTGCCTTTCCAGCGTTACGTCTTCATGCTCAACGCGGTGGAGGACGGCTACGGCGGGCTCGAGCACCGCGCGAGCACGGCGCTGATCGCGGCCCGGCGCGACCTGCCGCGGCTCGGCGTCGCCGAGCTCGGCGATGGCTACGTGAAGCTGCTCGGGCTGATCAGCCACGAGTACTTCCACACCTGGAACGTCAAGCGGCTGCGCCCGGCCGAGTTCACGAGCCTCGATTACACGCAGGAGAACTACACCGGGCTGCTCTGGTTCTTCGAAGGCTTCACGAGCTACTACGACGACCTCGTCCTGCTGCGCGCCGGGCTGATCGACGCGCCGCGCTACCTGCGGCTCGTCGCGAAGACGGCAAGCGGCGTGCTGGCCACGCCCGGGCGCAAGCTGCAGAGCCTGGCGCAGGCGAGCTTCGACGCCTGGGTCAAGTACTACCGCAGCGACGAGAACACGCCGAACGCCACCATCAGCTACTACACGAAGGGCGCGCTCGTGGCGCTGGCGCTGGACCTGCGCCTGCGCGGCGTCCCGGGTGGCAAGGCGTCGCTGGACGACGTGATGCGCCGCCTGTGGCAGCGCAGCGGCGGCGGCCCGATTGCGGAGGCCGACATCGTCGCCGCCGTCGAGGCCGTGGCCGGTGCGCGGCGCGGCGCCGCGCTGGCCGCCGAGCTGCTCGCCTGGGTGCATGGCACCGACGACCTGCCGCTGCCTGCGCTGCTGGCGCGCGCCGGCGTCAAGTGGCAGAACCAGCCGGCGACGCTGGCCGAGCGCTGGGGCCTGCGCGTCAGCGAGAGCGCGCTCACCGGCGTGAAGGTGACGGCCGTGCTGCGCGGCGGTGCCGCCGAGCGCGCCGGCCTGGCCGCGGGTGACGAACTGCTGGCGGTCGAAGGATGGCGGCTGCGCCGGCTCGACGATGCAGTGGCCGTCCTGCCCAAGGCCTCTGCTGCGCGACTGCTCGTGTCGCGCGACCAGCGCGTCCTCAGCCTCGCGATCGCCGAGCCCGCGGGCTGCAAAGGCGACGCGGCGCAGGGCGCGGTGCAACTGGCGGCCAGCGAAGGCGCGGGCGCCGCGGCGCGGGCGCTGCGCAGGGCATGGCTCCATTGCTGAGCTCCGCGCGGCCGCGCCGCCGCGTGGCTGCCGTCGCACTGGTGGTGCTGGTCATCGCGGTGCACCTGTTCGTGACGCAGCGCGTCGCCCAGCGCATGGCCGAGTTCGCCACCCAGCGGGCCATGCCGCCGCGCATCTCGGTGACCTATGTGCGGGAGCTCGAGCTGGCGCCGCCGCCGGTCGCTGCCCCGGTCGTCGTCGCGCCCGCGCCGCCACGACGGCGCGCCACCGCGGCCCCCGCCGCCGCGGGTCCGGCCTCGGCACCGATCGCCGCCGAAGCCGAACCGGCGCCGAAGATCGAATCCGCGGCGCCCGCTGTCGCCGAAGCGCCGCCGGCGTCGGCCCCGGCGACAGACCAGGCCAGCGCAGCGCCGGCCGCTGCGCCGGCACCGGACGCCGAGGCTTTCCAGTGGCCCGCCTCGACGCGCCTCACCTACCAACTCACCGGCAACTACCGGGGCGAGATCAACGGTGACGCGCAGGTCGAATGGGTGCGTGTCGGCACGCGCTACCAGGTGCACGTCGATGTCGGCCTCGGGCCGGTGATCTCGCGCCGCATGACGAGCGAAGGCGAACTCGTCGGCGACCGCCTCGTGCCGAGCCGCTACGACGAAGTCACGAAGGTGCTCTTTCGCGAGCCACGCAGGGTGACGATCCTGATGGGACCGGAAGAGATCGTTCTCGCCACCGGCACGCGGGTCGAGCGCGCCGCAGGCGTGCAGGATGCCGCGAGCCAGTTCATCCAGCTCACGGCGATGTTCACGACCCGGCCCGACCTGCTGCAGGCCGGCAGCAGCGTGGAGATGCTTCTGGCGCTGCGCAACCGCGTCGGATCGTGGACCTACGACGTGCTGGGCGAGGAGGACATCGCCACCCCGATCGGCCCGCTCGCGACCTATCATCTGAAGCCGCGCCGCGTGATCAGCGGCGGCAACGAGCTCTCGGCCGAGATCTGGTTCTCGCCGCAACTGCGCTACCTGCCGGTGCGCCTGCGCATCCGGCAGGATGCCGAGACCTTCGTGGACCTTGTGCTCTCGCGCCGACCGGAGATCGCGGAGCAGTAGGCTTCAGTCCTTCACCCTCGTCCCAGGAGAACCTGCCATGACCACGGAATTGATCCTCACCGAACTTCGCGGCGACGGCCCGCGCAAGGCCGCGCTGATCACGCTGAACCGCCCGAAGCAGCTCAACGCGCTGAACGACGCGCTGATGGACGAACTCGGCGCGGCCCTGCTTGCGTTCGACGCCGACGACGCCGTCGGTTGCATCGTCGTCACCGGCGGCGAGAAGGCGTTTGCCGCCGGTGCCGACATCGGGGCGATGGCCAGGTTCGACTACATGGACGTGCACCGCAACGAGTTCATCACGCGCAACTGGGAAACGATCCGCCGCGTGAGAAAGCCCGTCATCGCCGCGGTGGCCGGCTTCGCGCTCGGTGGCGGCTGCGAGCTGGCGATGATGTGCGACTTCATCATCGCCGCCGACACGGCGCGCTTCGGCCAGCCCGAGATCAAGCTCGGCGTCATCCCCGGTGCCGGTGGCACGCAGCGCCTGCCGCGCGCGGTGGGCAAGGCCAAGGCGATGGACATGGTGCTCACCGGCCGCATGATGGATGCCGCCGAGGCCGAGCGCGCCGGCCTGGTGTCGCGCGTCGTGGCGCTGGCCGAGCTGATGAACGTCGCGCTGGCCACGGCGCAGACGATCTGCGAATTGAGCGGCCCGAGCGTCGCGATGGCCAAGGAGTGCGTCAACCGCGCGTTCGAGGGCTCGCTCAGCGACGGCGTGATGTTCGAGCGCCGCAGCTTCCATTCGCTGTTCGCGACCGAAGACCAGAAGGAAGGCATGGACGCCTTCCTCGCCAAGCGCAAGGCCCAGTTCAGGCAGCGTTAGCCCTTGACCTCCGAGCGCAGCGACGGGAACAGGATCACGTCGCGAATGCTCGCGCTGTCGGTCAGCAGCATGATCAGCCGGTCGATGCCGATGCCGCAGCCGCCGGTGGGCGGCATGCCGTATTCCAGCGCACGGATGAAGTCGGCGTCGTAATACATCGCCTCTTCGTCGCCGGCTTCCTTGTTCGCCGCCTGGGCCAGGAAGCGCGCGGCCTGGTCTTCGGCGTCGTTCAGTTCGGAGAAGCCGTTCGCGTACTCGCGCCCGGTGATGAAGAGCTCGAAGCGTTCGGTGACCGACGGGTCCTTGTCCGAAGCCCGCGCCAGCGGCGACACCTCGACCGGATAGTCGATGATGAAGGTCGGGTTCCAGAGCTGCTCTTCGACCACGGCCTCGAACAGTCCGAACTGAAGCTCGGCGAGTGTCCAGTGCGCGGGCGGCTCCTCGCCGAGCGACTTGAGCTTGCCGTGCAGCGCCGCGGCATCGCCCGCCTCGTCGCGTGACATCCCGGCGTGCATCACCAGCGCGTCGCGCACCGACAGCCGCGCGAACGGCTGGTCGAGATCGACCGTGCGGCCGGCGTAGGTCAGGGTTGCCGAGCCGGTGGCCTGACGCGCGGCCTGGCGCAGGATCGCCTCGGTGAAGTCCATCAGGTCGTGATGGTTCCAGTACGCGGCGTAGAACTCCATCATCGTGAACTCGGGGTTGTGCCGCACCGAGATGCCCTCGTTGCGGAAGCTCCGGTTGATCTCGAACACGCGCTCGAAGCCGCCGACGATCAGGCGCTTCAGGTACAGCTCGGGCGCGATGCGCAGGAACATCTGCTGGTCGAGCGCGTTGTGGTGCGTGACGAAGGGCTTCGCGTTCGCGCCGCCCGGGATCGGGTGCAGCATCGGCGTCTCCACTTCCATGAAGTGGTGCTCGACCATGAACTGGCGAATCGAGGCGAGCGCCTTGCTGCGCGCGGCGAAACGCGCGCGCGCGCCTTCGTCGGTGATCAGGTCGACGTAGCGCTGGCGGTATTTCTGCTCCTGGTCGGTCATGCCGTGGAACTTGTCGGGCAGCGGACGCAGGCTCTTGGTCAGCAGGCGCAGCGTGCTGGCGCGCACCGACAGCTCCCCGGTGCGCGTCTTGAAGAGCGTGCCTTCGCAGCCGATGATGTCCCCGAGATCCCAGTGCTTGAAGGCGGCGTACACGGCGTCACCGAGGCCGTCCTGGGTGACGAAAAGCTGGATGCGGCTGCCCGCCGGACCCATCGAGCCGTCCTGCAGCGTGCAGAAGGCCGCCTTGCCCATCACCCGCTTGAGCATCATCCGCCCGGCGACGCTGACCTTCACCGCCAGCGCGTCGAGCTCCTCGCCCGGCAGCGCGTCGTACAGGCGAAGCAGTTCGTCGGCGTGGTGGCGAGGCTTGAAATCGTTCGGGAAGGCGACGCCCTGGCGGCGGAGGGTGGCGAGCTTTTCGCGGCGCTCGGTGATGAGCTTGTTGTCTTCGTCGAGGCTGGGGCTGTCGTGCTGCATGGTGCGGCGATGGGCGCTAGGTGGCATTTGATTGTATGCAGCGCTGCCCGGCGCGGCTCTGGTGCGCGCCTGGCGCGCGGGCGTCAGCGATAATCGAACACCCTGCCTGACCATCGTGGTCGGACCGCTGGTCGATGATGCGAGTTGCTCCATGTATCTGCAATGTTCGACTGTCCACGATCGCGAGTTGCGGCCCTCGGTAGCTGGTCGAGGCTGCGCAGCCGAAGCGGCGATGGTCCCCACTCACGTTGCCGAACCGGTGGCGACTGGCGAAGGCGACTCTTTCGCGCCTGCCGCAGCACCGGCACTGCCTTTAGCAGGTGTCTGAACCATCACGATGGCGCGGCGAGCGAGATGGCGCAGGTGGCTAGGCACGGAATCTCGCTTCGCGCGCAACGTGTTGAAGGTGGCTCGGGCCAATGTGCTGGCTCAGGCCTTGCCGCTGCTGGCGGCGCCGCTGCTGACACGGTTGTACAGTCCGGCCGACTTTGGCGCACTGGCGCTGTTCGCGGCGGGTCTGAGCATGTCGCTGGCGCTGGCCACCGGACGCTTCGAGTGGTCGGTGCCCAACGCGCGCTCTGCGCGTCCGGCGGCGGCGCTGATCGCGCTTGGCGCGCTGGCGCTTGCGGCCTGTACGGTGCTACTCAGTCTTTGCCTCGTGTTGGCCACTTGGCGCGGCTACACCGGGTGGCCCGTCGCGCCTGGGTTTGTGGAAGGCGCAACGCCGGGCTGGCAGGCGCTGGGTTGGGCCGCGGCGCTGCTGCCACTGGCCTTGCTGGGCAGCGGCGCGCAGCAGCTGCTTGCCGCCTGGCATGTGCGGGGTGCCGAGTTGTCGGCGGTGGGCCGGGCCAAGGTCACGCAGAGTGCCGCCAACGTGCTGCTTTCGCTGGCCGTAGCGCCCTGGCTGGCGGTTGGCCAGGGCGGCTGGGGCCTACTGGTCGGCGTGCTGGCTGGGGCCTGGGTCGGGCTGGGCACGTTGTGGCGCGGTGCGGCAGGGCTGCACGTCGCACTGGCTTCGTTGACCTGGCGGCGATTGGCCGCCGTGGGCCGTCGTTATCGGGCCGAGGCGACCTGGTCGACGCTCGTCTCGCTGCTCAATGCCGCGTCTTTCGCCGTCGTGCCGCTGCTTCTGGCGCGCCACTACAGTCCTGCCGAGGTCGGCTTCTACGCGCTGATGCAGCGTGTGGCGCTGGGCCCGGTGTCGCTGGTCGGCGCGGCGGTCAGCCAGAGCTTCTGGGCCGAGGCGGCGCGGCTGGTGCGCGACGACCGGCCGGCGCTCGAGCGGCTCTACCGCCGCAGCACGCGGCGCCTGGCCTGGCTGGCGCTGCCGCTGGCCGCGCTGGCCGCCGCGGGGCCGCTGTATGTCGGGCCAATCTTCGGCACGGCGCAATGGGCCGCGGCCGGCTGGGTGCTGGCGGCCTGCACGCCGATGCTATTGGCGCAGCTGGTGGTCTCGCCACTGTCGCACCTGGTGGTGCACGGCCGCCAGCATTGGCAAGCCGGCTGGGACGCCGCGCGCATCGCGGCGCTTGCGTTGACCATCGAGGTGGCGGGCCGCGGCGAGCCACGCTGGCGGCAGGTGGTGCTGGCGCTCTCGCTGGTCATGGCGCTGATGTACGGGCTGTTGGTCGGGCTGAACCTGCGCGCGCTGAGCCGGCCCGGCTGCCCGTGCGGACCGGCCGTTGACGGCGAGGCGGCACCAATGAGCTTTGCGCAGCAGTACTACGAAAACTACGGCGGTCGAACCCGTGGCCGACTATGTCGAGCGCCACTTGCGTGGCTCGGCCGTCCGAGATGGAGCGCGGCTGGCGCAGATGGTCGACCTGGTGCCGGCCGGCGCCGCGTCGCTGCTCGACGTCGGCGCCGGCCACGGACTGCTGCTCGAGGCGCTGCAGGCGCGGCGCGGCATTGTCGGCGTGGGCATCGAGATCACCGAAGCCAAGGTGGCCTATGCCCGCTCGCGCGGCATCGACCTACGACTGGGCGACGCCTCGCAGCTGGCCTTCGCCGCTGCCTCGTTCGACGTCGTGCTGTGCTGCGAGCTGCTCGAGCACCTACCCTGCGGCGTATACGAGGCGACGCTCGGCGAGTTGGCGCGCGTGGCGCGCGATGCGGTCATCGTGTCGGTCCCGTTCGACGAGCGACGGCATTTTGTCGGCTGCCCGTACTGCGGCGCGTCGGTGAATCCGAACTACCACTTCCGCTCGTTTGACGCCGGCAAGATGGCGGATCTGCTGCCGGGTTTTGCGCTCGAGCGCACGATGGGCCTCGGCCGCGAGCCGCACGGTGTGCTCAAGGCGTGGCTGCGGCCTTGGCTGAGCCGGCAATGGCCGGCGCTGCTGGTCTTCCCGTCGTGTGGCTGGCGGCTGCCGAGCCCGCCGGTGGCCTCCGTGGTGGCCGCTGGCCCAGGAGCGCCCGCAAACAACACCTCGTGGCTGCGACGCCTTGCCGCGGCCTTGGCCACGCCGGGTCGGCCGCTGTGGCGCGTGGCCGTCTACCGCCGCGCCGGCGTGGCGAGCTGGAGGGGCCGATGATGTCCATGCCGGGCCTCGGACTGCTCAAGGGGGCCGCCGCGCGCGTGCTGCGCGTCGTGATGCCTCACGACGGCCGCGACAACTCGGCCTATTGGCGGAGGCGCGCCACCGAGGCCGGCTCTACCGCCGTGCTGACGCGCATCTCGGCATCACCGGCGGACGCCGGCGTGAGTTCGAGCAGATCGCCGGGGCTGGCACGCTGCGCCGATGCCGACGTGCTGGACATCGGCTGCGACTTCGGCGAGGTCGCACTCTGGTTGCTCGCGCAGGGCGATGACCTGCGCGTCACCGGCGTCGACTTTCCCGAGATGGTCGAGCCGCGTCAGCATCGTCGCCGCACAGCTCGCATCGCAGCCTGCGCCTGATGGGGCACGACTACGGCACGGTGACGATGGCGCAACGCTCGGGCTACAGCGCCGGGCCGGTGCACATCGGCGCGTTCATCCTCATCGGGCCGCTTGCGTGACGAGGCCGGCACCAAGCTCGGCAAGGGCTGCCTGGTCGAATCGCCAGCTCGCCTGCGCGGCGAGTACCCGGACTTCGCGGTGATCGCCGGCAACCCGGCCTCGGTGGTGGGAGGCAGGCTGCGCCGCGCGCTGGCTGCTGCGCCGCATCGCCGGTCATGGCCCTCAGTCCGCCGGCGCACGCTGCGTGGCGTATTTCAGCGGCCGGGTGGCGCTCGACGCGCTGGCGCGCGCTGCCGCGCTTTCGCCGCCGTGTGTTCGGCACGAGGTCGACGCGAACTTCATGCCCGAGATCCGGCTTGTGCCGCTGAGTGCGCCGATCTCTGTTGCTGGCGCCGCTTTATGGCAGCGAAGGTGGGCTGGCGCGCGCTGACGTGGCGCGGGGATTCGCTGGGCGGACTGGGGTGGTGACCAGCTTCAACGACAAGAGTTTCCCGGCGGAGCGCGGCGCTGTGGACCGACCTCGACCTGCACGAACCGCCGGACCCCAAGACCTGGCATGCGATACAACTCGCCGCACGAGCCGGTGCCAGACTGCTTCCACGCCGGCACGCGGCTGAGGCCGGCTTCGAGCACTCGGCGGCGCGCCGTTTCCCCTACGCATTCGACGTCGCCGGGGCAAGCCGGCTGCAACTTGCGCTCGGTGCCATCGGCCTGCACTGTCTGCCGCGCTGGATGGCTCGGCGTCGCGCCGCATTGGCGCGCGGCGAGTTGCGGCCGCTGGCGCTGCCCTACAGTGACACGGCGCCATTTGTCGTCGTCGGCGACGACGACCCGGGCTGTCACCGCGCCAAGCGTCCCTATGCGCTGGTCGACGACGCCCGCCGCAGTTTGCGCCCGGGGCTGCAGGTGCGCCACAACAAGGGCTTCGACGACAGATGAGTCAGGTGTCACCCGCACCGCTGGCGCTGACCCACAGCTCATGGATCAACGCCTGGACCCTGCATCGCGCATGCGCCGCGCTCGGGGTCGCGCTGCAGGTCGACGAAGCACATCGCGAGCTGCCGCTGCCGCGCTGGGCTGGCGCGCAGGTGCCTCAGTGGCTGTTCCTGACCGAAGAGCGGTCGCTGGCGCGTGCGCTGGCCGGCGAGTTGCCGGGCCGTTTCCTGCCGGCGCGCTTTCCACCCGAGTTGCTCGACGATAAGTGGGCCTTTGCCGAATGGCTGGCGCAGGATGCAGGCGGGCCCCAGGGACTGCGCCACTGGCCGCTGGATGCGGCCGACGCCGTCTACCCGCTGCTGCTGAAGTGTCGCCACTCCTGGCAGGACGCTCGCAAGTTGCCGCGCGGCTGGGTCTGCCGCGACGCCGGCGAGCTGGCTGGGCGTCGCGCGCGGCTACCCGTCGCGGGCCTGCGTCCGGACTGGTTCTTCCTGCAGCAGTGGATGGGCGACGCGCCGATGCGGCTGCTCTCGGTGGGCGGCTTCTTCGACGCCGATGACGCGGCACGCAACCTGGCATGTGTCACCGAGCGCCTGGCGAGCTACGGCGACGGCCCCAGTTCGTCGGCGGTGCTGGCCACGGTGGACGACGAATGGGGCCTGGTCGATGCCGCTGCCAGCGTGCTGCGCCGCCTGCAGTTCCGCGGCCCTTACGAGATGGAGTTCATCGTCAGCGCCGATGCGCCGCCGCTGCGTGCTCGAGCTCAATCCGCGCTTCTGGATGCAGCACGGCATCTTCATGGCGCTCGGCAACGGCCTGGTCAAACGCTACCTGGGCCTGGACCGGGTGGCCGACCGGGACGCGACGTCACCACAGGCTGCGGTGCTGTGGGTCGACGGCGTCTGGCTGCTGCGCCGGCTGCTCAGGTTGGACTTCGGCCTGATTGGCCTGTTGTGGCGCAAGCGATACGGCGAACGCCACCGAATAGTCGTCTGTCCGTCGCTGCCGGCGGTGCTGGGCGCCGCGCTGTGGCGGTTGCGTGGGGGTGCACGATGAGCGAGGCGGTGCTGACGCTGCGTGCGCCGGCCCATCGCGCGGCCGAGCTCGAGTGGGTCGCCGAGCAATTGCTCGGCCGCTTCCTTGGCCTTCCGTGGCGGCTGCAACTTCATGATTCGCCAAGGCTCGAGTTGCATGCGCCCGGCGGCATCGTCGAATGGCCCGATCTGTTCCTGGCGCAGGCCGACGCGCGCTGGCGCGAGCCCGACACACTGCCTGCGTTGCCGCTGGCGCATTGGCCGCTGCCCAACGCCACACTGCGCGAGCGCATCGGCGCCGAACAGCTGCCGCTGCTGTTCGGTGGCGGTCACTTCGAGCGCAGCGCAGGCCGCGTGCGGTTGCCGATCGACATCACCGGTACGGCGTTCTTCCTGCTGTCGCGTTATGAAGAGGCAGTACGCGGCGCGGCCCGCGACCGCCATGGCCGTTTCCCCGGGGCGGCCTCGCTGATGCAGCGTGCCGGCCTGATGCGCCGGCCACTGGTCGACGAGCTGGTCGAGCTGCTGTGGTGGGCGCTGGCGCCGCTGGCGCCCGGGCTGCAGCGCACGCCGCGGACGCCGCGCACCTGGGTCAGCTGCGATGTCGACCTACCCTTCCTGCCGCCGGGGCTGACGGCGCTGCGTCACGCAGCCGTTGCGCTTCTGCATGAGCGCAATCCGCATCTGGCCGGCCGGACGCTGCGCCATGCGGCCGCCGGAGTTTTCGGTGTGCAGCGCTTCGACCCCTGCGATACCTTCGACTGGATGCTCGAGGCAAACGAGCGCGCTGGGCATAAGGTCACGTTCTTCTTTCTGTCGCTGCGCCAGCCACAGCGCATCGACGGCTGGTACCGGCTTGACGACACGCGCATTGCGGCGCTTCTGAGGCAGCTGCTTGGGCGTGGCCACGCCATCGGCCTGCACGGTAGTTACCGCAGCGTCGACGACACCACGCTGCCCGCGCACGAGCTGGCCAACCTGCGCGATGCTGTCACGCGGGCCGGTGGGGAAGCGACGGCGCTCGGCGCGCGCCAGCACTACCTACGCTGGCGCACGCCCGGCACGGCGCAGGCGCTGGCGACGCTGGGCCTGGCCTACGACTCGACGCTGGGCTTCGCCGATGCTCCGGGCTTTCGCTGCGCCACCTGCCATTCGTTTGCGCTGTTCGACCTCGATGCGCGGCGGCCGCTGCCGCTGATCGAGCGGCCGCTAGTGCTGATGGAGGCCAGCGTCGTCTCGCGCAGCTACCTCGGCCTGGGCCACGGCGGCGCGGCGCTGGACCTGATGCAAGAACTCAAGGCCACCTGCGCACGTTTTGGCGGCGAATTCTCGCTGCTGTGGCACAACAGCAACCTCGGCCATCCCGCAGCCCGGGCGATGTACCTTCGCCTGCTCGAGCCCTTGCCTTGAATATCCTGCTTGTCAACCACTACGCCGGTTCCCCGCGCCACGGCATGGAGTACCGACCGTACTACCTGGCGCGCGAGTGGGTGCGCGCCGGGCACCGGGTGCAGATCGTCGCCGCCTCGTTCTCGCATGTGCGCAGCCGCCAGCCCGAAGTGGGCGCGGAGCCTCGCGACGAAGTGGTCGACGGCGTGGCCTATCGCTGGCTGCCGACCCCCTCGTACGCGAGCAACGGTGTCGGCCGCGTGCGCAACATCTGGGTCTTCCTGAGGCGGCTGTGGCGCGAGGCGCCGCGCCTCGTGGCCGAGTTCGCGCCCGACGTGGTCGTTGCGTCGAGCACCTACCCGATGGACATCTGGGTCGCGCGGCGCATTGCCCGCCTGGCCTGTGCGAAGCTCGTCTACGAGGTGCACGACCTGTGGCCGGCATCGCCGATCGAGCTCGGCGGCATGTCGCGTTGGCATCCGTTCATCCTGCTCTGCCAGAAGGCCGAGGACGATGCCTGCCGGGATGCCGACGTCGTCGTATCGATGCTGCCGAAGGTCGCCGATCACCTGCATGCGCATGGCCTGGATCTGCGCAAGCTGCGTGTCGTGCCGAACGGCATCAGCCTGGACGAGTGGCAGGGCGCTGGCGAGCCGCTGCGCGCAGACATCGCGGCGCATCTCGATGTGCAGCACGGGTCGGGGCGCACGGTCGTCGGCTACGCAGGCTCGCATGGGCTGCCCAATGCGCTCGACGTGCTGCTCGATGCGGCTGCCCTGCTGCGCGACGAGGCGATCGCATTCGTGCTCGTCGGTGACGGTCTCGAGAAGGCCCGTCTCGCGCGGCGCGTGCGCGACGAGGGTCTGACGAACGTGGCGCTGTTCGATGCCGTGCCCAAGGCGCAGATCCCGACGCTGCTGGGCGCGATAGCCATCGCCTACATCGGCTGGCTGCGCGTTCCGATCTACCGCTTCGGCATCGCGCCGAACAAGCTGATGGACTACATGATGGCCGGCTGCGCGGTGCTCCATTCGGTCGAGGCCGGCAACGACCCGGTGACCGAGGCGGGCTGCGGCCTGACCGTGGCGCCGGAATCTGCTGTGGCCGTGGCCGAGGGGCTGCGCAGCCTCGTCGCGAAGACGCCGGCCGAACGCCGTGCAATGGGCGAGCGCGGTCGCGCCTTCGTGCTCGCGAACCACACCTATCCCGTACTGGCGCGGCGTTTCATCGAGGCGGTGTCGTGAGGCATCGCCGGGCCGCCCCAAGATGCCTCGCACCCCCTTGGGGGGTCGGCGCCAAAGGTGCCTTGGGGGCGTCATGAGTGTGGAACGCGAGCCCGACGCGGTCGCCGAGCGCTACGCGCGACGCGATGCGGGCGACCGCTACAGCCTGCTGCGCCCCGACGTCTGGCAGACCGTGCAGGAGCGCCAGCGGGCGATGTTGCGCCTGTTCGCGCGCGTCGGCGGGTCGGACCTGTCGGACAAGCGGCTGCTCGAAGTGGGCTGCGGCGCCGGCGGCAACCTGCTCGAGCTGCTGCGGCTGGGCTTCGCGCCCGAACATCTGTGCGGCATCGAGCTGCTGCCCGAACGCTTCGCGCAGGCACGCCGCGTGCTGCCCGAGGCGCTGACGCTGATCGAGGGCGACGCGCTGCAGGCCGACGTGCCGGCGGGCTCGCAAGACATCGTGTTCGTCTCCACCGTCTTCTCGTCGCTGCTCGACGACGCCTTCCAGCAGCGCCTGGCCGATGCGATGTGGCGCTGGCTGAAGCCGGGTGGCGCAGTGCTGTGGTACGACTTCACCGTCGACAACCCGCGCAACCCCGACGTGCGAGGCGTGCCGCTACGTCGCGTGCAGGCGCTCTTTCCGCACGGCCAGGTGCAGGCGCAGCGCATCACGCTGGCACCGCCGCTGGCACGTGCCGTCTGCCGGGTACATCCGGGGCTGTACAGCGTGTGCAACGCGCTGCCGCTGCTGCGAACGCACGTGCTGGCATGGGTCGCCAAGCCATGGTCGGTCGGATGTCCCGCTTGATGCGATAGAATCAACGCATCAAAGCATCACCGGATCGATCGCCATGAGGACCACGCTCGATATCGACGACGACTTGCTGGCCGCGGCGAAGGAGCTGGCCCGCCGCGAAGGGCGCAGTGCCGGCCAGGTGGTCTCGGCCCTGCTGCGGCGCTCGCTCTCGGGTGCGGCTGACACAGCGCCAAGCCGTGCGCGTCCCGGGGCTGCGCGAGCGGTTGCGGGCTTTGTGCCTTTCCCCGCGAAGCGCGGAGTGGTCGCGACCAACGAGCAGGTCAACGCGCTGCGCAACGCCGAGGGCATCTGACGGCCATGCGCGCGCTGCTCGACGTCAACGTTCTGGTGGCGCTGCTCGATGGCGGCCACCTGCACCACGCGGTCGCGATCGAGTGGCTTGCGGGGCACGCCCGCAGCGGCTGGGCATCGTGCCCGTTGACGCAGAACGGCTGTTTGCGAATTCTCTCGCTGCCCGGCTACCCGAATCCGCAACCCCCGGCGCTGGTCGCGCAGCGGCTGGGCGCGGCCACGAAAGACCGCAGCCACGAGTTCTGGCCCGACAGCCTGAGCCTGCTCGACCGCGAACGGGTTCGCTGGGATCGCGTGCTGAGCTCGCGCCACATCACCGATGTCTATCTGCTCGCGCTGGCCGTCGAGCAAGGTGGATGCTTCGTCACGTTCGACCGATCGATCGCCGTGCAAGCGGTGCCGGGCGCGCAGAGCAAGCATCTGCATGTCCTCAACAAGTGACCATGGCCCAGTCCCCTGAAGTGTCCTTTCTCCCCTTCGCCCAGCCCGAGATCGGCGAAGAGGAAATCGCCGAGGTCGTCGACACGCTGCGCTCGGGCTGGGTCACGACGGGGCCCAAGGCGCGGCGCTTCGAGCAGGACTTCGGCGCCTTCCTCGGCGACCCGGCGCTGCACTGCCTGGCCGTCAACTCGGCCACCGCCGGCCTGCACCTCGCGCTCGAGGCGCTGGCCATCGGTCCGGGCGACGAGGTCATCACGACGACGCACACCTTCACCGCGACGGCCGAGGTGGTGCGCTACCTCGGCGCCGACGTCGTGCTGGTCGACATCGATCCGACAACGCTCAACATCGACCCGCGGGCGGTCGAAGCAGCCATCACGCCTCGCACCAAGGCGATCATCCCGGTGCACTTCGCGGGCCTGGCGGCCGACATGCCGGCGATCCTCGCCATCGCGCAACGCCACGGACTGAGGGTGGTCGAAGACGCCGCGCACGCGCTGCCCACCACCTGCGGCGGCAAGCTCGTCGGCACGCTGGCCTCCGACGCGACGGTGTTCAGCTTCTACGCCAACAAGACCATCACGACGGGCGAGGGCGGCATGCTCGTCACGCGCGATGCGGCGCTCGCGAAGCGCGCCAGGGTGATGCGCCTGCACGGCATGAGCCGCGACGCGTTCGACCGCTTCACCGCCACCGTGCCGAGCTGGGCCTACGAGATCGTCGCACCCGGCTTCAAGTACAACCTGACCGACATCGCCGCGGCGCTGGGGCTGCAGCAGTTGAAGCGCCTGCCCGCTTTCCAGCGCAGGCGCGAAGAGATCGCGGCGGCCTACAACGAGGCGTTCGCCGACCTGCCTCTCGTCAGACCACCGCGTCCAGCGCCCGGCGACCAGCATTCGTGGCACCTGTACGTCGTGCGCCTGGCCGACGACGCGCCGCTGGCGCGCGACGGCTTCATCGAGCGGATGTTCGAGGCCGGCATCGGCTGCAGCGTGCACTACATCCCGCTCCACCTGCACCCCTACTGGCGCGACCGCTACGGCCTCGTCCCGGCGCAGTTCCCGCACAGCCAGCACGCCTACGAGCGGATGCTGACGCTGCCGCTGTACACGCGGATGAGCGACGCCGACGTGCAGCGCGTGTGCGACACCGTGCGCACGCTGCTGCGCGGCTGACCCTTATGGCCAAGCGCGTGTTCGACCTGCTGCTGGCGAGCGCCGGCCTCGCGCTGCTCTCGCCGCTGCTGCTGCTCATCGCTCTCGCCATCAAGCTCGACTCGCCGGGCCCGGTGCTCTACCGCCAGCAGCGCGTCGGGCGGCACGGCGTGCCGTTTCGCATCCACAAGTTCCGCACGATGACGCACGATGCACTCGACGCCGGGCCGCAGATCACCGTCGGCGCCGACCCGCGCATCACCCGCGTCGGCGCCGTGCTCAGGCGGCACAAGCTCGACGAGCTGCCGCAGCTGATCGACGTGCTGCAGGGCGCGATGAGCCTCGTCGGCCCGCGGCCCGAGGTGCCGCGCTACGTGGCGCTGTACCCGCCCGAGCTGCGCGCCAGGGTGCTTTCGGTGCGGCCCGGCATCACCGACCTGGCGTCGATCACCTTTCGCAACGAGGGTGAACTGCTCGCGCGTGCCGCCGACCCCGAGCGCGAGTACCTGCAGGTCGTGATGCCGCGCAAGCTCGCGCTGGCGGCGAGCTATGCCGATGCGCCGTCGCTCGCGCAGGACCTCAGGATCCTGTGGCGAACGCTGCGCCTGCTGATGGGCGCACGGTAGACGCCATGCCACCGATGTTCTGGCAAGGTCTCGACAGCTTCCTCACGCTGTTGCGCCCGCGACGGCAACTGCTGTCGCTCGCGATCGATGGCATCGTGATCGCTGCCTGCTGGAACATCACCTACCTGTTCCGGCTCGGCTTCGAGCGCTGGCTGAGCGCCCGGCCGGACTACGACCCCTGGGTCCTGCTCGGCATCGTTGCGCTCTACCTGGCGGTGTTCATCGGTGCCGGCGTGCCGCGCGGCATGTGGCGCTTCTCCGGCTTCGGCGAGATCAAGCGGTTGACGCTGGCCTGCCTGGCCGCCGGGCTGCTCGCCGCCGTGGCGGTGCTGATGGCGCAGCTGACGAAGGTGCCGCGCGCGGTGCTGGCGCTGCACCCCGTCGTCACGCTGATGGGCCTGTGCACGGTGCGCATTGCCTACCGCATGCTGTACGAGCACATGCGCGGCCGCATCGCGGGCGACGCCGTCGAGCAGCGTCGCGCGCTCGTGCTCGGCGCCGGCGACGCGGCGCGGCTGCTGCTGGCCGGCATCCAGCACGAAGGCTGGGTGGTCGTCGGCCTGCTCGACGACGACCCGATGAAACAGCGCTCGCGCATCGGCGGCGTGCCGATCCTCGGCCCGCTCGCGTCGGTGAAAGCGCATGTCGAGCTGCAGGGCATCACCCACCTCGTGCTCGCGATGCCCGGTGCCAGCGCCGGTGAGCGCCGGCGCGCCATCGAACTGGCTGCCGAGACCGGGCTGCCGGTGCTGACGGTGCCCTCTGCGCAGGAACTGCTCGAAGGTGGCCAGGTCAGCCGCGTGCGCGACATCGAGCCCGAAGACCTGCTCGGGCGCGAGCCGGTGCAGCTCGACGAGCCCGGCATCTCCGAGCTGATCTCGGGCAAGACCGTGCTCGTCACAGGGGCCGGCGGATCGATCGGCTCCGAGCTGTGCCGCCAGGTGGCGCGCTACGGCCCGGCGCGGCTGGTGCTGTACGAGCTCGGCGAGTACGCGCTGTACCAGATCGAGCAGCAGCTGACCGAGCTTCATCCGCACCTGCCGCTGGTGCGGCTGCTGGGCGACGTGAAGAACCTCGCCCACCTGCGCGCGACCTTCGGCGCGTACTCGCCCGCAGGTCGTCTTCCACGCCGCGGCGTTCAAGCACGTGCCGCTGATGGAAGCCGAGAACGCCTGGGCTGCGCTGCAGAACAACGCGCTCGGCACCTGGCACGCCGCGGTGGCGGCGGCCGAGTCGGGCGCGGAGCGCTTCGTGCTGATCTCGACCGACAAGGCGGTCAACCCGACGAACGTGATGGGCGCCACGAAGCGGGCCGCCGAGATGGTGCTGTCGCAGCTGGCGATGCAGGGCCGCGCGACGCGCTTCGCCGCGGTGCGCTTCGGCAACGTGCTCGGCTCGAGCGGCAGCGTGATCCCGAAGTTCACCGAGCAGATCGCCCGCGGCGGGCCGGTGACGGTGACGCACCCCGACATCACCCGCTACTTCATGACGATTCCCGAGGCGGCACGCCTGGTGCTGCAGGCCGCGGCGCTGGCCGAGACGGGGCAGGTCTACGTGATGGACATGGGCGAGCCGGTGAAGATCGTCGAGCTCGCGCGCGACCTGATCCGCCTCGCGGGGCACCGCCCGGAGGAGATCGGCATCGTCTTCAGCGGTCTGCGGCCGGGCGAGAAGCTGTACGAGGAACTGCTGGCCGATGCCGACAGCACGCTGCCGACGGTGCACCCGCGCCTGCGGGTCGCCCTGCTGCAGACCGCCGAGACCCAGCCCCTGATCACCGACCTGGCCGCGGGCCTCGATGCCTGTGGCCCCGGGGCGACCGAGGAGGCCGTCAAGCGATGGCTGCAAAGGCACGTGCCGGAGTATCGGCCGAGCTGATGCCCATTGCCGAACCGTGCAAATTGATCGTGTCGAGGTCGAAATGCAAGGATCATCGGGCTGCCTGACCCGCGTTGAATTCAGCGCCGAAACACCAGCCACCTCGGCGTCCTGAAGCGCACGATGCTCGAGTAGAGCATCACGTACAGGCCCATGAACAGGAACAGGAAGACGGCGAGAACGGCCGTGTCGTCCCACCACAGCACCGCCGGTATCACCGACAGCAGGCAGAGCAGCCAGAGGTAGGGCGAGGTCAGCGAATTGCGCTGCGTCTGCCGCCTTTCGGGCGAATGCCCCTCCCAGCCGCGCACCAACCGGCGGTGGATCAGCGTGTGCAGGTGGATGCCGTCGGGCGCGCCGGTGGCCACGCCGCGAACGAACTTGCGGCGGTAGATCGTGAAGATCGTCTCGAAGATCGGATAGGCGCACAGCAGCAGCGTGAAGATCGGCGACACGTCCGGGTTGCGGCCGAGCAGCAGCACGGCGAGCTCGGCCAGCACGAAGCCGAGCAGGTAGGCCCCGCCGTCGCCGAGGAAGATCAGCCCCGCCGGAAAGTTCCAGACGAAGAAGCCGAGCACCGCGCCGGTGACGATCAGCGCCGCCGTGAATACGAGCGCGTCGCCCACCTGGAACGCCACGTAGGCGATGGCCAGCATCATGATCAGCACGCACATCGACGCCAGGCCGTTGAAGCCGTCGATGATGTTCACCGCGTTGGCCACGCCGGTGACGACGAAGACCGTCAGCGCCACCGCGAACGGCGCGAACACGATCAGCGAGTCGACCCCCGGGATGTCGGTGCGGCGGACCACCGCGTCGAGCAGCCAGGCGGCGAGGCCGGCCGAGACGGCAGTGAAGAACAGCCGCCGCCGCGGCGACTGCGTCTTCGTCAGGTCTTCCGTCAGGCCCGACACGAAGGCCGGCATACTGCACGTCAAGAGCAGCCAGAGCGCCCCTGCCTCGGCGTGGCCGGTGATCGTCGCAATCCCTACACAGGCCAGCAAGGCCAGGAAGATGCTGACGCCGCCGATGCGCGGCACCGGTGCCGAATGAAACTTCTGCGGGCCCGACAGGTCGTGATCGGCCCAGCGGTGCGCGTGCTTCTCCGCCGAACGCACGACGAGCAGGGTCGCCACCAGCGAGGTGAGGAAGCTCAGGATCAGGAAGGTCATGCGGGTAGGTGGCGGAAGCGGGGAGATTATCTGTCCTCGCGAAGGTGGCGAATCCAGCCGTGCCGACGGTGCGGCCGCCCGTGTGGCCGCCGTGCGGCTGCGACGACAATGTCGGCATGCACCGCGTTCCGCCTCGACCCTCTGAAAAAGTGGTTCCGCCAGTCGCCAACCTCACCCACCTGCAACGCCTCGAAGCCGAGAGCATTCACATCCTGCGCGAGGTCGTTGCCGAGGCCGAGCGGCCGGTGATGCTCTACTCGGTCGGCAAGGACAGCGCGACCATGCTGCACCTGGCGAAGAAGGCGTTCCACCCCGCGCCGCCGCCGTTTCCGCTGCTCCACGTCGACACGACGTGGAAGTTCCGCGCCATGTACGAGCTGCGCGAACGCATGGCGCGCGAGCTCGGCATGGAACTCCTCGTCTATCACAACCCCGAGGCCAAGGCGCTCGGCATCAACCCCTTCGACCACGGCTCGCAGATCCACACCGACCTGTGGAAGACGCAGGGCCTGAAGAAGGCGCTCGACCACTACGGCTTCGACGTCGCCTTCGGCGGGGCCCGGCGCGACGAGGAGAAGTCGCGCGCCAAGGAGCGCATCTTCTCGTTTCGCACCGACCAGCACCACTGGGACCCGAAGAACCAGCGCCCCGAGCTCTGGCACCTGTACAACGGACGCAAGCACAAGGGCGAGTCGATCCGCGTGTTCCCGATCTCCAACTGGACCGAGCTCGACGTCTGGCAGTACATCGCCCTCGAGAACGTGCCCGTCGTGCCGCTGTACCTCGCCGCCGTGCGCCCGGTGGTCGATCGCGACGGCACCCTGATCATGGTCGACGACGAGCGCATGCGCCTGAAGCCCGGCGAGGTGCCGATGATGAAGAAGGTGCGCTTTCGCACGCTCGGCTGCTACCCGCTGTCGGGCGCGGTGGAGAGCGAGGCCACGACGCTCGAGCAGGTGATCCAGGAGATGCTGCTCACCCGCACCTCCGAGCGCCAGGGCCGCATGATCGACCACGACACCGCGGGCTCGATGGAGAAGAAGAAGCAGGAGGGATACTTTTGATGGGCCCCCAAGCTCACGTTCGTTCGCGGCCCCCCGAGGGGGCGCAGGCCTCCCTTGGGGCGGCCCGGCGGGAGGCCTGACATGTCCCACGTCTCCGCCCTCATCGCCACCGACATCCACCAGTACCTGCAGCAGCACGAGAAGAAGAGCCTGCTGCGCTTCATCACCTGCGGCAGCGTCGACGACGGCAAGAGCACGCTGATCGGGCGCCTGCTCTACGAATCGAAGATGGTCTTCGAAGACCAGCTCGCCGCCATCGAGGCCGACTCCGCGAAGTGGGGCACCCAGGGCGGCGACATCGACTTCGCGCTGCTCGTCGACGGCCTGACGGCCGAGCGCGAGCAGGGCATCACGATCGACGTCGCCTACCGCTACTTCAGCACCGACCGCCGCAAGTTCATCGTCGCCGACACCCCCGGCCACGAGCAGTACACGCGCAACATGATCACCGGCGCGTCCACCGCCGACGTCGCCGTGATCCTGATCGACGCGCGCAAGGGCGTGCTCACCCAGACGCGCCGGCACAGCTACCTCGTCTCGCTGATCGGCATCCGCAAGGTGGCGCTGGCCATCAACAAGATGGACCTCGTCGATTTCTCCGAGGCCACTTACCGCAAGATCGACGACGACTACCGCGCCTTCGCCGCGCAGATCGGCCTCGCCGACATCACGACGATCCCGCTCTCGGCGCTGAAGGGCGACAACATCACCACGCCGAGCGAGCGCACGCCCTGGTACGCGGGGCCCACGCTGATGGGATTCCTCGAGACCACCGAGATCGACGAGACGCGCCTGCAAGCCGGGGCGCTGCGCCTGCCGGTGCAATGGGTGAATCGCCCCAACCTCGACTTTCGCGGCTTCTGCGGCCTGATCGCCGGCGGCGCGTGCGTCCGGGCGACCGCATCCGCGTGCAGCCCTCGGGTCGCGAGAGCCGGGTCGCGCGCATCGTCGCGCTCGAGGGCGACCGCGCGCAGGCGGTGGCCGGCGAGTCGGTGACGATCACGCTCGCGGACGAGATCGACATCTCGCGCGGCGACGTGATCTCCGCCGCCGACGCCCCCGCCGAGGTGGCCGACCAGTTCGAATGCACCCTCGTCTGGATGGCCGACGAGCCGATGCTGCCGGGCCGCCCCTACCTGCTGAAGATCGGCACCAGCACGGTCGGCGCCACCGTCACCGAACCCAAGTACAAGGTCAACGTCAACACGCTGGAGCACGTGGCGGCGAAGAAGCTCGAGTTGAACGAGATCGGCGTGTGCAACATCGCGCTCGACCGCCAGGTCGCCTTCGACGCCTACAGCGTCAACCGCGACACGGGCGGCTTCATCCTGATCGACCGCCTGACGAACAACACGGTGGGCGCGGGCATGCTGCACTTCGCGCTGCGCCGCGCGCACAACATCCACCTGCAGCACGTGGACGTGAACAAGGCCGTGCGCTCGGCGCTCAAGGGCCAGAAGCCGGTCGTGCTGTGGTTCACCGGCCTCTCCGGCGCGGGCAAGTCGGCGATCGCCAACCTGGTGGAGCTCAAGCTCGTCGCGATGGGGCGCCACAGCTACCTGCTCGACGGCGACAACGTGCGCCACGGGCTCAACCGGGACCTCGGCTTCACCGCCGAGGACCGCGTCGAGAACATCCGCCGCGTGGCCGAGGTGGCCAGGCTGATGGTCGATGCCGGGCTGATCGTGCTCACCGCCTTCATCTCGCCGTTCCGCTCGGAGCGCGCGCTGGCACGCAGCCTGCTGGCCGATGGCGAGTTCGTCGAGATCCACGTCGACACGCCGCTCGCAGTGGCCGAGGCGCGCGACGTGAAGGGTCTCTACAGGAAGGCGCGCCGCGGCGAGCTGAAGAACTTCACCGGGATCGACTCGCCGTATGAAGCACCGGAACAACCCGAGCTGCGCATCGACACGGTGTCGAGCACGCCCGACGCAGCGGCCGACCGCGTGATCGCCAAGCTGCGCGAGCTGGGCCTGATCGACTGATGCGCGCCGCGCCGGCCGCCATCGGCGAGGGAGCGCTGCCGTGTCGTGGCTGAACGCCTTGGCCGGGTTCGGCGTCGGCCTGCTGGTGGGCATCACGGGCGTCGGGGGCGGCGCGTTGATGACGCCGATCCTGGTGCTGCTGTTCGGCGTGGCGCCGGCCGCCGCGGTGGGCACCGACCTGTGGTTCGCTGCCATCACCAAGCTGGTCGGCGGCGGCGTGCACCACGCCCGCGGCAGCGTCGACTGGCAGGTGCTGCGGCGCCTGAGCCTGGGCAGCCTGCCGGCCTCCGTCGCCACGCTGCTCTGGCTTCGGTACTCGGGCATCGGCCAGATGAAGAGCGGCTTCATCCTCGGCGCCCTCGGCGTCACGCTGTTGCTCACTGCGCTGGCGATGGTGTTCACGAAACAGGTCCATGCGCTCGGCACCCGGCTTCGCGTTGCCGAGCCTTCCTCCTTCAAGCGCGCGCAGCCCGCGTTGACGGTCGCCGCCGGTGCGCTGCTCGGCGTGCTGGTGACGCTCACGTCGGTGGGCGCCGGTGCGCTGGGTGCCGTGATGCTGCTGACGCTCTATCCGTTCCGCATGAAGCCCGCGACGCTGGTCGGCACCGACATCGTTCACGCGATTCCGCTGACGATCGTCGCCGGCACCGGGCACCTGCTGATGGGCCACGTCGACGCGGTGCTGCTCGGCGGTCTGCTGCTCGGCTCGATTCCAGGCGTTGCGCTCGGTGCTCTGCTCGGCGGCAGGGCACCCGATCGCTTGCTGCGCGCAGTCATCGCGATCACGCTCGCCGCCATCGGGGGCAGGCTGCTGCTGCTCTGAAGCCTGCGGTTCGCTGGTCGCTGCCCAAAGCGCGGGTCCCCGAATCGCCCATGGCCGACTTCGAAGCGTGTCTCCGGCGCAACAGTTGCGGTCAGACTGGACAAAACAGTGGTCTTTCGCATATCAGCCGGGTAGCCCCTCTGCTAACCTGCACCTTGTCTCGCGTTTCGGGCGCCAGCATCCCTGACGGCAACGTTCGGGAGGAGGGCGGAACAGGAGGCAAGATGCTTGCGATGTCTCACACAAACACTTACTTGCGGGCTTGGCAACTGCGCCCGGATGTGGTGTTGCCGTGTTGACTGATTCTTGGCTTCGTGCCTTAGAATCGCTTGCGAGCGATCTGTGAGCTCACCTCGCTAACCAGCGTTCATGTGCATCAACAATTCTTGAAGAGGTATCCAATGAAAAAGTTCGCTATCAAGTCAATCGCGATCGCTGTGGGCGCTGTTTGCTCTGGCGCTGCGTTCGCAGGTTCCATCACGGCGCCGGCAGCCCCGACGATCGTACGCCGTCGAAGCCATGACGGCCGCGACGCCCGTCACGCTGCCTAGCCGTCGTGTACTCGATGGGTGTCGGCCGCCCGGTCGGCAACAGCTTCACGATCATCATCACGACGCCGTCGTCGGGCACGCTCTTCAGCGGTGTCTGCCCGACCCCGGTCTACGCTGGACCGGCGACAGTGAACATTACGCAGAAGCGGGTCGGCACGACCGAGTGCGCCTACTCCGTTGAAGTGCAGCTCGGTGCCGACATGATCGTCGGCGATACCTTCACGTTCGCCGCCATTGGATTGACCTCGCATCCGCTGGCCACTCTCGGCGCGACCGTTTCGCTCACCATCTCGCTGATGGATCCGGGCGAGACCTCCTACATCGACAACGTGGGCACGCTGACCAAGCAAGTCGCGAAGAGCGTGCAGGCCGTCAACGTGTACGCCCCGGAAACCGACACCTGCACGGTGACGAACGTCGACGACCCGCTCGGTCCGCTGTTCGGCTTCGTGCAGGACTGCGACTGGCAGTACCAGGCCATGGCCGACATCACCCTCGACAACAACTCCCAGAATGCCGTCAATCCTGACGGGGTGACCGAGTTCGACTTCACGAAGACGAACGGCAAGGCGAACATCGTCTTGACGGCGACTTCGCTGTCCGCCTTGTCGACCGCCGCCGCTCCACGGCCTGTGCGTCGATCTCGACTGGGACGGCAACACCTGCGAAGCTGGCGAGAAGACGACGGTCGTCGGCAACGTCGGCACGCTGGCCAACATCCCGTCGACCTCGTTCCCGCCGGCAGGCAACGCCTGGGACACCACGGTGAGCTTCGACGCCGACCAGGCGCATTCGCTGGGCACGTCGCGCAGCTTCTCGCTGAGCGGTACCGTGGTCCCGGGGTCGGGCTCGGCGTTCCCAATGCCAACGTGACGGAAAACTTCACCAAGGGCTGGGGGCAGGCCGCGAACCTGAATACCAACTTCTGGGTCTGGGGCGCCAACGCCATCCAGCTGATGTCGCCGTACTTCTCGACCGATCCTGCCGCCACGGTCTTCACGCGGTTCTTCTTCCAGAACCTGGGTTCGGTGCCGGCGACGTACACGGCGACCTGCCAGGTCGAAGAAGGCAAGACCGCCACGCTCGGCACGGCTGCGAGCGGTTCGCTGGCCGTCGGCCAGACGACGATCGACGCCAGGGACAGTCTGCTCGTTCAGCAGCGGCATCCGCGGCGCGATCGTCTTCACGATCAATGCACCGGCCGGCAACATCAAGGGGACGTACAACATGGCCATCGACGGCCTGTCGACGACCTTCCTGCCGCTCGAGCGTCCGTACGGCAGCCCGACCGACAACTGATCAGTCTCGTTTCTCTAGACCTGATCCAAAGGGCGCCGCAAGGCGCCCTTTTTCAATGGGCGCGTCCGTCCTTGATGACCTCGAACCACACCCGATCCGCTTCGACCAGGGTCCTGGCTTTCTTCTGCTCTTCGTCGTCGAGGAAATGGGTGCTTCGAAACCGCGCCTTCACGACGGGGAGCGACACGACGCCCGCCAGGATGCCGGCCTGGATCCACCGGCGGTCACGCGGCTCGCCTCGCGCATACTTGGACAGCGCGGCGTCGTTGGGGTCCAGGAACCAGGCGCGCAAGCTGCCGCGCTCGACCTTGATCAGGCGTTCCTGCCAACCTTCGGGCAGGCTGGGCAGGCCTGGCGCCACGGCGTCCAGGTAGTAGCCGAACTTCTTGTGATAGGGGGAGTTCTCCCCCAGTGCGCCGAGCACGTCGAGGATTCGCTCCGGGTCGTTCTTGGTGTAGCAGTCGACGTCGTTGGAGAGGGTCATGCCGTCCGGAATGTCGAAGTCCTCCTCCAGAGCGAGGATCGACAGGCTGCCGATCACCACGAAGTCCTGATGACCACAGAGCTTGCGAGCCTCTTCGAACAGCTCGAACAGGGCGTCGAGATTCATGTGTGAACCCCGACCCAAGGCGAGTTCTGGCGCAGAGGCCGTTCCCCACCCATCGAGATCGGAAATCATCGCGGTGGCCATCTTTCGTGCCGGCAGGCGAAGAATCTCCGACCACCGATCGATGTAATCGCGACTGCACAAATGTTCCTGGCGCCACCTGTCGACGATGGCCAGGGCACTCCGAATCATGTCGTCACGCGCCTTCGCGGGCAGGGTCACCAGATCGAGCGCGATCCGCTGATGCCGGATCAATCGATCCTTCTCCGTCACGGCCTGGTTCAGCCGCGCCAGGCGACGAACCGCGAGCTCGTCATGACCCGCTTGTGCGGGCGAGAAGAACTCGGGCGCTCCGACGATCGCCCGTACCTTGCCATGTCGCTCGATGGCGACCGGCGCCTCAGAGGCCGCCTTCAACAGTTGTCCGAAACATTGCTTAGCGCGCGCGGAAGAAAACCGCTCCATGACCACCCCTTGTTGACGCTGCATAGTGTCCAGTCTTGCACGTAGTGGACAATATGTCCAATCTCTGAAGTCAGCAAGCCCCGTCCCCTTCCGGACCATGCAAAGCGCTCACCAGTCCGGCGGACGAGATGTGGCGCGGAGCGTGTCACTGCCTACAATCCGTTGGCGGTCCGCGCCTTCCCCCTTCATTCGATGACTCATGCAGACTCCTGAACTGTCACGACACATTGCGCATCGAGTGCGCGCCCGCCACGGCGGAGGCTTCACGCTGCTCGAGATGCTCGTGGTGCTGATGATCATCGGCCTGCTCGCGGGGCTGGTGGGCCCGCGCCTCTTCTCCAAGGTCGACCAGTCCAAGGTCGTCACCGCCACCACGCAAGTCAAGCTGCTCCGCGGCGCGGTGGAGAACATCCGGCTCGACATCGGCCGTTATCCGACCCCGGCCGAAGGCCTGGCGCTGCTCACCAAGCCGCCCGCCGACACCGCCGAGGCGGCCCGCTGGCGGGGGCCCTATCTCGACGACGCCTTGCCGCTCGATCCGTGGAACAACGCCTACCAGTACGGCGTGCCGGGCGCAGACGGGCAGGGCTTCGCGCTCTATTCCTTCGGGGCCGACGGCAAGCCCGGTGGCGAGGGCGACGCGAAGGACCTCGGAATCCTGCCGGCAAAATAGTCCGCATGGGCAAGTCCGGCGCCCCGCGCGGAACGCGCGGCTTCACGCTGCTCGAACTCCTCGTCGTGCTGACACTGATCGGCCTGACCATCGGCCTGGTGGCGCCGGCGATGGTGCGCTGGCTCGGTGCGGCGCAGGAGCGCGGCTGGCGTGCCGATCTGCGCGCGCGCATCGAGGCCCTCCCGGTGAAGGCGTTCATCGGCGGCGAACCGCTCGCGCTCGACGGGCCGGCGCTGCTGCGCGACCTGCCCGGGCTGCCCGCCGACGTGACCGTCGAGCTCGACGCGCCGTTGCGCTACAGCGAACTCGGCGTCGCGCTCGGCGGTGCAATCGAGATTCAGCAGGGCCGGCGCCGAGACCAATGGCGGGTCGCCCCGGTGACTGGCGAAGTGACTCAGGTCGAACCGGCGCCATGACGGCAAGGTCGTCGGCTGGTTTCGGTCTGCTCGAGGCGATCGTCGCGCTGGTGGTGCTCGCCAGCTCGGGGATGATGCTTTTTTCGTGGATCAGCCAGAACCTCGCCACGGCCGCGCACTTGCGCGAAGTCGAGCAGGAATCGCGGCTTGCACTGGAAGCGCAGGCGCTGGTGGCCGACGTCAACCCGGCCGAAAGGCCCGAGGGCAGCATCGAGGTGGCCGGCATCAAGCTGAAGTGGACGAGCACCGTACTGCAGCCGCTCCGCGACGAGCGGCGACCGCACGTGGATTTCGTTCCGCGCTGGCAACTGGGCTTGTACCGCTTGACGGTGAAGGCGGAGCAGGCCGCCAGCGGCATCCGCACGGAGTGGCAGCAGGTGCAGGCGGGCCGCCGCGTCGTTCCGGGCTACGTTGACTCGGTGGGCGAGACTGCGCAATGACGATGCCCGCGTCCACGCGCCGCGAGGCAGGCGGCTTCACGCTGCTGGAAACACTGGTGACGCTGGTGATCGTCGCGGCGATCTCGTCGCTGCTCTGGCAGGCGATGCAGCAGGTGGCGCGCGTCGAGCGTCTGCTGCAATCGTCGGGCGCCGATCAGCAGCGATTGGCCGTGCAGCGCGAGTGGCTGCGCCAGGCGATCGAGTCGGCCCTGCCAGAGGCGCAGGGCGGACCGGCGCGCTTCGTCGGCGACGGCGAGCGCCTGCGCTTCACGACGGCAGAGCCGCCGCGCCTGGCGGGCGAAACCGTCGGTGAGGTCGATCTGGCGCTGACGCACGAGGAGTTGTCCAGAGCGAACACGCTGGGGCTGAGCCCGGGGCCGGTACTGATGCGCTGGGTCGGACCGCGCGCCACGCTGCGCTACCTCGATGCGAAGGGCGTGTGGCAGGACAGCTGGCCACTGCCTCCAGGCGTCGGTGACAGGGTAGCGACACGCGCGTTGCCACGCGCCGTGCTGCTCGACCTCGGGCCGGAAGCGGGCGGCCCGCTGCTGGTCGCGATTGCCGCGACGGAGCGCGCGCGTGTGCGCCGCGCGGAATGGGAGAGCCAGTGAGCCGGCCGGGCAGCGGCCCGCCGGGGCAACAGGGCTATGTGCTGCTGATGGTGCTGGGCGTGCTCACCGTCGTGGCGTTCGTTGCGCTGCGCTTCGCAGAGCGCATCGACGCGTTGCGCAGCAACGCCATCGGCTTGAAGGACTATGCAAGCGCGCGGGCCAGCGCCGCTGGAGCCGCGGCAGCGACCCTGTACTGGGTCGCCACGCGCAATCTCACCGAGTCGGGCTTCGGCGACGCCGCGGGCTCGATTCGCGCCGATGGGCAGCTCTATCGTCTGCCGGACGGTGCGCTGATCAGCCTGCAGGACCAGCGCGGCCTGCTGTCCGTCAATTCACCGGATCGTCGCGCGCTCGAGAAACTGCTCATCCAGGACGGTGTTCCCGTCGACCGGGCGCAGGCCTGGCTGGACGTGCTCGAAGACTACATCGACACGGACGATCTGAAGCGACCTGAACGGCGCGGAGCGGCGCGACTACGAAGCCCTGGGCCTTGCGCCGCCTCGCAACGACTGGCTGCTGAGCACACGCGAGCTGGAGCAACTCCCCCTGTGGCGCGATGATCCGGTGCGGCTGGCACGGCTGTCCCGCTTGCTCAGCGTGGGACTGTCCAACCGGTTTAACCCGAACTCGGCGCCGCTGCCGGTGCTGCAGGCGGTGTTCGCGGGCGCAGCACCTGCCCAGCTCGATCTGCTGACGTCGTTTCGCAAGGCCGGCCTGCTGAGAGACGGTGCCGTTGCCCAGCGTTCCACGGGCCTGCCGCTGGACCGCGAGGACTATCTGTTCGCACCAGGCTGGGAGTTGCGGCTCACGGTGTGGGCGCCCGGTCTGCCGAGGGCCCTTGAGTACAATCTGCGCTTCATCCCCGGAGGAATCGACGCGCCCTGGTTGATCACGGAGCAGCACACGGCGTCACGGCTGGACCCTCAGAATGACTTCAGCGCCGCGATTCCTTTCCCGCTTTCGCCGAGTCCAGCCGAGCCGCCCGGTGCGGCAAGTTCGCCTGCTCCGTGACGGCGTCGAGGCCGCCGGGCCCCGTGGGTTTCGGACGCGCCGCGTCGTGGTGGCGCGCAGCCTGTGCCGGCTGAAGTGGTTCCGCCTCGGTGCCGTGCCCGAAGCGGAGCGCAGGTCTGCGCTGGCGATCCAGGCCACGGCCTGGCGCCCGTTCGAGGAGTCGGCGTACCGGGTCGCGGTGCAGGGCGATTCAGGCCTGGTGTTCGCCTGGGATGCCGCGGCGGCCGAACGTGCGCTGCAGGAGGCCGGCCTCACGCCGCAGCGCTGCCGGATCACGCCGGAGACCGTCTGGTGGGAACGACCGCAGGACGGGGCGAGCGTGCTCGCCTGCATGGAGGGCTTCGAGGGTCAGGTCTGGCAGGACGGACAGCTGCACGCGAGCCGCTGGTGGCCGCGACGCACCGAGCGAGCAGGAGTGGCAGCAGTTCCTGCACGTGGGTTCGGCGCCGGTCGGGCACTCGATCGGAACCGGCACCACTGCCGCAGACCCGTGCCTGGCTCACCCGCCCCTGGGCCGAGCTTCGCGGCGGCGAGGGAGGGCCGTCGTCCAGCGGTGTCATCGAAGCGCGGGTGGTGGCCGTGGGCGGCCTGTTGCTCGTGGCGGCGCTGGCCGGATTCGGCCAGAGGTTGATGGAAGTGGAGGGAGCGCTCTCGGCGCGCGCACAGAGCATCGCGGAGCTGAAGCAGTCCACGGCGCAGGTGATTGCAGCCCGGGATCAGGCCTTGTCTCAGGCAGCCACGGCCCGGCTGTTCGCATCGTGGCTGACCGAACCCCTGCCGATCGAGGTGGTGGCCCACCTGCACGACGTGCTGGGCAAGTCCGGTGCGCAGATCAAGGAACTGGAACTGACCGGCTCACGACTCCGGCTTGGCATGGCGGTGCCGGCGCCCGCGAGCCGCTCCAACATCGTCCGCGATCTTCAGTCCGGGTCCTGGCTGAAGGACGTCAGTGAAGTGAAGACCGACTCGGCCCGTGGGCTCGTCGTGATGGACATGCGACTGGACGGGTCGCGTGCCCCGCCGCTGAGATCGACAGTCACAGCCGCTGCGCCGCCGTTGCCCGCACCGGCCGATGCATCGAAGGCGCGGGTACAGGAATCGGCTGCCGCCGCCGCAGTCAAACCGCCGGCGCCGGTCGTGCCCGCCGTGCCTGCGGTGCCGGCCGCGCCGTCCGGGCCGCGCGCCCCGGCGGCAACGGCGCCCAGCGCCGGGTCGGCGGCGCCACCGCCCGCATCGGATGGCGGGCCGCCAGCCGGGTCGCGCGGCGGGCCGCCCAGGCGAACCCGAACAACACCGGGGGCCGATGCCGCTCCGCCATCGCCCCAGTCACCGGAGCAACCGAGCTCGCCGTCGCTGAACTCACCGGCCGCCGACGCCGCAGTGCCGTCGCCGACAACGGCGCGGCGGCAGCGCCCCGGCGCGCCTGGGGGGAGCCAATGAGTCCGGGGTCGACCCTGCGCACCGCATTGGGCGCGATGCGATCGCAGTGGGCCGCGTCGTGGCGCCTGCGCGCGGGCGTCTGGTTGGTCGTCGCGATATTGGCGGTGTACGCGATCGATCTGGGCATGGCGCACGTCGACGCCCGGCAGGAGGAACTGCTGACTGCGGACGCGGAAGTCGCCCGCCTGCGCGCGCTGGCCGCCGAACGCGACTGGCCCGATCGCGCCAAGGAAGCGACGCAGCTTACGGCCGCGCTGCAAAGCATGGCGTGGGCCGAACCCAACCTCGGCCTCACCGAGGCGGCACTTCAGGACTGGCTGCGCACGGTCTCGACCAGGCTCGGGCTGAAGACACGCGAGTTGACGGTCGTGCGGGTCGAAGAAGCAACCAAGACAGCCACGGTGCGTGCCGATCCGACGAAGGAGGCTGTCGGCAGCACGAGCGGCCTCGTGGTTCCTGCCGGTCATGTCGTGCTGAGGGCACACATGATCTTCGAGTTGCAGCGCGCGCCGTTGGTGACCTTCCTCGCGGAATGCGCGCGCAGCGAACGCTCGATCGTCGTGGAGCGACTGGTCCTGCGCGGCCTGAGCCAGCCGCCGATCGCCGAGGTGGATGTGCGCGTGCTGGCGCGCAAGGCCGAGGGGGAGCGTTGATGCGAGCGCGGGGGAGCTTCTTGTGGATGGCGAGTATCGGTGCGGCGGCCCTGGCCGGCTGGCTGCTGGTGCCTCTGCTCTGGCCGACGCCGCCGCGGCTCGCGCGGCCCCCCAGCGTGCGATCGGCCGAATGGCGCCTGCCGGACTTGCCGCGCAAGCCCGACCAGGCCGGGCTGGGCCTGCAGATGGTAGGCTCGCCGATCTTCGAGCCCGAAGCTGCGGTCCTGGCGAAGGCCGCACCGCCGGAAGATACCCGCTGGCGAATCGCCGGCATCTTCGGCTCGGGCAAGGATCGCACGGTGCTGATCGAGTTCCGCGCGCCGGGGAAGAAACCGCTGCGGTTGCGAGTGGGAGGAGAGTTGCCGTCGGGCGAGCGCATCACCAAGATCGAGAACAATGAAGTGGTCATGAAGGGCGACAATGGCTTGGTCCGAACCGGGGTTGAGTATCGTGAGTGAGCGAACCGAACGAATGCCCCGGTCGTGCGAGCCGATGGCCGGGTGCGTCTCCCTTGCCGCTCGGGGCCGCCCCCGCAGCTCTCTGCTGGGCGCGGTGGCACTGTGCGTCCTGCTCGGGAGTTGCGCCGACATCAAGCCGTCGATTCCGGCGCCGCTGCAGGGGCCGAAGACCGAAGCGTCGGCCGCCGACCTGCCACCGCCCGATACCGCCGAACGCAGCCTCACGATATCGAAGGGGCCGACGGCGCCCGCCGCGAAGCCGCAGGCGGCGGCCAGGCCAGCTCCGGCAGCAGCGGCACCTGCCGCAGAGGAAGTGCTGGCCGCTGTGAACCTGCAGCAGGTCGAGTTGCCTACGTTCATCCAGGTCCTCTACGCCGATGTGCTGAAGAAGCCGGTCAACCTGCACCCCGCCGTGGTGGCGCGCAAGGACCTGGTGACCTTTCGCACCGGGGGGGGACAGACGGCGTCGCAACTGGAGGCGGCGGCGAAACTGCTGTTGAAGAGCTATGGCCTCTCGGCGATCGACGTCGGTGGCCTGGTACGCGTCGTGCCCGACAACGCAGCGCTCGGCGAATTGCCATCGATCCGCTATGGCGCTGCCGCGCCCGATACGCCACAGCCGCTGCGGCCGGTGTTCCAGCTCGTCCAGCTTCAGTCGGTCCGCCAAACGGACGTGACCAACTGGCTACGGACCATGTTCGGCGATCGCATCAAGGTGCAGGAAGATGCAGGCCGCAATGCGGTGCTGCTCAGCGGCAACCCGGACAACATGAAGGCGGCCCTCGAGGCGCTCGCCGTCCTGGACCAGCCCGCCATGAAGGGGCGGGCCAGCATCGCGATGTCGCCGGCCTATTGGTCGGCGGAGGAACTGGCCAAGCGGCTCGCCGACGTCTTGAGCGCGGAGGGCTACGCGGTGCACCCGGTGGGGCAGCAGATCCTGCCCGGCGCCGCGCGCTACCCGGTGATCCTGCTGCCGGTGGCGGCGCTCAATTCGGTCTACGTGTTCGCGCAGAACGACACGCTGCTGGCGCACATCGAGGAGTGGGGAAAGAAGCTCGATCGTCCGAACGATCGGGGCATCGGCAAGAACTTCTTTTCCTACGCCGTGCGTCACAAGGATGCCGAACTGCTGGCGCAGACGCTGGAAAGCGTGCTTGCGGGATCGCGCGGCGCTGTTGCCGCTGCAGCCCCGGCCGCTGGAGCCGCCGGAGCCGCCGGAGCTGCCAGAGCCACCCAAGGTTCGATCGCTTCGCGGCTGACGTCGGTGGTGGTCGACAGGTCGACGAACACGCTGATCTTCCAGGTCAACGCCGACGACTATGGTCAGATCATCTCGCTGCTGGAGGTGCTGGACCGGCCTTCGAAGGCGGCGCTGATCGAGGTGACGGTGGCTGAACTCGCCCTGACCGACAGCTCGCAGCTCGGCGTGGAGTGGCTGGCGAGCATGGTCGATTCGCAAGGGCGGACGTACGAAGGGGGCACGCTGGGCACGCTGGGCATCGGCCTGACGGGCTTCAATTTCCGCATCTTCAACGGGGCCGGGCAATTGCGCGTTGCGTTGAATGCACTGGCTTCCGACAACCGGGCGACGATCCTGTCGAGCCCGCGCGTAATGGCGCGCAATGGCGAGACGGCGACCATCCAGGTCGGCGAGGAAGTGCCCATCATCACCAGCCAGCAATCGACGGGCACGATCGCCGGTCCGTCCGGGACGGGCCTACTGCAGACGGTTCAGTACCGCAGCACCGGCGTCATCCTGAAAGTCAAACCCGTCATTCATGCCGGTGGCCAGGTGGATCTGGACGTGTCGCAGGAAGTCAGCGCGGCCACGGCGACCTCGACGGGGGTGAGCAGCTCGCCGACATTCACGACCCGCAAGGTGGACACCAAGTTGACGCTGAAGGCCGGCTCGACCGTGCTGCTCGGGGGGCTGATTTCGGACACCGGAGCCCGAGGGAAGTCGGGCATTCCCTTCCTGAAGGATATCCCGGTTGCCGGCGCGCTGTTCAGCAACCAGACGGGTTCGGGCAACCGGCGTGAACTGATCGTGCTGATCACCCCCTACGTGATCAACGATTCGCAGGACGCCGAAGCCATCACGGAGTCCTTCCGCAAGTCGCTTCGCAGCTGGGCGGGGTTGGCGACTCCGCCTCCGGGCACCGCCCGCACGATGCCTGAAACGACCACTGCGGTGCCTGACACAAGCACCCCGCCCGCTGTCACTCCGCCTGCGGCGGCCGACACGGCGCCGAACTGATGAGCGAGGCGGTTGCCGCGACCGACGAGGGCCGGGGAAGCGGTGTGCCGTCGCTGCTTGGTGCTCTTCTCGTTGAACGCGGCCTGCTCCGCCAGGCCGATCTGGACGCCGGGCTGAGCTATCAGGCGGCGCATGGCGGACGCATCGGCGCCGTCCTGGTGCGGATGGGGGCCTTGACCGACGACGCGCTGTATCCCGTGCTCGCGGATCAGCTGGGCCTCACCGTGGTGCGGGCCGGCGAGCTGGACGACTCCGCGTTGCGCGACGCCTTCGATGCACTGCCCGAGCATCGCGGTTGGTTGCTCGATCGTTCAGTGATTGCCTGGCTCGACCTCGATGGCCACTGGCATCTTGCGGCCACCGACCCGCTCGATCCGGACCTGCGCGAGCCCTTGTCCGGCCTGGAGCAGCTGCAGCACGCGACGTGGCATTTCATCCTGCCCGTCGATGCCGAACGCCTGAAGACGCGCCTGCTCGGCAGTGAAGCCATTTCGCTCGCGCTGGACGCACGTGCCCTGCGCGAGCTGGCCGAGGATGCGCCGATCATCGCGCTCGTCAACAACCTGGTCGCGCAGGCCGTCGAGGCGCGCGCGTCCGACATCCACCTCGAACCCGGTGAGCGGGAGTTCGACGTGCGCCTGCGGATCGACGGCGTGCTGCATCTGCGCCAGTCGATAGCGATGGACCGCTTCCCTGCGGTGGCATCGCGCATCAAGCTGATCGCGGGCATCGACATCGCCGAGCGCCGCCTGCCGCAGGACGGGCGCATCTCGACGCGCGCTGCGGGTGCCGAGATGGAAATCCGTGTCTCGGTGATCCCGGTGGTCCACGGCGAATCGATCGTGATGCGCCTGCTTCCGAAGAAGCGCAGCGATCTTTCGCTCGACCGCCTGGGCATGAGCGGCGGCCAGCTCGGCGTGTTCAGGCGCTGGCTCGATCTGCCGAACGGGCTGATCCTGGTGACCGGGCCCACCGGCTCGGGCAAGAGCACGACGCTGTATTCCGCGCTCTCCGCCACGACCGACGGCCGACGCAAGATCGTGACGGTGGAGGACCCGGTGGAGTTTCGCCTGCCGCAAGTGATGCAGGTGCAGACACATGCCGAGATCGGCTACACGTTCGCGCGTGCGCTGCGTGCGATCCTGCGCCACGACCCGGACATCATCATGATCGGCGAGATCCGCGATCGCGAGACGGCCGAGATCGCGATCCAGTCGGCGCTGACCGGCCACCTCGTGCTGGCCACGCTGCACACCAACGACGCGCTGTCGGCGATCACCCGCCTGGTCGACATGGGCGTCGAGCCCTTCCTTGTGGCGGCGTCGCTGCGGGCCGTGATGGCGCAGCGCCTGGTGCGCCGCCTTTGCGAACACTGCGCGCAGCCCGCCGACGCACCGCCGGCAATCGCCGACGATCGACTGGCCGCAGCGATGAAACACGCGTCCAGCGTCGCCGACTTCGGCGGTGACCAGGCGTTGCCGCGGTGGCGTCAGCCCAAGGGGTGCGTGCACTGCGAGCGCACGGGCTTTCGCGGCCGCGTCGGCATCTACGAGATGCTGAACTTCTCGGCGGAGCTGCAGCACGCGGTGGCGCAGACGGCCTCCGTGCAGGCGATCGAGACCCTGGCCAACAGGCAGGGACGGCGCAGCCTGCAGGAAGAGGGCTTGATCAAGGTGATCGAGGGCGTGACGACGCTCGACGAGGTGCTGCGGGCCACGGGCGGCGAACCGCTGGCCTGAGCGCTTCGCGCCGACCCTCGGAAACGGATGTTCAATGCGATTCGAGTACGTGGCCAGGGATGCCTCGGGGAAGCTGCACCGCGGCTGGATCGAGTCCGAGGACCAGGCCGTGGCCGTGCAGCGGCTGGGCGCGGATGGTCTGACGCCCGTGCAGCTGACCAGCCGCGACGTGCTGGCGGCACGACCGGCGGCTGCGCGGCGCGGCCGGCGCATACGGGTGGCCGATCAGGTCATGCTGCTGCAGGAGCTTTCGACGTTGCTCGGTGCCGGGGTGTCGCTCGGAGATGCCTTGCCCTCGCTCGCGCAGGCCTATTCGGCCCACGTGCTGGGCCCGCCGCTCGAAGCGTTGCATCAAGCGGTGCGCGGCGGTGCCCGGCTGTCGGATGCACTGAAGCAGTCGCGAATCGGCCTTTCGGCCCATGTGATGGCGTTGACACAGGCCGGCGAGGCCAGCGGCCAGCTTGCGCGCGTGCTGTCGGACGCCGCCCAGCACATGGAATTCGAACGTCGCGTGGCCGAAGACATGCGCAGCGCGCTCATCTATCCGACGGTGCTGGTCGGCGCGGGCACGTTGGCGGTCATGATCATCTTCGTCGGTGTGGTGCCGCGCTTCGCCAGCCTGATCAGCGGCGCGAAGGCGAACGTCCCCGAACTGTCTCGCGCGATCATCGAGTCCGGGCTCTATGTGCGCGACCACCTGCTTCAATTCGGCCTCGGTGCATTTGCGCTCGCGTCGCTGATCGGCTTTGGCCTGGCCAACGAGAGCCTGCGTGGCCGGTTGCTGCAGGCCATGCTTCGGGTGCCCGGCATCGGCCCCTGGTTGATCCAGAGCGAGATCGGTGGCTGGGCCAGTGCGCTCGGCACCCTGCTTGCCAATCGGGTGCCCATCGTCGAGGCGATGGGCATTTCTGCCGGGGTGCTGCGCCTGGCACCTCTGCGCGCGGGCATGGAGCGTGCGGCGCGTTCGTTGCAGCAGGGGCAAAGTCTGGCGGCGGCACTGGAGTCGCAGCTGTGGTTCCCTCCGACGCGGCTGAACCTGATACGGGTGGGTGAGAGGTCCGGCGAGTTGCCGAAGATGCTGCTCGCGCTCGGCGCCAGCCAGATCGACGCAGCGCGCGTGACGCAGCGTCGCCTGCTGACGCTCATCGAGCCCGCCGCCATCCTCATCATCGGCGCGGTGATCGGTGTGATCATGGTCGCGGTAATGATGGCCATCACCAGTCTCAATACGGTGGCCCTGTAGGGCGGGCCTTGCGACGTCACCGACGCAAAACAGAGCAACCATGCTTCCCCTGTCGCGACCCATCCAGCCCGCACCGGACGTGCTGCAGACGCACCTTGCCGCGATGGCAGTCAATGCGCGCTATTCGAATTCGGGGCCGTGCCACGACAGCCTGCGCGCGGCGCTCACCACTCACCTGAGCGCACCGCACCTGGCCCTGGTCGCCAACGCGACGCTCGGCCTGATGCTTGCCCTGCGGGCACTGAAGGTCGGTGGCGAGGTGATCACGACGCCGTTCACCTTTGCTGCGAGTGCGCATGCGATCTCATGGACAGGTGCGACGCCGGTGTTCGTCGACGTCGAACCCGGTGGCGTGAACATCGACCCGGCCAGGGTCGCTGACGCCATCACGCCGCGTACCGAGGCCATCCTTGCCGTGCACGCTTTCGGGCTGCCCTGCGACGGTGCCGAACTGCAACGCATCGCGAGCGCAGCACGGACTCGCGCTCGTGTTCGACGCCGCCCACGCGTTCGACCTGCGCCGCCAGGGTGAGCCCGTCCATCGCTGGGGTGACGTCACCGTCTACAGCGCGCATGCGACCAAGCTGTTTCACACGGCGGAAGGCGGTGTCGTGGTTTCGAGAAGCGCGGACTTGAATGCGCACATCGAGCGACTCAGCAATTTCGGGTTCCACGCACCCGGGCGAGGCGTCCGAGATCGGCTTGAACGCGAAGATGAGCGAAGTGCATGCGGCCATCGGGCTTGCGGTGCTGCCACGGGTGGCCGAGGAGCGCGACGCGCGCCTGGCGCTGCGCGCGGCCTATGCGAAGGCCCTGGCCGCCATCCCGGCCCTGGGCTGATTTCACCGCCGGAAGATTGCACCGACACCGCCCAGTTCTTCGCCTGCAGGATCGCAGACGACCAGCCTGCCGGTGTGCGTGATCGCATCATTACGGACCTGCATGCCGGCGGCTTCGATGCGAGGGCCTACTTCAGCCCGTTGCTATCGAGCTTTGCGCACTACCGCGGCAGCAACAGCCTTGCCTTCCCGCTGCCGCACGCCGAAGCTGCCTCGAGGCGCATCCTCTGCCTCCCCTTTCACAGCG